>DKQK01000071.1:0-195315 GCA_002471665.1 Gammaproteobacteria bacterium UBA7310
TCTTTATCAATGTATAAAAGTTAATATCTAATCAAATCAGAACGTTAAAAAGTGATCCAGATCCAATATAATCCCTCTTAGCACGAGATGCCGAATTGTCCTGTTCAACAGTGTTGTTGGTCCACTTCACGCCTAGGCCAGCTTGTTTGTAACTAAATAGAGACACAGAATGACCAAGAACATACACATAACCTGTAATATGTAACCCCCCGTTCCTCATATACTTAACGTTGAAATCCAAAAAACAAGAACAAGATTATGGATAGAGACACACCCATAGTACTGCCTGAATATATATCAGCCTATCTGGAGTTTCCTGAGCAGCTGGGGTTAAAACGCGCCGAGTTGTCCAAGAAATCTGGAGTAGATCTGGAGAGTCTTGCGCAAACGCCAAGACCGTTTACCCTCAATGAAATCTTGAGTTTGATCGAGGTAGGCATCACCGAGCTGAAAATGCCCTATGGTGGCCTGGCCATTGGCCATCAGATGAGGCTGACCTGTCATGGTATGGCCGGCGTTTCCGCTATGGCGCAACAGACTTATGCGGAATGCCTGCAAGCTGCCTGCCGCCTATGTGAAAAAGCGTTTCCTCCGTTTACCATGGAATACTACGAAGCTGAAAACACGGTTGGTATTCGCATCATTGAGTGCATCTCCCTGGCGCCCTTCTCACACTTCTTTTTTGAATCGATCACCGTAAACTTCAAAAACATTCTGAAGTTTTTGCTGGGCAAAGAATACGAACCGGATCATATATCTTTCCCCTATCCCGCGCCGGAATATGAAAAAATCTATCGGCGTTATTTCAACTGCAAAATTCGTTTCAACGCCGAACATTGCGAATTCGCTGTTCCCAAAGCCTTGGCCCGCCGGGAACTTCTATTGGCCAATCAAGGTATAGCACGTATGGCTGAGCAGGATTTTCTGAAAACGGTGCCGCCCATCAATCTGAACTATCTGCCCAAGAAGCTACGCCTGGTGTTAATTCAAAGTGCGGGTGCCTTTCCATCATTGGAAACGGCCGCACGCAAACTGGGCATGAGTGGAAGAACTCTACGCCGTCAATTGAACAGCCTGAGAACCAATTTCCAGAATGAGCTGGACTTACTGCGTCGTGAATTTGCCATCAACTATCTGACCAAGAGCGATAAGTGCATTACCGAAATCGCTCTGATGCTGGGTTTCTGTGATTCATCGGCCTTCAGCAAAGCATTCAAGAAATGGACAGGGGAATCACCTCGGGAATTCAAGAAGAACTATGGTCAACAGGGACAAACAAACCGCCACGATTTTGAGGCAGAATGGGAAAACCTGTACCGGGAACTGGAGACGTCTGAATAAGCTGCCCAGCCTATTCAGACGCCGACATCAACGCCAGTTGCGCATGGCGAGTTCGGTAAACTCGGAATTGCGCAGGCCTGTATTCATTTTTAACGAAACCGACAGCATCTTGGTGCTGTTACCCGTCTGATGGTTGATCATGACCACTTCTTTGGGGTTCCAGTACTGCCCTTCAAACAGTTCATAACCGCGGGTTTCCATGGTTTTCAATCGTTGCTTGTCACGATCGTAAAACTCCGCCTTAATCGGGCGGAAATACTCACCATCAATCCAAAGCTGGGTTTTGCTGTAGCTGGAATCATCGGATTTGGGGAAACGATCCACAACATAGCAGGTTTGCTCACCGCAGGGTTCCTGCCGCACTAATTCAAAACGATAATCTTCCGTCTTTTGATCCGACAGATCTTCATAGGTAAATTCACTGCCACGGAATGATGAACCTTTATTGGAACTGGTAATGCGCTTAACCCTGCGGGTGGATGGCAGGTACAGGTACTGTTTGTCACTGGCATTTTTTTCCGAGACGGTTAACAACGATATGCCTTTTTCTCGCTGTGGCGCCGTGAAAATCAACATGCTGTAGCTATCACCGTTGCTATCGGTTTTCGCTTTCATCAGCATTTCCCGTTCTGTCACATCACCACTGTCATCCACCAACAACATTTTGACTTCATGCAACAGATCCTGAAAGCCCTTGCCATTCTGTTTGGCTTTCTCCACTACCTGCAACCCGGTCAGGGGCTCAGCATAAAGCGACGATCCAACACTGAGGGTCAGCAACAACATAATAATGCGGTTCATAATTACACTCCCTAGAAATGATAAAAGAGGTCAATCTGAATGTAGCCATCCCGCTCTATCAGATTCATTTTTTGGGAATTGTCTGAAGTCCTTAACAGATCAAAAATGGTTTGCGCTACGTTATCGTAGTTATCTACATCATTGAAATAATCACCCTGCCCCAACCTTATCTCCTCCAGCCTTTCCAGCATGATCTCATACTGTTTTTCACTGATGGTGGTATCGGCAAAGGCGGCCAGTACGGCATCGATTATTTCCTGAGGCACCGGGGTCACCCCGGCTTCTACGTTGTCCGCCAACGCCTGAAACTGAAGATAATCTTCCGGATTCAGCCTGGGCTCGTTGGCCATAAAATACTGGCCGGTAACATTCAGAGTCCAACTGCGGCCAAAATTATTGGTCCAGAACACATAGCCAAAAGCCTCACTATACTCGTAATCCGCCACCACACCCAGAATCAGATTGCTGTCGCGGGCATCGTTCAGCGCCAGGCGGGCCGCCACCCCTACATCGTGGTCAAACAGCGTGGCATAAATCTGGTCACGGCTGTCCCAGATGGCTTCCACATACCAGCTCAGGTCAAGATCAGAGTCAAACACCCCGCCAAAGGTGTATTCAAATCCCGCCGCCACCGATTCAAACTGCTCCAGTGAACCGGTCTGGTAAGTGGCCTCCAGCTTCAACAGCACATCCTGCCAGGGATACACCAGATCCAGCGATGTCTGATTGACTTTCTCGTAAACCGGAATCAGATAAGGATCGGAGAAGTCGTAATTGAAGATGAAATAAGGATCCCGGGTTACGCCATAGAAATGAGATAAGCCAATGTCCATATCACCCAGGCGGGTTTTCCAGCGTACAGCAAAATCCCAGCGGCCGGTTTCACCACGATCGTATTCCTCCGTCTGCGAATCCACCAGAATGGGATATCGCATACGACCATCCTCTCCTGGAAACCAGGCTGGTCTCACATCGTATAAGGTGTACAGCTCAATCAGATCATCCCCCCAATAGAATGACAGCGAGGCCATGGGTTGGCCCAGCTTACGCTGCTGAGGCAGTTCCGCCCGGTCTTTCTGATTGATCAAATCGGTGATCTTAAACAGCTCGTTGACACCCCAACTGACTTGTCCTACACCGGCACGAAACTGGTAGCCTTCACCGTAATGCAGCCAGAGAAATTCCCGGGCATCTAGATAATTGCGCTCATCATCCACGCTGTCACCACGCCCAAACAGCCCCACAATCAACTGATCGTTATCAGACAGATCCTGACTGTAATTAAGTTGGAACGCCGCAGAGGGATAAGTCTGCTCATCAACGTGTTCGCCGGTTTCAGGATAGTAACGGACCTGACCGTTAAGCCAACCGGAGAATTCGCCCATTTCTGCCTGAAGATCAAATGAAAGAAAAAGAAGACCCAAGCCAACACAGGTAAGGGTTTTACTGCACTGCCACTTCGATTGATTCATATTTCGTTTTTATTTTTTGCAAGCCAGCGATGTAGGAACTGCAGTAAAGGACTACTACAGCATAGACAGGTAATACGGTTAATAAAACATTGGGGGTGGACGCAAGCCAATGGGCGGCCAGCATCATGCAAAGAGAGCCGGTACTGACAATGGCCACTGCGCAGACACGCCCACCCAAGCTGCAACCCAAGCGAAGAAACAGGGATTCAAGCAATGCACTGCCAAAAGCGGTGGTGAGTAGATTTACTCCACCCTGGAACAAACCGGACATTAATGCCTGCTCGGGGACCTCACGATTGGCCCAATAGGCCCAGCAAAACCAGGTCAAAGCCGACGCGATGGCAGCGGCGGCAACCCGGAACTTGGGGGAATGAAGTAACTTTCCATAGCGAGAGCGAATCCAGCTGTCTGTTGCTTCAGTCACGGACACTTCCCGGCGCGCTTGCGAGAGATCCACACCGGTCTGAAACTCAATTGATGACGGCTCAACAGTTGGCGGTAGCATAACGCTGACACCAACAGCACCAGCAGCAGCCACTCCATTGCGCCTGCGCTGCCCTCAGTAACCTCAATGTTATCCAGACCTTCGTCGATAATATCGTTGATCTGATCCGTCGGATCGTTATCTGTACCACCGGGAATCAAATCGTCCAAAACACTGCCGTTCTCAGCGTCTTCTACCGCTTTCTCCTTGGCAAACGAGCACCGGTCAGGATCAAGGTTCAATAATTCACAGCGCCACTCGATGGAGCGTTGTACCGCTTCCGCACTGCCACGGTTAAAATGTGTCAGGAAGTCTTCAGCTTCACCTTCGTAGATCTTATCCACGATGGTATCGATCTCAACGGCATCGTTATCCCCCACATAATTACGGATGTAGTCCGCAAAGGGTACGCCATCGGGGATATTCCCTGTGATACCGAGTAACCCCGCCAACGGACCGGCATCATCCAAACCCAGGGTACCTCCGATATCAAATTCCTTGAAGCTGTTTAAGGTCTCGTCCGCCAGTTCCAGGCCAAAACCACTCTGCACCAGGCCAAAGCCGTTTTCAAAACGGTCAAGGCCTTCTTCGCCGTAACGCAGACTGGGTTCGGGTTCGATAACCTCTTTCAACAAAGGCAGGTCGGCAATCTCCGCGGACGCCCGGGTGGCGTCATTGGTCAAACTGCCATCGCCCAGTGAGTAATGCATTCCCATGGGCCGTGGAGCACGTCCGGAAGGCGGATTGCGATACAGGTGGGCGAAATTATTGCCATCGGCAATGTCCACATAGTGCTGCATCATCGCCAGCACAAAGGTCAGTTCTGCGCCGCTCATGTTCTGCGGGATCACGTTACTGGTGAAGTCGTCCCAGAAGGTGGATTCCGAAAAAATCTGCATCAGGCTACCGGCCCCGTTTACCAGATAGGCACCATCCAGTTCCGGCGCGGTAGCACCGATGGCCACCCCCAGCATGCCCCCCAGCGACATGCCGTCGAACATGATGCGGGAGCCGTCCAGGGCCGGTATGTTGGGGTAATCGCTGTTTTCCCAGTTGGCCAACAGTTGCGGCAATGTATTGCTGGCGCTGCTGATGACCACATTGTGATCCACCGTTGCCTGCACAAACATACCCAACAACTGCATGATGGTAAGCGGCGAGGTCACTGCCATGGATATATGGGGTTCTTTCAGTGAGTCAAAATCGGTCACTCGGGTTCCGTGATTGGGGTGATCAATGGCGATGGTAGCCATCCCAAGACGATCCCCCATAATGTATCCGGTACGGGTCAGTTCCTTGAAATTCGCCAGGCCGTGGCCCCACACTGAAATGGGAATGGGTTCTGCCTTGTCCCACTTGGGCAGGGTCATAACAAAATCGGTAACGCGGCGGGAAGGGTCGGGAATATAATTATAGGGCGGGAATACACCACCGTCCGGTGACCTGAAGTTAACCAGAGAGATATCGCCTTTCAGCGTCACCAGGCCAAAATCCGGATCACCCAGGGATTGCGCCACCTGCAGATTGCGCATGTAGTTGGGATACGCCAGTGCGGTGGCTATCATCTGCTGCATGGGTTCCAGCACTTCACGCTCCTGGCGCACGGTAAACCAGGTAAACGACAACACGTCCGACTTGTCGATACCGATGTCGTCCATGGCATTGAGCGGCGTACCATACACATAATTGAGCAACCAGCCGGCATTGCGATCCAGCGCTTTTTGTACCCCTTCTGAGGGTGTGAACAGCTCCACATCCGATGAACTGTAGTAGCCGGAATTCAGGGTGGACTTGAACAACACCGCAATGTACTTCTCGCCAAATTCAAACCGGCTGCGGGGCCAGCCGATGATCACCGGCCTGGACTCGCGAAAATCCCGCTCCGGCTGGGCCGCATCACTCAAAGACACCACCATGGGCACCCGCTCACCGGTGCGCAGGTTGTAAACATGCAGATACCCTTCGCCATCCTTGGGAATATCCGTTAGGGGCCAATCATTTAATTCAAACAACACCGGACCCAGTGCAGAAAATCCGGTGCTGTCATTGAAAATATTAGCGGGCTGGAATGAAGCAGGAAACTGAATCTGGGCCGGAAGCAGGGTTCTCACCAGGCCACTGGTGCGTCGATCCAGAATGGAGTTGGAAAAGTTATAACGACCAACCGTATTACGGAACACATCGCTGGGAAAGGGCAAACCACAGGTTTCCACCGCCAACGGGTTGCAGGTACTGGCAGGAGACAGTCCGGCAGACAGCCCCGTCGAGGAAGCCAGCGCCAACCCGGTGAGGGTGCATAATTGCGTAACACGACGAACCAGCTGACTGAATCGAAATGAGATCTTGCCCATTGGTCTTCTCTCTTATGCCAAAAGTTCCCGAATCCTCTGGAACGTTTCAGGCTGTTTCACGATGCCCTGGTGATCTGCCTGAATCAACGTCCATTTGATCCGGTTATTATTATCGTTCCAACCCAAATCATCGCGCCCGTGGCTGTGCAATGCCGCTTTGAACAAATGTATGTCCGCATTTACCAACTCTGCCGATTGTTGATAAGTGAGTAAGCTTTTCAGGCGTTTATAATAGGCTTGCCACCACTCTACCAACATTTCTTCGGATACTTCAATGCCAATTGTTTCGAGATATTGTTTCAGCCATTGTAACTTTGTGTTGTCATCCTGCAGCTGATTGAAGTCAGCGTAACGGTCGATGGTCAACCCTACCTCCACGGCAAACATCAAACGCTGAAAAGATTCGTCAAAGGTAATCTCGTGTAAACCGTCGGCAAAGCCACTGTCCAGCATGACCAGCCTGGGCAAAGGCTTATCAGCGGCGGCCAACTGCGCCAGCACTTCGTAGCCCAACACACCGGCCATGGACCAGCCAATCAGGACGGTTTGCTGACCGATCAGCGACTCACGCTCTAATAGATTAATCAGCCGACTCGCCATGACGTCCAGGTCGGTACAGCTCACATCGGTGGCCGGCACGGTGACCGCCAGCATCTGATAGGATGATAAGGAAGCCGCCATCTGACCGTACGCACTGGGCAACCCCAGGGCGGTGGGCAGGAACACCAGTTTGGTGGCGCTCTCCGTTGCCGGGTTGATGGCATCCAGTGAATAGTCATCCCCCCGTGCAATACAATCTTTCAAAGTCAGGGACAGGGTGGCTTCCGAGTTCCCGGCAACCGCCACCTGGGCCAGTTCGCGGATGGTGGGATACTGGAACAGATTGGCCACGGTGATGGGCAAGCCCAGCTTGTTATTGATTGCAGACACCACCTGGGTGGCATTGATGGAGTGGCCACCATACTCAAAGAAGGATCTGGACACGTCGGCCACCGGGCGGCCCAGGACGTCGCTCCAGATGGCAGCCAGATCCTGCTCGATCTTGTTGGCGGGCGCTTCCCCCTGCGCTTCAGACTGGGCCAGCTGTTGCTGCAGCAGATCCAGGCGTACCCGGCCCTGGCTGTCATATTCAAAGCCGTCCGCCAACATCTGCACCTGGAATTGCGGCGTATGGGCATGGGCCATCAGGGCAGGCTGCACGGATTGCACAACCGTACGCAACTGCTCCGGCCGGCTGGTGGTGGAGGCGTTAACAAAAAACTGAATGATCTCTTTGCTGCGGGGCCATGGGTTGCATTGCTTCTGGATTTCAGCGTTGCCGGGATCCAACCCAATAAAGTAGTTCGCCGGGGCCAACTGCAACAGCCGGGGGATCAGTACTGAATCCTGCTCAATGCTCAAGGGCAGGAAACCTTTGTTGCGAGCCATCTGTAACTCTGCCGAACTGAATGCCCTGGCCATTCCTGCACCCTGCCACACGCTCCAGTTCAAACACCAGCTGCGCACCGAGGAGCGGGCATTGACTGCATCGGTAATGGCCGACTGCAACGCCGCGGCGGCGCTGTACGCGGCCGCCGCCTGACCGCCAAAATAACCATTGACTGAACCGTACTGCACCAGAATACTGCGCGGCCAATACTCACCCAGGTAATCCGCTAACGCCTGACCACCTTGCACTTTGGCATCCAGCACGCTGTCCCAATGGGCCGGAGACACCTCCGTCAGGGGTGCCATCGCCATGGTTCCCGCCAGATGGAACACGCCATCCAACGGTTTATCCCCCAACCCATTCAACACCGGCTCCAGCGCCGATTGTATGGCGGCACTGCTCCATTCGCTTAAACACAGATAATGGACACCGCTGCCATAACGCGCTGTTAACTGATTGAAACGGGACTGACGACGGGGATCCTGGCTTAAGGGTGTGCGCCCCGACAACAATACGGTGGCTTTGCGCGCCTCCACCAGATACGCACACAGCGGTTCCGCCAATCCTCCCAAGCCACCGGTGATCAGATACACACCCCGGCGGGAAATGACTTCATTGGGAATCGGGCTCTGTGGCACATTCAACAAGCGCAACTGTTCCTGATGATCGGATTCCTGCCACACTATACTGCCGGGAGCCGGTTGTGCCGGCAGCAGATCGCCGGGTGTCAGCACACAGGCCAGTTGCTGCAAGCCCGTTTCCTGGCGCAGGGTTTCCACCAGTGGCTGCACCAGTGACAGAGCTGCCTTGTCATCGGACTGCAACCACAGCGCAATGCCATACCCGACAGCGGTATCCGAACCGGCTGCAGAAAGAGGCCGCAGCAATGCGGTCAATTCCGCCAACACCTGTGTCAACCGATATAGAGTCGCCGCCCCATCCTGCTGGAAAGAGTATTGCCCCAGTTCAATCAGGGCGTGGCCGTGATCGAGGGCTTGTTGCAGTGTTTGGGGGTTGTTGCGGAGCTGCTCCAACGTTAACCGGTTTGCCTCCGGCACCTTGTCAGCGGCGAGCGGAGCCCGTTGGTGCTGCAACGCGAACACCGTATCAATGCCCTGCTGGGTATGCCCATGGCGCTCATCAAAATCCGCCACCTGTTCCGCGTAAAAGTCTGATTCAAAGAGTTTCTTGAACTGGCCACGTTGAATCTTACCACTGGTGGTTTTGTAGAAAGCCTCTTTATCCACTGCAATAACATAGCGTGCCACCACGCTGAAACTTTCCGTCACGCGGGCAATGATGCGGCGTTCCAGAGCGGTACTGTCTGCGGCATCCTGTTCTGCCACATAAAACAACACCAGTGCGTCGCTGTTGGTGCCCTGATCAAGGCTGACACCGGTGGCGGCAACAAAAGTAGGCACTACGCCATCAACGCCGGCGGCCACCTGTTCCAGTTCAAAACAGTAATAGTTGGCGCCGTTCACAACGATCATTTCTTTTTCGCGTCCGGTCAGAATCAGGCGCTGATTCCAGATAAAGCCCAGATCGCCGGAATTGAACCAGCCGTCACCCACAAACGCCTCGGCATTGGCTTCGGGGTTGTTCAGATACCCCGGGGTAATCACCGGGCCGCGTATCTGCATACGACCGATCACCCCTTCTTTCACCAATTGATTCTGTTGGTCCGTGATACGGACTTCCACACCGGGAATAACGGGGCCCAAGTCGATGAAGCCATGGGTGGCCTGCTCACGCTCCACCACATCCACCACCGCCAGATCATGGGTAGCACGGAAGTAGACCGACAACTGGCGGGAAGACTGGTTGTTATACGTCATGCAGGTACAGGCTTCCGCCATTCCGAACGCCGGTTGCACCGCGTCCGGGTGCAGGCCGAAGGAGCTTAATGCGGCGCTGAAATCACGCACCACCGGCTCCAATACCTGTTCGCCGGCATTCATCAGAATCTTCACGCAACGCAAGTCCAATTCACCCAGACTGTCATCGTCCTGCCCGCTGTTGCGCAAGGCCTCCACGACCCGCTGAAAGGCAAAATTGGGTGCCCAACTGAAGTTAACGCGATAACGGGACATGGCCCGCAACCAGAGCAGGGGGTCGGCCAGAACAGCCGCCGTGGGCAACTGCACCTGTTGGATTCCCAGAATAATATCTTTCAGATGCGTGGTGAGAATGGGCACCACATGATCGAAGGGCAACCAGTTCAGGCTAACGTCATCAGCGCCGTAGTCATTGAAGTGTGCGGAGGCGGCCACATGATGCAGGATACCCCGATGGGTGATTTGGATGGCCTTGGGGGTGCCGGTACTGCCGGAGGTCAGCTGCAGAAAAGCCACCGGATCATCACTCAGTGCGTCAGGCCGGTAGTGCTGATCGTGTTGCAGCAGCCCATCGGCGTCAACAACCTGTTTGCCATCACCCAGCCAGGTGCGGGTGCTGTCCACACGCTCCCGGTCTGCGGCGATCACCAGTGCTTCAAAATTATGCGCCACGTTATAGAGTTTTTGCGCGACACCGTTACGCTCGTGGTAATGCTCAGGGGTGGCCACCACCAGAGGTCGGATACCACACAACACGGCCCCCCACCAAACGGCAAAAAAACGGGCATCAAAGCGCATTTGCAGCAGCAGGATATCCCCTGGTTTCAGCTCACTCTGACGCAGCCCCGCCGCAGCCCTGTAGGCATCCTGCTCCAGTTGGGCGTAGGTATAAAGTAATTCATCGCCGTTTTCACTGACAAACAAAAAGCCTTTTTCCGGCGCCCTGTGGGCGGTCTGCTGCAAGGCGGTAAACAGGTGCTCAGCCTGCCCGGTGGCGGCTGGCAAATCACTGCCCACCATCCAGGCATCCGGACGCGTGTCGATATCCACCGCCCGGGGCGGTGCTGCGCCCACACTCCCTTGCGACTTGGTTGACAGTTCTTCACGGGAATAAGTGGGCAGTAATTGCCGTTGCCGTAGAATCACCAGATCCTGTTGGTGGGCACCATCCGGCTGTTGGGGTTCCTGCTGCGGGTAACAATCTTGAATTGCGTGACGAAGTGTTTGCTGATCCAACGCCGTCAGTTGACGCAAAGCCCAGCGGTCGACCTCTCCGGTGGCGGTTCTGGGCAGTTCCGTCAAACTCACCACATCCTGGAACAGGGCCAGCAATGGCGCCTGTAAACTCTGCCCCTGCTCCGGGCTGCAGGCAATGAACAGGCGCTGGAACGTGGCATGGGCAGAGGTCTGGTCCGCCACCTGGTCTACCAATACCGTGAAATCGTGTTGCTGCAACCGCGGCTCCAGTGCCAGGGCCCGGGCACGCAGCTCAATCTCTTGTTCGGAAGGGGACGTGGCTGCCAACCCCGGTGCCAGCTGGGCAACGGAGTCATCAACACTGGCCTGCAACAGGGATTGCATCCAGTGCAGTGTGTCACGGGCGAAGCCATCAACGGTTTCCGGCCGGTATAAACTGGTCTGGTAAGTCCAGTTCAATTCAAAATGATCCCCCAGATCACTGACGGCCAACATCACATCGTAGGGTGCTCCGCGAGGGCCGGACATGGGCAGGACCTCTTGGATAAAACCATCCTTCGGCATCATCTCGGCGTTGCCCTGGTGCCAGACAAACATCAGCTGGAACAGCGGCGTGCGACTGCTGTCGCGGGGTGGGTTACAGTCCTGCACCACAATCGGAAACGGGCATTCCTGATGCTCCATCGCCGCCAGCAGGGTTCGCTTTACACCATTGAACAGGCTACGCAGGGTCAGCTGCGGTTGTACGGTGGCGCGCAACACCACCGGGTTGGCGAAATCACCCACCACCTCATCCATACCTTTGCGGGCGCGCCCCATGGTGGGGGTGCCGATGAGAAAATCCTGGGCCCCGGTGTGATGGTGCACCATCAACTGGAATGCCGTCTGCACGAACACAAAGGGGGTTATGCCCTGTTGTTTGCAGAACTGTTTAATGGCCTGGTAGTGCTGCTGCGACACACTGTGTTTGCGGGTTTTGGCTTCCAGCTTTAACAGTGGCGGACGGGGCAGGTCTTCGGGCAACGATATGGCCAGGGGCGCCCCGTTCAATTGTTGCTGCCAGTAAAAGCGCTCGTGTTTCCCCCGCGCGCTATCCATAAAGGCCTGTTGCCACTCCACATGCTGGCGATAGGTTGCCGCCACGGGTTGCACGGACAAGGCCTCACCCTGTGCCGCCTGCTGGTAAAACTGCTTAATATCCTGCGCCACCACCAACAGGGCCCACAGATCCGCCCCCACATGCTGAATGGTAGCGATCAGGATGTCACCCTGCACGGTGTTACGGAAAATCTTAACCCGCAAACAGGATTCGTTCTGCAGATCAAAGGGCGCATCGGCCTCCTGATCCAGCTGTTCCTGAAGCTGCGCTTCATTCCACGGGCTGCCATCAATAATCTGCAGGGGCATCGGCAGATGGCTCCACACCCGTTGTCTGGGCCCCTGCTCGGTATCGGTGAACGTGCTGCGCAACACCGGGTGACGCACCATCAGGGCATGGAACGCCTGCCGCACGGCCGCCTCCTCAATGCCCTCTGCCAGTGTACAGGCGAAGGTGGTGTTGTAAGCCGGGCTGTTGGGGGCAAACTTGTACAACATCCAGATGGCGCCCTGAGTAAACGCCAGAGGGTATTCATCCACCAGCTCCGCCTGGCGCGGGGATTGCTCTGCGGCAGCTTCGGCTTTTAACCACGCCAGAATGCCCGGTTTGTTGGCCTTGAGCACCGCCACCAGTTCCTGGGTCATCAGCTCCTTGGGTGCCTTGAAGCGCAAGGCTTCCCCTTCCAGCCATAATTCCAGCCCCTGATCCAGATGCGGCTGGAGAATCTGTTTCACCGCATGTTCTGCACTCATAACACACCTTCAACCAGAGCATCATCATCCTGCTCCGGCGCTGCATCACCACTTATCTGTGTGTTATAGGCTTCCGCCATCCATTGGGACACATCCCGTAAGTTGGCACCGCCCAGCATACGTACCACCGGCAGTTCCACTTCGGTCACCTTGGTAACCCGGTTTTTGAATTCCACTGCCAATAATGAATCTATGCCCATATCGATCAATGGTTGGGTGTCGTCCAGTTCTTCGGGCATCATTTGCAAGGCATTGGCCAGCTGCTGTTTGAGATAAGCGAGCAAGCGTTCCGCCCGCTCTTCTTCAGGACACTCCGCCAACTCCTCTTTAAAGGCGATGTCTTCCGGATTGAGTTCAACCTCTGTGTTCAGGAGGTCTGCTGGATTCTCCGGATCGGTGACGGATTTCAACAGGCTGCCCACCGCAGTGATTTCCATCAGCGGCTTAAAGCGCGACCAGTTGATGTCCGCGACAATCATCTGCGCCTGATCGCAATTCAACAGACGGCCAAATGCCTGGGTACCAACGGATTGATCCATCTGCAACAGGCCGCGTTTTTCGGCTTGGTCACCGGATTCATCGGTCACCATACCGGACTCCGCCCACGGCCCCCAGTTGAGACTGATACCGGGCTTGCCCTGCTGGCGTCGACGCTGGATGATGGCGTCCACCACCTGATTGGCAGCGGAATAATGGAAATTACCAGCCGATCCCCACACGGAAGCAATGGATGAGTAACCGGCAAAGAAGTCCAGTGCATCCTGCTCGGTGAGTTCATCGAGCCATTGCATGCCCAATACCTTGTTGGCCATCAGGGACTGACACCGGTCCACCGTCAAATCCTGTACCGGGCACAACTCAAACAATCCTGCGGCGTGCACTGCGCCGAGCAACGGGCGATCCTTGCGCAGGGAATCCAATACCGAAGCCAATGCAGCGCGATCGGTCAGGTCCACTTTGGGCACCACCACCTGGGCACCCAGTTTGCGCATGGCTTCCACCCGTTCCACCGCGGCATCTTTCACCCCGGAGCGGCTTAACAGCGCAATGTGCTTGGCTCCCATGCGCACCATCCATTCAGCAATGGATAAACCCAGAGACCCGGTACCGCCGGCAATGACATAAAAGCCGTCTTCTTTTAACTTACGGTTTTTATTGGCCAGGCTGTCGGCTGTAACACGCACCACCGAAGGCGCCAGCAGTTTCTGTTGCCGCAATAACACCCAGGGCTGGGCCAGGCCGTTGCTGATCACTCTGGTGCACTGTTTGGCCGCTTGCGCAGACCAGGATTCAACATCCACCACAGAGCGCATTTTATCCGCCAGCTCCAGGGTCAGGTTTTTGGCAAAGCCCAGCACCATGGCCTGCTCCGGACGCACCTCCGCCACCTGATTGGGGGTAGCGGTGGCGCATTCCGTTATCAGCCACAATTCAACATGGGGCGATTGCTGCACGGTCTTGGCAATGGACAACATCAATCCAGTGAGGGCCTGATACCCGGCAGGGGAGCCAAGCTGACCCAGCCCCGCCGTGGACACCACTAGCTTCAGCGGCTGTTGTTGCGTCGCTGATGACAACGTCTGCAGCAACAATGGGCTGGCGTCGCCCTCACCGGAGAGGGTCTCCTCCTGCTGCGCGATTTCAATTACCGCACCCTGTTCGGTTACCTGATAGCAACCGGTGGTCAGTGAATGAGGGTTGTCTCCCAGCGGTGAGGCAAACTCATCGGCAATTGAATACGTTGGGAACAACAGCACCCAGTTACCCTGTCCGACGGGCAGTTCGTGCAGAGGCTCGGTGGGTTCCCAACGTAACTGGTACAGCCAATTTCTGGCTTTCTCCGGAAGTTCCTGACGCTGCATGTAAGCGCGCAGGGTTTCATTCCAGAAACTTTTCTTCTGGTAACAATAGGTGGGCAGCACCACCGGCTCGACCTGTTTGACCGGCATGATCTGCGCCCAGTTTAGATCCAACCCGGCCACATACAGTTGCGCCATGGCGCGGGTAATGGTGTCCAGGCTGCTGTGCTTTTTCTGCAGGCAGGCTACCGTTTCCAGTTTGATATCGCTGTGTTGTTCAGTGTGATGCTGTGCCAGGGCATCCTGCAGCATCGACACCAGGGCGGCGCCGGGGCCGACCTCCAGCGCCACATCAATCTGCGCCTCCAGCATACCCTGGGCACAGGCCAGGAAATTAACCGGGTTACGGATCTGTTGCACCCAATACTCAGCATCCGCCATCTGTTTGCCCACGTGCTGGCCATTGAGATTGGACAGGATACGCATACGGGGGGTAACAAACTTGATGTCTTTAATGGCTGCCTGGAACTGTGCCAGAACCGGTTCCATCGCCTGAGTGTGGAAGGCATGCTGTACCGGCAATAACCGACATTGAATCGACGCCGACTGCAGCGCACCCTGCAGATTCTTGATGTGATCCGGATGGCCGCCCACCACGGTATTCTGCGGGCCATTCACCGCACAGATTTCCAGTTCAGGGTGGTCTGCCAGCAGTTCCTGCGTTTGTTTCTGATCGGCGAACACCACCAGCATACTGCCGGCGTCAGTCTCGCCCATCAGGCGGGCGCGGGCAGCCACCAGTTTACAAGCGTCCGCCAGGCTGAATACGCCGGCGATGGCGGCGGCGGTGATCTCGCCCACGCTGTGGCCGGCAACACAATCCGCTTTGATGCCCCACTGCATCCAGGTTTTGGCGAGCGCGTATTCCAGGGCAAACAGGGCCGGTTGTGTGTAACGGGTCTGATTCAGCAGCTCACTCTGTCCGCCCCACATGACCTCAGCCAGAGGTTGATCCAGCAGAGGGTCCAGTTGCTCCAGCACCTGATCCAGTTGCTGTCGGAACAACGGCACCTGCTGGTACAGCTCTTTGCCCATACCCTCAAACTGGGCGCCCTGCCCTGAAAACAGCAACGCCACTTTGTAGGTGGGTTTCTCTTTTACGCCACGCAGGATTCCCTCCTGCTGACCGCGTTTTTCCTTCAGCAGGGTTTGTAGGTGTTGCGTATCATTGGGCAAAAACACGCTGCGGTATTTGTAATGGTCGCGCCCGGCGGTGGTGGTACGCGCTATGTGATCCAGGCCCAGCCCGGGGTTTGCTTCCAGGTGCTGACTCATGGCGTCCTGCCATTGGGAAACAGACACGGGCTGTTTGGCAGAGGCAGTAACCAAGGGTGGCACCCAGGGCTTGCCCGCTGCCGGGGATTCATCCTTGGTTGGCGCCGGACTGTATTCTTCCAGAATCACATGCACATTGGTGCCGGTGAAGGCGAAGGCACTGAGACCACCGCGTAATTTGCCGTCCTCCGCCGCATAGGTATCCCACTGTGTGAGCTTATCCGTCACCTGGATCGCCATCTTGCTCCAGGGAATATAGGGGTTGGGCGTTTTGTAATTGATGTGCGGAGGAATGGTGCGGTGCTGCAATGACTGAATCAACTTGATCAGGCCGGCAGCACCCGCCGCCGCTTCACTGTGACCGATATTGGTTTTGGCGGAGCCCACCAACAACGGATGGCGGCGGTTTTGACCATCACAATAAACCGAATTCAACGCCCCCAGTTCGATAGGGTCACCCAAGGGTGTACCGGTACCATGGGCCTCGATGTAACTGACATCCTTCGGTTGCAGTTGCGCCTGCTGTAATGCACAGCGGATAACGTCTTCCTGGGCGGATTCGTTGGGCGCGGTAAAGCCCTGGGATTTACCGTCCTGATTGAGGGCAGTGCCTTTGACCAGGGCCAGGATATTGTCGCCATCGGCCACCGCGTCGGACAGGCGCTTCAACATCACCACACCGCACCCTTCCGAGCGCACGTAACCGTCGGCGGCGGCATCAAACGTTTTACAGTGGCCGTCTTCCGACAACATGCGTGCCTTGGCGAAGACAATGGAAATGGCCGGGTTCAGCACCAGATGCACACCACCGGTCAGGGCGGCGTCGCACTCACCCTGGCGTAATGACTGGCAGGCATAATGCAGCGCCGTCAAGGCAGACGAGCACGCCGTATCCAGCGCCAGTGCGGGGCCCTTGAAATTATACAGATAGGAAATCCGGCAAGGCGCGGCGCTCATGGCATTGCCAATGCCCTGCCAGGGGGTAAGATCCTCGGCCCGCCCCAGAATACTGCCCAGATGCGCGTAGTCCGCGCTGGCAATTCCCATGAACACGCCGGTGCGACTGCCGTTCAAACGGCCCGGTGCATAGCCTGCCGATTCCATGGTTTCATGACACACCTCCAGCATCAGTCGATGTTGGGGATCAATGTCTTCTGCCTCACGGGGTGAAATGCCAAAGAATTCGGCGTCGAACAGGTCCGGGTCATCGATGATGCCCAGGCCCTTGGTGTAGATCTTGCCCGGTGCATCGGGATTGGGATCGTACAGGTCATCCATATTCCAGCGTTCATTGTTGTCTTGCTGGGTAATACAGTCGACACCATTGTACAAACGATCCCAGAAAGCATCTGGGCCGGTGGAACCGCCGGGATAGCGGCAGCCCATACCGATGATGGCGATGGGTTCGTGGGCGGCCTTTTGATATCCGGCCAGTTGGCGCTTCAGCGTTTTGATTTCTTTCAACGCGTTCAGCATCAATTCTTGTGTTGATTTGCTCATGTCTGCCCCCGGAGCGTTTTCTACATCCGCGCCGGTGTTGATCGGCACGAACTTGCTGTTAGCACGAGTTAAGAAGAGCAGGAATCAGGGATTTAACACTCGCAGCGGCTGGGATGCCGCTGTGATGCCCTGCTTCCTGCTCTCCGGCTCGACGCTAACCGAGGCGAGGACTTGCGCCCCCGCCCCTACCTCTGAATCAGTCTTCGTCGTCTTCACCCAATTCCGCCGCCAGCATCGCTGCCAGCTCGTCATCGGACAGGTCATCCAACTGATCATCTTCTTCCTGTTGTTCTTGTTGCGCAGAGGCCTCCGTACTCTCTGTTTCTGCATTGTCGTTCTCGGCATCCGCCATTTCATCCGGGAACATATCCTGAATCAGGAACGTACTCAGACTGGCTACCGTCGGATACTTGAACATCAGGGTTGCCGGTAACTGTTTGCCGATCAGGGCGCAAAGTATATTACGCAGCTCCACGGCCATCAGAGAATCCAGCCCCAGTTCCTGCAGCGGCTGATTGGGGTTAATGGTGTCCGATTCATCCAGACCCATTACCCGCTTGATCTGTTCACAGATCTTTTCTATCAGCATGGGTGTACGTTCATCAATGGGCGCATCGGCCAGGCCGGCGCGGAACTCATCGGCCATTTTCTGCAGATCGGCGTCCACACCCACACTGGCTTTCACATCCAGTTCCGACAGGAATGCCGGGATTGAGCCTGACATATTGGCCAGTGCCGCCCAATCGATTTCCATCAGGCCACGCTGTACCGGATTGCCTTCCAGCACCTGTTCGAACCAGCCCAGACCAACCTGTGGATCAATCAGGTGTACACCGGAGGCTTTGGCATTGGCTTCCACCTGACTGTTGGCAGCCATACCCACTTCGCCCCAGGGGCCCCAGTTGATGGCGGTGGCCGGCATGCCCAAACCGCGACGGTACGCTGCCAGGCCATCAAGGAAGGCATTGGCTGCCGCGTAGTTGGCTTGCCCCGGCGCACCCAGGAGCGATGACAGAGAAGAAAACAGCACGAACATATCCAGCGGCAGGTCTTTGGTTTCCTGATGCAGGTACCAGGCTCCCGCCAGTTTCGGCGCCATGACCTTTTCAAAACTGGCCATGTCCTGGTTCACCACAAACGCATCCGCCAGAACACCGGCCGCGTGGATAATACCAGCCAACGGCAGGCTGCTGTCTTTTACCGTGGCCATCATGCTGACCACCTGATCCCGGTCACCGGAATCCGCCTTCACAGTGGTAACGCGCGTTCCCTTGGCCTCGATCGCTTTGACGCCGTCAGGATCCACATCGCGTACATCGCGCCGGGCTGCCAAAATGACCTCACCGGCGCCGTGATCAGCAAACCAGTTGGCAAACAGCATCCCCAGGCCACCGGTGGCCCCGGTGATCAGATAGGAGCGATCCGCTTTCACTTCAATGGCAGGGTCATCCCGGTTAATCAGGATTTTACCAATGTGCTTACCTTGCGCCATGTAGCGGAAGGCATCCATTGCCTCCTTGTGCTTGAACACGGTGTAAGGCAATGGCTGGTAGTGACCGGCCTCCACGTTTTCCACAATCTCTTCCATCAACTCCCGCAAGGCATTGGGGTTTTGCAGGGTGACGATGACCAGGTCAAAAGCTTCATAGTATATGTCTTCACGGAAGGCTTTTACGCGATCCTGAGTCCAGATGTCCGCTTTACCAATTTCAATAAAGCGTCCGCCCTCGTTCAGTAACTGCATGCTGGTGGTGATGAATTCTCCCGCCAGGGAGTTCAGCACCACATCCACACCGTCACCACCGGTGACATTGCGAATCTGTTGGGCAAAATCCAGAGAGCGGGAATCGAACACGTGCTCCACTCCAATCTTGCGCAGGAAATCACGCTTCTTCTCACTGGCGGTCGCAAACACTTCTGCGCCGATATGCTTGGCTATATAAATCGCCGCCAGACCCACACCACCGGCACCGGCGTGAATCAGGATACGTTCACCCTTCTTCAGCTTGGCCAGATTCTTCAGGCCATGCAGTGCGGTGGAGTACACCACCGGAATGGTGGATGCCTGATTGATGGACAGGTTTTTCGGCACCCGGCAGGTGAGCAGTTCTTCGGAAATGGTTTGGGTACTCATGCAGGACTCGGTGAGCGGTACCATGACCACATCACCCACTTTAAAGTCCTTCACCGCCGAGCCCAGCTCGGTTACTTCACCAATACACTCGCCACCCAAAGGACCCGCTTCACCAGGGTACACATCCAACACACCCATTACATCGCGGAAGTTCAAGCCGGCGCTCAGCACTTTCACAGCCACTTGGGTGGAACCCAGCGTACGTGGCTCGAACGGTACAAACTTGAGATCTTCGAAGGTGCCTTTCTTCTCGATAATCAGGCGGTAAGGCGCTTCGGGAATCGGCATGCCCGCTGCTTCTACAGTGGTACGTGCCAGACGCGCCACCAAACGGCTGCCGCGGCGATAAGCCACCAGTTTTTCACCACCGGCCTGCAGCATCTCCTGGGCCAGCGAGCGGGCCGCGCGGGCATCGCTCTCGGCATCCACATCCACCAATACAGAGTTGTATTCGGAATGCTCCATATCCAGTACTTTACCGAAGCCGATCAACGCGGTATGCGCCGGATTCACCTGGGTATCACTGCGCTGTGCCGACACCCCGTTTTCGGTTACACACCACAGGCGTGGTGCGCCGGCAGCAGACATGAGCTGCAATGCTTTCAGCATGTTCAGAATGGGCGAGAAGATACGCTTCTGCAGCCCCATGACGTCACCATCCGGTGCCGCCTCCGGTGCCACATACACCAAGCCTGCAACCTTATCCAAACCACCCACTGCGCCGATGGTTTGCATCCATTGACCACCATCTTCGGGGTTGAGTGTAATGTTGTTGCCATCCTGGGTGTAGGATGCAGCCGCGTCACAACGGATCTGCCAGGCATTGACACCCTCCTGACCATTCAACTCCGCGGCAATGGCGGTCGCCAGATTGCCACCTTCCCCAATCACCAGGAAGGTTCCGGCCAGGGGTTTGACTTCCTGATCCGCAGGTATGGCCTGGGTTTTCCAGTGCACATCGTAATGACCGGCAAACGGGTCTTTACTGATGGCCCGCAACAGCGCTTCTTTGGGTGCCCGTTTACTGTGCAGCGTGTCCACATCAATCAGGATGTTACCCTGATCATCGTACACCTGGATGGTGTGCGAGTAGCTCTCCAGAACTTCGTTGGGATCTTCCGGCGGATTCTTGATCTTGACGTGACACCACAGCTCGGTCGTGGGCTTGCGGAAGAAACGCAGATTCTCCAGTGCGAACGGAATGTAGATCGCATCCACTTTGGAAGCATCGAAGTCTTCATGCATGGCCGCCAGGGCAGAACTCTGGAAACAGGAATCCATCAAACCGGGATGGATCATATATTTGCCCTGTTCAATGGCGGATTCCGGCAAACGCAAACGCGTCAGGGTTTCGCCGGGGCGGCGCCAGAAGCCGGCAATCCACTGGAACTGTGACCCCAGCTGATAGCCCACCTTCCACATTTCACCGTAGAACATGGAGCCTTCATAGCTGTGGGTTGCACGGGACTTGATCTGCTCAATGTCTTCCGGGGTCAGCACCTGGGTTGAATCCGGGTCAGCACAGGCGGCCACGTTCATGCTGGCGTGCATGGTCCACTCGGTCTCGCCGGCTTTCTCATCACGGCTGAAACCTTTCACTTCATAATCGTCCTGGGCAGTGTCCGGTAATTTCTTGAAGCCGTAATGCAGGCGACGTTTCTGTCCTTCTTCCAGAATGAACGGTTCGGGGAATACCACGTCATCGAGTTTCACCGGTTTTTCACCGTAGACATCCCGCGCGCACAGTATGGTATTGGCCACGTGGAAGGCGCCCGGCGCCACCACCACTTCGTAGAGACGGTGGTCATCCAGGTTAAACGGATGGCTGACACCGAAATTATTCTCAAAGAAGTAATCTTCACTCATCGGTGAGTGCAACATGGTCAGCAGATTCTCAGTGACTTCGCCCATGGCAGCACCACCGGTGCCAATACCATTGTCGTTGTCGCCCAACCAATAGCGCTTGCGATCGAAGGCATAACTGGGTGCCGCCACCCGCTGGCGACCAAAGGGCTCATCAAAGGCAGCCCACTTGATATCCACACCCAGGGAGTACAGCTGCGCTGCCGCCATGTTGAACTGGCGCTCGGCGTTTTGCTTGGCCCGCAGCGTATGCACAAAGCGACACTTTTCCGTACCCAGGATCTGGGTAGCCAGGCCGGTCAAGGTGGATCCGGGGCCGATTTCCAGGCACAGATTGGTTTTCTGCTCCGTCAGCTTGCCAATGGCATCCACAAACAGCACCGGGCGTTTCACATGATCCACCCAATATGCCGCGGTGGACATTTCACCCTGGTTGAGCTGGCCACTGACCGTGGAGATGATATCCAGCTTGGCCGCCTGATAGTCGATGCTCTCCGCCACCGCTTTGAACTCATCCAGCATGGCTTCCATCATATTGGAATGGAAGGCATGGGATACGGTCAGCAAGCGGGCGTCGATATCCTGGGCCTTGGTTTTCTCGATGATGGCGGCAATACCAGACTCAGTACCGGATACCACGGTATTACCCGGCGCATTGCACGCCGCCACCTGCACGTCAGTGACTCCTTCCAGCAAAGCATCAACCTTGTCCCGAGTGGTTAACAGCGCGGCCATGTCACCGGTTTCACATTTTTCCACCATCAGCCGGCCACGGGCCACAATCAGCTTCATGGCCTCTTCCTGGGTCATGATGCCCGCCAATACTGCAGCGGCGTATTCACCCACACTGTGGCCCACCATCACGGCAGGCTTCACACCCAGACTTTGCCAATGGCGCGCCAGTGCGTACTCCAGCGCAAATATGGCAGGCTGCGTGTATTGTGTGTCATCAATCTCAGCAGACCGATCACCCCACAGCAGTTCCAGCAGGGACGCACCGGTTTCCTGCTCAAACAACTTGTCACAACTGTCCAGGTGCCCTTTGAAGGCCGGATTGGTGTCATACAGCTCTTTTGCCATACCGGCATACTGTGAACCCTGTCCGGTGAAGAGCCAGGCCAAACCGGTGACCGGCTCGCTACCATCGCCTTTGAAGCTGGCGGCCACGGACACGCCTTCGGCTACCTGCTTCAATTTATCCACGGCTCCGGCTTTATCCGGCGCCACAACGGCAACCCGATGTTCAAAGTGCTGGCGGGCGGTGTTGGCGGTGAAGGCAATATCCGCGAAGGCGGCTTCCTGGGCATTCAGATTGTCGTTCTGCAGGAATTCGGCATAACGCTTGGCCAGCCCCAGTACCGCGCCTTCGGTTTTACCCGAGAGGGTCAACACATGGCTGTTGCGCTCGACGGCGTTGATCAGCTCTTTACGTTGCGGGGCTTCTTCCAGAATCATGTGCACATTGGTGCCGCTGAATCCGAATGAGCTGATACCCACCCGGCGCTTGCGTTCACCGGCTTTCCACTCACGGCTTTCGGTGGGAATGGTGAACTTACTGGCATCCACTGCAATGTGCGGATTGAATTTCTTGAAATGCAGATGCGGAGGAATTTCTCCGTGCTGCAGTGACAGCGCGGCTTTCATCACGCTGGACACACCGGCGGCGGACTCCAGGTGACCGATGTTGGTTTTTACCGAACTGATGATCAATGGATTATCACTGCTGCGATTGGCGCAATATACCGATTCCAATGACTGAACTTCGATTGGATCACCCAAAGGCGTTGCGGTGCCATGGGTTTCCACCCAATCCACATCGTCCACGGTGAGGCCGGCATTGGCCAGCGCAGCACGAATGACGGTTTCCTGGGACGGCCCGTTGGGAGCCGTCAAACTGCTGGAGCGGCCATCCTGATTGACGGCAGAACCCTTGATCACCGCTACAATATTATCACCATCGCGCTGCGCATCGGACAGACGCTTGAGTGCCAATACGCCTACACCCTCACCCCGAACATAACCATCCGCGCTTTCATCAAAGGTCTTACAACGGCCTTCTTTGGACAGCATATGAGCCTTGGACAGGGCAACAAAGGTTTCCGGCATGACCATGGCATTCACACCACCGGCCAGCGCCATATCGCATTCGCCGTTACGCAGGCTTTGCGATGCCAGGTGAATGGCCACCGCCGAGGAAGAACAGGCGGTGTCGATGGTCATGGTGGGGCCCTGCAGGCCCAGGTTAAAGGCCACACGACCGGCAATCACGTTCAAGGCATTACCCGTGGGAATGAACATGATGTCTTCTTCCCGCGCACCGGTTGCACAGGCGCGGATGTATTCGTTGGCACCGACACCGACGAACACGCCGGTACGGGTTCCGTTCATGGAGTTGGGCGCGTAACCGGCATTTTCCAAAGAACCCCAGGCAGCTTCCAGAACCAGACGCTGCTGCGGTTCCATGCTTTCGATTTCCCGCGGCGCAATGCCAAACAGCTTGCCGTCGAAGGATTCAATATCGTCGATCAAACCCGCCGACAACGTGTAGGTTTTGCCGGGCGCATCTTCGTTCTTATCCAGGTACTGTTTGAGATCCCAACGCTCGCTGGGTTCGTCGTTAATACCACATTCACCGTTCTTCAGCAGATTCCAGAAATCGCCGGGGCCATTGGGTGCCATGGGCATCTTGCTGCCAATACCGATGATGGCAATGGCTTCGCCATGGAATGCACCGGCTGCCACCGAGGCCGCTTCACTTTCCTCACCGTACAGGTTAACGGCAAAGTATTCGGCGATCTTGTTGATGGTCGGGTAGTCGAAGATCAAAGTGGCCTTCATGGCCTGCCCGGTATCCCCTTCCACCTGCTTCTTGATTTCAAGGGCCATGATGGAATCGATTCCCAGATCCATCAGCGGCATTTCAGGGTCCACCACCTCTGTATCGGATTTGCCCGTTACCCGGCCAAACAGGCCTTGCAGATAACCGACAATGTGCTCCTGTCGCTCTTCCACTTCCATGGGAATGAGGGATTTGAAGAACGCCGACTTTTCGCCGGTCACGCCGGACGTGGCCGCCAGGTTGCGGCCCAGGGTGCCGAACAGGGGATGTGCGCGACGCATTTCAAGAATTTCGCGGAAACGGCTCCAGTCAATGTCCACCACCGTCTGGTGAGCATTGCCACCGGTCCAGGCTTTGGTCATTAACTCAATGGCGGATTCCGGATCAAAGGGTTTCAAACCACGACGCTCGGCTTCTTCGGCGGCGTCCCCGGTGGCCATACCTGCACCACCCCAAGGGCCCCAGTTAAAGCCGGTAGCCGGCAAGCCCTGAGCCCGACGGTAGTCCACCAGGCCATCGAGGAAGTGATTGGCTGCCGCATAGTGGGCCATGCCTCCAGAACCCCATACCGAGGCGATGGAAGAGAACACCACAAACACATCCAGCTCAAGATCAGCGGTTGCGTTATGCAAATTGAGAGCGCCTTCCAGTTTGGAGCGGGTCACGCTTTGCCACTGTTCAAAGGTCATTTCATGGGCCAGGGCTATATCACTGATGCCGGCCGCATGGATAACCCCTTTCAGTGGGTTGGCGGACTGGGCCAGTTCGCCCACCAGATCCGCAACCGCCGCTGCGTCGGACACGTCCACATTGGCAACGGTAATGGTGACGCCCTGCTGCTGTAACTGAGCAATCTGTTCAGCCCGTTCGCCTGCCAATGATTCCAGGTTGCCGCGCCGGCTCATAAGCACCAGATGCCTGGCACCGCTGCGGGCCAGCGCATCGGCCACATACAGGCCCAAACCGCCCAAACCACCGGTAACCAGATAGGTGGCTTCTGCATCCAGTTTCACCACGCTGGAAGAAGGCAGGCGATCCTGCCCCAGGCGCAATACACTGCGCTCAGAGCCGCTCACGCGCACCACGTCTTCCACAGTGTTGGCCGCTAATTCAGCGTAAAGCCCATCGCCCTGCTCCTGCGCACTGCCACTGAGGTCCACAATACCACCCCACAGTTCACCGGCTTCCAGGGCAAAACCTTTGGCGAAGCCCAACATGGGATAGGCCGCCAGGTTGATATTATCAGCACCGTACGCGTTCTCACTGACACACCAGATTCGCGCTGGGTTGCTGGCATCGCTACCGGCAATAATGCCTTTGGCAGCGGCCATGGCGGCGTGGATCTGACTGTGTACCACACCGGCCACATCATTCAATTCCGCAGGCATGGCAGGTGCTACCAGAATCACCGGCAGAACCTTACCGGCCTCCTGGGCTTTGGTCTGCAACGGTGCCACTGCGGCCTTGATCGCGTCCGCGCCGGTGTCTGTCGCCAGGCTGACAACATTGGTTTTGGCTTGCAGTACTTCAAGCCAAGCCGGGGCATCACCAATCACCACCACATCATCAAAGTTGGCCGCTTCTGCTTCCGGCAATTCGTTGGCAAACCAATCGGTGTTATACAGCAGACGGGCGAAAGACATACCGGCTGCCTTGCTGTAATTACCAATGCGAATTTTATCCACCCAGAAACTCTGTTTCTGATAAGGATAAGTCGGTAAATCCACCCGGGTGCGGTCACCACCGATGAACAGGTTTTTCCACTTGATCGTGGCTCCGCTGCAATGCAGACCGGCAACCACTTCAGTCAGGTGAGCACTTTCCGCTGCATCGCGATCAACGCTGTGCAGATAGGTGATGGGCGCCGTGGATTCCACGCACTGGGGCGCCAGCTTCACCAGGTTGGCACCCGGACCGATCTCCACGCAGGCCTGCAGTTTCTGCTGACCCAGCTCTCGCGCCGCATCCAGGAACAGAACCGCATCGCGCACATGCTCAACCCAGTACTGTGCATTCTTTACATCCTGGGTTGCAGTTTTACCGGTTTTGCTGGAAATAAAGCGAATTCGGGGGGCTTTCAGTTTGACCTGCTCGACCACCTTGCTGAATTTATCCAGCATGGGTTGCATCATGGGCGAGTGGAACGCATGCGAAACGGTGAGCAGCTTGGCCTTGATGTTTTCGTCGCTCAGTAACGCCACAGCCTGCTCTACCGCGGGCTTTTCACCCGAAATAACGCAATTGCGCGGGCCATTCACTGCCGCAATATCGATCACGCTGTCCAACGTTTCAATCACGTTGCGGGTTTCCTCGGCACTGGCAAACACCGCAGCCATGGCGCCACGCTCACACTCACTGGCCATAAGCCGGCCACGGGCACAAATCATTTTGACGGCGTCTTCCACCGACATCACACCGGAATACACCGCCGCGGCATATTCACCGATACTGTGGCCGGTGACACAGGCCGCCTGCACACCCAGAGAGGTCCACAACTGGGTCAACGCATATTGCAAAGCGAAAATGGCGGGTTGTGTGTATTGAGTTTCATCCAGCAGCGCGGTGTTATCACCCCACATGATGGAGAGCAACGGCTGATCCAATTCATCGCTCATCAGCTCCGCGACTTTATCCAGCGCGTTTTTGAACACCGGGAAGCGCGCATACAGATCCTGCCCCATACCGGCGAACTGAGCACCTTGTCCGGTGAACATAAAGGCGATTTTGGCGGTGTTGGTACCCACATCATTGATCTGGATACCGGTGGCATCACCGTTTTTCAACAAGCCATTAAGTTTGTCAGCAGCATCCTGGGCCGAGCCGGCCAGGATAGTGGCGCGATGGCGGAAATGATTACGCCCGGTGGCCGCAGTAAAACACACATCGTTCCAATCCTGGCCCTGCAGGGAAGGCATGGCCAGTGCATCAGCGTAATTCTGCAGGTAGGCCTGCAACGCATCTTTGGTTTTGGCGGAAATGGTCAGCAGCTCAGGTGCAAACTGGGTGGCGGGTTTTTCGTCATTAATGTCTGATGGAATCGGTGCCTGCTCCACCAGAATGTGGCAGTTGGTACCACTGAAACCAAATGAACTCAAACCGCCAATGCGGACCGGGGCCTGCCACTGACGCTGTTCAGTGGGTACTTCAATGGCAATGTTGGACCAATCAATATAGGGGTTAGGTGTAGAGTAATGCAGATGCTTGGGAATGGTCTGGTTGTGAATGGACAACACCAGTTTGATGAAGCCGGCCACCCCGGCCGCCGCTTCCAGGTGCCCCATGTTGGTTTTGATGGAACCCACCACCAGTTTATCGCTGCGCTCTTTACCATAAACGGTGTTCAGCGCGGCCAGCTCGATGGGATCACCCAATGGGGTACCGGTACCGTGAGCCTCAATATAGGAAACCTCTTCGGGTTTCAAGCGCGCATCTTCCAACGCCGCACGCAATACCTTTTCCTGCGCCAGCTCGTTGGGAGCGGTAATACCCTGACTTTTACCATCCTGATTAACGGCCGATCCACGCACCACAGCCAATACATTATCGCCATCGCGTAACGCATCCGACAGCCGCTTCAATACTACGGTGCCGCAACCTTCACCACGGACGTAACCATTGGCATCGCCATCGAAGGTTTTACAACGGCCATCCGGTGACAACATGCCGGCACGGGCAAAAATCATGGAGGTGGTAGGCTCCAGAATCAGGTTGACCCCGGCCGCCAGCGCCAGATCCGACTCGCCTTTGCGCAGGCTCTGCACCGCCAGATGAATGGCTACCAGTGAGGAGGAACAGGCCGTATCCACCGACATGCTGGGGCCTTGCAGGCCCAGCAGATAACTCAAGCGTCCGGATGCCACCGAATGAGAATTACCAGTGCCGTTATAAGGCGAGATGTCTTCCAGGCTGCCGTATTGAGCCTGCATATGGGAATACCCCATATGGCAAATACCGACGTAGACACCGGTCTTGGTACCCATCAATGAATCCGGAGCAATACCGGCGTGCTCCAGCGAATCCCAGGTGGTTTCCAGCAACAGTCGCTGCTGCGGCTCCATCAGGGTCGCTTCTACCGGCGCAATACCGAAAAACTCGGCATCAAACTGATCTACATCATCCACCAGGCCATTGGCTTTGGTGTACAGTTTGCCAATCGCCTCCGGATCGGGATCATAAAAATCGTCTCCCACCCAACGTTGATCCACCATATCCACAATGGCGTCCTCGCCATTTTCCAACAACTCCCAGAGTCGCTCCGGGCTGTTGGCACCGCCGGGCAGGCGACAGCCCAGGCCGATAACGGCAATGGGTTCGTGTTTTTCTTTTTCCAGCCGTTGAACCGAATCCTTCGATTTTTTCAGTTCTTTAAGAGCCTGTTTTAATAACTTGGCGGTATCGGTGTTGTTATTGTTGGACATAGTAACCCCGTGAAGTGTTTATTCTTCTTCTCTTATTGGTCAAATCGTTGTTATTGGAAAAGTATCGGGAAAGGCACCGCGCAGGTGCAATTGAGCCTACGCGGTGTTCTTCGTCAGATTCTCTTTTTCTTCTTTTTGCTCGTGCTTGAGATCTTTATCATTTAATTCGGAAGCAAAGTGATCGATGAGTGCTTTCACCGTGGGATAGCGCATCAACTCCGTTGCCGGAATGGTCCTTTCAATACGATCCTGCAGGCGGTCTACCAAGTCGATGGCTTCAATGGAATCCACGCCCAACTCAGAAAAGGTGACATCCAGATCGATATGATGCGGCTCCACATTGAGCTTGTCGCTTACCCAGGTCTGCATCTCCAGGTAAAGCTCAGACTGCCAGTCCATGAACGGACGCTCTTCGACTTTGCGCTTGGTCTTGGCCACCACCTGTGAG
This sequence comes from Gammaproteobacteria bacterium UBA7310, assembly GCA_002471665.1. Classification (GTDB taxonomy): domain Bacteria; phylum Pseudomonadota; class Gammaproteobacteria; order Pseudomonadales; family Ketobacteraceae; genus Ketobacter. The sequence goes on from DKQK01000071.1 coordinate 29,101, forward strand.
GCATTGGTTTCAAATGTATGCAGGGGTGCAAAGTTCCCCAGCTCATAGATCTTCTTGGCCTCAGTACGCTGGATCTTGCCACTGGAGGTTTTAGGCAGGGTACCCGGAGTGATCAGCACAATGGCTTTCGGGGTTACCCCATGACGGGTGGCCACAGCCCGCGACGCCGCAATGGCCAGCTGCTGGAAATCGGTCTGATCCCCACCGGCATTGGACACCTCCTGCATAATGACCAGATGTTCCTTGCCTTTATCCGTCACCGCAAACGCTGCCCCGCAACCCTTACGGAAAGTGGGATTGGAGGATTGCAGAGAGAATTCAATATCCTGCGGATAGTGATTTCGGCCGGCCACGATGATCAGCTCTTTGATCCGCCCGGTAACATACAGCTCATCCTCATGCATGAGGCCGAGATCGCCGGTGCGCATGTAAGGGGTCGCAGTGGCATCCCCTTTAATGTTGGCGCGGAACACACTGTCCGAGAAGCTGGGTTTGTTCCAATAGCCCTGGGCCACGGAGGGGCTGTTCACCCAGATCTCACCCACTTCGCCCGGGGCACATTCCTGCTGTGTTTTCGGGTCAACGATGCGCACATCGGTTTCGATGGCCAATACACCGGAGCTCACCAGCGGAGCGGTATCGGCCTGCCCCTTGTCGGCAGCCTTCAACTTACCCTTGCCCAAATAATCCAGATCCGCATCCACCACTTTGGCTCCGCGGGTGGCAGGAGAGCCGGCAACAAACAGGGTTGCCTCCGCCAAGCCGTAACAGGGTAGGAATGCACTGGCATCAAAGCCGCAGGCACTGAATTTATCGGCAAAGGTATTCAGGCTGTCTACCTGGATAGGTTCGGCGCCATTGAACGCCACCTGCCAGGTGGACAGATCCAGTTGCTCCATCTGCTCTTCGCTGACCTTGCGGGCACAATACTGATAGGAAAAATTGGGTCCACCGCTGACTTTGGCGCCCATGTCCGAGATGGTTTTCAACCAAATGAACGGGTTCTTGAGAAACGTCAGTGGCGACATGAGGGTCACATTTGCACCGGCATAGACCGGGGTCAACACCCCGCCAATCAAGCCCATGTCATGAAACGGCGGCAACCAGATGACGGTTTTATAGCGGGGTGCTACGTAATCCAGATCGTTGGAATGGGCAAATGTCCAGACTATTTGCTGGAAATTTGCGATCAAATTCTCGTGACTCACCATCACCCCTTTAGGGTGTCCGGTGGAACCAGAAGTGTATTGCAGGAAGGCCACATCAGAGGGGTTCGCATCCGCCGGCTCAAAGCCGGAAGCGTCCTGCTCTGCCACCAGAGAATCGGTGGGAATACAAGGTAAATTGATGCCGTTAGTGGGATTTGCCACCCAGGCTTCGATCATTGGCATCAGCATGCTGGAAGAGAGTATGGCGCCTGCCTCACAATCCTGTACCACGCGCTTGAGGCGGTCGATATCCCGCGCGCCCATGGGTGGATAGGCCGGAACCGGCACACAACCCGCATACATACACCCAAAAAAGGCACGAATGTAGTCCAGGCCGGGGGCATACAGCAACATCAGGTTGCGCCCGGATAAGCCTTTCGCCACGAGGCCCGCAGCGATCTTGCGTGCTGATTCGTCCAGCCCGGAAAAGGAAATGTTGCCTTCCGGTGCGCCGCTTTCGGACAAAAAGGTCATAACCGGGGCATCACCCCGCTCTGCGGCTCGCTCTGAGCTCATTTGAACCAGGTTCTTGAAATCTTGGAACCCTTTCATGTCTACCTCCACCTACTGTCTTTACCCTGTGTTTCAAGACGAAGGTGTGCTCATAGGGATAAAATGGCGTGATCAATACCGGCGATTCAGTGGCTGCCAGGCCACTTCTTTGAATCCAGTCGGTTACGTCGTGTATTGCCCTTAACTGCCTTTTATTATTTTTATCAGCACAACCCATTGGCAGAGCCAGTTTAAGTTCGCGCTCCTCGCTAAAACTTGTAAGATGCGGCCAAAAGAGTGACAGTCTGTAATCAGAATGTGTATCTATAAACACAACCACTACAAGTTTGCTCAAAGGCTACGCGAATCAGTCCCTAACCCTGACAAATCTCCAATTTCATCTCACCGCTTACAGCTCTATTCAGAAAGCGATCAAGTCTTCACCATCTTCCTGAGTTAATGTGGCCAAAACCGTTCTCATTGAGGCCAAAAACTCAGGGGCCCTATCTTGAATAAAGAAATGCCCACCTTCAAAAGCTTTGTGTTCAAAGCGTGATGTGGTTGAGCTTTTCCACGCGGCTAACTCACTGACGCTGGCCACTTTATCCTCAGTTCCTGAATACAAGTAGACAGGTATGTTCAGTATCTGATCAGAAGTCGATTTTCCTTCATCATTGAGTTTTAAATCTGCCTTAATCACCGGAAGATAGAACGCCATCATTTCCTCACTGGCCCGAATGGCCTCCGGCAAGCCTCCCAAGCGTTCCAATTCGGCCATAAAGCGATCTTCTGACAACTCTGTAATCTTGAGCTCCGGATCAAGATGGGGTGCTCTGCGGGCACTGGCGATCACCCCCAACACTCCAACTCCCTGCTGTTGCAATGTGTGGGCAGTTAAAAAGGCCACCAGCGCACCAAAACTGTGTCCATAGAGCACAACATTCTTCTCGCGAAAAAAATCCGACTGCTGGGAAAACTGCTCCACAATAGCGTGCACCGATTCTGCAAACGGCTCACTGTGCAGGCTTTCCCGCCCCGGATAATTTGCCGCCCAGACCTCAGCGTCGGGCAAATGCTCACTCCAGCTGCGATACATGGAAGCCCCTCCTCCGGCACAGGGAAAACACACCACGCGATACTCAGCGGAGGGCTTGGCATTGAAACACGCCAGTGACTTATTTTTACCAAAAATCATTGCAGACCTCATAGCAAGATGATTATATGCCTTGAACAAAAGCGCCCATACTACCGCGGCGATTGGCGGAATCAAACGAAGAATAACAATAATGAAACCATTGAGTTTTATTCAGTTAAAACTGATTGCCCTATTGATTCTGGGATTGGCATTTGCGCTGTCGATGTTTATACCGGATATAAACTACCGCAGTGAAATCACTGACTACTTCCGCAAAGACAACCCTGAAGTCGAAAATTTTCATCAATTGGAAGCACGCTTTGGCCTGCAACAAACTTTATTAGTATTGTTGACCAGTGAACAGGGCTCATTTCTGAATCCCCACAGCATAAATACCCTGTTTGGTCTGGTTCAGAATATTGAAGCGTTGGATGGAGTGGCGCGCACCCAGTCCCTGCTTTCCACCGCCATCAGTAACCAGCGGCAAGACACCCGTTCCCTTTACCGGCACCTGGACAGCGGTGCTCCATTGACGGATTCAGTATTAGGCCAATTGGCTGACAACGTCAGCCAAAGCACGCTCCTCGCACAAGACGGTACGGTGGCCAGCATTCAGATCGCGTTCACCGAGCAGGACAAAATCAGTGCACTCTATCCACAGTTAAACAACATTCTTCAACAACAGTTTGCCCAGGCAGGTCACGGTACTGTAAGCATGTTGGGCCCGGTGGAAATCAAACACGCCTTACACCAGGCATTGTTGCACGACGGTTTCTATCTGATGCCGCTGGTATTGATCATTGGCCTTGGGGTGCTGTGGTACTTCCTGCGCTCCTGGTGGCTGGTGGCATCCGGCGCCACTTCCATTATCATCGCCCTTTGGCTTACCGCAGGGATGGTGGGCTGGCTTAAACTCACCATTAACCAGACGTCGGCACTGGCCTTCTGTATCGCCTTTATCATTGCCCTGGCCGACATCATTCATTTGTTGATGAGTTTTACCCACCAGGATCCTGCGCTGTCACGGCACGACGCCATGCTGAATGCGTTGCGCAGTAATTTTGTTTCTCTGTTTCTCACCAGCCTGACCACCGGTATTGGGTTTCTCAGCCTCAATGGCAGTAGCTCCCCGGTGTTTGCCACCTTTGGAAATATCGCGGCTATCGGCGTCGCCTGCGCATTCGCTGCAGCCGTTTCCATCACCCCCATCATGGCGGTGCTGATCAATACCCGGGCACGCAACCTGGAGCCGGATGTATTCCAGCGCTGGAGTAGAAGCCTGAACCGGTTTCGCGGTGGGCTCAATGGGTGGCACTACGGTGTTTTTTACGGCGCCAGCCTGGCCCTGTGCGCGTGCCTGTTTCTGAACGAATACCATAATGATCCATTGGACTATTTTGCTGATGATTCCCCCATCATCCAGGCGACCGACCTGTCGGAAGCGGCGTTCGGCGTGCATCACCCGATCAGCGTGCAACTGGATTCCAAAACCCGGGATGGAATCTACGCCGAAGGTTTTATTCGCAGCGTTAAAGCGTTTGAAAACTGGCTGGAAGCGCACCCGCAGGTTGCTCACCACAACAGTTATCTGACGGTGCTGACCCAGCTTAAACGCCACGTACATCAAGGCAGCCTTAAGTGGAATGCAACCCCTACCAGCGCATCCGAAGTGGCGGACCTGTGGAATCTGTACGAGATGTCCTCACCTGATAATTCACCACAAAGTCTGGGGCTGGATAAGCATTTTCAGTCCGCCGTGATTTCACTGGGCATACCCCGTATGAGCAGTTCAGAATTGATCGCGCTGGAGCAGAACATCAACACCTGGTTTCAACAAAACGCGCCACACATCAATGCATCCGTCACCGGCCATGCCGTTTTATTTGCCAGTATCGGCAAACAGCTCACCAGCAATATGTTCATCGGCGGCCTGCTGTCGGCCATGGTCATTTCCATTCTGATCGGATTATTCCTGCGCAACATGCGTGTCGGCATACTGTGCTTGATTCCCAATCTGTTTCCCGCGGGTATTGTTTATGGCATCTGGGGCAGCACCGTCGGCATTATCGACATCGCCGCCGCAGGCACTCTAAGTATTAGCCTGGGCATTGTAGTGGATGACACCATCCACATTCTGAAGCGTTATCTGGGTTACCGGGAATCCGGATTACCGCCACAAATCAGCATTGAGAAAACCTTCGAAGAAGTCGGCTCTGCATTAATGCTGACAACCTTGATACTGAGCCTGGGTATGCTGGTGTTGACGCTGTCGATCTTTGGGCCCAATCAAACCACCGCGCTGTTAATGGCCAGCATTATCCTGGTGGCACTCCTGTACGATTTGATCATGCTGCCACATCTGCTGGAGCGCTTTGATGGTTGGTTGTTTTCAGGATACAAGGCAAAAACCGCTGCAACTGCCGCCACACCGCAGTTGCAGTAATCTGCACTCAGCCGCGGCGGCGTAATAGCGCAAAAGCAAACAACAGACCCAATACACCAATCCCACCACCAAACTTCTTGGTGACGTAATTGTTACTGTTGTCGGGATCCGTATCCGCGCTGTCTACACCGGCAGAAAAATCCATCTTGTTTTCATTTGCCGTTCGCACCCTGATGGTGAACGTTAATGACTCCCCGGCCAGTTGTTCCGACCAGCGGCAGGTGTAGTCGGTAACGTTACAGATCACCCCAGGGGGCGGTGCCAGGCTTTCCAGCGTCACCTGCGCGGGAAAAACATGACTGGCCACCAGATCTTCAGCCTGGTCAGGCCCGTCATTGGTAATCACCACCTTGTATTGAATGGTGCCGGTGCCGTCGCCGTCTTCAATGTACTTGCCATTGTCACCCTGTAACGTCACCCGCAAATCGCTTACCGCACTGGGTACCGTCAGGCCCATAATCCGTTTCACCGCCTCCTCTGAATCCAGCAATCCGCTGCCGCACCCTGCGCAGTTGCCGATGAAATTCTGGGTCGTATCCACCAGTGCTGCCGCCAGTTCCGCCGGGGTGGCGTCGGGCACCGCGCTGCGCATCAAGGCGATGGTTGCGGCTACCTGGGGTGCCGCCATACTGGTGCCTTGATAGGGCTGATAGTTGTTGACTGCCGGCTCAAACTGCCCCGAATTCAGCGTGGACCAAATGCCACTCAGGTCATCACCAGCCACCAGGCGTCCGCCGGGAGCCGCCAGATCCACCACCGAGCCGGTATTGGAATACGGTGCCTTATCTCCGTAACGATCAGTGGCCGCCACATTGATCACACCATCGCAGTTACCGGGCGCATAATCATTCGCATTGGCATTGCTGTTTCCCGCCGAAGTCACCACCATCACACCGGCGCCGACGGCAGCATTGATGGCTTCGGAATAGGAAGGCCCACAGGCGCCGGTAACGGTGCTGCTGAGGCTCAGGTTAACCACGTCCGCCGGCGTTGGATTGGGTGGCACGTCCGCTACGTTGTAGCCGGAGGCCCAGTAAATGGCATCCACAATATCAGAGGTATAGCCACCACAACGGCCCATCACCCGTAACGGCAGAATACCGGCATCATAGGCCACACCGGTCACACCAATGCCGTTCACCGGCGCCGCCGCAATGCCGGCCACATGACTGCCATGCCAGGAGCTGTAGCGATCCTGCTGTGGTTGCCCCCCACCACAGGCGCCCGCCGTGACCCCGTCCCCCGGATCCAGTGGGTTGTTATCCCGACCATTGCCATCGTTGGCCATAAACAGGTCGGAAACAAAATCATAGCCAGCCAACGTATTGGCAATCAAATCCGGGTGGGCAAGTATTCCGGTATCCAATACCGCAATCACCGCTCCACTGCCGGTACTGAAGTTCCAGGCGTTGTCTGCGTTAATGCCAAACAAAGGAGACTGCAAATACCACTGGAAATCGTAGTAAGGGTCTGCGGTGGGCACCATTAACAGATCAGGCTCAACATAGGCCACATCCGGGTCAAAACTGAGTTGATTCATCACATCCAGCCATGCCTGCCGTTGCCGTGACTCGGACATGGTCACCACATATGCACCATTGGCCATCGGCCGCCCCACGATACCGGACACACCCAAAGTCTGCAGGCGCTGCAAGGCCCTGGGGCTGGCGCGCTCAGCCTGGGATAAGGGTGTCTTGAATTTTACAATCAGGCGATCGGTGGCCGATTGCAGATCACCGGCTGCCACACTGACACCGGCCCCCATAACACTCACTCCGAATAACACAGCTCGACAAAATCCCCGTGACCACCCCGTTGGCCGCCCCTTCATATTGCTACTCCATTTTTATTGTTCTGTTTTAGCCTCATACTAATTGAGGGCATCGCTTATCACAATTACAACTTACACCCGCCGCAAGCTGCTGCCACCAACCTAAACCATTTCATGCTCTATTGACAGCAACCGCCACCCTCATCCCTGCGATGTCAAAACAGCCCACTGTGGGCTGTGGTTAAATCGAGGCAATGACTGGGGCGTCACCTTGTCTGTCAGCCCCCTCAACTATTCTTACAAGAAATGGCCGACTCCCGGCACCACAAAGGAATCCAAATGGGCACTATTGCAGAAACCGCATCCAGACTACCCCGTAAACCCAGCACCAGGGTAACCCATATCCCGGGCGAAAACGGCCTGCCGGTGGTGGGGTTCACCTTTGAGTTTCTGCGGGACTTTCCCGGCCTGGTGGAGCGCATGGCGCAAAAGCACGGCCCGGTGTTTCGTTATCGCGCGGTCATGCAGGACGTCATCACTCTCACCGGCCCGGATGCCAATGAATTCATTCTGAAAGACGCTGATCACAACTTTTCCAGCAAGAAAGCCTGGGACATCATTCTGGAAGAACTATTCCCCAACGGATTAATGCTGCGGGATTTCGAAAACCACAAGGTACATCGAAAAATATTGCAGGGCGCTTTCAAAAAGCCCGCCATGCAAGCCTATGTCGAGAAAATGAATCCACGCTTTGCCGACGGTATCGCCCATTGGCCCCAGGGCAGCAACATGTTGTTCTTTGATCATATCAAGGACCTGTTGCTGAACGCCGGTGCTGAACTGTTTCTGGGCATTCAAATGGGCAAGGAAGCCAACAGGGTGAACCAATCCTTTATCGCCGCGGTGGATGCCTCCCTGGCGGTAGTGCGCCTTCCCATCCCCGGTACCACCTGGTGGCGCGGCATCAAGGGGCGACGTTTTCTGGAACAGTTCATCGGCTCTCTGGTGGCCGCAAAGCGCCGCAGCCAGGACAACGATTTCTTTACCCAGATCTGTCACTCGCGGGGCGAAAACAACGAGGAACTGACCGACCAGGAAGTGATTGATCACATGATCTTTCTGTTGTTTGCCGCCCATGACACCACCACCAGCACTCTGTGTTCTCTGGTGTATCGACTGGCCAAGCACCCGGAATGGCAGGAAACATTACGGCAAGAGATTCTGGCCCTGGGAGTGGACAACCTGACCTACGATGATCTGGAAAATATGGAGAAAGCCAGTTTGGTGTTCAGGGAAACCCTGCGCATGCATCCACCTCTGCCCACCATACCCAGGCGGGCCATCAACGACTGCGAATTCCAGGGCTACAGGATTCCCAAAAATGCAGCAGTGGGTGTCGTGCCGATACACACCCACTACATGGAAGAATACTGGTCGTCCCCCTACAAGTTCGACCCCGAACGTTTTAGCCCGGAGCGGGCCGAGCACAAACAACATTTCTACCAGTGGGTGCCTTTTGGTGGTGGTCACCACAAATGTCTGGGGCTGAATTTTGCCGAAATCCAGTCCAAGGTGTTCTTATTCCAGTTTCTGAAAAAATACCGCGTGACGGTGGCTGAAGGCTACGAAATGCCAACTCAGATTGTGCCGCTGGCGGTTCCTAAAGATGGATTTCCCTGCACATTGACCCCGATAGACTGATTCCGACTTTGCATAACCCTACTGCTGGCCGGGCGCCTCGCCCGGCATTTTTTCGCCACCGTCCTGGTTGAGGCTACGTCGGTATTTTGAAGGTGGCATGCCGGTCCAGCGCTTGAATGCGCGATGAAAAGCGCTCTGCTCTGAGTACCCCAACATCATGGCAATATCCAAAAAATTGTAGTCATTGCGGATGTATTCCAGGGCCATGCGCCGACGCAGATCATCCACCATTTCCTGAAAGTTAATGCCCTGTTTGGCCAGCGCCCGCTGCAGGCTGCGCTCATTCTGCTGCAGAAATTCACAGGTCTGCTTCAGGGTAGGCGCCCCATGGGGCAGATTTTCCACAATGTAACGCTGAACTGTTTCCACCAACTCGTCGGTGGCCGCCAACGATTGCAGTACCTGGCTGGCATGCTCCTCCAGAATGATCTTCAGCCGCGGATCACGATAGGCCGACACTTGCTGCAGCCCGGCCAGATCCACTGTAATCTGGTTGCAGGGTTGATTGAAGTAACAGCGCGATTGCAGGAACTGGTCATAAAAATGCGGCCTTGGGCCACCATCGTGCTGAAAGCGAACACTCAGGTAATGGGTCTCATCGCTGGTGGTGGCACGGGATAACGACAAACTGCTGGAAACGAAATAGTCCACCACATGTCGGCTGCAGGTGCCGCCCTGCAGACTGAACTCACAGCTCAAAGTCTCACTGTCTGACGTCCATTTCATATTGAGGGCATTGGTCACGATGGTGGCAAACTGCTGGATATACTGGATGCCTTCGATACCGTTCTCGCCGGCCATGATCAGATACCCCAGGCGCCCCCAGTGACGGGCAAGAAAGTTTTCCCCCACTTTCAAACCAATATACGCTTCACCTGAAAACTTCGCTGCGGCCTCAAACAGGGTGGAAAACAGCGCAAAATCCACATAGCCATTGGCAGCTTCATCATCGGGATTAAAACCCTGCTGCTGATAAAAATCAGCCGCAGACAAGCCGATACTATCCAGGTATTCACCGATGGCTTCAATCAGTTCAATCGCAACATGTAAGCGTGGTGTCGTCATTTCTTATTTGGCTTGATCTTGATTCTGTTATGATGAGACTTGTCATCGTTACCTGGTGTTGAATAGTAATATGTCCAACAGCGTTGTTGCCGAAATCCTTATTGAAACACTCAATGATGAGCCTTGCGAACTGGTAAAGCTGCACAATGGCCTGATCATTGCCTTAACCCCCACTGCACTGGGCTGTTACCGTGATCAGCTATCCCTGCGTGACCCGTTAGGCAACGGCTTGCTGTCTTTTTGTGCTCTCGCGCCACAGCAGCAGATTCGATTCGAGAATCAACGCTGCATCAGTACCTACAGCGGCGGCTATGTGGGCTTGCTCGATGGCAAAGCCTTGTTAATCGCACCGTACAAGGTTCGGCTGTATCCGAACAATCAGGATGGGTTACGCGGACTGAATTGCCTGGCCGAACTGGAATTACCTGAAATCGACGTGCTCTAGGCCTGCGAACCCCGGCCTGCACTGATCCTGTTTTACTCTGTCCTCGATGTCTATGTTCCCGGATGTCTATGGCTCCAGATGTCTATGGCTCCAGATGTCTATGGCTCCAGATGTCTATGGCCCCGGGTGTAACTCAGTCATCGCGCCATCGGCTATAGGGGTTCGCCACCAGGTTAACATTATAGTAGCGCGGATCACCGGAAACCTCCTGCCCGATCCAGTCCGGCAAAGACACCACCTGATCTTCGGATTCCAATTCCACTTCCGCCACCACCAGGCCGCTGTTTTCACCCTCAAACACATCGATTTCCCACATCACACCCGCTGCGGGGCGGCAGTATCGGGTTTTCTCGATCAGTGGACGCCGGCACAGGCTATCCAGCATCTGCCGGGCATCCTCCAGTGGAATCGGATATTCGAATTCCATCCGTGCCAAGCCCTGGTTTTCTCCTTTGATGGTTAATCTGGCCTCTTCACCCTCAAGCCGCACCCGCACCGTGGCCAGCCCCTGGCTGGGAATATAGCCCTGGCGGAAAGGGGTACCCTGGATAGCCGTGCCATCCTCGTTGAACCGCCAACGGTCACTGCTTACCAAAAACTTACGCTCGATCTCAACTGCCATAAGCACTCGTTCAATCCATTTACACGGGTTAATACTACAGGAATCGGCCCAACCGCAAAAAATGCACGATATGCTGCCGTACCCGTTTGTCATTCATGATGAAGGTGTGGCCCACAGCCAGTGCCCTGAAGTCTTTCATGCCTGGATGCCGGCTGCGGCTCACGGATACTTTGCCATCGTTGTCCTCGCCGAACAGAGGTGTAAACCAGGGTTCATAGGAGGTACGCCCGGCGATCACCCCCACGTCCAGCGGTAACTGATTCTGCTCCCGGGACAGCAGCTGCAGCGGCACACTGGATTCATCGGTTCCCAACTGCAGAAACGCCGGCCCCATGATGCGCGGCAGCAGGGGAATGCGGCGCAGCACATCCACCACCTCACTGCCCTGTGAAGGGGGCGCCAACATCACCGCACGGCCCAAACGCCCGGGATGGATATTCCAATGCTGTAACCCGTAACGTAACAGAATCCCACCCAGTGAATGGGTCACGAAATGAATCTGTCCGGTAGCGGGTAGGGACGGCAGCAGATCGTGCATCAGGTTGCGACACAACTCCGCAACCGTACCGCTTCTGGAGGCGTACCCCTGGTTGATGACGTGAAAGCCCTGCCGCTTCAGAAAACGCGCCAGCCCCATCATCGCCAGCGGGCTGCGACCCAGGCCATGCAACAGTACCACCGTGTCTGCCGACATAGTCCAGTTCCTTGAATGGTAAACGTTGTTCAATTATGCTTTTGAAACAATAACAGAAAGCATATCCCGCCTCTACCATAAAACAGGACTCGACATGGCTCGTCGCAATGATCATACACGGGAAGAAATTCAGGGGATGGCCATCGATGCTACCCGCACCCTCATCGCCAAAGAAGGCCTGGAGGGGGTCAGCGCCCGCAAAGTGGCACAGAAAATCGGTTACACGGTCGGCACACTGTACCAGAACTTCGAAAACATCCATGAACTGATTCTGCATGCCAATGCCTTCAGCCTTACCCAGTTACTGGTCGAGCTGGAAAAAGTCTATCAGGCCGAACCCCGGGCGTTACCCCGGATTATCCGGATCGCCAACACCTATCTTGATTTTGGCCAGCGCCATGAAAAGCAATGGATCGCCATCTTTCGGCACACTTTGCCACGGGATTTCATCATGCCCGACTGGTACCAGGCTCGTATTGATGCCCTGTTTTCGCTGATTGAACGGGCCGTCAGAGAGCTGGCCCCCGGCCGTGACAAAAAGCAGATTCAGCTGGCATCACGCACGCTGTGGAGCAGCGTACACGGCATTTGCATTCTGAACATCGGCAATAAACTCTACTCCGACAACATCGCCACACCACAAACGCTGATGCAGTCTCTGGTCACCCATTATTTAAGCGCCTGGATACAGGAAGGAAGCAAGGCATGAACCAGAACAGCGAATCCCGATCCCAATTCAGCTTGCTGAAAACGGTGCGCTTTGCCCCCTTTTTCTGGACTCAGTTTTTCGGGGCGTTCAATGATAACCTGTTTAAAAATTCCCTGTTGGCGCTACTGACCTTCGGCGTGCTGCAATCCGGTATGGAGCTGTCCAAGATGAACAATCTGGGGGCCTTACTGTTTATATTGCCGTTCTTTCTGTTCTCCGCCCTGGCCGGGCAGCTGGCAGACAAATATGAAAAATCCCTGCTGATTCGATACATCAAGGGCCTCGAAATCATCATCATGCTGCTGGGAGCGGTGTGTTTTCTCTATCTGCAAACCTGGGGCTTGATGCTGTTATTATTCCTGATGGGCACTCAATCCACCTTCTTTGGCCCCATCAAGTACAGCATCATCCCCCAGCACCTGCGCGCCGAAGAGCTGGTGGGGGGCAATGCCCTGGTGGAAACCGGCACCTTCATCGCCATCCTGATCGGCACCATTGCGGCCAATGCCCTCAGCGACTGGCCGTCCGGGCCGCAGATTGTGGCCTGCGTCGTGGTGGTGGTTGCCCTGCTGGGGTTTGCTACCAGCCTGAAAATACCGCCGGGAAACGCCCCCAGCCCTGATCTGAAAATTCGATTTAATCCGGTGACCGAAACCTGGCATACGATTCAATTCAGCCGTGAAAACAAGGCAGTGTTTCTTGCCATTATGGGCATATCCTGGTTCTGGTTTCTGGGCGCTGCGTACCTCACCCAGATATATGAATACACCAAAGTGGACCTGGGTGGCGCGTCCAGCGTGGTGATGACCCTGTTGTCGGCATTTTCCATCGGCATCGCTGCCGGTTCGCTGTTCTGCGAGCGTCTGTCGGGTCATAAAATCGAACTGGGACTGGTGCCCTTGGGTTCCATCGGGTTGACGGTATTTGGACTGGATCTGTTCTTTCATACCACCCCGGCCCACGGTGATGAACTGATCGAAGTGGGCCAGTTTCTCTCGAATCCCATGAATTACCGGGTGATTTTTGACTTCGTTATGGTTGGGCTTTCCGGCGGACTGTATATCGTACCCCTGTATGCCATGGTGCAGTCGCGTTCCGCAGAGGAACACCGCTCCCGAATCATTGCCGCCATCAACATCATGAACGCGCTCTTTATGGTGGTATCCGCCGCAACCGGTGTCCTGTTGCTGGGGGTTTTGGATCTGAATATTCCGGAATTCTTCCTGGTGCTGGCCATTATGAATGCGGTGGTCGCCTGGTTCATCTATACCATCATTCCGGAATTCGCCATGCGGTTCCTGATCTGGATTATTACGCACACCATGTATCGGGTAACCCACACCAACCTGCACAAAATACCGGATGAGGGCCCCTGTGTGCTGGTGTGCAATCATGTGTCCTACATGGACGCTCTGATTATTGCCGGCGCCTGCCGACGTCCGGTGCGCTTTGTCATGTTCAAACCCATCTACGATCTACCGGTGCTGAATTTTATTTTTCGCACCGGCAAGACCATTCCCATCCACGCCAAATCAGTGGATCCGCAAACCTATGAAAACGCGTTCAGGCGCATTTCGCAAGAACTGCGGGAGGAGGAAGTGGTGTGTATATTCCCGGAAGGCAAGTTGACTCAGGATGGGGCAATTGACGAGTTCAAAACCGGCATCGAAAAGATCATCGGCAAAGATCCGGTGCCCGTTGTACCCATGGCGCTGAAAGGCTTGTGGGGCAGCTTCTTTAGTCACAAAGACAGCAAAGCGCTGAGCGGGATGCCCAGACGGTTCTGGTCCAAAGTCGAATTGGTGGCCGGTGATGCGATTGCCCCCGATCAGGTGACAGCAGCCCTGTTGCAGGAGAAAGTGTCGGCCTTACGGGGCAACCATCCATAGCCTATGGTTTGCCAGTTTATTACGCCACCTGCTGCGTTGGCGGTTTACCTTCATATTAAGTTGCATATGCGGCTGTAATGTCCGGCTATGATGTCCGGCTGTGTAGGCAGCGGGCATCTCCAATTGCGGGGTTCCGGTGCAGGAATCCATACCCGCTGTCACCCGGGTCAACCGCGTAAAACAACCAACAGTTATATTCAGGCCCTGCGCTATAACACATCGAACCACTTGCCTACCCTCTTCACCGCGCTCTCTACCGCCCCCTTCAACACCTTCCGCAGCACCAGGGGCAGCAGACTCCTGCACCTTGTCTATACTGTTGAAACAGTTTTCAGAATGCTCCACATTTCAAACACATAGGTTGACGATGGAATTCTTAGATTATCTCAAATACTTCTCTGAGCGGGATGGCTCCGATCTCTATCTGACCACGGGTGCGCCCCCCAGTGCCAAGTTCTACGGCAAACTGACCCCCATCGCCAAAGAGTCCCTGCCACCGGGTCGGGTGAAGGAGATCGCTGACTCCATCATGACCGCGGAGCAACGTGCCGAATTCGAACACAAACCGGAGATGAACCTGGCCATTTCTGAAACCGGTGTGGGACGCTTTCGGGTCAACATCTTCAAGCAGCGTAATCAATATTCGATGGTTATCCGCGCCATAAAAACCGACATTCCCAACTATAAGGATTTAGGTTTGCCGGAAATCCTGCCCAAACTGATCATGCAGAAGCGCGGCCTGGTCCTGTTCGTGGGTGGCACCGGGTCGGGCAAGTCCACATCGCTGGCGGCGCTGATTGACTACCGCAACAGCAATAGTGCCGGGCACATCATTACCATCGAAGATCCGGTGGAATTTGTGCACCAGCATAAAATGTCCATCGTCAACCAGCGTGAGGTGGGCATGGACACCAACTGCTATGATGACGCCCTTGAAAACACCCTGCGCCAGGCACCGGACGTTATTCTGATCGGCGAGATCCGTACCCAAGAGCAAATGGAGCAAGCCATCGCCTTTGCTGAAACCGGGCATCTGTGTATTTCCACCCTGCACGCCAACAACGCCAACCAGGCACTGGACCGGATCATCAACTTCTTTCCCGAAGAGCGTCACAAGCAACTCTTCCTGGATCTTTCCCTGAACATTCAGGGTTTTGTCTCGCAGCGGCTGATCCCTACCCTGGATGGAAAGCGGGCGGCCGCCATCGAAATTTTGTTGGGTACACCGCGTGTTTGCGATCTGATAAAACAGGGTAAAGTGGATGAGATAAAAGAAGTCATGCTGAAGTCGGAAGCCTCCGGCATGCAGACGTTCGACACTGCTCTCTACAAACTGTATAAGCAGAAAAAAATCTCCATGGAAGAAGCACTGCGTAACGCAGACTCCAAAAACAACCTGCGCCTGCGCATTACCCTGGAAGAAAAACCCAACAATCAGGATGACACTGC
This sequence comes from Gammaproteobacteria bacterium UBA7310, assembly GCA_002471665.1. Lineage (GTDB taxonomy): Bacteria > Pseudomonadota > Gammaproteobacteria > Pseudomonadales > Ketobacteraceae > Ketobacter. Next base: position 44,724 of record DKQK01000071.1, read on the forward strand.
GGAGAAAAAACCCACTGCACCGGCGGCGGCATCTGCCGACAAACCGCAACCCGGCACACCTTCAGCAAACACCAAAGAAGAGGCCAAACCCAGCCCAAGCCTGTCTGAATTATCACTGCAACCCATCGATGAGCAGGAAGAGGAACAACCGGCCAACAACGGACGCGCTTCCTTCAATGTGCCAAAAAAATAGTGATCACTTTTTTAACCTGTGACAATCGGGAGAAATTCACTGAAGTTTCCTGTCATGGGTAATTTTTAGTCTACTCTGAATACTATAGCGGTACCGTTTGCTGTACCGCTCCCGAGATATTAGTGTTGTTATCATTACGGGGTTCACCGATGAGTAGTATTACGTTCAAAGTCATGGCAACGACCTGTGCCATTTCTGCAATTACCTTTAGCCATTCCTCCATTGCCGTTCAACAAACCAACGATTTGCTGTCCCACGAATTATGGGGTTTGGAGAACATCATCCGAACCGCTGAGACGGTTCCCGCCAACGTGAGTTCAGAACAGGCCGCAGCAACCGGTACCTGCGCTGAACGTCCGGACATCAGTGGTGGCAACTACGTCTGCAACAGTTACACCGCACCGGGTATACAGGATATGGATATTAACGCCGCAGAAGGCTGGAACGCGTTCGTTCCTGCCAGCGGGCTCAGCCAAAACAAAGTGGTGATCGCGCTCATTGATACCGGCATCGACTACAATCACCCGGATCTGGCCAACAAAGTCTGGATGAATCCCGGTGAAGCCACCGGCACGGACAACAACCTGAATGGCATCGATGATGGTTGTGAAGATAACATCGACGGCGACGGAAACGGGTATCTGAATGACTGTCACGGTATCAGTGTTCTGGTGCCGCGGCTGAATGCGGATGGTTCGTTGAACGCAGCTGCGGGGGATCCCATCGACAATGAAGCAGGCCACGGTACCAACATGGCCGGCGTCATGGCGGCAGAGGGCAACAATGCCAGCGCAGACTATCATGGGGGCATCGTGGGTGTGGCGGGATTGGAAGACAACATTCAGGTTGCCACCTGTCAATCCGCAAAAATTGAAGACGATGTTCTGCCCTTGGTGCCTGGGGTTTCAGTACCGGCAGCAAAGGAGACTGCCATTCGCGAATGCCTCTGGTACTTTTACAATCTGAAGCAGGCAGGGGTAAACATTGCAGTGATTAACGCCTCCGGCGGCATGTCGAAATTCATCAACCTGTATGGCCTGCTGTTTCCCACCGTGGGTGAGGATTACCTGCTGGATACGCCGGAAATGTATTTACTGGCGGACCTGTTGGAAGCCGCCGACATTCCGGTGGTGGCGGCGGCGGGCAACAACAGCTGGAGCATTGATCAGGCCACCCACCAGCGGGCCTACTATCCTGCCTCATTTGAAAACAGCAACATCATTTCAGTGGCCGCCTCCAACAATCAGGGTGAACTTTGGAGCGGCAGCAGCTATGGCCGCTGGTCGGTTGACCTGCTGGCCCCCGGTGAAGATATATTGAGTACCGCACCGACCTACCCCATCTTTCCCTTGGAGGCCGCCGACTTTGTTGTCACCCACGGTTCCTCCCAGGCCACCGCTTATGTTTCAGGCATCATCGCCATGCTCAAAGCCAATGCCAGTACCCAGCACCTGGACGCGTTTTCCATTAAACGCCTGTTGATGAGCAGTGGTAAAAAATTGTCTGCCGGTAGCACAAAAACCGTATCCGGCGCCCTGGTTCGACTGGCGGACAGCAACGGTGTTGGCGCACTCACCTGCACCAACCAGCAATTCACGCGCCGGCAATCCCCTCAAGCCGACAAGATGATTGCCCTGCCAACGGAAACCCTGCAAATTCAGGTGCAAAGTTTTAACTGTGCAGCCCCATCCGGTGCCGATCACATTACGGTGAGCGTATCACCCACCGGCGAAACCTTTAATATCTATGACGATGGCCTGGGTGACGACGAAGTGGCAGGCGATGGCATCTACAGTGGCTCCTGGATCGTGCCTTACGGCGCCTTCGAGTACACCCTGTCCACCGGCTACGATTCTGTTAAAGAGGCAGCGGATGAATTGATCGTCACTGCCGCCATCATCGTGGACAACACGGACGAAACCGACTGGACTGGTAAATGGTGGCCCTCTACCTACCGTGCGGGCTACTACGGTACGAACTATCGCTACGCCACGGAAAACGACCCGGAAAAAGTGTTTGTGTGGTCACCCACTACCAATGAAGCAGGCTTCTATCGGGTTTACGCCCGCTGGCCGGATGGCCCGAACTTCGCCACTAATGCCCTGTTCCGGATTCACCATCAGAATCCGCTTGACGGCAGCGTGCTGATCACGGAACAAACCGCTGATCAAACGCAGAACGAAGGCCAGTGGATGGACATGGGCAGGTATTGGTTTGAAAGCGGAACTCACACCATTGAATTATCCAACCTCAATGCCAACGGCACCGTGGTGGCGGACGCCGTACTGATGGTGCCGGAGCCTTGATCAAAGAAGAGGCATTCACCTTGATGTGAGTCAATACCCCTCCTTTTCCTGCTGTTATAGTAGTAACTATGGAAGAGGAGGCATGTCCCATGTTCTTAGATGACGTTGTTATATCCGGTCTTATTGTAGTGGGTGGAACCTTGGCGTTTTTACTGGGAATAGGGATATTCATCTATCAGGATTCGCACAAGAAAAAAGACGAAAGCAGTCACGTCAAATAATCACCCATTGCGTAATCAGCGGAACATATCGGTTCTGCTGATTCAACTTGCCGTGGCATAGCTGTTACCATACTGACAACAGTGGATTCAGGGTAATAGCTATGTCAGGTAATGCGGTGCTCGTCATCAATGGTGGCAGTTCTTCTGTCAAATTTGCGGTGTTTCGTGAAAACGCCGCACAGCCAGATTGCTATGGACAAGCCTCCGGGCTCGGTACGGCGCAGGCCAGCCTGACTTACACTCTCAACGATAACGAACACAGCGACACTCTGCCATCGGCGAATCACCATTGCGCGCTCGAAAAAATTCTGGCCGGTCTGGATCAGGCCGGCGTATTGCAATCGATTCAGGCCGTTGGCCACCGCGTGGTGCATGGCGGACACCAGGCAACCCAGGCCGTGGTCCTGTCACCCGATACCCGGCAACGGATTGAAGACAACATAGAATTTGCACCACTGCATAATCCCGCCAATCTTGCCGGCATAGAGGCCTGCGAGAAACAGTCTCCCGCACTACCTCAGGTGGCCGTGTTCGACACCGCATTCCACAGCACACTGCCTGCCATCGCCCACACCTATGCGGTGCCTGTTTCCTGGCGTCAGCAACTGGGCGTGCGGCGCTTCGGGTTTCATGGTATCAATCATCACTATATTGCCGAAACAGCAGGCCGGATTTTACGCGCGGAGAATTTACCCTCGCGCATTGTTTCTGCCCATCTGGGCAATGGTTGCAGTGTCTGTGCCATTAAAGACGGTAAAAGTGTGGATACGAGCATGGGATTCACCCCACTGGAAGGATTGGTCATGGGCAGTCGCTGTGGCGACCTGGATCCGGGACTGGCGGAATATTTGTGCGCAAAGCTGGACGTGAACATCGAAACACTGACCCGGCAACTTAACCGCGATAGTGGCCTGCTTGGTGTTTCCGGCAGCAGCAGCGACATGCGCAAAGTGCTGCAGGCAAGTGCCGAGGGCCAGACAGATGCGACGCTGGCGGTCGAGTTATTCTGCTATCGGCTGGCAAAGTACATCGCCTCGTATCTGGTGCCCCTGGGCAGCATCGAGATGATTGTGTTCAGTGCCGGAATCGGTGAGCATTCAGCGCACATCCGCCAGCGTACGGTGCAATGGCTATCGGCCCTGGGATTTGCCCTGGATGATACCGCCAATCACGCCAGCCCGGCCAAACAACAATCCATTCGCAATATTTCCGCGGCGCACTCCAGGCCGGTTTACGTGATACCCGCCAATGAAGAGTGGATGATTGCCCAACTAACGTTCCAACAACTGCTTAGCCTGTAAAACAGAACGAGGTGCCATCTTGAAAACGCTGTTACTGACACCCACCGATTCCGGTGTGGGATTAACCTCAATCTGCCTCGGCATGATCCATGCGCTGGATCAAATGGGGTTGCGGGTGGCCTATTTCAAACCCATTTCGTTCTCCAGTACCGGCCAGGATCGCTCTGCTGCCCTGGTGGAGCAGTACAGCTCCTGCACGCCTCCCCTGCCCATTGGTTTCCAGCAGGCCAAGGATCGTATTGCCGACGGTCATATTGAACGACTGATGGAAGACATCCTATCCCTGCATCAGGAAGTTCTGGATCAATATGAGGGCGAAGAACCGGAAGTAATGCTTATTGAGGGGGTCAACGAAAGCATCCACGAGGCGTTGTTCGACCAATTTAATATCCAGTTGGCCCGCGCACTGGATGCGCAGGTAATTCTGATCACCACCCCCCAGGCCAACAGCGTGCAAGAGCTGAACAGCCGCCTGTCAAGTACGGCTAAACAGTTCGGCGGCATCAACGATTCGCGGGTGTTGGGTACGATCATCAACATGCTCAACGCCCCCCTGGACCGGCACGGCAACATTCGCCCGGACATTACCAGCCCCACCTACAACGCCGCATTCGGGCACGACACCCTTGCCAACCAACTGCCGGTTCTGCAACGGGATGATTTTCATCTGATCGGGGCCATCCCCTGGAACCGCGATTTGACCGCACCCCGAACCGCTGATGTCATGGCCTACCTGAAGTGCAGCAGCATTGCCCAGGGTGAAGCGCAACAGCGGCGAGTACACCACGTGGTAATTGCCAGCCAGCATGTGGAATCGGTTGTGCCTCAACTGCAACCCGGCACACTGGTCATCACCTCCCACGACCGCTCAGACATACTGATTGCAGTGGCGATGGCGCAGCACAATGGCGTGGCACTGGCCGGACTCTTGTTTACCGGCACAGAATCAGACAACAGCGATACACTGGCCTTTTGTCAGTCGGCCATTGAAATGGGGTTGCCTCTCTACCAGGTGGAGCAGGACACCTATCAGGTGGTGAACCTGCTGCCGGGTTTTGACAACCGCTTACCCGTGGACGATACCCAGCGCATTCATGTTCTGATGGACACCATTGCCCAGAACCTGGACAAGCCCTGGCTCAAATCCTTTGTCGGCAGTGACAGCCACCCACGCCTGTCACCGGCGGCGTTTCGTTACCGCCTGGTGCAAAAGGCCCGCACCAGCAGCCAGCGCATCATACTGCCGGAAGGCGATGAGCCACGCACGATTCAGGCCGCCATCACCTGTCATCACCGACGCATTGCAGACTGTATCCTGTTGGGGGAGCCGGCCACCATCAGGCAGGTGGCACAGTCCAACGGATTGGACTTACCCGACGGTTTGACCCTTCTGGATCCGGAATCCATCCGTAACGACTATCTTGAATTGCTGATGGAGCTACGTCGGCACAAAGGGATTACAGAACAGAGAGCCAAGCAGGAACTGGAGGATAACGTGGTGCTGGGCACCCTCATGTTATACCAGGATGACGTGGATGGATTGGTTTCCGGTGCCGTCCACACCACCGCCAACACCATTCGCCCCGCCCTGCAGTTGATCCGCACCAAACCCGGAGTGAATATTGTGTCCTCCATTTTCTTCATGTGCCTGCCGGATCAGGTGTTGATTTTCGGTGATTGCGCCATTAACCCTGACCCCAATGCTGAACAACTGGCGGACATTGCCATTGAAAGTGCGGACTCGGCCCACGCCTTTGGCATCACCCCCAAAGTGGCCATGATCAGCTACAGCACGATGGAATCGGGTGCGGGTGTTGACGTGGATAAAGTGCGCGCCGCCACGCAACAGGTGAAGAAGAAGCGCCCCGACATCACCATTGACGGGCCATTGCAATACGACGCTGCCATTATTCCCAAGGTGGCCAGCAAAAAAGCCCCCAGCAGCGAGGTGGCGGGGAGTGCCACGGTATTGATTTTTCCGGATCTGAACACGGGCAACACCACCTACAAAGCGGTGCAGCGCAGTGCCAATGTGGTGAGTATCGGCCCCATGTTGCAGGGGCTGAAAAAACCGGTCAACGATTTATCACGGGGTGCCAATGTGGACGACATCATCTACACTGTCGCCCTCACCGCAATTCAGGCCCAGGAAACAACGCCGGACTAAACGGCGACTTCCACCTGGTAACCGGTGAACTTGCGGATATTGATGACACCGCTGTCCAGCAGCAGGTACTGGCCTTTGATCCCCAACAAGGTACCTGCGACTTCCGGTGTCTTGTCGAAGTTCAGGCTCACCACTTTACTTGGGTATTCAAGCACGGGATAGGTTATGTTCACCGGCTGGGCATCGGTCATGGCAACCACGGCGTGCTCCCCCAGTTGATCCTGCAGCGCATCCAGTTCCAATTGGCATTGCTGCAGCAGCTTGTCCCGCTCTGCAATCATGTCCAGCTCAGTAACCTGGTTTTTCAACATGGCCTGCCAGCGGGTTTTGTCGGCTACGTATTTTCCCAACGTGATTTCCACCAGCCCGGAGTGAAATCGGTTTTGTACCTGAAACACCGGCAGCGCCTGAATCGCCCCCTGATCTATCCAGCGGGTGGGCACCTGATCGTTGCGGGTAATACCCACCTTGATACCGGAGGAATTGGCGAGGTAAACCGTGTGCCCCTGAAAGCAAAAATTCCGCGCCCAGTCCGGTTCGCGGCAGGTGCCCTCCTCAAAATGACACTGCTCAGGCTTGATGATACAGGTGTCACACTGCGCCAAAGAGCGAAAACACGGGTAGCAATAACCCTGATCAAAACTCTTTTTGGTTTTACGACCGCAATGGGTACAGAAAATCTGCTCAGTGAAGGTCAGTTTGATGGGCTTGCCCAAAAACGGATTCAGATCCAGCCTCTCATCCCCCACCGGTAACCGGTACTCAACCTGATCACCCAATGCGGTTTTCATCTTTGCCAACGTGCCTACCAGTTGCGTACTGTGCATCACAGATCATTCACCCCGTTTGACTACCCTGCTCTCATAGGCTGGCTAAGCTACCAATCATCCTTGACCGGGTCAAACACCAGTGAAGTGTCCACTCACCTGTAATTCAAGCCGGCAAATCCGTATACTCCCTCGCTTGAAGCAGTCAACCCGGGGGGGAAACCATGCGCACGTTAATGCTATTTGCCGCTGTCCTGCTGGCATCATCACATGCACTGGCCATATCCAATATAGAAAGTGAAAGACCCGGCCTGCCGGAAGCAGGCTGGGGTGGACACATCGAGTTGAGCCTGGATGGCGAAACCGGAAACAGCCGGGAAGAAACCTACACCGGCGCCGCCAAGATCACCTTCCGCCGCAATAACGATATCTATCTGGGAATCGTGGAACGGGAATACGGCACCACCCGTGATATCAAAGACACCGATGAAAGTTTTGTGCATGCACGCTGGATTCATGTGCTGGATGAACGCTGGGCTACGGAAGGCTTCATTCAGTGGGAGGAAGATGAGTTTGACAATCTGGTTTCCCGTTCCCTGGCCGGCGGTGGCGGCCGCTATGTGGTGGCCCAGGATGCAAAGGTGTTTTCCCTGTCAATCGGTTTGGGCGGCTTTCGCGAGCGGGAAGTATTGGATCTTGGCTCCTACGAAGAAAAAACCTGGACTTGGCGGATCAATTCCTACACCGCCTACCAACACCGCCTCAATGATCAGATTGTCATTTCGGCAACCGCCTACTACCAGCCCAGTACCGACGATTTCAGCGATTTCCGAACCCTGCTGGACGCGGCGCTGTCGGTCAAGCTTACCGATCAACTGGACCTGAAAGTCCATTATAAAGTCACCCATGACAGTGAGCCGGCGAAAAACCTGGACGCCGACCCACCCATCGACAACAAAAAGACCAACACCGAATACACCACCTCACTGGTGTACAACTTTTAAAGGCATCCGCAGCTTTAGGCATCCGCAGCGGGCACCCGTGCCCGCTGGCTAATTTGCCCGTAAGCGCTGGGTCTTGAACCCTTTCAGGCCCGACAGCATCATTTGCCGCAGGAACACCAGTACCGGACTTTCGTTGATGCGCGCTGGTTTGCCTTTGGCAATCCGTTCCAACTGCCGCGCATACCAGACCGTTTCCATCATCGCCATATCATCGATCGCCTTGATACCGGTAATACGGGGTTTGACAGGGCTGGAGGAAACCTGGCCGTTGAGCAGCCGCCTGCTGAAATCCGGCTCCACTGCCAGCGGACGGGCCAGCCCCACCATATCCGTGGCGCCACTTTCGATGGCCCTGACCATGCCTTCGGCAGAACGGAAACCACCGGTCACCATCAATGCGGTCTGAACCCGGGTGCGGATCTGCTCGGCATACTCCATAAAATACGCCTCCCGCGCCGCAGTGCTGGCTTTGACATTTTTACCGGTCATGTTGGGTGATTCGTAATTACCACCCGAGATTTCGATCAGGTCCATACCGGCCTGATCCAGCATCTCCACCACCGCCATGGATTCCTCTTCGGTAAATCCACCACGCTGAAAATCCGCTGAGTTCAGTTTGATGGACACCGGGAACTCAGCCCCCACCTGCTCCCGGATCGCCCGGTAGATCTCCATCACAAAACGCGCCCGGTTCTGCAAGCTGCCTCCCCACTGATCCGTTCTCTGATTGTGATGGGGCGATAAAAACTGGCTCACCAGGTAACCATGGGCACCGTGAATCTGCACCCCGCCAAACCCGGCCTGCTTCACCACGGCGGCCGCGCGGGCGAAACGCTGGATAATGTCATGGATATCCGCCTCATTCAGCTCACGGGGCGGGTTGAAATAACGGGAGAAACGCGCTTCCAGCGGGATCGCAGACGGGGCCACCGGTTGCTTTGTCACCATATTGGGCGACTGTTTTCCAGGATGATTGAGCTGCACCCAAAGCTGGGTGTCCTGCCGGGAACCAACCTCCGCCCACTGTTTCAGGCGCGCCAGATCACGTTCATCTTCGATGGCCACGTTACCGGGTTCACCCAGCGCCAATCGATCCACCATGATATTGCCGGTGATCACCAGGCCGGTACCGCCCTGGGCCCAGGCATCGTAAAGATTCACCAGTAAGTCGGTGGGCCGGTTGTCGGCGGTTGCCAACGCCTCACTCATGGCGGATTTACCGATTCTGTTCTTGATGACCGCGCCGCAACGCAACGTCAGTGGTTGGGCTAATGCCTCCAGTGATGACACAGGAACCTCCGATAGTGACCTTATGACATTTCGATAGTTGTGAAACTATCGCATAAAATCCCCCTCGTCAATCCCGCTGTGGCCGCTGGTTCCCAGCCCCCGGCGTGCTACAATCCCGCCACCTTTTCTGGAGCATTAGCATGTTTAAAAGTAACGAGTATTTTGATGGCAAAGTGGTATCCATTGCTTTTCAGGGTGAAGCGCTGCCCGCCACCGTCGGCGTTATGGCAGCCGGCGAATATGAATTTTCCACCGCACAAAAGGAAACCATGACCGTGATCAGCGGCGCGATGACGGTACAACTGCCAGGCAGAGACGATTGGATCACCTACCGCCGCAACGACAGCTTTGTCGTTGCCGCCAACACCCGCTTCAAGCTCAAAATAGAGCAGGACAGCGCTTACCTTTGCACCTACGAGTAAGCGCTTTTAGCGTGCCGTTCGGCCTGTGGGTTGGCTCGCCCAGCCCGTCAGCTCACCTTACGTTTGTGATAGCTGTTACGCATTTTAGCCGTTACATACACAACAAAAACGAAATTCCAATCATTCTTGGGATGCGCGCTCATCAATATCCCTGATAGTATTAACCAAGTTCAACTAGTTTGGTGATCCAGATTGGGGGGTGCCTGTACTGTCCGCTTGGTTTGAGCAGACGTAGCAGGTGTTGCGTTGTATTTGGTTTTCGTCACTGCTTGCAGCAGCGTTAAAGGGATTTAGACAGCTTCGCACGGACAGCGGAACTGATCCGGGGATCAGTTTTATCTGACGCAGACGAATAGTGTTCTAGGAGTTATCACTTTGACACAGACAAGGACGTCGGGCTTAAACGTTGCCCGCTCACCGTGGCTGTTCCTGTTGCTTCCTCTGCTACTGGTGTTACTGCTCGCCGGCGGCCTGGGGCAGCTCAGGTTTAATGTGGATTACCGGGTCTTCTTCAGTCCGGACAATCCCCAACTGGTGGCCTTCAACCACCTGCAGGACAACTTCAGCGCATCGGAAAAGTTGCTGCTGGTTTACACCCCTTCTTCCGGTAGCGTATTTACCAAAAACAGTCTGCGGACCATACAGGCCGCCACCGACGAACTGTGGAAAACCCCCTACTCCACCCGGGTGGACACCCTCACCAACTTTCAACGTACCGAGGCCCGGGGCGACGAACTGCTGGTGGACAATCTGGTGCCGGACACCCTCACCTTATCCGCCAGCAACATTCACACCATCGAACAGTTTGCCCGGCAGGAACCCATGCTGGTTAACCGCCTGCTTTCCCCCGAGGCGGATGTCACCGGCCTGCTGGTGACCATCAACAAACCCGGCCATTCACCGCAAGAAGCCGCGGCCATTGTGGCCCACGGCCATCAGGTTGAAGCCCTGATCCAATCCATGGATCCCGGCGCCAGGGTGGATTTAACCGGCATGATCATGATGTCCAACACCTTTTCCGAAAGCGCCCGGACCGACATGGCCACATTACTGCCCATCATGCTGCTGATCGTTATTCTGGGTTTGGGTTACCTGCTGCAAAGCTGGAAAGCCACCGCCGGCATCGTGCTGGTGATTCTGTTTTCCGCCCTTGGCGGCATGGGCGCCGGCGGCTGGATGGGCATCCAACTGTCTTCACCTTCGGCCATCGCGCCCATGGTCATACTGACCATCGCTGTTGCTCATTCCGTGCACATCGCCAATACCTTTCTACGCCTGCAGTGGTCTGCGCCATGCAGGGGCAATGTGGATCGTGCCATCGCTGACAACCTGAGGCCCATGCTGATTGCGGGGGTCACCACACTGGTCGGCTTTGTCACCATGAATTTCAGCGATGTGCCCCCCTATCACGATCTGGGCAATATCGTTGCCGTTGGCGTTACCCTGGCAACGCTGCTGTCACTGACCTTCCTCCCCGCGTTCCTGCATCTCAGTGGCGCCGTACCCAGGCAGGAATTACTGGTCAACCGCACCCTGGTGCCGCTGCTGGTGAAGCTGGTTACCCGACACAGCGCCCTGACCCTGCTTTTTGTAGGCGGCAGTGCAGTGGGTCTGAGCCTGTTCATCGGTAATAACACACTGAATGATGAGTTCGTTGAATACTTTGATGACAGCACCCACTTTCGTGTCTCCACCGATTATACGGATGAGCATCTGACCGGTATCTATACCGTGGAATACGCCATCAGCCGCGCCGGCTCCAGCAGCGCAGTGGACCCCGCTCTGTTGCAGGAACTGGATGCTTTCCAACAGTGGCTGTTGCAACAACCTGAAGTCCGTCATGTCACCAGCATCAGCGACACCCTCAAACAGATCAACCAGAACATGAACGGTGGCCGCCCGCAGGAATACCGCCTGCCGCACAGCCCGGACCTGGCAGCCCAGTATCTGTTGATGTACGAAATGTCGCTGCCGTTCGGTCTGGACCTGTCAGACCGCATCAGTATGGACCGGCGGGCCACCCGGGTGGTTGTGACCCTGCACAATATTTCCTCTCAGGATATGCTGGGGCTGGAATCCCGCATCAATCAGCACATCAAAACGGTGTTTCCACAATGGCACACCACCAGCTCCAGCCCCATGTTGATGTTTGCCCACATCGGCCAAAAGAATATCAAGAGCATGATAATCGGTGTGTTGACCGCTCTGCTGCTGATTTCCCTGGCTCTGGGCATGGTGCTGGGCTCGGTCCGCCTGGGCTTGTTGAGTTTATTACCCAACCTGGTGCCCATCTTGGCGGTGTTTGGCCTGTGGGGGCTGATGGTCGGCGAGCTGGGTTTGTCCATGGCGCTGGTGGGCGGAATGTGCCTGGGTGTGGTGGTGGATGACACCGTTCATTTTCTGAGTCGCTACAAGAAAGAACGCAGCCGCGGCCAGGAAGGCACCCAGGCGCTGGAACAGGTGCTTGCCCACGCCGGTGCGCCCATCATTATCACCAGCGTACTCCTGGCGGCCGGGTTCCTCCTGCTGGGCAGTTCAAGCTTCAAACTCAACAGTGACATGGGCAACGCCACCGGGCTCATTATCCTGCTGGCCTTGCTGTTCGATTTGCTGGCCCTGCCGGCATGGCTGGCCTGGAGTACCCGGGCCCGCACTACGCCTTCAATAGAAACTGCTGCAGATCAGTAGGTTACAAACAACGCTGCCAAGTTTCAGCCCTTTGCTATACTGAAAAAAACCGTGTTTTTAAACACCTATGTTTCACAAAGGGCTGGTTTCCTTGCAACTATCCTTCACGTTCGCCATCGTGTTCGCTGTCGTGGCATTGGGATGCGTTTCCGCCCGTGCTGAGGCCCCCCCTGTGTCTCTGCAACTCATTGACATGCAAGGGAAACCCATTCCCAATGCCGTCATTCTGGCGGGCGGGCAACCGCCAGCCGTTGCCGTGGATCGGAATCGGGATATGCTACCGGCCATCATGGATCAGATCGACAAGGCCTTTGCCCCCAAGGTGCTGGTGATTGAACAGGGTCGCCGGGTCAACTTTCCCAACAGCGACAATATCCGCCACCATGTGTATTCCTTCTCCCAGCCCAAAACCTTTGAACTCAAACTGTATGCGAAACAACCTGAGCACCCCATAGAGTTCGAACAAGCGGGTATTGTGGTGCTGGGCTGCAACATCCATGACCAAATGCTGGGCTTTATTGTGGTGAGCGACACCTCACTCTGGGCCCAAACCGATGACAACGGCCAGGCAACACTTGCCGCCCAGGATGGGGTAAGAATCTGGCACCCGGAGCTGGCAAGTGGTTTCAGTCAGATGGAACACCACTCCCTCCCGCCGCATCCGGCGGGACAGCCCATCACACTGCAGTTGCGCCTGAAACCACCGCTGGCAACCCCGGAAAAGCGCGGCTTCGGCTCTGACCGGTTCAGAAACCATGGCCGTTAGTTCCCTGCAGGTCCGCATACTTCGTTTTGTGATCGGCATATTGGTGGCGATGGCCATTACGGTTGCATTGGCGGTGTGGTTTTCCACCAGCAACCACAGCAATGAACAGATCGACTCCAATCTGTCCACCGCGGAAAGCACACTGCAACAGCTGTTGCGCAACCGGGAGGATCAGTTACTCAGTTCCGCCGAGGTACTGACCTCGGATTTCGGCTTCAAGCAGGCCGCGGCCACCCGGGATCAGGAGACCATAAAAAGTGTGCTTCACAACCACGGTGAACGCATCGGCGCTGACCTGATGGCGCTGCTGTCACTGCAGGGCGAACTGCTGGCATCCGATACCGAACAGATTAACACCCAGTTCAATCAGGACTACTTCATTCGCGCCAGCCTCAGCAACGGAGGAGCCAACGATTACCTGGTCATGAACGGCCGCCTCTACCAGGTCATACTGCTTCCGGTGAAAGCGCCACTGCCCATCGCCATTGCCATGGTGGGATTCGAACTCAACCAGAATCTGGCCAATCAGTGGCAAGAGCTGACCGGGCTGGATATTACCTTCTATGCCAACGATCAGTTGAACCGCACTGTCATTGCCTCCACCCTGCCCGCCACAGACTGGGCTCTGGCGGTGGACGAAGCCTACGTGCCTTATTCCACCAAGCGGTTACCATTGTTCGGCCGGCCGCAATTCGCCACCCTGCAGTTGGAGCTGAATCAGGCCAATCAGAATGAAGCCGGTATTTTCCTCTCCTACCCGGTGGAGAAAGCCTTTCGTGAATTTGATCTCCTGCAATGGCGTATCATTGTCATCACCTTGATCGGTGCTTTACTGGCGGTGGCCGGTGGCCTCATCATCACCCGCAACCTGGCCACCCCGATACGCGTACTGGCGCACACCGCCAGCCGTATTGCCAACGGTGAATTCGGTCTTCAGGTGAATGCCAATCGCAACACCCAGGAAATTAACGAACTGGCCAACGCCTTTGAAACCATGCAGGAAGGATTGGCCGAGCGTGAGGCCCGTATCATGTACCAGGCCCACCACGATCCACTCACCAAACTGATCAACCGCCAACATGTTATTACCCGGTTGAGCCAGCATCTGGACCGGGCGCAGTTCAAACCCATTGCGGTCATCTGTATCAACATTCTGGATTTCCGAATCGTCAACGACACCTTTGGTCATGTGGTGGGGGATCAGTGCCTGAAACAGATCGGAGAACGCCTGAGTCAGCTGCCGGAAGAGGATTGCTTTGCCGCCCGTCTGGGTGGCGATGAATTTCTGGTGGTGATCCCCCTGGAGTGCAGCCTGGAAGGCACTGCGGAAAACGTACTGGCAATGCTGTCCGGCGCCTACCGTATCCAGCAGTTGGAAATTGCCCTGAAATTCTCCATGGGAGTATCCACAGCGCCGAAGGACAGCACCCAGGCGGATCAGTTGGTGCAGCAGGCCAGTATCGCACTGGATATGGCCCGCCGCGAACACCTGGGGCTGGCCTTTTACGACCGCCAGATGGAAGAAACACACCTCAAACGCCTGCAATTACTGGCAGACCTGAAGGCTACCCTGGCACAGGATAACGGGCAATTGCAGATGTACTTCCAACCCAAAGTACTGGCCCGGGACAGCACCATTTTTCGCTTTGAGGCCTTGATCCGCTGGATACACCCGGAGCAGGGTTTCATACCACCGGACCTGTTCATCCCCTTGGCAGAACAGGCCGGACTGATCGGCAATGTGACCGATTGGGTGCTGGCCGCCGTCATCAGGCAGATTGCCCAGTGGAAGGAACAGCAATTCGATGCCCAGGTGGCCATTAACCTGTCGGCCAAGGATCTGTCCCGCAAAAACCTGCTGGACAGCATTCACCAGCAACTGGAACGCTACCAACTGACCGCCGGCAGTCTGGCTTTTGAAATTACGGAAAGTGAAATCATGCGCGATTCCAAACAGGCCATTGATCTGTTGCAACGCTTTCGCGAAGCCGGTTTTGATCTGGCCATTGATGACTTCGGTACCGGCTACTCCTCCCTGTCACAACTGAAACACATGCCGGTGACGGAATTGAAAATTGACAAGAGCTTCGTTCTGCAACTGGATCAACTGGCCGATGATCAAATCATTGTGAAGTCCACCATTGAACTGGCCCACAGTTTCAATCTGAAGGTGGTGGCAGAAGGCGTCGAAAACCAGCAATCCATGGACCTGTTAAGGGAGTGGGGCTGCGATTGGTTACAGGGTTTCTATCTAAGCCGGCCGTTACCGGCCAAGGACGTACTCAATTGGGTGGAAGAGTTCAGCAGTCGGCAACGGGCCGCCAATCAATGACGTCGCCTGCCCTTTCCGGCTTGGGGTTCTTTCGCCAGTAAACGATTGCCGGCCTGCTCCAGCCAGAGCAGAGTTTCAATCTGATTCACAAACCGCCCCAGATAATCCGGCGCCACATCCTGCATTGTCATCAGTGAGCGCACCACCAGGCGGTGGGCGTTGAGCGGGCCGGCATCTTCCGGCGCGTCATCCAACGCCTTGGCCACGGCTTTTTCCGTGCTGCGCCTGGCCCATTCTTCGCGAAACGCCTGCAGTGCTTTCAATTCGGTAACCGGCGCCAGGGCATCCAGTTCCGCCACCGCTGCTTCGTCGTCCACCTGGCGCAGGGCATCCACTTCCTGGCGTCGCAACACAGCTTCAAAGGTGGCCGGCTCCGCTGCCGCGCCCCGGGCCCGCCGCTGATTCAGCAACGCTACCAGCTGCGCCAGGGTGGCAGTATCGCTGCTACGGGCCGACTCAATTTCCGCACTGTTTGCCTCGGCAGCAGCTCGCCCCCGGGCCCGGCCTTGTACGCTGTGCAAGACCTGCTCGGCCTGGTGCAGCAAGCGCCGGCTCAGGGAAGGTCGACAGTTTGACGCATGGCGCAGCAACGCATCGGCCCGGTGCAGGGCAACCAGGTCCGCTGCCGGAACTGATTGACGCAGCGTTGCCAAGATCCGTTGCAGCTTGGCCAGCTGTTCAGCTTCGGCGGGGCTGCGGTCTGCCACCTCATTCATCGGCCAGCTCCTGTTGTCGACCCCGGGGTACCGGTGCCATTTCCACCCGCCGATTGCGGGCGCGGCCGGCACTGTCCCCATTGGAGGCCACCGGTTGCTGTGCGCCAAAGGCGGCGGCGAACACCCGAGCCCTGGGCATGCCTTCTTCGATCAGGGCACGGGTCACCGTCAACGCCCGTTGTGCGGACAGTTCCCAGTTATCCTGATAGCGATTGTTGTTCTTCTGGATAGGCAGATCATCGGTAAAGCCACTCACCATCAACAGTTCATCATGTTGCCCCAGATAAATCTGCAATGGCGCCACCAGGGATTGCAGAAGCTGTCGGCCCTGGGGCTGCAGCTCGTCGGAATTCAATGCGAACAGGACACTGCCACTGATACCGATGCGCCCATTATCCAGGGTGATTCGACCCTTGGCCAGGGGCTCCGCCAACGCGGCTTCCAGGGCCATTCTGCGCTGTTCTTCCTGCTGGCGTTTCTGCACCTCCTGTTCCAGGTTTTGGGTAAGTTCCAGCTGAATCCCCATGACCCACACCAGTACCAGCACAAAAACGCCCACCAGTCCGGACATCAGATCTCCGAAGATGGCCCAAATGGGTGTGGAGGCTACCTGATCATCCAGTGATTCCATCAGCTGACCTCTTCTGCGCCCGTCGGTGCGGCTTCAGACTTGTGCCGCAGTTCTTCGATGATCTCCTTCTGCGACATCATACTGAGATCAATGATCTCCCGTGCCTGGGCCACGTAATACGCCAGCTGCTCATCGCTGCGGCTACTGGACTTATCCAACGCCGCCTCCACCCGGCTCAGGTTCTCAATCAATTTGCTGTTGGATTCACTGAACAATTCAACCGCGTAACCAAACGCTTCACTGAGACTGGACACGTCCACGGCACTGGCTTCCAGATGATCGGCCATCTCCGCCAGCTTACCGGTTTCCGTTGCCACCTGTTGTTCAAACTGCGCGCTGATCTGGGCCAGTTGACGGGTCGAGGCTCCGGCCAGCGACTCGATGGCAGCCCGTTGCTCGGAGGATGTCAGCTCCAGCGAGCTCAACACCCGATTGAGTTCCGCCATGAGGTTCTGGCGTTCCTGCAACAATTCGTTATCCCGCTCTATATTGTTGGAGATTTCACGGCGCAACTGCTCCAGCACTTCGGCGGCGGCTTTGGGTGCCTGGGACGCGGTTTCGATCAACTGCAACATAGGCGATTCCAGAGCGCTGCCCAGTTGTGTCAGGTGTCCGGCCACCGTGCTCTCCAGGTCCGCCAGGCGTTCAACCGCTGCTGCGGCACGATGGCTCTCCTCTGCACGCAGCGCCGACAGCTCCTGCCGAACCGTTTCCACCAGTTGTTCCATGCGGCCGTTCTGTTGCTCCAGCCACTGGGTTTCCGTCTGCAGGCGCGCATCCACCAGGTCACTGGTGCGATCCAGTACCTGCGTCCACTCCTGCAACAAGCGGGTGCTGCTGTGTTCGGCCGCGTGCGTAACCCGGTCAGCCCGCGCATTCAAATCCTCCAGTGCCTGCCGTTGCAGCGCCTGCAGCTGCTTGCTGTTCTCCTGCCAATGGGCCACCAAACTATCGCTGGCGGCCTGCAATCCACTTTGCCAGGCCTGGCCCACCGTAACCGCGGTATCGGCAAAGCGGTCCGTGGCCGTCTGCAAACACGCCTGGGTCTGGTCCTGCAAATTCTGTTGGGCCTGCTGGGACTGCTGGGCCACCGTGGCCACCGTGGCCTCCACCAGGGGCTGAATACTATCCCCCACCAGTCGGGCGCTTTCTGCCAGGCTCGTTTTCAATGACGTTTCCACTGCAGCGGCCAGTTCGCTGAAGCGCTGGGTTGCGGTATCCTGAAACTGCACCTGTCCCTGCTGCACGGCATCGGTCATGGCACGGGTCATGGACTCAATCTGCTGCGCCATGTACTGCAGACGCTCTGCCACCTGTGGCAATGCCTGCGCCTGATACTGCATGGCTTTGTAGGTTTCCTGCCGATTATGCTGCAGTGAAAAACCACGGAATTCCGCGGCGATGGATTGATCCAGTGATGCGCTGGCCTGCATCCGCTCGCGACGGCTGATGGTGGAAATGAGACCCAGCATGGCAGATGCAGCCACCCCGGCAACGGAGGTTCCAAAGGCCAGGCCGAGCCCTTTAATGGGGGTGGCCAATCCCGCCCGCATGGCCTGCAATTCAGTGGTTCCCTCCAATGCCAGTACCGCACCGTTCAGAGTGACCACCATGCCAATAAAGGTTCCCAGCAAACCCAGCATCACCAGCAACCCCACCAGGTAAGGCGTGAACACCGGCCCGGGCAGGGCGACGCGTTCACCCTCAATGCGCAAACGGACGGCGTTTTGCAATGCCGGATGCAATTTCAGTAGCCAGGGATCCAGACGCGGCAGATCGCTGGGCACATGGCGCAATGCATTCACCAGGGTGCCTGTTGCCCGCCGGTACTGCAGCATTTCCAAACAACCAATGGCGTACACCAATCCGATCAACAGGGTAACCGTCAAGGCCAACAGATCATTGCCGATAAAACCGGCGCCGATCCAGATCACGGCCGCAGCACCCAACAAAAAGGCCGCAGCAAACAGAATTCGAGTCATGATTTTCGGGATACCTCTCTTTCCAGGGCCTCAACCAGTCCCAACACCGGTTGCAGGCGCAGATCAAGCTCTGCCAGTAACAGCGCCTGAACATCTTTGCGAAATCGCTGCAGCCAACCCGGCTGCGCCTGTTGCTGCAGCAGGTTAAAGCGACGCTGCAGCAGACGGGGAATCAGTGCCAGCATGCGGTAGGTCTGATCCCACAATGTGTCTTCAAGAGCTCGATCCAATACCGCCAGTTTTTTCAATGCCGGTGTACAGCCGGTCAATGCCTCCCGCGCACTGGAGCGCACCACCCGCAACGCCAGATCCTGATCCCGCTGATGGGATAAATAGAAACGGTGATAACGCTCGAAAGGAATCTCACTGGCGGTTTCCTCAAGATCGGGCCAGCGGATCTTGGGGCGGTCCGCTGCCCCTGCACAGCTTTGAATGACCCCGTTCACCAGTTTGATTTTGGTGTGCAGCACCGCCTGTTTCAGATCCTCACAGGAATCCGTTACCACCACAAAGCCGCGCTCCGGCTTCACCTTGTGGGCATCCGCCAACACAATGGAGTCAGCGAAGCTCAGCATCTGCCCCAGGCGATCGGCAAAGTCTTTATGGGGCCAATCCTCCTCAATCATGGCCAGCTCGGTAAGCAGCCTGACAAGACGGGCATTGCGATGGGGAGCAGAAGCAACAGCTTGATTCATGAAAGACTTGGAACTCCAGGCTTGTAGAACAGCAAGCCAGTGGAAAAAACAGCTAGAATTTCAGGCATATGGCGCAAAAAACCACGTGAAAAAAGTGAGCATCCGGGTAACGGTTTGGTATTTTTATAAAGGCGCATTATGGCCAATCCGGAGGAAACTTCAAGGCCGCCATGACCGGCTTGCGATCGGCCTGGCCAGCTCAACCGGTTGCCGAACAAAGCTCACGTCAGCCGGAGAAAATGCCCCTAACCGCCTGTCTCGGGAGCACAATACCCCACCGGCATGATCGGATATATCCTCTATACTGGATTAAAGTTCATCCATTGGAAAAGCGGCATGACAACACTTCGTTATCTACTGGCCGGTGGCGTACTGGCCTTCGCCGGCTGGGCCCAGGCCGGGGCCGGCAAGCTTCAGGAAACCGCCGGGGTCACCCAGGTGGAGGGCAGTGGTGGGGGCGGTCTGGTGCCCTGGGCCACCCTTAGCGGTTACGACACCCGTGACGAATGGTCCAGCAGCGTGTTCATGACCCGCGTCAGCCTGCCCGATTATCGGTTGCAGGTATTTGGTGCCAGCGCCAGCATCTACGACCGCCTTGAACTCAGCCTGGCCCGACAGACCTTTGAACTGAAAAACGTGCCGTTTGGCGAGCGGGAAATCAATCAGCGTATTCTGGGCCTGAAAGCACGGGTGATGGGTGACATTGTGTACGGCAACTGGCCGCAAATGGCCGTGGGTGTGCAGTACAAGGAACTGGAGAATGATGCTATCGCGTCCGCCATCGGGGCGCAGGATACGGATCACGGCACGGATCTTTACCTTGCCGTCAGCAAGGCCCATCTGGGTGTACTGTGGGGCTATAACCTGGTATGGGATCTGACCCTGCGGGCCACCAAAGCCAATCAGTTCGGACTCCTGGGTTACGGCGGTGACAACAACGACAGCCATGAAGTCATGGCCGAGGCTGCCGTTGCCGCACTGCTCAGCCGGCAGTTGGCCATCGGGTTCGAATACCGTCAGAAGCCCGACAACCTGAGTGCACTGGAAGAGGAAGATGCCCATGATGTATTTGTGGCGTACCTACCCAACAAACAGTTCAACATCACCTTCGCCTGGGCTGATCTGGGCATCATTGCCGGCGAGGATAATCAGTCCGGTGCCTATGTTTCGCTAACCGGATATCTATGGTGATCCCCATGTTGCGATTTCTGAAACTGTGTTCACTGCTGGTATTGCTGGCCTGCCTGCCGGCCTGTCAAACCCAGCCCACTGATGACGCGCTCTATCATGAATTGGGGGGCATGGAAGGCATCACCCGTATCACCGACAACTTTATTTATGAAATCGGTTTTGATAAAAACATCGTGCGTCATTTTGAAGAAACGGACCTGGACCGCTTCAGGGAGAAGTTCATCGAACAGGTCTGCGAACTCAGTGGCGGCCCCTGCCGCTACAGCGGAGACAGTATGGTGGATGTACACACCAATATGAACATTACTGAAGCGGAGTTCAATCAGACAGTGGATCTGTTGATTGCCGCCATGAATCGCAGCGGCATCGCCCACCCCACACAAAACAAATTGCTGGCGCTACTGGCTCCAACCCGCCCCGATATCATTTACCAATAATCATCCCCAGGCTGGCAGTTACACCGCCAGCCCCATTTCTTCATCGATATAATGCTGAATGCCTTCTGCCGCTGAACGTTTACTATCAAAACAAACTCGAGCCTGGTGCGATTTCACTGTCATGATCTGACCTTCCATACGGCCGAAGCTGAACAGCAGCGACACCTTGTCACCGGCCTGCACACCTGTTTCAGCATTCAATTGTGTATTCAGCCGCAACATGGCGCCCTTTTCGGACAAATCCAGCACCACCACGTCCGCCGGTTGACCGGCAATCTCACAATGCACCGCATTACCGACGCGAATGCGTGGATACTTGCGGCGGGCAGTCTGCAAATACACCCGCTCACAATCCATAAACACATAGGCCACAAGAAACGCAATCGCCCCGCCCCGAACGAACCCGAACAGAAAAAACAGCGGCAGGCTCAATTCATCCAGCAAGCCCATAAGCGTCCAGTTTTCACGATTAAAGACGTAGAACGTGATGCGAATCATGACCTGCAGCACAGCGGAAATCAGCGCATACTGCAGTGCAATCTGGGTGGCCTTTTTCTTCACCGCCCGCTGGCTCATGAGGCCCCTGCCCCGGCTGCGGATGACCACAATGGCCAGCAGCCCAAAGTTGATGGCCAGCAACACAAAGGGCGGCTTGAACTGCTCTCTGGATAGGGCAAAAAACACCATGGATGCCATGGCCGCCACCAGGAACGCAAAAATATAAGTCGCCAGATTACGATCACCAAATTGGTTACGCAGAGTTTCATTCACGTAAAATCCACTGGCCACCGCCAACACATAGGACAATCCACCACCGATGGTCCACCCCACCAGCCTGGCCTCGGTAAACCAATCTCCCCGGCGATTGAAAACCCCCGCAAAGTCGAACAGGGCAAGGAAAAACATGACACACAATGCGGTGACGACGAACGTGCCCAGAAACACCATGGCGACGGGCAAACGCAGGTCCAACTCCTTATTATCCATATATTTGAGTATGAAGCCGTAACGTTTCAGCAATGCATTTCGATCCCCGGCCTCGGGATAGGATTTAACGCAATTCTTGGCCAGCATCTCGCAAAGCGTGCGTTGCAGCGTTTCCAATTCGTTCACATATTCCTGTACCGCCAGGGTGTTTTCACTGTCCTGCATGGCCGGCAACACGCCGGCAATCTCAAGCAGGCGGCTTTCCATGCGCTGCAGATCGTTCACGCCGGGATAATGGTTTTCAAACTCATGATTGAGGCGAACCAGATACAGGTTCCTGGCCAGCAGACGCCCGGCCACCAAAGGTGAATCCAAGGGCCCGCTGTGGCGGGCAACCCGATCCCAGAAATCGGGAAAGCCGCGTTTTTCCAGGCTGACAAACACCGCATCCAAACCGCTGTGCGTGAGGGGCAGTTCCCCCAAAGCGTCCAGAATCTGTTGCTTCAGATTCATGGCATCCCGGGGCACCCGCGCCGAAGACAGCAAGAAACTGCGCCAGCGCTCATCCGCCTTGGCAATGGGCGCCACCAGCTTCAGCAGCAAAATAAAAATCACCAGATAGGGGGATAAAATGGCCTGCCCCAGATCCTCGCCCAACAGCAACAGTTGCTGAGCCAGCGGGTTATCGGCCAACAGCGCCGACACAGCACCGTGAAACACGCCTTTCAGACCCGGTACCTGACTGATTACAAACGCAATGGCGACGAAGGTCAGAAAATAAAGCCCGGCGTATTCCCTGAATACACGATCGTGTATGTAATCTTTCGGTGCACCCTCAAACTGCCCCTGCTCGGCACCGGACCAACGGTTGAATCGAGGCAATACCACCAATATGAAAAGTAAAAAACATACTGCAATGTCTGCAAACGAGACGAGAAAGAGTGTGGAGAATTCGCTATCCATTGCACTGTTCCAAAATAGTGACCCAGTTCTCAAAATAGGCCAGCGGACAAGAACATCAAGCAATTTGACGGCGTTTGGTATTAATAAACAGTTTGAACCGGATTGAATACACTATTGCGATGAAAGACGATCAATTTATAATCTACTGCACTTCCACCTGATAGCCAAACTGCGCAATCACCTTACGGGCAACACCGCCTGTGACGAACGCCAGCAACGCCCGCGCTGCGGGGCTGTTTTCACCCCTTTTAAGCAGCACCGCATCCTGCCGGATGGGTGCGTAAAACTCATCAGGAACAATCCAGTGGGAACCGCGCTCGATGCGGCCGTTTTTCATGACCTGTGACTTGGCCACAAAGCCTAAATCGGCATTCCCCGTGGCGACGAACTGGTAGGTTTGACCGATATTTTCTCCCTGCACCCATTGCCCGCGCGTGGATTGCAGCAATCCCATCCGCTGCAGCGTTTCAACCGCAGCGGCACCATAGGGCGCTAACCTGGGATTGGCCAGCGCCAGCTTGTTAAAGCGACCCTGCTGCAATACCTGCAGCTCTGCATCCACCAGATTTGGCTTACTGGACCACAACACCAAGCCACCTATGGCGTAAGTAAAACGACTGCCCGGCACGGCCAGGCCAGCCTTTTCCAGTGCGATCGGTTTGTCCTGATCCGCCGAGAAGAACGCCTGGAAGGGGGCATTATGCTGAATCTGCGCAAAAATCTTGCCGGAGGAACCATAGGACACCTTAACCCTGTGGCCGGTATCCTGCTGGAAGCGGCTGACCAATGCCTCCATGGGTCCGATAAAATTGGTGGCCACCGCAATGGTAATCTGCTCGGCGTGAGCAGGAGCTGACAGTAACGACACCAGCGTGAACGCAAGCGCTGTCACATAGGACTTCATAACGGTCTCCTGTTTACCGGCATGGATGGATCAACGCAAAATTACTCAAGCGGTTCCGACCAAACAGCAAATTCATTGCCGCTGGGCTCACGAAAATGAAAACGCCGGCCACCGGGAAAGGCAAAGATCGGTTTGATAACGGTGCCGCCGGCCTGGCTGACTTTGCGCAGGGTCTGTTCCAGGTCGTTACTGTAAAATACCAACAGCGCCGCACCGTTTTGGCTATCTGACATCAAATCACTTTGAAAAAAGCCGCCATCCAACCCCTGATTGGAAAATGCCGTGTACTGCGGGCCGTAGTCAACAAACGCCCAACCGAACACGCTGGAAAAAAAGGCCTTGGTGGCCTCCAGATCCCGCGCCGGCAGCTCCACATAATTTAGCTTTTCGTGTTCTGGCATGGTAATTCCTCTGCGCATCTCCGGTAGTGACAACCAGTAGGTTTAAACAATCTGCCTTTAGTTTATCTCCGCTGCACTCACACATCCATCGCTGCCGCATAAGCCGAGGCCCAGGCCCACTGGAAATTAAATCCACCCAGGTGCCCGGTCACATCCACCACCTCACCAATGAAGTACAAACCGCTTTGCTTTTTACTTTCCATGGTTTTGGAAGACAGCTCATCGGTGGACACGCCCCCCAGAGTGACCTCGGCGGTGCGATAACCCTCGGTTGCGGCGGGCTTTAGTTGCCAGTTCACAATCTGCTGCTGTAGCTGCAGCAGCCGCTGGTTGGAAAATTCCGCCAACGGCTTGCGGTTCTCACTGGGCCACCAGAGCTTCTCCAGCTCGGCCACCAGCTTTTTCGGCAGCCGGGCGGCCAGTACGGTGCGCAACAGACACTTTGGGTCAGAGGCCTTGTGGTTGAGCAACCAGTTTTCCTCGGTTGCAGCGGGCAATAGATTAACGCTAATGGTTTCACCCACTTGCCAATAAGATGAGATCTGCAGAATGGCCGGCCCGCTGAGCCCCCGGTGGGTAAAAAGGATGTTTTCCCGAAACGAGGCCAGATCGTTACTGCTCACCGTGTCCAGGGAAACCCCGCTCAGTGCATGGCACAGGTCTTTCATTGTGTCGGTAAAGACAAAAGGCACCAGCCCTGCCCGGGTGGGCAGAACCTCAAGACCAAACTGGCGCGCCACCTCGTAACCGTAGGCGGTGCCCCCCATGGTGGGGATCGATAAACCGCCGGTGGCCACCACCAGCGCCGCACAAGCATAAACACCACGTTGGGTGTCAACGCGAAATCCCCCTTCACCTTCCAACTGCCGGATGTCACAGCCGGTGTGGACATCCACCCCTTCTTTCTCACATTCCGCCAGCAGCATATCCAGAATATCTTTGGCGCTGCTATCGCAAAACAACTGCCCCAACTTTTTTTCGTGGTAGGGAATGCCGTAATCGCTCACCAGACCGATGAAATCCCACGGGGTATACCGGCTTAATGCCGATTTACAGAAATGGGGATTGGCGGAAAGAAAGTGGGCAGGCTCGGTGTACATATTAGTGAAATTGCAGCGGCCACCACCGGACATCAGGATCTTCTTACCCACCTTGGTGGTGCGTTCCAGCACCACCACCCGGCGGCCTCTGCGGGCAGCCAGGGCGGCACAGAAAAGGCCGGCCGCACCACCACCAATCACCACCACATCATAGGAAAATGTCTTGCTCAAATTCCACCCCGCTTACTCGTGGCGGCCATTCTAGCACGTTTCTTTTTTTGGCGACGGGCTAGCGGTTCGACAGCCAAAGGGTCTGATAGGGGGTCAGGGTCAGGGTGCCTGCCTGGTCTTCGATTTTCATTCCGGAGATCAGGTCGGTCCAGTTATCGGTGCCAATCAGGTTGATATCACTCAACGCCACTTGCTGGGTTTCACTGCTGATGTTGTAAATACAAAAGATAGACTGATCCCGCCGCATGCTCTGGCGCCAGAAGCCAAAAATCTGCAATCCCAGGTGCAGGGTAAACTGGGTGGCATTGGGGTGAAACGCCGGCTGTTTTTTGCGAATGTCAATCAGCGCACTAAGCTGGGTGAAAACCTTGCTGTGATGGCTGTATTTATTCTCCAGCTGTTCTTCCAACGGCCCCACCTCCCACTGGCTGCGGTTGATGGAGCGGTTGCGGCCGGTATTCTCCAGCTTGGCGTAATCGTTTTCCGACCCCAGCAAACTGTGAATATAAAATGCAGGTATACCTTCCAGCGCCAGCATAATGGCATGGGCACAAACAAAGCGTTGCAATTGCCATTTGTCGGGGCCATGTTCAATGGTGCCTTTGAGTGCATCATACAGGCTGATATTCATCTCATAAGGCTTGTCAAATCCCTCCCGCGATCGGCGGCAGGTGATACGTCCACCAAACTGCTGCATGGTGCTCACCATCTGGTTTTTCTCTTCCTCCTGCAGCAGCCCATCGGTAGGCCGCAATCCCACGCCGTCGTGAGAGGCGATAAAATTCAGATAGGTGGTACCCATCTGCGCCGGCGGCATACTCATCAGCCAGGTTTTCAAGTGCCGACAGTTACCGGCTATGAGGGTGTAAATCAGCAGCGGTGGCAATGAAAAGTTGTAGATCACATGGGCTTCGTTGGCGTTACCGAAATAGGTCAGGTTTTCCCGGTTGGGCACATTGGTTTCCGTGATGATCACCGCCTGGGGGTTGTAATGTTCAATCAGCAGACGCAATACTTTAATCACTTCATGGGTTTGTTGCAGGTGAATGGAAGGGGTTCCCACCTCTTTCCATAAAAACGCCACCGCGTCCAGGCGAAAAATCTGTACCCCGTATTCCAGATAGTGGCGAATGATATTGACAAACTCCAGCAGCACCTTGGGGTTCTTGAAATTCAGATCCACCTGATCCTCACTGAAAGTACACCACACGTAACGTTCGCCATCTTCGGTTTGCACCGGATTCAGTAGTGGCGAGGTGCGTGGTCGCACCACGGCGCTGACATCGGCATCCGGGCGGGCTTCAAAAAAGTAATCCTTGCCCGGGTCGATGCGTTTTTTGAAATTGTCGAACCAGCGGCTGCGGGAGGACATGTGATTGATCACCAGATCCGACATAAACTTGAACTCAGAGGAGATCCGCTTAATATCCTCCCATTCGCCGTGGGATTCATTCACCGCCAGGTAATCCATAACAGCAAACCCATCATCGGAGCTGTAGGGGAAAAAAGGCAAAATATGCACGCAGGAGATTCTGTCCTGCAACCTACTCTTTAAAAAGTTGTACAGGGTTAGCAGCGGCTTTTCATCCTGACGGGCAGGATTCAAAATTGAGTCGGCGTAGGTGATCAACAGAACATCGGATTCATCCCAGTTGTTCTGATGATCCTGGGGCTGCTGACATTGATCATCCAGCCCCATGGTTTCGATCAACTGCCGGGCGAGAAAAACCGTATCAATATCAGGATAAATAAAGTCCAGCGAACCAATCAGCCTTTTTTCCAATTCATCCAACATACAATCAGATCCTGCCTGAGATGTTCATAATGGTTTAAGCACAACGTAATTGTTAACAGCCACCGAATTCTTTATTATCCAGTTCCACCGCTTCCTTCAAGCGTTCCATGATATCCGGTATGGCACTGATCACCCGGTTCCAACTGGGAATAAAAGGTGTATCCATGGGATTATCCAGGAAATAGGCACCCGCCCCCATCAGATTTTGTGCAAACAACTCCACCGCCTGTTCTTCCGAATGCCGATCAAAGCGCAAACCGTTGATGATGGCATCATTCTGGTAGCTTTCGATAAAATCCAGGGCGATCCGATAATAGGTGGCTTTGATGGAGCGGAATTTTTCATTGGAAAACACCTCACCGTTGGTGGCCAGTTTACGGAACAGCGCTTTGCAGATATCGGTGCTCATTTTTGAAAGCCCGGCGCTGGCATCATCCGCCGACAACGCCTGATGCTTGTGATCATAGGCATCGGCAATATCCACCTGGCATAAACGGTTGGTGGCGTAGTTGCGTTTCATCTCGGATAACACACCTACTTCCAACCCCCAGTCACTGGGAATTCGCAAATCGCTGATCACATCGGTTCGAAATGAAAACTCACCCGCCAGGGGATATCGATAGCTGTCCAGATAATCCAGAAAGTCCGAAGGACCGCATACTTTTTTCATCGCCCGGATAAGCGGCGTCACCAGCAGGCGACTCACGCGGCCGTTCATTTTGGAATCCGCCACCCGGGCGTAATAACCTTTGCAGAACATGTAGTTGAAATTGGGGTTGGCAACAGGATAAATCAGCCGGGCCACCAGATCGCGTTGATAGGTGAGGATGTCGCAATCGTGCAGGGCCACCGATTCGGTACGATCCGCCGCCAGAATGTAGCCAAAGCAATACCAGACGTTTCTGCCTTTACCCATTTCACTGGGAGCCAGGTCGTGGGCCTGTAGTTCTTCATCCAATGCTTTCAACCGGGGGCCATCATTCCACAGCACGTGATGGCGCTGGGGCAGGCCGGAAAAATAACGCAAGGCGTGCTCAAACTGACCTTGATCCGCCCGGTCCAGACCAATGACGATTTCCTCAAGATAGGGAACCTGTTTCAGTTCATCCACAATGTGCTGTAATGCCGGGCCTTCCAACTCCGAATACAGTGATGGCAACACCAAGCCCATGGGCCGGTGTTTTTTAAACGTTGATAACTCACGTTCCAGGTCTTCCAACGACCGGCTGCGCAAATTATGCAGCGTAGTGATGATTCCATTTTGATAAAAATCGCCCATGTTCCCGCCTTTCTTCCCGCCTGTTAATCTCATCACCGCTGTTAATTACAGCAGCTGCTTCAAAAGCGACTGGATACATTCATTCCAGCCAACAGGGCCTTCACCCTGGGAGCGCAGCACCACACCGGCGCCCGTTATTTCAAGTTTATCGGAATTAACCCCCTTAATAATGACAGCATAATCCGCGCTTTCCAGCATGCGCGCATCATTGGGGCTATCCCCCAGCGCGATGGTGACAATCTGCTGCTCGGGATACCAGGATTGATAGCGTTTGACCAAATATTGCATGGCATCGGCCTTATCGTATTGACCCATGGCATGATAGAAACGGCCGCCCTTGATTAATTGCAATCCGGCTTTCTGCAACTGTGCCTGAAACTGCGCGAGCGCGTCTGCACTGCCTTCCCAGAGCAGGGGCTCAGTGCCAATACGTTGCTTGGCCCGGGCCGCTGCCATCTGTGGCAGGCCGGTTACCGCCGCCACTTCAGCAGCATCCATGTCCATAAAGCCGCGAAACCGGTAGCCCTCCTGCCGTAACGAACGCAGTACATCGTGTACCTCCTCCAGAGGGGCCGAAAATGACACCACAAGGCCGGTATCTTTACCCAGATTTCCGGCAGGGATGATGGCCGCAGCACCGTTTTCCACAATAAAGGGTGCCTCGATACCCAGCTGCTGTTGCAAAGACTCCATCTCAGGGCGGGTTTTACTGGAGTTGAGAATCACCGGAATACCGGCCTCCCGCAGACGCTCCAATGCCGGAGAGGCCGCCTGGAAACGGTAAGTGTGGTGATCCAGCAAGGTGCCATCCAGATCGGTGAACACCAACAATTGACGGTCAGTCACGATACTGGGCTCCTGTTATGCGGTGCTGCTCGTCGATAGTGAACAGCGCGTTGGCTCGTGCCGGCATTTCCTCCAGCATGGCCCGGGTGAGTCGTTCGTAATGCATGATAAAGCGTTTGATCTGGTCTGTGGTCATCACACCGGGGGCACCCGCACCATTTTGGTGCTGCGCAATTCGCTGCGCCAGCTTCTGCTCCTGCAGGGTGCGCCACTGCAGTATGCATTCCATGGACGGCGCCCGCAGCATGACCAGATAATCCAGCCGGCCAAACAACGGTTGATATTCCTGGGCCAGGTGCTGGTTCACATACTGCCGCCAGTGTCCATCGGCATCCTCCCGGGCTTCCAGCTCATTGACCGGCGCCATCAGGCGCTGCCCATCCGGTTCCGGCAACGCCGCCACACACCAGCCTTCCAGCAGAACCACATGCACGCATCCACGATGCAAAGGCCAGGCCTGCATGGGGGCACGGTCATCCATGGATTTATCGAAGGCCGGAATCGGCACCACATCATCGGGCCCGGAGGCCAGCAGCTCGTCCAGCACCCGGTGGCCCAATGTCACATCATGGGTGCCGGGCACACCGCGGGTTTTCAGTAAGGGGTGAACACCGGCGGCCAGTTTCTCCCGCTCGGCGCGGGTCAGGTAAATATCATCCAGGGAAAAGCGCGCACAGGGGCAGTCCAGGTGCTGGGTTAACAGCGTCTCCAGGAACAGCGCCAGAGTTGACTTTCCGGTGCCCTGGGCACCATTGATCCCCACAACTATTGGGGCTCGCGCGGCGCACTGCAGAGCCGCAATCCGCTGCGCCAGGGGATAAAAATAGTCTTTTACGGTTGAGACAAAATCGTCAGGCAGATGCTCGTGACGAATCAGTGCTGCGGCTGTGGCCTGGATCGCATCCCAATGCGTGTCTGACACATCGCCCCCTCATTCTTTCGCTTGATTTACAAGAAGATAGTATGAGGTTATTCACGATCCATACCAAGTTTTGGAAAGCCTAATGACTGGTGTAATTGTACTTGTTCAGCAAGGGGTTGGCATACATTTCAAGGATATAGCGCTGAACCTGGGCCGGGTAATGGGCCAGGCGCGCGGAAAACTCCGCCGCCTGCCGGGATAATTCCTGAGCATCCATCGCCGTCAGCGTTTCCCGCGCCTGCTGGGCGATGGTCTGAAATCTGGTGATGGAATCGTCCTTCAGGGATTGCATGGCTTTGCCCAGATTCAGCATATGCTCTATGGCCAGCAGGCTGGGAGGAAACAGGCGGTAATTCTCTACAATCTGCTGGTCCAGGGCATGGGCCAGGGTCTGGGCATCGGCAAAATCACCCTGTAAGGGTTTGCCGATTTCAATGTGAACCCGCCCTTTGGGCAGCGCGATGCCCCGCATAATGCTTTCCACGTCCTCGCCATCCTGCTTGACATAATCCGCGGCGGCACGGGCCTGTAACTCGGTGGCTTTCAAGCCATCACAGGGATCGTATTCATAAGAGATGGCCACCGGCACCAGATTCAGCTTGTTCATGGCATCGGAGAAGGAGACGCCCTGCTTCTTCTGCCAGACATACAGCATTTTGATGATGGCCGGATCGGTAATATCAAAGCCGTCCTTGGCCCGCCCTTCGCGCTGGGCAATCCACACCGAGCGGCCTTCTGCGCTGGCCTGATTAATGTAGTGGGAGAGTTGCAGCAAAGCCTGATACTTAGCCTTGACCCCACTGGCCGAACGGTTCACCACAAAGCTCTTGTTCAGGCGCAGCAGATCCGATACCAGAGGATTGCTCAGCAGGTTATCACCAATGGCAATCTCTGCCGTATCCAGACCGGCATCAATCAGGGTGTAATTAAGCAGTGCCGAATCCAGGGTGATATCCCGGTGGTTACTGATGAAAACATAAGGTACACCCTGCTGCAGGTTCTGTTCACCAGAGAAGGTAAATTCCGTCATGCTCTTTTCAATGGTGCTTTGCACAAAACCGCGCATGCGATCCTGAAATTCCGCGACCGTGCTTATTTCCTTGAGGTTTTTATGAATTCGATGGCGTACGTAACGCGCCAGCGGTTTCTCCAGATACCGGGGCACCAGAGGGAACTGCACGTGAATAATGGCGTGGATCAACGCATCTGACTGCAACAAACGCTCAATCACCGCGGGTACTTCATGATCCTGATAAGGACGAATCGATTCAAACTGCTGCATGGCCATGTGGGACTGACTGTAACCTATGTAAACTTTTCAAGTGTAACCGGGTTTCGGCCAACTGCGCAGCAAAGCATTGCCATCAGGGGCCTATTTTCGCTACAAAATGTGTCGACAGATCAATAATTGGCAACAATTCCTGTCCAATTTTGGCGGGTGGGAATAAAATTTGCGTATCACTGAATGAAAAAATGATAAGAATCAGTGTCAATACGGCTCTGAGTTTGTAATTATTTGATTCTTTTATCGGCACCCTGGCTTGTGCCGGCCCCTGTGAACCCAATCCGACGACAGCGAACTACAAGGAACACATCGGAATGACTCCATTGAGCCCCGCAGACCAGCTTTTCCTGTGGCTTGAGAAGCGCCAACAACCCATGCACGTAGGCGGCCTGATGCTGTTTTCGTTTCCCGATGGCGCCGGGCCCAAGTACGTCACTGAATTGGCGGAATCACTGCGCGCGTACCAGCATCCCGAAGGTCGCTACGGTCAATGCCTCACCCGCAAGCTGGGACAGTACTACTGGGAAGAGGATGATCACTTCGATCTGGAACATCATTTCCGGCATGAAGCACTGCCCAAGCCCGGTCGCATCCGGGAACTGCTGGCACGGGTTTCCGCGGAACACAGCAACCTGATGGACCGGGAACGGCCGTTGTGGGAATTTCACCTTATCGAGGGCGTCAGAGGCCGGCGTTTTGCGGTGTACTCGAAAGTCCACCACAGCATGATGGATGGCATCGCCGCCATGAAAACCTGTATTCAGTTTCTGTCCTACGATCCGGCGGAAATGAATCGCCCCCCGATCTGGGCCATGCCCCCGCGTAAACGCCCCAGCAAATCGATCAACCCGCAGGAAATCGTCAGCGGCTTCGGTGAGCTGTTTGGCGGTGCCAGCAAGCAAATTGCCACGTTGCCGAAAGTGGCAACGGAAGTGGGTAAGCTGTTCCGCAGGGCGCGCAAGGATTCATCCCACGTGTCCATATTCCAGGCTCCCAACTGCCTGCTCAACGAACCCATCACCGGCTCCCGCCGCTTTGCCGCGCAATCCTATTCCATGGAACGCATCCGGCGCATCGCCAAAGCATTTCGCGGCACCATGAACGATGTGGTGCTGGCCATTTGCGGCAGTGCCCTGCGGGATTACCTGATCAGCCAGCATGCCCTGCCGGACAAACCCCTGGTGGCCATGGTGCCGGTCTCCATTCGCCGTGATGACAGCGACAGCGGCAACCAGATTGCCATGATTCTGGTGAACCTGGGCACCCATATTGCCGATCCCGCGCTGCGCATGGAAACCATTCAGGCCTCGGTCAAGGAATCCAAGGATCGCTATAAAAACATGACCCCGGAGGAAACGCTCAACTACACGGCACTGACCATGGCACCTGCCGGCTTCAATATGCTGACCGGCATGATTTCCAACTGGCAGCCGTTTAACGTGATCATTTCCAATGTGCCGGGCCCTAAAAAAACCATGTATTGGAACGGCGCGAAGCTGGAGGGCATGTACCCGGTTTCCATTCCGCTGGACCGCATCGCCCTGAACATTACCCTGCTGAGCTATGAAAACCAGCTCGAGTTCGGGCTGACTGCCTGCCGCCGCACACTGCCCTCCATGCAGAGGCTGCTGGACTTTATTGAAAACGGCATTCACGAGCTGGAAGTAGCAGCGGACATACAGGGTAAATAGCACACGACGATGGCACTGAAATCCACGGTCTATAAAGCGGAGTTGCAGATCTCCAATATGGACCTGAACTATTACCACGGACATAACCTGACCCTGGCACTGCATCCGTCGGAAACCGAGGAAAGGATGATGATCCGCCTGCTGGCATTCGCCCTCAACGCCAGTGAGCAACTGTCGTTCGGCCGCGGCCTCAGTACGGAAGAAGACGCCGCCCTGTGGCAAAAGGATTTAACGGATCACATCACGCTTTGGATTGATGTGGGGCTGCCGGATGAAAAGCGCATTAAAAAAGCCAGCCACCGCGCCGACCGGGTTCATATCTATTGCTACGGTGAACGCACCGCTCCCATCTGGTGGGAGCACACCCAGAGAAAGTGCCGCACCTTCGGCAACGTGCAGGTGGACTACCTCACCCCGGGCACCTGTGCCGAGCTGGTCACACTCTGTGGCCGCACCATGCAGCTGCACTGTAATATTCTTGATGGCGAGATCAGCCTGGGCAATCAGCACACCAGCGTCAGTGTGGTAATGGAAAACTGGCTCTAGCTGCCTCCGCACCAACCTGTGCAACCTGCAGCGAACAGGATACTATGGCAACATCATTCAAGCTGCCAAGATCGACACTGCGCAAGAGAAGATGACCGCCATGACCCTGCTGGAAAAAGCCAAAACCACTTCCCTCAACACTTTGCTTAACCTGCCACGCTTCGCCAAGCGCCGGATTGCCGGCAAACCAATCCGTGTGGATGGGCTGGAACTGGACCTGGACATGCAATTGCTGGTGAAACTTTCCAACCTGGAAAAGCCGATACGGCCATCGCGCCAGAACCCGCAGCAATTGCAGGCCAGCCGCCAGGCATTTAACGCCAGCACACGCATCGTTCAGGGCAAGCTTGTGCCCATGTCCACCCGCAACCTGCTGCTCGGGCAGGACAACCCCAGGCTCCCGGCCCGGCTTTACACACCCCATCAACAGGCCCCCAACCAAGCCACAGACGCATTGCTGTTTTTTCTGCACGGCGGCGGCTGGGTACACGGCAATCTGGACACCCATGATAACCTGTGCCGTCACCTGGCCCAGATCACCGGGGCCCGGGTTTTATCGGTGGAATACCAAAAGGCACCGGAGAATCCCTGGCCCACCGCCGTAAATGATGTGCTGCGCGCCTATGAGGATGCCATGCACCGACTGCCGGAGCTGGGCCTGAACGACCCGGTGATTGCGGTGGCAGGGGACAGCGCCGGCGGCAAACTGGCGACCGTATTGGCGCGCAAACTGGCAGACCGCGCTATCCGCCAACCGGCGGCCCAACTGCTGATCTACCCGTCAGCGGACAGCCCCAGGGAAGTGGGCTCCCGCACCCTGTTTGCGGATGGGTTTCTACTGACAGACGAAGGCATTCGTATTTACAAAGACTGCTATATCCCCGCTGATCAGGATCAATGCCATCCGGACATCTCACCCCTCTATGCCGAGGATCTGCACCAGCTACCCCCGGCCATCGTCGTAACGGCAGGCTTTGATCCGTTACGGGACGAAGGTCGCGACTACGCCCGAAAAATGCAACAGGCCGGTGTCGCCGTACAATGGATTGAGTACCCCGGCCTGGTGCACGGCTTTGCCAATATTCTGTGCTCACAATCCGCGCGCGATGCGGTGAACGACATGGGCAGCGCACTGCGTGACCTGATGCGCTGCCACAGCGCGGGCTGAACAGAACCTGTCTATTTGGCTTGCCCCGGCAGGTTACCCTGATCCGGATTAATCCGGATCGGGCCGATCCAGGTCTTCATTCACTTCCAGCCACAGCACATTGATGATGCCGAATGCACAGGCCAGTAACACACCCAGTATCCAGGTGAAATACCACATGGCTTCGCTCCCTAATATAATGAATGTCCGTGAGTACGAATCTGCTCTTCATCCAGGCGCCCCCACATTTTGTAATAGCTCCACAGGGTATACCCCAGCACCAGCGGCACAAACACGCAGGCCACCATCAGCATCACATTCAACGTCAATGCGCTGGAGGTGGCGTCCCACAGGGTGAGACTGTGATTGGGCGCAAGACTGGAGGGCATAACAAAGGGAAACAGCGATACACCGGCGGTGGCGATAATACTGGCCACCGCCATGCTGCTGGTTAAAAAAGCCCAGCCTTCCTGCCGTTGCAAAGACAAAAATGCGGTAACAAAGGGCATCACCAATCCCAACAGCGGAAACAGCGTCAACACAGGCCAATGCTGATAGTTTGCCAACCAGGCGCCCGCCTGAACCTGTACGGTTTTACCCAGCGGATCAATGGCGGCGTTGGTGTCCGGCAGCGCCACAATCAGCAGCCCCTCCATACCGGAAGCCACCCACACCCCGCACACACCGAACAGCAGGGCGGTAACGACCGCGGCTTTCACGGTGGCGCCATTGGCCCGATCACGCACCACCCCGTCGGTTTTCAATCCCAACCAAACACCGCCATGCATCACCAGCATACTCAAACTCAGTAAACCCGCCAGCAGTGGAAACAGCGTCAGTAAGCCCCAAAGATTGCCCTCATAGCGGGGCCGCATCAGCTCATCAAAGGTGAAAGGCAAGCCCAGAAACAGGTTGCCGAAGGCCACACCAAAAATGAGCGGCGGCACAATGGAGCCAACGAACAACGCCCAATCCCAGTTTTTGCGCCAGCGCGCTGAATCCTGTTTCGAGCGGTAATCAAACCCAACCGGGCGTAAAAACAGGGCCATCAAGGTGATGATCAGGGCAGCGTACATACCAGAGAATGCACTGGCATAGACCAGCGGCCAGGCCGCAAACAACGCGCCCCCGGCGGTGACGAACCAAACCTGATTGCCTTCCCAATGGGGGCCAACCGTGTTGATAATAACCCGGCGCTGCTCATCATTCCTGCCCAAAAAAGGCAACAGCACACCCACGCCCATATCGAAGCCATCGGTGAGCGCAAAGCCAATCAACAGCACCCCCACCAGACCCCACCAGATCAACTTCAGGGTTTCGTAATCAGCAATCATTGGGCTTCTCCTTCAAAGTGATAACGGCCGGTCCCGAGGCTGCTGGGCCCTTTGCGTACAAAGTGCAGCATCAGGAACATCTCAACAATGAACAGCCCGATGTAGAACACCACGATGGCAATCAGGCTGCTCCAGACATCCGCTGCGGCAAGGTTAGAAGCAGAAAGATGCGTCGGCAGTATCTCGCCGATCGACCAGGGCTGACGACCGTACTCCGCTACAATCCAGCCGCATTCAGCCGCGATCCAGGGCAACGGAATGGAGTAGAACGCCATCCGTAACACCCATTTTTTTTCGCCGATGTGATGACGGGTGGATTCATAAAAGGCCAGCAGAAACACCACCAGCATAAAGAACCCCGCCGCCACCATAATGCGGAAGCCAAAAAACAGCGGCCAGACTTTGGGAATACTGCGATCTACCGCCGCCTGAATAGCCGCGGCATCAGCGCTGACCACATCGGGAACATCCTGCTTCAACAACAGTCCATATCCCAGATCGGCTTTTACTGCCTCAAACGCACTGCGGGTTGCATCACTCACGCCGCCGGCTTCCCTCTCTGCACGCAGTTCCTGCAACAGGCCATAGGCCACCATACCGTTACGGATACGCTGCTCATTGCGCGCTTTCAAGTCGTCAATCCCCAGCACCGGCTTATCCACACTGCGGGTTGCCACCAGCCCCAACGCATAGGGAATACGCACGGCATAATGTGTGTACTGGGCTTCATCGTCGGGCCAACCGATCAGCGTGAAGGCAGCGGGCGGTTCATGGGTTTTCCATTCAGCTTCAATGGCAGCCAATTTAACCTGCTGCACGTCCCCCAGTTCATAACCGGACTCATCCCCCAACACAATGACCGACAGGATGGAAGCCGTACCAAAGCTGGCGGCAATGGCAAAGGATCTGCGGGCAAAGGGAATGTCACGCCCTTTCAGCAGATACCAGCTGGAGATTCCCAACACAAACATCGCCCCGGTCACATAACCGGACGCCACCGTGTGCACAAACTTCACTTGTGCCACCGGGTTAAAAAACACGGCTCCCAACGACGTCAATTCCATGCGCATGGTTTCATAATTAAACTCAGCACCCACCGGGTTCTGCATCCAGCCATTGGCGATCAATATCCACAGTGCCGACAAATTGGAGCCAAGCGCCACCAACCAGGTCACCGCCAGGTGCTGACGCTGACTGAGCCGCTCCCAGCCGAAAAAAAACAAGCCGATTAACGTGCTTTCCAGAAAGAATGCCATCAGCCCTTCAATGGCCAGGGGCACACCAAAGATGTCGCCCACATAGTGGGAGTAATAAGCCCAGTTGGTACCGAACTGGAATTCCATGGTCAGGCCCGTGGTTACACCCAACGCAAAATTGATCCCGAACAGTTTGCCCCAGAATCGGGTCATATCCCGGTAGACCTGTTTCTGGGTGAGCACATAAACCGATTCCATAATGGCCAGAATGAACGACAGGCCGAGAGTCAACGGTACGAAAATAAAGTGGAACAGCGCAGTGAGGGCAAACTGCAACCGTGCCACTTCAACAGCAGACGCATCAATCATGGTTGCTCCTTAGCGGAGAGTCTTCCGCGGGCGATTCGAAGTACAGATCAACGGGCTGGTGTTGCTGCTCAAGGGAAGTGAAGAAGGTCATTTTCAAACCGATCATAACCACCAGCTTCACCAACAAAATCCAGGTGATGTGCGCACACAGAGACGATGCCGTTCGTTTCACAATACCTCCCCCCTCTCTGACAGAAACAACAGTCCTGACGAGATCATTGCATCGGACATGCCAACAAACAGAACTCAGAAAACTAATTCTATCCATCTGTTTTAATTGGTTTTTATGGCAATCGATATAAAATTTGAATTGCGCTGACATAAGGCTTCTGCCATATTTGACAGACCATCACTGTCATTTAAGGCAGGCAACATGCTCCACATCCAACCCAGCGCTCTGGTGACCCTGTTCGACAAACCCGCCATATTCATCGACAAGGGCTATCGGATCCTGGCCAGTAACAGGGCCTATGAACAACGCTACGGCACACCACCGGCGGACAGCCGCTGCTATAACATTTCCCATAACTATGACAGCCCCTGTCACACACACGGCGAATCCTGCCCTCTGCAACAGGCCCAAAGCAGCAGCAAGCCGGCCCGCTGCCTGCACATTCACCAGCAACAGGATCACCGGCAATACTGCAACGTCCAGGTGTTGCCGGTTCCCGACAGCCAAGGCCACCACTTAGGCTACATTGAGATCATCAGCGAATCGGAATCCGCCAGCCCACTGGCCAGCAACAAAGCACTGGTGGGCGAATCCAACGCATTCCAGAGCATGATGGAAAGTGTTTATCGAGTGGCCCCCACCAACGTCAGCGTACTGCTGGAAGGGGAATCCGGTACCGGCAAAGAGCTGATTGCAAAAGCCATTCACGACGCCAGCAGCCGCGCGCTGGGCAAGTTTGTGGTACTGGAGTGCAGCGGCATCAACGAAAACCTGTTTGAAAGCGAGCTGTTTGGTTACCGCAAGGGGGCTTTCACCGGCGCCCGCAGCGACCGTGAAGGGCTGGCCGCCAGCGCCAGCGGTGGCACTCTGTTTCTGGATGAAGTGGGCGACATCCCCATCAATCTGCAGGTAAAACTATTACGCCTGCTGGAAACCGGTTCCTTCCGCCCAATTGGGGCCACCGAAATGGAGCGCACGGACTTTCGCCTGATCTGCGCCAGCCACAAGAACCTCAAGGAAATGGTGGAAGCAGGCACCTTCCGTGAAGACCTGTACTATCGATTGGCCACGTTCCCCATTCACCTGCCCCCGCTGCGGGAACGCAAGGATGACCTGCCCGCCCTGTGTGAAGCGCTGCTGGCCAAACCACCTGTGCCTGAGCACACCTATGTAAGCAACGCCGCCTTGCGGCAACTGGCCCGTTATCGCTTTCCCGGCAACATCCGTGAGCTGCGCAATATTCTGATTCGCGCCTCCCTGCTGGCGGACGATCACGTGATTCAAACCAAGCACCTGCCCGCCGACATCACCGACCTGATTTCCGCCCATGACAAGAGCCATTTTGCCGAAAAAATCCACACTCTGGAGGAAATAGAGCTGCAGTACCTGCACCACGCACAGGAGGTGTTTCCCGGCAGCCCGGCTCAGCTGGCACAGCAACTCGGTGTCAGTGAGCGCACTCTTTATCGCAAACTGGCCAGGCTAAAGCAGGCGGAAACGGACTAATTGCGTCCTTTTTCGCATTTTTAGTGCGAAAAGCGTTGACCGACGGGGTTTCCCACTTAACATAGAGGACGATCAGATGTAGACGGAGCCCCCCATGCAATTCACCAACCTTATCAACAGCATTGAATCCCAGCCGGGTATGAGCACACTTAAAGACCCGGGGGACTGGCTCCAGGGCCGCGCCCTGTTCGGCGGATTGCAGACCATCGTCGCCCTCCATGCCATGCGCAGTCTGATTCCCGACACGGCTCTGCGGGCATTGCAAACCACTTTTGTTCAGCCTGCCCGCAGTCAGCAGGTGTTCGCAAAGGCAGCGGTAATCCGGGCCGGAAAGAATGTCACCCATGTGGAATCCAGGCTGCTGGACGAAGAAGACAACACCGTCGCCCTGGTGGTTGGCGTGTTTGGAAAGGCTCGGGAGTCCGAGCTGAACATCACTCTGCAACAGCAACCGGTGGCCAATCCCACACCCCGCCATTTCAGGCAGGTTCCCGGGGTGCCCGGTTTTACCAAGCACTTTGATGCCTGCTGGTTGCAGGGCAAACTGCCCTTTGGCGGCGACACCCTCACCAACCATGTGGTGCAGCTGGGTATGCCTGGTGAAACCCACTGTACCGAGTACCATGTGGTGGCGCTGGCGGATTTCATCCCTCCGGTTGCCCTCAGCCACCTGCGCAAGCCCGTACCGGGCAGCTCCATGACCTGGATGCTGGAGTTCCTAAGCGACCGGTACCAGGGCCAACCATTAGACGATTGGCGAGTGGACGCCGAGCTGGTGGCCGCCGGCGAGGGTTATACCCACCAATCCGTCACCCTGTGGGGCCCGGACGGGTTACCGGTGGCCCTGAGCCGACAAAACATGGTGGTCTTTGGGTAAGGGGAGCGCGGCCTGGCGCGGGCAGCACAGGCCCTGTGGACGCTATTGACTCTCATGACTCGACGCTGGGAACACTTTTCAATGCATGCTCGAATTCGGAAATCACCCCATCACTGTTGCTGCATATGGCCAGCAGATCCAGCGCGCATGCCATGTTCTCAGCGCTGTAATGGAAATCCTCCAGCCCATGCTGCTCGATAAAAACGCTCTGCGCTTCTGATTGTGACGCTTTAACGATTGCAGCCGACTTCTTTTTCTTTCTGGAAAAAAGGTTTCGAGGCAGGATTTTCTTCCACCATGGGCGCGGCTTGCTCCCGCCACCAAGCTGTCTTTTTCTGGCCCTTTCCCGTGCCGTGGTAACCCTTTTCTTCTCCACCTCATAGGTGGATTCCGTGGCAAAAAGCCCCAGCACCCCGACATGGTCGAAATGCGCCTCCAACAGAGCCTTGAGCTGATCACTATCAAACTCACGCACATGGAACTTGTTCCAGGGTTTCATCCCAGGATCCAGCCTCAGCACCGAGTTTGGCGTGGTAAACAGCACCGCGCCGGTGGGCGACAAAACCCGTTTCAGCTCATTCAGAAACACATCATGATCGACAATATGCTCGATAACCTGGCAACTGACAATCAAATCGAACCTGCCATCTTCGAATGGCAGGCTTTTTCCATCAATGCAGTGAAACTCGATTCCCTGATTGCCATACTTGCTCTTCGCCTGGGCAACTGCTCCATCGGAAACATCCACACCCACCACCTTGCGCGCAGAGCGTGAAAGGATTTCAGTGCCATACCCGGTATTACAGCCAAGATCCAGTACTTCTTTGTCCTGCGCCAGTACCGCTGCCTGGGTATAGGCAAATGAATGGATCAGGTGCAAAACATATTTTTCTCTGGATTCAAAATCTATCGGATCGATTAGATCATGCTTTTCAGCCTGCAGACCGATCATCTCTTCGTGCGTCAGCATATACCCACCTGTTCTCTGTGCCAGAAAAAAAGCCCTTCTTGTAACAAAAAGGGCTTTGGTACTTCCATTTAGTTGGACAGCTGATGAAAACCGTTACAGGTCTTTCATCGCGCTGATGATTTCCTGCAATACCAGCTTGGCGTCGCCGTGCACCATCAAACTGTTGTCATTGATAAACAACTCGTTGGGAATACCGGCAAAGCCCGGTGACAGACCACGCTTGACCACAATGACGGTTTTCGCATTCTGCACTTCCAGAATCGGCATACCGTAAATTGGTGAATTGGGATCTTTCGAAGCCGCCGGGTTGGTGACGTCGTTGGCACCCAAGACAATAGCCACATCCGTCTGCGCAAATTCCGGATTGATGTTATCCATTTCAACCAGCTGCTCGTACGGCACTTCCGCTTCCGCCAGCAACACGTTCATGTGGCCGGGCATACGGCCGGCAACCGGGTGTATGGCGTATTTAACATCGATGTCATGGGCCTGCAGCATACTCGCCAGTTCACGGGTAGCGTGCTGCGCTTGCGCAACCGCCAGGCCATAACCCGGTACAAACACCACTTTCTTGGCAGAATCCAGCAACATGGCCACCTCATCCGCGCTGGTGACTTTGACTTTGCCTTCATAGAACGCATCGTTCTCATCTTTGCTGACACCGGCCTGAGCCGCCATAGAGCCGCCGAACAGAACATTGGTCAGTGAGCGGTTCATGGCTTTACACATAATGGTGGTCAGGATCAAACCGGACGCCCCTACCAGTGAACCGGTAATGATCAAACCATTATTACCCAACACAAAACCGGTGGCAGAGCCTGCCAGGCCTGAATAGGAATTCAACAGCGCTATCACCACCGGCATATCCGCCCCGCCAATGGGTATCACCAGGGCTACCCCCAGCAACAGGCACAACACCACCATCACAATCAACAGATCCGCGTTTTCCAGGGGCCCGTCAATCACAAAGTAAATGGAACCCGACACCAGCAACACAAAGCAGATTTTTACGATCAACTTGAACATGCCGATGGATGAAGGGTCACCCAATTTACCCATCAGTTTACCCACCGCCACAAAGCTACCGGTGAGGGTTACCGCGCCGATGAGAATACTGAGAATCAGGGCGATGGCCCATTTCAGGTCCGCTTCCGGCATACCCGCAATCATACCCAGGGGCATTTCAGCCGCCTTCTGCATTTCCAGGTAATTGGCGGACGCCACCAACAATGACGCACCGCCACCGAAACCGTTCAGGGCTGCCACCATTTCAGGCATGGATGTCATCTGGACCTTTTTGGCCAGGAAGGTACCGATACCGGCACCGATCAACACCCCCATAATGATATACAGGTAGCTGACAACGTTCTGTTCCAGCAATGCAGCGACCACGGCAATCAACATGCCCACTGCGGATAACTGATTACCACGCACCGCTGTTTTCGGTGTGGTCATCCCCTTGATGCCGAATATAAAAAGTACGGCCGCGACTAGATAAGCTAAATTAATAAAAACGTGCATGAGCCTTCCTTCTTATCGTTACTTCTTCTTGAACATGTGCAACATGCGATCGGTTACTGTAAACCCGCCAAAAATATTGATGCAGGCCAGGATGATCGCCAGTACGCCAAGAAACGTGGACAGGCCATCGGTTTGTTCACCACCACCGGAGCTGATAATGGCACCCACCACCACAATTCCGGAAATAGCATTGGTGCCACTCATCAGGGGAGTGTGCAAAGTGGGAGGAACCTTGTTGATTACCTCCACCCCAACAAAAATCGCCAACACGAAAATCGTGAAGGTCAACATGAGCATTTCCATTAGCTGGCC
The DNA here is from genome assembly GCA_002471665.1 of Gammaproteobacteria bacterium UBA7310. Lineage (GTDB taxonomy): Bacteria > Pseudomonadota > Gammaproteobacteria > Pseudomonadales > Ketobacteraceae > Ketobacter. The sequence continues at coordinate 88,067 of DKQK01000071.1, forward strand.
CCCTTCTCTATGGCTTCCAACAAGCCTGCATGTTTGATTTCACCGCCATCGGTTACGAGGGTGGCAGCGACAATTTCGTCTTCCATATTCAGTTCAATCTCACCATCTTTTGTCATGTTTTGCAGGAAGGTGATGATGTTTTTAGTGAACAACTGGGAAGCATGAACCGGTACCCGGGAAGGGTGATCGATGTAACCAATAATGGTGACCCCGTCAACGTACACCTTCTTGTTCTTCTCGGTGCCTTCCACATTGCCGCCCCGCTCCGCCGCCAGATCCACAATCACCGAACCTTTCTTCATGCACTTCAGCATGTCAGCGGTTACCAGGCGCGGTGAGGGCTTGCCGGGAATGGCGGCGGTGGTGATCACCAGATCAGACTGGGCAACTTTAGCGGACATCTGCTCCCGCTGCGCCTTGTAGAATTCTTCCGACTGCTGCTTGGCATAACCGCCAGCGGAGGTGCCTTCTTCCTGGGGCAGATCAAATTCAACGAATTTGGCTCCCAGGCTTTCCACCTGCTCCTTCACTTCCACCCGGGTGTCATAGGCTTCCACCACCGCTCCCAGACGGCGGGCAGTGGAGATGGCCATCAGGCCCGCCACACCGGCACCGATGATGAACACTTTAGCCGGGTGAATGGTGCCGGCCGCCGTCATCAGCATGGGGAAGTACTGGGGCAGAACCATGGCCCCAGCCAGCACGGCGCGATAGCCGGATATGGCCGCCATGGAGCTAAGCACATCCATGCTCTGGGCTCGGGTAATCCGGGGAATAAATTCCAAGGCAAAACTGCGGATTTTTCTGGCGGCCAGTTGCTTCACCAGATCCTGATTGAACCAGGCATCCAGCATACAGATCAGGGTAGCGCCTTCTTTGACCAGATTGACTTCGTCTTCAACCAGGTGGCGAACTTTCAATACCAGATCGGCTTGACTGTAGAGAGATTGCGCATCGGGGGCGATACTGGCACCTGCGTTTCGGAACTCGTCGTCGTCGTAATGGGAGGCCTCCCCTGCGCCGCTTTGCACCACAACATCAAAGCCTGCACCTGTTAAAATTTGTATACCTGAGGGAATGACGGCGACACGATTCTCCCCAGGATATATCTCTCTCGGTATACCCACTAGCATTTCACGAACTCCAAACCGATTGATTTTTATGTGTTTTATAAAATTTATTGGCCTATAAGCCGGCAGTCTAAAACCCACCTGGTCCGGCGGAGACGATAACCTAGCGTGTGAAAAGAAAGATGACAAGCCCTATTTTGTTTCCGCCTGCTGAGATTCTGGGAGAAAACGTAAACCTATGCCCTCCGGGGCCATTCGAACCACCTCCAGGGTCACAATGGGTGCGTCCTCCATCATGCCCTGCACCTGGCCCTGTAGAATGGTGCCTATTTCAGGCAGGTCATGATTGTCAGTATCCATGACAAGAAACACGCCACCGTCGGAGATATCCCGGGTGTGCACCATCATGGCATCCATCTGGTCGTGCCATATTTTGAATTTACAGCGCAAGGCCGTGCGCAGATAGCGTCGCTGATTACTCATAATACCCCGATTTTGAACTGCTTTATTCTCTGAAATTATAGACGAATGCATATAAGCGATAACAGGTGATACATTGAACCATAGTCACAACTCTTGGTAGCATGCCAATTACAGCCCATAGAGAGCCCCCGACATGGCCCATAACAAAAAGTGGACGCAGCATGACATTCCCAGCCAGACCGGTAAACGCGCCCTGATAACCGGCGCCAACAGCGGTATCGGTTTACACACGGCCATGGAACTGGCGGGCAAAGGGGCACAGGTGATCCTGGCATGCCGCGATGAAGCAAAAGCGCTGCAGGCCATGGCCCTGATCCGGCAGCAGCACCCCAAGGCGTCCCTGCATTTCCTGCAGTTGGATCTGGGGAGCCTGGCCTCGGTTCATGCCATGGCGGAGATGTTTCTGGAACAATACGACCGCCTGGACTTGCTCATCAACAACGCCGGGGTCATGTGGCTGCCCCAAACCAAAACCGAGGATGGCTTTGAGGCCCACATGGGCATCAACCACCTTGGCCACTTCGCGCTGACCGGATTGCTGCTGCCTGCCTTGCTCAAGCAGCCCGGGTCCCGGATTATTACCGTCAGCAGCATTGCCCACCGGGCCGGCGATCTCAATTTCGATGACCTGTTCTTCGAACACAGGCCCTACGGCAGACAAAAAGCCTACGGCCAAAGCAAACTCGCCAATCTGGTCTTCGCCAGGGAACTGGAACGCCGCCTCAATGCTGCCGGCTCTCAAACACTGTCGGTGGCAGTGCACCCTGGGGTATCCAATACCAACCTGGCCATGCCCCGGCATGAATCCAGCAGCGCTTTTCTGGTGGCCAGCCTGGCCAGCATCCTCTCACCGCTGATCGGTCAAAGCCCCCTGAAAGGCGCCCTCCCCACCCTGTACGCCGCCACCGCCACCGACATCCGGGGCGGTGACTATCTGGGGCCGAACGGATTCTATGAAGCCTATGGCTACCCAGCTCCTGCCAGCTCTACCCGACGTTCCCGCAATCCGGAAATCGCGCGCAAGCTATGGGACATTTCAGAACAGCTGACAGCAGTGGTGTACCCCTTCGAAAAAGACCAGGCGGTGGCCTGAACAGCACCGCCGCGCGTCAGGCCTGCCGGTTTACTTCGTCAATCTGACCGTTCAAGGTCCAGTAATCATACAGATAGCCGAGCAGGAACAGGCCACCGGTCAACAGGTAAATCAAGCCGGTAAGCCACTTGCCCATGTAGAAGCGATGGATGCCAAACACCCCTAAAAACGTCAGCAGTATCCAGCACACTGTGTAATCCACACTGCCGGCGGTATACTTCTGATCGGCATCACGATCCATGGACGGGATCAGAAACAAATCAATAATCCAGCCGATAAAAAACAGGCCCAGGGTAAAAAACCAGATTGTACCGGTAATGGGTTTGCCGTAATAAAAGCGATGAGAGCCAAGAAATCCAAATATCCAGAGAATGTATCCGATCACTTTGGAGTGGGTGTTGTTCTGTGTCATATCTTCCCCGAGATGTCCCTGCCAATTGATGCCGATACGATACGAGAGATCGCCGGCGCTGTCCATTAACCGGATAGCGCGGCGTATCAGCCAGGGCCAGCTACCCCATCGCCATCGGTCAAGGCAGCATCGGGGGCCTGCACTGGCAGGCTCACCGTGAACCGGCTTCCCTCGCCGTGCACGCTCTCGGCCTTAATCGTACCGCCCATCAGCCGTACCAGGCGGGCGCTGATCACCAACCCCAACCCCGTGCCCTGAATACTGTGCTCACGGGCTTCCTTCATGCGCACAAACTCCTTGAACAGGGAGCGCAGCTCCACTTCGGGTATGCCGATACCTGTGTCCGTCACCTCCAGCACCACAACGCTTTTTTCTGCGCTCCACTTGAGGCACACATCAACCGAACCCTTGCGCGTGTATTTAACGCCGTTCGACACCAGATTATTCAGGATCTGGATCAACTTCGGCTTGTCCGTCCATATAATGATAGGATCAGCGGGGGTGGTGACGGTGAAATCCAATCCCTTGGCCTTGGCAGACGGGGCCAGCGCCTGGCACTGCACATCCACCAGTTTGCAGATGTCGTGCCGAGCCCAATCCAGTTCCATGCGCCCGGCTTCCACCTTGGACAAATCCAGGATGTCATTGATCAGCGCCAGCAACTGATTGGCATTTCGCTTGACCGTATTCAAGGCATCCAACTCCCGTTCGCGCAGCGTCTCACCGGCCCCTTTCACTACCCGCTCGGTAAAGCCGATGATTGAGTTCAATGGCGTCCTTAACTCGTGGGACATGCTGGCTAAAAACTCCGACTTATAGCGGTTGGCCCGTTCCAGCTCGCACACCAGGTTGTGCTGCTCGGTTATGTCAAATACTGAAACCAGCACGGAGTTGCGGTCTTCATAGGGAAGCGGCTGCAAAGCAATGTCTAAAATCAGTTCTCGCCCGCTCTTGTTTAACCCGCGTAAATCCTTGCGTGTGCTCATCTTGCGCTGGCCCGGCTCATGAGTGAAATCCATCATCAGCTTGTCATGATGGGAGCGGATGTCCTTGGGAATCAACACCGAAACCGATTGCCCCACCAGCTCCTCGGGCTCATAGCCAAAGGCATCGCAGAGCGCTTTATTGGCCAGTTGAATGGACTGATCGCTGGCCACCAGCATCAGTCCGCAGGGCGCGGCGTCAAACAACGTTGTAAAACGATTCTCGGATTCGACCCGTTCGGTGATGTCGATGGCGCTGCACAGGCTGTACTCTGGTTCCGATTCGGCTGCCGCCAGCTCCAGGTTATTGCGGTTGACGACAAACCAGCGTCTACCGGATTCCGTCTCGGCTTCCAACTGCCCCATGAAGGCACAACGGCTGTCCACTCCGGCCAGGCGACTCTGATTCTCGATTCGCTGCACAAAGCGTCGCAACAGCCCACCCCCACCATGCCGGTATTCACCAAACAGTGCCCGGGTATAGGGGTTAACCCTGGACACCTCATCTGAGCCGCGCTTCTTAACCAGAACCACCAGAGGCAAACTGTCAATCACAGCGTTGGCAAAACTGCGTTCCTGTTCAACCTGGCGCTGAGCCAGCCTGAGCTCCCGGGTGCGTTCCGCCACCAGATGTTCTGCTTTTTGCTTGATGAAATGCAACGACAGTATGACGTAAAACAACAACAGATCGATGATAATACCGCCTGCCGCCACATAGCGGGGCAGATCAGCCTGGTTAACCGTTCTGGCAAAATCATCAGCGGGCATCACCCGCAGAGTCCAGGGGCGCCCCTGTAATTCCAGCTCACGCACCAGGACCAAACTGCCTGTCTGAGTTGCCGCGTGATGGGAACCATGACTGGAGTACAACAGCAGCTCCGGTACTACACTGCTGCCATCGTAGATATCAAACTCCAACTTGAACGCCTCCCCTCCCGTCACACCCGCCATCAAATCTCCGGCACGAAAGGCCGCATAAATCCAGCCGGCAAACTGGGCCTCGCGCTGTTCTTCCGTGGCAGGGGTGGACTTGGTTTTATAAACAGGAAGGTAGGTAAGGAATCCGCTTTGCACATCCTGGTTGGTTTCCTGCACCAGGGTGATCTTGCCCGAGGTGGAAGCCAGCCCGGTGCGTCGCGCCCGATCCATTGCCTGGCGGCGGACATCATTGGAGTACATGTCGTAGCCGAATGCCCGCCGATTGCGCCAATCAAATGGTTCCAGATAGATGATGGAAGAATATTGCTCACGCTCGCCCGGGGGCTTGATCTGGTACTCGGGAAAGCCTTCGTTGCGAATGCTCTCCACATGGGAAGCCAACTCTTCGGGGCGCAACGGTATACTGTAACCGATACCCTGAATACCAGGCCAGTATTCATTAAGCTGTAACGATTGAACGTAGATTGCAAATTGGGAACGGGTCAGCTCATCGCTGGCATAGACCATGGCAACAGAGGCCCGCAGCACTTGCTCGTACACACTGAGGTGACTCTTGATTGCTTTCTCCAGCTCTTCTGCGCTGAACAGGAATCGATCCCGTTGCCGCTGCTCAATGAAGCTGGAGGAAACAAAATACGCGCCAATGGTCACCACCAGTGACAACAGTAACACCACCCAGGCGGTGTAAGCATTATGGAGCAGACTGGCTGCCGCATACCAGCGTCTTGGCGCGTTGTCGGTCATCCTTTACCACTAAACCCTTGGACAATTAAAGAAACGGTTCTCTCTGTCTCTAAGGTTAGCCCACCACAGCGGGATTGCACTGCCATGCAATCCCATTGATTCCATTAAATTTAGTGGTGATGATGTCCACCCACACCATGGGCATGGCCATGGGCTTTCTCTTCCGCCGTTGCCTCGCGCACAGCAACGATCTCTACGGCAAAGGTCAGCGTTTTGCCCGCCAGCGGATGATTTAGGTCACAGTCCGCATTGAACTTACCCACCTTGATCACAGTCACCTGACGCTGCCCCTGATCGGTTTGCACCCAGGCGGTCATCCCCGGACGCCATTTTTTTGCTCCCTGCATGTGTTTAAGGGGAATGCGCTGGGTCAGATCCTCCTTGCGTTCACCGTAGGCGTCAGCCGGCTCGATGGTAACACTGAAGGAATCCCCCGCACCCTTGCCTGCCATCGCCTGCTCCAGCCCGGCAATGATATTACCGTGGCCGTGCAGATAGGCCATGGGATCCGCCCCAATGGTACTCTCCAGCTCCGCATCGCCCTCCGTCAGGGTATAGTGAAACTGGACCACTGAATCTTTCGCAATATTCATGATGATTTCCTGTGTAGATTATTCGCTGTGCTGCTGCACCGACCACTGGGCGCCATCGTCCTGCGCCAGCAATTGAGTCAACTCCGGCAGGGTTTCCTCCAACTGTTGCTTGAGGGTCCAGGGGGGATTTACCACAAACAAACCGCTGCCGTACATACCGTGCCCCTGGGGAGGACAACGCACCGCCAGCTGCACATCCAGCCAGCTGGCGCAGGGTAACTTTTGCAACTGTTCGGAAAAACGTTGCGCTGCCACCGAATTGATCAGCGGATACCAAATCAGGTACTGACCGGTGGCAAATCGCTTCACACACTCATTGATGGACTTGATGACCTTGCCGTAATCGCTTTTGATTTCATAAGATGGGTCCATCAGCACCACGCCCCGCCGAGTGGCCGGCGGCAGCAAACCCTTTACGTCCACAAAGCCGTCTCCTTCCAGCACTTTCACCCGGCGGTCTCGGGCAAACTGTTTCTGCAATGCCGACAGGTCCGAGCTGTGCATTTCGATCAAACGCAGACGATCGTCTTCACGAGACAACGCCGCGGCGATAGCAGGCGATCCCGGATAGCGCACCAGTTTATGAGGGTTAAAGGAAGCGATCACCTCACGATAAGCGGCCATAGCGGCAGGCCATTTTGCTGCCTGCCATAACTTACCGATACCCTCGGTTGCTTCACCGGTTTTACGGGCATAAGGGTCGGTCAAGGAATACAGGCCGCTCCCGGAATGGGTATCAATATAAAAAAAGGGTTTGTCTTTTTGCTTCAAGTACTCGAGACACAATACCAGCACCCAGTGTTTCAGCACATCCCCGTGGTTGCCGGCATGAAAGCCGTGACGATAACTGAGCATTTACCACTCCTTAACCCAAAAACGCATGGCTTTTGTGGTTTCCTGTTCCTCTCCCAGGTCAAGCCAGGGAAATTCGCATTCCAAATCGGGGCGGCATTGATAACCACGCTTACTCCAGAACACATCATGAGGGCGGTAATCCGCCGGTTTAAGCGGATGATCCGCCGGGCGCACCACCGCACAAAAAGTGGTGACAGCAAAACCCTGTGCTCGGGCTGCCTGCTCCCTTGCATCAAAAAACCGGTGGCCAATACCGTGGCCCCGGTAGTCCGGTAACAGGACAGATTCGCCGAAATAATACAGGCCGGCCGGATCCCAGCCGGCGGCAATAAAAGGTGCCTGAAACGCGGTGTCGGCATTCACCATTGGTAACCCGGTGGACGCCCCCACCACGCGATCAGCGTCACGGGCCAACACCAGCACGCTGTCTGCGGATTGCTGATAACGCTGCAAATAGCGGCGCTCATAGGACAGGTCCCCGGCATACAAATAGGGGAATTCCCGAAACACCCTGATTCTGAGATCTGCCACCGGATCGATCCACTGGGCAATCTGATCGCCGCTGGCGGTCATGATGGTAAGCGACGTGTCTGACGACGTATTTGACGACATGGGTTTACGCTGGGCAGGTTTTGAAGGGGGCAGGCTACCACAGGTGACATTTAATGAGAATCCACCTGAAGTGCTTAATGACAGCGGGGTACTCTGCCCGGCTACTTTGCCCGACTACTTTGCCCGGGGACGGACATTCCGTCGCCGGTACCCCACCGACCCTGTGTGGTGTTGGCGCTAAGCCGGCAGCGCCCGCTTTTTGCGTGCCTTAACCTCAGGCCTTGCCACCTGCGGCTGCAAATCAGCGTGGAATCCGCACTCGCAATCAAACGCGCGCTGCGCTTTGATTTCGGAAAGGGATTTTGGCGTCAGGGAACCACAGGAAGGGCATTTCAGGTTGAGCGTCAGTTCTGCTTGCATCTCTGCACCTCTGGGAGCATTGGCGTGCAAATTATTGTTATCAACTGCACTGATAAAGCTACCAGACCATTATAGATTTGTGAAGCCAAATGTTTACCGGCAGTTCACCAGGACTATGAGATTTTCAGCAGATCCAGATTCAGCCTGGTGCCTTTCATGGGCGGACACCAGAAAAAAGCGCCATTGATGGGTTGAGTGAAGCGGAACAGCCCATCGGTGATGCCGTCGTCCATGCCGACCATACGCGCCATAATGGCGTTGAAGGCATCGAAGCTTTTGCCAAAGCTCACGAACATCAACCCCTCCTGGGTTGCATCATTCCAGGGCAAGGATCGCCGCAGCATAAAGGCTTCGGGAGAGAAACTTTCCTGCGCCGATCGTTTTACATGGGCTGATTCCGGTGCCTCATCAAATTCCTCGTTATCGGATCGACGCCGCCCCATGATGTTGTCCTGTTCGGATGGCGGCAAACCATGGAAATGATCCAGGTTGTGCAACCACTGTTGCACCGATGCAAAACTGGAGCCGTCCAGTGCGTCAATATTGCTGGATAACAACGCGGCCCGTTCCGCCTTTTCACCCTCGGGGTTTTCCGTGCCATCCACATAACCGGATAAGTCCCGGCTGTCGCGGTATTTAAAGCAGTCCACCACATCCCGCAGGGTGAAGGCCCCGGCCAGCCGCTGCTTCAGCTCCAGGGTCTGCACCACCAGATCTCCGCGCTCTTCGCCGCGCAGCCAGATCCACAATGAAGCCGGTGTGGAGGGAATCTCCACGGCCGAACCGGATAGCACCGGCATGTCCTGCATGCCTTTAATCTCACAGCCCAGGTGCGCCAGCAGACTCTGCCCCAGGCCCACCACCAGTGACTCGCCATCAGCAACTTCCTGCAAGCGACGCAACTGTTCAAGCGGGTTGCTGTCCAGGGCATGGGTAAAAATCAGATGGCGTGCCACCGTGGGCACCGGTTGCAAAATTCCTGGCTGTACTGCACTCATTGGCTTGGTTTCCCCTTCATTGACTGCTGGTTTTATAGCACATTGCTGAAGGGGTTTTAACCACACAGGTCAATGAAAAACATAACGCCCCGCTGGCAGCGAGGCGTTAAGAGGGGGCTCCAAAAAAGAGGGTTCCATATAGACTAGACGCCCCACATATGAGCGCCCCACATTTGGACACCCCACATACCCTGGCTTTTATTTTTCAATCTGGGAAAGATCCCGCACGCCACCACGGTCCGCACTGGTGGCCAGGGCAGCATAAGCCCGCAACGCGGTGCTGACTTTGCGGGGGCGAAACTCCACCGGCTTCCATCCATCCTTGCCCTTGGCGTCCATGGCGGCACGACGTTGCGACAAGGTTTCATCGCTGAGCAACACATCAATGCTGCGGTTGGGGATATCAATGCGGATCAAATCGCCCTGCTGTACCAGGGCGATGGCTCCACCGGACGCAGACTCGGGTGACACGTGCCCGATGGACAAACCAGAGGTGCCTCCGGAAAACCGGCCATCGGTGAGCAACGCACACTGCTTGCCAAGCCCCTTGGATTTCAGATAACTGGTGGGGTACAACATTTCCTGCATACCCGGGCCGCCTTTGGGCCCTTCATAACGAATTACCACTACGTCACCGGCCTGCACTTCATCACCCAGAATGCCTTTCACCGCCGCATCCTGGCTTTCGTAAATGCGGGCAGGCCCTTCAAACACCAGAATACTCTCATCCACGCCAGCGGTTTTTACCACACAACCGTTCGGGGCGATATTACCGGACAGCACCGCCAAACCACCCTCGGTGGAGTATGCGTGTTCCAGCGAGCGAATACAGCCGTTGGCACGATCGGCGTCTACCGAGTCCCAGCGACAATCCTGGCTGAACGCCTGCTGGGTAGGAATACCGGCCGGCCCGGCCCGGAAGAACGTGTGCACAGCTTCGTCATCGGTCACCGTGATGTCCCACTTGGCAAGGGCTTCTTCCAGCGACGGGGCATGCACAGTGGCAACATCGGCATTCAGTAAACCCGCTCGATTCAGTTCCCCCAAAATACCCATAATGCCACCGGCACGGTGCACGTCCTCGATATGATACTGCTGGGTATTAGGGGCAACCTTGCACAGCTGCGGCACCTTACGCGACAGTCGATCGATGTCCTTCATACCGAAGTCCACTTCACCTTCCTGGGCAGCGGCCATCAGGTGCAGAATGGTGTTGGTCGAGCCGCCCATGGCAATGTCCAGGGTCATGGCGTTTTCGAACGCCTTGACGTTGGCGATGGCGCGGGGCAACACGGAATCATCATCCTGCTCGTAATAACGTTTGGTGATGGCCACGATCTGGCGCCCGGCTTCCAGAAACAGTTGCTCCCGGTCGGCGTGGGTTGCCAGCGTGGTGCCGTTACCCGGTAAGGAAAGCCCCAGGGCCTCGGTGAGGCAATTCATGGAATTGGCCGTAAACATACCGGAACAGGAGCCACAGGTGGGACACGCACTGCGCTCGTACATGTCAGCCTGCTCATCGGTGATATTAGGGTCGGCGGCGGCCACCATGGCATCCACCAGATCCAGTTTCACCACTTTATCGGCCAGTTTGGTTTTGCCCGCTTCCATGGGGCCACCGGAAACAAAAATCACCGGTATATTCAACCGCAAGGCGGCCATCAGCATGCCCGGGGTGATCTTGTCACAATTGGAAATACACACCAGTGCGTCAGCACAATGGGCGTTGACCATGTATTCCACCGAATCGGCAATGATCTCACGGGAGGGCAAACTGTAGAGCATGCCGTCATGGCCCATGGCAATACCATCATCCACTGCAATGGTGTTGAATTCCTTGGCTACCCCACCGGCCTTTTCAATTTCGCGGCAAACCAGTTGCCCCAGATCTTTCAGGTGCACGTGTCCGGGCACGAACTGGGTGAATGAATTCGCCACGGCGATAATGGGCTTCTGAAAATCGTCATCCTGCATGCCTGTGGCCCGCCACAGGGCACGGGCTCCCGCCATGTTACGACCTTGTGTGGAGGTTTTGGAACGATACGCCGGCATGATGCTCTCCTGCTCTACGGTATTGCTGTGCGCTGATAAAAAATCAAGGTTGCATAGGATAGCAGGAAGCGGCGCCTGTCGACAGAGATTCAGGCCCGCAGGGCACGACTGCCCAACACCACCATCATGACCTGACGCTCCAGGATGGCCAGGCGCTGTTCCCGTTTTTCCTGACTGATATCAAGGGCATTGAGCACGAAAGTGATCAGCAGTGAAAATATGGCATCGGACTCCACATCAAAGCCCACCTCGCCCATGCCTTTAAGCTGGGCGGCATCCCTCATGTCATTAGCCATTTCCCGCCGCATCATGGACAGCTCCCGCCGAATCAGGCGGCGGTATTCCGGGTTGGGATTCAGCCACTGCACGATCAACAGGCGCAACACTGGCTCAAAGCGGCTGACAGCCAGCAGGAACTCGCCCAGCAGGGTTTTCAGCGCCGGCTCCACGTCCTGGCTTACCATGGCGCGGCGTGCCCGCCGGGCCACCGCGCGCATCCGCAGCAGGCACTCGTCCACCAGGGCCAGGCCCAGCTCATCCATGTCGGTAAAGTGGTTATATAGGGAAGGGGCGGCCATGCCGGCGGCCCGAGCCACTTCGCGCAAGCCCAGAGCATCCGGTGAACGGCCCTCCTCCACCAGCTGCATGGCCGCAGCCAGTATGCGGCGGCGAGTGGCTTCTTTGCGGTCGGATCGACTGCTTTTTTGGCTGGCTGGAGGCATCAAGGGGCTCATTCAATAAACAAACAGATGTTAGTTTATTGAATTATGGTATGTTCGGCAATTTTTGTCCGAACAGGCTATTGACTTGGTTTCAAAGGGCGTCTAACTTAACTTACACTTGTAAGCTATCAAGGGTGAGAGATATGGAACATCTGGTGACTGGCGCCACCGGCTTTATTGGCCGTTTTGTGGTGGCGGAACTGTTACAACAACCCGATTGCGTGGTGCACGCTCTGGTTCGCAAGGGCTCTGAACACAAACTGGACCAGATTCGCCAACAACTGGGCTCCAATGGCCAACGCCTGCGCGCTCTCAGTGGGGACCTGACCCAGCCCGGGCTGGGATTATCCCGGGCGGATCAGCAGCGGTTACGGGGTAAGATCCGGCATCTATACCACCTGGCAGCGATTTACGACCTGCAAGCCGACGCCGACAGCCAGCAGCAAGCCAATGTGGAGGGCACCCGTCATGCCCTGCAGGCAGCCAGAACATTGCAGGTGGACTGCTTCCAGCACGCCAGCTCCATCGCCGTTGCCGGCCTGTATCCCGGGCAATTCACTGAAGCCATGTTTGAGGAAGGCACCGACTTCAATAACCCCTATTTCCTGACCAAACACCTGGCAGAGAAATGCGTGCGCGACGAAGCCGACGTGCCCTACCGGATTTACCGCCCCTCCATGGTGGTGGGCGATTCCCGCAGCGGCGCCATGGACAAGATCGATGGCCCCTACTACATCTTCAGGCTACTGGAGTTGGTGGGGCGGTTTGTGCCGGCCTGGGCCCCCTTACCGGGGCTGGAAGGCGGTCAATTCAATATCGTACCCGTGGACTATGTTGCCAAGGCCATGGTCCACATTGCGCATCAACCCGACCTGGACGGGCAATGTTTTTTTCTCACCGACGACCGCCACTACAGCCTGGCTGAGTTGATCAACCTGATTGCCGAGGTTTCCGGGCTGCCCGGTTTCCGTTGGGCCATCCCCAACCGCGCACTGGACAAACTACCCGCTTCAACCATTCCCACCCTGGCCCGTCAGTGGTGGATGAAAAAGTTCCTGTTGAGTCTGGACATTGCACCGGATGCCCTGGGCTTTATCACCTACAAAACCACGTTCGACCGTTCCAACGCCGCCAGGGCATTAGCAGGCTCCGGCATATCCCCACCACCACTGCCGGAGTACCTGCCGCGACTGTGGCAATACTGGCGCCAGCATCTGTCTCCACAACGCCCGCAGGCCCGCATCGAAAACCACGGTGTATTGTTGCGCAAACCCAGCCTTAAACCCTATCTTATGCGGGCTCGGGATCACTGGAAATGGAACACCAAACGCCTGCTGCATTCTCAGCAGGCGCTGCACGACCGGGTGGCAGGTAAAACCATACTGCTTACCGGGGCCAGTTCCGGTATCGGCGCACAGGTGGCGCACCAACTGGCCGCCGCCGGCGCCACTCTGATCCTGGTGGCGCGCAGCAAAGACAAACTGGATGCCATCGCTGAACAGATCCAGAACGAAGGCGGTACCGCCTTTGTGTATGCCACCGACCTCACCGTCGGGGACAGCATTGATCAGGTCTGCCAGCAGATTCTCAAACAGCATGGCGGCGTGGACATACTGATTAACAATGCCGGCCGCTCCATCCGCCGCTCCATCAAGTTCAGCCTCGATCGCTTCCACGATTACGAACGTACCATGCAGCTGAATTACTATGGCTCCGTGCGCATGGCCCTGAACCTGTTGCCGGGTATGCTGGAGCGGGGGGACGGACACATCGTCAACGTATCCACGGTCGGTGTGCAGGCCAATCCGGCCCGTTTTTCTGCTTATCTGGGATCGAAGTGGGCGTTGGAAGGCTGGAGCTGGGTGGCCGCCAACGAACTGGCGCACACCGGTGTTACGGTTTCCACCATCAATTATCCCCTGGTGCGCACCCCCATGATCGCCCCCACCAAAATATACGACTACACACCGGCCATGTCGCCGGAAACAGCGGTCAATTGGATGCTGGACATCATCATTACCCGCAACAAGCGCAAGGTGGGGCCCCTGGGCCTGGGCGCGCTGACCATGTATTACCTGCTGCCCAAAACTGCAGAAACCATCGTCAATGCAAGCTATCAAGCGGTCTACGAAGCACCGCCTGAGCCCCGTGCAAAAACCGCGAGAAAACAGAAGCGGAAGGCTCCGATTTAAGCGCCTTATTGCTGGTCTTGCAGCAGGATTTCTTTCATCAATCGGGACAGGTCCTGCAGCTGGGTGTCCTCACGGGCTGCCAGCTGCTGCACCACACCCACACGATCCATCTTACTGCGATTCTGACTCAGTTTGGCTTTGCCTTCGATTGCCCGGATTCTGATACGGAAAAACACCAGGGACTTGAGCATGGATTGCAACATACCGTGATCAAGCTCTGCCAGTGTCCAGCCTTCACCGTAACGCGCTTCGTTGACTTCACTGATACGCTCCAGCACCGACACCGACTCTGTCTCGGTTTTGATTAACTCGGCCTTGCCGGACACCTGCACCGAGACAAAATTCCAGGTGGGCACACCATTGGGCTGGCTGTACCAGCGGGGAGAAACATATCCATGGGGCCCATCAAAACACACCACCAGGTCGTCTGCCATTATCAGGCTTTGCCATTGTCCATTGGCCCGCCCCATGTGCCCCAGTAATTCGCCCTTTTCACGGTCGAGAAGAAACGGATATGAGTTGATTTCAATGCGCCCACGTTGACAGGTAGCCAGTTTGCCGAAACTCCAGCGTTCAACCCAGTCAAACAGCAGAGACTTGTCAGTAACAGAAAACGATTTTGGCGTGTACATCTAAAGGCCTGTAGTCTCTCATTCGGTAGCCGTCTGTACCCGGCCAATTTGTTTAATCAATACTAGATGCAACCACACCATCAGACAAATCAGCAGCATAGCCAGCGCGACCATGTTCAATCCCTGCCAGCCAATTTGTGCCAACAGGAAGCCGGCGCAGAGTGAGGCAACCCCCTGACAGGCAAACACAATAAAGTCGTTTGTGGCCTGCGCCTGAAACCGTTCCGGGCCGGGGTGCGTGGTCGCCACCATTTGAGTACCGGCCATAAACAACGCATTCCATCCACCACCGAGCAAGATCAATGCCGCCAGATAATGGGTCAGGGTGACACCGGACAGTGCCAGATAAACGCAAGCAAGATTGCACAGCAGCCCCAACAAAGCGACCCAATAGACACCCAGGCGCTGCATTACGTAGCCGGTCAACAGTGACGGCAGAAACATGGCCACAATGTGCCATTGAATCACCGCTGAGGTATCGCTCAGGGACAATCCCTGATGATGATGCATGCTGATGGGCGTAGCCGTCATCACCAGGCTCATGACGGCAAAGGAGGTTGCACCGCAAATCACTCCCAGGGTGTAATCAGCCCGCCACAACGCCTTGCGCGGCAAACGAAGGGTTGGGGTGGCACTGGCCGTAACAGTGGCTCCGCGATAGAACCACATCAACGCGCCGCACAGCACGGCCAGTAGCATCAGAGCCAGAAAGGAACCCATATACGGATAATCAGGCACCCAGTTCACCGCCACCACTCCCAAGCGGGGGCCAATCATGGCAGCACCAATCCCGGCAAACAGAATCAGCGATACCGCCAGTGAGATGCGCTGGGGCTCTGCATTCTCAGCTGCCGCAAACCGAAACTGTTGGACGAAGGCCAGGGTGGAACCCAGCAGCGCCATGGCCACACAGAACAGGGCAAACGACTGGATTGCAATGGACACCATGGCCAATGCGCTGCCGGCCAGACACAACCCCACAGCGGCCAGGAACCCGCGCCGACGCCCGTGCGCCTGCGCCAGTCGCGCCGCGGGTAGGGTGCTGAGGGCCGTGCCCGCCACCAGCGTGCCCATGCCCAACGTGGCCCAGGCCTCCGATGGCGCCAGGCGCACACCAATAAAGCCATTGATCAAGACCAGCATGGGGGCCGTGCTGCCCAGGGTACAATGCCCCAGCACCAACAGAATCAGGTTTCTGATGTTCACGCTTAACAACAGGCTTCCGTAAGCAGTTATCCGTTAGCAGACTAAGGGCAGCGAACGCCGCCGTGATATTTTGCTCTTACATGCCAATGGCACACACATCGTCTCCGAACCATAATGAGAGATCGCAGGTGGTGCACCCGGAAACGGAGAAGCAGGCGGCCAGCAAAGCGGCCATGAGAATTCTTTTTGTCATGGTGTCTTTCCCTGAGGTGATGAAGCTCCACTTTACACGCTTGCGCGCCGGGTTTCCACAGGCCTGCATGGGCAGCGGATACGCTGTGAACGGCCACAAAAAAGCCCGCATAATGCGGGCTTTCCGGCCATCAAACCTTTTGAGTTCGATCAGCGAGGCGCCATACGGATAGAGCCGTCCAGACGCACAACCTCACCATTGAAGAAACCGTTTTCAACCATCTGGCAGGCCAACTGACCATACTCGGGCGGATGCCCCAGACGCTTGGGAAACTGAGTCATCTCAACCAACGGCAACTTCACCGCATCCGGCGCAGCATTCATCAATGGTGTATTGAAAATGCCCGGAGCGATCACATTGACTCGAATACCGTAACTGGACAGATCACGGGCAATAGGCAGGGTCATCCCCACCACACCGCCTTTGGAAGCAGAATAGGCAACCTGCCCCACCTGACCATCAAACGCTGCCACCGAGGCAGTATTGATAATCACGCCACGTTCACCGTCTTCGGTGACAGGATCGTTCTTGGCCATGGCTTCCGCCGCCAGACGGGTAACGTTAAAGGTTCCCACCAGGTTCACGCTGATTACTTTCTGGAAAATCTCCAACGAATGGGGGCCCTTGCTGCCGTAGGTTTTCATGGCCGAGCCGATGCCGGCACAGTTCACTGCCACATGCAGCGCACCAAAGGCCGCCAGCACATTGGCAATGGCAGCCTGGACCGAGGCTTCATCGGCCACGTTCACTTTTTCAAAACGGCAGTTGTCACCCAGTTCCGCCGCTGCTCCGTTGCCCGCCTCTTCATTGAGATCGAAAATGACAACCTTGGCACCCTTGGCCAGAAACGCTTCGGTGGTGGCTCGACCCAGACCGGATGCACCACCGGTGACCACGGCAACCTTATCTTGTAAATCCATGTTATGTCCTCTTAAGTCGGTGACTGTATCATCGTGTTATGTAAGGAGTATGACTATGGGGTCGAGAGTATACAGGGGCAATATCAACACGCAACTGGCCAAAACTGACAGTTAATTAGCCTTTTCAGTCAGTGAAGCCACTTCCGATTGACTTCAAAATTACAGACTGCGTACCCTTCCCTGCCACGCTCAGGATTGCGAGCTTTCAGCAGCAACGACCACACATTATATATAGGGAACCAGCCATGAAAGCGGTACTTTGTAAAGAATACGGGCCAGCGGAAAAGTTGGTGATCGAAGACATCCCCGCCCCCAGTATCGGCGCCGATGGCGTACTGATTGAGGTCAAGGCGGCGGGTATCAACTTCCCGGACACCCTGATCATTGAAAACAAATACCAGTTTAAACCGCCGCTGCCATTTATTCCAGGTACCGAAGTAGCTGGCATCGTAAAGCAAGTGGGTGAAACAGTGTCACAGGTAAAGCCCGGCGACAAGGTCATGGGATTCGCTTTTGTCGGTGCCTACGCTGAGCAAATCGTGGTCCCGGCGGCCAGTTGCTTTCCCATGCCCGACACCTTCAGTTTTGAGGAAGCGGCAGCCTTTACCATGATCTACGGCACCTCTTATTACGCTCTCAAGCAAAGGGGCCAACTGCGCAGCGGCGAAACCTTGCTGGTGCTGGGCGCTTCCGGCGGGGTGGGCATGGCGGCCGTGGAATTGGGCAAACTGATGGGTGCCACGGTGATTGCCGCCGGAGGCAATAACGATAAGCTGGCGGTGTGCCAGGAGCGCGGTGCAGATCACATCGTCAATTACAACGATGCCGACTGGAAAGATCAGGTGAAACAATTAACCGGTGGCAATGGCGCCGATGTGATCTATGACGCCGTGGGTGGCGAGTACACCCAGACCGCCCTGCGCTGTATCAACTGGGGTGGCCGTCTGCTGGTAATTGGCTTCGCCAGTGGCGACATCCCCCAGCTGGCCGCCAACCTGACGCTGCTGAAAAGCAGTTCCGTGGTCGGGGTATTCTGGGGTGCCTCGCTGGCCAAGGAGCCTGAAGCCAACCAGGAAAATTTCAAAGAGCTGTTCAACTGGTCCATGGAAGGTAAAATCAAACCCTATGTGTGTGCCAGCTATCCACTGGAACAGGTGGCAGATGCAATGAACCTGCTACTGCAAAGGAAGGCCGTAGGTAAAGTTGTATTGACCACGGATCAGGCTTCCCAATAACCAGACGATTGTAGGTAGTAGTATCATGTGGTTTATTTTTCGGTTTATCGTTGCCCTGCACATTCAGAAGATCAAGCCAACCCAATCCCTGCTCGACTGGGTGTTGGTGCCCTATCGGTGCATGCCCTGGGATCTGGATGCCAATATGCACATGAACAACGTAAAGTATTTAAAGTACCTGGAACGGAGCCGGGTTGAGCACATGATTCACACTCCCTGGCTGCAGGAAATGCATGGCCGGGGCTACAAGGCGCTGATCGCCAACACCGAAATCAGCTACGTGAAGGAGATCAAACCGTTCCAACGATTCAAGGCCGAGACCCGCATCAGCAGCTGGGATGAAAAGTACATCTACATCGAGCAGCTCTTTACCCACCGTGACACCGTCTTCACTGCGGCGGTGATCCGTATGGCCATGGTCAGCATCAAAAGCGGCCAGCGGGCATCCCCCGCCAGGGCATTTGAAGACATTCTGCCCGGTGTGATGCCACCGCCGTTGCCTGACAGCGCCCGCCACCTCAATCTGCTGGTGCAGGCGCAACGCAGTGAAACCCAGGCCATCGCCGCTGCCCATGCCGACGTCGATGCAGCCCCAAACCACAAAGACTCCCGCATGCAAAAGAAGACTTAGGAAACCACCCAATGACCGATCAAATACGCACAGAGGTTCAAGGCAACATCATCATCATTCGCCTGAACCGGGCTGACAAGAAAAACGCCCTTACCGGGGATATGTACAACGGCATTTCCGATGCTCTGGATCAACTTGAAAACGACCCGGGCCTGCGCGCCGGTGTTATTACCGGAACGGAAGATTGCTTTACCGCCGGCAATGACCTGGTGGACTTTCTCAACAGTTCCGGTATCGGCGGTGAATCACCGGTGGGCCGTTTCCTGCGTACGCTGCCTCACCTGAGTAAGCCGCTGGTGGCTGCGGTCAACGGCCCTGCGGTGGGTGTGGGCACCACCATGCTGATGCACTGTGATCTGGTGTACGCCGCACCCGGCGCCAAATTCCAGATGCCGTTCGCTACCCTGGGTCTGTGCCCGGAAGCAGGCTCCAGCCTGCTGTTCCCTCAACTGATCGGCTATCGCAAAGCCGCCCGGCTGTTAATGCTGTGCGAAATGTTCGGTGCCGAAGAAGCGGTAGAGATGGGCATTGCCAATGAAGTGGTGGCGGCAGAAGAGTACCAGGCCCTGGCCATCACCAAGGCCGAACAACTGGCAAAACTGCCGCCGCGTTCCATTCGGGTCACCAAACAGCTACTGCGCAAGGGCAATGAAGAACAGTTGCGGGCGATTATGAAGCTGGAAGAAGACTACTTTACCGAGATGTTGCAGGGCGCTGAAGCCAAAGAAGCATTCAGCGCGTTTTTGGAAAAGCGCAAACCCGACTTTTCCCAGTTCAGCTAATTCCGGGTTAATGCGAAAGCGGCAACAATAATAAAGGGGCGCTGCCGCCCCTTTATTATTGTTGCGCCGGATCACCTGCTACTGTCTGATCCCTTCCACGGAAATATAGATATCCACCACCTCGGAAGCCGGGCCAAGGTTGTAATCAATGCCAAAATCCTTCAGTTTTAATTGGGTTGTCGCCTCAAAACCCTGCCGGTAGCCACCCCAGGGGTCTTTGCCGCCGCCAATGTATTCAGCGTCCAAAGTCACCGGTTTGGTCACCCCCTTAAGTGTGAAGTCACCCGTAATCTTTGCGGTTTTCTCACCGGTTTTTTCGACACGGGTACTGACAAAAGTCGCCTCCGGGTATTTTTCCACCTCGAAAAAATCCTTGCCGCGTAAATGCTTGTCCCGCTCACCGTGGTTGGAATCCACGCTGGCAACATCAATGGTCACCTTGACTTTAGAGTTCTCAATATTTTTCTGATCCAGTACAAACTCACCGTCAAAGGTATTAAAGCGACCCAACAGCCAACTGAATCCCAGATGCTGGATCTTGAACTGGATAAAGGCATGGCTGCCTTCGGTATCCATTTTATAAGTCTCCGCTGCCTGCGCCATGCCGGAGGTCAGCAGGGCGAATCCCACTACCACCAACCCCAGTGAAGAACGTACATTGCGTTTCATAGTTTGCTCCTTTTGGTCATTGACCCTTGATGTAAACCATACGTATCAGCGTTGAATCCCGATCGACAAAATGATGCTTGAACGCCGCCAGGGCGTGCACAGTGGCCAGTCCGATCAGCCCCCATGCCGTCCACAGATGCAGGCTGCCTGCCCAATCGGCAAGGGCGGGGGACAACTCAAACAAGCCCGGCAACAGGGTCCACCCAAAGGCACTCAGGTCACTGCCTTCAGCAGTGGAAATCAGGTAGCCCGTGAGCGGAAGCAGTAACAACAGCAGATACAGTGCCCAATGTACACTGCGGGCAGCCGCCACCTGCCAGCCGGCTGCCGCCAGAATCGTTGGGGAACGGGATAATATTCGCCATAGAATGCGCGCCAAGCTCAGTACGGCCAGCACCACCCCGAACAATTTATGCCACTGAGGCAGCTCGTGATAGAGGGGATCATAGTAGGTCAGGTCCACCATGTAGAGCCCCACCCCAAACAGCGCCGCCACCAGCAGAAAGGACAACCAATGCAACACAATACTGACCACGCCGTACTGAGTTTCGGTGTTGATAAACATGACTGTGCACCCCGGTTGATTGACCCCACAAGCATCCCGTCCACCTTGGACACAATCAAATGAGAATGGTTCTGCTTACCATAAAAATAAACATTATCCCATAACTATCAATTAGTTACGGAAAAACTTCAGCAGCACACTTGCATTAATTGGTACTTTTTCACAATTTCATTGATCTATATTCGGTAGAAAATTTCATCAATCAGAGGACAATAGAACCGATCGGCGAAACGCTGGAGACAGTGATTGTCTTGGTCTTACTCCCGGCACAGGGAGCCAAGTTAAGGATTGCACCATGAACTTCAAGTCTATAACCGCGAGCTGGGCCATTGCCCTGTGCCTGTTGGGAATTTTCAGCCTGGTGAAACAACCGACCTTGGGCGAGAGCGCCGACGAATCCGTGATCAAGGTGCCACAGGAAAAAGCGCCCAAAAATGAAGAGCAGCTCAGCGAGCTGGAAGCCCGGGTATGGTGTGCACTGGATGGTCATCAGATAGCGCAAGTCCGTTTCAACGGTCAGCTGCATTCCCTGCAGGGCGCCATGGCAATCGCCCCTGAGTGGGATGGGAATGAGCTGACTGAGAACCAGGCGAAACTGATCAAACCCTGCATACAGCAGCGACTGCAGCATCTGACTGCCAACACACCGGGCCAACATCAGGAAGAGCCGGTACTGGCCTATCTGTTCACCCAGATTTAACAGGCGTTCCGTCGCCCTCAGGTAGTGGGCAACTTCACCACCACCGATTCGGTGGGATAGGCAATACACCCCAACACATAACCGTTTTTGGCATCGTCGATGGATAGCGAGTTGGGCTCGTCCATCAGCACCATTCCCGATTTGATTTTGATCTTGCAGGTCTGACAGTTACCCACTGTGCATTTCTGCGGGATATTCACGCCGTTGCGGCGAGCAGTCTCCAGCAAGGTCTCCACCTGTTTTTGCCGCACCCGCACGGTGTTCCCCAGCACGGTGGACGGAAGGAAGGTAATGGAGCGCGGTTTCAATTCATCCGATATCAGGCGCGCGGGGGGCGAACTGAAGGTTTCAATGTGGATGCGGGATTCCGAGATCCCGGCACTGTGGAACGCTTCGGTGCACTTACTGACCAAACCATAGGGGCCGCAGATATAGAACAGTGCACTGGAAGGATCGGATAGACGCGACAGTATTTTTTCCCCGTTGAGGCGGCGGTACGGGTCATGGCCATCCCCTTCCCGACGGGTGAATTGAAACCGTACCGACAGGCCCGGGTGTTCTTTTTCCAGTCTTTGCAGCTGGCGGTAGAAAATTGCCTGCTCCTGATTGCGGCAGGCGTAAATCAACTGAATTTGCGCCATCGGGTTTTTACCCAACAGATCCTTGATCAGAGAATACAGGGGTACAATCCCAACGCCGGCCGCCACCATCACGTAGCGCTGATCTTCCGGATGGGTGGTGGGCGCCACAAAATCCCCCATAGGGTCATCGATAAAGAAGTGATCTCCCACCCGTAGCGAACTGTAAAAATGGGAGGAGACACGGCCATGAAAGATACGCTGCACGGTAATCGCGTAGCGGTTTTCATCCGGGGAGCTGGAAAACGAGTAACAACGCTGAAAGATGGTCGGCCCCACCGGCAGCGATATGGTCACGCACTGCCCGGCTTTATAATTGAGGCGATACCCTTCTGTCAGTTCAAACTCAACCGTCACTGCACGGGAAGTTTCCCGGCGCACTCCGGTCACAACGGCTTCGTAGGCGTTTTCCATCAAGGTGGACGTGCTGCGAGGCACGGCATCCTGGCGGCGGGACAGCGGCAGTGCCCGACTGACCCGCTGCAACAGGCGCGCAGGCAACGTCTGGTTGATGGTTTTTGAAATCCGGTTCACAACGATTTCCCAAGTGCGAGCATTAACAACCGATCAACGGGCATTAAATCATATTACTGCACAGCATTACCATGCGCTTAATCAGCAAAAGCCCAGCAAATATGGGCAAGATCAACTATAAATGAAAATAAAGGAAGGAATACCATGGCATATGATCCCAATGACCCACTGTACAAGATGCTGCAGGATGAAGACATCAAAGCGTTCAACGCTGCCCGCCAGGCCGGTAAAACGGTGGACCTGCAGGGCGCATTGTTTCGCGGTATTGACCTGCGCAACATGAACGCGGATGGCTTGAATATGCAGGATGCCTACTTACGCGGCGCGGATCTGCGCGGGGTTGATCTCAGGAATACGCAACTGGAAGGCGCCAGCCTCTGTGATGCCAAGATCTCCGGCTGTTATTTTCCCAAAGAACTGAGCGCTGAAGAGATTCGGCTGTCGCAGGAAAAGGGTACCCGGTTGCGCTATTCACGCTAAGGGAAACGGCGACCCCAGGGATTATTCATCCCAGAAACGCCGCAGCTGAAACGCGCAGTATCCAAGGGCAAACAACAGGTTGATCACAATACTGTTACGTACCGTATTGGAAAGCTGCTGCGGGGTCATGATGTCCTTGGCCAGGTGGGAGTCCGGCAGCCCCCACAGGGACAGCGCCACCATGATGGCGGCGATCACGAAAACCCCCGCAATCATCCCCACAAAGGCTTTGCCACGATTCAACCATTGTCGTATGGCGGCGTATTCGATAAAGCCATTGAGCGCGCTGCACAGTACCCAGGTCAACAAGAGCGAGCCCACCAGATAACCAGCCATCAGTGCTCCCGTGTTTGCGTGAATTCAACATCCGGCCAACGCTCCATGGTCAACTCCAGATTGACCCGGGTGGGCGCCAGATAGGTCAGGTAGCCACCGCCGTCCAGCGCCAGATTATCGTGGCACTTGCGCTTGAAATCTTCCAGCATCCTGGCATCGCTGCAGTAGACCCAGCGTGCGGTGGCAACGTTAATATTATCGTAGGCACATTCCACTTTGTATTCGTCCTTAAGCCGGTAGGCAACCACATCGAATTGCAACACCCCCACTGCCCCCACAATAACATCATTGTTGCGCAAGGGCATAAACACCTGGGTGGCCCCCTCTTCCGACAGCTGCTTGATGCCTTTCTGCAGTTGCTTGCTTTTCAACGGGTCTTTCAACTGTACACGGCGAAACAGCTCCGGAGCAAAGTGGGGAATGCCCTGAAAACTCATGGTCTCTCCGCTGGTGAAGGTATCCCCAATCTGAATGGTGCCATGGTTGTGCAGGCCAATAATATCCCCCGGCCAGGCATCCTCCAGGTGAGCACGCTCTCCGGCCCGGAAAGTGAGCGCATCGGAGATACGCACGTCTTTTCCAAGCCGCACATGGCGCATTTTCATGCCTTTTTCATAGTGACCGGAGCACACCCGCATAAAGGCAATTCGATCCCGGTGTTTAGGATCCATATTGGCCTGGATCTTAAATACGAAGCCGGAAAACGCCTCGTCGGTGGCCTCCACTTTGCGGGTGTCGGTAGCCCGCGATTGCGGCGACGGAGCCCAGCTCACCAGGCCATCCAGCAAATGGTCCACGCCAAAATTACCCAGCGCCGTACCAAAAAACACCGGCGTCAGTTTCCCTTCCAGAAAGGCCTGCAGATTGAACTCATGACTGGCACCCTGCACCAGCTCAAGCTCCTCCCGCAGGTCATTGGCCAGGTCACCCACGGCCTCATCCAGCTCCGGATTATTCAGCCCCTTGATGGCACGCACTTCCTGAATGGTATGGCCCTGGCCGGTGCGGTACAGGTAGGTGGTGTCCTGATACAGGTTATAAACCCCTTTGAACAGCTTACCCATGCCGATGGGCCAGGTGATGGGCGCGCAGTCAATGTTGAGGATACGCTCTATTTCATCCAGCAAATCGATGGGGTCACGGATATCCCGGTCAAGTTTATTGATGAACGACAGAATGGGCGTATCCCGCAGGCGGCAGACATCCATCAACTTGATGGTGCGGGGCTCCACCCCCTTGGCGCCATCAATCACCATCAGGGCGGAATCCACGGCAGTCAGGGTGCGGTAGGTATCTTCGGAAAAGTCTTCGTGGCCCGGGGTGTCCAGCAGATTGACAATACAGTCCTTGTAGGGAAACTGCATGACCGAGGTGGTCACGGAAATACCCCGCTCCTTTTCCATTTCCATCCAGTCAGAGGTGGCATGACGGTCGGAACCACGGCCTTTTACCGTTCCCGCCACCTGGATCTGGTTGCCGTAAAGCAGCAGCTTCTCCGTCATGGTGGTTTTACCCGCATCCGGGTGGGAGATGATAGCAAACGTACGTCTGCTATTGATTTCGTTTAGAAATTCGGCACTTGCCATGGTATCCGCGCCCCGTTTGGTACAGGCAGCTGTACCAAGTAATGAGTTGCATGCCCCATCAAACCAACGGGGCGACTAAAAAAGACGCGACATTATAGCGGAAGATGGTTTGCCTATAAATCGCTTACATGAAGCTGCCCGCGATACATCTGCATCTGGCAGTGAAACTCATAGACACCCTGCTCCAGCGCAGGTAACTGCACGCTTCTGGTTTTGTTCAAAGGCAATTGTTCGCTGATATTCAAGGCGGGAAACTGGACCATCTCCGCACAGGGCGAAGCGTCTTTGCGGAGGAAGCGGAGGGTCGCCGGCTGCCCTGGCGGAATCCGGATGTGAGCAGGCTGATACACGCCGTTTTCAACCACAATGACGCTGTCTTCCTGATCCAGCGCCTGACTTTGGGGTTTATACAACCAAAACCACCAGACTATCAGCACAATCAAGGCCAGCCCGGCAATATTAACGATGATCATAAAGCTCTCCTTTTTCGCCGCAGGCGGTTAATGTTGCTGGGCTTTGAACAATCGCAGACGATTGGCGTTGGTGACCACGGTCACCGATGAGAACGCCATCGCGGCCCCCGCCACCACTGGATTGAGCAGCACGTGAAAAAACGGGTACAGCATGCCGGTGGCAAAGGTGACGCCAACCACATTGTAAATAAAGGCACCAAACAGGTTTTGCTTGATGTTGCGCAGGGTAGCCCTGCTCACGGCAATGGCATCCGCCAATCCATGCAGGGACCCGCGCATCAGGGTAATGTCCGCGCTCTCAATGGCCACATCGGTTCCGGTGCCTATGGCAAAACCCACGTTTGCCTGTGCCAGAGCCGGGGCATCATTGATACCATCCCCGGTCATCCCCACGGTTTCCCCGGCAGCCTGCAGGGCTGTGATTTTGTCCGCCTTATCCTCGGGTTTCACTTCCGCCACAAATTCCTTGATTCCCACTTTGTGGGCGATGGCCTCGGCGGTGGCCCGATTGTCCCCCGTCAACATAATCACTCTCACCCCACGCTGTTGCAGACGCTTGATGGCAGCAACGGAATCCTCCTTGATGGGATCAGCCACTGCAATGACCGCCGCCAGGCGCTGGTCAACCGCCAGATACATGGGTGTTTTTGCCTCCGCCGCCAGTTGTTGGGCCTGCTCCCTGAATTCACCCAAATCAACTTGGCGTTCAGCCATGAGTTTCTCGTTACCGAACAGCAGGTGGCGCCCATCAAGTTCGCCTTCCACCCCCTGCCCCACGACGGCGTTAAACCGGGATACGCTGCCCACCTGCAGATTCCGTTCCCGAGCCGATTCCACAATGGCGGCAGCCAACGGATGCTCCGAGCCGGATTCCAGGCTGGCAGCCAACCCCAGTACTGATGCCTCGCTCTCACCCGCTACCACTCTGATATCCGTTACCTTGGGTGCCCCCTCAGTGATGGTGCCGGTTTTATCCAACACCATGGCGGTGATCTGGGACGCAGTCTGCAGGGACTCGCCATTACGAATCAGCACGCCAGCCTCCGCCGCCTTGCCGACACCCACCATGACCGACATGGGCGTGGCCAGGCCCAAAGCACAGGGGCAGGCAATGATCAACACGGTGGTGGCGGAAACCAGAGCGAACGCCAGCGCCGGATCCGGGCCAAAATTAAGCCAGGCCAACGCGCTGATTACCGCAATGATCATGATGACCGGAACAAAGTAGCTGGATATCACATCCGCCATACGCCCGATTGGAGGCTTGGAGTTCTGGGCCTGCTTTACCATACCGATAATGCGCGCCAGAGCGGTGTCTTTACCCACCCGGGTGGCCACGAACACGATGGACCCGGTTTTGTTGAGCGTACCGGCCACCACGCTGTCACCACTGGTTTTTTCAACGGGCATGGGCTCCCCGGTCAACATGGATTCGTCCACCGAGGTATGGCCCTCAACCACCTCGCCATCCACCGGAATTTTCTCACCGGGCCGAACCCTGATGCGATCGTCCTGCACCACCTCTTCATACGGCAGATCCGTTTCCTCACCATCACGGATAACCCTTGCGGTTTTCGGCTGCAGGCCGATAAGCCTTTTGATGGCTTCTGAGGTTTTGCCCCGGGCCCGGAGTTCCAACGCCAGCCCCAGGTTAATCAGCCCGATGATCATGGCAGTGGCTTCGAAATAGACATGGCGCGCCATCTCCGGAACCGCTTCTGGAAACACCACCACCACCATGGAATATACCCAGGCCGTTCCGGTACCCAAGGCGATCAAGGTATCCATATTGGCGGAGTGATGGCGCAGGGATTGCCAGGCACCGATGAAGAAATGCCGGCCGGCAAAGACCATCACGCCAAGCGTCAACAGCCCCACCACCAACCAGGCCATACGCTGGGCGGCGGTGTTAATGCTCATATCACCGATAACCATGCCGTACAACATCAATGGTACGCCCAGGCCCAACCCCAGGATCATTTCCCGTATGCGCTGCCGGTAGTAATCCCTTTCCGCCTGCTCTTTCTCCTGCAAGGCATCCTGCGAAGACGCACCGGGCATTACCCTGGCGTGATAACCGGCTTGCTCCACCGCCGCCACCAAGGCAGCGTCAGTGGCTTCACCACTCACCGTGACCACTCTTTCGGCAAAGTTCATGTGCGCCTGCCCAACACCGGGCACACCCTGCAGGGCATGCTCAATTTTACTCACACAACTGGCACAGCCCGCACCGTCGATGAGAAGCTCCCTGGTACGGGACGGCTTCTCCTCTGTGTGTGAATGCGCGCAGGTTGATTCAGCTTCCGGGGTTTCTGCCTGGTTCATGTTTATCGCCTCCTGTTGGTGGAGCGTCACTCTGAGCAACTTGCCTTAATGGTGTCCAGCGCCGGAACGTTCGGTACGGCTGGTAATGATCTGATACTGATCGGCAGTCAGGTCCGGCAACCTTTGCAGGAACGCAACCATTGACCAGATACGGTCATCATCATGGGTGGGGCCCCAGGCCGGCATTGCCGACGCTTTGATGCCATGCTTGATGATCCAGAACTGCCGCTGAAGTGCGAACGTTTCATCCATGGACCCGTGCTCTGCTTCTGTTAGGTTGGGTGGTGCCGGGTACAGGCCGATACTCATATCAGAGTTGTCCCGACCAGGCTGCAAGTGACAGGTGGAACACATTTCATTGTAGTCGGCGCCACCGGCCAGCAAACGCTCCGCGGAATCAAGGTCATCGGGTATGGCAATGTGCTCGGCGGCCCGGGCAACGGAGCGCTCCCGCAGGGTTTCCAACAACCAATAGGTGGCCCGATGGTGAGGCACATCGGCACCAATGGGGTAAATGCCGGAGTACAGGTAGAAAGCTCCACCTGCAACCGACAACATAAATAACGTTAGAATCAGCTTAATGCATTTCATGATGACCATCCGCTTTGCCATCGGAATGCATGGAGCTGCCATTGCCATGAGCTTCGCCGTGACCGTCACCGTGCTCCGCATCACCTGCGGCAGCATGATCGTCAGCGCCGTGCATCTGATCCTCGCACTGTTTCATCATGGCCATCATGACCGGATCCCCGGATTGCATTTTTTCCTTGTCCATTTTGCTCATTGCCTGGCAATTGGGTTTTTCCTTCGATTTTTTGTGCATGGACGGATCATGGGCATAAGCGGTCACCGCAACACCCGGCAGGATGATCGCTACAAGCACGGCGGCCTTGGTTCGATTGAATATATTCATGGTGATTTCCTCACGTTAAGGTGAAATAGTACAACGTCATTCAGTATGCGATGGGCACGGAACGCCGGCAGGCAAACACCGCCACCGCCATTTGTTCAGAAATTCAGCGATATACAGGTCTTTCCAGTGATTTTGGACGGACCTGTCCTGGGGTCATGACAATATCGGCGGGCGATACAACACGGAGGGAGTCAGGCTATGATAAACACGGTGATCATAAGAATGGGTGATGACAGGGGGAATCTCCAGCATCCATGCCATCTGATGCTGTACCAGGGTATGACAACCCAGGACACCGCAGCACTGCAGATCGGCACAGTGTTCCGCTGCCGCCTGAGCATCATGATGAGCATCGCCCGCGATGCCATGGTCATGGGCCACCACCCCCTGCTCTGAATCAGCAGGGTGCACTGCCGGATTAAACCCATGATGGGGCTCAACCCCACTGGCAGCCACGACAATACCCGCCTGCTGCAACACCAGGAAAACCAGCAATAAACGGGCTATTAATCCTTTCTTGGAAGCACTCATTGTGACACAGCCATCAATCGGCGAATCAGATTCATAGACTTCATTCTAAATAACAAGCGGTCGATCTGACAACTGTTCTTCTCCAGCATCCATGCCGGAAGCTGAAAAGGCCCGCCACAATCCAACGGGGGCCGTGGCTGTGCCACGACCCGGACCAATGAAAATCAGGTGGCCTTCTGGAACAGATGCACATCGCGCTGGGGAAAGGGAATGCTGATATTGGCGTTATCCAGCGCCGGCTTGATGCGTTTATTGAGATCGAAGAACACCGGCCAGTAATCAGCGTTTTTCACCCAGGCTCTGATGGTAAGGTCGATGGAGCTGTCGCCATATCCGGTGACACCGATAAAGGGCGGCGGATCGCTCAGGACTCTGGATTCTTCACCGATCATCTTGAACAACGCTGTTTCCGCGTCTTCGAAACGGTTGTGGTAACTGATCCCCACCGACAGCTCGACCCGGCGTACCTCGTCCATGGTGTAATTCACCAGATTGCCGTTGGCCAAGGGGCCATTAGGCAGAATGACGTGCCGGCTGTCCATGGTGCGCAGGAAGGTATAGAAGATATCGATGGATTCAACAAAGCCCTCTTCACCATTGGTTTTGATGTAATCACCCACCTTGTAGGGCTTAAAAAACAGAATCAGCACACCACCGGCAAAGTTGGTCAGGCTACCCTGCAGGGCCAGACCAATGGCCAGACCCGCCGCACCCAACATGGCGATAAAGGACGTGGTCTGCACGCCGATCATGGAAATCACGGAAATCAACAAACAGGCTTTTAAGACAATGCTCAGAATGGTGGTAAGCCAACGCTGCAGGGACACATCCAGGCTGCGCTTTTCCAGTACAAATCCAATCCCTTTGCTCATCATATTGATAAGCCACAATCCAACAATCAACGTGACAATGGCCAGTATAAGCTTGGGTGCATACAGCATCACCATCTCTACGGCCTTGTCCATCAGTGGTTGCAGGTCCAGATTTTCCATGTCCATGGGTTTTGCCTCTTCTCGGTTGATAAGATTAATCTGTTATAAAACTGGCCTTCAGCGCTTTAGATCCAGTAGTTGCCGCCGGTATACCAAGGCGTCCTCCCGTTGATCACCGGCCGGATAGTAATGCCGGCGCCCCCCCACCTGCTGGAATCCATGACGTTCATAGAGTTTAATCGCCGGATCATTACTGACGCGGACTTCAAGAAAGGCATCTTCCGCCCCCAGATCGGAGGCCGCGGCCAGGGCATGCTCCAACAGCCTGCGGCCGCAGCCCTTGCCCTGGTGGTTCGGATCAACACATATATTCAGAATATGGCACTCCCCTGCCGTCACCAGGACCACAATGTAGCCCAGGATCCTATCCTGCTCACTCAAGTGATAGCACAGATGGCCATTACGCAGGCTGTCGACGAACATGCCTTCGCTCCAGGGCCAGGGATAGGCCCGTTGCTCGATTTCCAACACCTGAGGCAAATGACGGAAACCCAGCAAACCCAATGTCATGCCGAGCACTCTGTTATGGGTTCGTTAGAAACGGGAAAACTGTGCTCCAGAATGCGGCCTTGTGCCGCCAATCCTGTCGCATTTCAGCCAGAGAATAGGTTGCCAGTGAATCCGCCTCCCCGGCATCAGGCAACGCAAAAATCTGCCCTGGGGAGGTGTCGGCCAGCACGGTGGTTGCCTTCATCCCCAAAAAAACATTACGACTCACGGTCGGCGCACTGGCGATAAAACCCAGCAGCCCGTCCCGGGCGGCTTGTGCATCGGCGGCAATACGGGGGTTCGTCACCATCGGCCAGCGATACAGTTTTGCGCCAAATGAATCCAGACCCTGAGGCTGCCCCAGCAATATCAGTAAATCCGTCACCATGCGGTGCTCCACCGCCGACAACCCCGGAGCATCCGCCAACTCCAGCTCCACAAACAGACGATACCGGTCGGTTACGGTGATCACCGCCAGCGCAAACTGTTGCACCCTGGCTTGCGGTTTGGTAACCGGTTGCGTTGCCACCTCAGTTTCCAGATTCAGTTTACTGAGATCCAAACGCGGAACCGTTTCCTCTGCTTCGGTTACCCCACCTGCAGGGGTTTGCGGTGGTGTTTGTGGCCCGGCCGGCTGCTGGGCGGTTTGGCCCTGAACCTGATCCCGCTGGTCCGCTGGGTTGGATTGAAGCCCGTGTTGGAGCGCCTGCGCCGCCGTATGATCACCCTTAGCATCATGAGTAGCGTCAGGTTCGGGCCAGATCTGTTCCGGTGCCAACACCGGCAGTTGTTGAGCCCCCGCAATGGGGTTCAAGGCAACATACTGGGTGATACCCAGTGCATTCAAGTAAGCGAGTCGATCCGCTTCCAGCATCATTTAAACACCAGCGGTTTGTGGATGTGCCTTTTGACTGTCGGCACTGAGCAGATTCAGGGCATTCAAATAGGCTTTGGCAGAAGCGGCAACGATGTCGATATCCGAGCCGTGTCCATTCACAATGCGCCCCCCTTTCTCTAACCGCACTGTCACCTCCCCCTGGGAATCCGTGCCACTGGTGATGGCACTGACGTTATACAACTCCAGGCTGGTGCCACTGTTAACAATGCGTTCGATGGCTTTGAAGGTGGCATCAACCGGCCCTGCCCCTTCACTTGAAGAGCGCTGCTCCTCACCGCCGATGGTCAGCACAATGCTGGCGTTGGGTATTTCACCCGTCTGTGAGCACACCGCCAACGACACCAAGGCAAACTGTTCATTTTCAGCCGCCTTCTGGGTATCGCTGACCAGGGCCTGGATATCCTCATCGAAAATTTCGTGCTTCTTGTCCGCCAGATCCTTAAAGCGCTGAAAGGCATCGTTGAGCGCCTGTTCAGATTTAAGATCAATACCCAATTCCTCCAGCCTGGAACGGAAAGCGTTGCGGCCGGAGTGCTTGCCCAACACCATGCGATTGGCATTCCAGCCAACGTCTTCGGCTTTCATAATCTCGTAGGTTTCGCGGAATTTAATCACCCCGTCCTGGTGAATGCCGGATTCGTGGGCAAACGCATTGGCACCCACAATGGCTTTGTTGGGCTGCACCGGGAACCCGGTGATCGATGACACCAGACGCGAGGCAGGAACAATTTCCCGGGTATTAATGTTGGTATCGATATGAAAGAAATCGGCACGGGTTTTTACCGCCATCACGATCTCTTCCAGGGCCGCGTTCCCGGCCCGCTCACCCAGACCATTGATGGTGCACTCCACCTGACGGGCACCGTTGGTGACCGCAGCCAGCGAGTTGGCCACGGCCAGGCCCAGGTCGTTGTGGCAATGCACCGAGAACACGGCTTTATCGGCATTGGGAATGCGTTCCATCAACTGGCGGATGGTTTCACCATACTGATGGGGCATGGCATAACCCACTGTGTCCGGGATATTGATGGTGCGGGCACCGGCATCAATGGCAGCCTCAATCACGCGGCACAGAAAATCCAGTTCCGATCGGCCGGCATCCTCACAGGAGAACTCCACATCATCACAGCGGCTGCGGGCGCGCTTGACCGCTTTCACGGCCTGTTCCAGCACCTGCTCCGGTGTCATCCGCAGTTTGTACTCCATGTGGATGGGTGAGGTGGCAATAAATGTGTGGATACGGCCGGCATTGGCGTTTTTAAGCGCTTCTCCGGCTCGGTCGATATCCGCATCCACCGCTCTGGCCAACGAACACACCCGGCTTTCTTTAATGGTATCGGCAACCGCCTTGACGGACTCAAAATCCCCCTGGCTGGCGATGGCGAAACCGGCCTCAATCACATCCACCTGCATCCGCTCCAGTGCCTTAGCGATGCGCAGCTTTTCTTCCTGGGTCATGGAGGCCCCAGGGCTTTGCTCGCCATCACGCAAGGTGGTATCGAATATGATGAGGGTATCGTTGGCGCTCATGCTGCTCTCCAATGCGGCCATCGCGGCCATCGCGGCCATCGTAATGGCTTCGGCCGCGTTAAAAATCAATCAAAAAAGATCCGGCTAAATCCCCTGTATAATGATCCCGATTGGGTTGAATCTCAACCTGACGGGTTTTTGGGGCGCCTAACTATAACCAACTTTGCAACTCAGGGTAACCCGGTATTGGAGCGCAGAAAGACGATCGCCTCATCCGCCAATACCCGGCCCGGAACCGATTCCGCAATAACCTGTTTTTTGCCGTTATGCCACACCCTCAGCTGGAACCAGTTGCGGATGCGGTTCCCGTTGCCGTAACTGCTGTTTTTGTGCGCTTGCAACTGCGTCACATCCTGCAGGGCAATGGTTTTACGAAAGATCTCGCGCCCCAGAAAGAGACGCCGTACATGCAGATTGTGGCGATCGATGGCGGTGTCCAGCCGCGTCATGGGCGTCAGAACGCAAGCCAGCAATATCAACAGGCCCAGGCCACCGAAGACCGTGCAGAACATCAGTTTTACCGGTATTTCGATCAGGCCCGGCCCCATCTCGGCAAACCCGATACCAATACCCACAGCCAGAAAAATCGCCCCAAACACTGCCCCCATGATCGAGCCGGCCAGCTCTCGGCCATAATCCGAATGCAGGAACAGCGTTTCTCCTTTTTGCTCAATATTGAGAACCTGCGCCAACTGTTGCGAGCGCTGCATTTGTTGCTTCCGCTCACGACCGGCGATGCGGATGCGGCTTTTTCCCGCACCCTGCTGCACCGGAATCTCGAAATCCAGCGCCAGATCCAACCCCGGAATGTCCGCGGCCACATGCACCTTCCAGTGGTGCCAGTTGCTGGATTGGGCCTGGGATGAGGGCAGCTCCGCTGGCACGTCGAACACAAAGCGGATACGGGTTTTGCCTGCCTCCTGAGCCCCCCGGACTGTCAGCGCATCCTGCCACTCAACACTGGTTGAGATACGCTTTTGACCCTTGCTGTTGCGGGTTTCCCTGGAATGCAGGCACTCCAGGCGCACTTCACATTGGGTATTCAGGGGCAGGGCTTTGCTTAACAGAATTTCGCCACCCACCTGACCGCCCGCCTGCCCCGGATTCGGATCCAACTGCAGGCGGGATCGGCCATAACGCCGATTTAAAATGGTGCCTTTGATGGCCAGCCACAGCAGGAACAACCCCACCGCCGGAAACAATAGTACGATCAGCACCAGATAATCTTCTGTGCCGTGCACGGACTGGAGTTCATCCCAGACCGCTATGCAGGCCGGGAACGAAATCAGATTCCAGATCACGGCAAACAGCCACATGGCCCAGACACCGGTAGCGGCCCCAGGTGCAATGGGTTCCCGCGTACTGAAATCCAGAACGGCGCCGCCTGACTCCGCCACTGCACCATCCCCGCTCACGTCCGGCTGCCGCGCTTTACTGAACAACCCGGCGGCGAGCAAACCACCCCCTATCAAGGTGAACACTACCGCGAATGCTGCCTGCATTGCCATCAGTCCCCAGCGCAGGTCGGGGTCCAGTAGTGCTTGATCGGGCCGCTCAGGATCATACCAGACCGTAAGGGGCTTCCCGGAACTCTGGATACGCCGCAACCGTTGCTCCCACTGCTGGTGGTAATCGCCAATGTTATCCTTACCACTGTGAATACCGACCCTGGCGGCTTCGTAGTCACGGCCATTCACTTCATAACGAAAGCGAGCCTTGATTTCATAGGTGGTGCCCCCCTCACTGGAACGGGAGCTGTCCAAACGATAGGAAACCAACTGGCCCGCTGTGGATTGCCAGTGGCTCACCTCCATCCAGGTGGCAATCTCCGGCCAGACTTTGAAGTAGCCAAACCCAAGACCGAACCCCAGAAAGGGCAATCCGAATAGTGCCAACAGCACGCTCCCTTTCATCGTCTTAGCACCTGTAATGGCCCCCGGCTTCCATCTGCTGCCCATGATCTCACCCGCTCAAATACTTATTCTGTAAGGTTATATTCTAGACTGCGCTTTGCCACAGGTAGAGGCGACATAGGTTATCCATGTCATATATTGGTTGACCGGAGCATCTCATCAGCCTAGCATAAAAACGGAATGAACGTTCATTCCGTTTTTATGCTAGCCATAACCAAAGGAGGACATCTGTTACATGTCCAAAAAAGCCCTCAATGCCGCCGACAAGGAGCAACGCATACTGACTTCAGCCCTACGCCTGTTTTCCATCCAAGGCTATGAGGCAACGGCAATACCACAGGTGGCGCAACAGGCCCAGGTGGGTGCTGGCACCATCTATCGCTATTTCGACAGCAAGGAAACATTGGTCAATGCGGTGTTCAAAAGTGCCAAGTCAAAACTGAAGGATTACCTGCAGGAAGATCACTTTGAGGATGATCCACGGCAGGTTTTTCATCGTTTCTGGAATAACCTGGTTCGATTTACCACTGATCACCCTGAGGAGTTTTACTTTCTCGAGCTACAGGATCACACCCCTTATCTGAATGCTGAGAGCCGAAAACTGGAATGGGAAGTACTCTCTCCCATCAGCCAGTTCTGCATTGACGGCACCCGCCGCGGCTTATTCAAGACCCTGCCGTCGGACACCATGATGGCGATGATCTGGGGTGCTTTTGTTGGCCTGATGAAGGCCAGCAAACTGGGCTATGCCCGCACCAACCGTGATATTCTCCAGCAGGCAGAAGAACTTTGCTGGCAGATGTTACTGAAATAACGCCCTTCCATCACGTTACAAGGATTTACTATGACAACCACAACTGCTCACCAAATTCCCGATGCCCCAATGTCCCTTGATCACCTGGCCGGTCTGCCCGTAGATGCGCTGGACGCTCTGTACCGTGACGCCTCGCTACCCGCCAGCCTGAAGTCGCTTAACGGTACTCCGAAAGGCCGCATGCTGGCCGTACGTGGCCTGGATCGTACGCCACTGTTCACGCCTATCAGCCTGATCTCAGCAGCCAGCGTATTCCCCTGGGACGGTAAAAGTTTCAATGCCACCAGCGACCAGAACGGCACCGGCATCAATCGCATCAACCTTACTCTGCTGCAACAGGAGTGGTTTCCTTTCCAGACCCGAATTGAACCGTCGATAATCGATGGCCGGGACTGCATCTATCTGGATTACGATTTACCGGAAAATCCCTGGTTTATCCGCAAAATTCGTGATGAATTGCGGCAAGTAGCTGAAGGTTTATTTCTGGGGCCGGCCATGTGGAAAACCGCCAACAATCGCGCTGCATTGGTGCTTTGGTTTGCCATTGATAACCGCCAATAGATCACCCGGCAAAAAAAAGCCCCGCCAGAGCGGGGCTTTTTATCTGAGCAAGTGCCAGGGGGGGATGATTACATCATGCCGCCCATGCCACCCATGCCGCCCATGCCGCCCATATCGGGCATGCCACCACCGGCGCCTTTCTCTTCCGGCAGATCAGCAACCATTGCTTCGGTCGTGATCATCAAGCCGGCAACAGAGGCAGCTGCCTGCAGCGCAGAGCGGGTTACCTTGGCAGGGTCCAGAATACCCAGTTCGATCATGTCACCGTACTCACCGGTGGCCGCATCGTAACCGTAGTTACCAGAACCGCTTTTTACTTTGTCTACAACCACTGACGCTTCAGCACCGGCGTTGGAAGCAATCTGACGGATCGGTGCTT
Source organism: Gammaproteobacteria bacterium UBA7310 (assembly GCA_002471665.1). Classification (GTDB taxonomy): domain Bacteria; phylum Pseudomonadota; class Gammaproteobacteria; order Pseudomonadales; family Ketobacteraceae; genus Ketobacter. The sequence goes on from DKQK01000071.1 coordinate 125,100, forward strand.
CCATTGCGCGCAGGGCCAGGTAGATACCGGCAGTCTGATCATCGTTGATGCCTTCCAGCTCACCGATATTGGCCAACGCACGTACCAGAGCAACACCACCACCCGGTACTACACCTTCTTCAACCGCAGCACGGGTTGCGTGCAAAGCGTCTTCAACGCGGGCTTTTTTCTCTTTCATCTCGACTTCGGTCGCCGCGCCAACTTTGATTACCGCAACACCACCGGCCAGCTTGGCCACGCGCTCTTGCAGTTTTTCTTTGTCGTAGTCGGAGGTGGCTTCTTCAATCTGCTGACGAATCTGCTTCACGCGTGCCTGGATTTCAGTCTCTTCACCGGCGCCATCCACCACAGTGGTGTTTTCTTTGGTGATGGATACTTTCTTGGCGGTACCCAGATCGTCCAAAGTGGCACCTTCCAGAGACAGACCCACTTCTTCGGAGATCACAGTGCCGCCGGTGAGGATCGCGATATCCTGCAACATGGCCTTGCGACGATCACCGAAGCCGGGCGCCTTAACTGCAGCAATCTTAACGATGCCACGCATGTTGTTTACCACCAAAGTGGCCAGGGCTTCACCTTCTACGTCTTCAGCAATGATCAACAGCGGACGGCTGGCTTTTGCCACTGATTCCAGGATCGGCAGCAAATCACGGATGTTGGAGATTTTCTTGTCCACCAACAGGATGAATGGGCTTTCCAGCTCAACGCTCATTTTTTCCTGATCGTTGATGAAGTAAGGAGACAGGTAGCCGCGGTCAAACTGCATACCTTCAACCACTTCCAGTTCGTTATCCAGGCCGCTGCCTTCTTCAACCGTGATCACGCCTTCTTTGCCGACTTTCTCCATTGCTTTAGCAATGATGGTACCCACTGAGCTGTCGCTGTTGGCGGAGATAGTGCCTACCTGGGCAATGGCTTTGGAATCTTCACAGGGAGTGGACAGCTTGTGCAGTTGCTCAACCACCGCAATGGTTGCCTTGTCGATACCCCGTTTCAAGTCCATTGGGTTCATGCCCGCTGCAACGGCACGCAGGCCTTCTGCCACGATGGCTTGCGCCAATACGGTTGCAGTGGTGGTACCATCACCGGCCACATCGTTGGCCTGGGAAGCCACTTCTTTAACCATCTGGGCGCCCATGTTTTCGAACTTGTCTTCCAGCTCGATTTCTTTGGCTACAGATACACCGTCTTTAGTGATGGTGGGGGCACCAAAAGCCTTGTCCAGAACCACGTTGCGGCCTTTAGGGCCCAGAGTTACCTTGACTGCGTCTGCCAGTACGTTAACGCCTTTGACCATTTTGGCGCGGGCGCTGTCACCGAATTTAACTTCTTTAGCTGCCATGATTGTTTCCTTTTAATTCCTGAGTTTCTTCAATCTGAGTCTTGTGTACTACGGTGAGGCTTAGCCTTCCAGAACACCGAAGATTTCGCTTTCGCCCATGATCAACAGCTCTTCGCCATCAATCTTTACGGTGCTGCCTGCATACTGACCGAAGATAACTTTGTCACCGGCTTTTACATCCAGAGGGCGGGTTTCGCCGTTTTCCGTTACGCGGCCAGGGCCTACTGCCAGCACTTCGCCTTGTGAAGGTTTTTCGGTAGCAGATCCGGGCAGAACGATGCCGCCGGCGCTTTTGGTTTCCTCTTCAACACGACGAATCACGACGCGATCATGCAAAGGACGGATTTTCATGAGTTTTTTATCTCCCAATTAGCCTTGTTTTTAGCCAAGTTGATAGTGCGTTTGGAGCGATACCAGTAATTAGCACTCCTAACCTTAGAGTGCTAATAATAGTGTCGCGAAAACTTCCGTCAAGAGCCCATTTAAGATTTCTGGGCTATTGAGCGGCGATGCCCCATAACTGGGGCTGCGAAAGGTTATTTCAAGGCCTGGGCAGAAGTTTTTTTCAGGTTCACAGAGAAACAGCGGCGCGGGTGGCCACGACCGGTTAGGGCGTGTCGTCCTTTTTCTCGACTTCCCCTTCGATTATGAAATGCCCTTGACGGTCTTCATACACCGCCGGGGCTTCCCGGGTATCGGAATCCTGGTTGAATGTCGCGCCCGGCCCGGTGCCGGTGCGCCCGGTGCTGCGCTGATACACCCACACGTTGCCCTGCCCGGGGGCCCGGGTAAACGCCTGCATCACCCCTTTCCTGACGATGTGACCGGCCATCAGGCGGCGACTCTGTGGCAGTAGCAGCAGGAAACCCACGCCGTCGGTTATGAACCCCGGCGTGATTAACAGCGCTCCGCCCAACAGCAGCATCACCCCTTCCACCATTTCCACACCGGGCATTTCACCCCGCTGCATACGGTGGTTCAGACGAATCCAGGTTTCCAGGCCCTGCCAACGAAACATCAGTGAGCCCATCATGGCCGTCAATACAGTCAACAATATGGTGACGCTCCAGCCAATGGCTTGGGCAACCTGCCCCAACACGATGGCCTCCAGCAGGGCAAAAACAAAAATAAAAAGGAATATTCGGCCAAAACCCATGCAATGTTCCCTTGACCCTCAAGGCCTTTGGTTGAGTGGTGTGCGGGCCATTTCCACCAAAATCGCCCGGGCATCTTCAGATGTGGTGACAGATCGGGCAAATTCAACCCTGTGCAGGTGATTATTCACCCACAAGACCATGCCTTCACTGTCCATGGCCGCCATGACGGCAGCCCGCCCGGGATTGGGGATGGCCGCCAGATCACAGTAATGCTGGATGGCATCGCTGTGGTCCTCATTCATATGATCCACGATGCGGGCCAATTGTTCCGTGCTGAAGGGATTCGCCAACACAACGTCCCCCGGAGACAACCAACGGGCCTGGCCAAAACCTTCAATAAATCGCAGCTGAATCAGGTTAAGCCGGTAGAACTCGAAATCCAGTTCATCATGATAGCCTCTGGCTTGGGGGAAACAACGATAATAGCGCTGCGCTGCCTCGTCCACCTGGTACACTTTCTCGGCATCGGCCAACAATGTCAGGCGCTCCACCTGCTGCACATCCCCCTGCTGGGGATTCGGCTCCAGCAAGGTCAGGGCCACCCTGGGATTGTCGGCAATATTCTGCGTGTGCTGGGCCAGCCGACTGATCAGGAGCAACGGTTGCCCGGTTTGATCCGGGCAAAACGGCACCACCGAGCCAAAGGGATAGCCGGCAAACTTTTTCGAATGGGTTGAGAGCACACCACTGAACACCGACTGCAATACCAAACGGGCCCGTTTTGCCACTGTCATGTACAGCCCCTCCTTGTTAAAAATCAACTGAGATAACCATGCTCTGATGGTAACATGCCCACTGTTTTTTTCAGTCCCGGGAGGAATCAGTGAACTCGGCAGCAAGGTGGGCAGTATGTGTCAGTGTGCTGGCAGCACTCCGGATGACAACCGCATCGTACGCCGCAGACCCACTGGAAAAAGAACCAGCCAACTATGCCTTCGCGACCTACATGGGCAGTGGCTTATACGGTGCCACCGATGCCTCTCTGTTCGTTTTGAATATTCCAATGACTTTTCAGTGGCGCGACCGTGACGATATCCGCATCCGGCTGTCCACATCGGCGGGATTTTTTGACTACGGCCCTGACCGTATTGAGGAGTTGGAGATTCCGGATTCCATTGGCACCTTGACCCTGATACCCGGTGTTGAAAAAGTGTATCGGGTCAGTGAACAGTGGGAGCTGATTCCCCATATTGACTATGGCTATGCGAAAAATTTTTCCACTAAGGAGGAAGCCCAGGTTTACTCAACCGGCCTGCATACCCGCTACTACATCAAGGGGGAAATCGACAATCATGTGTGGGTCAGCAAACTGGTTCTGGCAGGTTACCGCACCTTCAGCAGTGACTATCGCGACAACTACGCCAAAGTACTCACCGGCTTTGACTATAAAACCAGTGGGTACGTGACCTTAAAAGACGGTATTGCCGTACCCACCCTTTACGGTTTGATTTCCTGGAGCCACAACGGCATCGATTACAAAGAAAAGTGGAAGCAAGGTAACGCGCAGGATTTGAACTATGAAATCGGGGTTTCACTCTATGCGCCCAAGCCCATCGATTTGTGGATTACAGAGGTCAACCGGGTCGGGCTGGGCATTCAACGCAATCCGTTCGGAAAGGTGATACGCCTGTTCGCCGGCACCCCTTTCTAACCGGCAACCCTTCCTAAACAGCTGCCTAAACGGCTGCATTGATTATGCAAAGACTATTCATAATCCGCAGGTTTCAATAAGGGCTCACCGTCTGCATCCTTCTCCAGCGCTATGGCCATGGCTTCAGTATGCGTCAGCACCACGGTGTGACCAATCCGCAGCTTTTCCAGATTCTTGGGATCCTTGATGGCCACCGCCAGAAACTTGTTCTCAGGGCACTGCAGGGTCCCGGTCATGTTAACGCTATTGAGGGCAACGATACTGCACACCGAGCGGAACTGCTTCAGCATTGCCTGCCCCGGCAGCTGCTCGGTATTCGCCTGCACCCTATGATCCAGTTCAACGAAGGGTTCCTTAAGCTCCGCTTCCGTTGGCGCCCTGACTTCATAGAGATTGGAAACAAAAATGTCCACGGTAACCCGATCACCCACCTTGATCTCATCCAGCCGTTTGACGCGGTCATCCACTGTGACCTGTTTCAACTGACCGGAAGCATCACGCAGCACCACTTCACGGGTCTCATAATCAATAGCCTCAACTTCCTCGGTCACTGACAGGACGGAAACATCCTCCCGTACCGGAGTCTGGGCAAAGCTGCTGATGCTGCCAAACATACCGAGCAGCAGTAAAAGCCATCCCGTAAATCCTGTTTTCGAAATCATGCGTCGATCCTTCTTGCTCAATTGAAGATTAGCCCCGCAAAAGGCTGCCCTAGACTGATTAGCCTGCGTCTCAGGGCAAACATTACTCCAGTAACCAACCGCTGCCAACTGTTGCAAAGCGCCATGACGTCCCGGCCACCGACTTACGTGGCCGCTTCCCCTCTGGAAATCCGCCGCCAAAACAGGAATAATCGCGACTCGCAAGTCAAGCCGACTCATTCAGCAGACTCATTTTCAAAGGGTCATGAGGGTTAAAGAGGGTTAAGTAGTTATGAATTTAAACGATAAAGTAGTGGTCATCACTGGGGCCGGCCGGGGTTTGGGCCGGGGTATGGCACTGGCATTTGCCGAGAAAGGCGCCAATGTAGCCGTAGTAGACCTGAACGCCGACGACATCGCGCAAACAGTTGCACTGTGTGAGGCAAAGGGTGTCACGGCAAAAGGCTATACAGTGAATGTGGCCAAAGACGACGAAGTTGAGCAACTGTTCAGCGATGTGGTGGCCGATTTCGGCACCCTGAGTGGCGTGGTCAATAACGCCGGTATCACCCGTGACGGCCTGTTGATCAAAGCAAAAGATGGCGAAATCACCAAAATGTCCACGCAACAGTGGCAAATGGTCATCGACGTTAACCTCACCGGAGTATTCCTGTGTGGCCGTGAAGCCGCCGCCAAGATGGTGGAACTGGGGGTGGAGGAAGGCGTCATTGTGAATATCTCCAGCCTGGCCCGGCAGGGCAGTTTCGGTCAAACCAATTACTCTGCCGCCAAGGCAGGCGTAGTGGCCATGACCGAATCCTGGGCCAAGGAACTGTCGCGCTACAATATCCGCACCGGTGCCATTGCCCCCGGCACCATCAACACCGATATGATCGCCGCCATGAAACCGGAGGCACGGGATCGCCTGATCAGCGCGGTGCCACTGAAGCGCCTGGGTGAGCCGGACAATATCGCCAAGGCCGCCACTTTCATATTCGAGAACGACTACTTCACCGGTCGGGTGATTGAGGTGGATGGCGGCCTGCGTTAATCACATCCAAGGCAACGGACTAAGTTGAGGAGCGTGGCGCACCCTGTGCAGGCAGTCGCCACGCTCTTTCGGGTTTAGCTATGCCAAATGCCGAGGCGAAACACAGCGTGATTCAGGTGATCGGGGCCATTCCTGTGGGAAGGGTGTGTACTTACGGCCGGGTGGCGGAGCTGGCAGGGCTGCCGCGGCACGCCCGCTATGTGGGTACGCTGCTGAAACAACTTCCCGCCAACAGTAAGATTCCCTGGCATCGGGTGATCAACAGCCAGGGCCGGATTTCCTTTCCTGCCGGCAGCGACAAGTGGCAACGGCAGAAACAGAAGCTGGAGGCAGAGGGAATTGTATTTCTGGGAGAACGCGTGCCGCTGAAACAGTTTCTATGGTAATCAGCTGGGCTCGGTATTTCCTGCCGGATGGGCAATATCCAGACGTTTAGCCGCCAGATAAATAAAAAACAGCACAGGCACGCCCAACAAACCGGTGATGATGAAAAACGGGATGTATCCCACGGCTTCAACGATACTGCCTGAATAACCCGCCGTCAGCTTGGGAATCAGCGTCATCAGGGAACTGAAAATCGCATACTGCATGGCGGTGAAACGCACGTTGACCAACGCCGACAGGAATGCAATAAACGACGCACTGGCAATACCCGCCGCCAGGTTATCAGCCGACACCACGCCATACAGCACGTAAATGTTGTGTCCTGTGTGGGCCAGCAGAATAAAACATAAGTTGGTGAGCACCACCAGCACTGCACTGAATGCCAGCATGGCCATGACCCCGAAGCGCATGGTGAACACCCCGCCCACCAGGCCACCGAGAATGGTCATCCAGACGCCAAAGAGTTTCACCGCCGTTGCAATCTCCTCTTTGGAGAACCCCGTTTCGGTGTAGAAAATATTGGAAATTACCCCCAATACCACGTCGGAGATGCGAAACAGGCTCACCAGGCACAGCAGGATGACTGTGGTTTTGGCACCGTGACTTTCCAAAAAGTTTCGAATCGGAGCGATATAGCTGACATCCACCAATTGCCGATTGGCAAAGCCGATTTTCACCATCACCCTGGCGATTGCGTAAGCCGCTGCCACCGCCAGCGAAAACCGGGATGCCTCCAGCGAAAACGCCAGCAAAAGACTGTGGGAATAAGTGCCCGGCAACGCGCCTTTCAACTGGGTAATGGCGTCACCGGAGAGAAAAAACACACCGACAAACCCCGCCGCTGCCACCACAAACAACAGACACAGAGAGACATAATCGAAATGGGTGAATTGATCGTAGCCCCGCTTAGCCGCCAGAGGCTCCCTGATGCACAGCACCGTAACCATACCCACCAGCATGAACACCGGAATAATCAAATGAGTCAGGCGCCATGCCTCGTAAACATAATGTTCGCGGGTGGTACCGAAGTACGCTGCCAGGTACAACGCCCCGGCCCCGGTCACAATCATCCCCAGTCGATAACCGGCAATATAGGTGGCGGACATCATGGCCTGCATGTCCGCATCCGCCGCCTCGATGCGATAGGCATCGATCACAATATCCTGAGTGGCCGAGCTGAAGCCCAATAGCACCGCCGCCACGGCCATCACCAGCACCGCTGAAGCCCCCTGCGCCGGATCGGTCAACGCCATCATCACGATGGCCGCGACGATGCAGCATTGAGCCAGCAGCATCCAGGACCGCCTGGGGCCCAACAGCCGGGTCAACCAGGGGATGGGCACCCGATCCACCAAGGGTGCCCAGACAAACTTAAAGGAGTAACCCAGGGCGGCCCAGCTGAAATACGTCACCTCTGATTTCTGAATGCCGGCCTCCAGTAACCAGATGGAGAGAGAGGAAAAAATCAGCATAATCGGCAGGCCGGCGGAAAACCCGAGCAACAACATCACCCAGACCTTGGGCTGCATAAACACGGCCAGACTTTGACGCCAGGAGTGGTGAAAGGTCAGATTATTACTCATACGATGTGGGCCAAGGTAAAGACTCCGGCGGTGAAGGGCCAATGCATGCTACCCAAAAAAGCTGGCCAGGCCAAAAAAATCACATAAATCAGTGGGCTATTTCACTGAAGTTGTTGGCGTAATTAGACATATTAGCCACTCTCGACCAAACTTAATCACAATTAAACACCAATAGACGCCGCGCCAAATAATAACAAGCCGGGATTACCGAAGGTCTTATGCCAAACGCTGATTTGCCCATCATGATCGTGGACGATGCCAAGTTTTCCGGAGCGGTCATCGGCCGCACCCTGAAAGCCGCAGGGTTTAAGGATATCCGCACAGCCAGCAGTGCCCAGCAAGGGCTTGCCATGTTGGAATCCCGTCCGGTTAACGTGCTGATTGCCGACTGGCTGATGCCGGAAATGGATGGTCTGGAATTGGCCGGCAAAGTGCGCCAGCTTGACGAAGCCACCAACCACTTCACCTATATCATGTTGCTGACAGCGAAAGAAGGCGATCAGGCTTTGCGGCAGGCCTTTGACCAGGGTGTGGATGACTTCATCAACAAATCGGTGATGAACCAGCAATTGCTGCCCAGAATCTACGCGGCCGATCGGCTGTCCTGCCTGCATAACCGGTTGCTGCAGGAGAACCAATTGTTGGTGGATTCCAATCAACGCTTCAAAAAACATTCCCTGATAGACCCGCTGACCGGCATGGGCAACGGCCATTTCGCCATTGAACGGCTGAGTGCCACCATCAAGCATGCCCAGTCCCGCCAGGGGGCAGCCTGTGTCATGATTATCAACGTGGACAACTATAAGGAATTGATGAAAACCCACGGTAAAAACATCATGCGCGAGATCGTGGTGGGAACTGCCCGCCGCCTGCGCCAGTTGGTGCGTCCGCTGGATGTGGTTGCCCGCCTATCCAACGAACAATTTGCCATCGTCACCCACCAAACTGATATCATGCAGGCCAATGCCGTGACCTATCGCCGGATTTACGATGCGCTCAATGTTAAGGCGCTGAAAACGTCCAAGGGTTACGTCAACATCCGCGCGGCCATGTGCATGTCCGCCGCCGATGAGGAAACCGGGTTTCCCGCCGCCGACAGGATGCTGGCCATCACCCAGCAGCAAATCCCCACCGCCCGGGAAACCGGTCGTTTGATGGTGATACGCTGGCGTTCCGCGAAACCGAACGACTGAACCTGTTGTAACCGCCAGTAAAATTTGACACAACCCATGACAGCAGCCTTGAACAAGGACACCAGGAACACCTGGCACATTCTGGGGCCGGGTGCCATCGGTTGCCTGTTCGCCTGCCACCTGCAGCAGGCCGGGCTGGCGGTGCGATTGATCGGACGCCGGCCCGAACACGGCGTCCGGCGCATCAGGCTGAACACCGATAACGGGGAACAGGAGCAGGTGTTTGCCCCTGATCATCCCGCCCAGCCCATCACTCACCTGCTGATTACGGTGAAGGCCCACCAGACCACCGCCGCACTGCAAGCGGTGCGCCAGCGCCTGACGGCGCAAACCCTGATTGTGCTGATGCAAAACGGTATGGGTACCTGGCAGGCCCTGCAGGATCTTCCTACCCGCCGTATTGTGGTGGCCACCACCACCGAAGGGGCCCATCGCCCCGCCGCTGACAGGGTAATCCACGCGGGCCGGGGGGAAACCTGGGTGGGCACTCTGGATCCCCGGTATCAGGCAGATGCTGCCCGGGTGTGCCGGGATTGGTCCGCCACCGGCCTGGTGGTAGAAGAAGATCCTGAAATTTTGCACCGGCTCTGGCAAAAGCTCGCCATTAACTGCGCCATTAATCCACTGACGGTGCTTTATGATTGCCCCAACGGCGCGCTGCTGAACAACACAGAGGCCCTGGAACTGATGCAGCAGGTGTGCAGGGAAGTGGAACAGGTGATGGGGTCGGCACTGGGAGAGAAACCCTCCGGCCTGTTTGAGCTGGCCAAAGCAGTGTCTGCCAAAACAAGCAGTAACATTTCATCCATGTTGCAGGATGTACGCAAACAACAGCAAACGGAGATTGACCATATAACAGGGTATTTGCTGGACCAGGCCCGGCGCCTGGGGATTGCCTGCCCCTGCAATGAACGAATCCTGAAGCAGATAAAAGCCCGATAGCGTTAACACCAACCGGTGTTACACAGTGGTACTTACGGCTTTCTCCCGGGGTTTTCTGGTGGTGCCGGCAGAGTTGCAACTCAATTCGGAATGCCGGTTCAGCGCATCCAGCGCCAGCTGCTGGCAGAGTAATTCCAATTCATCATTGCCCGATCCGGCACACAGCACGTAGGCCATGTTGGCGGTGGCTTCCAGCTGCCCTAATACATAACATTCATGCTCGCTGCCACGATGAGTCAGTGCGGTTCTGGAAGCGGCATTGAGCAGTTCCCTGAGCAGCTCGGCATCAACATTCATTCGGTCCATACAGGCCTCCATCTCATTACTGCGGAGTGGCAATTACAGGTCAAATCGCGAAGCCGTCGACTTGACCCATCTAAAGCTTAGTCGTAAATTGCAGCCCAATTCTGTGACTTTTGATACAAAAGCCAGCCGCAATTCCGCATAAATTGCTCACTCAGCAGCCGATTCGTCCAAAATCTATCGCTAAAAGGAGTAACACCCATGGGCAACCGCCTTTCCAAGATATATACCCGCACCGGTGACAAAGGCAGCACCGGCCTTGGTGACGGCTCCCGAGTAGATAAGGATAGCCTAAGAGTGGAAGCCTATGGGACCACAGACGAACTCAATTCGGTCATCGGCATGATCCTCTCTGAGGCCCAGGTGACTGATCCCCTCAGGCACTGGCTGTTTGAAATCCAGCACGACCTGTTTGATCTGGGTGCCGAATTGTGTGTGCCCGGCCACAGTGTACTCACTGATGCCTTTGTGGCACGCCTGGAACAGCATATTGATGCCATGAACAGTGAACTGCCTTACCTAAAGGAATTTATTTTGCCAGGGGGTAACCGGGCCGCCACCACCTGCCACCTGGCCCGCACCGTATGCCGGCGTGCCGAACGGCGGGTGCTCACCCTTTCCAAACAAGAGCCGATCAATGACTGGGGGCTGAAATACCTGAACCGGCTGTCTGATTTTCTCTTTGTCGCCGCCCGGGTGCTGGCACGTGCCGAGGGCGGCACCGAAGTCATGTGGAACCGCACACGCTTCCAATCATGATTGACCTGATACTGGGCGGGGCCCGTTCCGGCAAAAGCCGGTTGGCAGAGCAACGTGCCCACGCCAGCGGCCAACAGGTGGTTTACATCGCCACCGCCCAACACCTGGACGGGGAGATGGCCGAACGCATTCAACATCATCAGTCACGCCGCCCGCACCAATGGACCACCGTGGAAGAGCCGGTGGCGCTGGCGCAGGCGCTGCAGACCCTGGATGCGCCGAACCGGCTGATTCTGGTGGACTGCCTTACGCTTTGGGTTTCGAATCTGCTGTGCCTGGACAACGGCAATCACTTTGCGGAACACAAGGCCGCGCTATTGACATGCCTGCCCGGATTACAAAGCGATCTTATCCTGGTCAGCAACGAAACCGGCATGGGCATCGTGCCCATGGGTGACCTGACCCGCCGCTTCGTCGATGAAAGCGGCTGGCTGCATCAGGATCTGGCCCAACTCGCCGATCGCGTTACCCTGGTGGTAGCCGGTTTACCTCATCAACTAAAGCCAGCCAATATTTCATGACAACAGACCATTGGTGGACAACACCCGCTGCACCACCCAGCGATACCATGGCCAGCCAAGCAACCGAACGCCAGAATCAATTGACCAAGCCACCCGGCGCCCTGGGCCGACTGGAGCAGCTGGCCATCCGCCTGGCTGCCATTCAAAACCGGCTCAAACCGGCCGTTGATCATGTCTTCATTTCGGTCTTCGCCGGTGATCACGGAATAGTCGAAGAAGGGGTTTCTGCCTTTCCCCAGTCGGTTACCGTGGAGATGCAACGCAATTTCGTGGCTGGCGGCGCTGCCATCAGCGTGCTGGCGAAAACCCTGGGTGCCTCCCTGGAAGTCATCAATACCGGCACTCTTGCCGATCCCCAGCAGCTACCCGGCGTCATACACGCACCCGTTGCCAGTCAAACCGCCAATTTTCTGCACCAGGAAGCCATGACGGAACTACAGTGGCAGCAAGCGCTGGCATTGGGGCGCGCCGCCGTTGACCGGGCCCTTTGCCAAAATACGCAGCTGTTTATTGGTGGTGAGATGGGTATTGGCAACACCACTGCCGCCACGGCAATGCTGTCCGCCCTGACCGGTATTCCTGCCGCTGACATTACCGGCCCCGGCACCGGCCTCAATTCCCATGGTGTGCAGCACAAAGCCCGCGTCATAAATCAGGCGCTGGCATTCCATCGCCCGTCTTTGACGGATGCCGGTCGTATTTCCCGCATTGTGGGAGGCTTCGAGATCAGCGCCCTCAGCGGTGCCTACATCGCTGCCGCCCAGGCCGGCATGGCGGTGATGGTGGATGGCTTTATCTGTACTGCCGCTGCTGCTGCCGCCCAGCAAATCAACCCCTCCATAAAACCGTATTTGTTCTACAGTCATTGCTCCGCCGAGCCCGGCCATCAACGCATCATCGCGCACCTGAACATTGACCCCATCGTGGATCTGAATCTGCGGCTGGGGGAAGGCAGTGGTGCTGCCACCGTGGTCCCGCTGTTACGCATGGCCTGTGCCCTGCACGGTCAGATGGCAACGTTTGCCGAGGCCGCCGTTTCCGAAAAGCTGGAAGACTAGACGATGTTTGGCTCCCCCACACAACAACGTAAAATTACCCTGGACCTGATGCGTCATGGCGAGCCGGAGGGCGGGATTCGCTATCGTGGCTCAATTGATGACCCACTGTCCCCCGCCGGCTGGCAACAAATGCAACACGCCACCGATCAGGCGCAGGCAAGCGGCACCCGTTGGGATGCCGTGGTCAGCTCCCCCATGCAGCGTTGCCAGGCATTTGCCGCCCGGCTTTGTCAGGCACGGGATCTGCCACTAACCGTGGTGCCCGATTTGCGGGAACTCTGTTTTGGTGAGTTGGAAGGGCTGACGCCCACCCAGGCCTGGGAACAGTATCCGGAGCTGTTGCAACGTCTGTGGGATGACCCTGAAGGCCATACTCCGCCGGCAGGTGAGCGCTTTACGGAATTCTCAGCCCGGGTCGGCAGCAGCCTGGATCGGATTCTGCAAACACCCCCCGGAACACATATTTTGATGGTGGTGCACGGCGGTGTCATTCGTTCGGCACTGTCGCATTTCATTCATATCTCACCCCGGGACAGTTTTCGCATCGACGTACCCTATGCGGGGATGACGCGCCTGAAATTGTATATAGAAGACAGCGGGCAGTACAACGCAGCGCTCACCTTCATCAATCGATTCAGCGGCAAAGCATGAACGCGCTGCTCATTGCCCTGCAGTTTCTGACCCGGCTTCCAGTGCCTGCGACGGATTACAACCCAGCGGACAGGCAAGCATCCATCTACTGGTACGCAGTGGTGGGGTTGATCATCGGTACCCTGTTGTGGCTTTCCCAGGCTTTGCTGTTGTGGATCGCGCCCCAATTGAACAACGGCATCACCGCTGCCGTGCTGTTGTGCCTGTGGGTACTGCTTACCGGTGCACTGCACCTGGACGGCTTGGCGGACAGCGCGGATGCCTGGCTTGGCGGCACTACCGTGGAACGCACCCTGGCCATCATGAAAGATCCCCGTAGCGGGGCCGCCGGCGTCACCAGCATTGTGTTGTTGTTGCTGCTGAAATTTGCCTGTTTGCAGCAGTTGCTGGAACAGGCGACGCTTTCGTTACTGCTGGCACCGGCTTTGGCGCGCAGCCTGATGCCGGTTTTGTTTTTACACACGCCCTACGTGCGCGAAGATGGGCTGGCGACACCGTTCTCATCCGGGCTGAGCAGCAAACGGAGTTATCTGGGTGTGGCCTGCATCAGCCTGCTCTGGTGTGTGTGGCTGGGGCCAATGGCAGCCTTTGCCCTGTTGCCGGTTGGCCTGGTTTTGCTGGGCCTGCGCTCTCTGATGCTGGCCCGAATCGGTGGCACCACCGGTGATACCGCCGGTGCCGCGGTGGAAATTCTGGAAGCCGTAGCGTTGCTGGCCATGGTGATTATGCTGGGTTAAACCAGCAGTGACCGCACCCTCGCCATGTCCAGGTGCTGCTCGACGGCATCCGCCAGACGTTCAATCTGCCGCTCACGTTCGAGGTTGTAATCAAACCCCTGCACCTGGGTCAGCCCGGCCCACTGCAACAGGCTATCAAGGGCTGATTCCGTATCAAACACACCATGCAGGTAGGTTCCGATCACCTGATCATCGCCAGAACGGGCACCATCCTGTGCGCCGTCATCAAACCGGATCAACGGCCGTTGCAACGCCGCACCCCGGGTGACCCCGGCGTGGATTTCGTACCCGCTGCAAACCGCATCGCCGGGCAACAACACACCCTGCCGGCGCTTAAGCTGCTTCTCCGGCAACAGGCGGGTTTCCATGTCCAGTAACCCCAGCCCGGTCTCTTCAGAGCGCGCGCCTTCAATGCCCAAATCATCCAGCAGGCGCTGTCCCAACATCTGAAAACCGCCACAAATGCCCATCAGTTTGCCGCCATAGCGCAAGTGCTTGCGGATCGCTTCCGGCCAACCGTTCTGTTTCAGCCAACGCAGATCCGCGATGGTGTTTTTGCTGCCGGGCAGGATAATCAGATCGGCCGCCGGCAGGGTTGCACCCGCTCCTACATACTGAAAGTCCACCTGAGGATGCAGGCGCAGGGGGTCGAAATCCGTATGGTTACTGATGCGCGGTAACACCGGCACCACCACCTTCAACGGGTGCTCCGCTTTGGTGTCCGTTTCCAGCGGGTTAATGCCATCCTCACCATCGATGTGCAGTCCATGCAGATAGGGCAACACCCCCAGCACCGGCTTGCCGGTGTACTGCTGCAACCAATCCAGCCCGGATTGCAGCAAGGCGGTATCGCCACGAAACCGGTTGATGACAAACCCTTTCACTCGTGCCTGTTCGGATTCGCTGAGCAACGCCAGCGTCCCCACCAAATGGGCAAACACACCACCCTTGTCAATATCCGCCACCAGAATCACCGGGCAATCCACCGCCTCCGCAAACCCCATATTGGCAATATCCCGCTCCCGCAGGTTGATCTCTGCCGGGCTGCCAGCCCCCTCCACCAGAATCAGTTCGTATTGCTGCTGCAGGCGTTGGTGGCTCGCCAACACCGCCTCCATCGCCAGGGTTTTGTACTGGTGATATTCCACGGCATTCATCTGGTAGCGGGCCTTGCCATGAATAATAACCTGGGCTCCGATGTCGGTGGTGGGTTTCAGCAACACAGGATTCATGTCCACCACCGGCTCCAGCCCGGCCGCCACCGCCTGCAGGGCCTGGGCACGGCCGATCTCCCCCCCATCGGCGGTGACCGCACTGTTTAAGGCCATATTCTGGGGTTTGAAGGGCACCACCCGAACCCCCTGGCGGGCGAAAACCCGACACAACGCCGCCACCAACGTGGATTTACCCGCATCCGAGGTGGTGCCCTGCACCATCAAAGTATTGGCCGTCATGTTACAATCGCTTCCTTTTTCAGCGGGCTGAAGAACGTGCCTATTGTAGTGATTAAAATTCTGATTGCACTGGGTTTAGACCAGTGGCTGGGGGAGCCTAAACGCTTTCACCCCCTGGTGGGCTTCGGGCGCATGGCCCATGGGCTGGAGGCCCGCCTGAACCAGGCCAGCGGGCAGGAGAGTTCGCCTCACAACCGGCCGGCAAGGCAAAAGCTGAACGGGGCTCTGGCCTGGAGCATTGCGGTAATACCCGCCGCGCTTTTGGTTGGAGTGCTGTCGCAATCCATGGCGGGATCGTTGGCTGCCGTGATCATTGACTGCAGTGTGCTGTACCTGTGTATCGGCCGCAGGAGCCTGCGCGAGCACGCCGAACGTGTGCGCAACGCGCTCAGTGCCGGCAATCTGGAACAGGCGCGCCATTACACCGGCATGATGGTCAGCCGCGACTGCGCGCAACTGGACCCGGCCGGCTGCGCCCGCGCCACCATCGAGTCCGTGTTGGAAAACGGCAATGACAGTGTTTACGGAACGCTGTTCTGGTTTGCCCTGCTGGGAAGCGGTGGCGCTGTACTGTATCGACTGGCCAACACCCTGGACGCCATGTGGGGCTATCGCAACCGGCGCTTTCTGCATTTTGGCTGGGCGGCCGCCAGACTGGATGACCTGCTGAACTATCCCAGCGCCCGCCTGTGTGCCCTCAGTTATGCCCTGGCCGGGCGCCGCGACCTGGCCCTGTCCTGCTGGCGCCAGCAGGCGCAGCAGCTCAGCAGCCCCAACGGCGGGCCGGTGATGTGTGCCGGAGCAGGCGCGCTCAATCTGCAATTGGGTGGGCCCACCAGCTACCATGGTCAAATGGTGCAAAAGCCGTTTTTTGGCGGGACTGACACCCCCGGGCCCCAACACATCACTCAGGCCAGTCAATTACTGGATCGCGGTTTGATTCTGTTTGTGGCAGGTTTGTGGCTGTTGTTGATGACGCTGCCTGCGGGGTGGAACGGGTGGAACCCATGAACAACCTGCAGCCACCGCACCATGGCGGCCGCCTGCAGGCAGCCGCCCGGCAATTCAAGATCCCAGTGAACGACTGGCTGGATTTATCCACCGGCATTAACCCTTTTTCCTGGCAACCGCCCCCTATACCGCAATCAGTGTGGCAATGTTTGCCGGACACCTATGACGGGCTCGAACAGGCTGCCCACAGATTCTATGGCGCGCCCATGATGGCCATTCCCGGCAGCCAGTGGGCCATCCAGACACTGCCTGCTGTGATTCCGTCAAACCGGGTCTGGCTTCCCCGGGAAGCCTATGAGGAGCATCGTTTCTGGTGGCAGTATCATCAACACGATGTGAGGACCTATGCTGCCCTGGATGCAATTGAACCGGCATTCCGTGATGTGGTGGTGGTGGTCAACCCCAACAATCCAACTGCCGAATTTGAATCCAGTGCAACCCTCCTGCAGATGGCCCACAGACTGCAGGCACAGGACGGCCACATGATCATTGACGAGGCCTTTATGGATTGCACGCCGGAACAATCCGTTTTTCATGGCAACAAAACGTTGCCGGAGAATCTGATTGTGCTGCGTTCCCTGGGCAAGTTCTTTGGCCTCGCCGGGTTACGGCTTGGCTTCTTGTTTGGTGCTGACTCACTGCAATCCCAACTCAAACAAAAACTTGGCCCCTGGGCGGTCAGCCACCCGGCAGCCTACGTGGGGGAACTCGCCCTATTGGACAGCCACTGGCAGCAACAAACCCGGCGTACCTTGCAGCAGGCATCAACGGAGCTGCAGGGCTTACTGGCCCGTCATGTCCCTCCGACACAGATTCAGGCCACCAACCTGTTTTGCACCCTTGATCTGAGATCGGAGATGGCCGTGTCACTTCATCGGCACTGTGCCCGTCAGGGCATCTTGCTGCGACACTTTGAACACTGGCACCGGATCAGAGTGGGATTAACGACAAAAACTGGCCGCCAGCGGCTGGAAATGGCATTGCAGTGTTGGAATTTTTAACAGGTTTGCCCAACGGACAACCTGCCAAATACAACTTCAGTGGGCGTGCGTTAATATAATTATTTATATTCAGCAACCGACTCAGAATTACTTCCTCTAAAGGGGGAGTTTCAATACCGCGTTGCAGGCCGTTTGGTTATTCCAAATTTTACTGCGGCGGGGTGAGAATAGGCGCTTATCGTTCTTAGTAATAAGCCACGCCAAACAGCTGATCAGAACACTCAACTGCAAAGCCATTATTTTTAAAGACACTTTATGACAATTAGCGTCACATGGCCAAAATCCCATATAGCGCCACATTACTAAACGCAACATTAATCAACCGTAATTTCATTGAAACATTTCCATATCAGGCCGATCTTAATACTAGAAGATGACAAAACAGGAATGGCAAAAGATGGCAGGTTCCTTGCTTTGCTCAGTAGTAGGCAGTGTTTTGACGGGAGTACGATCATGGGCATTAACTGTCATGAATTCCTAGAGTATGTAATTCAACCCACCCTCAAACAATTGGGTGTGGATTCTGCGAAAGCAGCGCAGCTTTTACTGGCAACAGCGTGCCATCAGTCGGAAATGGGGCACCACCTGCAACGCAGTGACGGCATTGGCATTTACGGCATCACAGCAGAGATGCATCAGGATGTGTGGGATAACTATCTGGCCATGGACTGCGAGCTGGCCAGCCAGATTCGCGGCATGGCATCCCAGCACGAATTCCCCAAATCCCCCCACAGCGAGCTGGTCACAAACCTGCTCTACGCCACGGCCATCGCCTGGATGATCTACCGGCACAAGGGCATCAAACTGAATGACGATACCTCTGCCGACGACCTGACCAACCTATGGCAGCGCTGTTTTATGGACCGCCCCATCAGTTTCAAGGAACGGGATGAGTTCACGCGCTGTTGCGCCAAATTCGCACCATCCGGCAAGAAATCCATTGCCGCCTGAAAGGCAGCAATGGAAGAGACCAACGAAAGGCCTGCCGCACCTACAGTAAGAGGCGACGAATGTCCGCCAGCAAAGCAGACAGATAGGTGGTAAAACGGGCGGCATCCGCACCATCGATGACGCGATGATCATAGGATAATGACAACGGCAACATCAATCTTGGATCAAAGCCTTCACCATTGAATACCGGCTTCATCTGCGATCTGGATACCCCCAGTATGGACACCTCGGGCCAGTTCACGATAGGCGTAAACGCTGTACCGCCAATGCCCCCCAGGGACGATATTGAGAAGCAGCCACCCTGCATATCACCCGGAGACAGTTTCTTGGCCCTGGCTTTCTCGCTCAGGGTTTGCATATCCACGGCAATATCCTTTACCGACTTCTTATCCGCATCACGAATCACCGGCACCACCAGGCCATTGGGTGTATCCACGGCAATACCAATATGGATGTAGCGTTTGAACACCAGGTGTGTGCCTTCCGGATTCATGGAGCTGTTGAAGCGGGGAAACTCCTGCAATGCCTTGGCACAGGCTTTTACCAGAAACGCCAGTAACGTCAGTTTGACCCCCTGCTCTTTCAGTGCCTGGGATTCAGATTTACGAAATGCTTCCAGGCTGGTGATATCGGCTTCATCAAACTGCGTCACGTGGGGAATATGCACCCAGGACCGATGCAGATTGGCCGCACTGAGTTTGTTGATCTTACCCAGCTCCACGGTTTCCACCTCACCCCACCGGCTGAAGTCGATCTCAGGCAACGCAGGTAAACCGGTGCCGCCGGCAACGGATTCCGCTTTGCCCTGCAGGCGCCCTTTCACATAATCATGCACGTCTTCCTTCAGGATGCGAGCGCGGGGACCACTGGCTTTTACCGCCGCCAGATCCACCCCCAGCTCACGAGCCAGACGCCGCACTGCCGGTCCGGCATGTACCCGTTTACTGGGGCCGGTTGACGCGGCAGCGCTATCTGCGGCAGCTGCCGGTTGCCGTTCGACTATGTCAGATTGCGGTTCAGCTTTGGGCTGTTGTGCCGTACTGGCAGACTCCGTTTCCGCCGCCGGCGCTGTGGATGACGTTGAGCCGTTCTCGCCCACCACCATCAGTTCCAGCACCGCCGTGCCCTGGGACACCTTATCACCCACTTTCAACAGTACCTTGCGTACGGATCCGGCCTTGGGACTGGGTACTTCCATGGTGGCCTTGTCGGATTCCAGCACCACCATGGTCTGCTCCGGTTCCAGCCGATCTCCTTCCTGCACCGATACCTCGATCACCTCGACGTCTTCAGCACCGCCAATGTCCGGCACGGTGACGGTTTCCATCCGGCCGCTGCCAGCTGCGGCCGCCTCCGCTTTGCCGGATGCCTCGGCCACACTGCTGGCGGAGGTTGCTGCCGGCTCATGCCCCGACGACTGATCCGGTTGCTTGTCCGCACCTTTATGAGGTGCGTCTTTATTGGATGAGTCTTTACTGGAAACAGCACCGTCCTCAATTTCCATCCTGGCCAGCAAATCACCTTCTTTCACGGTTTGGCCCTGTGACACCTCGAAGGAAGACACAACACCACTGTAGGGAGAAGGCACTTCCACGGTGGCTTTATCGGACTCCAACACCAGCAAGGTGTCCTCTTTTTCAACCCGATCACCGGGCTGCACGGATAACTCAATTACGTCCACCCCATCTGTTCCGCCCAGATCGGGTACTAACACGTCTTTCACTGCCACGGTCGTTCTCCTCGATCACACATAGGGTGGGTAGGGTTTTTCAGCATCAATATTGAAACGGCGCAAGGCGTCAGCCACCTTACTGCGGCCCAACAGGCCCTTATCCGCCAATGAATTCAATGCCGCCACGGTGATAAAGTAACGATCCACTTCAAAGAAGTGCCGCAGTTGTTCACGGGAATCACTGCGTCCGAAGCCATCGGTTCCCAGCGCGGTATAGTGATTGCGCACAAAGGGGCGAATCTGATCGGCGTGGGTCTTGATATAATCCGACGCGGCCACTACCGGCGCCTTGCGCGCCCGCAATGCTTTGGTCACATAGGGCACCTGCGGCTCTTCTTCCGGATGCAACAGGTTCCAGCGCTGCTTTCTCAGGCCCTCGCTGCGCAACTCAGTAAAACTGGTAACACTCCACACATCCGAAGTCACCCCATACACATCCTGCAGAATCTCGGCAGCGGCTTCCACCTCACGCAGAATCGACCCGCTACCCAGCAACTGCACTCGCAATTTGTTGTTATCATCCCCCTCTTTCAGCAGGTACATGCCTTTCAGAATCGCTTCCTCGATGCCCTCCGGCATGGCGGGATGCTCGTAGTTTTCATTCTCAACGGTGATGTAATAGAACAGGTTTTCCTGTTCCTGATACATGCGGCGCAGGCCATCATGCAGCACCACCGCCAGCTCATAGGCGTAGGCAACATCGTAGGCAACACAATTGGGAATGGTTGCCGCCAGCACGTGGCTGTGGCCATCCTGATGCTGCAGGCCTTCCCCATTCAATGTGGTGCGGCCGGCGGTGGCCCCAATCAAAAAGCCACGCGCCTGGGCATCACCGGCGGCCCAGGCCAGATCACCGATGCGTTGGAAACCAAACATCGAATAGAAAATATAGAAGGGGATCATGGGGTGATTGTTCACAGAATACGACGTTGCCGCCGCAATCCAGGCTGACATGGCGCCGGCCTCATTGATACCCTCTTCCAGAATTCGCCCTTTTATATCCTCCCGGTAGAACATTACCTGCTCGGCATCCGCCGGTTTATAGAGCTGACCCACCGCGGAGTATATGCCCAATTGACGGAACATCCCTTCCATTCCAAAGGTGCGGGCTTCATCCGGCACGATCGGCACAATTCGGTCACCAATGGATTTCTGTTTAATAAGGGAATTCATCATGCGCACCAACGCCATGGTGGTGGACATTTCCCGCTTGCCGGAGCCCTCCAACAGCGGGCCAAAAACGCCTAACTCCGGAATTTCGAGTTTCTCACTTTCCGTGCGCCGTGCTGGCAGATAGCCGCCCAGAGCTTTGCGCCGCTCATGCAGGTAGCGCATTTCGTTACTGTCATCGGCTGGACGATAGAATGGAATTTTCTTCAGTTCTTCATCATTGAATGGCATATCAAAACGATTGCGGAACGCTTTCAGGCTGTCCATATCCAGGGTTTTCATCTGGTGGGTTTTATTGGCGGCTTCGCCGGAACCCATGCCATAGCCTTTCACCGTTTTCGCCAGAATCACAGTGGGCTGCCCCTTGTGATGCATGGCGGCATGGTAAGCCGCGTATACCTTGAACGGATCATGCCCACCCCGGTTCAGGTGGTAGATCTCTTCATCGGTCATGTGCTCCACCATCGCCTCAAGTTCAGGGTACTTATTGAAAAAGTGCTCACGGGTAAAAGCACCACCGTGATTTTTAAAAGCCTGGTACTCACCATCAACGCATTCTTCCATGCGTTTGCGCAACACACCTTCGCTGTCACGGGTCAACAGCGGATCCCAGCGCCGGCCCCAGATCACTTTGATAACGTTCCAGCCGGCACCCCGGAAAACACCTTCCAGTTCCTGAATAATTTTGCCGTTACCCCGTACCGGCCCGTCCAAACGCTGCAGATTACAGTTCACCACAAATATCAGGTTATCCAGCTTTTCGCGTCCGGCCAGAGAGATACAGCCCAGCGACTCCGGCTCGTCCGTTTCGCCGTCCCCTAAAAATGCCCATACCTTGCGGTCATCCTTTTTGATCAGCTCCCGATTCTGCAGGTACTTCATGAAATGAGCCTGATAGATGGCCTGAATCGGCCCCAGCCCCATGGATACGGTGGGAAACTGCCAGAAATTGGGCATCAGCCAGGGGTGCGGATAGGAGGGCAGACCCTCCTTACTCACCTCACGGCGAAAATTCTCGATTTGCTTCTCTTCGATGCGGCCTTCAAGAAAGGCACGGGCATAAATTCCCGGCGCGGAATGCCCCTGGTAGAAGATCAGATCTCCGCCAAAGGTTTCATTGGAGGCACGAAAAAAATGGTTGAAGCCAATATCATAAAGGGTGGCAGAGGAGGCAAAACTGGAGATGTGCCCCCCCAGCTCATCATCGGAAAGATTGGCCCTTTGCACCATGGCCAACGCATTCCAACGGATCAGGGAACGGATGCGACGTTCCATAAAATGATCGCCCGGCATCTGCGCCTGATATTCGGGGGCGATGGTGTTGATATAAGGCGTAGTGAGATCATTAACCTGTAAACCGGACTGGCGCGCTTTCTCACCCATCTTGTCGAGGAGATACTTGGCCCGCTCGGGCCCCTCGTTCTCGAGCACCGACGCCAGCGCGTCCAGCCACTCCTGGGTTTCGACAGGATCACTGTCACCATAAAAACGTTCACGAGTCATATAGACAAAACTCCTGGTCACTGAGGGCTTGTGGCCCTGCATTACTTTTCCGTCATTCTCAACAGTATAGGATTGGGATGACATTTTTGGCGCCTGAGCACCGAATGGTGTTCCGGGTCAGGCAATGATGGTTAGTACCGCAATAACGACCAACCAAAAAACAAACACATTACTGCGCAAATCTTGAACAGCATGGATGCGGCGGGCCCCCTCTGAAGCCATTTCCTCATCGCTCATCGGCAGTTCCTGGAACGCAAGCCCCATCTTCACCGCCAACTTCAATACCACCTCGGCTTCCCGGTCAGTGGCGCGAAAACGACGCAGTGCCACCGCAACCACCTTGCCGTTGAAGCACAATGCCGCAATGGTGAGCGCAATGGCGCGGGCGGGAACACCGTCCAGCGCATACAAAAATTCAGTCCCGAGTTTTTTCCAGCCCGGCCGATCATCGCCACCGCTGCGCTCCAACAAAGAGGTCAGCACATACAACACCAATCCGGCCAAACCAAAAATGGCAAACCAGAACAGGGGGGCAAACAGGGTCTGATTTACCCGCACCCAGTATTGGGTGATGGTTTGGTTCAATAGCTGGCTGGGACTCACCATGCGCCCGTAATCAAAGCTCTGGGAGCCGTGCTCGTAAGCGGATTGCCATTCCTGACTGCGCCAGCGCTTCAAAAAGGGCGTCAACGCAGCCTCTACCTTGCGATAATCCAGTATGGCCACAAACACAATGACCGCAGCCACCGCCTCCAGCAATGAGAAAAACCAGCGGTCATGCATCTCTGCAAAATACCAGGCCAGCAACACGGGAGGAAGAATGTAGAACCCGTAACCCAGGGCGGGATGGGCATTGTTCAGAAAGGAGAGCTGTTCAGCCTGCTTCATGTAGGCACGGCCCCACTGGCATTCGGCAAAATAGCTGGGCACGTAGGATTCCTTGACGCCCCATAACGCAACCAACAACGCCAGTAATGTCATTCAGCACTCCTTTTTATTGTTAATTAATAGCGTAACAGATAATTATCATCTTTCCTGATAAAACTGTTTACAAATCATGACAATCCAAGCGCTTTGCGCAACTTTTCCCAATCGAAAAACGGGCCGGGATCCGACTTTCGGCCCGGTGCTATATCGCTGTGCCCCACCAGGGCATCGAGCTCCAGGCTTGGATAATACGAAACCAGCGTTTCAATCACCTGTTTTAATCGCTCGTATTGCACCGCCTCGTAGCGGCTGTCGTCGGTTCCCTCCAACTCAATTCCGATCGAGAAATCGTTACAGTTTTCCCGCTCTCCATAGCAGGATTGCCCGGCGTGCCAGGCCCGCTTGTCAAACGGTACAAACTGAATCACCTCGCCATCGCGACGTATGAACACATGGGAGGACACTTCCATGTTATGGATTTCTCCAAAGTAGGGATGCTCTTCGGCACACAGGCAATTCTGAAAGAACTGTTCCACATAGGCGCCACCAAACTGCCCCGGCGGCAAGCTGATACAGTGCACCACAATCAGTTCCGGCACGATGCCGGCCGGCCGCTCATTGAAGTTGGGAGATGGCACATGCCTGGCCTCAGACAGCCAGTGCTGTTCAATTTTCACGGTGATAAACCTCCAACAAGAGGCGCTAACGTTACAGGCAAAAAAAAGCTGCCACAAGGGCAGCCAGGAAGGGTGTAGAAAAAGGGGTGGCGGGGCTACAGGTTCGCTTCTTTCACTTTGCGTAGATTACCGATCACATTCTGCAGCGCGCGATCGAACAGCTGGGAATCTTCCAGAATAAGGACTTCACCCTTCTTCAGGGCATGAGCCAGACCCAATGTGGTTTTCTCATCAATTTTCACACCGGTGCGGTTCACAAAAATCATCTTGTCGGCTGACTTGATGTGGGCGGCCAGCTTGGATCGGGTTTTCGCGCCGTTGTCGCCACGAAACTCCATCCAGGCCCCCACGTTGACCTTCTTGGCCTGCTGCAAATAGGGATCGTCATCCGGCAATGCTGCCAGTTCTGAATCCGGAATCGCGCTGGGAGTGCGTGTGATATCCAATCGCGAAACCTTGTTTCGATCCGGAATCACCGGTGAAGCACCCATGCGCTCCATATCTTCGGTCACAGCCGCAACCAGATCCTTGGCCGGATCCTTGCGATTGTCCAGATGCTCCGGAGTTTCGCCGCGCAGCACCTGCATCTGCAGCTGCTCCAACTCAGTCAGCATCTCCCCCATCACAAAGGGGTTAAAGGAGACACTATTCAACCCCTGACGCAAATTCTTCAACAGAATGGGAACGATATTGAACAGTTTTTTACGCGCTGCATCGTCCTCTGTCGGAGCAACGCTCAACAACAGATGATCAATGGTTTTCACTGCGCCCAGCCAGTTATTGCTTTCCGGACCGTATTTCAGAAACACCAGTTTCAATACGCCCATCCAGCCATCGGTCAGCAAACGCACCACCACTTCGGGAACCGTCTTGCCGTCCAGCCGCTGGCGTACAGTTTCCAGAGCGGTTTTCTCGGCCAACTGGGCTTTCGCTTTTCCTTCTTCCGCCGCTTTGGTGCGCTGCTCTATCATCTGTGAGCGCCGCACTTCGGTCTGCATGAACTGGCTGAAATCGTGCAACAGCTCATCGAACAGCACGGCTTCTTTCTCATATTCCGTCAGGATACGTTGCGCCGTGGATTGAATCTTTTTGAACACCATGTCCTTCTTCAGGTGATCGGCATCCTCATTCAGGCCAATCCCCGCCCGTGCCAATTCGTTAAGCAACTTGCGGGCAGGATGGCCACCACGGCTGAAGAAACTGTAATCCTGGATGGCAAGCTTTAGATAGGGAATCTGCAGTCGGCCCAACAAGGCCTTTACCGGTACAGGCAAGTTGTCATCATCCAGAATGAAATCAAACAGCATGGAAACCAGATTAATCACATCGCTGTCGGTCTGCCCTACCCGTTCAGGGCCCTGCTTGGTTTCGCGCTGGCGCAGCAAATTGGATACAACACCACGTACATTGACTTTCGGCAGACTGACGTTGCCGCTAATGACATCCTCACCCTGAGGCTGAACCTGTTGCAGGCGGGACAACATGTCAAACAGTTCGGCGTTCGACATCTCGCGAGCATTTTCTGCCGCCGAACCGATCGGCCCGGTGACCATATCCGTTACCGTAGGTACATTCCTGACGGAAGCCAGCAGGGTTTGCAATTGGGTAAAAAATTCATTGGCCGCCTGCTTGGCTGCACTTTCCTGCGGCTCTGCTTTCTGATCTTCTGTTGTGGACTCTTTGGAGCGGCGACGAATGGACGCCAATTTGGGCGTACCTTTCAGATCAGGCAGCACCCCTGCGTCGGCCAACACGGCATTGGCGGTATCCAGCACCACGTCATATTCGGATATTACAAACTTATCGAACAGCTTATAGAGCACCAGCCGCTTCTTAATATCACACTGCACGATCTGGGAGGCGCTGTTAAAGGCCTCACACACCTGCTGGGGATGAAACGGGTTATTTCGTTCGTTCACCTTGATATGGGCATGCACCAACACCGCTTCCATACGGGTGTTTATTTGATAGATGCGTTCTGCAAACTTGCTCTTGGCCTTGGACACCATGCCTTCCAGAGCGACATTCATTTCCAGGTCGTCATCCGCCACCAATGACAATCCTTCCAGGGATGATACCGCTTCCAACGCGACACCGCCGTCATCATTGGAATGCGGCAGTTTCTTGAACAGTACGTTCAACTTCTGATAGAAGCTACGCTCGATCTCTTTGCGGTTGAGACGCAGTTGACGCATGGTTTCGATGTAGGCGTCCTTATCCTGCTCACTGCCGGATTTCTCTGCGTACTCAAAGAAAGTATCGTCAGCCTTATCGAACACATCAGCCAGCAGTTGGTGTAATTCCTCCAAAGCAGAACGGCGCGCTTTCATCAGCACGCTGGGCAAACCGGTATTCTGTTGCTGAGCTTTATCGTTCAGCATGGTGGAAGCACCAGTGGGGGAAGCCGACATCCCGTTTCCGTTGATACACCGAAGTTCTGGCTTCTGATTCATGGCTGTTAGCCTCGTCTATGCGCATACATCTATTACACAAATTCACTCAACATCCACGTGTTGCGAGCGTCATTCCTGCCTGCTTGTGCTGACTGACAAACTTTGTCAGGTTGTGAACGGTTCCAGCACCTTCACCTAGCAGTATAGGTACGAATTCTGAACCCACCTGTCGGTGTTGACCTATTTGGGACTCAGATCACAAAGATTTTTGTCTGTTTTTTGTCCATTTATCGCCGTTTTTTTGACGGCAAAAATGACCACTCAGTAAGCCGTTGATATTCGTAAAAATACCCGGTTTCGCGTAAAATCGGTCTCCGAAACTAACCCGATTCAGGTGTACCCGATGCAAACCCTAACCGAATTTCTTTCGTGGCTCAGCGGCAACATTCTTTGGGGTGCCCCTATGCTGGTGGCCCTTTCGCTTACCGGCATCATCCTGACATTGGGCTTGCGTCTGGTGACCCTGCGTAAAATCCCCTATGCCTTCAGCCTGCTGCTCAAAGGCCGGCATTCAACTGAATCCGGCGACATCCCGCCATTCAATGCGCTGATGACCGCCATGTCCGCCACCGTGGGTACCGGCAATATTGCCGGGGTGGCCACCGCCATCGCCATGGGTGGCCCGGGCGCCCTGTTCTGGATGTGGTGCATTGCCCTGGTGGGTATGGCCACCAAATACAGTGAAGCGGTATTGGCCGTAAGGTTTCGGGAACGTGACAATAAAGGGCACTATGTAGGCGGGCCCATGTACTACATCAAAAACGGCATGGGCAGCGGCTGGGCCTGGCTCGGCACCCTGTTCGCAATCTTCGGCCTGGTGGCGGGCTTCGGCATCGGCAATACCGTTCAATCCAACTCCGTGGCTGATGCTCTGGAAGCCACCTATGCAATACCTCATTGGGTAACCGGGGCCATCCTCGCCATCATTGCCGGGCTGGTGTTACTGGGTGGCATCCAGCGCATCGGCCAGGTAGCGGCCCGATTAGTGCCCTCCATGGCATTGCTGTACGTTGCCACCGGGATTTTGTTTATTGCCCTTAACGCCGGTGAAATTCCTGATGCCATCGCCACCATTGTGGACAGCGCCTTTAACGGTCACGCCGCCGTGGGCGGCTTCGCCGGCGCCAGCGTCATGGCAGCCATTCGCTTTGGGGTGGCTCGAGGCGTGTTTTCCAACGAAGCCGGCCTGGGCAGCGCCCCTATCGCCCATGCCGCCGCCCAAACCAACAACCCAGTGCAGCAAGGTTTTATTGCCATGCTGGGGACCTTCATCGACACCATTATTATCTGCTCCATTACCGGCCTGGTGATTGTCATCAGTGGTGCCTGGACCCAGGGCGCCAGCGGTGCCGAATTAACACAACAGGCCTTCGACATCCTGGGCTACAACTATGGTGCCCATGTGGTGGCCATCGGCCTGGCGCTGTTTGCCTTTACTACGATTCTGGGCTGGAGCTACTATAGCGAACGCTGTGCGGAATACCTGTTCGGCACCGGCATGATCCTTCCTTTTCGCATCGTTTGGATTGTGGCAATTCCCGCCGGCGCCATGCTCTCCCTGGACTTTGTCTGGCTGTTGGCAGACGTGCTCAATGCCATGATGGCCATCCCCAACCTGATTGCCCTGCTGGTACTGAGCCCGCTGGTATTTAAGTTAACCAAAGATTATTTCAACAAGTAGCCTGAATATGACCATCGATTACCGACTGCAAGACCTGAAGCGCACTGTAGCCTTCGCCATTGAGGAAGATGTACGGGACGGCGACATTACCGCCGCCCTGATTCCCGCTGCCAATACCGCCCAAGCCAGGATCATTACCCGGGAGCAGGCGGTGATTTGCGGCACAGAGTGGGTGGATGAAGTGTTTCGCCAGATTGACCCGGAGGTGAAGATTACCTGGCAGGTACAGGATGGCGATCAGGTACATCCTGATCAGGTGTTGTTCGAACTGGAGGGCAATGCACGCAGCCTGCTCACCGGTGAACGCTGTGCACTGAATTTTCTGCAGACCCTGTCAGGAACGGCAACGGTGTGCCGCCATTACGCCGACAAGGTTAAAGGCACCGGTGTCAAACTGCTGGACACCCGCAAAACCCTGCCGGGCTTGCGCACCGCGCAAAAGTATGCGGTAACCTGCGGCGGTTGCCATAATCACAGGGTGGGCCTGTATGACGCATTTTTGATAAAAGAGAATCACATTGCGGCCTGCGGTGGCATCATTCAGGCCGTCAAAACCGCGCAGAAAAACGCCCCTGGAAAGCCGGTGGAAATTGAAGTTGAGACTTTCCAGGAGCTGCATGAAGCACTGGAAGCCGGTGCTGATGTTATAATGCTGGATGATTTTAGCGTAACGGACATGGTAAGGGCGGTAGCGATCACCGCCGATCAGGCCAAGCTGGAAGCATCCGGCGGTGTAACGGACTCTACCTTACGCACCATTGCCGGGACCGGGGTGGATTATATTTCCATTGGTGGGTTGACCAAGCATTGTCGGGCGGTAGATTTGTCGATGCGGTTTGAACAGTAATCAAATCAACCCGTATTCGCGAACGGATTCGCATTCACATACACCGGTCTGGTATCAGAATCTCCAACAAATATTACAATCCACGAACCAAAGCGCGATACAACAGGGAGCCAGGAGAAATCTTGATCGCCCACATTTAATGGCAATGATGACCGCTTTATTTGGGTCAACTTCTCCAACTGATCCCGCCCGTATGCATGACTTCTCACCTCACCCTGCTCACAGTCACGATAGTAACGAGGCTGCAATTGTATGTCCTTGCCCTGCACAGCTGACCACAGTAATTCCGACCGCTCCTGCGGATCCGCTGGATAATCAACACAAATGGTTTTCGGCCCCAACAACGGCAAACGGGTAAAACCGTCGTCAGCGCCATGCATGTCCGCGGCATCAAGCTCTGCCGCCACTACCACGTCCAATCGATCCTTAACAAACACCACATAAACCGGACGCGCCAGATAGACTGAATATATTCCGTAACTCAGGGCCGAAAACTGTATCAGTCCCACCACAAGATAGTCCCGCACCATCTCCTTGCGCACTTTGACTGGATTGAATATCACCAATGACATCACTGGCCCCAGCACAGCCTCTACACCAAGCACTAACAAAAAAAGATCTGTACCGCCAGTTAGCTGGGCAAAAGGTGCAGGGTACCACAACCGATAGACCAAGAACGCCGTTAACAATGCCACTATCAAGGTGAGAAAGCCATGCACCAACATGGCATAGAGTTTTGCTTTAACCAGAGTATGCACTTTGATCCTTCCAAACGAAAAAAGGCCCCCAAGGAGGCCTTTCTGCAGTTTAATTCATTAAACGAATTAACGGCATTCCGCAGGCGCCAAGTTGGCTGCCAGTGTACCAACCCCAGCACCGGCAGCAGAGGCATTGGTAGCACCAGCAGCATTACAAGCCCAGGCAATACGGCCTGAAGGAGGGGTGTAAGTACCAATACCACCAGCACTATCAGGCAGCGCAGCTTCACTACCACCACTTGCACCCGTGTAAGGGGTCAGAATCAGAGTAGGAGAACCAGCACCAATTGCCTGAGTATAAGTGATAGTGATCTGGCCGGTCGTATCAGAAACCCCGATACTTGTAACATTGGGAGTGGCAGCTGGAGCCGTCCAACCCGCTGTATATTCCACTCCATTTGCGGCATTCTCACCTACCGCCAATTTAGCCGCCGAGGCCAAATTCAGGCCTTCTGTTACACGGGCACGAATGGTGTAATCCTGGTAAGCAGGGATAGCCACCGCCGCCAGAATACCGATGATTGCAACAACAATCATCAATTCAATAAGGGTGAAACCCTGTTGCATTTGCTTCTTCATAGATGATTCTCCAAGCATGTTATTTACGCATATTGTTCAATTGACATCGGCACTGTGCCAACCAACTAGCTTAAGCAAAGCACAGCCTGTGCCAGAATCAAGAAATTAATATTCACCCCATAATTCAACCCGTTATGAGCTCACAATTTAACCAGCCCCTCCTTCTAGCCAATTCACCCCGGCACAATCCGCCAGATAGTGACAAACTTTGTCACTATCTGGCCTATTATTTTCGCTGGTTTACTTTGCGTTCTGAGCGTTTGATCTACTATTAGAAAAGAATCAATATATACAATTGATTAAAGCACATACCTCCCAAAAAACTGTAATCGATCCGGTATTGACTCAGGAATTATGAATCTAAGCGGTCTAGCCAAAAAACTGTTAAATGACGGAGCGATAGCCGACGATGCTATTCGCAATGCTTCTGATACTGCCAGTAAGCAGAAAATCCCGCTGGTCACCTACCTGGTGCAGAACAACCTGGTTCCAGCCAGAACCATTGCCCTGGCAGCAGCCGAAGAATTTGGCACGCCGCTCATTGAGCTGGATGCCATGTCCGTTGACGCCTTCCCCAAGGAGCTAGTGGCCGAAAAACTGGTCCGCAAGCACCGGGCGTTGCCCCTTTTCAAACGCGGTACCCGGCTTTATGTCGCCGTTTCCGATCCTACCAACCTGCAGGCTCTGGACGAAATCAAGTTCAATACCGGGCTCAGCACCGAGGCGGTCATCGTCGACGAAGATAAGCTCGATGGTGCCATTGATCGCTATCTGGAGAACTCTGAAACCGGCTTCAATGACCTTGGCGATGCCGATTTGGACGACCTGGATATCGAAGCTGGAGGCGAGGAAGACCGGGCCAGCGACGTCACCGCTGAAGCCGCTGACGACGCCCCAATTGTAAGGTTTGTAAACAAAATCCTGTTGGATGCCATCAAACTGGGAGCGTCGGACATCCACTTTGAACCCTATGAGAAGGCCTACCGCATACGACTCAGGGCAGATGGGATATTGCGGGAGGTGGCTCGTCCACCTGTCAACCTGGCGCCAAAGCTTGCCGCCCGACTCAAAGTCATGTCACAGCTCGACATTTCCGAACGCCGCGTTCCGCAGGATGGCCGTATCAAGCTGAAGCTCTCGAAAACCAGGGCGATCGACTTTCGAGTGAATACGCTACCAACCCTGTTCGGCGAAAAGATCGTATTGCGGATTCTGGACCCTGACAGTGCCAAACTGGGCATTGATATGCTGGGTTACGAAGAGGAACAGAAGGCACTTTATATGAAGGCGCTGGAACAGCCGCAGGGCATGATTCTGGTAACAGGCCCCACCGGGTCCGGCAAAACGGTGTCACTTTACACCGGTCTGAATATCCTCAACACCACTGAACGCAATATTTCAACGGCGGAAGACCCAGCCGAGATCAACCTGGAAGGGGTGAACCAGGTTAACGTAAACACCAAGGTCGGGCTGGATTTCGGCTCTGCGTTACGGGCTTTCCTGCGCCAGGATCCGGACATTGTCATGGTGGGAGAGATTCGGGATCTTGAAACCGCAGAAATCGCGGTCAAAGCCGCCCAAACCGGCCATTTGGTTCTCTCCACCCTGCACACCAACAGTGCTCCAGAGACACTTACCCGTTTAAGGAATATGGGGGTACCGGCCTTCAACATTGCCACCTCCGTATCCTTGATTATTGCCCAGCGCCTGGCCCGAAGGCTGTGCAAGAACTGCAAAAAACCCCTCGACATTCCCCACGAAACGCTTATATCGGAGGGCTTTAAGGAAGAAGAAATCGGAACATTTACGATATATGGCCCGCAAGGTTGTGATAAATGTGTGAACGGGTACAAAGGACGAGTCGGTATTTATGAGGTAGTTAAGGTCACTGATGGCATTTCACGCATTATAATGGAAGAAGGTAACGCGATTCAGATCGCGGACGCTGCTCGAAAGGAAGGCTTCAATGACCTCAGGACCAGCGGGCTTAAAAAAGTAAAAGACGGTTTAACCAGTCTGGAAGAAGTTAACCGCGTAACCACAGGGCATTAAGAATGGCGACGGCGACACAAGCACAAACTAAAACTGCCAAAAAATCCTCTATCCCCAAGCAACAGACATTCAGCTGGGAAGGGGTCGATAAAAAAGGTAACAAGGTTAAGGGAGAACTCCCGGGCCAAAATGTTACCTTGATCAAGGCCGAGCTTCGCAAGCAGGGAATCGTAGCCAACAAAGTCAAAAAGAAAGCGACTTCACTGCTGGGGCCAAAGAAAAAGAAGATAACCCCGATGGACGTCGCTGTTTTTACGCGCCAACTGGCAACCATGATGAAAGCCGGGGTGCCTCTGGTCCAATCCTTTGAGATCGTTGCAGACGGCCATGACAACCCATCCATGCGGGATTTGCTCCTTAGAATAAAAGGGGATATCGAAGGCGGTAATAACCTGGCCAGCTCCCTTGCTGCTCACCCGGCTTATTTCGACGATTTATTTGTGAGCCTGGTTGATTCCGGCGAACAATCCGGCGCCCTGGAAACCATGCTGGATCGAATAGCAATTTATAAGGAAAAAACCGAAGCGCTAAAGGCAAAGATAAAGAAAGCGATCAAATACCCAATCGCCGTGGTGGTTGTGGCCTGTATAGTGACGGCAATACTTCTGATCAAGGTAGTACCCACATTTCAAGATCTGTTCGCTGGGTTCGGTGCAGAACTGCCTGCATTTACGCAAATGGTGATCGACCTGTCGGAATGGATGCAAGAATGGTGGTTTATCTTCCTCCTGGGAATCATTGCATTCGGTGTCGCTTTCGCTGAAGCGAAGAAGCGATCACCCGCATTTTGCGATGCTTTAGACAGAATAATTCTGAAAATGCCAGTTGCCGGGGACATTATCTACAAGGCGACGATTGCGCGCTACGCCCGAACGCTCGCCACTACCTTTTCTGCCGGTGTCCCCTTGGTGGAAGCGTTGGAATCCGTGGCCGGAGCAACCGGAAACGTGGTCTACCGCAATGCGGTCAACAAAATTCGCGACGACGTATCAAGCGGCACCCAATTGAACTTTTCAATGAAATCAGCAGGTGTATTCCCAGCTATGGCGGTACAAATGACCGCGATCGGTGAAGAATCCGGTGCATTGGATACCATGTTGGATAAAGTAGCCACCTATTATGAGGATGAAGTGGACAACGCGGTGGATGGCCTGACCAGCCTCCTCGAACCTCTGATAATGGCTGTGCTCGGAGTATTGGTGGGCGGTCTTATCATCGCCATGTACCTACCCATCTTCCAACTGGGTTCTGTCGTATAAGGACACGCTTGCCAATAATGACCAACCAGATAATTCAGTATCTCTCCAATAACCCCGACTACTTCGCCGGGGTTATTTTTTTCTTCGGGCTGATGTTCGGCAGCTTCTTTAACGTGGTGATTTATCGTGTCCCAGTCATGATGCACCTGGAGTGGCTGGAGAACTGTCGGGATTTCATCAAAGAAACGTTCGGCCAACTCCCTGCGGAGCTGGAGGCCCATCCTGACAGTCTGCCCAAAGCGCCCTTCAATATCGCCAAGCCGGATTCCACCTGCCCCCACTGTGGTCACCTGATACGCTGGTATGAAAATATCCCTGTTGTCAGTTACATTGCGCTGAAAGGCAAATGCAGCCAATGCAGCAACCCCATTTCAGTACGCTATCCCATTATTGAACTGGTTACCGCGGTGCTTTCCTGCTTCGCGGCCTATCATTTCGGCTTCAGTTGGGAGGCCGCTGCGGCACTGGTACTGACCTGGACACTGATTTGCCTGACCATGATCGACTTCGATCACAAGCTGCTGCCTGATCACATCACCCTGCCCTTGCTGTGGCTGGGGTTGATCCTCAACATCAATGGCATGTTCGCCTCGCTACAGGACGCCGTTATCGGCGCTGCTGTGGGCTACCTGTGCCTGTGGTCCCTGTATTGGGTGTTCAAACTGCTCACCGGCAAGGAAGGCATGGGGTATGGTGATTTCAAACTCCTGGCTGCACTGGGAGCCTGGATGGGCTGGCAATACCTGCTGCTGATTCTGGTACTTTCTTCAATGGTCGGCGCCGCGGTGGGCATCAGCCTCATAGTGATCAAAGGCCGCGATAAAAACATTCCCATCCCGTTCGGCCCGTATCTGGCCGCCGCCGGCTGGATCGCCTTCTTCTGGGGTGAGAGCATTCTCGTCAATTACCAGAACTTCCTGCGCTAACCGCTCCAGACTCACCCTTTACATCCCCCTGCTCTATCGTAACAATAGGCCACTTCGAATATGAGGTGGTCTATGTTGGTAATTGGGGTAACCGGTGGTATCGGCAGCGGAAAAACCGCTGCAACGGATCGCTTCCAGGAGCACGGTATTACCGTGGTGGATGCGGACCTGGCATCCAGGGTGATCGTGGAACCAGGGCGCCCGGCCCTGCAGGCCATCGCCGAACATTTTGGCCCCCACCTCATCACCGCCGACGGCAGCCTGGATCGCCGTGCCTTGCGGGAGATCGTGTTTGCTGACCCCACCCAGCGTCAATGGCTGGAACAGCTTACCCACCCGCTGATCGGCCAGGAGATTGTCGCTCAGATCCAGGCCAGCACCTCTCCTTACACCATCCTGGCCTCCCCCCTGCTTCTGGAAAGCAGTCAACATCAGATGGCGAGCCGGATACTGGTGATTGATGTACCGGTAGAGATGCAAATCGCCCGTACTGTGGCCCGGGATGAAACCACGGAAGCGGGAGTGAAAGCCATCATCGCTGCCCAGATGTCACGGGGGGAGCGCCTGTCGAAGGCGGACGATGTGATTTGCAACGATCAGGATCTGAATCATCTACACAGCGAAGTGGACAGGCTCCACCAAACGTATCTGCAACTGGCGAGGGATGTATGAAAGTAAAGTGCCCCACCTGCGACAAGGAAATCGAGTATTCCACCAACAACCCGTACCGTCCTTTTTGCTGCGAGCGCTGCAAATTGATCGATCTGGGGGAATGGGCCAGCGGCGAGCGTTACATTGCCGGCGAAGCGGACTGGTCCATCGGCGACGACGAACCACAGGATAAGCCCTTGCACTGAACTCTAAGATTGGGAAAACCGAAATTCAGCCCGTCTATTGAGCTTCACTCCCTTTACTTCCAGGCCAATAACCGGAGATCCCGGCACCACCCTGGGCCCCCAGCGCAACCAGTTGCCCGAGATCAGCCGGCGCCACTCCTCCCAAGCCGTACACGGGCAGCTTTGCAGCGCTTACCCATTGGGAAAATAGTGTCAACGGTAGGGGCTGTGCGTGGGGATGGCTGGCGGTAGGTTTAAAGGGCGAAAGCGTAACAAAATCCAGCCCCAGTTTTTCCGCCTGCTGAATATCCGACAAACTATGACAGGAAGCCGCCACCCATCTGTGCTGTGATGGCCGTGAAGTGATGCGATGCAACTGCCCTGAGGTGAGATGCACCCCATCCAATTGAGATTGCACCGCATCACTCATATCGCTGTTCACCAACACCCAGGCGTCGTGTTCCTGCTTCATGGCACTGATTGCGGATACCAGCTGCGCCGTGTCCTGTGCTGAGAGCGCTTCTTTGATACGCAATTGGAACAGGCGGTACCCCGCCTCCAGAGCCCGCCTGAAACCACCGCAGAATGCCGCCACCGAATCATCAAGCGATGGCGTAATCACATAGTGCCGTGGCAGCTGTGCTGCACTCACAATGGGAACATTGGCATCCGGAAACTCAAATTCACTGAGTGAATGAGGACTGGTCCAGCGGATTTCCTGCCCCTCGGCGCCGATCGCCTGCCCGTCAAATTCAGTCACCCGCCAAACGTCCAGCAGCACCTGCTTGTCCACATAATCATGGGCAACCGTAATCAAAGGCTCGAAGCATTTCGCCTGAATACCCAACTCCTCTTCCAGCTCCCGGCACAGCGCCGTCTGCACCGGTTCCTGGGGCTCCACCTTGCCCCCTGGAAACTCCCATTTGCCCCCCTGATGCACGTGATCGTGACGGCGGGCGATAAGGATGTGCCCATCCCGTTCGATCACGGCAGCAACAACATGGATGCGCTTCATTGCTCAGGAACGGTAGTCGGCATTGATTTTCACATAATCGTAGGAAAAGTCCGTAGTCCAGATAACGGCTTTTGCGTCACCACGCCCCAGCTTCACGGCAATGGTAATCTCTTCCTTCTGCATTTCCGCTACCCCGGCCTGCTCGGTATAACTGGCAGCAACCGCACCGTGTTCGGCGATCAACACATCGTTCAGGGCCACCGACACCTGATTCACATCCAGCTCAGGGATGGGTGCCCGCCCCACCGCCGCCAAAATGCGTCCCCAGTTGGGATCACTGGCGAACAAAGCCGTTTTCACCAGGGGAGAATGCGCAATCGTATAAGCAACCTCCCGCGCTTCCTCCAGAGAGGCCGCCTCCGCCACGTCTACCGCAACAAACTTGGTGGCCCCTTCCCCATCCCGCACAATGGCATGGGCCAACTGCAGATAAACTGCCATCAGTGCCGTTTTGAAGCGCGATAAACCCTCCGGATCCTGTTCTGAAACACGAACACCGGACTTGCCGGTGGCCACCAACATACAGCAATCGTTGGTGGAGGTATCGCTATCCACCGTAATGGAGTTGAAGGATGCCTGGGTCGCCTCTGCCGCAAGCTGCTGCAACAGCTCAGGCTCTACCAGGGCATCCGTTGCCACATACGCCAACATGGTGGCCATGTTGGGTTTGATCATACCGGCACCCTTGGACAGACCGGACAGCGTCACGGTATCAGCGCCGAACTGCAGTTGCACGGAGACCCCTTTGGGCCGGGTATCGGTCGTCATAATGCCGTGAGCCGCATCACTCCAGCCATCTTCACTCAATGCCGAGAGGCAGGCAGGCAGACCGGCAATGATCCTTGCCACCGGCAACGGCTCACCAATCACGCCAGTGGAGAAGGGAAACACGCTGATCTCAGAAACGCCGGCCTGCTGTGCCAATGACTGACAAACCGCAACAGCATTCTGCATCCCCTGCTGACCTGTTCCGGCATTGGCGCAGCCGGTGTTGGTAACCAGGTACAATGTCTCATTGGAGCGCCCCGCCAGTTTGGCCAGATTGTTTTTGCATAGAGTCACCGGTGCAGCACAGAATGCATTGCGGGTAAAGGTTCCGGCAATAGTGCTTCCTGCCGCCGCCTCCATCACCACCAGGTCGCGACGATCAGAATACCTTACCCGTGCCTGAGTCGTACCCAGGCGAAATCCTTTCACCGGATGCATGACACCAAAGGTTTCTTTTCCTACCGCCATTGTCTATTCCTCTTGATATTGTGCTGACACTATTGCACTGACCGGCCCCACGAAAAAGGGGCCTT
This sequence comes from Gammaproteobacteria bacterium UBA7310, assembly GCA_002471665.1. Taxonomy (GTDB): domain Bacteria; phylum Pseudomonadota; class Gammaproteobacteria; order Pseudomonadales; family Ketobacteraceae; genus Ketobacter. The sequence goes on from DKQK01000071.1 coordinate 163,206, forward strand.
AACAGCCCCTTGTTTGGATTCCGGTATGTTACTCAACCTGCCCATGGCAGTGTTTGTATTTTTTCCCGGAACCGCAGGGGCAGGGCTCGTTACGCCCCACTTTGCGTTCCTGCCGCTGGAAGGGGGTATTGCCCTGCTGATCCGGCTGCTCGTTTTCCGCGGTAGCAGAGGCATCGGCATGTTGTAAGGTCAGCTCCCGCTCTGCCGCGGCACGACGCTGCCGCTCCAGCTCTTCCACCTCTTCCTGACGACGCAGTTCAACTGTGGTCAATACGCGAACCACTTCCAGTTTCACGTTCTCGAGGAAGGTCTGGAACAGCTCAAAGGCTTCCCGCTTATACTCTTGCTTGGGATTCTTCTGCGCATAGCCCCGCAGATGAATGCCCTGCCGCAAATGATCCATATTAGCCAGATGCTCTTTCCAGAGCCGATCCAGCGTGGCCAGCATCACATGCTTCTCCAACTGGCGCATCACATGAGCTTCGTCACCCAGGTTGGCTTCCTTGGTGGCATAGGCCTCTTCCAGAACACCGATAATCTTTTCTCTCAGGGTTTCTTCATGCAGGGATTTATCGTCGTCCAACCACTGTTGAATGGGCATCTTGATGCGGAAATCGGTTTCAATAGCATGCTCCAAACCGTCCACATCCCACTGCTCCACCATGCTCTGGGGAGGAATGTAGCCACTGATAAAGTCGTTCACCACATCAACCCGAATGGCTTTGATGTTCTCCGACAGATCCTCGGCGTGCAGAATATCATTACGTTGTTCATACACAACACGGCGCTGGTCATTGGCCACATCATCGTATTCCAACAAAGATTTGCGGATATCGAAGTTGCGCCCTTCCACTTTCTTCTGGGCATTTTCAATGGATTTGGTCACCCAGCGATGCTCAATGGCTTCGCCCCGTTCCATACCCAGGGTCTGCATCAAACCTTTAACACGGTCGGAGGCAAATATTCGCATCAGTCCGTCTTCCAGTGACAGGAAGAAACGGGTGGAACCCGGATCACCCTGACGGCCGGCACGACCACGCAATTGATTATCGATACGGCGGGATTCATGGCGCTCGGTGCCGATGATGTGCAAGCCACCAGCGTCCTTCACGGCCTGGTTGCGTGCCTGCCACTCCGTTTTCAGCTTTTCGATCTGCTCCGGGGTGGGGTTTTCCAGCGCATCCACCTGCGCCTGCCAACTGCCACCCAAGACGATATCGGTGCCCCGACCGGCCATGTTGGTGGCAATGGTCAAGGCGCCAGGCTGGCCGGCCTGAGCGATGATGTCCGCTTCCTGGGCGTGAAACTTGGCGTTCAATACCTTATGCGGCACTTTTTGTTTTTTCAGCAGGGCCGACAGATATTCAGAAGTTTCGATAGACGCTGTACCAACTAAAACCGGGCGATTGGCCTTGATTGCTTCCTGAATGTCTTCGATGATGGCCTCGAATTTCTCTTCCGCTGACATGAAGATCAGGTCATTCATGTCATCACGCACCATGGGTTTGTTGGTGGGAATCACCACCACGTCCAGACCATAAATTTGGCGGAACTCGAAGGCTTCCGTATCTGCGGTACCGGTCATGCCGGACAGTTTGGAGTAAATGCGAAAATAGTTCTGGAAGGTAGTGGATGCCAGGGTCTGGTTCTCATTCTGGATGCGCACGCCTTCCTTAGCCTCAATGGCCTGATGAATCCCATCCGACCAGCGGCGGCCAGCCATCGTACGGCCGGTATGTTCATCCACTATCACAATCTGGTTATTCTGGACAATATAGTCAACGTCACGCTGGAACAGGCAATGGGCTTTCAGCGCAGCATGCACGTGATGAAGCAGGTTCAGATTGTTGGCGGCGTACAGGCTATCGCCTTCGTGGAGCAACTTGAATTCAGTGAGCAGTTCTTCAACGTACTGGTGCCCTTCTTCCGTCAGTTCGACCTGGCGGTTTTTCTCATCAATGGTGTAGTGATAGGTTTTGGCTTCCTCGCTGATCTCCCCTTCCTCATAACCTCGTTCGAGTTTGGGAATCAGAACGTTAATCTTTTTATACAGTTCGGAACTGTCTTCACTGGGGCCGGAAATGATCAGGGGCGTGCGCGCCTCGTCGATCAGGATCGAGTCCACCTCATCCACAACGGCAAAATTCAACGGCCTCTGCACCCGGTCTTCCAGGGTGAAGGCCATATTGTCACGCAGATAGTCAAAACCGAATTCGTTGTTGGTGCCATAGGTAATATCGCAGGCGTAGGCAGCGCGTTTGGTGGCCGGATCCTGTTGCGACAGAATAACGCCAACACTCATACCCAGGAATTCATACAGCGGCCGCATCCAGTCTGCATCCCGCTCCGCCAGATAATCGTTCACCGTCACCACATGCACTCCCTCCCCGGAGAGCGCATTCAGGTAGACCGCCAGGGTAGCAGTCAGGGTTTTACCTTCACCGGTGCGCATTTCGGCGATTTTACCTTCGTGCAGGGTAATACCACCGATCAACTGACAATCGAAGTGACGCATCCCCATAACCCGCTTACTGGCTTCGCGAGCCACCGCAAACGCTTCCGGCAAAATGGTATCCAGAGATTCGCCCTGCTCAAGACGGGATTGGAACGCAGGGGTTTTGGCTTTCAGTTCCTCGTCGGACAACCCCTGGATCTCTTCTTCCAGAGCATTGATCTGCGCAACCAACTTGCCCATTCTCTTGAGTTCGCGATCGTTCTTGCTGCCTAAAATCTTGCGAAACAGTGGTCCTAACATAGGTTTTCACTTCTATTACTGAGGCTTTCCTGACCGGCTGACATGTGAGCCATTTAATAATCTCGGCAGTGCATTAGAGACTGAAACAGCGTCGACTCTCCCAAATGCCAACAGGAATAAAATTAAAGGGCCAATTCTAACGTTATTTTCCCAGTAGGATAAAGCATTTACGCGCGGGAATAATGCTTGGCGCACCCTGATGATGCGCTAACTTGACGATCAAACGCGCCGATTGATCAATCAGCTGCGTTTGCGGTAGACATAGCGGGCAGGGTCAACCGCCTTACCATTTTTACGAACTTCAAAATGCACATGGGGGCCCGTGGAGCGTCCGGTACTTCCCATACGGGCCAGGGTTTGACTCTGCTTGACGATATCGCCCACAGAGACCAGGATCTCTTTGGCGTGACCATAGCGCGTGGTGATACCACCACCATGATTAATTTCCACCATCAGCCCGTAGCCATAACGCTCTCCGGCCCAGGTTACTACTCCGGAACCCACCGATACGATGTCCGAACCTTCCTTGCCGGCAAAATCAACCCCCGCATGCCAGGCCGGGCGCCCGGTAAACGGGTCTGTACGCCGGCCAAAGCGCGAGGACAACCAGCCCCAGGTCACCGGGCGCCCGGCAATGGAGACTTCCTTCTGCAGTTTACGATTGGCCAGCAGGCTTTCGAGCACTTCCAACTGCTGCTCACGTGCCTCAATATCGGCGGCTAACTGATCAAGGTCGGCAAGAAAGCTGGGCCGATCCACCTCCACCTGCAATTCGCCTTCTTCCGGGCCACCGACGGCGGGAATGCGTGAAAACTCAAATTCTCCACCATTCAGCTTGGCCACTTCCACCAAACGCTCACCCAAGGCATCCAGCCGCATAAGGCGCGCCTGCAATTCCGCCATTCTAACGGTCATGGCGATTAATTGATCTTCTGCCTGTTTTCGCGCCTGCTCTATTCGTTCGGCATTACTGGCGATATCACTCTGCAGAAAGGCAGCCAGATCCCCGGGTTCGCTGGCCTTGGTTCCAGACAGATACACGCCGGCCCCCAACCCCAGTACTGCTGACAGGCCCAGGCCCAGAACCAACGTAACCACCAACAGAGGGGTTCGCAGCTTCAGTGTTCGCGATTGGCCAGTTTTGGGATCAAGAAGAATAATGTTCATTACTAATTACTACTCTAGAGCTAGCCGCCATTTTAGTTCAGAATCCAATCAGGGACAGTTACACCCGATTGTTGAAATCCACCCAGAGAATTGAGCAATTTCTACCAATGGCGCAGGACGGTACCATAAAAAATATAAGAGATCTCATGCTTTGCAACAAAGAAGTGAAGTCTCTCACCGAAAATTCCTTGCAGGTTGCTGAACTGAATCACATTTTGGCAACTTCGTTGCCCAGCAAGCTGGCTCAGTTCTGTAAAGTGGCCAGCTATCGCAACGGTGCCTTGCACCTGGAAACCAGAACCGGTGCAGCCGCGACGCAACTTAGATTCATGCAACCACAAATCTTTTCCAAACTAAAAAAATCAAGCAAATTCAGGGCATTGCAGAGCATCAACATTCGCATCGCTGCGGCTCCAGCGCAATTGGACCGACATTACAAACGGTCTCTGCCCACCGTTTCCCGGCAAAACTGCTTACTGATACGACAAACCGCTGACACGATAGCGGACCATCAGCTGGCCGACTCCATGCGGAACCTGGCCGATACACTGAAAAACCGGGGCAACTAAAACTATGGCAGAAAACAGGGGAATTTCCATGCAACCCTGCCCGAAAGCCAGGTTGCATGGACGGAAGGAAGTTTTTAACTAATCAGCTTTGGCTTAATCCATTGCCAAAACAGGTCTTGCATAAGAGATGGGTGCCACTTTCTCATCATCAAAGGTGACGATTTCCCAGGCATCCTCCTGCACTAACAGCTCTCGCAACAGCATGTTGTTCAATGCATGACCGGATTTGTAACCTTGAAATTCACCGATCAGGCTCTTGCCAAGCTGGTACAGGTCGCCAATGGCATCCAGTACCTTGTGTCGAACAAACTCATCGTCGTAACGCAAGCCGTCTTCGTTGAGAATACGGTAATCATCCACCACGATGGCATTTTCAACGCTGCCACCCAAGGCCAGATTACGCTCACGCAGATATTCGATATCGCGCATAAAGCCGAAGGTTCTGGCTCGACTTACTTCCCGTACGAAGGAAGTACTGGAGAAATCCAGAGCGATATGCTGACTGCGACTTTTGATCACAGGGTGATCAAAATCGATGGTGAAGCCCACTTTGAAGCCATTAAACGGCAGGAAGGTGGCCGTTTTGTCTCCATCCTTGACTTGCACCTTGCGCTTGATGCGGATGAACTGCTTCAGCGCATTCTGCTCTTCAATGCCTGCAGACTGCAGCAGGAATACAAAAGGCCCCGCGCTGCCATCCATAATCGGCACTTCAGGTGCGCTCAGATCCACATACGCATTGTCGATACCCAGACCAGCCAAAGCAGATAACAAATGCTCTACTGTGGATACACGGACATCACCGTTCTCCAACGTAGTGGACAGGGTGGTGTCACCGACGTTCAGCGCATCAGCGCGCACGGTCACCACCGGGTCCAGGTCTGTGCGGCAGAATACAATCCCGGTATTCACCGGAGCGGGTCTCAGGGTCAAATAGACCTTGTCACCTGTATGCAGACCGATACCGGTCGCACGAATTGTATTTTTCAATGTGCGTTGTCTAATCATGTTGCTCCACACAAATCAAAGAGTTAAAAGCTCAAAAGGCACGAAATCTTAGTCTGCCGCAATATTAGCAGTAACTGTCAAGATAACCAAATATTTAGCAAACAATTGTGCACCTTTTAACCTATTTAATCCGCCTGGCGTCTCAAAAACGTCGGTATATCCAGATATTCACGATTCACATCTGATTCCATTACCGGACGACGGCGGCTTTCCGTAACAGGTTCACGGCGAATGCGATCCACTGCCGGTTTGTCGAACTGCTTATAGTCTGAGACAGCCTCAACAGGAGACCGTTTAGTCACACCTTCAACAGCCCGTACAGGGGACACTTGTTCGCCCACTGCGCCCAGCCCGGTGGCAACCACCGTTACCCGCAGATCTTCACCCATGGATGGATCAATCACCGTACCAACCACCACGGTGGCATTTTCAGACGCAAACTCTTCCACCGTATCGCCCACTTCAGAGAATTCGCCCAGAGACAGGCTCTCACCGGCAGTGATGTTCACCAGAATACCGCGGGCGCCCTGCAGATTCACATCTTCCAGCAACGGGCTACGGATGGCTTTTTCCGCCGCTTCGCGGGCACGGTTCTCACCGGCGGAAAATCCGGTTCCCATCATGGCCATACCCATCTCGGACATCACGGTACGCACGTCGGCAAAGTCCACGTTAATCATACCGGGGCGAATGATCAGGTCAGCAATACCCTGTACCGCACCCAGCAGTACATCGTTGGCTGCCTTGAATGCATCCAGCAGGCTGGTTTTAGGCCCCAGTACCGCCAACAGCTTTTCATTGGGAATGGTGATCAGAGAGTCCACATTTTCAGTCAGCTCCTTCATCCCTTCCATCGCAACCTGCATGCGCTTGCGGCCTTCAAAAGGAAATGGTTTGGTGACTACTGCAACAGTCAGAATACCCATTTCTTTAGCGATCTCGGCAACGATCGGAGCGCCGCCTGTACCGGTACCGCCGCCCATGCCTGCCGTAATGAATACCATATCAGCGCCTTCCAGCACTTCACGGATGCGCTCACGATCTTCCAGCGCCGCGTCACGACCCACATTGGGATTGGCACCGGCACCCAAACCTTTGGTCACCGCACCACCCAGCTGCAACAGGGTTTTGGCATTCATGTTTTTCAGCGCCTGGGCATCCGTGTTGGCGCAGATAAACTCTACGCCATCCACTTGATTGGACAGCATGTGCTCGACGGCATTACCGCCACCGCCACCAACGCCTACTACTTTGATGACTGCGTTCTGAGGAACGTTATCAACTAGTTCAAACATATTTATCTCCCTTCCTTTCCTTCAGCTATGGTTTCTCGTGTTGAGAACTTTTCAATTTTGTTGTTGTGACAATCAAAAGTTGCCTTTGATCCAGGTCTTCATTTTGTCCATAAAGCCAACCTGCTCAGTGGCAGGAAGGTTTTGTGTCGCGGCGCCGGACGCAACCTGCTTCTGGCCGTACTTGAGCAAGCCTACGCCAGTGGCATAAATGGGGTTCTTCACCATTTCCGTCAAACCGGTGACGGTCTGTGGTGATGCCAATCGCACCGGCATATGAAAGATTTCTTCGGCCAACTCCACCGCGCCTTCCATTTTTGAGGAGCCACCAGTCAAAACGATGCCGGCGGCGATCAGATCTTCGTAGCCCGAGCGGCGCAACTCAGCCTGCACCAGCGAGAACAGTTCGTCATAGCGCGGCTCCACCACCTCAGCCAATGCCTGGCGCGACAACTCCCGGGGTGGACGATCTCCGACGCTGGCTACCTTGATGGTTTCATCCGGCCCGGCCAATTGAGTGAGGCAGCAGGCATACTTAACTTTGATGTCATTGGCATGCTCAGTGGGGGTACGCAACGCCATGGCGATGTCATTGGTTACCTGATCACCTGCGATGGGAATCACTGCGGTATGACGAATGGAACCTTCAGTGAACACGGCAATATCGGTGGTACCACCACCAATATCCACCATACAAACCCCCAGCTCTTTCTCATCGTCGGTCAGCACTGCATAAGCTGATGCCAGTTGCTCCAGAATTATGTCCTCCACTTCCAGGCCACAGCGGCGTACACAGCGCTCAATATTCTGTGAGGCATTTACTGCACAGGTGACCAGATGCACTTTTGACTCCAGTCGCACACCCGACATCCCCATAGGCTCTTTGATGCCTTCCTGGGAATCGATAATGTATTCTTGGGGCAAAATGTGCAGAACTTTCTGATCGGCTGGAATAGGAACCGCCTGGGCGGCATCAATTACCCTCTCCAGATCAGCCCGGGTGACCTCCCGATCCCGCACCGCGACAATCCCATGACTGTTCAGGCTACGAATATGACTTCCGGCAATACCAACGTATACAGAGTGGATCTGGCACCCGGCCATGAGTTCGGCTTCTTCCACCGCCCGCTGAATGGACTGAACCGTGGACTCGATATCCACCACAACTCCTTTTTTCAGCCCACGGGAGGGACAGGACCCAATACCGATCACCTCGATAAAGCCATCGCCTTTCAGCTGGCCGACTATCGCAACCACCTTGGTGGTCCCAATGTCCAGCCCTACAATCATTCGGCTACCCATACTTCTCACTACCCCACTGGACTTTTCCTGTGTACTTACGGGATGGGAATCTCCCAGGCCAAACATGTTACGCAGCGTCTGTGTCACCATCATCATTCTTCCACTTGATTGCCAGTCCATTTTCGTATCGCAAGTCGACTTTGAACAGTTGTTGTTTTTGTTGCTCGGTGAACATCGAGTACAGCCGGGTAAACCGTTTCAGTTTTTCCACACTGTGCTTATCATCAACCACCAACATCAATCCGTTGTCGAGTTGCGCCTTCCAGGAAATTCGATCTTCCAATTCAAGACTGTTAACTGAAAGACCAACTTCGCGCAAAATTTCCTGCATTTTACTAAAACGTTGTGCAATAACCGCAGCTTGATCTGGCTTGCCTATAAAAGTAGGCAAATTTACATCAGGCTGCACGTGTTCTGCAGAAAATATTTCACCTTTTACACTTAAAAATTCATTTTTTTGCCAATTAGCCACCGGCACACGTTCCTGCAGGTAAACGATCAGCGTATTGGGCCATTCTTTTTTGGCGTCAGCGTAATCGATCCAGGTCAACGACTCCGTTGTTTGTTTCACTTTTTTCAGATCAACTGTAAAAAAGTTTTCCACCATATAGGGTGCCAACGCCGCTTCCAAAACCGACCGATCCACATACTTGAGATCCCCCATTACCGTAATTTTCTGAATGGGGTATTGCGCAAACCAACGCTGCAGCGCCAGTCGGCCGGATAACATCAGAGCCGCTACCATTAGCAACACAAACACCAACACCATCAAACGCACGGTATCTCGGTTAACAGGCTGCTTTTTGGCTTGCGCTTTACTCACTTCGTTACCCTTTTGCACCCAGAGCTATGGCCTCAACCAGTTGCTCGAAACTGTATCCTTTTGCCTTTGCCGCCATCGGCACCAGGCTGTGATCGGTCATACCCGGCACAGTATTGACTTCCAGCAACCAGAAATGTCCGGCCTCGTCCATCATGGCGTCAACTCTGCCCCACCCTTTACAACCCACCGCGCTGAACGCCTGCAGCGAGAGCTGCTGTAACCGTTCTTCCTGCGCATCACCCAAGCCGGAAGGAATGAGGTATTCGGTGGTGCTGGATTGATACTTTGCGTCAAAATCATAAAACTGGTTGGGTGTTTTCAAGCGAATCACCGGCAGCGCTTCCTCACCCAGGATCGCGCAAGTGTATTCCGCCCCCTGCACCCACCTTTCCAGCAGAATAACGTCATCATGATCCAATGCCTTATCCACTGCTGCCACCAGCTCCGCTTCAGTAGTAGCCCTGGACATACCGATACTGGAACCTTCATGGGGCGGCTTCACCATCACGGCACCGCCCATGCTCTCCAACACCCCGTCCAGCCCTTCGCTGCTGGTGACCGATTTAAAATCGGGGGTTGGCAAACCAAGCCCCGACCATATCAGCTTGGTCCGGAGTTTATCCATGCCGATAGCCGATGCAGAAACGCCACTGCCGGTATAGGGTATATTCAATACTTCCAGCAAGCCCTGGATCACCCCGTCTTCTCCACCGCGGCCATGCAGTGCAATAAATGCGGCATCAATTTTCGATAACTGCTTAAACAGTTCTTCATTAAAGCGTACGTCAATACCGACCACATCGGCGCGCAACGATTGCAGAGCCGCCAGCACTGCGTGGCCGCTGCGCAGCGATATGGCTCGCTCAGCGGATTCTCCACCGTACAACACGCCAATTTTTCCCAAAGCCGCTAATGCACTCATCGTCAGGTCACACCTCGGTTAACTGGCTGGATGCCAGCTTGCTGGAAATCGCACCCACATTTCCGGCTCCCTGTGTAATCAACACATCACCGGGCTTGAGGATATTGCGCAGTATTTGAGGAATATTCTTAACATCCTCTACGAACACCGGGTCTACGGCCCCGCGCTGACGAATACTGCGACTCAAGCTGCGCCCATCAGCACCGGGAATCTGATCTTCTCCTGCGGAATACACCTCCAGCAGCAGCAACAGATCCACTTGGGATAGCACTCCCACAAAATCTTCATACAGATCACGGGTACGACTGTAGCGATGTGGCTGATACATCATAACGATACGCCGATCAGGCCACGCACCCCGCGCCGCATTCAAAGTGGCAGCCACCTCCGTAGGGTGATGACCGTAGTCATCCACCAGCGTAACCGAACCGCTTTCAATCTGCAGATCGTCACACACCTGGAAGCGACGTCCCACACCCTGGAATCTGGCCAGCGCATTCACTATCGCCTGATCTGAAATCCCCTCATCAGTGGCCACAGCAATCGCTGCCAGGGCATTCAGTACATTGTGGTGCCCGGGAATGTTCAGGGATATTTTCAATACTCCCTGCCGATCCTTTCGCACCACATCAAAGTGCGAACGTGTACCTTCCATAATGATATTTTCAGCCCTGACATCCGCATCTGCATGGGTGCCATAAGTGACAATGGGGCGCGACACCAAGGGCAGCAAGCCCACGATAACGGGATCATCTATGCACATCACCGCCAGCCCATAGAACGGCAGGTTATGCAGAAACTGAATAAAAGTGTCCTTCAGTTTGTTAAAATCTCCGCCATAAGTTGCCATATGATCGGCTTCTATATTGGTCACCACTGAAATCATAGGCTGCAGATGGAGAAACGATGCGTCGCTCTCGTCAGCTTCTGCCACAAAATAGCGGCTGTCGCCCAGTCTGGCATTGGTTCCGGCACTGTTAAGCAATCCACCGATCACAAACGTGGGGTCCAATTCGCCTTCCGCCATAATGGAGGCAATTAAACTGGTGGTGGTGGTTTTTCCGTGCGTACCCGCCACCGCGATACCATGTCGGTAACGCATCAGTTCACCCAACATCTCTGCCCTGGGCACCACAGGAGTCCGCATTTCCTGAGCTGCCAGCAGTTCCGGGTTATCCTGCTTCACGGCAGAGGACACCACCACCACACTGGCTTGGGCCACGTTGCTCTCATGATGCCCAATAAACACTTTGGCACCCAATTGCTCCAGTCGCTGCGTGGTTTCGCTGGTCCGAATGTCGCTTCCGGTAATGCGGTATCCCTGATTCAGGAGTACTTCGGCAATCCCACACATACCCGCGCCACCAATGCCGACAAAATGGATGGTACGAATACGGCGCATCTCGGGAATCTCAATCATCCGGGCAATGGCTTTTCGATCACTCATCAGGCCATCTCCATGCAACGTTGCACCAGTTTTTCGGTGGCATCGGTCATCGCCAGTGCCCTTGCTTTTTCCGCCATACTTTTCAATTTTTCTCTACTTTTCAGTTGCTGTTTCAACAACGCAGCGAGTGCCGCCGCGTTCAGGCCCTGTTGCTGTATCAGAACCGCTGCCCCGGCGAAACTAAGATATTCACCATTCTTAGTCTGGTGATCGTCAACCGCATAGGGATAGGGTATCAACACTGAAGCCACCCCGGCAGCTGCCAACTCACTGACGGTTAATGCCCCGGAACGACAAATCACAACATCCGCCCAGGCGTAAGCTGCGGCCATATCATCAATAAACGGCACCACGTCTGCATCCACATTCGATTGCAGATAGCGCTGGCTGGCCGCTTCGATATTCTTGGCGCCGCACTGATGCCGTACCAGGAACTCTACATCAGATTGGAGTCTGGCCAGCGCCTCGGGTACCAATTCATTCAATGCCACTGCGCCCTGGCTACCGCCCAAAACAAGAATCCTCAGAGGCCCTTCACGCTGCTCATAGCGCAACGCAGGAGGATCTATAGCAACGATTTCCCGGCGCACCGGATTACCCGTTGTTTCAACATCGGCACCGGCAGGAAACGCACTGGGAAAGGCCTGAAATACTTTGCGAGCAAAACGCGACAACATCTTGTTGGTAAAGCCAGCAACCGCATTCTGTTCATGTATAAATACCGGACGTCGACATAACCAAACACCAACTCCGGTTGGACCAGTCACAAAACCACCCATGCCCAATACCAAATCGGGCTGATAACGTCGCACAATGCCAATGACCTGCATAACCGATTTGACTATTTTTAATGGGGCCCAGATTAAACGTGCCAATCCCTGCCCACGCACACCGGCGACATCCAGAAACTCCATTCGAATATCATTGGTGCGGACAATATCGGCTTCAATACCCTGACGGGTGCCAACCCAACATACTTCAACACCGTATTCCTGAAACAACCGGGCGGCTGCCAGCGCTGGAAACACATGGCCTCCGGTACCACCGGCGGTAATCAAAACGCGCTCGATTTTCTTGACCGCCGTCATAATACCGGCTCCTTACGGGCACCAGCCACTTTCTGCTTGCGCCCGCCAGATGATTTTTTTTGAGGCGCGGCAGAATTCGCCTGGTTTTCCATATCAGCACGCATTATCAACGCCAACACGACACTCATTATGATCAGACTGCTGCCACCATAACTGATAAACGGCAGCGTCAGCCCTTTGGTGGGCAACAGGCCGCTGGCAACACCAACATTGACCAACGCCTGCAAGCCTATCAATGTCGCCAATCCATAGACCAGATAGGCATTAAACAGGTTTCCCAGCAACTCCGCGCGGCGCCCCACACCGAATGCCACTACCACCAACATCACAAACAAACCAATTACCAGCAAATTGCCCACCAGGCCGAGCTCTTCCGCCAATACCGCAAACACGAAATCCGTGTGCGCCTCCGGCAGGTAAAACAGTTTTTGAATCGAGTTACCCAGCCCTACCCCGGTCCATTCACCACGGCCAAATGCGATCAGGCTCTGCACAAGTTGATAACCACTTGAATACTGATCCGCCCATGGATCGATATACCCCATCACACGCTTCATCCGGTATTCAGAGGAGGCCACTAGAAGATAGGCCGACCCAACACTGCCACCTACCACCAGCAGGAACTGGGTAAGACGCACCCCGGCTAAAAACAACATGGTGAAAACAGCACTCATGATAACCACTACGGCACCGAAATCCGGCTGTCTGAGCAACAACAGAACCATCACTGACAGAACCACCACCGGCTTCATAAAGCCCCAAAAGGTTTGTCGAACCTCATCAACCCGGCGCACGAGGTAGCCAGCCACATACATCAGGGCACAGACTTTGACGATCTCGGACACCTGAATGTTAATGGGCCCCAAATGAATCCAACGGGTACTGCCGTTGACGGTTTTTCCTATCCCTGGCATCAACACCAGGGCCAGCAAAATATAGGCAATGATGAGCAAAGCTCCGCTGCTTCTTTCCCAAACGGCCAGGGGTATCTGATAGACAAGCAGGGCACATACTATGCCTGCCGCCAGATAGACGCCATGGCGCTTCACGAAGAAAAATGGCGAATCATAATTGAGTGATGCCATATCCATTGATGCGGAACCAACGACAACCAGCCCAACACACATCAGCGCGCAGACAATCAGCAGCAACCATTGCCGGGAAGACAACGCGACTGAATGTGAACTGACTGTTGTTGACTCTAATGTGCGCATTGAGTGCATTAACCCCTGACCGCAGTCATAAACTGATGACCACGATCCTCGTAATTTTTAAATTGATCAAACGAGGCGCAGGCGGGAGAAAACAACACGACATCACCCACCTTTGCTCGACCCTTGATCCATTCCACCGCTGCTTTCATGTTCTCCATTTTCTCCACCGGTTTCGCACCAGCGACAGCATCGGCAATTTCCTGAGCGTCCCGCCCGAATACAACCACCTGATCCACTTTCTCCTCTATTGCGGTGGCCAATGGCTGAAAATCCGCATCCTTACCTTCGCCTCCCGCCAGCAAAAAAAGCCGCCCTTTGATGTTTTCCGCCAAACCGCGGATGGCAGCAACACTGGAACCGACATTGGTGCCTTTCGAATCATTGAACCAGGCCACACCATCCACATCAGCGACCCACTGACAACGATGTGGCAATCCCGGAAAGGCCTTGATCGCTGGCAAAGCATCGCTGTAGCGATCGCCTGAAAACTCTGCAATCACGGCGAGACAGGCAGCAACATTTAATAAATTATGTGCGCCACGCACATGCAGCTCTGCGTCGGTTAACACCGCCTTTGTCCCATCCATTACACAGGTTTCTGTGCCCGAATCATCCACATAGAATCGGCCATGGGCTTGCGTATCCCCCCCGAAAGGCAGCAATGTAGGTACCGCCTGTATGGGTTTGGTCCGGTGATCACACAGCCAGTAAACCGCCGCCTCACAGCCTTCAAAGATTCTCTGTTTTGCCATTGCGTAATCTTCAAGTGAATCATATCGATCCATATGATCCTCAGTAACGTTGAGATTCACTGCAATTTTGGCCCGTAAGCTGTGGGTGGTCTCCAGTTGAAAGCTGGACAACTCCAACACCCACACATCCACATCCAGAGCCGTTGACAACGCATCCAGTACAGGCAAGCCAATATTGCCGGCCACACAAACGTTGTAACCCAACGCTTCCAATGCCTTGCCGATAATACTGACCACAGTACTCTTACCGTTAGAACCGGTAACAGCGATCACGGGAGCATCTACCGATTTTGCAAACAACTCCACATCACCAGAACAAGGCACACCCGCCGCTATGGCTTTCGCAATCGCCGGTGTGCTGATGGCTATGCCGGGGCTTACCACCAGCTCCTGCGCCTTGCTTAAATCAAACTGTTCCAACTCTCCGCAATACAACTGCACTGTGGGGAATTCCTGGGCTAATTCTTGCCTTCCCGGCGGCTCCGTCCGGGTATCAATTACGGCCACCTCGCAATCCAGGCGTTTTAAGAAACGCACGCAGGAAAGCCCGGTTTTACCCAAGCCTATCACCACATGTTTGTTCTTTATTTTCGCCACGTTGCCCTGCCTTTGTTCAGATATAGTTAACGAAGTTTGAGCGTTGACAGCCCAATCAGTACCAGAATCACCGTAATGATCCAAAACCTCACAATCACCTTTGGCTCAGCCCAGCCTTTCAATTCAAAATGATGATGAATAGGCGCCATCCGGAATATGCGCCTGCCTGTTAATTTGTAGGATGCCACTTGCAGGATCACGGAAACGGTTTCCATAACAAACACCCCACCCATGATGAACAACACTATTTCCTGTCGGGTGATAACCGCCATGACACCCAAGATCGCCCCCAGTGCCAACGCGCCCACATCGCCCATAAAGACCTGTGCTGGGTACGTGTTAAACCACAGAAAACCCAGGCCCGCGCCAATCAACGAACCGCAAACCACGATCAACTCACCGGTCCCTTCAATGTAGGGAACACCCAGGTATTTGGAGAAGCCAACGTGCCCCGATGCGTAGGCAAACACCCCCAATGCACCACCTACCAGCACCGTCGGCATGATTGCCAACCCGTCCAGGCCGTCGGTCAAGTTCACTGCATTGGAGGTGCCCACTACCACAAAATACGCCAGCACCACATACATCCAACCCATTTCCAAGGCAACATCCTTGAAAAAGGGAACAAACAACTTCACTTCATTAAAATCGCAGGTGGCACCGCCTGCATCATCGCAGGCAGGCACAGTCAGATACAAAAACAAAGCCACCCCCGCACCTCCCAGAGATTGCCCCAGGTACTTCCACCGGGCGGCCAAACCTTTTGAGTTGCGCTGTACCACTTTCAGATAATCATCAAACCAGCCAACGGCGCCAAAGATCACGGTTACGGCGATCACTGCCCAAATATAGCGATTGGAAAGATCTGCCCACAACAGCGTGCTGATCAGAATCGCCACCAAAATCAACGCGCCACCCATGGTAGGGGTGCCCGCCTTACTTAAGTGGCTCTGGGGACCATCGTCACGCACCGACTGACCGATCTGGTGATAGCTCAAACGTTTAATCAAATAAGGGCCAACGATAAAGGCAATCACCAGTGCCGTAAGCACACCCAGGATTCCCCTGAAGGTGAGGTACTGAAACACGTTGAAGACAGACGCATACTGCTGCAGATATTCAGCCAACCAAAGTAACATTATTGATTACCTCTTTTGGCCTGCTGGCATCCCAGCATGCGTTCGATTACTTTTTCCATTTGCGCGCTTCTTGAGCCTTTAATTAATATGGTTTTATCCTGGTGATTGGCATACAGATCCTCAGCCAGTCGCTGATGATTCTGCGCCGTAACAAACACACCATTGGGAGAACCTGCGAGAAAACCTTCGCGGTATAATGAGGCCGCCTCTCCGACAGCGAACACCGTTTTTATTCCTTTATCTGCGGCGTAGCGTCCCACCTGTTGATGGAGGCTGCGCCCTTCCGGACCCAGCTCAGCCATTCCGCCCAGCACCAGACAGGTTTCCCCCGGCAGGGAACACAACACATCGATTGCTGAATGCATGGAGTCCGGATTGGCATTGTAGGTATCATCAATCACATTGCAGTCGGACAATTCTTCAACCACCCGCAATCTGCCGGGAACTGCCTTGACCTGAGCCAACCCTTTCGAAATATCGTTTGGAGAGCAGCCGGCAAGATGCGCAATGGTCATCGCTGCCAAAGCATTTGCCACGTTATGCCGGCCTATCAGCTGTAATTCGACCGTAACCTGGCTACCCAGTACCGAGGCGGTGAACTGATACTGCCCAAGTGCGTTCATGTGGCAATCCAGTAAGTGAACATCTGCGCTGCCGCCTTTCATGGAATAGGTAGTGCAATGCGTGTGCTGTGCCTGCTGCATCAGAAATTCCGCAAAGGCGTCGTCCAGATTGATAACCGCAGACTTACCCGCCGCAAGCGTGGCATAGATTTCTGATTTAGCCTGTGCAATTCGCTCACGGGATCCAAACCCTTCCAGGTGGGCTACCCCAACATTGTTGACCAGGGCTATGTCCGCTGCCACCAAGGCTGACGCATACGCTATCTCACCCACATGATTTGCACCCAATTCAATGATTGCGAATCGATGC
The DNA here is from genome assembly GCA_002471665.1 of Gammaproteobacteria bacterium UBA7310. GTDB lineage: Bacteria > Pseudomonadota > Gammaproteobacteria > Pseudomonadales > Ketobacteraceae > Ketobacter. The sequence goes on from DKQK01000071.1 coordinate 180,214, forward strand.
TGATTTGTTAATCTGCATAATGTCAGCGGCACTCCGATATCATTATTCAGATTGCCTTCAGTGAATAACGTTGGGCCAACCAGCGAGCATATTGAAGCCACCATTTCTTTGACGGTGGTCTTCCCGCTGCTTCCGGTAATAGCCACTTTCTTGGCTGAATACTGTGCCGCCCAGATTCGACCAAGAGCCCCCAAGCCCAGGCGGGTATCCGCTACCTGAACCAGAGTCAGCTCAGCGTCCACTTTATCTGATACCATGGCGGCAACTGCCCCGGACTGCCTGGCCAGCTCCACATACTCATGCCCATCAAACCGCTCACCCTTGAGAGCAACAAAAAAATCGCCGGGCTGAAGCGTTCGGGTATCGGTGGACACTCGCGAAAACTCCACATCTTCACCCAGCTGGATCGCATTGATTTTTTTGGCGAGAGAGGATACCAACATATCAGTCCTCTCCTCGTGCGTCGTCGTTGCCCGGTGTTTCCAACAATGCTTTTGTGGCTGCGGACAAATCGCTATAGGGATGCTTCACCCCCCGGATCTCCTGATAGTTTTCGTGGCCTTTACCAGCAATAAGCACCACATCATCAGCCTCCGCATTGCTGATGGCATGCGCCACCGCCGCACTACGATCTTCGATTACCTGAAAAGCGACTTTTTCGGGAACGCCTTTTACCATCTGCGCCACAATACGACCAAACGACTCACTGCGCGGGTTGTCTGCCGTGATCACCACCTCATCGGCCAGATCAGCGACCACCTCCGCCATCAAAGGGCGTTTCCCGGCATCCCGATCACCACCACACCCAAACACACACCAGATTCTCCCCGGAACATGCCGGCGCAACGACAACAACACCTTTTCCAGCGCGTCTGGAGTGTGCGCAAAATCGATCACAACCATGGGCTGACCCGCTGCCGAAGGCACCCTTTGCATTCGCCCCGCAACGGGTTGGGCTACACTCATTGCCGCTGCAGCCTGCGACAACGGGATGCCGGTTGACATCAGCAACGTCAAGCCGGCCAGCAGGTTGGCGCCATTAAATTCACCAATCAGTGAACTTTGAATAGTGGCGGTTTGATCTGCGTAGCGAACCTGGAGACTGATACCATCTTGGTCAAAATGCACTTTGGTTGCCGTAACCGTTGCATCATCCCGGTTTTGCAGCGAAAACGTCCAAAGAGCACACTGTGGTTGCCGGTCCCGGCTCATTGCGGCAACCCGCTCATCGTCCAGGTTCAGTACCAGATGCTCAAGGCCCGGATGGGACACCAACAGCGATTTTGCCCGCGTGTATTCCTCCATCGTGCCATGGTAATCCAGATGATCGCGGCTGATATTCGTCACCAAAGCGCCAAAGATGGACAACCCATCCACGCGCCCCTGCACCAGGCCATGGGATGAGGTCTCCATGGTGACACAGCGCGCTCCCCGCTGGAGCATTTCATGCAATACGCGATTGCATTCAACGATATCCGGCGTGGTGTTGGAGGTCGGTTCCAACTCACCCACCAAACCATTGCCCAACGTTCCAATCACGCCACAAGCGCTACCTAGATAATCCAGTGCCTGGGCCACCAATTGGCTCACGCTGGTTTTGCCGTTGGTTCCGGTGATAGCCAACAATTTCAATTGCGAACTGGGGTTTCCGTAAAAAGCGGATGCGATTTCACCCAGCCTGGATTTCAGATCGGGCACCTTAACAACAGGAACCGCAAAGTTTTGTGAATCATCGAAACCAGTAGCCTCCACCAGAGCCGATTCGGCCCCGGAGTGCAACGCAGCCGCCAGAAAATCCCGGCCATCACTGTGATGACCAGGATAGGCAACAAAGCAATTGCCTTTCTGAATTTTGCGACTGTCCACTGCCAAACCTGTCACGATCGTTGTCTTCCAGCTCTCATCTAATGGTAAAAAGGGAACAACATCTTTCAGATACCGCTCCGCAATAAATTTTCTGCTCATGAATCCGGTGTCGCTGCCTTGGCCAATCCGACATAGGTTTCCACTGTTTTATCCGGCGGTATGTTCTTAACCCTGAGCAAACCGGCCATCACCCGGGAGAAAACCGGTGCGGCTACCTGGCCACCGTAGTACATGTCACCTTTGGGGTCATCGATCACCACCACCAATGCAATGGCCGGATCCTCCACCGGAGCAACACCGGCAAACATCGCCAGATAGCGGTGATCCTGATAGCCGCCGGCAGACACCTTATGCACCGTGCCGGTTTTGCCTGCAACGCGATAACCCGGTACCCGTGCTTTTTTCGCGGTTCCGTGGACGTCCACCACACCTTCCATCATCTGTACTACCTGGCGGGCTACGGTTTCATCCATTACCCGCTCGCCTGGCACATCACCATCCACCTTCAGCAGGCTAACCTGGCGCTTGATCCCACCGCTGCCAAGAATGGCGTAGGCTTGCGCCAACTGCAGAGCGGTCACCGACAGGCCATAACCGTAGGATAGAGTTGCAACTTCGATGCGGCGCCATTTCTGTCGCGCCGGTAACATCCCTACGCTCTCACCGGGGAAACCAACACCGGTTGCCTGCCCCAGACCCACTTTACGGAAAAACGAGCTGAGGTATTGATCGTCCATTGACAATGCCAGCTTACTGGCACCCACGTTGCTTGATTTCGCAATAATCTTTCCCAGGTCGATAACGCCGTAATTGCTCATATCCCGTATCGATTTACTGCCGATACGCAAGTAACCCGGCGATGTATCCAGTTTGCTGTAAGCCTTCCATTTGCCACTGGATAATGCTGCTGCCACCGTAAACGGCTTCACCGTAGAGCCCGGCTCAAACACGTCGGTAAGCGCCCTGTTACGAAAATTGGGTACGTCCCCACGAGTACGATTGTTCGGGTTATAGGAAGGCTGATTTACCAACGCCAACACCTCACCGGTTTTGATATCAATGGCTACGGCACTGCCGGAGCTGGCACGATATTCGGTGACGGCCGACAACAACTCCCGATACGCAAGATACTGTGCCCGCAAATCAATGCTCAGGGTTATATCCGTACCAGGTGCCGCCGGCTTGATTAGCCCCACATCCTTCACAATACGACGGCGCAGATCCTTGATGACCCGTTTTTTACCCGCCTCGCCTTTAAGAAACTCGTCAAAGGAAAGTTCGATACCCTCCTGCCCTTCCTCATCTATATTGGTGAACCCCACCAGATGGCTGGTGACTTCACCCGCAGGATAGTAACGGCGGTGCTCTTCGATGCTGTAGACACCAGGAATGTGCCGTCCGAGAATATCGTCTGCCTTGGACGGATTCATGTGGCGACGCAAATAGATAAACTGCTTTTCCTGGTTACGCAGGATGCGGTCCCGCAGGCTTGATTCGCTGACCCCGGTGCTTTTGGCAAGAAAACCCCATGCGTACTGGGCGTCGATCAACTCCTGCGGATTAGCCCACAACGTTTGCACCGGTGTACTCACCGCCAGCGGCTCACCATTACGATCTTCAATCAATCCGCGGTATGCAGGTATCCTTTCCACCCGCACTACCCGGCGATCGCCCTGATCCTGCAAGAACGCCTGCGACTCCACCTGCAGGTAAATCAGGCGCCCGATCACCACCACTGCGAGCACAGCAAACATGGCCAGCACCATATAATAGCGCCAGCCAAATTGTGACTGCTTCAGTTGCTCACTCATGGCTCCACCATTACGATTTCATTAGGGGCCGGCACTCTCATTTTCAGTTTGGTTCCGGCCAGCTGTTCAACGCGATTATAGGAACCCCAGGTACTTTGCTCCAACAGCAACTGCCCCCACTCGACCTGCATTGCATTGTTTTCCTGCTGCAGACGCTGATGGGAAGCGACCAGGCGGCGCGTTTCATAACTGGAATACACAACCGCCACGCTAGAGACCATCACCAACACCAACGCCACCAACACAAACAGCCAGGAACGCAGTACAGGGCTCGGAGAAAGCGTCATACCAGCTTCTCCGCAACTCGCATAATGGCGCTACGGGCACGCACGTTACGCTCCACTTCCTCTGCTGATGCCTTCACAGCCTTGCCAATTGTTTTCATCTCACGTTTGAGCATGTCATCGCGTATCGGCAAATGACGCGGAACCGGTTCACCCTTCTCTTTACGCTGAATAAACTGCTTAACCATACGGTCTTCCAACGAGTGGAAGCTGATTACTACCAGGCGCCCACCAGGTTTCAATACCTTCAGGCTCTGGGCCAGCACATCGGCCAGGTCGTCAAGCTCACGATTAATGAAGATTCGAATCGCCTGGAAAGACCGGGTTGCAGGATGCTTGCCTTTCTCTTTGGAAGGGTTGGCCCTGGCGATGACAGCAGCCAATTCAGAGGTAGTCGAAAATGGATGTTCTTCTCTTGCGGAAACGATCGCACGGGCAATACGCCTGGCAAAACGTTCTTCACCGTATTCTTTCAGCACGACAGCAATGTCATCCGCCGCTGCGGCATTCAACCATTGGGCTGCGGATTGCCCGGCCAGGTTGTTCATGCGCATATCCAGCGGACCATCTGCCATAAAGCTGAATCCACGACTGGCATCATCAAGTTGTGGTGATGATACGCCCAAGTCCAAGAGCACACCGTCAACCTGACCAACCAAACCCCGGGCAGAGACATGGCTCTCCAGGGCGGCAAAGGAATCATGTATCACGCTAAACCGGGAATCGGCTCTGGCCAACGCCGCCCCTACTTCAAGTGCAGCCGGATCTTTATCGAAAGCAAGCAAGGTTCCCGCGGACGAAAGGCGCTCCAGAATCAAGCGGCTGTGGCCTGCCCGACCCAAGGTTCCATCTATATAGACACCCGCTTCGTTCGTCACCAGTGCATCCACCGCTTCGTTTAGTAATACGGTTTCGTGTTTTAGCTCCGGTGTCATGATCAAAACACCAGATTTTGTACAGCTTCGGGAAGCTCGTCTGCCTTAACCGGGCCTTCATCCACCCACTGCTGAAAACTGTCTGACCAGGCATCTTCCGGCCAGATTTCCAGCTTCTTACCCATGCCCACCAACATGATCTTCTTTTCCAACTTCACTTTTTCTCTTAACAATGCGGGCAAACTGACACGGCCGTTGCTGTCCATTTCCACTTCACTGGCATAGCCCAGCAACATGCGTTGCAGGCGGCGTGTTTGAGGGTTAAGAGTGGGCATGGCCAGTAATTTTTGCTCTATGGCTTGCCAGTCGGGCAGGGGATGCATGGTCAAACAGTGTCCTTCGAAATCCACGGTTACGATCATCTTGCCATCGCAACTGGCAGACAGCGCATCACGAAAACGGCTGGGCATTACCATCCGTCCTTTCGCATCGAGACTGAGCGCGCTGGGTCCTCTGAACACTTGATTACCTATTGTGAAAGCCGGTTGACACTGGTTGGCGCACCGCCGGCTTCATTTACCCATCAAACTGTGGCCTAATGACTCGACCACCTATCCCACTTTTTCCCACTTGAAACCACAATAAACCACTTCGTGACACCTATGGCACACTATAGGGAGCGCCCTGCTCTATTGTCAAGCTGAAAACCCAGGCAAAAATGTGAATTTGATACGGAAAAACAAAGACTTACGTGACCCAGCTCACGTCTTGACGGGGAATTGACGCTTAAAAACACAATACAAAACAGGAGGATAGAAATGGCTCTTAAAGCCACTTCTAGGGTTAGATAATATTTCGCGATATAAACAGATTGTTTTTAGAACAATACTCAGAACAACGAGTATTGGGAAGGAAATGTAAAGTCAGCCGATAAGCCGGGTTCTGTCGTGGACAGTCATTCCTCTGGGGCGCATGTCACCACACGCCTCTAGCAACCTACCCGGATCCAGCGCGGGTCACGCCAATGGATCCCTATTTGGTCTTGCTCCAGGTGGGGTTTTCCATCGCCACGAGCTGTTACCAGTCGCGCGGTGCGCTCTTACCGCACCATTTCACCCTTACCGGCCAGTGAACTGGCTTAGGCGGTTTACTTTCTGCTGCACTTTCCGTCGGCTCGCGCCGCCCAGGTGTTACCTGGCACCTTACCCTGTGGAGCCCGGACTTTCCTCCCAATTTGCAGCTGGAAAAACCAACTGAAAAAGAGCGACTGTCTGGCTGACTTCAGGGTGCAAAATTACCCCTAAAAGCCTAAGGAATCAACCTTTGTTTTGCGCCAGAGACGCCTCATAGAGTGCGTTCTTGGGTAAGCCGGTCAATTCAGAAACCAGGGCACAGGCTTTTTTCAGTGGCATATATTCACTGGCCAGCCCCAACGCCCGCAGGGTGGAGGCATCAATCACCGCGCCACTGTGGGCTGGCGCACCCTGCACCAATAAAACAAATTCACCCCGTCGATGGCGCTCATCTTCGGCCAGCCAGGCAAGCGCCTCCTGCACCGATCCCGTCTTCACTGTTTCAAATGCCTTGGTAATCTCCTTAACTACCGACACCACTCGCACCTCACCCAGCACCAAAGCCACATCTTCCAACGCGGACACGATCCGCTTTGGCGACTCATAAAACACCAGGGTGCCCTGCTCAGCAGAGAGCGCCTCCAGCGCCACCTGGCGGGCTTTCTGTTTGGCCGGCAAAAAACCGACAAACAGAAACCGGTCAGTGGGAAGCCCGGCGATGGACAGGGCCGCGATGGCAGCACAGGGGCCGGGAATCGCCACCACCTCTATGCCCGCCTGCTGCATGGCGCGTACCACACGAAACCCCGGATCACTGATCAAGGGGGTGCCGGCGTCAGAAATCAACGCAACCGACGCACCGCCCTGCAATACCCCCAACAGTGACTGAATACGATCATTTTCGTTGTGATCGTGTACCGCCATCAATCGCGTATCAATGCCATAATGCTCCAATAGCTTTTTACTGTGGCGAGTATCCTCTGCGGCAATCACATCGACCTGCTTCAACACTTCGATGGCACGCAGTGTAATATCATTGAGATTACCGATGGGTGTTGCCACAATATAGAGAATTCCAGTTGTCATAAAAACCGCAGGCCACATTCCAGAATGAAGTTACTTCAACGCCAACAGCTTATCACAGTTGCCGCCCTACTCTTGACTCTCGCGCTTGGCGCCTGCGAGCAACCGGGCGATCCGGGCACCCGTTCGCCGCAGGCAGACTTGTCACAAGCCGCTGCCATCAGCAATCTGATCGAGCAGGCCCAACACGCCAGCAGCCCTCAATCAGAGCAGCTGCTGATTAAAGCAGCCAACCTGCTGCTGGAGCAGGATAAACCGGCAGATGCCCAACGTCTGCTGGACACGGTAAACCCCACCAGCCTGGACAGTGACACCCTGGCCGCGCTGGTATTGACCCTCTCCAACGTTAACCTGGCACTGGACAAACCACAGCAGGCAGAAGAATTACTCACCACCGACCGCATGGGGCTGCTGACTGCATCCAATCAGCTGAGCGCGGACCGGCTCAATGAAATAAGCCTGCAGCGGGCACGAATCTGGGAATTGAACAATAACTATTTGGCTGCGGCCAGGGAACGGATCTTTGTTGCCCCAATGCTGGAGAGCGAATCGGCAGACAGCAATCAGCAGATGATCTGGAACGACCTGATCGCCATACCCAACGACACCCTGGAACAGCTTTCAAACACCATTGCGGTACCGGAGATCCAGGGCTGGCTGGAATTGGCCTGGATCTATAAAGGTTACCAGGACAACCTGGACCAACAGTTAAAACAACTGGACCAGTGGCAGACCCGCTACCCAGGTCACCCGGCGGCCCTGAAGCTACCGGAAGCCCTGCGCCTGGTGAGGGAGCTCAGCACCAACCAGCCCCAACAGATTGCCCTGCTGTTACCCACCCAGGGCAAGTACCGGCCGGCCGCACAGGCCATCCTGAACGGTTTCATGGGGGCTTATTACGCCGCCAATGGCAACCAAGACCAAAGCGGAACATCCATTCGGGTCTATGACACCAGTGATGTAACGAGATTTCAGACCACATACGACCTGGCAGTTGCCGAAGGCGCCGAAGTCATCATAGGCCCGCTGCAGAAAGAAAACCTGCGCAAGTTGCTCACCACCACCGACAATCTACCGGTGACCACCATCGCGCTGAACCAGGAGCAGGGCCAGTATGAATCTCCTGCCAATCTGTACCAGTTCGGACTGTCACCGGAGGATGACGCCACCGAAGTTGCCAAACATGCCATGCACAAACAATATGAGCGCGCCGCTGTCTTGTTCCAGAACAACCCTTGGTGGGAGCGAGCCTATCTGGCGTTCGCACAGGATTGGCAGGCCGACAAACGCCAGGTAACCGGCATTGCCAGTTATGACGACCAGAACAAGATGGCCAATGCCATCAAGGACATGCTGCTGGTGCAGCATAGCGAGTTTCGGGCCAGGCAATTACGCAATATTCTCGGCAAACCTGTGGAGTTCCAGCCCAGAAGACGTCAGGACATCGACTTTATCTATCTGATCTCCACGCCGGAGCAGGCACGCCAGATACGGCCATTGCTGGACTTTTACTACGCCGAAGACATCCCCGTAATTGCGGGCTCACAGATATACAGCGGCAAAGCCAGCCCCAAGAACGATCGCGACCTGAACGGTATCGAGTTCTGCGATATCCCCTGGCTGCTGGAAAAACCGGACACCATTCAACAGGCAATGCGCAAAGCCTGGCCCAAGGCGGATCACCGTTACTTCCGCCTCAACGCCATGGGCGTAGATGCCTATCGCCTGCAATCCCGCCTGCAACTGTTAACACAAATCCCCGACGCCGGCCTGTTTGGCGCCACCGGAAATCTCAGCATTGGCATCGACAACCAGGTTCACCGGGAACTCAGCTGGGCTGTAATGAAAAACGGCCGGCCACAACTGCTGCCGAAAATCACCGAGACTGAAATCAAGGAAGACGCACTCTCTCCGCTGCAAACCAATGAACACACCAACCAAACCATACAAACCACTGACCGCCAACAAGCAGACCGGCAACCAGGCTGAAGCGCTGGCGAGGGACTTTCTCAGCGCCAAAGGCTTAAGCTACTGCGATAGCAACTTTCAGTGCAAGACCGGTGAAATTGATCTGATCATGAAGGATCAGGATATGCTGGTGTTTGTGGAGGTACGATATCGTGCCGATTCAGACCATGGCTCTCCCCTGGCGACCGTCACTCATGCCAAGCAACGAAAACTGATTCGAACCGCCAGCTTTTTTCTGCAGCAGCAGTTCGGGGACCGCTGGCCAGCCTGCCGGTTTGATGTGGTGGGCATCAGCGGCGATCTGCAGCAGAGTCCGACAATTCAGTGGATTCCGGCTGCTTTTTACTGACTTCGGAAAACCGCGCCATTTGCCGTATACTATGTAACCTTTAGCGCCGAATCAAAGGAAGGGATACATGACATTGCATGACCGAGTCACCGAAATTTTTGACGACCACCTGGTGACGCTCCATCGATGTCAGGAGGAGCTTCCCAGTTTGATATGTGCTGCCAGCGAAAAGATGGTGCAGTGCCTGCTGACTGACAGAAAAGTGCTTGCCTGCGGCAACGGTGGTTCCGCCAATCTAGCCCAACAGCTATCCAGCAAGATGCTCAACCGTTTTGAACGGGAGCGCCCTTCGCTGCCGGCCATCGCCCTCTCTACCGACTCCTCCACCATCACCTCAATCTCCAACGATTACAGCTACAACGAAATCTTCTCCAAACAGATACGGGCGATCGGCCATGAAGGCGACATACTGCTGGTGATCTCCAGCAGCGGGAACTCGGCCAGTATCCTGCAGGCCGTACAGGCCGCCCACGACAGAGACATGCAGGTGATCGCGCTGACAGGAAAAGATGGTGGGGATTGCGCAAGACTCATGCAGAGTGAAGACGTTGAAATTCGGGTGCCTTCAACGTCCACTCCCCGGGTACAGGAGAGTCATTTGGCCATCATCCACATATTGTGCGATCTGATTGACCGTCAAATTTTCGGAGTGGAGGTTTGAGGGTTACTTCACGACCTTGAGCGAGGGTTTTCCGGACGGCTTCGGTGGAGAATCATCACTGCCGCCGCCATCTTCGGGGGGTGGCATTTCATCCTCGTCAAAGAACATGCCTTTGCCATTCTCCTTGGCATAGATGGCCAGTATCGCACCCACGGGCACATGCAGATTGCGCGGCTTACCACCAAAGCGGGCAGAGAACTCCACCTCATCGTTTCCCATATGCAGATTACGTATGGCCGACGGAGCCAGGTTCAAAATAATTTTGCCTTCGCTGACAAACTCATTGGGCACCTGCACCATAGGATAAGATGCTTTCACCAACAAGTAGGGCGTAAGCTGGTTATCCAGTATCCACTCATAAACGGCTCGAATGAAATAAGGTCGGCTTGGGGTCATCAACACTCTCGCAGGAGCTGCCCCGAAGCGCAGGGCAGCAATTCAATAATGTGTTAGAGCCGCAGCTCACGCTCAGCGTCTGACAAACTGGCCTGGAATGATTCACGGGCAAACAGTCGGTCAGCGTAAGCCAGCAAATTTCCCGATTTGGATTTCTGCAACTCAATTCCCATGGCCGGGAGCCGCCATAAAATGGGAGCCACCACGCAGTCAACCAAAGTGAAATCGTCACTCATAAAAAAGGGTTTTTCCGAGAAAATCGGGTCGATCGCCACCAGGTTCTCGGTGAAATCCTTACGGTGCTTGTTCAACACCGCGTCTTTCTCGGTGCCGGCCATCAGGGCATCAACAGCATCACACCAGTCACGGTGAATACGGTGCATCAACAGGCGGCTGCGGGCGCGCTCAACCGGGTACACCGGGAGCAATGGAGGGTGCGGAAACCGCTCATCCAAATACTCCATCATGATATTGGGCTCATAGAGTGTCAGTTCACGATCCACCAAAGTCGGCAACTCGTTGTAGGGATTCAACGTTGCTAAATCTTCAGGCTTTTCGGCCGGATCCACATCCAGCACATCAACCGCCACCCCCTTTTCCGCAAGCACGATGCGGACCCGATGGCTGTAATGATCATTACCATCGGAAAAAAAAGTCATCGAAGAACGTTTAGCAATGACACCCATGAAAGTTCACTCCAGAGCAATTTTCAAAATAACGTTGCAAACAGCGGCAACACAAACGGCGAAGGGGCGGAGGCCAACAGCCCACCGCCCCACGCCGGGTTTTATTCCTGATTAATGAATATCTTTCCAGTACTCCCGATTGAGGAAGTAAACCGGGATAAAGAGTATCGCCAGGAATATCAACACATATACGCCAATTCGCTCCCGTTCAGCGCGGATCGGCTCAGCCATGTAGACCATGTAGTTGGTCAAATCAGCCATCGCCGTCTCGAACTTATCCTCGCCCAGCTCCTGCTCCATATTCGAAAGCACGTGCGGCATACCAACATCGGGGAAGATATGATTGTTCACACCCCAGGGGCGGGAGTCGTCTTCATAGAAGTTGGTCAGATAGGAATACACCCAGTCTGCGCCTCTGATACGTGCCACCAGAGTAAGATCCGGCGGTACGGTGCCAAACCATTTCTTGGCCAGATCACGGGGAATGGCTGATTGAATGGTTTCACCGATCTTGTCGGTGGTGAACATCAGGTTCTCTTTCATGATTTCAGGCGGGATCTCCAGATCCGTGGCTGCACGCTCATAACGCATGTATTGCGCAGAGTGACAGCCGATGCAATTGTTCATAAACAACTGCATACCGCGCTGCAGAGAGACCTTGTCATCCATATTAATGGGAGCAGGCACAAGATACTCATTGTGACCGCCGCCTGCGGCCTGGGCAAACACCGGCAGGCACAGCAATACTAGTACAGAGATAAACTTATTCATCAGTGTGCCATCCTTACTCGCTCAGGAACGGGTTTGCAGGTTTCTTTTGACGTCCAGAACGGCATCAGTATGAAATAGGCAAAATAGAATGCCGTACCAATCTGCCCCAGCGCCCGGTAGGTCAACTCAAAGGGCAGGAACTCCACGTGCACGTCTGGAGATTTAACACCACAAACACCCAGAATGATGAAGAACACCACAAACAGAGCTAACATGATTTTGCTGATCCAGCCTTTGTAGCGGATTGACTTCACAGGGCTGCGATCCAGCCATGGCAGGACAAAGAGCACCGCAATGGACGCTCCCATTGCTACCACACCCAGCAACTTATCGGGAATTGCCCGCAGGATTGCGTAGAAGGGGGTGAAATACCACACCGGTGCAATGTGATCCGGAGTTTTCAACGGGTTGGCCGGTTCAAAATTTGGTTTCTCGAGGAAGTATCCACCCCCATCAGGGAAGAAGAACACCACGGTCAGGAACACAAACAGGAACACAACCACACCCACCAGGTCATGCACGCTGTAATAAGGGTGGAAAGGAATACCATCCAGGGGCACACCATTTTCATCCTTCAGTTTCTTGATCTCGATACCATCGGGATTATTGGAGCCCACTTCGTGCAGAGCAATGATATGCAGAACCACCAGTGCCAGAATCACAATGGGCAATGCCACCACATGCAGGGCGAAGAATCGATTGAGGGTAATACCGGAAATCAGGTAGTCACCACGAATCCATTCGGTCAGCGCATCACCTACCACCGGTATTGCACCAAACAACGAAATGATCACCTGCGCCCCCCAGTAGGACATTTGCCCCCAGGGCAACAGGTAACCCATGAAACCTTCCGCCATCAACGCCAGATAGATGGTCATACCGAAGATCCACACCAATTCACGGGGTGCACGATAAGACCCATACATCATACCCCGGAACATATGCAGATAAACCACCACAAAGAATGCCGAAGCGCCGGTGGAGTGGAGATACCGCAGAAGCCAGCCGTATTCCACGTCACGCATCATGTTCAGTTCTACCGACATGAAAGCCCCTTCACCGGAAGGGTTGTAGAGCATGGTCAACCAGATACCCGTCAGCAACTGGTTAACCAGCACCAACATGGCAAGCGAACCAAAGAAATACCACACATTGAAGTTCTTAGGAGCATAATATTTGCTCATGTGTTCTTCGAACATCTTGGTGGCAGGGAAGCGGGCATCAACCCAGCCCATCAGGTTTTGGAACATACTCATCAGGCAGCCTCCCCGTCTTCACCAATCTTGATAAGCGTGTCGCTCATGTAATAGTAGGGCGGCACTTCCAGGTTCAAGGGAGCAGGCACCGATTTGAACACACGCCCGGAGAAATCAAACTTGGAGCCATGGCACGGGCAGAAAAAGCCACCCATCCAGTCTGCGCCCAGGTCAGCAGGGGCCACTTCCGGCCGATACAGGGGAGAACACCCCAAATGGGTACATAAACCTATTAAAACCACAATTTCCTCATGCCCATCGCGGGCACGGGCATCACCCGCCACATAGTCCGGCTGTTTGGCTTCAGAGGAATCCGGATCACGCAGGTTATCTTCGACGGCGTCGAGGCTGGCCATGGCCTCATTTGAGCGACGCAGAATCCAGACTGGCTTGCCGCGCCATTCAACGGTCATTCTCTGGCCCACTTCCAGCTTGCTGATGTCCGCCACCACAGGTGCACCGGCGGTTTTCGCCTTGGCGCTGGGGTTCCAGGACTTCACAAACGGCACAGCGGCACCAACCACTCCCACTGCCCCGACTGCTGAAGTGGCTCCAATCAGGAAGCGTCGCCGCCCCTCATTTACGCCTTCAGTACTCATTCAGTTTCTCTCCCCGATAACGTTAAGAAGTCGAGCGGCCTTGCTCAAGGCACACTAACCCCTACCCATAATTTTAAACGCGCAAATAGTAATGAAATTGCAGTGGAGTTACAAGGAAAGCTTTAGGAAGAACGAATACTTAGAACGGGAAGACGCAAAAGCGCCCGGGCAGCAACCCAGGCGCTCTTGAACCACAAAACGCAATAAGAAATCAGCGTTTTGAGAATTGCGGACGCTTACGCGCTTTACGCAGACCCACTTTCTTACGCTCGACTTCACGAGCGTCACGGGTCACGAAGCCGGCTTTACGCAGCGCGGATCGCAGAGTTTCATCGTATTCCATCAAGGCGCGGGTAATGCCGTGACGAATTGCGCCGGCCTGACCGCTGCCGCCGCCGCCCTTGACAGTGACATAAACATCAAACTTTTCAGCAGCTTCCACCAGCTCTAATGGCTGACGAACCACCATGCGAGCAGTTTCGCGACCGAAGTACTGGTCCAAAGCGCGACCATTGATGGAGATATTGCCTGAACCAGGCTTTATAAATACACGTGCTGCTGCAGTTTTGCGGCGGCCTGTACCGTAATTAGTGTCCACTATTCCGCCCCCTTACAGTGCCAATTCTTTCGGTTGCTGTGCCGCATGAGGATGCTCAGCGCCAGCATAAACCTTGAGTTTGCCCAACATGGCGCGGCCCAGAGGGTTACGCGGCATCATGCCCTTAACGGCTTTTTCTATCGCCTGCTCCGGCTTGCGGTCCATCAACTTGTCAAAGCTGATTTCCTTAATACCACCGGGGTATTCAGTGTGACGATAATACATCTTATCTGTACGCTTGTTACCGGTAACACGCACTTTTTCTGCATTGATTACAACGATGTAATCGCCGGTATCAACGTGAGGGGTATACACTGGCTTGTGTTTGCCACGCAGGCGTCGCGCGATTTCAGTCGCCAGACGACCCAAAGTCTTGTCGGTTGCATCCACAACGTACCAGTCACGCTCTACCGATTCTGGTTTTGCACTAAACGTTTTCATTGAATCTGCCCTAGAACACTCTAATCCGAGGTCTGCCCGTCAATTTAAAGAGCGCGAATACTACCCAAGCCGTCTCCGCTTTACAAGCATTTTTAGAGACAGTTTCGATAACGCCCTGATTTAACGAGCTATCATTTGTTTTCAGCAGTGCGGCCAATGTTGCTGTGAGGAACAATTCACTGGCTTTGTTGCTACGACAGTAACGGGGTGAAGAACTATAACAGAATTTTAAAAGGACACCAGAGTTTGGCGGCGCTTTCTTGCACCGGGAAGCGAGTCTGGTTGCAAGACATGGCGCCACATTGCGCCAACCTGGTCATAAATCGCTCCATTTTAAGCGCCAACTCTGAGCTAAGCGCCAACTCTGAGCGCCGCGAACATAGGA
>DKQK01000071.1:195654-335348 GCA_002471665.1 Gammaproteobacteria bacterium UBA7310
AAGCACAAAACAAATTAGGTTAATCCGCCGCAGGCAGGTCCGGGCAGGACATCAGGGTTTATGGGGCCGGGCGAGATACTCGTGACTCTGCATCTCCAGCAAGCGGCTTCGAGTACGCTGGAACTCAAAATCCAGCCGCCCCCCGGTATAGAGCTCATCAATGGGCGCCTGGCCGGACATGATCAATTTAACATTACGATCGTAGAACTCATCCACCATATTAATGAAACGGCGGACCATATCGTCTTGGGCGGCCCCCATCACCGGCACATTGGATACCAGCACCGCATGGTAAATTCGCGCCAGTTCTATATAGTCATTCTGGCTCCGCGGCCCATCGCACAACGCCTTGAAATCACACCACAGAACATCATCGGCCACGCTCAGGGTTTTGATTTCACGGCCATTGATCTCAATGGATTCCCTGGCATGCCCCGGCTCAGGGGAGAGGGAGGCAAAACTGCGGCTCAGGCTGGAGTGCGCCGACTCATCCAGTGGTGAATGATACAACTCAGCCTGTTCCAGGGTGCGCAGGCGATAATCAACGCCGCTATCGACATTGATTATGTCGGTGTACTTGTTAATAAGCTCGATGGCGGGTAGAAATCGGGCCCGTTGCAGGCCATCCTTGTACAGCTCATCCGGCACAATATTGGACGTGGCCACCAGCGTTACACCGCGCTCGAACAGTTTCTCCATCAAGCCCCCAAGGATCATGGCATCGGTAATATCGGTGACAAAGAACTCATCAAAGCACAGAATCCGGGCTTCATTGGCCAGCTGTTCGGCTACGATATCCAACGGGTTTTTCTCACCCTGCAGCGCTTTCAAATCATTATGAACGCGCTGCATAAAGCGGTGAAAGTGGATACGCATCTTCGACTGAAACGGCACACACTCAAAAAAGGTATCCACGAGATAGGTTTTACCGCGCCCCACCCCACCCCAGAAGTACAATCCTTTGCAGGGCTCTTTCTGCTTGGCGCGGGCACTGGGTGCGATGCGTGCCCACAGGGTTCGGGGCCTGTTCTCATAACGATCCACCAGATCGTGATACAGCCGATCCAGCTGTTCCACGGCAACTTGCTGCGCCGGATCGTGACTGAAGTCGGCTCTTTGCAGATCCTGTTGATACTTTTCCAGTGGAGTCATAGTGATACTGTCTACATAGGGTTTCGGTTAGCAAAGCGGCGCTCACTCTAGCGCAGGCGCTTGGGGCTGTCCATGCTCCCATGCACGGTGTCATGCCAGTTGGTCTTGTATAATGTCTTTCACCTCAGTCAACCGGCCATGGAAAAAATGACCTGCTCCCGGCAGGCAAAACACCTGCTTCAGGGTGCTGATCCGGTCTGACCAGCGTTGAATCTCAGTGGCGTCCACCACTTCATCCTCATCGCCGTAAAGTATCGCCAGCGGGCAGTCGAAAGCGGTCAGCGAATCAAACTCATAATTCACCACGGCAGGCGCGATCAACAGCAGATGCGTTACGGGATACCCCCTCTCCAGTGCCCGGCCACAGGCACTGGCAGCCACGAATGAGCCAAACGAGAAACCCGCCAACCACAGGCGGTCATCCGGCCGCGTCGCGCGCACCCAATCTATAACCGCCAGCAGATCCTCCTGCTCCCCTATTCCATGGTCATACTGACCCTCGCTTTTTTCAACACCCCGAAAATTAAAGCGCACAACCCGATGGCCAAGATCCCGTCGCGCCCGTGCCACTGTGTGCACCACCTTGTTGTTCATGGTGCCCCCCATCAATGAGTGTGGATGGCAGACGATCGTGACATTTCCCGGCCCATCATCAACATTTTTAGGGCAGGTGGTGATTGCCTGCAAAGCCCCCGCTGGACCATTGATTACAAGTGACGACTCACCGGCAGGAAAAGAATTCATTTGAGGACTCCAGCGCTGGATAATTTTCTTACATTTTAACCGCAGGATTCCAACATGGAAGCCCACCTGCACTCTGTCCAGCAAGGTCAGAACCTTGTAGTATCCCAGTATCGGATAAGGAAAACTCTGGAGAGAGTCTATGTATACTGCAACCTTAATAGCATTTCTGGTAGGCCTGACGGCCGGTGCCCTGGGGTGCTTCTTGCTGATGTCCCGATCGCGGGCCCAATCCAACATTGAACAACAACTACGGGAACTGCAGGAAGAATTTACCGCTTATCGGGAAAACGTGAATACCCACTTCAATAAAACCGCGCAAATGGTGAATACACTCACGGAAAATTACCTGGCGGTCCAAAAGCATCTGGAGACCGCTGCAGATTCCTTTGCCGAACCCCCGAAAAGCTTTCAACTTGATACCACCCAAAAGCTGCCCAACAAAAAAACCAAGTTTATCTCCCTGGAAGCCACCGGCGGCGAAGCACAACAGCAGGAAGAGGATGCCGCCTTTGGCGACACCAACACCATGGAACCACCCCGAGACTACGCCCCCAAGAAGGACGTCAAGGACCAGGGCACGCTGTCCGAGGAATTCGGGCTGCACGATTCCAGGGTTTAATATTCCAGGGTTTAATTGAGTTATATGGGGGCTCACCGCCCCCACTTCAAGGGCCTGCCCGGGCCAGAAAAAATTTCGTATTTTCCCTCTTGAAAGCCTTTCCTTGCTGCCCCACTTACTATCCCGACAGAGAATCATTTCAGCAACGCATGCGGCGTTGAGCGTTTCCAACTGGGAGATAAACACATGAGCATTGCAACCCTAAACCCGTGGCAGGTTCTGGATCAACTGAACAATGACAAGCTGCGTCGCTACAACAGCCGACGCTGGCAGCCGGTGGTGGATATCACTGAATCCAAGACCGGGTACGAAATTCACCTGGAACTACCGGGGGTTCTACCGGAGCAGGTGCAGGTGGAGCTGGACGACACACTACTGAAGATCAGTGGCGAGAAAGTGCGAAAGCAGGAAGACGGTGTTGAATACCGTTATCGGGAACGAGCAGTGGGTGAATTCAGCCGCTCATTCACCCTACCGGAAGACGCAGATCGCAACGCCATCAGCGCGGCGTTCGATCACGGCCTGTTACTGATCAGCATCGGCAAGAAGGAGCAGGCACAACCCAGGAAAATCGAAATTCAGGTCAGCTAAGCCACCCACCTCGCCACTAACCAAAGCCCGCCAGTATCTCTGGCGGGCTTTTACTCGGCAGCTGCCGACCTTATTTGGCAGAATGTCCGGTTAACTTCACTTCCACTTTTTCATGATCGGCCAGGCCGGCGTAATAGGCACGCAAAATTTCCAGCACTTCCGGACGACTGAAGTTATCCGGCACGTCTCCACCTTCAGACAAGGCTTTTCGCAGTTTGGTACCCGAAACCAAAACCCGGTCCTCGGCATCATGGGGGCAGGTACGCATGGAAGCCATGGTGCCGCACTTGTTGCACCAAAATGTCCAATCGATCTTTAATGGCTTGGTGATCAGGGCATCTTCGGCAATCTCATCAAAAATATGCTGCGCATCAAATGGGCCGTAATAATCGCCCACTCCGGCGTGATCACGGCCCACGATCAGGTGCGAACAACCATAGTTCTGACGGAACAACGCATGCAACAATGCTTCACGGGGGCCTGCATAGCGCATATCCAGCGGATACCCAGACTGGACCACGGTATCATCCACAAAATACTGGTCAATCAAAGTACCAATGGCGTTCTGACGCACTTCCGCCGGAATATCGCCGGGCTTCAACTTGCCCAGCAATGAATGAATCAGCACACCATCACAGATCTCTACCGCGATCTTGGCCAGGTGTTCGTGGGAGCGGTGCATGGGGTTACGGGTCTGGAAGGCGGCAACTGTGTTCCAGCCTTTGGCCTCAAACAGGGCCCGGGTTTCCGCCGGGGTCATGTAGATTCCCTGGTATTTTTCTGGGAACTCACCCTGGGAGAATACCTTAACCGGGCCGGCCAGGTTCACTTCGCCCTGCTCCATCACCATTTTGACACCGGGGTGCTCCAGATCGGTGGTACCGAACACAGTCCGGCACTCGTGCTCCTTGTCGATGCGGTACTTCTCAGCCACGGTCATGGAGCCCATCAGCTCACCACTTTCAGCATCCACCAGGGCGATTTCACTGCCCACTTCAATGCCGTCCGCGGTTGCCTGGTCTACGGACTTGGTAATCGGTATGGGCCAAAAAAGGCCGTTATCCAACGTCATTCTATCGCAGACAGACTGCCAGTCCGCTTTACCCATGAAGCCGTCCAGAGGAGTGAAACCACCTATACCCAGCATGATCAAATCGCCGGTTTCGCGGGAACTGAGCTGCACCTGTGGCAGACTTTCGGCACTGGACTTGGCCGCTGCGAGGGCATCCCCCTCCAGCAACAGGGGCTTAAGCTGATCGCTTCCATGAGGCTTCACTAGGTTGGACATCTTGATACTCATCTGTGATTGAACGTTGAAAGGTTAGAACGGCGCGCATTATACCGGTTCTGACAACAAAATTCAGGCGGGGTTATCGATATCCACAAACTCATGATTTAGCTTGAATTTCGCTGCCAGATGCTCACCCACCGCCTGGGCACCATAGCGCTCGGTGGCATGATGGCCGGCGGCATAGTAATGGATGCCGCATTCCCGTGCTATGTGCGTGGTGGGCTCGGATATCTCGCCGCTGATAAACGCGTCCACCCCCATGGCCACCGCTTTCTCGATATACCCCTGCGCCCCGCCGGTGCACCAGGCCACCCGCAACACCGGGTGATCCCCCCCTTTCACCAGCAATGGGGGGCGACCCAGGGCCGACTCAATGGTGGCGGCAAACGCCTCGGCACTGCGGGGCTGCCGCAGGCACCCCCAATTGCCGATGGGGCGCTTCTCCAGCGGGTCCAGCCCACCTTCCACCAACAAGCCCAGCCGCTGCGCCAACTGGGCGTTGTTACCCAATTCAGTGTGGGCATCCAGTGGCAGATGGTAAGCAAAGAGGTTGATCTGATGCTCCAGAAGGCACTTAATACGGTTGTACTTCATGCCCACGATGGACGGATCCTCACCGCGCCAGAAATAGCCATGATGCACAAACAGGGCATCCGCATCGAGCTCCACCGCACGCTCAATCAAGGCCTGGGTGGCCGTCACCCCGGTCACCAATGTCTTTATCTGCACCTTGCCCTGCACCTGCAGCCCGTTGGGGGCGTAGTCCTTAAAGTATTCCGGCTCCAACAGTGAGTTCAGGTATTGCAGCAAGGCCTGGCGTTCAATCATGTTCAACTCCGATAAAGGGGAGGACATCACCCCGGGGTGGTGGAGAGCAAGGTTACATGGTAACTTGCTCCGCTTGTGCGTGATTATTTCAAAAACTGTCGTGGATTTTCCAGTCATCCTATGAAATCAGCTCTTCGTCCTCTGATTGGCCCGGTGCTTTACGGCTTGATCATCGCCCTTGGCTACATATTCATCATCGAACGCACCTCTGAACCGGTCCAGCACGAAGTGGTTCTGATCGAAAAACAGTTCACCGAGCCGGCACAACAAAGCACGTACAGTGTCAGTGATCCGATTTCCTACGCGGACGCAGTGAGCAAGGCACAGCCCGCCGTGGTGAACATTGCCACCAGCAAACTGGTGACCGAACGGGTTCACCCTCTGTATGAAGACCCCATCTTTCGCCGCTTTTTCGGGCTCAACCAGGCCCCCCGCCGGCAAAGAATGCAGCAAAGCCTGGGGTCCGGTGTAATCATCAGCCCCTCTGGCTATATTTTAACCAACAATCACGTCATCGCTGAAGCAGACCAGATTAAGGTAGGCCTGGCGGACGGCCGTGAAGTGGAGGCCCTGGTGGTGGGCACCGACCCTGAAACCGACCTGGCCCTGATCTACATCGACATACCGGATCTGCCCTCCATTACCCTGGCCAACACCGACAACATCCGCATTGGGGATGTTGTCCTGGCCATCGGCAATCCATTCGGTGTGGGGCAGACGGTGACCAAAGGCATCGTCAGCGCGTTGGGGCGACACCAGTCGGATCTCAGCTCCTTTGTGGATTTCATCCAGACCGACGCCGCCATTAACCCGGGCAACTCAGGTGGCGCCCTGATCAATGCCTATGGCGACCTGATCGGCATCAACACCGCCATCTACTCCAATTCCGGGGGCTCTCATGGAATCGGCTTTGCCATTCCCATCGGCACCGCCACCAAAGTGGTAAAACAACTGGTCCAATACGGACAGGTGATTCGCGGTTGGGTGGGAATCGAGCCCCAGGTGCTGAACCCCGCGTTGGCCAATGCTCTGAACTTACCTGATATTCAGGGTCTATTAGTGGTCGCCATAGCGAAAAACGGCCCTGCCCACCAGGCAGGCATCCGGCCCGGGGATATCATTACCCATATGAATGGCAATATGATTGAGGATCCCAGGGCCGCCATGGAAATGATTTCCAATATGAAGCCCGGTGCCAAAGTCACTATCCGTGTCAACCGGCAGAATCAACCCCTGGACATTCTGGTGGTGGTCAGCGCACGCCCAACACCACACAGCTGAACGTGCTTTGCCACGCCCCATGCTACGTTGAAGAGGTGAACATGCTCAAACGCATTCTGGATTTGTTCAACCAGCCTGAAACCGATAACCAGGCTCCCATCAGTCCGGACCTGGCCGCTGCCGCCTTGTTGGTGGAAGTGATGGCCGCGGACGATGCCTGGCAACGCACTGAGGAAGACGCCATTCGCAAGGCGATTCTGGGTTCGTTGGATGTGTCAGAAACCGACTGCGATGATCTGTTGGCAGCAGCCAAATCCCAGCACCAGGATGCACACGATTACTACGGGTTAACCCGCCAGATCAACGATCATTTTAGCCCGGAGAAAAAATACGAGCTGATTCTGGACATGTGGAAAGTGGCCTGGGCAGACGGGGAACTGGACCGCTACGAAGACAATACGATTCGCAAGGTAGCGGAGCTGATCTACGTTCCCCATGACTTGTTCATCAAGGCCAAACTGGAAGCCAAACCGGCGTAACCTAATCCGCCAATGCGCTGTGCAATCCTTGGAGCAAGAGGCGGTTCTCATCGGCGGTGCCCACGGTAAAGCGCAGGCAATCCTGCAACTGTGGGTGCGCCCCATCCAGGCACTTGATCAGCACACCGGCTTCTTTCAGTTTTTCAAACACGCCCCGGGCCTCGCCGGCCTGGGTCCGGGCCAGAATAAAATTGGCTTCACTGGGCCAAACACGGGCCAGGGGCAGCGTCTGCAGGGCGGCAAACAATTCAGCACGATTTTCCCGCAACTCATCGGTTTGCGCTTTCATCACATCGAAATGGGTGAGTGCAAATTTGGCCGACACTTCTGTCAGCACATTGATGTTGTAGGGAAGCCGCACCTTCTCAAATTCACCTAACCATTCCGGCGCACCAAACAGCATTCCCAGACGCAGGCCCGCCAGCCCCATTTTGGACAGGGTACGCATCACTACAACGTTATCGAACTCATCCATCAGCGCCAGATGGTGACGATCAGTGAAGGCCATATAGGCTTCATCCAGCACCACCAGGCCCGGCGTTGCCGCACACACTTTTTTCACGGCTTCCAGGTCGAACAGATTGCCGGTGGGATTGTTAGGCTGGGCCAGAAACACCAGGGCAGCCTGTGTTTCTTCAATGGCCTGCAGCATGGCGTCCAGATCCAGTTCAAAATCATCCGCCAACGGCACGCCACGGTATTGCATGCCGCAGAAGGTGGCGATCATACGGTACATGACAAAGCCCGGCTCCGGTGCCAGCACGGTGCGGCCCGGTTGCGCCAAGGTCATGGCCATAATCTGAATAAGCTCGTCAGAGCCGTTGCCCAGCATGACCTGATACTGAGGATCCACCCCCATCAACAGCTTGAGATCTTCTTTCAGCTCTGCCGAGACCGGATCCGGATAGCGGTTTACCTGAACTTCACGCAACAAATTCAGCCACTCTTCCACCATCGACTGCGGCCAATGATAGGGGTTTTCCATCGCATCCAGCTTCACCATGCCGGAGGCCGGCGGCACATGGTAAGCAGCCAGCGCCTGTATCTCAGGACGTACCCACTGCTGCACCCGTTGCTTCACATCACTCATAAGTCACTGCCTGATTAGTCCTTAATTCGATATTCCGCAGAGCGGGCGTGGGCGGTAAGACTTTCGCCACGGGATAACACGGAAGCCACCTTGCCCAGCTCCGATGCCTTCTCCGCTGTGCACATGATCAGAGAACTGCGCTTTTGGAAGTCGTAGACTCCCAAAGGTGAGGAATAGCGCGCAGTGCCTGAGGTGGGCAACACATGATTGGGGCCGGCGCAATAATCGCCCAGCGCTTCCGCCGTGTAGCGCCCCATAAAAATGGCACCCGCATGACGCACCCGCCGGGCCATGGCCTGGGGATCGTCAATGGATAACTCAAGGTGTTCAGGGGCGATACGGTTAATCAAGGTCAGCGCCTGATCCAGATCCCGTACCTTGATCAACGCGCCACGATTTTGCAACGAAACCCGGGCAATGCTCTCCCGCTCCAGGGTGGGCAACAATGCTGTCAGTGAGCGGGCGACCTGGTCGATAAAGGCCGCATCCGGGGACACCAGAATGGACTGGGCATCCTGATCATGCTCCGCCTGTGAGAACAGGTCCATGGCCACCCAATCGGGATCGGTCTTGCCATCGCATACCACCAGGATTTCTGATGGCCCGGCAATCATATCAATGCCCACCTGACCGAACACCATGCGCTTGGCCGTTGCCACGTATATATTCCCGGGGCCAACGATCTTGTCCACCCGGGGTACGGTTTCCGTACCGTAGGCCAGTGCGGCCACTGCCTGGGCGCCACCGATGGTAATGACCTTGTCCACCCCGGCTATTTTTGCCGCCGCGAACACCATCTCATTGACCTCTCCATCCGGGGTGGGAA
The DNA here is from genome assembly GCA_002471665.1 of Gammaproteobacteria bacterium UBA7310. Classification (GTDB taxonomy): domain Bacteria; phylum Pseudomonadota; class Gammaproteobacteria; order Pseudomonadales; family Ketobacteraceae; genus Ketobacter. Next base: position 204,556 of record DKQK01000071.1, read on the forward strand.
CCACCATAATCACTTCCGGTACCCCGGCCACCTTGGCCGGAATGGCATTCATCAGTACTGAAGAGGGGTAGGTGGCCTTGCCTCCGGGCACATACAGCCCCGCCCGGTCAAGGGGGGTCACTTGCTGTCCCAGCAAGGTGCCGTCTTCCTCGGTATAACTCCAGGATTCCTGCTTCTGATGCTGGTGATAGGCCCGCACCCGGTCCGCCGCCACCTGTAACGCCACCCGCTGCTCTGCGGGAATGGTATCCAATGCCTCCTGCAGACGGCTGTCCGGCACCACCAGCTCATCCAGGGAAGCAATACTCAACCGGTCAAAGCGGTTGGTGTATTCCACCACTGCCGCGTCACCGCGCTGGCGCACACTCTCGACGATCTCATGAACCGCCGTCTGCACCCCATGATCGGACACGCTTTCCCAGGCCAGCAGGTTATCAAGGCGCTGCTCAAAATCGGCTTGATCGGCATCCAGTCGGGTGATTTCCAGAGTCATGGGATTATCCTCGGGGCAGATGAGAACTAACGATTATTGTCCACGGCCAGAGCCAACTGATCAATCAGCCGCTGCAACACGCCGTGTTTCATTTTCATGGAGGCTTTGTTCACAATCAGACGGGAGCTGATGGTGGCAATCAGCTCCGTAGGCTCCAGGCCATTGGCGCGCAGGGTATTGCCGGTATCAACGATGTCGACGATTTTGTCCGCCAGACCAACCAACGGCGCCAGTTCCATGGAGCCATAGAGTTTGATGATTTCCACCTGCTCGCCCTTTTCGGCGTAATACTGCTTGGTGATATTGACGAACTTGGTGGCCACCCGCAGCCGACCGTCGGCTTCCGGCGCAGCCTTTTTCGCCGCCACCATCAGCTTGCAGCGGGAAATATTCAGATCCAGCGGTTCATACACACCGCGAGCCCCATGCTCCATCAACACATCCTTGCCGGCCACCCCCACATCCGCCGCACCATGTTCAACAAAGGTGGGCACGTCGGTGGCACGGATGATCACGATATCCACGTTGGGGTTACTGGTGGGAAAAATCAGCTTGCGGCTTTTGGAGGGTTCCTCCAGCAGCTCAATGCCTGCCGACTTCAGCAGCGGCAGGGTTTCGTCCAGTATCCGGCCCTTGGACAGGGCAATGCGTAATCTTGCAGTCATGACCAGCTCTTTGTTTCGATACTTACCTTATGAGGGTATGCGCTGAATGGTGGCACCCAGCAATTGCAGTTTCTCTTCAATACATTCATAGCCGCGATCGATGTGGTAAATGCGATCCACCAACGTATCCCCTTCCGCCACCAGCCCCGCCAGCACCAAACCGGCTGAGGCCCTTAAATCGGTGGCCATCACCGGTGCACCGGTAAGACGCTCCACACCTTTAATGATCGCAGTGTTGCCTTCCAGGCTGATCTCGGCCCCCATCCGGTTCAGTTCCGAGACGTGCATAAAGCGGTTTTCAAACACGGTTTCGATGATGGTGCCTGTGCCTTCGGCCACCGCATTCAGCGCGGTGAACTGGGCCTGCATGTCGGTTGGAAAGGCAGGATAAGGTGCCGTGCGCAGATTAATGGCTTTGGGCCGATTGCCTTTCATATCCAGCTCAATCCAGTCATCACCGGTGGAGATGTGGGCGCCGGCTTCCTCGAGTTTCACCAGAACCGCGTCCAGAATATCCGCCCGGGTCTGTTTGACCTTCACTTTGCCGCGACTGATGGCGCCGGCCACCAGATAGGTGCCGGTTTCGATGCGGTCCGGAATCACCGTGTATTCACAGGAATGCAAGCGCTCAACACCGTTGATGATAATGGTATCGGTTCCAGCACCTTTGATATCGGCCCCCATGGCCAGCAGGCAGTTGGCCAGATCCACCACCTCCGGTTCCCGGGCGGCGTTCTCCAGCACCGTCTGACCATCGGCCAGGGCGGCCGCCATCATCAGGTTTTCCGTTCCCGTCACGGTCACCGTTTCCAGCACAATCCGCGCTCCTTTCAGGCGGCCTTTGCTGAAGGCATGGATGTAACCGCCTTCCACCGTAATGTCGGCCCCCATGAGCTCGAGGCCATGGATATGCAGATCCACCGGCCGGCTGCCGATAGCACAGCCCCCCGGCAGGGAGACATGGGCCTCGCCGAAATGGGCCAGCATGGGCCCCAGCACCAGGATCGAGGCCCGCATGGTTTTCACCAATGCGTAAGGTGCGTCCAACTGCTTGATGGTGTTGGCTTCCACCTCCACATTGAGCTTGTCGTCGATGATCAGCTCAACCCCCATCTGCCCCAACAGCTCGATCATGGTGGTGATATCCTGCAGGTGAGGCAGATTGCATACCTTCATGGTTTCGTCACACAGCAGCGTGGCGGCCAATACCGGCAATGCCGAGTTTTTGGAACCTGAAATGCGCACTTCACCGTTGAGACTGCCGCCTCCGGTGATTACCAATTTATCCATGTTGAGGCCTCGCGCAGATCAGAATCCGGGAATACCCAGTTTTTTCTGGGATTCCCACTCGGAAGGGGTGTAAGTAAGCATGCTGACGGCGTGCAGATCGCCGCTGGCAATAAGTTCGTTCAGGCAGGCGTAAACCATTTGTTGCTTTTTCACGGAACGTTGGCCTTCAAAGGCCGCCGAGGCCACCGCCACCAGGCATTTGTTGCCGTCCAGGCGCACCATAACGTCGGCGCCTTCGATGCCGCTTGTTATGCGCTGCTTTATGTCTTCAACTGTGATCATTTAACACTACCGGGGATAGTTAGGTTCGAAAGGCGCCATTGTAAACAAATTCGACGCCAAAATCAGGAAGAAAAGGGAATCACCGAATCCAGGCTACTGACCCGGCTTACATCAAGCATATCGTCTGGCGCATTGACAAAGACCAGCGTTTTACCCAGCACCTGGGCCATTCTCAGCCAGCACATCAGCACCGAAATACCCACACTGCCAACACGGCCAACCTGCGACAGGTCCACCGTCACCCGCTCTGCCATACCGGGCAGCAGCTTTTCGCCCTCTGCCCGCAGTCGGGTGGCAGAGGCAAACAACATATCACCACTGATGGCCAACTGTGAGTCACTGACCCGAACCAGGCTCACACCCAGCCGGGACAACCCGTTACCGTTACCGTTACGGCTCATCAGACACCCTGCCCACCAGGAACTTGGCAATCAGGTCTTCCAGCACCAGCGCCGATTGGGTGTTGTAGATCTCACTGCCATCCACCAGATTGTCCAGCTCGGCCCCCTGGATCAGGCCAATGTATTTTTCCCCCAACACCCCGGCGGTGAGGATGGCCGCGCTGGTATCACTGGACAGGTTATCGAACTGTTGATAGATATCCATCTCCACCACACCGACGAAATCCTCTTGATCCAGGTAGATATTGGACACCCGACCAATGGTGACACCGGCCATGGTGACCTTGGCCCGCACGGTCAAACCACCAATGTTTTCGAATTTGGCCACCACCCGGTAGGTTTCCTCCGAGGCATTCATGGACAGCCCGCTCACTCTGAGCGCCAGGAAAATGATCGCCAACAGACCAATCAGCATGAATCCGCCAACCGCCAACTCCAAGGTACGAACACGCATTTTACAGTTCTCCAAACATGACTGCGGTTAAGATAAAGTCCAGTCCCAACACCGCCAGGGACGCGTACACAACAGTTCGGGTGGTGGCTCGACTGATGCCTTCCGAAGTAGGAACGGTGTCATAGCCCTGAAAAACCGCGATCCAGGTCACCACAACACCAAATACCACACTTTTGATGACCCCATTGAGCACATCATCGCCCCACTCCACACTATTCTGCATGTTGGACCAGAATGAACCGCCATCCACTCCCAGCCACAACACACCCACGGCATAGGCCCCCAACACACCCACGCTGGAAAAGATCAATGCCAGCGTCGGCATACAAATGGCGCCGGCCCAGAACCGGGGTGAAACAATACGCCGCAACGGATCCACACCAATCATTTCCATACTGGCCAGTTGTTCCGTCGTCTTCATCAGGCCGATCTCCGCCGTCAGGGCCGACCCGGCCCGGCCGGCAAACAACAACGCGGTCACCACCGGGCCCAGCTCCCGCAGCAGGGTTAACGCCACCATCTGGCCCAGCGCCTGCTCGCTGCCGTATCGGTTCAGAATATTGTAGCCCTGCAGGGCCAGCACCATGCCGATAAACAGGCCCGACACCACAATGATCACCATGGACAGGACGCCCACCGCGTAGATCTGTTTCACCAACAGGGGAAAGGTAGTGCGCAGATTAGGCCATGCCCACAAAGCATGGAACAACACCATGCCGGAGCGCCCCAGCGCTTCCAGCAATTCCAGCCCGGAACGGCCGAGCGCGGCTATACGATCGATCACAACGAACGGCCTCTGAGAAAATCGTCTTCAAGACTGGGAGCGGGAAAATGGAAGGGAACCGGACCATCCGGCAGGCCCTGCATGAACTGCCTCACCCGGGGTAACTCGGAGTTCAGCACCTCATCGGCCGTGCCCTGCCCGATAACCTCACCGCCGGAAATCACGTAGATATAGTCAGCAATACTGGCGGTTTCCTGCACATCATGGGAGACCACGATACTGGTGTGGCCCAGCGCATCGTTGAGCAACCGGATCAGTTGCACCACCACCCCCATCGCCATGGGGTCTTGACCCGCAAACGGCTCATCGTACATCACCAGTTCCGGGTCCAGGGCAATGGCCCTGGCCAGCGCTGCCCGCCGCGCCATACCGCCAGACAACTCGCTGGGCATCAGGTGGCTGGCACCCCGCAGCCCAACTGCCTGCAGCTTCATCAACACAATATCACGGATCATGTCTTCCGGCAGATCCGTGTGCACCCGCAGCGGGAAGGCAACGTTTTCATACACGGACAGATCCGTGAACAAGGCACCACTCTGAAACAGCATGCCCATTTTGCTGCGCACCTCGAACAATTCTGTCCGCCCCAGGTCGGGTACATTGTGACCATCCACCACGATCCGGCCCTGGTCCGGCTTCAACTGCCCACCAATCAAGCGCAGCAGAGTGGTCTTACCGGTTCCGCTGGGCCCCATAATAGCGGTGACTTTGCCTTTGGGAATGGCAATATTGACGTCTTTATAAATGACGCGATCACCACGCATGAACGTCAAATCGCTGATCTCGACGTAATTAGCCGCGCCGGATGGGTGCTGAGTTGTTGTCATTGAAGCCATGCAGACCTGTTTGAGTTCCTTCCCTTCAGAATAAGGGCCCGATAACGGATTGTTGCCACTGATGCTGGCCATTTAAGGTGGAGAACTATATCACTATGTCAATAAAAGGAAAAACGACTGTTCACCCTTGCATGGTGTCCGCTTTCTCATTACATTGCATGCCGTCTCAAGCCGAGGAATATCAGTCATGCTGCTTGCCTTTCTTGCCATCGTTGCCGGCCTGGTTTTACTGGTCTGGAGTTCCGACAAATTCGTCGACGGTGCCGTAGGCCTGGCGGAAGGGCTGGGCATGTCGAAGGCCATGATCGGGCTCACTATTGTGGCCCTGGGCACTTCGGCACCGGAAATTGTGGTCTCCATCATGGCCGCACTGGCCGAATCCCCCGAACTGGCGCTGGGTAACGCCGTTGGCTCCAACATTGCCAATATCGGCCTGGTACTGGGCGTAACGGCCTTGATTGCCGCCCTGCCGGTCACCCCCGGGCTGCTGAAACAGGATTTACCCGCTCTGCTGGCCGTCACTGCCGCCGTGGGGTTTCTGTGCAGTGATTACCTGCTGTCGCAACAGGACGGCTGGGCCATGATGGCCATGCTGGTTCTGCTGATGTATCTGATGTTCCGCTACAAGAAAGAACACACTGATGAGCTGATCACGCCGGAAAGCGAAGCGGACATCCCCGATCTGGGTATGAAGGAATCCATATTCTGGTTCATTCTGGGCACCACCGTTCTGGTTGGATCCTCCCGCCTGCTGGTATGGGGCGCCATCGAGGTGGCCACCGCCCTGCAGATCAGTGAGGTCATTATCGGCCTGACCATCGTCGCCATCGGCACCAGCTTGCCGGAGCTGGCGGCGTCAGTGGCCAGTGCTCTGCGCAAACACCATGACATCGCCCTGGGCAATATCATCGGCTCCAACATCCTTAATCTGCTGGCGGTGCTGTCGGCAGGTGCCGTAATCTACCCCATTGAAGTCAGCAAACAGAACTTTATGCGTGATTATGGCGCCATGTCCGCCATCACCTTATTGTTGGCTCTGTTTATTTTCTGGCCGAGAAAACAACGGCAGCTGTCCAAGGTGGAAGGGGCGATTCTGTTGTCAGGGTATGCGGCCTACCTGGGTTACCTCTATCAGCAGACCGTTACTGCCTGAGGAACATTTGGTTTACACTGTGGCCATACTGGCAACCCCGCCCCACCGGGGCCGACATCTGATTACTGGAAACTTGGCAGGACAATGAACGCAAACCAGACGACTTTCGACTTTATCCAATCCGGCCAGCGGGTTATCGAAATTGAAGCCAATGCCACCCAGGCACTGAAGGCGCGCATTGACGGCAACTTCAAAAAAGCCTGCGAACTGGTGCTGCAGTGCAAAGGGCGGGTCATTGTCACCGGTATGGGTAAATCAGGGCACATCGGCAATAAGATCGCCGCCACCCTGGCCAGCACCGGCACCCCCTCCTTCTTTGTTCATCCCGGTGAAGCCAGCCACGGCGACCTGGGCATGATCACCGGCGATGACGTGGTCATCGCTATTTCCAACTCGGGGAAAACCGAGGAAATCGTCAATATCGTCCCCCTGATCAAGCGCAAAGGGGCACCTCTGATCAGCATGGCAGGCGACACCCATTCCCCCCTGGCTACTCAGGCCGATGTGCACCTGGACATCAGCGTCGCGGAAGAGGCCTGCCCGCTGGGCCTGGCTCCCACCGCCAGCACCACCGCCACCCTGGTGATGGGAGATGCTTTGGCGGTAGCACTGTTGGAAGCCCGCGGCTTCACCGCCGACGACTTTGCACTCTCCCACCCCGGCGGCAGCCTGGGCCGGCGCTTGCTGCTGCTGGTGGAAAACATCATGCATGTGGGCGACAAGATTCCGCTGATCACACAGGGCATCACCATCAGTCGAGCCCTGCTGGAAATGAGCAGCAAAGGCCTCGGTATGACCGGCATTCTCAATCAGGATGGCGAACTGGTGGGTATCTTTACCGATGGGGACCTGCGTCGCATGCTGGACCAGGGGATGGATATCCAAACCACGATGATTGAAGATGTGATGTCGAAAAATCCGAAAACCATTCATCCCCACATTCTGGCGGTGGAAGCCCTGAACATTATGGAAAAAAGCAAGATCACGGCATTGATGGTGGTGGACGACCATAAAAAACCAGTCGGCGCGCTCAACATGCACGACCTGCTGCGCGCCGGGGTGATGTAATTGAAGATGACTGAAGCACTGCACAGCAAAGCACGGGCAATCAAACTGGTGGCCTTTGATATCGACGGTATCATGACCGACGGCAGACTCTACTTCACCAGTCTGGGTGATGAAATCAAGGCATTCAACGTCAAGGATGGCCTGGGTCTGAAACTGCTGCGGGATTCCGGGGTGGAAGTGGCCATCATCACCGGACGCACCTCAGAACTGGTAAACCGCCGTGCCCGGGATCTAAAAATCGACAAACTGATCCAGGGCCGGGAAGATAAAAAAGCGGCCTTGCAGGAATTAATGGCGCAGGAGAACCTCAGCGCGGAACAAGTGGCTTACATGGGCGACGACCTGCCGGATCTGGGCGCCATCCGGGCCGCCGGCCTGGGTGTCACCGTGGCCGACGCCATGCCCGTTATCAAGCAATACGCTGACATTATCACCGCGGCCAAGGGTGGAGACGGCGCCGTCAGGGAATTCTGTGATTGGTTGATGCAGACCCAAGGCACACTGCAGGGGGTTCTGGAGCCCTATTTACAGTCATGAAGCAACAATCGCAGCTGATCCTCACCAGTTTCCTGCTGGCACTACTTGCGCTGGGGGCTTTTGCGTACACCAAATGGGATCAGTGGTTTCAACCCGACACCAAAGTCAACAATGAATACGAACAACCGGATATGGTGGCCATTTCACTGGAGCAGCAAAGCTTTGATGAACTGGGTAAGCGGGAATTTGTGTTGCATGCCGAATCCATGCTGCAGTACATCGCCAGCAATCGAAATATTATGGTCAAACCCATCATCACTTTTTTTGGGGAACAGGAAGCGTCATGGCAAACCAGTGCCGCCAGCGCCACCTCAGATAACGAAGCCAATAAGCTGCATTTATCGGGCAACGTCACCGTTGTGCAGCAAGGGGTAAGGGAAGCCGCTGTGCTGGAAACCGAAACCCTGGAACTTTACCCAAGGCGATCCTATGCCTCCACGGACGACAAGGTCATCATTCGGCAAACCGGGGTCTACATTGAAGCGGTCGGCTTGAACGCCGATCTGAACGAGAATCGAATCACTCTACGGCAAAACGTCACCAGCATTTATGAACCTGCTAAGTCTTAAAGCGTTACTCTGCATAATAACGTTCGCCTTCGCATCCAGCGCTGCCCGGGCGCTGGACAGTGATCGGCTGCAACCCTTGAAAATTGTGGCGGACACTGCCCTGATCGACGAAAAAGACGGCACTGCCACCTATACAGGCAACGTTGTACTGACCCAGGGCACCCTGCGCATTGCAGCGGAATCACTCAAGATCAAAACGGAGTTGGGTAAAGTGGACGTGGTCATGGCAGTGGGCGAGCCGGCGCTGTTTTCTCAGGTTCCGGAGCCCAACCAGGCAGAGGTCATCGCCAAAGCCAAAAAGATCGATTACCTGGTAAGGGATCAGAAACTGCTGCTGAAAATCAAAGCATCTATTGTGCAGGGCGAGAACATCTTCCGCGGTGAAGAAATCGTTTATGAAATCCAGAGCCAGCGCCTGCAGGCGGTGGGACAAACCGGAGAGGTCAAGCCCGGCAGTATCAAAGGCCGGGTGGAGATGATATTGCCCGCCGCGACAGATCCTGCCCCGAATGCGCCCAGCCCCGACGAGACGGAGGCAGCGCCGTCACAATGAGCCGTCTTACCGCCTCCAATCTCGCTAAAAGTTACAAAGGCCGTGCCGTGGTGGAAGACGTTTCCATTACCATTGAAAGCGGACAAATCGTGGGGTTGCTCGGCCCCAATGGGGCCGGTAAAACCACCTGTTTCTACATGATCATTGGCATCGTGCCCCAGGACAAGGGGCGCATCGTTATCGACGATACTGAAATCACCCATCTGCCCATGCACGGACGGGCCGCCAAAGGCATCGGCTACCTGCCCCAGGAAGCCTCCATTTTTCGCCGCTTGAAAGTCCGGGAAAACATCATGGCGATACTTGAGACCCGCAAGGACCTGACCCGCAAACAGCGGCAAAGCAAACTGGAAGAGCTGCTGGCTGAGTTTCACATCGGACACATCGCCGATTCACTGGGCATGGCCCTGTCCGGTGGTGAGCGCCGCCGCGTCGAGATTGCCCGCGCTCTGGCCACTGACCCGGCCTTCATTCTGCTGGATGAACCCTTCGCCGGGGTCGACCCCATTTCCGTGGCAGACATCAAGCAAATCATCAGCCACCTGCGTGATCGTGGGCTGGGCGTACTCATCACGGACCACAATGTGCGGGACACTCTGGACATTTGCGAGAAGGCTTTTATCGTCAGCGAAGGGCACATCATTGCTGAAGGTGAGCCCTCACTTATCCTGCAAAACCAGAAAGTCCGCGATGTTTATCTGGGTAACCAGTTCCATATGTAAAAGTTCTAAGCAATTTCAGGCATGTAAATTGCTTTGCAGCGTCACTGCTCTTACAATTAAACCCAAGCGGTTCTATTTCGGCACCAATAAACTGTTGAAATTAGGTCACTATTTGACTGCCTGGAATACAGCAATCCGATGCTGTACAGATGTCTCCGGTCGTTGCAGAAGTTGAATTAGGTATCAATGAAACCAACCTTACAGCTCAAAATTGGTCAACACCTCACCATGACGCCGCAGCTGCAGCAGGCAATTCGCCTATTGCAGCTCTCCACTTTGGATCTTCAAACCGAAATCCAGGAAGCGCTGGAATCCAACCCCCTCCTGGATGTGGATGAGTCTTCACCGGACAACGACAGCAACGATTCCGGTAACGGACAGAGTGACAGCACCAGCAAAACCGACAACGACCAGAATCTCGATTTTTCAAAATCCCAAGATACCCAGGACACCCAATCCAGCAACAACAACGCCGATGACTCGTCGGTGGATCTGGAAGGCAAGGAGATGCCCAACGAACTGCCCGTGGACAGTGACTGGGATACCATGTTCGATGGTGCCGCAGGCCCCTCGTCCAGTGGCGGCAGCTTTGACGATGACGATTTTGACTACGACAGCCGCAACACGGCGCCCGAATCCATTTACGACAACCTTATGTGGCAACTGAATCTGACCCCCATGTCAGACATGGACCGGATGATTGCCATGGCCATCATTGAAGGCATCAACCCCAAGGGCTATCTCACCCAGTCCGTGGAGGAAATCCGCGATGGTGTGCTGGCGCAACAGGACGTGGTGGCCGACCTGGTCAGATTACAGCAGGAAGAACTGCAGGCCATGGACATCCAGTTACAGCCGGATGACGATGATGATGGCCTACCCGTATCCCTGGAAGAGGTGCTGGCTGTATTGCACCGGGTTCAGCAGTTCGACCCCCCCGGAGTGGCCGCCCGTGACCTGCGGGAATGCCTGCTGATTCAGCTCAAACAACTGCCCCGGGATGAACCCCACCGGGATGATGCCATCATGGTGGTGGAGATGTTTCTGGATGCGCTGGGTGCCCGCGATTTCGCCACCATCATGCGCAAGGGCAAACTGTCCGAGGCCCGACTGAAAAGCGCCATTGCGTTGATCCAGACCCTGAACCCTTATCCGGGCAGCAGCGTCGAAACCGATGATACCCAGTATGTCATCCCGGATGTCATTGTGAGTAAGGACAAAGGCCGCTGGAAAGTGGAGTTGAACCCGGAAGCCACCCCGCGCCTCAGGGTCAACAGCAGCTACGCATCCATGATCCAGCGTGCGGACAACAGCAGCGACAACACCTTCCTGAAAAACAATCTGCAGGAAGCCCGTTGGTTTATCAAAAGCTTACAAAGCCGCAACGAAACCCTGCTTAAAGTAGCCACCAAAATAGTGGAATATCAAATAGGGTTTCTCGAACAGGGGGAGGAAGCCATGAAACCACTGGTACTGCACGATATTGCAGAAGCGGTCGGCATGCATGAATCCACCATTTCCCGGGTCACCACGCAGAAGTTCATGCACACCCCAAGGGGTATATTTGAGCTCAAGTACTTCTTCTCCAGTCATGTCAGCACCGGTTCCGGCGGCGAATGCTCCTCCACCGCCATTCGCGCCATCATCAAAAAGCTGATCGCGGCAGAAAATCCCAAAAAACCATTGAGCGACAGTAAAATTGCCAACATACTGGAAGAACAGGATATCAAGGTTGCCCGGCGCACCATTGCGAAATATCGCGAAGCCATGATGATCCCGCCGTCCAACGAAAGGAAACGATTGGTTTAACTGTTGGTCACAGTTATATAAGCGTAAACACCAGACCACTGCCAACATCAGGCTTTGGTCGCAGTAACATCTAAACCACGATTAAGGAGTGGCCTATGCAAATCAATATCAGCGGACATCACGTAGAAGTTACCGACTCCATGAAGGACTACGTTGCCGATAAGATGCAGAAACTGGAACGCCATACCGACGACATCACCAGCATCCAGGCGATTCTCAGTGTAGAGAAAAACCGCCAGAAAGCAGAAGCCAAAATCCACGTAAAAGGCGCTGATTTATTTGCCAACGCCGAATCCGAAGACATGTACGCCGCCATTGATATGATGACCGACAAGCTGGACCGACAGGTGCTGAAGCACAAGGAAAAAATGAAAAGCTGGTAACTGAAGGTTATTGATAACGTATGGAACTTGCTGAAATCATCAGTCCGCAACGGGTCTTTGAAGACGTTCCCGGCGGCAGCAAAAAGAAAGTTCTGGAAACCGCTGCTGGGCTGATCGCCCAGCAGTGCCCGGAGCTTGACCCCAATGAACTTTTTGACAACCTTATCTCGCGGGAAAAGCTGGGCAGTACCGGTTTGGGTAAAGGCATTGCTATCCCCCACTGCCGGGCCAATCACTGCAGTAACGCCATTGGCGCGTTTATCAAATTGGAGAGCGGCGTGGACTTCGATTCCATCGACCATGAGCCGGTGGACATGCTGTTTGTTTTACTGGTGCCGCAGGATGCTCACGAGGAGCACCTGAACATCCTTTCCAAAATCGCCACCCTGTTCAATGATGACAACCGTCGCAAAACATTGCGTGCGGCCCACTCCACCGACAGTATTTATGACGCACTGGTGACACCGGTATGAAATTAGTGGTAATCAGCGGTCGCTCCGGATCAGGAAAAACCACTGCATTACACGTCCTGGAAGACATCGGCTACTACTGCGTTGACAACCTTCCCGTTACCCTGCTGCGGGATCTGATGAGTGAACTGGCAACACGGTCTTCGCCCAAAATTGAAGAAGTCGCCATCGGCATCGATGCGCGCAACAGCGTGACCCAACTTGAGAAGCTACCCAACGTCCTGCGGGAATTGACCGCAGATGGTGTCGAAAGCCAGGTTATCTATCTGGACGCAGGCGATGAAACACTGGTCAAACGCTTCAGCGAAACCCGCCGCAAACACCCTATCAGCAACGACACCAACACCCTGAAAGAAGCCATCGACCGGGAACGGGAAATGCTGAATCCGGTGGCTGCCAGCGCCAGCCTGATCATCGATACCAGCAATCTCACCCTGCACGAACTGCGCGACCAAATCAAAATCCGGGTAACCCACTCGCAGGAAGGCATGGCGATATTGTTCCAGTCCTTTGGCTTTAAGAATGGAATACCCAGTGATGCCGACCTGGTGTTTGATGTGCGCTGTCTCCCCAACCCGCACTGGATAACCCAGTTGCGCAGTCAAACCGGATTGGACGAAGGTGTCCAGAACTTCCTGCGGGGCCATCCTCCCGTACAGGAGATGGTGGACGATCTGACCGCTTATCTGGAAAAATGGTTACCCCGCTTTGCCGCCAATAACCGCAGCTATATGACCGTGTCCATTGGTTGCACCGGTGGCCAGCATCGTTCGGTGTACATTACCGAACAACTCAGTGAGTATTTCAAATCCCGCTTTAGCAATGTCCAGGCTAGACATCGAGACTTATAAGCTGGTTTAATCAAACCTGCAGTATTGGTGTGAGTCACTATGAAACTGGAAAAATCCATAACCATAATCAATAAGCTGGGATTGCACGCACGTGCTGCCTCCAAACTGGTGGGAACCGCATCCCGCTATGAAAGCCAGATTCTGCTGAATCGAAACGGCCAGCAGGCCGATGCCAAAAGCATCATGTCCATTTTGATGCTGGCGGCCAGTCAGGGCACTGAATTGCAGGTAACGGTGAACGGAGCCGATGCCGAAGAGGCCTGGCACAATATCGAAACATTGATCAATAACCGCTTTGACGAAGCCGAATAGATAGCAACTGGCCATCTTCAGCGCATCTCGTTAGAATGCTGCACCGCTATCGCGGTGGCATTCATCCCCCTGTCCAAGTCAAGCTGAGAGGTGATCTGTGGCAAAATCCCAAACCAGCCATGAAACGCAAGATCAGCTGCATACTTTTCTACACGCACTGGACAGCGGTGCCTTTGATGAAATCCGCCGAATGCTGCGGGGCATGTCACCGGCGGAGATCGCCAAGCTTATCGAATCCTCCCCCCTGCGCGCCCGCAACCTGCTTTGGCAGCTGATCGACAAGGAAGATGAAGGCGAAGTTCTGCAGTACGTCAATGAAGAACTGGCCGCCTATTTTCTGCGCCACCGTAATACGGAAGACATCCTGAGTCTGGTGGAAGGCTTTGACGCCGACGACTTCGCTGACTTGTTACAGGAACTGCCCCACGCGGTGATGCGCCAGGTGCTGGATTCGCTGGACGATCAGAACCGTTACCGCATCGAAACCATTCTGGCCTACCCGGAAGACACTGCCGGCGGCCTGATGGATACGGACATCATCACCATCCGCCCGGATATTTCCCTGGACGTGGTACTGCGGTACCTGCGGCGGCACGAATCTCTGCCCGACACCACCGACAACCTGCATGTGGTGAACCGCACGGGGCAGTTTGTGGGCATTCTGCCCCTGACAAAATTGCTGATCAAGGACCCGGGCATGAGCGTGCGCGAGGCCATGAATTCCGCCAAGGCCATCCCCGCCACCACGTCAGCCCGTGATGTGGCGCAAATGTTCGAGCGCGAGGATTTGGTCACCGCCCCGGTGGTGGATGATAACGGTGTGCTGCTGGGCCGCATCACCATCGATGATGTGGTGGACGTGATTCTGGAAGGGGCCGATCACTCCCTAATGAGCATGGCGGGGATGGATGAGGATGAAGACACCTTTGCACCGGTCTGGAAAACCACCCGCCGCCGGGCCGTCTGGTTGGGCATCAACCTGCTGACCGCCTTTCTTGCCTCCTATATGATCGGCCTGTTTGAAGGCACTCTGGAAAAAGTGGTGGCCCTGGCGGTATTGATGCCCATCGTCGCCAGCATGGGAGGCATTGCCGGCAACCAGACCCTGACCCTGGTGATTCGGGGCATGGCTTTGGGTCACGTGGGCACCGCCAACGCCCGCTGGCTGTTAACCAAGGAAATCTCCGTGGGTTTTCTCAATGGCATCCTCTGGTCGGCAGTGGTCGGCGCCATCGCCGCCACTTGGTTCAACGATTTGTTGCTGGGCGGCGTGCTGGCGGCCGCCATGATCATCAACCTCTTGGTCGCCGCTCTGGCGGGCGCTTCCCTGCCGATGTTACTGGACAAAGCAGGCATCGACCCCGCGCTGTCCGGCGGCGTTATACTGACCACGGTCACCGATGTGGTTGGTTTCTGTTCGTTTTTGGGCTTGGCCACGCTCTATTACGCCTGAACCCGGCAGGCCCAGAACCATGGCTCAACATCATTGATAGAAGCTATTGATTCGATAGAAAAAACAACTCACAAGCCCGCGCGGACCTCTGACAAATTCCGACGTAATCTGATACAGTGTGGCCTCTAAACCTAGAGATGAGACCACCATTAACCAACGAGGGGACATACACATGGCCTTCACTTTGCCTGAATTGCCTTACGCCAAAACTGCATTGGCACCGCACATTTCTGAAGAAACCCTGGAATACCATTACGGCAAGCACCACCAGACTTACGTTGATAAACTCAACGGCCTGGTTCCCGGCACCGAGTACGAAGGAAAGAGCCTGGAAGAGATCATCAAGACTTCCTCCGGCGGTGTCTTCAACAATGCGGCTCAAATCTGGAACCACACTTTTTACTGGCACAGCCTGAGCCCCAATGGCGGTGGTGAACCCACCGGTGCCGTGGCCGATGCCATCAACGCTGCTTTTGGTTCGTTCGCGGACTTCAAAGCCAAATTCAATGACTCTGCCGTCAACAACTTCGGCTCCAGCTGGACCTGGCTGGTCAAAAAAGCCGATGGTTCACTGGACATCGTCAATACCAGCAACGCCGGCACCCCCATCACCGACGATGGTGTCACCCCATTGATTACGGTTGATCTGTGGGAACACGCCTACTACATCGATTACCGCAACGCCCGTCCAAAATACCTGGAAGGCTTCTGGAATCTGGTCAACTGGGATTTTGCGAACGAAAATTTCGCCAAATAATAAACACCCAAGCCAACAAAAAAAGCTTGCACCACTTTAGGGCGCAAGCTTTTTTTTTGTGCAATATTTCACAAATCAGCTACTACTTATAAAGGTGTTTGCACATTTGCACGTAAATAAGGAGAGCAACGGATGAAAAATTGCACCATTCAGGTCAGTCTGCTGGCATCTGCCATCGGGCTGATAGCAACCCCGGCCCTGGCAACCGATATCAGGATTGACGGCTTTGCCAATATCGTTGCCGGTCAAATGATCAGTGATACTGACGATGGTAGCTTGTATGGTTATGACGAAGACCTGAGCTTTTCCCCCGAATCAAATTACGGCATTCAGTTCCGCGGAGACCTGCAAGAAGGGTTATCTGTAACAGCCCAAATTGTGGGCCGGGGAAGCGAGGAATTCGACGCAACTGTAACCTGGGCCTACTTAACCTACGAGATAAATGACGAATTATCTTTGAAAGCAGGGCGATCAAGGGTGCCCTATTTTATATATTCCGATTTCCTTGACATTGGTTACGCATACCACTGGATTCGCCCCCCCCAAGCTGTTTATGGGCTGGGTTTTGAAAATCAGGACGGTTTAACGCTGGAGCATCTGAAAGACATCGGGGACTGGACATCCCGCATCACTGTGATGGCAGGAAGACTGGATACCAACACCGATCTAAATGGCACAGACGTTACCCTCAAAATCTTAAATCAAGTGGGTGCAGCATGGAGTATGAGCTATGACTGGTTTACCGCACGCGTTGCCTACTTTACTTCTCGGGTTGAAATACCCGTCGATGATCTCACGACCCTGAGTCAAGGAATAATAGATTACGATGCGGGATTGGCACTTGCCGTTCCTGGTTATCAAGAAGGCACTCTGGACTCACTCGCTGATAAAGTGGTATTTGATCAGGACAAAGCAGAATTCACTGGAATCGGTTTTGTTGCAGACAAAGGCAATCTTTTCGCAGTAACTGAATACACGCAAGTCAGAATCGACGACTCCTCGCTGGAGGATAGAGATTCCTGGTATGCGTCTGCGGGCTACAGAATGAACCAGTTCACCCTCTTTGGCACATACGAAAAATACAACTTCAACGCAAAGACCGAAGAGATAGATAAGTTTGCCAATGCAGCACCGATAACGGGTGTACCTGCGCTGGATGGTGCCAGAGCGGGCATTTTAGCAGCCTTGCCAGATATATTCGCCGGTGAACAAGATGCTGAGGGGATGGGCTTCGGTGTGCGCTACAACTTCCACCCATCTGCGGCCATTAAGATTGAGTACAACCAGTTGGATAACCGGACAACTGACACCAAACCACAATCCATCGCCATTGCGACCAATATCGTATTCTAACGGGAGGAGAACACCATGAAACTAAGTAGCCTCACCCCGCTAATGGCGGCGTTGATATTGCTAACAACGTTACTGAACGCAAGAATCGCATTGGCTGAAGTGGCAGTCATCGTCAACCCAGCCAACGATTCCAACATCACCTCTGACGACATTTCGAAACTCTACCTGGGAAAAACCAAGAAGTTTCCAAATGGAAAAAACGCAGTGGCCCTTGACCGCAAGGAAGGGTCATCAGAGCGGATACAGTTCCTTGAAGCCACCACAGGCAAGGATGAATCCCAAATGAAATCCTATTGGTCGCGGTTAATCTTCACCGGTAAAGGGGTACCGCCGCAGGTGGTAGAAACGGATGCCGAGGTGAAAGAATTGGTTTCCCGCAACCCGGATATTATCGGATACATCGATGCCGCAGCCGTGGATGATTCGGTTAAGGTGATCGCTACTTTCTAGATCGCTACTTTCTAAATCACCACCGACTAGATCGCCACGTACTAAGCTGGCAATAAACTACAGAGCCCCTCTCAGTGAGGGGCTTTTTCTATGTCTCATTTTTGTATGCCTCAACTGCCTGTTGATTTCCCGGCCACGGTCATGGAGTCAATCAGAATAGAGCCCACCTGCACGTTGCCACGGGCATCGATGTCATCGCCGACACCGCGCACATTTAAAAACATATCTTGCAGATTGGCCGCCACAGTGATTTCCGACACCGGGAATTGAATCTGCCCCTGCTCCACCCAAAAACCGGCGGCGCCACGGGAGTAATGTCCGGTCACGATGTTAACCCCCTGCCCCATAACATCGGTCACCAACAGGCCTGTGCCCATCATTTTCAGTAGTTCATGCTGAGTGTGGGTGGAGCTACAACGCAGATTGCGAACACCGCCGGCATTGGCCGAACTGACCAGCCCCAGGCGCCTGGCCGAATAGGTACCCAGCACATAGCTTTTCAATGTACCCTGCTCCACAAAATGCTTGTTGCAGGTGGGCAGGCCATCCCCATCCACCGGTGCGCTGGCCGGCCCCTGCGGTAAATGAGGTTGCTCATAAATGTTCATCCACTGCGGAAACAACCTCTGCCCCAGGCTATTCTCAAGAAACGAGGAATGCCGGTAGAGGTTGCCCCCGGATATGGCGCCAATAAAATGCCCCAACAACCCACCGGCAATTTCCGGCGCGTACAGAACCGGAAAATCCCCGGTGGGAACCGGGCGGCTACCCAGCTTGCGGGCTGCCCGCTCCGCTGCCTTGCGGCCCACCGCTTCACCGGCCTGCAATTGCCCGGGAACCCGATGGGAATAAGACCAGCCGCCGCGTTCCATGGTGTCGCCCTGGGCCGCGATCAACGCACAGCTGATGCCGTGCCGGCTTTGGGGGTAGGCCACCACCAGGCCGTGACTGTTGCCATAGGCACGCACTGAGTCAGAGCTGCCAACATGGGCGCCATCGCTGTTTTTGATTGAGGCAACGGACAATCCACTGGCTTCACATTCCTGCGCCAGCGCAATCGCTCGCTCCGGTGTCAGTGGCCAGTGATGATAGAGATCCAGATCCGGAACCGACGTGGCCATCAAATCCACCTCCGCCAATCCAGCACAGTCATCCGGTGCAGTGTATTTGGCAATATTCAGGGCGGCCAACACCGCACGCTCAATGGCGGCATCCGACAAATCGGAGGTGGACGCGCTGCCCTTACGCTGGCCCTTATAAACCGTGATGCCAAAGCCGTGATTACGGGTGAATTCCACTTTATCCACATCACCATTGCGCACGCTGACCGAGAGCCCCTGATCCTGCACCGCGCCCACTTCTGCTGTTGCCTGGTGCTGCTGCGCCAGCTTTAATGCCAGGCGGATTCGGTCTT
Source organism: Gammaproteobacteria bacterium UBA7310 (assembly GCA_002471665.1). GTDB lineage: Bacteria > Pseudomonadota > Gammaproteobacteria > Pseudomonadales > Ketobacteraceae > Ketobacter. The sequence continues at coordinate 223,615 of DKQK01000071.1, forward strand.
CCAACGTCTGCAGTTCTCGTTCGATATCCATCAACATCCTCGGTAGTTGAGCTTCGCTATGGTATTATGGGGGCAATCATCAGTATAACCGCAACAACACCTGCTATGACCCCCTATGGCCAAATTCGACGATATAGATCCTTTTGACGAAAAAGAACTCCCCCCCAGCAAATCATCCGTAAAGCGTGAAGCAGAGCGCCTGAAGAAAATTGGTGAAAAACTACTGGCGCTGAGCGATGCACAACTGGCAGCGTTTAAACTGGAAGAACGGCTGAGTCTGGCCATTGCAGAAGGCAAGCGCATCAAGAGCCGCGAAGGCCTGCGTCGCCACAAGCAATACATCGGCAAAGTATTGCGCGACATGGACACCGATGGCATCGAATCCAGACTGAATGCCATCGAGAACGCCCATACGCTGAATACCCGCGCTTTCCACGAATTGGAAACGTTACGAGATCAACTGATTAATGGCGACAATAAAGACGTTGGCGCCGTGATTGAGCGTTTCCCCAATGTAGACACGCAAAAACTGCGACAACTGGTACGCAACGCCAGGCAAGAACAGCAAGCCAATCAACAGGCGCAGGACAAACCGGCCTCGGCTCACGCCCGCAAGTTATTCCGTTTTTTGCGGGAAACCAGTGGCCATTGATGTTTAACGGGTGCCGCCCACCACCAGCTCATCCACCTTCAGGGTGGGCTGCCCTACACCAACCGGTACTGACTGCCCTTCTTTCCCACAGGTGCCCACACCGTTATCAAGGGCCAGATCATTGCCCAGCATGGACACCTTGGACATCGCTTGCGGGCCATTGCCGATCAGGGTTGCCCCTTTCACCGGGGCGGTAATTTTACCATCCTCGATCAGATAGGCTTCACTGGCAGCGAACACGAACTTGCCGGATGTGATATCCACCTGCCCTCCACCAAAGTTGACGGCGTACAAGCCTTTCTTCACCGAACGGATAATGTCGTCGGGCTCGTCTTCCCCCGGCAGTAAATAGGTATTCGTCATTCGTGGCATGGGCAGGTGGGAATAGGATTCACGGCGCCCGTTTCCGGTCAATGCCTGCCCCATCAGGCGGGCATTATGCTTGTCCTGCATATAACCTTTCAGAATGCCTTTCTCCACCAACGTTGTGTGTTGGGTCGGTGTCCCTTCATCATCAATGCTAAGGGAGCCCCGCCGGTTCAACAGGGTGCCGTCATCAACAATGGTACAAAGGGGAGATGCCACACTGCTGCCAATGCGCCCGGAATAATTGGAAGTACCTTTGCGGTTGAAATCACCTTCCAGCCCATGGCCAACCGCCTCATGCAACAGCACACCGGGCCAGCCGGAACCCAGTACCACCGGCATGGTGCCGGCAGGTGCGTCAATGGCATCCAGGTTCACCTGCGCCATTTTCACTGCGTCTTCCACGTATCTTGCCACCGTGCCGGCATCAAACTGCTCGTAGCCAACACGGCCACCTCCTCCACTATTCCCTCGTTCTTTGCGGCCATTTTTTTGCAACACAACGCTGACGCTGAAACGAACCAAAGGCCGTACATCCGCAGCCAAGGTGCCATCGCTGGCCAACACCAACACCGTCTTCCAGGATCCCGCCAGGCTGACACTGACATCCACCACACCCGGATCCAGACGGCGGGCTAACTGATCGGCACTTTGCAATAAAGCAATCTTGTCGTCCGGCCCCATGGTATCCAGCGGATTCAGCGCATTGTATAGCGCTGCAGGGTGCTGCCTGTTGACCGCCTGGCAGCGGCCTCCCTTGCCATTGGCTACCGTAGCCGCTGCACTGGCGGCGCGCTGAATCGAGGCCAGATCAGCCTGATCGGAATAGGAAAACCCGGTTTTTTCCCCACACAATGCCCGCACACCGACACCACCACCTACGTTGAAACTGCCATCTTTGACGATGCCGTCTTCCAGGCTCCAGGATTCAGACAGGGTTTTCTCGAAATACAGATCAGCAAAATCCGCGCCTTTGGCCAACATGCTGTCCATAACGCGAACCAAGCCCGGCTCATCCAACGCCCCCGGGAGCCAAAGTGTCGATTGGGCCTGCTGCAATAGCTGTTCTGAACTCATATCAGCTCCGCTTTATCAAATCGTTTGTGTTGTTGGATGGGCATGGCTTGCCTGATTTCCTGTTGCCAATCCAGATCAAGGTCCGCCAGCACGAGGCCGGGCCCGCTCTCCCGGCACGACAATACGCTGCCCCAGGGGTCCACGATCATACTGTGCCCCCAGGTGCTGCGTTTTTCAGAGTGCTGGCCACCCTGGTTGGGCGCGATAACAAAAGCCTGATTTTCAATGGCCCGCGCCCGCAGCAGCGGCTCCCAATGGGCTTCTCCGGTACGATAAGTGAATGCCGAAGGCACACTGAACAGCGTGGCACCCGCTCCGCTCAGACGCTGGTAAAGCTCGGGAAAACGTAAGTCGTAACAGACCGACAAGCCCAGTGTGCCCGCTGCAGAAACACTGGTCTGCCACTGGGTGCCCGGCTCAATTATCCGGGACTCCAGGTATTGCCCCTGCTGATCCTCTACCGACACATCGAACAGGTGAATCTTGTCATAGCGAGCCAGCACGCGGCCGTCCGCAGCAAAATGCAAAGAAGCGGCCCTGACCCGGTTTTCAGACACCGGGCTGCCGTCCCGGCGTTGCCGCAGCGGAATGGTACCACCGACAATCTCCATACCAAGACGCTGCGCCTGTGCCGATAAAAACCCACTGAACACGCCGGATGCTCGTTCTTCTTCTCCCCAACGCATCAGGTTGTCACTGTCCAGTACCGCAAAATTTTCCGGCAGTACCGCCAGTAATGCGCCTTGTTCGGATGCCTGCTGCAAAAGGGCCTCAGCAACACGAAGGTTTGCGTCCACATCATAGTTGCTCACCATCTGCAGAGCAGCGACTCGAATCAGACTCATGGGGGTGACTCCTGTTGGGCTTCCGGCATTGAATTTGGTGTTGGCTGCGGATTCGGTTGCCGGGCAGCATCCTTATCATTGCGCATTACCGCTTCACCCACCTGCTTGGGAATAATGCTGAAAGAATCCTTTACTGCCACTTGAGGCTGCTCAAATGTACCCTTGATCTGGTACTTGATGGTGGTCAGCTTATCAAACTGCTCGCCAAACATTTTTTCCACCACATAGGCGGTGGCCGCCGCCGGCACTCCGCCAATCACGGCCGCCGGCAGCACCAGATTGCGGGTGACCGGCAGCGTCACATCCAAACCCAGGTCCAAGGCATCATGCTCAATATCCACCTTACCCTCCGCGTACATTTTAATGGCGGGGGAGTTCAGTTTGATCTGTTTGAGATTCAGTATGCCTTTATCCGGATTGATATTACCACTCAACTCATCGTACACCATTTCCGATTCGCTCAGATCATCGAAATCCAACTGCAGGCGCCGCATCAGGGTTTCAAAGTTCAATGCCCCCCACAGCTTGCCTGCGGCGTTGGAGCTAACGTTGTAAAACACCCCGTCTTTGAGCTTCAGTGACAGATCTCCGGTTAAGCGGGGCACGGCAAATTCGAACGGTGCGCCAGGCCAGGTCACGTTTCCCTTGGCATTGGCGCTTTTACTGCTGATGGTGGGTGTGCCGCCCATTGCCGCAATGGCATCCGCGGCGTTTCCCGCAACCAGCTTGCCCTCAAAGCGGGTTTTACGCTCTTTATTTTGGTCTTCAGACCACATTGCACTGCCCGACAAGGTCACGCCGTCCACCTTGGCCAACAGCTCAGAGATCTGCAAACCACTTTGCACCGGACGGGCCATAAAACGCCACTGACCCAGCTGCGCCTCCCCCACCGAAAAATCATCAATCCGAACATCCAGCGGCGGAATCAGCAACGGGGAAACATCCGCAGGCTGCCAGACGGAGTAGGGCTCCACCGATGTTTCTGCCGATGTTTCTGCCGATGCTGTGGCAGGTGCCACCTGTAAGCGCTTGAGATCAACCACCAGTGGCTGCGTCTGTCGGTGATAGGCTGTCACAGGCCCAAGTATATAGTCTGGCAATTCCAGCCTGCCGGAAGCCGTCGCGTTATTCAGCCACAGCAGCCATTGCTGTTGACCCCGCGCCAGACGCAGATCGGTCTGGCCCAATGCATACCCCATCAACGTCAGCTCGCCGACCCGCAGTTCAGAATCATCCAGCCGGGAATACCATTTGCTATCGTTATGCTGATCACCAACGATGGCTTGATCCGTTGTTGCGGTGGTGGAGGGTGTAGGGAGTAACGCCAGCCATTCCCGGTCATTAAAATGCGACAGTTCACCGGACACCTTGAGAATGTCCTGAGCCGGCAATATTGCGTTGCCCGCCCCCAAATGCAATGCCCCCCGCACAATTCCTTCCTCACCCAGCACCAGTGACAGATTCCCCAGGTCAGCGTAGCGGACCGACAATGGCAATGGCTTTTGTCCAAGCTGCATGACCAGCGTAACCTGCCGGCCTTCTCCGGCACTTTTTCCAAACGGAGGTGGCAGGTTGATCACCGTATCCTTCAGTTGGCTGGTGATGGACAGCAGTGGTGTCCCGTCATCCTTGTTCAGGGGAATATCGACTGTGGTCTTGTACTGTAATGGCCCGGACATCACATCAAACACGAATAACGGCCGCCATTCATTGATGGCTTGCACAGTGCTGTTTCCGCTGAACGCAAGCTGAATGCCCGATCCGGTGGTAATGGCACCACTGACATCCCCGCCAAGGAACCGACCCTTGATTTTGTCCGCACTCAGTCCTTTTTTCAGGTCATATTGAACCAATGCTGCCACATCGGTTATTTCAATATCCTGTGCCGGCAAACCCACCACGCCGTTTTGCATCGCAACCTGGGTAGTAGACCGTGCCTGCGCGGCAAACTCGGACTGCAGTGGGATATCCAAAGCGAAATCCACCGCCATATCGCCCTGCAACGAAACATCATCGATAAAATCCCCGATCTTCTGCCGCAATGGTGATGATGTCAGTATTGCCAACCCCTGATCCGCGGCACCATGGGTAGCGGCTTTCACACTTAGCACATGAGGTTCGCCGGCCTGGTACTTGGGCAACATCACACTGGCGTGTTCAACCGCCTGACCATAATAGTGCCCGGCGATGATATGCGCATCGACCACGCCCCGGTCGACCACGACATCCGCCACGGCATCACGCACCGGCTCTTTCCAGTCCGGCAGAAACTGCAGGACACCCTGCTCGGCGGTAAAGCCAAGCAACACGCCCAGAGGTTCGTCGCGCTCTTTGCGCACGGGCCCATGCACGAGAATATCACCGCGCACCAGATGGCCATCAATGATGGCGTCATCCAACCATTTCAGAAGAGCGTCAGGTATGACGCCGGCAGGCAAATACAGTGACTTGTGCTTGCCGTCGGCATTACGCAAAGTCGCCTGTAACTGCAGAAACGGCGGCTGTGCTTTGTCCTTCGGTATTGACAGCGACATCTGTGTCGCCGATTGCGCGTGCCGGGAGTTCACGTGCATAGGGCCCGATTGCAGTTGCCACTCATCATCCAAATCACGCAAAACCAAACTGGCGTCAGCGTGATTAATGGTAATAACGTCACGAAACAATTGTGGGTAATTCAGCTCCAAATAGCTTTCCTGCACCTCAAACAGCGTTAACCCTTTCTTGCCCCAGGCGCGAATATCAAGATCGTACAGGCCAGGAAATTTTTTCCAGGGGCGGTTCTGAAAGGCGTTTAAGGTCAGGGCGAAGCGATAGTCTTTCACCTGCTGCTCAGCCACCATCAACTCCACCGCCACATCCTGCAACTGGCCGGCAGGCCGCAGTTTTTTCAGGGTTTTATGGAGCTCTGAATCACGGGACTGGATACCCAGGTAATAATTGACCCAGGGTTCGATATCCATATCGTCCACCCTGACCCGGTAACGGGTCACGCCGTTTTCCCCGGGTTTGGACTCCAGATTCATGTAGTTGGGCATCCACAAAAATCGCGATGTTTGCATGCGGATATCCTGCAGGTCCAGACGCCAGTCATCGGCCGTTTGCCCGAGCCAGCGGGCCTTACCCTGCAGATTCAGAATATGCGGTGGTTTGATCTCGTTGCTGGTCTCTAACTCGATATTGCTGAACTGAACATCGGACAGGATTTCCTTGATCTCGCCTTTACTGAAATTAAGCCAAAAGCGGCCCCCTCCATTTAAATTGGCCAGTGATGCACTGGCGATACCACGCTTAGCCGCAGGCACCCAGGGCAACCAATCGGCGTTATCCACTTGCGCGTACAACCCGCCGCTGAGACTGCCCTGCTGGAACACCGAGCCACTCACCTTGCCTTTCAATTCAAAGCGGATTTTACTGGGTCCGTCGGCGGTGAACTCCCCCAACAAGTAACGACGGCGCTTGCCGGCTTCCGTGCGGAAGCGGTGGACACCCAGCAACACCGGTTCCGGGTACAGGCCTTCGATCCTGATGGCACTGTCACTGAACTCAATACGCGGTTGCGCGAGTATCAAGTCCAGCAAGGTTTGATCGCTCTCACCCTGTTCAGTGGAGTCCGCTTCACTGGCATCACTCTGAGTTAACCCATCGAACCCGGACAGCACCAGGTGATTATCCTGATACCAGGCGTGGCCATTGGCGCCAGCCACGCGCAAACGCAGGCGTGGCTCCAGATTCACCAATGAACGCAGCAACAGAATTTCAAGATCAAGCTTGTCGATGTGCAGGGGGGGTGTTTCAGATTGCGCCAGGCGCAGGGCAACGCCACGCAGTGAGAAACGAGGGGCCAGACCGCTCCAGCTTCCGGTGATGGATTCCAGTTCCAGCGCGAAATCGGTACGCTCGTTGACAAACCCAACCAGCTCAGCCTGAAAGTCATCCACCTGATAGACCAGCTCACGGGCCACCCCAACAAAAACTGCCGCGCATACCAGTAGCGCCACCGACAGGCTCAGCAGTCCGCGCACCACACCGGATGCCACACGCTTCATGGGGTGCTCCGACTACATGAGCACCACATCAAACTCCTCCTGGGAGTAGAGTGTTTCCACCTGAAAGCGAATGGTCTTTTTTATAAAAATCTCCAGATCTGCCACATTGGCAGACTCTTCATCCAGCAATCGGTCCACCACTGCCTGGGAGGCAATGACAAGAAAAGACTCCACTTCGTAAGCTCTGAACTGACGCAGTATTTCGCGGAAAATCTCATAGCACACGGTTTCCGGCGTTTTGACAATGCCGCGGCCACTGCAGGTGGGGCAGTCTTCACACATCACCCGCGCCAGGCTCTCCCGGGTCCGCTTGCGCGTCATCTCCACCAACCCCAGCTCGGAAACCTGGGTTATTTTGGTTTTGGCGTGATCACGTTCCAGGGCTTTTTCGAACATCCGCAGCACCTGACGCCGATGCTCGGGATCTTCCATATCAATAAAATCAATGATGATGATGCCACCCAGATTACGCAGGCGCAGCTGGCGGGCGATGGCCTGGGTGGCTTCCAGGTTGGTTTTGAATATGGTTTCTTCCAGATTACGGTGGCCCACAAACGCCCCGGTGTTGACGTCGATTGTGGACATGGCTTCGGTCTGGTCAACAATCAGGTGTCCACCGGATTTCAGGGGTACTTGCCGAGCCAGGGCCTTCTGGATCTCCTGCTCCACACTGTATAAATCAAAGATAGGTCGCTCACCGGGATAGTGCTCTACCAACGACTCCACGTCCGGGATGTACTCACGCACAAACTGGATCACATTGCCGTAGGTTTCCCGGGAATCGATCCGCACTTTCTCCACCCCGGGGCGCACTTCATCACGCAGGGTGCGCATTGCCAATGCCAGATCGCGATGAATCAATGTTACCGGATTGCTGCGGGCAATCTTGTCACTGATGGAACGCCACAGGCGCCGCAGGAAATCCACATCCCGCCGCAGGGCACCTTCCTCCGCACCTTCGGCCGCCGTTCGCAGGATAAACCCTTTCTTGGGAATGTCATCACGCTCCGCCAGGATGGTGTCCATAAGGCAGCGCAGGCGTTCCCGCTCCTGCTCATCCTCGATGCGCTGGGACACACCGATGTGGTCGGTGTACGGCATGTACACCAGAAACCGGGAAGGTACCGAAAGGTGCGTGGTCAAACGGGCTCCTTTGGTGCCGATCATATCCTTGGTGATCTGCACAACGATGGGTTGCCCCTCCGCCACCAGGTCCGAAATACTCGGTGTGCTGTCACCATTGTCCTCAGGTTTATCGGCCTGCCAGATATCCTTGGCATGCAAAAACGCCGCCCGCTCCAGACCGATATCCACGAACGCTGCCTGCATGCCCGGTAACACGCGGGCCACCTTGCCTTTGTAGATGCTGCCCACCAGGCCACGCTTGGCTGTGCGCTCCACAAACAATTCCTGTACCACCCCGTTTTCCACCACCGCTACTCGGGTTTCCATAGGGGTCACGTTGACCAGTAATTCTTCGCTCATCAGGAATCAGTCTCTGGCATCTGCCACAGGCGCACCCGGGCGTGCTTTAGTAAATTGGCGGTTTCATATAAGGGTAGCCCCACAACACCACTGTAACTACCCTGCAGGCTCTCAACAAACACCGCGCCGAACCCCTGGATACCGTAACCACCGGCCTTATCGGCGGGCTCTCCGGTGTTCCAATAGGCACGTGCTTCACTTTCCACAATGCTGCGGAAACGAACCTCAGTACTGGAGTATACCAGTTGGGAATTCAGCTCATCGACCAAAGCAACTGCCGTAATGACCTGATGGGTTTGGCCTGACAACTCCATCAGCATTGCCACAGCCGCAGCCTCATCTGCGGGTTTACCCAGTATGTTGTCCCCCAGCACCACGCTGGTATCAGCCCCCAGTACCGGCCGCTGAGGTTGCCCTTCTATTTGTATCCGGCTAAATACTGCATCAGCCTTGCTTTGGGCCAGGCGACACACATAATCAAGGGCGGCTTCGCCCGGCTGCACTGTCTCATCCACCGCCGCGCTCATCACGGTGAAACGTACGCCGATTTGTTGCAACAGCTCACGGCGACGGGGTGAAGCCGACGCCAGATAAATCCAATCAACCGACACGGTTACCTCGCAAATACCCCATAACCAGGCTTACCAAGGGCCAGACCAGGGCTGAGACCGCCACCGACGCCCAATACCAGAATGTCCAAGGTGTAATTTGGACAGCGCGCATCACCAGAATACTCACCAGTTCGTAGGTTCCCACCAGAACCAATATGGACAGGCACTGCTGCCAGATTGGAAACACCCGTATGCGCATGTGCAATACATAAGCAATGTACGCCACCAGGCTCAATGCCAAGGCGTTCTGCCCCAGTACTGCCCCGGTTAAGGCATCCAGAAACAATCCCACTACCCATCCGGTTACCACGCCAATGCGATGGGGCATGGCAATCACCCAATAGATCAATACCAGCGGCACCCAGGCCGGACGCACAGCATTGGCCCACTCCGGCAGTGGCACCACCGCCAGCACACCGGCCAGCAATAAGCTGAAGATCACCACCCCCAGGCCGTCCGCGGCCACTCTACTCTCCATCGGCAGCCTCCTGGTTCGCGGCCGGTGTCTCATCACTGCCTTCTGTTTCTGCTGCGTCCGGGTCCGCGGGTGCGGACTGCGCCGGGTCTTGCTGCGCTGCCTCAACACCGGACAATAACGGGATCAGCTTGCGGCTTTCCTCCGAGAAGACCAGTAAAACATGGCGTGATCGATCCAGGTTGGCCATGGGCTTGGCGTCCACCAGGGCAAACGGCTGCCCGGGATCGTGCTCTACCATGGTGACCACGCCCACCGGGTAGCCTTTGGGGAAGCGGCCACCCAACCCCGAACTCACCAATAGATCCCCCCGCACTATATCCGCCGTATCCGGAACGTGGATCAGCTTCAACTGATCCAGCTTGCCTGAACCCACCGCAATCGCACGGACGCCGTTACGATTCACATGCACGGGAATGCCGTGGGAAATGTCCGATATCAACAATACCCGGCTGGAAAAGGGCCCCACTTCAATCACTTGCCCCATCAGACCCTCGGCATCCAACACCGCCTGTCCCACAAAGACCGCATCCCCCGCTCCCTTGTTGACGATGGCCTCATGGCGATAGGGGTCCGGGTCGACACCAATGATCTCCCCGATCAACACCTCATCATCCACCAGATCGGAAGCGTTCATCAGTTCCTTCAAGCGCGTGTTCTCGGCCACTGTGGATGCCAGTTTCTGAACCCGGCGCTTCAACACCAGTACCTCGGACTGCAGGCGGGCGTTTTCTTCTTCCAGTTCGCTGCGGGATCGCACGCTGCTGTGTGACCAGGACGCCACCTGAGCAGGAATATTGGCTACATACTGAACAGGAGCGGTGACAACGGACAGGGTAAAGCGCACCGGATCCATGAAATCAAAGCGATGGTCCAGGAAAATCAGGGCAAACGAAATTACGGAAAACAGCACCAAGCGGTAGCGATTTGCTGTGTTCTGGCCGAATATAGGCTTTATGGCGCAACCCTCCCACCATAGAAAACGTTATCCATCACGATATCGGAACCTATCCCCTGCAGAAACAGAAAAGCCGGCCCAGACATTCCGGCCGGCTTGTGTGCACAATGCCATAACCTGGACCGATCAGTCCACGGAGAACATGTCGAAACCGCTTTTGTCCATCATTTCCATGGCTTTGCCGCCGCCGCGGGCAACACAGGTGAGCGGATCTTCTGCCACGATCACCGGTAAACCGGTTTCTTCCGCCAGCAGTAACTCCAGATCCCGCAGCAACGCACCGCCACCGGTGAGAACCAGGCCACGCTCGGCAATATCAGAGGCCAATTCCGGTGGTGACTGTTCCAGGGCGCTCTTCACCGCCGATACGATCTGCGACAACGGCTCCTGCAGGGCTTCTAGAATCTCACTGCTGTTCAGGGTAAAGGAACGGGGCACACCTTCGGCCAGATTGCGCCCCCGAACATCAATTTCCAACAACTCTTTACCGGGAAAAGCACAACCGATCTCCTGTTTGATGCGTTCCGCCGTGGCTTCACCGATCAGGCTGCCATAGTTACGCCGCACATAGGTGACGATGGCCTCATCGAATTTATCGCCACCGACCCGCACAGAATCTGAATACACCACCCCGTTGAGGGAAATAATCGCAATCTCAGTGGTGCCACCACCGATATCCACCACCATGGAGCCGCTGGCTTCTTCAACCGGCAAACCGGCACCAATGGCCGCGGCCATGGCCTCTTCAATCAGATACACCTCGCGGGCGCCGGCACCCAGGGCTGATTCCTTGATGGCTTTGCGCTCCACCTGGGTGGATTTACACGGAACACACACCAGCACACGGGGGCTTGGGGTGATAAAGCTGTTTTCGTGAACCTTGTGAATAAAGTGCTGCAGCATCTTTTCGGTAACATGAAAATCGGCAATGACACCGTCTTTCAGGGGGCGAATCGCAGTGATATTGCCGGGGGTACGCCCCAGCATGCGTTTGGCGTCCATCCCCACCGCAGCAACGCTTTTTGCGCCATTTTGCTGGCGAATCGCCACAACAGACGGTTCATCCAGGACGATACCGCGATCTTTTACATAAATAAGGGTATTGGCGGTTCCCAGGTCGATCGACAGATCGGTGGAGAACATGCCACGAAGACGTTTAAACATAGAAGGATAGACAACCCATCGAGCGGTTAAGTGGTTCTGGAAATTCTTGTAGTTACATTAGTTACACTATTGCGGGAACAATAGCAGCGCGTAGCCTGTTCGGCAAGCGAACCAAGCCAACTTTTGCCACATCTTTTATGGACTTAGCCAATTGCCGCACACAAGCCCCCCAGCCCGCGCCGGGATCGACCCACCGCAAAATTCTGGTACCATACGCCCTTTGCCGAATTCACTGCCGGAGACCCCCATGGCATTGGACAAAGAAGACGTAGTCAAAATCGCTCACCTGGCCCGATTGCAGGTAGCCGACAGCGAGATCGACGCCACCACAGAACGGCTTTCCTCCATTCTGGGCATGATTGAGCAGTTGCAGGCGGCTCCCACCGACGGTATCGAACCCATGGCGCACCCCACCGATGCGGTACAACGCCTGCGGGAAGACGTGGTGACGGAGAGCAACCACCGCGACCAGTACCAGAGCATTGCCCCAGCCACTGAAGACGGGCTCTATCTTGTGCCCCAAGTGATTGAATAAAAGCCAATTGAATGATCAGGTAACCAATTCATGCATAGCCAAACCCTGAAAGCCCTGTCCGATGCATTGGCGGCAGGTGACGTGTCCAGCCAGGAGCTGACGCAGCATTTTCTGGATCGCATCAAGCAGCACGACCCTGCGGTAAACAGTTTCATCACGGTTACCGAAGAGCAGGCTCTGGCCCAGGCCAAAGCCGCCGACCAGCGGCGCGCGGCAGGTAATGCCGCCCCCCTGACCGGCGTGCCCATTGCCCATAAAGACATCTTTTGCACCCAGGGCATCAAAACCTCCTGTGCATCAAAAATGCTGGACAATTTTATCGCGCCCTATAATGCCACGGTGGTGGAGAAAATGGCCGATGCCGGCATGGTCACCCTGGGCAAAACCAACATGGACGAGTTCGCCATGGGCTCCTCCAACGAAACCAGTTATTACGGGCCGGTGAAAAATCCCTGGCAGACGGAGCATGTTCCCGGGGGTTCTTCCGGCGGCTCCGCCGCGGCGGTAGCCGCCCGCCTGACACCGGCGGCCACCGGCACCGACACCGGCGGCTCCATCCGTCAACCCGCCAGCCTGTGTGGCATTACCGGCTTGAAACCCACCTACGGCCGGGTATCCCGCTGGGGCATGATCGCCTTTGCCTCCTCACTGGATCAGGGCGGCCCCATGACGCAAACCGCCGAAGATGCCGCCCTGCTGATGAATGCCATGGCCGGTTTCGACCCCAAGGATTCCACCAGCACCGACATCGAAGTGCCGGATTACACGGCGAGCCTGACCCAGCCTTTGGATGGTCTGCGCATCGGCCTGCCCAGACAGTTTTTCGAACAGGGGCTGGATGCCGATGTGGGTAAAGTAGTGCAGGAAGCCATCGCCCAGTACGAAAAGCTCGGTGCCACCCTGGTGGACATTGAGCTGCCCAACACGCATCTGTCCATTCCTGCGTACTACGTTGTGGCCCCGGCCGAAGCTTCCTCCAACCTTTCGCGCTTTGATGGAGTGCGTTTCGGTTATCGCTGCAAAGACCCAGCTGACCTGGAAGACCTCTACAAACGCAGCCGCGGCGAAGGCTTTGGGGAAGAAGTCAAACGCCGCATTATGATCGGCACCTATGCGCTGTCTGCCGGGTATTATGATGCCTATTACCTGAAGGCACAGAAGGTGCGCCGCCTGATCAAGAATGATTTTGATGAAGCCTTCAATAACGTGGATGTAATCATGGGCCCCACCGCACCCAATGCCGGTTTCAAGCTGGGTGAGAAGGCCGCAGATCCGGTCTCCATGTATCTGTCAGACATCTACACCATTTCGGTTAATATGGCCGGATTGCCCGGCATCTCCATTCCCGCCGGCATGAGCAACGGCCTGCCCGTGGGTCTGCAGATCATTGGCAATTACTTCGACGAGTCCCGTTTGCTGAACGTGGCCCACCGCTATCAACAAGAAACCGGCTGGCATGCGCAATTGCCAGCGGCATTTGCATAAGGAGGCCCGCCATGTCCTGGGAAGTGGTCATCGGGTTGGAAGTGCATGTGCAGCTTGCCACCCAGTCAAAAATTTTTTCCGGTTCCGCCACCACCTTCGGTGCTGAACCCAACACCCAAGCCGCGCTCATCGATTTGGGCATGCCCGGTGTACTGCCGGTACTGAACGCCGATGCCGTTACCAAAGCCATCAAGTTCGGCCTGGGTATTGATGCGGAAATTACGCCGCGGTCTGTTTTCGCCCGCAAAAATTATTTCTATCCGGATCTGCCCAAAGGCTACCAGATATCCCAGTTCGAACTGCCCATCGTCGGCAAAGGGCACGTGGATATCACGCTGGAAGACGGCAGCACCAAACGCATTGGTGTTACCCGCGCCCATCTGGAAGAGGACGCCGGCAAATCCCTGCACGAAGACTTTCAGGGCATGACCGGCATCGACCTGAACCGGGCCGGCACCCCCCTGCTGGAAATTGTGTCCGAGCCGGATATGCGCTCCGCCAAGGAAGCGGTGGCCTATGCCAAAGCCATCCATTCCCTGATCCGGTATCTGAACATCTCCGACGGCAATATGTCCCAGGGTTCCATGCGCTGCGACTGCAACGTGTCCCTGCGTCAAAAAGGGGAAACCGAATTCGGTACCCGCCGCGAGATCAAGAACGTCAACTCATTCCGCTTCGTGGAAAAAGCCATCAACGCCGAGATTGAATGGCAGATGGATGAGCTGGAATCCGGCCGCAAGATCCAGCAGGCGACCGTACTGTACGATCCGGTGAAGGACAAGACCTTTGCCATGCGCAGCAAAGAAGAAGCCAATGACTATCGCTATTTCCCCGACCCGGATCTGCTGCCGCTGGAAGTCACCGAACAGATGATGAATCGGGTGCGTGCCGATTTGCCGGAATTACCAGGCCAGAAAATTGAACGCTTTATGACGGAGCTGGAATTGTCCGAATACGATGCCCGGGTGCTGGCTGCCGACCGGGTACTGGCGGACTACTTTGAAACGGTGGTGTCCGTTTCCGGCGCCAAACCCAAGTTGTGTGCCAACTGGGTCAGCGTGGAATTACTGGGTGCCCTCAACAAGAATGACCAGGAGATCGACGCCAGCCCGGTGAGCGCAGCACAGCTGGGCGGATTGCTGAAACGAATTGCCGACAACACCATTTCCGGCAAAATCGCCAAGCAGATCTTTGAGGAACTGTGGAACAATGGCGGCACGGCCGACGACATTATCGAATCCAAGGGTCTGAAGCAGGAAACCGACACCGGCGCCATCGAGGCCATCGTGGATCAGGTGATCGCCGACAGCCCGGATCAGGTGGCACAGTTCCTGGCAGCGGATGACAACAAACGCAAGAAGCTGATCGGCTACTTTGTCGGGCAAACCATGAAAGCCTCCAAGGGCAAAGCCAACCCACAGATGGTCAATCAGATTCTGGCGAAAAAACTGGTGTGATTCAGCTCACAAAAATGCCGAACAATCCCAGCGGATGTTCGGCATTTTTTTAAATCAATACAACACTTAAATACGACACTGACCAAACCTAAGTTTGCTACTGAGTACTTGAGTTCGCTACTGACCAGAAGGTGGCTGACCCACCGGGCAGAGCCGCGATCACCACATTGATCGAATGCAGATTCACTGTTCTCTTACTCAAATAACCACTGGACCCCCATCAATGGCCGAATTGAATGAGCAGCAATTTATTGAGCTGGTAAAACAATCCGAAGCGGAAGCTGAACAAGATATCAATCGCTACAAGATCAAGCTGGCCCTGTTTGCCGCCCTGGGTTATGGAGTAATATTTGCCGTGCTCATCACACTTGTTTTGCTGGTGGGTGGCACGGTGGTCACCGCGCTGGTCAGCAGCAGCCTGTTTTTGTTGCTGGTGAAGAAAAAATTCATCTTTCTGATTCTAATCGCCATCTGGACCTTTCTGCGTGCCCTGTGGGTCAAATTCGATCCCCCCAGCGGTTACCTGCTGGAACGGGATAAATACCCAGAGCTGTTCCAGGAAATAGACCACCTCACCCATACCCTGGACGCACTTACCATTCACCAGGTTATACTCGATGATCGGCTGAATGCGGCGGTTGTGCAGCACCCGCGATTCGGGCTTTTCGGTGGCCAGCAAAATACGCTGTTTCTGGGTTTGCAACTGCTGCTGGCCCTCTCGCCACAGGAGATGAAGTCGGTACTGGCCCACGAGTTCGGCCACCTATCAGGCAATCACAGCCGCTTTTCCGGCTGGATCTACCGCGTGCGCATTACCTGGTTTCGGGTCATGGAAGCCTTTGACCAAAGCAATTCGTTCGGGGCCGGATTAATGCGACGCTTCTTCGACTGGTATGCCCCTAAATTCTCCGCCTACTCATTTGCACTGGCCCGCAACAACGAGTACGAAGCAGACCGTGTTGCCGCAGAACTCACCTCGCCGGCCACGGCAGCGAAAGCGCTGATCAACGTATACACCAAAGCCCCCTACATCGAGCAGGAATACTGGGATCATTATTTTCAACAGGCCGACACAGCCCCCACACCACCGACCGCGCCCTATGCAGGTTTGGCGACATTCCTCAAACAATCCCCCATCAGCCGCGAGCAGGTGCTGGCATTAATCCGGCAGGAAATGCAGGTGGAAACACACTACGCCGACACCCACCCGGCGTTAAAAGATCGGGTCACCAGCCTGATCGATCAGGCGGTGGTGCCGGACACCTTCACCACCAACGCCGCAGAAGCCTGGCTGGGTTCCCGGTATGAGAAGTTGCTGCAACACTTCGATCAGCAGTGGATGAAAAACAACAATGAGAAATGGAAGAACCGCTACGAATACGTCCAACACTCGAAACAGCTACTGGCCGAGTCAAAAGACCTGGATCCACAGACGTTGACCGACGACAAACTCTGGGAATTGGCCCATGCGGCTTTTGAGTTCGAGAACGATGAAACCGCTTTACCCCTGTTCCTTGCGTTTCATCAGCGTCATCCACACAGTGTTGGCGCCGGCTACTATGTGGGCCTGATTCTGGCGCGCAAGCAGGATGAATCGGCGCTGGGCTATCTGAGAATTGCATTTGAAAGCCCCAACACCATCGGCGATGCCGCACGCTGGGGATACGACCTCTTGATGAACCTGAAAAAAGAACGTGAAGCAGAACAATGGTGGCAACAAGCACGCACCGCAGCGGACAAACATCAGGCCATTGCCGAAGCACAGTCCCACATTGCGGACAGCGATCACTTTACCGCCCCCCGCATCGATGCAGACTTACAGGGCCAGTTGCTGCAAACCCTTGCCGAGCATAAAAATGTGGGGTCTACCTGGCTGGCGCAGAAAACCCTGCCCTACAACGACGCCGACCCGGTCTATATCCTGGCGTTCCGACCGAAAGGCCTTTACCTCAGCTTCGAAGCCATCACCAAGTCAGTGGAGGAGGCGCTGAATATCGACGCCAACGTGTTCGTAGTTTGCCTGTGGGGAGACGACAAAAGCATTGCGAAAAAAGTGAAAAAGGCCGGCACCAAAATCCAATAGCTGCCGGCCTGCAACCGCTACTGCAGAAACTGCCCGTGATAGCGCAAGTGATCCTCGATAAAGCTGGCAATAAAATAGTAGCTGTGATCATACCCGTCGCGGCGGTTCAAGGTTAACGGCACCCCCGCCTGCAGGCAGGCCTGCATCAGCAGTTCGGGTTTTAATTGATTCTCCAAAAAACCATCAGCCGCCCCCTGATCCACCAGGATCGGTTTATCGAAGCCTTTCTCCAACAACAGCGCGACCGCGTCGTGGTTGGCCCAGGCGCTGCGGTCAGGCCCCAGGTAACCCGCCAGTGCCTTTTCGCCCCAGGCACACTGCGTGGGTGCGCAGATAGGGGCAAACGCGGACACTGATTGGTACTGTTGCGGGTGATTCAAGGCCAGAGTCAACGCACCATGGCCCCCCATGGAATGCCCCATGATACTCTGGCGCGCCATATCCAGCGGGAACGCCTCGGCGATGATGGCAGGCAGTTCCTGCTGCACGTAATCATACATGTGATAATGCCGGTCATAGGGTGACTCGGTGGCATTCACATAAAAACCAGCCCCCAAGCCAAAATCCCAGGCAGCCTCCGGATCATCCGCTACCCCATCCCCTCTGGGGCTGGTGTCCGGAGCGACAATGGCCAGGCCCAACGCACTTGCCATCCGCTGGGCACCGGCTTTGGTCACAAAATTCTGATCATTGCAGGTCAGACCGGACAACCACCATATCAGCGGCACCGGCCCCTGCTCCGCCTGTGGTGGCAAAAACAGGGAGAACACCATGTCACATTGGCAGCATGCCGAACGATGCTTGAGGCGGAGCTGGCGCCCGTCAAAGCATTTCACCTCTTCCAGCAATTCCATCTTCAACTCCTGTCAGTAAATCACAACCGAGCGAATGGCCTTTCCGTCGTGCATCAGATCAAACGCGTGATTGATTTCGTCCAGAGGCATGGTGTACGTCACCATTTCATCAATCTTGATTTCGCCATTCATATAACGCTCTACATAATCCGGCAACTGAGTGCGGCCTTTTACCCCCCCGAACGCACTGCCCCGCCATACGCGCCCGGTCACCAGCTGAAATGGACGGGTGGAGATCTCCTGTCCGGCACCGGCCACACCGATGATCACCGATTCACCCCAGCCCTTGTGGCAACACTCCAGTGCCGAGCGCATCACATTGACATTGCCGATGCACTCGAAGGAATAATCGACACCGCCGTCAGTCAATTCCACAATCACTTCCTGAATAGGTGCATCATATTTTTTTGGATTCACAAAATCGGTGGCACCCAACATCCTGGCCATCTCAAACTTGTCTTCATTCAGGTCAACGGCAATGATACGTTCCGCCTTGGCCATCACCGCGCCCTGGATGACAGAGAGCCCGATCCCACCCAATCCAAACACCGCCACGGTGGCACCGGGTTCAACCTTGGCGGTATTCAGCACCGCACCAATCCCGGTGGTGATACCGCAACCCAGTAAACACACCTTATCCAGCGGCGCGGCCTGGTTGATTTTTGCCACCGCGATTTCCGGCAACACCGTATACTCGGAAAAAGTGGAGGTTCCCATATAATGGTGAATCATTTTGCCGTTCTGACTAAAGCGGGAGGAGCCATCCGGCATCAGCCCCTGCCCTTGGGTGGCCCGAATCGCCTGACACAAATTGGTTTTACCGGAGAGACAGAACTTGCACTTGCCGCACTCAGGGGTATACAGCGGAATCACATGATCACCCACGGCCACACTGTTTACCCCCGGGCCAACCTCCACCACCACACCCGCACCCTCGTGCCCCAGAATGGAAGGAAATATGCCTTCGGGATCCGCTCCACTCAGAGTATAGGCATCCGTATGGCAGACGCCGGTGGCCACCAACTGCACCATGACTTCCCCTTGTTTGGGGCCCTGCAGATCCACTTCTTCAATACAGAGGGGTTTGCCTGCTTCCCAGGCGACGGCGGCGCGGGTTTTCATAATCGGGGTTTCCTTGTGGTTAGAATGGGCTATACCGAGAACACAGATTAACGCCCCCACTTTGCAATGCCAAGCCTGCAGCAGCCAAGTCACGGTTTCCGGGCTCTGGCAGCGTTACGTGGGCGCCATTGTAAGATTGGATTATCCGCACACCGGACAGGTGGCATCTTGTTTCAGGCGGATGCTGCGGAATTCCATGGTGAGAAAATCCACCAGGACCAAACGCCCCACCAGACTGTCACCGATGCCGGCGATCAGCTTGACGGTTTCCGTCGCCTGCAGTGCGCCGATGACCCCCACCACGGGAGCCAGCACACCGTTGCTGGTACAGCGTTGATCCTCTGCACCGGTTTCCTGATAGAGGCAACGATAGCAGGGGCTGTCCGGCTGCCTTGGGTCATAGACGCTGACCTGCCCCTCCATCCGAATGGCCGCTCCGGACACCAGAGGAAGCTGATGTTTAACGCTCAACCGGTTCAACAGAAAACGCACCTGGAAATTGTCGCTGCAATCCACAATGACCTGGCAATCACCCACTAACGTTTCCCCGTTTTCATGACCGAGCTGAGCGGTGATGGTCTGCACCTGGCACTCCGGATTCAGCTGGGCAATGGCAATTTGGGCAGAGCGCACTTTGTCACAGCCAATTCGATCCGTTGTGTGAATAATCTGCCGCTGCAAATTGCTCAGATCCACCTGATCGTGATCCACCAACACCAGTTTACCGACACCTGCTGCCGCCAGATACATCGCCACCGGTGAGCCCAGCCCCCCCAGCCCAACCACCAGTACAGTGGCTTCACGCAGTTTTTCCTGGCCGGCAATATCCACTTCCGGCAACATGATCTGGCGGCTGTAACGCAACAATTCATCATCGGTCAGCATGACCGTTATCCTCCCTGTCTGTTTGCCGAACCGGCCATTGCCCCAGCGTCACACGCTCATTGGACGCCAGATCCCGCACGGTTTTGATGCCAACAAAGCCCTGCGCCTGCATCAGATCACGCACGGCCGCACCCTGGTTGTAGCCATGTTCCAGCCCTAACCAACCCTGCGCATGCAGGTGTTGCGGGGCAGCGGCCACAATGCAGCGGATGTCATCCAGGCCGTCGCGGCCGGATGCCAGGGCCCGCCTTGGTTCGAAACGCACGCCCAGGCCCTGCAGGTGCCCATCCTGCTCTTCGATGTAAGGGGGATTGGAGACAATGATATGGAAACGCCCATGCTCCAGGTTATCAAACCAGGCACTTTGCACACAGCGAATCGGTAATGACAGTTTTTCACTGTTGTACCGTGCAACCTCTAAGGTCGGCGCGTACACATCGGTTGCAGTCACCTTCCAGCGAGGCCGTTCACAGGCCAACGCCAGGGCAATGGCGCCCGTCCCGGTACCAAGATCCACCACATCCAGCGGCCCGTCTTCCGCCAGCGCCAGCACCTGTTCCACCAGCAGCTCTGTATCCGGGCGCGGCACCAGAGTATCTTCCGTTACAGCAAGATCAAACGTCCAGAAGCCCTGTTGGCCAATCAGATACGCCACCGGTTCCCCGGCGCAACGTCGCTCAATCAAATGCTGGTACTGTTGCCACTGATCCGCTGTTAACCCATGCTCCGGCCAGGCCCGCAGCCAGGCACTGTTGCGCTGCACAACATGTGCAAGCAACCATTGGCTGTCCACCTTGCAATACTCCAGCAACTCCGGAGCAGCCTCCGCCAACCTGAGTTCCGCCCACCGCAGAGCGCTGGCGACCGTGGCCATCAGGCTTCTTCAGACAACGCGGCTAACTGATCCGCTTGATATTCACTGATCAGCGGCTGAATAACGTCACCCAGTTCACCTTCCATCACCTCCGACAGTTTGTACAAGGTCAAATTAATGCGGTGATCCGTGACCCGGCCCTGCGGGTAGTTATAAGTACGAATTCGCTCCGAGCGATCGCCGCTGCCCACCAGATTACGGCGGGCATCGCTGGTTTCCTTGTGTTGCTGATCCTGCGCATGCTGCAGCAAACGCGACTTCAGTAACGACATGGCCTTGGCCTTGTTTTTATGCTGCGAGCGTTCATCCTGACATTCCACCACAACACCGGATGGCAAATGGGTAATACGCACCGCGGAATCCGTGGTATTGACGTGTTGGCCTCCGGCACCGGAAGAACGATAGGTATCAATGCGCAAATCCTCACTGCGCACATCAATGTCGGTCACCTCATCGGCCTCCGGTAAAATGGCAACCGTACAGGCAGAGGTATGAATGCGGCCCTGGGATTCGGTGGCAGGAACCCGCTGCACCCGATGGGCACCGGATTCAAACTTCAGGTGGGAATAGACGTTATCACCGATAACACGGCAGATAATTTCCTTGTAACCTCCGTGCTCCCCTTCATTCTGACTGACAATCTCAATACGCCAGCCCCGGTTTTCTGCATAACGGGAATACATGCGATACAGGTCACCGGCAAAAATGGCAGCCTCATCCCCCCCGGTACCGGCACGTATTTCCAAAAATACATTACTGCCGTCGAACGGGTCCCGGGGCAACATCAGGCGCTGCAGATCCTGCTCCAGCTGCTCACGCTTTTCTTCATTGACGGACAACTCTTCTTCACCCATTTCTTTCAGATCGGGATCACTGAGCCAGCTTTTTGCCTCATCAATATTTTTCAGTACCTGATCATACTCGCGGTAGCACTGTACCACCGGTTCTATTTCAGCGTATTCCTGGGACAGCTTGCGAAATTTATTTTGATCCGAAATCACATCCGGCTGGCTCAGCAGCATGCCCACTTCTTCATAGCGTTCGCTGCGGCTGGCCAATTTCATTCTCAAAGAATCTTTCATGTAACGATATCCTGTTCCGACGGGGCCCGTCTGGTGCAAAGGGTATTAAAAAGGAAGGTAAAAGGACAGCCCAGCTAATCCGGCTTGGTGGGTTCGGTAATACCCAGTAGTTTCTGTGCCCATTCGATCTGATCATTGCGACCGTTTTCCGCTGCCTGGCGCAGCTGGGTTGTGGGCGCATGCATGACTTTATTCATCAGCGAGCGGCTCATTCGCTGCAACACCTGCTCAGGGTCACCACCGGTGCGGATCTGGGCCAACGCTTTTTCCAGCTCCATTTGACGCAGGGCTTCCAGCTTGTGGCGATAATCGCGAATGGCATCCACAGCATCCAGGCTCTTGAGGGAGTCCATGAACTGCGCCATGCAGCTGTCCACCAGGCGCTCCGCTTTGCTGGCCGCTTCCTGGCGCTGGCGGCGGTTTTCATCCACCACCTGCTGCAGATCGTCCACCGTATACAGATACACGTCCGCCAGCTCCGCCACTTCTTCTTCGATGTCCCGCGGTACAGCGATATCCATCATGAACATGGGCTTGTGCTTGCGCAGTTTGAGAGCATGCTCCACCGCCCCTTTACCCAGAATCGGCAACGGGCTGGCGGTGGAGGAAATGACAATATCGGCCCGGGGCAGGGCCAGCGGAATATCACTGAGGGTAATTGCGTGACCATTGAATTCTTCGGCAATGGCATTGGCGCGGGACAGGGTCCGGTTGGCAACCGTAATGTGCTTCACCCCTTGCTCCACCAAATGACGGGCTACCAGCTCCACAGTCTCGCCTGCTCCGATTAACAACACCGAGGTTTTGCTCAAGTCGGAAAAAATCCGCTTGGCCAGTTTAACCGAGGCAAATGCCACCGACACCGGATTGGTACCGATCCCGGTCTGGGTTCGAACCTGTTTGGCGGCCGAGAACGAGTGCTGGAACAGGCGGCCCAGCTCAGGGCCCACGGTACGGGCCTCCTGTGCCACCGAATACGCAGATTTCAGTTGCCCCAGGATCTGGGGTTCCCCCAACACCATGGAATCCAGGCCACTGGCCACCCGCATCAGGTGACGTACTGCTGCTTCATTCCAGAATTCATACACACAACGGGAGATCTGGTCCATGGGTAACGCATGGTAATGCCCCAACCAGGCCAGTAAAGGGCCGGAATCTTCAACCTCCGCACAACAGTACAGCTCGGTGCGGTTACAGGTCGAGAGGATGGCCACCTCACGCAGGCGCGCCTGATCCCGCACCTCGTTCAGTGCGCTGATAACGGTGTCCGGCGAGAATGCCAGCTTTTCCCGCATATCGACGGATGCGGTACGATGATTGATGCCGTATGCGAGTAATGCCATGGTACGGTTTAAGCCCGATCGGGGTCTTTATTCACCACCCTCTCTAAAAAGTCGCCGGATTATAACACAAGCCTTGATTTCGGCTGAGTTTGTTAACAGATACACAAAGACAGGCCCTGAAGGGGAACATACCGGCCCCCGGAGCATCTATAGTTAGAGAGGCTGTCTGTGGATAATTTCCTTGCATGGTCACCACATTCCTGCTTTTATTGAAGTTAACATAACGACAGGCCCGCCTGCATACGCATGATTTATAAACGAATTTTAGTAGTTGTTCTCGCCACAGTCATTTTAATGTTAAATGGGTGCTCATCCCTTGGCAGTGGCAAAACCGATCAACCGGAGGCAGCGGTCAAGCCCCCCGAAGCCACCGCCGAAGACCGTCCCACCCGCCCCTTCGAGCATGACACCCTGTTCGAACTGTTACTGGCCGAATTTGCCGGCAAGCGCAACCGGGCCGACGTGGCGCTGGGCAAATACCTGAAACAGGCCCATGAAACCCGCGATCCACAGGTCGTGGAACGGGCCACGTTCATCGCCCGCTACCTGGGTGCCCACCAGGCCACCCTGGATGCTTCCATGCTCTGGTCGGAAATCGAACCGCACAATCCGGTGCCCCGGGAGCTGGCCGCCATTGAACTCATTCGTTTTGGCAAACTGGAAGAGGCCATGGCGCAGGTGGACCTGCTGATGGCCAGCGGCGGCACCATGAACTTTGAGTATTTGCTGCAAGCATCCCGCACCTCCAACCAGGATACCCGGCAAACCATTCTGGCGAAGCTGACCGAATACACGGAAACCATCGAGGACGACAAGCTCTGGTACGCCAAAGGCGCGCTGGAAGCCATGAACGGTCAGCACAAGCAAGCCATCCACGATTACGATGAAGCCCTGGATATCACCCCCAGCTACGGCAACGCGATCCTGGCGCGGGCGCAATCCATGATCGCACTCAACCAGCACGACAAGGCCATGGAGTATCTGGCCAAGCAAACCAGCCTCTGGCCCGAAAACAAGCGACTGGGCGTCGCCTACGCCCGCTACCTGATGCAACAGAACCAGCTGGCAGCGGCCCAGCAGCAATTCTATCGCCTGTCCCGCAACTTCCCCCTGGACGGCGACCTGGTGCTGTCACTGGCGCTACTAAGCTGGGAGAACAAACAGATTGACGAGGCCAAGCTCTACTTCAACAAACTGCTGGACATGAAACACCGCGCCGATGAAGCCAACATCTACCTGGCCCGCATCGCAGCCAGCGAAAAAGACTTTGATCTCGCCAGCGTCCACTTTCAGCAGGTTCGGGTCGGGCCTCAATACCCACTGGCACAGATCCAGATGGCACTGATGCTGGAGGACCAGAACAAAGTTGACCAGGCTCTGGCGGTACTTGACCAGGCGGCTGACGCCATGCCCGCAGAGAAAGCCAAATTCACTATGGCCAAGAGTGAAGTCCTGTCTGCATCGGGCCAAATGGCAAAAGCGATCACCGTTCTGGACCAAGGGCTGGAGCAACTCCCTGACGACACCAACATGCTCTATACCCGGGCCATGCTGAAAGAACAGCTGGACGATTTTTCCGGGATGGAAGCAGACCTGCGCAGAGTACTGGAGCTGCAACCCAACAACAGCGCCGCGCTGAACGCACTGGGCTACACCTTTGCCAACCGCAATCAACGTCTGAACGAAGCCTGGGAGTTGATCGAGCGCGCCTACAATCTCAACCCCAGCGATCCCGCCATTATTGATAGCATGGGATGGATCAAATACCGCCTGGGGGAGACCCAGGTGGCACTGGATTTCCTGCGCAAAGCTTATGAGGCGTTCGATGACCAGGAAATCGCCGCCCATCTGGGGGAAGTACTTTGGGTTTCCGGTCAACGGGAAGAAGCTGCTATTATCTGGCGCAATGCTCTGGAGAAGAACCCCGAGAGCGATGTATTGAAAGAAGTCATGGGACGCTTCCTACCCACAACGCCATAACCTGTATTGAAGAAACTCGTGCCAAACTACCGAACACTGAGATCAACCCTCGCCCTTTTTGTGGCGGGTATCCTGTTGGGCGGGTGCCAGCTGTGGCAATCCAGCCATGACATGCCCGCGCCACCGCCGGACCAGCCAAAACTCGATTGGGTTGACCACGTCCGTACTCTGACCCTGATGCAGGAGTGGCAAATCAAAGGCAAGATCGGCGTCCGCACCGCCGACGACGGTGGCAGTGCCTATATGGACTGGAGCCAGTCATTTGACAGC
The DNA here is from genome assembly GCA_002471665.1 of Gammaproteobacteria bacterium UBA7310. Lineage (GTDB taxonomy): Bacteria > Pseudomonadota > Gammaproteobacteria > Pseudomonadales > Ketobacteraceae > Ketobacter. The sequence continues at coordinate 249,264 of DKQK01000071.1, forward strand.
TTCTATATTCTGCTGTCCGGCCCCCTGGGACAAGGCTCCACCATCATCAGCGGCAATCCCTATGGTGCACGCCTGGAAAACAACGATGGCACCTACATCTCGGATTCTCCGGAACAACTGGTGGAACAGCACACCGGCTGGGTCATCCCCATTCACCAGCTCCTGTACTGGGTGAAGGGAATCCCCGCGCCCCATGGCAAAAGCAGCAAAACCCACAACGAATTCGGCACCCTGGATACCCTCACCCAAAATGGCTGGACTCTGCAATACGATCGCTACGGCACCGCACTCAACACCCTGTTGCCACAAAAGATCAAAATCAGCAAAGGTGATCTGAAAGTCACATTGATTATCAAAGAGTGGCTGCCCCTGGCCACCCAAGAAGACGCTCCCTCAACGCCAATATGACATTAACGGTTAAATCCCCCGCCAAGCTCAACCTGTTCCTGCACATTACCGGACGGCGGGCCGATGGTTACCACAATCTGCAAACCCTGTTTCAGTTCGTGGATCTGTGTGACACCCTCAGTTTTGAAACCCTGAGCACAGGGGAATGCCTGATCACCCCCCCTATTCCAGGCGTGCCCAATGAAGCCAACCTTATCTACCAGGCTGCCCGATGCCTGCAACAGGCAACCGGCACCCATCAGGGAGCGCACATCAGGGTTGAAAAACAGCTGCCGATGGGCGGCGGACTCGGCGGCGGCTCTTCCAATGCGGCCAGTACTCTGGTGGCCCTCAACCACCTCTGGAACACAGGGCTCACAAGGCAACAATTACAGCAGTTGGGGCTGGCCATTGGCGCGGATGTGCCCATCTTCATACACGGCCATGCGGCACTGGCTGAGGGTGTGGGAGAACGCTTCCAAGACGTTGATATTGCTGAGCCCTGGTACCTGATTGCGGCACCGGATTGCCACGCCAATACAGCGGAACTTTTCCAAGAAAAACAATTGACAAGAAATTCAAAGGTCATCAAAATACGCGACTTCTTGAACGGGGGTGGTCATAACGACTTCGAACCGGTCTTGAAAAAACGCTTTCCACTGATTCAACGATGCCTTGCATTGATGGAAACTGCAGGAAAAGCTAAAGTGACTGGAAGTGGCGCCTGCCTCTTCATCCAATGCAGCGATGAAGCGGATGCCCGGGCAAAACAGCAGACGCTGACTCTGGGAATGCCTGAATTTGGCATTACACATCAAGAAGTTACCTGGATGATCGCGAAAGGCTGCAACCACTCTCCATTGTTTTCCGGGCCCTTGGCCGATCAGTGCTAAATTCCGGAAAAAATGTCTAAAACATTTGGTGATTTTCTGGTAAGATTCGCCGCCCAGACTGATCACCGGATCTGTCAAAGCTGTAGGGCCGTCGCCAAGCGGTAAGGCAACGGGTTTTGATCCCGTCATTCCCAGGTTCGAATCCTGGCGGCCCTGCCATATTTCCCAAGATTCTCACAGTAGGCTGATATAACAAGGTGACTGGCGTGTCCAATCTGATCCTTTTTACTGGAAACGCAACCCCTGAACTTGCCGCCAGAATGGCGAAGCATCTGCACGTCCCCATGGGGGATGCTGAAGTAAGCAAGTTCAGCGATGGCGAGATCTCGGTCGAGATCAACGAGAACGTGCGCGGCAGCGACGTGTTCATCGTTCAGTCCACCTGCGCCCCAACCAATGACAGCATAATGGAACTACTGGTCATGGCCGACGCCCTGCGCCGCGCCTCAGCTGGCCGCATCACGGCGGTTGTTCCTTATTTCGGCTACGCCCGCCAGGATCGCCGGGTGCGATCTGCCCGCGTCCCCATTACCGCCAAAGTGGTGGCCGACATGCTGACAACCGTGGGCATTGATCGCCTGCTGACAGTAGACCTCCACGCAGACCAGATCCAGGGATTTTTCGACATCCCGGTGGACAACGTCTATGGCACCCCGATACTGCTGGAAGACATTAAAAAGCAAAATTACGATGACCTGATGGTGGTCTCGCCGGACGTGGGCGGCGTTGTTCGTGCCCGCGCTGTTGCCAAGCAGCTGAACGATTGCGATCTGGCCATCATCGACAAACGGCGCCCCAAAGCCAACACCTCACAGGTAATGCACATCATTGGTGAAGTGGAAGGCCGCACCTGCATCCTGGTGGACGACATGGTGGACACCGCCGGCACCTTATGCAAAGCAGCAGAAGCGCTCAAGGATCATGGCGCCAGCAAAGTGGTGGCCTACGCCACTCATGCGGTACTTTCCGGTCCGGCCATTGACAACCTGAACGCATCAAAAATGGATGAGCTGGTTATCACGGACACCATCCCCCTGTCTGCCACCGGCAAAACCTGCAAACGAATTCGCCAACTGAGCTTGGCTCCGATGCTGGCTGAATGCATCCGTCGTATCAATAACGAAGAATCCCTAAGCGCCATGTTTGCCCCCAAGGACTAACCCGGGGCAACAGGGCATTAACCACGCCTTCTGGTGTTTGGTCGCGAAACCCAAAAGGCTTTATACAGGAGAAACACCCATGTCAGGTGATTTTACCATTAGCGCAACATCTCGAGCTGACTCGGGGAAAGGTGCGAGCCGCCGCCTGCGTCGTCTCGAAAATAAAATCCCGGGTATCGTATACGGTGCCAACAAGCCTGCCCAGCAGATCGCCATTGAATTCAAGGTGCTGGTAAAAGCCCTGGAAAACGAAGCGTTCTATTCCCACGTTCTGACCCTGGACGTGGACGGCAGCGCCGAGCAGGTAGTGTTGAAAGACCTGCAACGTCACCCCTCGAAGTCACACCCGGTTCACGCCGACTTCCAACGGGTCGACACCACCCACAAACTGCACATGAACGTTCCACTGCACTTCATCAATGAAGAAAAGTGTGCAGGCGTCAAGCAGCACGGTGGCACCATCGCTCACCAGATGTCGGAAGTGGAAGTGGTCTGTCTGGCGAAAGACCTGCCTGAATTCATTGAAGTGGACCTGGCCGCTGCCGAAATCGGCACCATTATCCACTTAAGTGATCTGAAACTGCCTGCCGGCGTGGAGCTCAAGGAACTGCAGTTGGGCGCAGACCACGACCAGCCGGTGGTATCGGTTAACGCGCCTCGCGGCGGTGCTGCCGATGAGGAAGAAGAAGGCGCGGCTGACGACGCCGAGTAAGCTCTGGAGCCCGGCATTTGAAAAACGGTATCGAACTCATTGTCGGACTGGGTAACCCCGGCCGCCAATATGAAGACACCCGACACAATGCCGGCGCCTGGTTCGTGGAGAGGTTGGCGCGTCAAACCAACGCCAGCCTCACCAACGACTCCAGGTACAACGCCCTGACCGGGCGGGCCACCCTCAACGGCCATGACGTCCGGCTTCTGATACCCACCACATTCATGAACATCAGCGGCCAGGCCGTTGCCCCTTTCGCTCATTTTTTTAAAATCCCTGTCGACCGAATTCTGGTGGCCCATGATGAATTGGACCTGCCTCCCGGTGTTGCCAAACTGAAACAGGGTGGCGGACACGGCGGCCACAACGGCTTGCGTGATATCATCAGCAAACTGGGTAACGACAAGAATTTTGCCCGCTTACGCATCGGCATCGGCCACCCGGGCAGTGCCGAGAAAGTGAGTGGATTTGTGCTCAGCAAGGCACCGGCCAAAGAACAGCAACTCATTGATGACGCCATCGACGAAGCCCTGCGCTCTCTTCCGGACCTGCTCGGCGGCGATGCCAACAAGGCGATGAACCGCCTGCACAGCTTCACCGCGTCGTCCTAACCAACCAAAGAGTGGAATCATCCTATGGGAATCAAGTGCGGTATTGTCGGTCTGCCAAATGTGGGCAAATCAACCCTCTTCAACGCGCTCACCAAAGCGGGCATTGAAGCCCAGAACTTTCCGTTTTGCACCATCGAGCCCAACACCGGTGTGGTTCCCGTACCCGACCCGCGCCAGGATAAACTGGCAGCAATCGTAAAGCCCGAACGCACGGTCCCCACCACCATGGAATTCGTCGATATTGCGGGCCTGGTGGAAGGCGCCTCCAAGGGCGAAGGCCTGGGCAATCAATTCCTCGCCAACATCCGCGAAACCGACGCCATTGCCCATGTGGTACGCTGCTTTGAAGATGGCAATATCGTGCACGTGGCCGGTAAAATTGACCCACTGTCGGACATTGAAATCATCAACACTGAACTGGCACTGGCGGATCTCGACAGCGTTGAAAAAGCCATTACCCGGGCGGCAAAGCTGGCTAAGGGCGGCGACAAAGAGGCTATTGCCCGGCAAAAGGTGCTGGAAAAGGTGTTGCCGTTGCTCAATGAAGGCAAGCCCGCCCGCGCTGCTGACCTGGATGCCGACGAACTGAAGCAGATACGCTCCCTGAACCTGCTCACCATCAAGCCCACCATGTATATCGCCAACGTGTCAGAAGAAGGCTTTGACGACAACCCCCTGCTACAAAAAGTGGTGGAACTGGCCGCAACGGAAAACGCACAGGTTGTCCCCATCTGCGCCAAGATTGAAGAGGAAATCATCGAGCTGGACGACGCCGACAAGGCGGAATTCATGGCCGATCTGGGCATGGACGAGCCCGGCCTGGATCGGGTGATCCGCGCCGGTTACCAACTGCTGGGGCTGCAAACCTATTTCACCGCCGGGGTTAAGGAAGTGCGAGCCTGGACCGTTAAGGTGGGCGCAACCGCACCTCAGGCCGCCGGTGTCATCCATACGGATTTTGAGAAGGGGTTTATCCGCGCCGAAGTGGTGAGCTACGACGATTATGTTGCCAATAACGGCGAACAGGGCGCCAAGGAAGCCGGCAAATGGCGCCTGGAGGGAAAGGATTATATCGTCAAGGACGGTGACGTCATTCACTTCCGATTCAACGTCTAATTTGAGCACTTCTGCTTGACTTCGCAATAACGGTTTGCGAGAATTTGCGCCCTCGAAAAGGCTATGTAGCTCAGCTGGTTAGAGCACATCACTCATAATGATGGGGTCCCCTGTTCAAATCAGGGCATAGCCACCATATTCCAGACATAAAAAAACCGCCGGTTGGCGGTTTTTTTATGTCTTTCATAACGCTTCAAGACTCAGATAGCTTCGCCAAGAAATTCACTAGACTGCTCTTTAATCTGAGTCAGTAATTTCTTTCGGTCAGCGATCATGTCCCGATAGGTTCGCGCCGTGGACAGGCGAGTGTGACTGGAATCCCCCTCGACTCGAGCCAATTGCTCTTCCAGTCGGGCAATGTCCCGCAGGACCATGCTCTCCAGCTTATCCAAACTGTAGCGCGAGCTGATCGGGCTACTTCGCTTCACTTTTTTCATAGACATCCTTTCCAAATTAGGTTCGCTCACACCATCCCCAATGTAAGCCAACTTGGACACATATAGCCTATTAACGGATTATTTCCACTCATAGACAACCCACTTCCCAGTAAGCGTGCCCATTTTAACGACGAACGGCGGTTACTCTGTAGCCAATTACTGTATTGATTATGTTTCAACCAGTTTTGTTACCACCCCCGCCCGGCCCATAGGGAAAGCCTGGAAACTGGGTAACATTGCCACCTTTCACCTCAGTGATCTTGCCCACACCCTGCTTTTCCACCTCATCCACCCGGATCACAGAGTGCATGGGAATATAGGTTCGGCTGACATCCTGAAACTGCGCTTTCAAGCGCTCCTCCGATGGATCCACCACCATCTGCCGGCGCTCACCAAACAGGAACCCCTCAATTTCCAGAAAGCCATACAGGTCACTTTGGTATACGTTCTTTACGTATATTTCGTAGATTTCATTTTGATTGAGAAATACCACTCGATAGATCGGTTCTGCGCTCATGCTTCGTCTCTTCAACACCCCTCACAAATTGATTCAGGGTGTATACACCTAATTGCAGTTAAAGTCAGGCAAAGTATACCTTTTTTTCATCCTTGACTGGACATCCGAAGGGAGAGAACTTAGAGTTTACGTGGGCAAAACAGAGGGGCGCAGAAGGACCTCTACACCGGGGGAATCGTTCTGAGTCAGCCTACCAATTACTGACGGCGATGATAGCTTACAAATAAAACACTGAATTTATTATCGCTCGTCACTAGGCATAGCATTATAGTGACGCCCGCAGGTCTTTTAATGACCAAAATCAACTTTCGCATAGATGTCGCCAAATTTCTTGTTTTGGCAGGTGTGAGACTGATGCAACAGTAATGGCATTGGCTGAACGCAACTTTGGATATGTCCTCCCTGGATGATTGTGGGTGGCGATTCCTGTCGACTTTAATTCTCGTACTCCCAGCATTCGATTACTCCAGAAACGTTGATACCAGCGAGCTGATCGTCTGGTGTTGTCGTGGTTTACAAAACCAGGCAGTTCGCTCACCGACGAAAACCCATCACCGGTGAGCCGGCTAAAAATAAGAATCAGGGAGTAAATAATGCAGTCATTAGCAAAGCGATGTTCAGCTATCGGTCTTGCGCTAGCCACTGTTACCAGCAGCTCGGTGTTCGCGGAATGGCAACTGGATATGACCCCAGGCGTCACTGACATCAGCCAGCAGGTTTTTGATATGCACCGCACCATGCTGTGGTGGTGTGTTGCCATAGGGATCGTGGTGTTCGGCGCCATGTTCTATTCCATGATAAAGCACCGGCATTCCAAGGGGCACAAGGCGGCGCAGTTCCACGAGAGCACCACCGTGGAAATCATCTGGACCATCGTCCCCTTTCTCATCCTCATCCTGATGGCCATTCCCGCCACCAAAGTTCTGATCGCCATGAGTGACACCAGCGAATCGGCTCTGACGGTGAAAATCACCGGTTCCCAGTGGAAATGGCACTACGAATATCTGGATTGGGAAGGTGAAGGCGGGATAGGCGTTGACTACTACAGTGTGCTCTCTACACCGTCGGAAGAAGTCATTCGACCGGCACTGGCCTCCGGCCTGTTCCCCAAAAACACCGCCAAAGACAGCTATCGTGCCGACGGCAACTACCCCGAACAAAGCGAACTGTACAAGCGTGATGTGGACAAGCCGCTGGTGATTCCCACCGGGCGCAAGGTTCGCTTCCTGATCACCTCCGACGATGTTATTCATTCCTGGTGGGTACCGGATTTCGCGATCAAGAAAGACGCCATACCCGGTTTTATCAACGAGCTGTGGACCGAGGTGCCCGACGACAAACCCGGTTTGTACCGTGGCCAGTGTGCGGAGCTGTGCGGCAAAGATCACGCCTTTATGCCGGTGGTGGTGGATGCGCGCCCGGTAGCGGAATTTGAGCAATGGCTGGCCGACGCCAAGGAAGCGCAGAAAGCAGCGGATCTGGCTGCCGCCAGCAGCCTGGACAAGACCTTCAGCAAAGAGGAATTAATGGCAGAGGGTGAAAAGCACTACCTGGCGCGCTGTTCAGCCTGCCACCAGGCCAACGGGCAGGGTTTACCTCCCACATTCCCCGCACTGGCCGGAAGTGCCATCGCCGTTGGCCCTGTGGCTGACCACATTGACATTGTAAACAACGGTAAAAATGCGATGCCGGCGTTCAGCAGCATGCTGAGCCCCAAAGAAATCGCCGCCATTGTTACCTACGAACGCAACGCCTGGGGCAACACCCCATCGGATGGTGTTGATGTTGTACAACCACGCGACGTTGCGAAATAAGATAGGGGGAATTCAAGATGGGTGAACATCACGGCCCAATGAAGGGCATTAAACGCTGGCTATACGCAACCAACCATAAAGATATCGGCGCGATGTATCTGTGGTTCAGCTTCATCATGTTTCTGACCGGTGGCGCCCTGGCCATGGTCATACGTGCTGAGCTGATGTATCCCGGCCTGCAACTGGTAGATCCGAACTTTTTCAATCAAATGACCACCACCCACGGCCTGATTATGGTGTTTGGTGCGGTCATGCCCGGCTTCGTCGGCCTGGCAAACTACATGGTGCCCTTGATGATCGGCGCACCGGATATGGCATTACCGCGACTCAACAACTGGAGTTTCTGGATTCTGCCCTTTGCCTTCTCACTGCTGATCTTTTCCATCATTCAGTCGTTCCTGGGCATAGCGGATGCACCTAATTTCGGCTGGACATTCTATGCTCCCCTGTCCACCAAATACGGGCCCGCCTCCACTGACTTCTTTATCTTCTCGGTCCATATGATGGGTATCTCATCCATTATGGGTGCCGTAAACGTGATTGTGACCATCTTCAACCTGCGTGCACCCGGCATGACCCTGATGAAAATGCCGTTGTTCGTCTGGACCTGGTTGATCACCGCATTTCTGCTGATTGCGGTAATGCCGGTACTGGCAGGCGCCGTCACCATGATGCTGACCGACCGACATTTCGGCACCAGTTTCTTTGATGCCGCAGGCGGTGGTGATCCGGTGCTGTTCCAGCATGTATTCTGGTTCTTCGGCCACCCGGAAGTGTACATCATGATTCTGCCGGCCTTTGGTATCGTGTCGGCGATCATTCCCACCTTCGCCCGCAAACCGCTGTTTGGTTACGCCTCCATGGTGTACGCCACCGCGTCCATCGCCTTCCTGTCGTTTGTAGTATGGGCACACCACATGTTCACCGTTGGTCTGCCGCTGGCCGGCAACCTGTTCTATATGTACATGACCATGTTGATTGCAGTACCCACCGGGGTGAAGGTGTTTAACTGGGTGGCCACCATGTGGCGCGGCTCCATGAGCTTTGAAGTCCCTATGCTGTTCGCCATTGCCTTTGTCATCCTGTTTACCATCGGTGGCTTCTCCGGCCTGATGCTGGCCATCACTCCGGTGGATCAGCAATACCATGACACCTACTTTGTGGTGGCCCACTTCCACTATGTGCTGGTCTCCGGTGCGGTGTTCTCCATTATCGCCGGGGTCTATTACTGGCTGCCGAAGTGGACCGGGCGCATGTACAACATCGGATTGGCCAAGCTGCACTTCTGGTGCTCATTGATCTTCGTCAACCTGTTATTCTTCCCCATGCACTTTGTGGGGCTGGCGGGCATGCCGCGGCGTTACTCCGATTACTCACTGCAGTTTGCCGATTTCAACTGGTGGATCAGTATTGGTGGCTTTGGTTTCGGCCTCAGCCAGCTGATTCTGTTGTGGATTCTGATTGACGTTTGCTTCCGCAAAAAAGGCGAAGCAGTCAGCGATCAGGTATGGGACGGCGCCGATGGCCTGGAGTGGACACTGCCCTCCCCTGCGCCGTACCACAGCTTCTCCACTCCACCGGTTGTGAAATAATCACGGGCAACAAGCAAGGGAGCCTGGCGCCATGACAGAGCAACACACAGCACAGCAAGCCAACAGCAAACTGGTGAAGAAACTTTTGCTGATTGTCGTTGGTATGTTTGTTTTTGCAGTGGGTGTGTTGCCTCCAATGTATGACGCGATCTGCGATATCACCGGCCTCAACGGCAAAACCTCCAATGAAGCCGCCGATACCAGCAACGCAGTGGTGGATGAGGAGAGGAGCGTTACCATTCAGTTCCTGGCGAACACGGATCCGGCCATGGTCTGGGATTTCAAACCCAACACCTTCAGCATGAAAGTGCATCCGGGGGAAATTCACAAGGTCGATTTCCATGTTCGCAACCCAACCTCCCGCTTCATCGTTGGCCAGGCTATCCCCTCGGTGGCACCGGCTCAGGCCACGCCCTATTTTAAAAAGACAGAATGCTTTTGTTTTAACAGTCAGGAATTAAAAGGCGGCTCCGAAATGGACATGCCGTTGATTTTTTATGTTGATCCTGAGCTACCGAAGAACGTGCGTACCATCACGCTTTCATACCAGCTCTACGATATTACGGAATCGACGGACAAGGCCCCATCACTGGCCGCCAATTAACAGGATTTTGATCGCTTGAGGAGATCAACAATGGCAGAAAAAAATACACAATACTATGTGCCGGAACAAAGCCCCTGGCCCTTCATCACCGCCGTCGCACTTTTTTTGGTGGCGCTGGGTGCGGCTACCTTCATACAGCAAAATTCCGGCAGTGGCATCGTCACCAATGAGGGTTCCTCGGGATCGATCATACTTCCGCTGGGGCTGACGCTGATCGTCATCATGATGTTTGTCTGGTTTCGTGACACCATCAAGGAAAGCCTGGCCAATATGAACAGCCCGCAGATGGATCGTTCCTATCGCATGGGGATGTTGTGGTTCATCTTCTCTGAAGTCATGTTCTTCGGGGCGTTCTTCGGTGCGCTTTTTTACGTGCGCATATTGGCGGTACCCTGGTTAGGCGGTGCCGGTGAAGAGGCTATGACCCATGAACTGCTGTGGCCCAACTTTCAGGCCATGTGGCCACTGACACAGACCCCGGGCGGCGGCACGACAGAAGCCATGCCGGCGTGGGGTTTGCCTTTCCTGAACACCGTGTTGCTGGTGAGCAGCAGTATTACCCTGACCATTGCCCACCATGCACTGGTGGCCGGACAACGTAACAAACTGCTGCTTAATCTGTTTATTACTCTGGTATTGGGCTTCGCTTTCCTGTTTTTCCAGATTGAGGAGTACATTCACGCCTACACCGAATTAGGGCTCACCCTGGACGCCGGCATCTATGGTTCCACGTTCTTTATGCTCACCGGTTTCCACGGCATGCACGTCACCATTGGAGCCACCATGCTGACCATCATGTTCCTGCGGGCATTGAAGGGCAACCTGACACCGGATAATCACTTTGCTTTTGAAGCATCCGCCTGGTACTGGCACTTTGTGGATGTGGTGTGGCTGTTTCTCTTTGTATGCGTCTATTGGTTGTAAACCGAAACAAGGCTGGGCTCGCACGGCTCAGCCTTTTAAACCATGGGGTTGAATCCAGCCCATGGCAAAAGCAGCCGCCAACAACACCAGCAAGAACGCAGAAAAGCCCACACGATAAGCCAGCATTTTGACCGTGCGCTGCTTATCCCCTTCCTGATTTCGCACCAAAGATCTGAGAGCACCAAACAGACTGAATGCAATCACGAACAACACGGCAACGACCGCAATCTTTATCAACATAATGGTTTCCATTGGAAATGAAGTAGCAGCAGTATAACAATGAGCAAATCAGTAGCACATAGCCGGAGAGGATTTGTCTTGGCCGGGTTTCATTTTACCCCAGGCATCGTACCATCCATCGTTACGTTACTGGCGTTGGCGCTGCTGGTTAACCTCGGCCTGTGGCAATTACGCCGAGCAGAAGCCAAACAATCCATGGTGGATCGCATGCAGGCCCGCAGCCAGCAACCCAGCCAAAGCCTGGCCGAATTACTGACCACGCCGTTACCCAAGGACATGACAGACTACCCTCTGCATGCCACCGGCCACTACCTAAACGAGTTCAATCTGTTACTGGATAACCGCACCCATCGTGGTGAACCCGGCTACCAGATCCTGACTGCCTTTCATGTCAACGATGCCACCCACAATCGCATCTTGCTGGTCAATCGGGGCTGGCTGCCTCAGGGGCCGGACCGCTCAATACCGCCCAAGATACCGGCGGAATCCGGCGAGATCACCATTCACGGGAGCGCGCACACCCCCAACCCCGATTTTTTTGTATTAAAAGAAGATAACTATCAACAGGTGAGCTGGCCATTTTTGATTCAGAAAATAGACCTTGAAAAATCATCGCAGCTGTTTGATTATCCGCTAATACCTTTTGTGTTGCGCTTGGCTCCGGACGAGTCCTCACAATTTGTACGCGAATGGCACAGCCATTTCATGGGGCCGGAAAAGCATTACGGTTACGCAGTTCAGTGGTTTTCTCTGGCTGCTGCTTTACTGGTAATATACGTCGTGGTCAACACGAAACGAAAACAATAATAAAGCAGTTATTCCGCATGGACACCAACTCCCAATCAACCAGACAACGAAATCGCAAAACGCTTTTGATTGCCCTGGCCGTTTTTCTGATCCCTTTCCTTGCTGCGTTGGCTTTGCACAAAACCGGACTTTACAAATCCGTTGGCACCAGTAATCGCGGCGCATTGATTACACCACCGGTGGCCTTCGAAAGCATTCCCCTGCTGGATGAGCAATCCCAACAACTGGACCCAGGCAGCTTCCGCAAGCGATGGTGGATGGTCTATGTCATGCCGGAAGAGTGTGATCAATCCTGCGAAAACAGCCTGTACCAGATGCGCCAGATTCATGCCGCACTGGGTCCGGAACAAAGCCGTGTAGCCACCATGCTGATCAGTGCCCATGAACTAAAGCCTCGATATCAAACCTTGATTGCGAACGAGTTTCCTGAGCTCACTGTTGCCTACACCAAACCATCCGGTTTAAGGGATTGGTTTAATGACACAGATAACGATGCCCTCAAATCCAGCCAGGTGGGCTATATCTATCTGGTGGATACCATGGGCGCAGTGTTTATGTATTACCCTACTTACGCAGACGAGCAGGAGTCCATATTGAAAGGCCGGGATATGCTGAAGGATCTGCAAAAAGTACTTAAACTCTCAAAAATTGGGTGACCGTCTCTATGTGGCTTAAGCGTCTCTCAATCTTTGCGGTATTTCTTGCCTGCGGCGTGGTGGCCCTGGGTGCGTACACCCGCCTGCAGGACGCCGGGCTGGGCTGCCCTGACTGGCCGGGTTGCTACGGACATCTGGTGGTTCCAAAGTCCAGCGAAGCCATTTCAAACGCCAACGCCGCTTTCCCCGAGCGACCGCTGGAATCCCACAAGGCCTGGCCGGAAATGATTCATCGCTATTTCGCCTCTACCCTTGGCCTGGTGATCCTAGCAATACTGGCCCTCTGTATTCGAGCCCGCAAAAACAATCCTCAGGTGCCATTGAAGCTACCGCTGTTTCTGGCGGCATTGGTGATATTCCAGGGGCTTTTGGGAATGTGGACGGTGACCCTCGGGCTGTTTCCCACCATCGTCATGGCGCACTTGTTAGGTGGTTTCACCACCCTGTGCCTGTTGTTCTTGCTGGCCGTGCGACTGCACAACGGCCTCCCCGTTGCCGCCAGTGGTAACAAAGACAGTGAACACGCCTTCCAGAAAAAGAATGCAGTGCTGCGTTTTGGTATCATCGGAATCGTCATCCTTGGGTTGCAGATTGCACTGGGCGGCTGGACTGCTGCCAACTATGCTGCCACCGTATGCAGTGAACTGCCGATCTGTCAGAGTGGATGGCAACAGCATGTGAATATTTCCGATGCCTTTCAATTCTGGGGGCATGGTGTAGAAGATTACGAATTTGCCACCCATCTGGGGGCAGATGCCAAAATCACGATTCATGTGGCACACCGCGTTGGCGCCATCATTACCACACTGTACCTGGGCAGCCTTTTTGTCTGGCTGCTGGTGCGCAGCAATCAGACACCGGTTACACGCAAGGCGGCCAGCATCGCCCTGCTATTGCTTTTGGCACAAGTAGGCTTAGGCATCAGCAATGTTGTGCTGGATCTGCCGCTGCTGATTGCGGTTGCCCATAATGGTGTGGCCGCCATTCTGATGATGGCGCTGATATTTCTCAATCTAAGCTTGTATAGATCAGGGAGAACAATACGATGAGCAGAGCAATTAGCAATGCACTGACCAGCTCCGTCAGCTGGCGCGACTACCTGGAGCTAACCAAACCCCGTGTTGTCATGCTGTTGATGTTAACCGCCATCGTGGGTATGTTCATGTCCACCCCCGGGATGGTGCCGCTGGATGTTCTGATTTTGGGGTCCATGGGTATGGCCTTCGCCATGGCCGCCGCGGCGGCGGTTAATCACGTGGTAGACCAGCGTATCGACAGCATCATGGCGCGCACGGAAAACCGGCCTGTGGCCAAAGGCAAAATCAGCTCACAAAAAGCCATTGCCTTTGCTGCCGGCCTGTCGGTGGCGTCCATGTTCATCCTGTCATTTTTCATCAACCCATTAACCGCCTTCCTGACGCTATTCGGCATTGTTGGTTACGCATTTGTCTATACCATGTACCTGAAACGCGCCACGCCCCAGAATATTGTTATCGGTGGCCTGGCCGGCGCGATCCCTCCACTTTTGGGTTGGACCGCCGTCACCAACAGCGTGGATCCACATGCACTGTTGCTGGTGTTGATTGTCTTTGTCTGGACCCCACCACACTTCTGGGCATTGGCAATTCATCGCCGCGATGATTACGCAAAAGCGGGAATTCCCATGTTGCCCGTCACCCACGGCATTGAATACACCAAATCCGCTGTACTGCATTACACGATTTTAATGGCGTTGTGCACTCTGCTGCCCTACCTGACTGGAATGAGTGGGCTGATTTACCTGACTTCCGCCATCATCCTGAATGCCATATTTATTTACTACGCGGTGCGCCTCAAATTTGCTCCGGTAACGGGTATCGCCATGAAAACCTTTGGCTACTCCATCGTATACCTGATGTGTTTGTTTATCGTTTTGTTGGTTGATCACTACTTCATGATCACCCTGGTCACCTAACAGCGCCCCCCTGAAAGTGAAATCCCTGGCCGCCAGACCCGGCGGCCTGCTTTAACGGTTCCCCGCTTTCGACCTTGTGCAAAAACCGCTAGAATTCACTCTTTATCTCAATCCCCCTGAATTGTGCGGAGCTTCCCATAATGATGATACGTCACCGCAGTGCGACAGCACTTGCGCTGGTAGCGGCGGCCTGTACCTGGCCGACACCACTTTACGCCAACCAGAACCAGACTAATTTCGAGCAGGAAATTGATGCCGTCTGTGAAGAGATCTTCCAGAATGAGGATGAGGTGTGCTTCACCCGAAGCGAGCCGGCATCCACCAGCACAGAACAAATCACCCCGGACGAACAACCGGCGCTGTACACCTCATTGGTGCAAATAAGCCACAATCAGATCAACAGCATCAAGCACCATGTTACCGGCCAGCGGCGTCAGTCTTTGGGGGAAGGGCTGGCAGTGCATGATCCAAAGCTCACGGGATACATCGGGGGTGCAGCCGGCGCCGAATGGATCCCGGGAACACGGATCAGTGCTTTCTTCAGCGGGTCAAAGGTGGACGGCGACCAGGACAGCACCGGCTTTGAAACCGGCTATGACCTGGCAACGGATCATTATACTTTCGGAATAGACCTGCAGGTTAACGCTGAGTGGCTGGTGGGAATAGCCTACGGCGCTACCGAAACAGAGCTTGAGTACAGCAGCGACTATCAGGATCGTTCCGACAATGATTCCGATCACTATCTGATATACAGCAGTTGGTACCGCAAGAATTTCGCGCTGGATATGACACTGGGCTACTCCAGCGGCGAGTTTGAAACCCGGCGCCAGCTCCCCGACGCGGTGGCCACCGGCACAACAGATAACAGTATGATCTACCTCAGCGTGGGCGGCGCGTACGATTTCAGCCAGGGTGGCTGGACCTATGGACCACTGGCCACGCTGGACTATCTGGATGGAGAGATTGACGCCTTTGCAGAACAGGGCGAGAGCAACTGGAATGCGCAATATGATCAACAGGAGGTTAATTCACTGATTTATACCCTGGGGGCTCAAACATCTTATGCCCACAGCCTGAGCTGGGGAGTGATACTGCCCTACGCCAAAGCGGTGTGGCGCTATGAATTCGAAGACGAGCGGGACCTGATCGTTGGGCGCTTCGCAATTAACCCCAGCGAGGAGTTCACCATCATTGCGGATCAACCTGACGTTTCCTGGTATGAGGTCAGTGCAGGCTTATCCGCCGTTTTCCCCCACGGCTTCGCTGCTTTTATCCATTACGAAGAAGTGCTCCGTTACAACGACACCAAACTTGCCACCCTTTCAGCCGGAGCCCGACTGGAGTTTTAACCAGGTTTTGATCACCGCTGGTAGTAACAGCGGTGATCAAAAGAACCTTCCCATCTAAGCCGCTCCACCCACTTGCCAATTCCCCCAGACACAGCTAACAAGAATAATTACCTAATCAAAAAACTTGAGGCTAGCCATGTGGGATTCGGACTCCGACCCAGTGCGGGAATACCATTACTACAACCAGGACGGAGTGTTCATCGGTAAGAGTGAGGGCGCTTCACCTCAGAAAGACCTGTTCGATCAGGCCCATTACGTTTTTGATGATCGCAGTGATATTGTAAAAAATCTGGATTTACTGGCCATCGCCAAACGAAAGCTGGCTAACCTGAGGAAAGAGCTGCTGGGTGTGCCTTTGAAAGACATTACCCGCATCATCGAACTGAACCAGTCCATTGTCGAGCTGGAAGCCGGCATTGAAGCCCTGGCCAAATCCTTAAATCAGAATACCGCCTGAAAAACGACAGGCCCGAATACTGTACCAGGCCTGTCCTTAATGATGGAAAACAACAAGCTACCTTCAGGCAACCCGACCATAGCGACTCAAATGAAAATCGGTGTTTCCCAAGAGTGCATCCATCGCAGTGAGACGTTTGAAGTAGAATCCTACGTTCAGCTCATCGGTCATGCCCATACCACCGTGTAACTGGACCGCCTGCTGCCCGATAAAGCGACCTGCTTTGCCCACCTGTACCTTAAACGCCGAAGCGGCTTTCTTGGCCACCTCACCGCCTTCCAGGTTACGCAGGCCTGCCATATACATGCTGGATTGGGTCAGCTCATGGGCCATGAACATGTCCACCATTCGATGCTGTAACACCTGGAATTTTCCAATGGGCAGCCCGAATTGCTTACGGGTTTTACAATAGTCCACAGTGTTTTTATAGAGCACTTCCATGGCACCCACGGCTTCCGCACCCAGTGCAATCACCGCCTCATCCAGCACCGTTTCGATGGCCGGTAAAGCCTGACCGGCATCTCCCAGCAGCTCGGCCGGTGCGTTGTTGAAGCTGATATTGGCCGCTCGGCCACCTTCCATAGTCGGATAGGGGGTCACTGTCACACCCTCTGCAGCGGCCTCCACAACAAACACGCTGATGCCGTCCACATCAGTCAAGGAACCACGGGTACGGGCCGTTACCAGCAATTTATCCGCCGCGTGACCATTCAGCACCATCACTTTATCTCCGCTCAGGGTGTAGCCGTCCCCAACCGCTGTAGCGCGCGTTCCGACGCAGGCAGGATTGCCCCTGGACACGGGCTCATCATAGGCCAGCGCCAACTGCAGCTCACCCTGAATTACCGGTGCCAGCAGCGCCGCCTTCTGATCGGGATTACCCAATGTTTCCACCAGGCGGCCGCCCATGATCACAGTGGGGATAAAGGGCTCGGTGACCAGCGCCCTGCCGAACGCCTCCATCATCAACATGACGTCAACCGCCGTGCCGCCAAAGCCACCGTTGCCTTCAGCGAACGGCACACTCAACCAACCCAGCTCTGCAAACATCTTCCAGTGGTCGGCGCTGTACCCCAGCTCGCTGGCCGCCAGGCGACGGCGGGTTTCAAAATCATAATCGTTCTGAATAAATTTGTTGATGCTGTCCACCAGCATGTGCTGTTCTTCGGATAATTCGAAATTCATAATGCTCTCCTGTCAGCCCGCAATCACAAGCCCAAAACCATTTTTGCGATGATGCCCCGTTGAATCTCATTGGAGCCACCATAGATGCTGGTGGCCCGCGTATTGAGGTAACGGGGCATGGCGGTCAGTGCGTATTCCGGCCCGATGGGTGCCACACCGGAGCCGGGCTCAAGCGCTTCCAGCTGCAACGGCAGCCCGGCCACACCCACGGCCTCAATGGCAAGCTCGGTGAGCTTCTGACTCAGTTCGGTGCCGACAATTTTAGTCATGGATGCCACCGCCCCCGGGCTCTGTCCGCTGCCCAGTGCGGCTTTAATCCGGTTTTCGGTGAACTCAAGGGCACTGATTTCGATTTCGGCTTCATACAACCGGCGCATAAAGTGCGAATCATCCAGCAGACAGCCACCATAACCATCCGCTTCCTGCTCTGCCATGGCCTTGATCTGCTTCAGATAGTGGTGCAGCCCCGGTGCATACTCCTGACCACCACGCTCGAAGGTCAGCAGGAATTTTGCCACAGTCCAGCCCTGGTTTTCCTCGCCGATGCGATTGGCTTTCGGCACCCGCACGTTATCGAAAAACACCGTGTTCTGCTCGCGCACACCATCCAGGCCGATGATGGGCTCAACACTCACCCCGGGGGCATCCATATCCATCAACAAGAAGGTGATGCCTTCCTGTGGCTTGCAGTCTTTGTTGGTGCGTACCAGACAGAAAATCTTGTTGGCGTAATGGGCGTAGGTGGTCCAGATTTTGGTGCCGTTCACGATGTAATCGTCACCATCGGATACCGCTGTGGTTTGCAACGCGGCCAGGTCCGATCCGGCACCCGGTTCTGAGTAACCCTGACACCAGAAATCCTCTCCCGACAATATGCGGGGCAGGTAATACTCTTTCTGAGCATCGGTACCACAACCGATAATGCAGGGGCCACACATATGCAACCCCATGGGAATCAGCTGCGGTGCATCGGCCTTTAAACATTCTTCGGCAAAAATGGAACGCTGCACCACATCCCAACCGGTGCCGCCGTATTGCTTGGGCCAATGGGGCGCAACCCAGCCTTTGGCGTGCAGAATTTTCTGCCAGGCCATGGCCCGCTCTTTATCATGGAACACACTGGTACCCAGGCGACCCGCTGCACGAATATCATCGCTCAGGGAGTCATTGAGGAAATCACGCACTTCTTCGCGAAACTGCCGGTACTCCGGCTTCACAGACAGATCCATATTCACCTCTGGAAAAACAACAAAATGGCTGCTTCGTCAGGCCAAACGCCCGCCGCTTCTGCGAGCTCAGGCGAGCAGTAATTTTGCGATATTTTCCAATGACGTGAACGATCAGTCGATGGCCAAAACTATCTTTGTAATGCTTTGATCAGGCGAGTGAGGGCTTGGGACAGCTCCTTGGCGGCAGATTCATCCCGGGCGATAACGATCCAGTCGGCGCCGGTGACGGGGTGTTTGATAACACACTGATCGCTGGCTTTACTGCAGCGATAACTGACATAGGGATTGACCCCAAACGCATCCAGGCTGGTGGATGAAATGGCGGATTGGCCGCCGTTTGCCGGGTTTACCTGCTTACGCACCACCGACAATTGGGATGGCTTCTGCACCGACACCTGAAATTCCAGCCGGGGGGAGGTATTGCGGTTCTTGATGCGACCTTCCAGGTACTCATAGGCATTCAGCAGGCTGTTGATATGAAGCACCAGGGAATCCTGCAGGGTAGGGGCTATATAGAGTTTACTCACCTTATCGTCATAGGCTTGTCCGGCACGATCATCGCGCTCAATTCCGCCACTGGCCTGGATTAACTGGTCGCGGGATTGCGACACCGCGTCCCGGGAATCCCGTTGCAGTTCTATCTGAGTAATCTTGCGCAGGGCATCCTCATAGAATTCCGCCTCACGCCCCGCCTCTTCCACATACCGTGAAAGCTGCTCATTGGCCTTCACCAATTCGCCGTAGTGAAACGCTATCTGCCCGGCCAGGTAGTAAAATTTCGGCGCCGGGCTGACTTTCAGGGCATCGATACGATCGAGATAACCCCGCGCGGCATCGTAATTCTGCTCTGCCAGTTTTTCTTCTGCGGCCAGAATCAATCGATCCGCTTCCATGTCGGCGGGTAAGGCCCAGACAGACGAGCCGGTGGCAAACACCAGAATGGTGGCTAAAATGCGGCAAACAAAGGCTATATTCATAAATCTATCAGTGAGTTATCGATCACCAGATGATTGTGACAGCATCACTGCCGAGGAGCAACCAGGGCCACGGCACCAGGCCCCTGAGATGTGATTCAATCGAGCTTAAAACTGAAATAACTGCTGAGACCTTCGATCAGGGACATCAGTTCTTTGGGTGGATCGATCAGCTTGAAACCGGTATCGAAACAATCCGGGCTGACATCGGGGCGGCACCAGCAACTGAGGGCATCAAAATCGATGTTGCGGGCACCTTCAATTTCACGGGGCAGCTTGATCCGGAACTGAAACACGCTGTGGGTAAGCAACGGAATGTGGCTGACCAGGCGCAGGCCCTCGGTGGAGATATTGACGATATAACCAATCGGCTTTCCGGTTTTGCGGTTATACACGCTGAGATAGTACTTTAAGTGGTGCCTCTGGATGACACGCTTTTCTCTGATTCGCTTTTCCATAGTCCCCGGTTTTACGCTCAACAGGCCACTGAGTTACTGCGGCATTATTCAGTTCTGGTGATTATTAAGTTTAGCTGTCATTGACGCGACCTCAATAGCCGGCAGTGATTAATTGAAGAATCCCGATAGATCAAAAACTTACCAGACTGCCTTATTTTTGACCAGCCGCGAAAAAGATTTAGGCGAAACAGGTTAAGCACCTGAAAATTATCACCTTATCTGCTATTGATTATAGAATACAGAGATCAGAATTTCGCGGTAACCGGGTGTGATAAATATAATTCGACTAATGTTGGTGGTGGGCACGTGCCTGTATACGGCAAGCAGCCTGGCCAACTACTCTCTCGCCTTGCAAGCTAATCAGGAGGCGCAGTGGGAAGCCATGCGGCAACAGTACAGGGCCACGTTGGATCTTATCATAAAGGGTCAAAGGAGCCGCTTTCAGGAACAGGCAGAAACCCTGCGTGACTATCCGCTTTACCCGTACCTGAAATACCGGGAGTACAGCCGCTACATCAGCACAGTGAGCAAAGAAGAGCTGGATGAATTCATCGCTGAGTTTTCCGATTCTCCGCTGGCCGGCTGGCTGCGCCGTAAATGGATCAACAACCTTGCCTCCCAGAAAAAATGGGAAACCTATTTGCAGGAGTATCGCCCGGGGCAGTATTCCAACAAGTATGATTGTTTCTATTACTGGGCCCATTACAAAGTGGGTGAACGGGAAACCGCTTTTGCCGGTGCCCGCCAACTGTGGCTGGTGGGGGCCTCCCAGGATCACGCCTGCGACCCGTTGTTCGAGGTTTGGAAAACCACAGGGGAAATGCACGGATCCCTGGCCTGGGAGCGCACGGCGCTGGCCATGGCGAACCGCAAGCTGCAACTGGCGCGTTATCTGGAGAATCACCTGCCCAAGGAACTGCGACCACTGTCCCGCGAATGGCGGGATCTGTATCGGGACCCGCGTCGCCTGAAGTACATCAAGCGCTACACAAAATGGGGCGACAGCGCCCGCCCGCTATTGATTACGGCGTTTTCCCGCCTGATTCGCAAAGATGAATCCCTGGCGCAGTCACTCTGGCCACAGTATTTGGCGGCCTTCAATTTCAGCGCGGCGGAGCGGGCCAAGATCGCCAATGAGTTTGCCTTTGTGCTGGCGGTGCGCAAACAGGATAACGCGGAATACTGGCTCAGCCAGGCTGCACAGTACGGTTACGACGACGACCTGATCCCCATCGGCATTCGCCACGCTTTGTATGAGCAGGACTGGCCGCGGCTCAGAGTCTGGCTCAGCCTGCTCAACCCACAGCAGAACGAAGAAGAAAGCTGGCAGTACTGGTTATCCCGCGCCGAACAAAAACTGGGGCCGCTGGATATGGAGCAACAGCCCCGTATCCGTATCGACCAGTACCACGTCGACCTGGTGACCTTTCAACAGCGTTTTTCCCAGGCGCTCTACAGTAAAGACCGGTTTACTGACTTACTGCCGGACTCCGTGGTACAGAACAAGTTTGCCATGTACAACCCCGAAGCCCGCTTGCAGAAACTGTCCGGGAAACGCAATTACTATGGATTTCTCGCCAGCGAACGCCTCAATCGCCCCCTCGACCTGAACATTGAGCCGACACAGGTGCGCGAAGAAGCCTTGAATGCCATGATTGCCCAGCCTGCCGTGCAACGAACCCGGGAGCTGCACCTGATCGGTGAAATTCCTGAAGCACGTTCTGAGTGGGAACACCTCGTCCGGCGCAGCAACGAGCAGGAGCGCAGCATACTGGCCCATCTGGCCTATATGTGGGGTTGGCATCACCCCGCCATTCGCGCTGCCTATCAGTCAGACGCCTACAACAATCTGGAGATCCGCTTTCCCACGGCCTACAAGTCGGTGGTAGACAAATACGCAACCCGCACCGGTCTGGAGGAGGATTGGGTGTTTTCGTTAATCCGCCAGGAAAGCGCCTTCATGCCGCAGGCCCGCAGTGCAGTGGGCGCCATGGGAATGATGCAAATCATGCCCCGCACCGCCAAACAACTCTCCCGTGAGCTGGGCATTCCCACCCCCACCACCCGGGAGATGCTGACGCCGGAAACCAATGTACAACTGGGCACCCATTACATGCAGCAACTGCAGAAGCGCTTCAACGGTAATATTATCCTCGCCACCGCCGCCTACAATGCCGGCCCCCATCGTGCCAATGCCTGGCAACCGGAATATCTGCCGGTGAGCGGTGACATCTGGGTGGAGACCATTCCGTTCAGTGAAACCCGCGACTACGTGAAAAACATATTGACCTATCAGGCTATCTACCGGCATCACCTGGGTAAGGAGGTAAAACTCTCCAACGCCCTGAAAATGATTCCCGCCAAAAAGATGCACGCCACGGTAATGCGATAGATCCATGTGACGTTCGTCGCAAACCCGCTCGCATCGCTTTCCCATTGCCCTGCAGCCTTTTACTATAGGCCAGTGCATCTGATGGCGTGTTTCGATTCGGCAGTGCGAATCACCCCACAACGTTCCTGCGTCCCAATAAAACAACAAGGAATACCGCCATGGCTCGTGCTCACCCGACCCGCCTGTTACCGTGCCTGCTATTCGCACTGTGCTCACTGCTGACGGCCTGCGGCCCCACCAGCGAATTTTCCGCGCAATCACAACTGGACAACAACCAACAGGAATACGGCGTACTCAGTTGGCGTGCCGACACTGAGAAAGTGGACGGTTTTACCATCGAACGCATCAGTATTTCACCGGGGATCGGTGAGGTCGGTTTTTCCGGAGAGACAACCGTGTACCCCACCGCCACCACCACCTATACCCTGCAGGTGGAAACCCGCAATGACAACGGCCTGGTCTACAATTACACCCGCACAGCAACCGTTTACATCGGTCCGCGGGCGAATTACACAAAGATTCAGGATGCGGCGCTGCGCGGTTGCCTGGAAGACACCGGCAATACACACCTGGAGCAGTTCGATGTGATTTATTGCCTGGATCGCGGCATTGTCCAACTGGATGGCATTGAGCAGTTTCAACTGACCCGTTCGGTATCGCTGGATAACAATGAGATTGCGGATCTGTCACCCCTGACGGCGTTACCACAATTAACCGCGGTCAGCGTTTCCGGTAACGATCTGACCACGCTGGATGCCCTGACCCAATCCACCAGTCTGCGCAACATCGCCGCGCACAACAACCGAATCTTCGACCTCGGAGCGCTGGCCATGATGCCCCAGATCACCAGCCTGAGCCTTGATAATAACCAGATCACGGATACCTCACCGCTACAGAATCTGACGCAACTGCAGGGGCTGTCCATCACTTACAATCAGATTGAAGACATAAGCCCGCTGGCAGCCAACACAGAGCTGCTGGCCCTGGACATTTCCAACAATCCCATCAATACCGGCATTCTGGATTTAAACACCCTGACCCGGGCTTCGGTGATTCGCAGTGAGAATAACGGTGATGTGCTGTGCCTGACCTACGCGCAGTTACTGCTCGCCCTTGGCCCGGTGGTGTTGTTTGATCAATGCCGGCTGTTCTGATCAGCCGATGGTGGCCAGCAAATCATTTATGGCCCGGGCAAAGGGCACCGGGGAATCCTCCTGCAGAAAATGGCCGCCCACCAACGTCTGATGTGGCAGGCCCTGTGCACCGGGGATCCGCTCCTGCATAAACCTGTCGCCGCCGCGGGTAATGGGATCGCCGTTACTGAAGGTAGTCAGAAACGGCTTACTCCATTTTTCCAACACCTGCCAGGCTGCCCGGTTGGCTGCAGTAGCCGGATCGTCAGGCGTCACCGGTACCAACCGCGGAAAAGCACGGGCACCGGCTTTGTATTTGGAAGAAGGAAACGGCGCATCGTAGGCTTTGCGTTCCTCCGGCCCCAGTGTTTTAAAGGTTGCGGAATTAATGATGCGTGCAATGGGAAACCAGGGGCTGTACAGGGCGAAGTTTTTCCACAGCTTAAAAGCCGCTGGAACCTTATTGTCGCCGGTGGGCAACATCCCGTTCCCCACCACAATCGCCTTGAAGCGCGGCTCCTGTTCCGCCGCCAGACGCAGGCCGATCAACGATCCCCAATCCTGGCAAACCAAGGTGATGTTGTTGAGGTCCAGCTTCTCCACAAACGCCAGCATCCAGTCCATGTGTGACTGATAGGAATAATCCGCCAGCGCAGTGGGCTTATCCGACTTACCGAATCCAATCAGGTCCGGAGCAATCACCCGGTGCCCGGCGGCAGCCACGATGGGAATCATATGCCGGTACAGATAACTCCAGCTGGGTTCACCGTGCAGCATCAGAACAGGATCAGCGGAGGCAGGGCCCTCATCCAGATAATGCATTCGCATGCCATTGGAGCCGATCTCACAATAGTGAGCTGTGAACGGATAATCCGCCAGACGCTCAAAACAGTTTTCCGGGGTACGCACAAATTCCATATCAATCTCCGCTCCAAGGGGCCCGACCGTGAAAAGTCAAAGCCTAGGCTTGAAAGATTTTTTTGCAGCGCCGGGATATGGTGGTCAACAACATCACCAGACGTGGTACATGACTGCCAATAACCGGATTGCCCGAAGTCAGTAATGAAACCGAAATCATGCGCTCAGGATCAGCCCAGCAGAAGTTATTGGTCAGGCCAATGTGGCCATAGGCTTTCGGCGCCGCCGGCCCAAACAAACCAATGGGATAGTTGCCCAACATCATACCCGCGCTGTAACGCATGGGAAACAACAAGGTTCGATCCAATTCGGTGGCGTTCACTTCCCGCACCGCCCGTTCAATGGTGACCGGCTGAAAAATACGGGTGCCTTCATGATCCCCGCCGCTCAGCAGGCATTGGAAAAAACGGGAACACTCTTCGGCAGTGGCGGTAATGTTTCCGGCCGGAATAATCTGCTGATAAAAACGCGGATCGTTGGACAGCTCAATGGCGGTGGCCAGGTCTGCCCCAAGAATGCGTTTGATAAACTGCTTTACCGGAAACATCACCGGAAAGCCGGTCAGGTAATTGGTGGCCACCTCTGGAAAGCGCTCATCCGGGCAACCGTAATTAAAATTGCGCATGCCCATGGGCTCCTGCACATTTTTGCGAATATACTCGGCGATATTCTCGCCGGTAATACGCTGCACCAATTCACCCAGCACGTAGCCGCCGGTAAGGGCATGGTAGGCCAGTTCGCGCCCATGCACGTTGGTGGGTTCGGCGTTGTAGATCAGGTTCATAATGGCATCATGATCAAACAACACTGTCGGATCGATGTTCTTGAACGATGCGATACCGGCCCGGTGCGACAGTATCTGCTGTACCGTAATGCGCTTTTTACCGTGAGCGGCGAACTCCGGTATGTAAAAGCTGACCGGATTCATCAGGTTAATTTGGTTGCGCTCCTCCAGCAAATGGATGAGCATGGCGGTAATCGCCTTGGAAGCGGAAAACAAACAGAACGGTGTGTCCGGCGTGGCCACGATTTTTTCGCCGCTTTCACCAGGCCCGTTGCCTTTGGCGTGGCCGATGGAGCGATTCAGCAGGATCTCACCATGCCGGCGAATACAAATGGACAACGCCGGATAGGCTCCGGTCCGATACAAATCCTTTACCGCCTTCCAGATCACATGACGATCGTGGTCGGTGAGCCCCAGCAGCTCCGGGTCCATTTCGTTGTCGGCAATGCGGGTAATCCCGCGCAAAGATTTGGGTACCTGAATATTGTTTTCGATCATCCCCAATGGGTTCGGTAATGCCATCATCTCGACTACTGCTTCCGCCGCGGCGGCCCCTCTGTTGTTCTGTCTGCACAACCTGACTACGGGGAAACCCCCAGCAAATCAGCACCTTTCGGATAAATAAGGCCATAAGCCTACGAAAAATTATACACCCTGTCGACCAATTCATCTCGCTTGACTGATTGACCACTTAACAGCATACCTTCAGGGCCATAAAGCGTGTAAAATGACTGCGCATTTCCCGATTTCATTTAGGCCCAGACCAAGGAATGTGCTTGGGAATGCCGACATTCACGGAAGACTCTTCGACTTTTCAAGGTGTTACCTCATGGCAACAGACAGACCCGGAATCAACAGGCTCAGCGCCACCATTAAGGGCGCATTTCGAATCGGCCAGACCGTGCGCATTCTGGCACAAACCGGCATGGAGTGGATCATGGGTGACCGGCCACCAGCCCCTAAGCTGCTGCGTCAGACCTTCGAGCGACTGGGTACCACCTACATCAAATTGGGGCAGTTCATCGCCAGCTCACCGTCTGTTTTCCCGGACGATTATGTGGAAGAGTTCCAACTGTGCCTGGACAAGACCACCCCGGTACCGTTTTACATCATGAAACGGGTGCTGGAAAAAGAACTGGGAAAATCCCTGGAAACCGTGTTTGCGGAATTTGATCCGGTGCCCCTGGCCTCGGCTTCCATTGCCCAGGTCTATGCCGCCAAACTGGTCACCGGCGAAGACGTGGTGGTGAAAGTACAGAAACCCGGCGTGGAAAACATCCTGCTCACCGACCTCAATTTCCTCTATGTGGGCGCCAGAGTACTGGAATATTTTGTGCCCAACCTGGCCATGGCCTCCCTCTCCGACATCGTCGATGAAATACAGAAAGGCATGCTGGCAGAATGTGACTTTTATCAGGAAGCCAGTAACATCGGCGACTTTCACCAGTTTCTGGAAGAGACCGGCAACACCCAGGCCACCGCCCCCCGGGTTTATGAGCAAGCCTCTACCATGCGGGTACTGACCATGGAGCGCTTCTATGGCGTGCCGTTTACTGATCTGGAGAGCATTCAACATATCGTTCCCGATCCGGAATCCTCCCTCATCACCGCCATGAACACCTGGTTCTCCAGCCTGTTGTTCTGCGAATCCTTCCATGCCGATGTGCATGCCGGCAACCTGCTGGTATTGAAAGACGGCCGCATCGGCTTCATCGATTTTGGAATTGTGGGCCGCATCAAACCCAGCACCTGGGAATCCGTATCCAAATTCATCTGGGCCATCGGCCAGGAGAATTATCGGGAAATGGCGGAATCCATGCTGGGTATCGGCATGACCGACACCGAGGTGAACACCGAACGCCTGGCACAGGATATTGAAGCCCTTTACTCCAGCATGGATCGAGTGCTGCCGGACATGGATCTACACGCCGGTGACATGGCCTCCATCAGCGAGCACGAGGTCAATAAGGTGATGATGGATCTGGTGGGCATCGGCAAACGCCACGGCATTCACTTTCCCCGCGAATTTGCCCTGTTGCTGAAACAATTGCTGTACTTCGACCGCTATGTTCGCCTGTTGGCCATGGAGTCCAACATCTACATGGATGAGCGCTTGAACATCACACCGGATATGGACTGGAATATGATCCACTGATCCCGGTCAGGCACTGTAAAAATAGGCGATTGGGTGACAAACGCTCACCCAATCGCACTCACTTCCCCGTGAAACCTGATCAGAGAATACCCATCTCTTTTTTCTCCCGGTAGTAGGAAAAAATATCATCCAGGCTACGTCGCGGCTTGAAGCCGAAAGTCTTGTTGAAAAGACTACCATCGATGATCACCGGATACTTGTAGTAGTTCACAAGATAGGGCGGCCAGCCTTTCCAGTTCATACGCTTGCTGATCAGTTTCGGCAGCCCTTCCGGAATCGAAGGAATGGGCATGCGCCGACAGCCGCATTGGGTAACGGCCTCCTGATAACTGACCCAATCGTCGGTGGACACATTATAAATACCCGGCTTGTTCTGTTTGAACGCCAGGGTAACCGCGTGGGCCATGTCTTCTACATGAATAAACTGCATCATGGGGGAGAAGCCCATCAACACCGGCGCCATTTTACTGGATAACAACAGGCTCAGAGAGTTTAACACCCCCGGCCCGGAAATGTTGCAGGGCCGCAAAATGGTAATGTTCAACTCCGGATACTTCCACAGGTAAATATTGGCGAGATTCTCCAGTTCCACGGAATCCACCAGATCCATGGTCAGCTCGGACGCCTTCAGGGGTGCCTCTTCGGTCAGCAACGCCGGATTGTAGGGGCTGGCACCGTACACATAATAGGTGGACAGCACCACCACCTTGCGCACATCGTACTTATGGCACAGATCCAGTAGCCTCTGAGTACCCAGAACATTATGGTTGTAACGGTTGCGATGGGTGGACTCGTACAAGCCCATGCGCCCCAAGTGAATCACCGCCTCCAACTTGTGTTTGCGGAAGATATCCTCGAATCCACGCTTATTGTATTCGACCCGGTAACTGGACATCCCTTCGTCCAACTGCACCCGCCGGCGAAAATCCACCAGCACAACGTGGTAATCCTTTTTCAGTTCATTAATCACATACTGCGCCAGAGAACCACCGGCGCCGGTCACCAGAACTTCAGGTTTATGTTTGTGAATCATTCGAACCACCCACTCCTTTCCTGCAAACCACGCTGTATTAACGCGTTAATCTCATCCTTTACCCGTTCCACCTTCACAGCCACCTCATCCTCGCCGCCAATGGGGCCCGCAAACGTCATGGGTTTACCAAAATACAACCGCACCTTGGCCGGCAACGGTATGGGGGTGGTGACCGGAAAATAGGGCATTCCGAACAGGCGGGCCAGCCGTTTCAGATGAAACGGGGTGGGCATGGTTTCTTCACAACCCACAATCCCCACTGGAACGATGGGGGTGTTTTCGGTGATGGCCAGATGCATGAAACCCAGACCGAAGCGCTGCAGCTTGTAGCGTTTGTCCCAGGTTTTGCCGGACCCGCGCACCCCTTCCGGAAACACCACAATGGCCTCTTCGTTACGCAGCATCTTGGCGCAGTTTATGGGATCCCCCAACACCGCCCCCATCTCATTAAAGATGTTACCGACGAACGGAATCGTGGGAAACCAGCGTTCCACCATCACCCGCACAGCCCTAGGTGTATGGGGGTTGGTGGCCATGGCGTAGCCCACCAGGCTGCCATCAAAAGGTAACTGACCACTGTGATTGGCAATCACCAGCAAACGGCCGTTGGCGGGTATGTTTTCCAGCCCAAAGGCCTCCACCCGGAAGTAGTCTTCATAGATGGGCCGCATCACACTCAATGCGATTTTGACCGCGTCGGTGTTGTACCCCCATGGATCATAGCCAAAGGAACCCACCGGCTTTGGTATCTTATCCACCACGGCCTCCGTCGCCTCGGAGACCAGTAGGTTTTTCAACAAATTTCGGACACTCATGCACTCTCGCCTTTCATATTCCCGATCGGGCCCATATCCCTGCCCGTAGATTAAACACGCTCCCGCCGCAGGCCATTCCGGGCCGGCACTGACAGGTGTGAACTCTCTCCGATTTTTGATGCTCGCATGCATCGACGATGAAACAGGACGGAAGATGTTATTGTTTTAGGAAGGTACTGCCGCGGCATTGACGGGCAAATCGGTGCTCACCCTGCCGCTTTAAATTTTTTGAGCCGTCCAATAGAGCGCATTATAACAAACTTTTGATTCCTAACAGTAATCCTGGAGACAGCGAAATTGGGTGTACAGGCTATTTACACCAGCGGACGTCTGGCTTAGAGTCGCAAGGTTCGACTGGTTCCCATTAGCCGTAATTTTGAACAAAACCCACGCATATAAGTCAATAAAACAACTAAAATAAAATCATGCGGTCTTTAGCGACACAGAGGAAATCCAGATCGTGGCCAATGAAAAAGACGATAAACGCTTCAAGGCGACCACCCCCGGCAAGCGCTTTCTAAAGCTGGCGGGCATGTCTGCCAGCATCGCAAAAAACGTTGCAAGTCATAAGGTTAAGGGGCTGTTCAGAGATGACGCTGCCCACGCCCAAAGCCAGGAACAATTGTATTCCGATATCGGCAGGCAGATCGCCCAGACACTGGGGGAAATGAAAGGAGCGGTCATGAAAGTGGGGCAAATCGCCTCGCAAGTGAAAGACATGCTGCCCGATGAAGTGGCCAGTGCACTGGAGGTACTGCAGAAAGAATCCCCTCCCATGCCCTACCCCATGATCCGGCGTCAACTCATCAAAGCCCTGGGCGACACCCCGGAAAACCTGTTTGCCCATTTTGATGAAACCCCCTTTGCGGCCGCGTCCATCGGGCAGGTACACCGCGCGCTCACCAAAGAAGGCGAGGAATGCGTGGTGAAAATTCAGTACCCCGGGGTCAAGGAATCCTGCGATTCGGACCTGAAACACCTGAAACGGGCCCTGAAGCTGGCCGGTCTGGTGAAGGTAAGCCCGGAAGTGATCGACCAGACCTTTGAAGAAATCCGGCGCATGCTCTACGAGGAGCTGGATTACGTACATGAAGCGGAGAACATCAAGTTATTCCGCGACTATTACCAAAACCACCCCTACATCATCATGCCGGAGCTGATTGAATCCCTGTCCTCGGAAACCGTACTGACCCTGACCTATGTGGAAGGTGACCCGTTACAGAAAGTGAAGGAACCGGAATACAGCCAGGACACCATCAATCTCATCGGCTACCGTATTTTTGAAACCTTCGGCCGTCAGATATACGATTTGCGCGCCGTGCATTCCGATCCGCACCCCGGTAACTTTGCCTTTCGCCCGGATGGCCGCATTGTGCTTTACGACTTTGGTGCTGTAAAACGGATTCCCGAAGAGACCATTGATAAGCTGCGTAAACTGGTGAGCGATGCCATTGCCGGTAATGTGGATACTCTGGATGAACACCTGCTGGCCATTGGTGTACGCCAACTGGGGGGCAAGGAACCCGACCACGAGTTCTACAACGAATGGCTGGATATCTTTATGGCGCCGTTCAGGGATTACGAAGCGTTCGATTTCTCGGAATCCAACTTGCACAAGCGGATCATGGGCAAATTCAAACGGGACGGTTTGAAATACATCGGCTCCTTCCAGCCTTCGCCGGAAACCATGCATGTGGACCGCGTCATCAGTGGCCACTATTGGACCATGGTGGATCTGGGGGTAAAAGTCTCGTTCCGGCCCCTGGTGGATGAGATCGTGCTGCGAAAAGCCGCCGCATAGGCGGGGCGGCCTGTTCCCCCTACTGGTAGATCACCCGCTCAGGCTCTATGCGCTGGCTGCCATACCAGTTCATGGGGCGCAGGGTGACGATAATGTCTTCTGCCTTTAACCCGTGGACCGGCAGGGGCTGCATTAGCTCGATTTGGCTCTTTCCCTCAAAGACCGGAAAAACCTGGCGATTCATCGCCACAAACTTTTCCCCGGGCACCTCCACTTTCAGCAACATATCCACATAGAAGGTATAGGGCACATTGTCTCCCCGGGCCTCCAGCTGCGCCGAGCTTTTCAGGCGTGGTTGGAACATCTGCTCTTCTAGGGTGAGGGTCTGCCGGGAGATAACGAATTCAAGCTTGGGCACTTGCTCCAGTGCCTGCAGGCGCTGCTGCTGAACGGCCAGCTGTTCGCTCAGTTCATCCAGGCGTGCGGAGCCCTCCCCGCCACACCCGGTTACTGACATGGTGATTGCCAGCAGCCACCCTGCTCCCCGGCTCTGCCCTATCATAACGCCGCGTAATACGCTCTTCGCTTCAGCACTTTTTCCACGTACTGGCGGGTTTCCTTATGGGGCGCTTTCTTCACCAGGCGCTCCAGCACCTGTTCCGGGGTCATCCGGTTGATGGTATCGACGGCGTCGGTAAAACTGGCTTTGCCGATAAAGGCTCTGGCCACACTGGAAGCACCGGCATTGTAGGCCGCTATGGTGTAGTACAAGCGGCTTTCCGGGTTCTTGATGTCTTTCAGGTAATCGTAATACAGCACATTGAGATAGGCGGCCCCCACCTCGATATTCTTACGGGGGTTATACAGATACTGGGCACTGAGCAGGGAAGGCTTCTTGTACAGCTTACGGGTGGCATCCCGACCTGCAGTGGAGGGTACAATCTGCATCAACCCAAAGGCAGGAATATGGGATCGGGCCAACGGATTGAAATGGCTTTCCGTATGAATAATGGCCATCATTACATCGGAGCTCAACGCGAACCGCTGCGCATTTTTGCTGACCTCAGGGCGATACTCCACCACTTTTTTGCGAATACGGTTGTCCGGCAAGGGCACCACATAGGTGAGTTTCTTACCCGTGTTGACCGGAATCGCCGCCAGACTCAGGCTGGCGTTCAGCGCCTGGTAACGAATCGATGAATTACGCATCAAGGTTGCGGCTTTGTTGCGAACATCCTCCGCCGTGGGCCGGGGGGAATTGAACAACTCTTTCAGCACCAGCTCATTGCTTGCGTCAGAAGCCTTAATTTCCTTACCCAGGTTGGCATAGGTGGCATTAATGGCGCGCTGAATTGGATCCCCTTCCAGAGCAGCGGCGATGGAGGTACCTAAAGTGCGCTGCAACTGGCTGCCCGCCTTCTTGGACATGGCGGCAAAATCCAGGCGACCGCCCTGGTAAATACTGTCAACACTGATTTCAATCTGGTTGTGTTCGAAGTCCACTACCCGTTTGGATGAATAATCTCCGGAATAACTGACCCAACGGGTCTCACTGCTCACCTCCGGTGCGGACCAGTGAGTGCGAATACGCTCCTGCTCCTCTTTCAACGCAGCCCCGTAGGCGGTGGCCAGCGCCTGTTGCTCTTTCTGCTCGGGTGTCATGGCAATGGTTTTACGGTCTTTCAACAGCGGGCTGTCACCGCGATCATCACGCTCTATTACCCAGCCGCCATTGGCAATGCCGTTGCTGGCCGACAACACCATCACGGACACCAGCAAACACTTACGAACCATGCCGTTATTCAGATACGTTACTGCAGACACCTACAACCTCGTCAGCTAACTCTCTTTTTCATTCAAAGTTCATTCATTCAATGTTCAGTGTAGTTGCTCAGGCTTGCCTGAGAGCCGCCAAATGACGAGTGGGTCTCAACCCGGAACGGCAATGGTTAGCAACTATTCCACTTACCCGGAAATTATGACAAATTCCCCGCATTCAGGCGCAAACCGGTTAGAATTTATCCAGCCCTTCCCAGCGGACCTTATAACTGCAAGCCGGAACTCTTATGCACCTGAGTAAGCAAGCACTCACAACTTCTGTGACATTTTGTAACTCAACGGGAGCGGGATTCTGACTCATCCAGATACATAAAAGACAGAAACGTGGTAAACAGGGATACAAATACAATAAAGGGCAGCGCAGGCTCGATCAGCACGATCAACCCGGCTATGATCCAGAAGCTCTTCACCTGCTGGCGCCGCCGGCGATAGGCCTTGCACAGCCTGCGGTGTGAACCATGTTTCGGATCCGGGCGGGCGGATGATGTGCATTCGGTCTTCAGTACAGCCCACAACACTCGAAGCAACCACATACGTCTGTCCCCTTGTTTTTGTGGCCAATCGTTTGTAAGTATAGGCTGGGTTACAAGCCTCTCATTGAAACCCGCGCATAAATTTGGAATTATTTGGAAAAACGAGACTGGGCAGGGAAAGCACCAGCATAACTATTATCGACAGGATGTTCGCCTTGGGTCGAAAAACATGAAATCAATAGGATTAACTACAGGGGCTTGGGGGTTATTGTTGCTGTCCTGCATGAATATTCATGCAGAAGCCGTTGACCAGGAAAGCTATCTCGATATCACCGAATACCGCACGGAACACAAGACCCACGTCTGGCCTGATGGTGCCCGCTACGAGGGTGAGTGGTCCGGCAACCAACCCCACGGCTATGGCAGCCTCACCTACGCCAATGGCGCCCAATACTGGGGCCGCTTTGATCATGGACGCCGCCAGGGCCATGGCGTCATGAAATACACCAACGGGGACGAATACGAAGGTAACTGGCACAAGGATCAACCCCAGGGTAGCGGCGTGAAACGCTACGCGGCGGGCTCCATCTACGAAGGTGAGTTCAGGGATGGCCAGCCCAATGGGAAAGGCAAACAAACCTATATCGACAACACCTACTACCAGGGCAGTTGGCATCAGGGTAAACCCCACGGCTACGGCAAGCTGACCTTTATTTCCGGTGGCGAATATGAGGGCTCCTTTGATAACGGCAAGCCCCATGGCAAGGGCCACTACTACTATCCCAACGGTGATGTGTACTCCGGGCAGTGGCGTAACGGCAACCAGGATGGCAAGGGCCGTATCGACTACAGCACCGGCGGTTACTACGAAGGGGATTTTGTGGAAGGCATGCGGCACGGTGACGGCATCCTGGTATCGGCCCTGGGCAGTCAGTACCGCGGTTCGTTCAAGCACAATAATGCCCACGGCACCGGCACCTGCACCAATGCCGGCAAATCCAAACCCTGCCAGTACCGGAACAACAAACTGGTAAAAGCCACCTCGGTTGCCACAACCGCCACCCGCACCGCCACCGTTGCGCTGGCCGCGGTAGCCACGGAAACCGCGCTAGCCAAGGAAAAGGTGGCCGCCCCCACCACAGCGCAACCGGTGGCCCCCCGCCAAAAGCCAACACCAGCGCCAGCCACTGTTTCCCGGCCGGCCAAGCCTGAACACAAAGCGGCAGCCGAATCCCCTCCACCGGCCCCTGCACCCGTGGCCAAGCCTTTTGTGGCGGCCACGGCAGTGGCGGCCAACACTGCCCCGGCAGCGGCAAAGGCCAGCAGCAAACAGAAGTATGCTGCTGCCACCATGGCCATACCGAATTCAAAGCAGCAGTTCACACAAACCCTGAGCCAAGAAAAGCAAAAGCTGAAACACCTCACGGTGGCAGACCTGCGTCAGGATCGCAGCGATATTTATTTCAGTGACAACTGGGAGGCCAAAGACCTGATGGCCATACCGGAACAGGCTTGGTGGCAAAAACGGGCATCCCTGTTTTCAGATGCTGTGTACATCGTATCCCGGCATGGTGATACCGAACTCCGCATGGTCATTGCCGACTACAAGGGCCCGGGCACTTACACCATCAAGGAGGCGGTAGTCACCTCAGAATCCGCCGACGTCAATGCAACAACATTGGAATCCGGCACCATTGTGGTGGAGTCCGAGCAGGGCGACTGGATCAGTGGCTCATTTCAGTTTGAAGTAAAAGACGATGACAAGGGTCAGCAGTTGGCGTTTCACCATGGCGCCTTCCGGCTCAGCACCAAAGACAACCTGCCCGTTATCCGACGCTGAACACCACCGCCAACCAAAAAAGCCGCACTCATTACCAGTGCGGCTTTTTCTTGGCTACGCTCGAAACACGTCCTCTTACCAGTGAACGCCGCGCATCAGGTAGGCGAAGGCCATTTGCTCCGGTGACACCACCGGCGCCGGTGCCGACTCATCGCTGTTGCCTTTGGCCGCCGCCGAATCCGGGAACATACGGAATCCGGTATTAATGACGATTTCTGCAAACTTGGGTGCAACCGCATGCACCACCTGCCCAAACACACCCAGCTTGGTGGCAATACGTTTGCTGCGATAAATCACTGCCTCTGCCACCATATCGGCGGCTTCTTCCGGGCTGATGGTAGGAACATTATCGTAGATCTTTGTGGGGGCGATCATTGGGGTGCGCACCAATGGCATATTGATCGTCGTAAAATGAACGTTGCAGTCGGAATACTCCGATGCCGCACAGCGGGAGAACGCATCCAACGCAGACTTTGATGCCACATAGGCACTGAATCGTGCCGGCATGGTCAGGGTACCGATGGAAGAGATATTGATGATATGGCCACTGCGATTTTGCTCCATCACGGGGAGAAAATTCATAATCAAACGCAATGAGCCAAAATAGTTCAACTGCATGGTCCGTTCAAAATCATGGAAGCGATCATAGGACAGGTTAATAGAGCGGCGTATAGAGCGGCCAGCATTGTTCACCAGAATATCCACCCGCCCGAAATCCGCCAACACCTGCTGCGCAAAACGATCGCAATCTTCCATGCTGGCAATATCCACACTGTAGGAATACACCTTGCCGCCTTTCTCTTCAATCTCCTGCTTGGCTTTTTCCAGCTTGGTGGGTTTGCGGGCGGCCATAATGATCACCGCACCAGCCTCCGCCAGTTTAATCGCCGTGGCCTTGCCGATACCGGACGAGGCGCCGGTCACCACCACAATCTTGCCGGCAACACGCCCTTCCAGGGTGCGATCAATAAACAGGTCGGGATCCAGATTGCGCTCCCAAAAATCCCACAACCGCCAGGCATAGGATTCCAGTTTCGGGCATTTGATGTTTGAACCTTCCAGCGCGGCCTGCGCCTCACGATTATCAAACTTGGTGTAATAACGGGTAAATTTCAACACCGCACGGGGAATGCCCAAATCCTCCAACACCGTGTTGGTGATGCGTCTTACCGGTGGCAGGGTTCCCAATGTTTTACGCAAAAACGGCGGCATAAAACTGAACATGCGTGTGTCCACCCGCATATTCATTTGCGGCGCGTGGCCAGCGCGGGCAAAGATATTGATCACTTCGCCGATTTTGTAATGGGTCTCATCGGTGAGGTGGAAGCACTTACCGTCCAGCCCATCCTGGTGCGCCAGATGATCCAGGGCATCGGCCACATAATCCACCGGCACCAGATTGAATCGCCCCCCTTCTATACCCACCATGGGCATCCAGGGCGGCAGTAATTGACGCAGCTTTTTAATCAGGCTGAAGAAATAATAGGGGCCGTCGATCTTATCAATCTCACCGGTTTTGGAGTGGCCAACCACCATGGCGGGGCGATAGATTCGGTAAGGCACCTTGCACTGCTTGCGCACCAGGCCTTCCGCTTCATGCTTGGTGCGCAGATAGGGATCGTCCAGGTTTTCCGCTTCT
This sequence comes from Gammaproteobacteria bacterium UBA7310, assembly GCA_002471665.1. GTDB lineage: Bacteria > Pseudomonadota > Gammaproteobacteria > Pseudomonadales > Ketobacteraceae > Ketobacter. The sequence goes on from DKQK01000071.1 coordinate 286,102, forward strand.
TCAAACATATCCTCGCGGAATATACCGGGATACATGCCCGCCGCCGCAATGGAACTCGTATGATGAAAACAGCCGGCCTGCAAAGCCTTGGCTGCCCCCATGGCATTGCGGGTGCCTTCCACGTTGGCCATGATCTGCTCGGATTCTCCCGCTTCCAGATCATAAACTGCGGCCAGATGGAAAAAGTGATTCACCTGACCCCGCAGCTTGTCCTGGTCGGCGTCACTGATACCCAGCTCCGGTTGGGTTAAATCCCCCATCACCGGCACCACCCGACCATCAAGATCCCCTACTTTCTTGCGCAGGGTTTCCACCTTGCCCAGTGATGCTTCACGGCACAGTACGTAAATCGTACCTTCCCGTTGCAGCAGGTTTTCCACCAGATAACGGCCAATAAAGCCGGTTGCACCTGTTACAAAATACGCCATAACCAATACCTCATAATATTCCCTTAGCCAGCCTGACTAAGCATTTCCCACTTAAAACACATCAACAAAAGTCATACCAGAAACGATCGGCCATCAGGCCCTGGACAGCTCACCACTGAACGCAGGCGCTCCCAACACCTCCGCCTGTATGGATTTGAACTCATCCACAAAATCATCAATCATTGCCTGCGGCTCCGGCACCAGCGCCGCATCGGCAACAAAACCGAACTCGACCTTATTGTCGTAACTCAGAATACTCACACCAATACCAATACCACCGGATTGCGGCACCCAGAACATCGGCTTGGATAGCTTTTTTCCTTTCAGAATAACCGGCTCAGATGGGCCCGGAACATTGGTCATCACTGCGGACGCTTTGCTGGAGAAAAACCTCAACGCCCAACGTTCCACGGCGCTGGGGAAATAGCCCAGCATGCCCAGAATGTTATAGCTCATCTGTGCCTGCATGCCGTTCTTCAGTTTTTTCATATTGCACTGCACGGCTTTGATGCGCCCTTTAACGGAGTCCTCGCCCACCGGCAACGCCAGATACACAAGGCCAAAGCGATTACCCAGCTGCAACGCTTCTTCCAGGGGCCGCAGGTTCACCGGAATAGTAGCCCGCACACAGACCCCCGCAACCGGCTCTCCGATTCGTTGAAGGTAGCGGCGCAAGCTACCGGCAACGCAACCTAGGATGACATCATTGATGGTGCAGCCCATGGCTTTACCAACCTCTTTTACCTCATCCACCGGCAGTGACGGTGCCCACCCCACTTGTTTGTGAGGGGATAGATCACGCTTGTAAGCGGTCTTCGAATCCGGGCGACATAAGGACACCCGCAAAGCCTCGAACAACCAGGCAGCGCCAAAGGCCACACCATAGGCAGAATTGGATAACAAAAAAGCCAGCCGGTGCCACGGGGCACCGGATTTGGGCTTACGCTCCGGCATTTTAAAGCGAGCTGCCGGAGAACTGTGCAGCACCGAGTGATCTGCAATGGAATCCAGAACCGAGATCAGCGCAATGCCATCGGCGTAGCTGTGATGAACCCGCACCAGCACCGCGCTGCCTGATTTATAGTGAGATAGAAAATGAAACCGCCACAAAGGCTTGTCAGAAGCCAGGGGTTCAGGGATCAGCTTGCACACTGCTCCGCGCAACGCCGCCTCGCTATCACCCTGTTCGTCGATAGTAAGAGTGGTCAGGTGATAATCCATGTCTATGTGCGGCAACTCTTCCCAAAAGTAGTGACCGCCCTCGCATACCGGACGCTGACGAAAGCGCTTGTGCTGGGCCAGCAATCGCTCCTCCAACAACGCCTGAAATTCATCCTGGCCCATGGGCTCATCAAAAAACAACAAGCCATTTATCACCATCAGATTCTCGTTGGAATCCATGCGCAACCAAGCCGTATCGACGTTGGTCATTGGCTCCCGTGCCAATTGGTTGAAAGTCCTCATAATTCATTCCCTTAGCCCTGCTGGCTGCTGCAGGCAGCCATTGGGTACACAAAAAGCGATGCATATTTCAGCAAACAAGTGTTTGCCAATATACTCCATTTTTTATAAAACGCAAGAATCAAGTGGCGATTAACGCCAGAAAAGTGGCTAAATCAGCCGCTTTAAACCAACAATCAGACAAACCTGCTTCTGAAATTTGCTTTTTGAGCAAACACTTGTACACTTAACTCCACTATCCATAGCATCGCTGCCGGTCCCTGCCACCTCATTCCAATGGCCCAGTAAAGACCAGTATGGCGCAGACTGCGTGAAGTGCCTTAACAATAATACGGATCAACATGACAGAGCCCCTGACCAGAGCCGAACAAAAGCAGCAGACCCGCAACAACATCATGGCTGCTGCTTTGAAGAAGATGAATGAAGACAAGGGTTTTTCCAGCCTGGGATTGCGGGAAGTAACCAAAGAAGCCGGCATCGCCCCCGCTTCTTTTTATCGCCACTTCAAGAACATGGAAGAGCTGGGATTGGCTCTGGTGTCTGAGGCAGAAACGGCGTTGCAGGCTATATTGCAGGATGCCAAAGCGCAGGAGGAAAAAGGCGAGGACATTGTGGAAAGCAGCGTTGCGATCTGCATGCAACACTTTCACGACAACGGCGCCCTGTTCCGCGTTTTGGCGCGGGAAGCCACCGGCAACTCACCCTTGATTCGGCGCGCCATTCAACGCTGCCTGATGACGCTCAACCACCAACTGGCAGAGATCATCGAGCTGGAAATGCGGCGCCGGCATCGCAAAATCACCAATCCCCTGTTCATTGCCGAAGCCATTTCCACCCTGGTGTTCAATTTGGGGATTGCCAGTGCGGACTTACCCTACGCCAAGCAGAAAGAAGCGGAAAAACGCCTGGCCCATCATATCAGGGCCATATACTGGGGTGCGGAAGCCATGGCGAATTCGCAGCACATGTCGCGCAATATGATGCTGTCCTGATTATTTGACCGCAACACCGGCAATGATGGGAGCCATCAGCGGCGGCACCTTGGGATGATCAAAATCCTTGATGTGCTGATAGTGAAAGCCGGCGTTCTCAAACAGGCAACGGGTATCCCGGGTGATCTCGCATCCACAGGCCAGTTTGCGCCAAAGCGGATTGATTCGTTTCTGCCAGGCTCTGACACGGGGGCGGTTTGACGCCACATGCTCATAGAACACCAGTTTGCCACCGGGCTTTAATACACGGCGCATTTCTTCCACCGCCTGTTCCGGTTCGGGTATGGTGCAAAACACCAGGCAGGCAACCACACTGTCGAAGCTGTCATCCTCGAATGGCAAGGCCCTGGCGTCTCCCACCTGCAACTGCACAGGAAAGTCATGGCCGGTCTGCTGCACAACGCGCTGCGCTTTCTCAAGCATGGCCGCCACCGGTTCAATGCCTACCACCTCCATCACCGCCGCTGAGTAGAACCCCAGGTTGGCACCGGTACCCGCCCCGATCTCAAGCACTCTTCCCTCTGCCTGCGCAATCAGCTCGGCAATTTCCCGGCGAAAGGTTTTTGTGGCCTTTTCCATAAAATACGGAAATATTTTATCTTCATAAAAACTCATGCTTGAACTCTCATTGGTGCGGCAGGCTGGTGTGGTATGAATCAGCCACCATACAACACCAGCCTGCTGCAAAGTTCAATTGTTGAAAACGTCAAGCTTGCGGCCGCTTTGCCACAAACCCTATCTGACGCAACAGTTGGTCCCCCCAGTAAAACAACAACAGACAGGTGCAAATCATGCTGGCACCAATGGCCAGTGTCTCGGTTACCGTTTCACCATTCAAAAACACCCCCAGTGATATGGCCAGCACCGGCGTAATCATGGTGACCAGCGCCACCGAACTGGCCGCCAGATGCTTGAGAATGTAGAAATAGCAGAAAAACCCGATAAAGGAACCGAACAAAGTAAGGTACAGGATAGCGGCGATGGCCCTGGGGTGCGGCGAATCCACTTCCAACCCAATGAACAGGCCAGCCACCAGATACAGCGGCGCGGCCAGGGTGAGCGATCCCACGGTTTGTGCCAGCGGATGCATATCAATACTGTGACGCTTGATCAGCACACCACTGAGGGAAAAGCACAACATACCAATGCCCACCAACACGAAACCGGCATAACTGCTGTCGGTCAACGTCATATCCTGACTGAAGATCACCAACAACCCGCCCAGGCCCGTGGCCACCGCAAGCCATTTCGCCAACGAAAACGGCGGCTCATCCAACAGGAAACGCGCCAGGATGGCCGACGCCACCGGCGACAAGCCGAACAAAACCGAGATCATACCGCTGGTGATGTATTTCGCGCCGATGTACACGCACATCAAGCCAAAAAACAAACCGATATTGGATATGGCGTAGATTTTCAACGCCTGCCGATGCCAGGGCACCGTCACTTTTAACAATCGCGCCGCAATCCATCCGATAATCGCCGCTAAAAACATGCGGCTAAACGCACCGGCAAGGGGGGACAACCCCTCCGAACTCCATTGCACTCCCAAGGGCGTGGTGGCCCAAACCAATATTACTGCAAGATAAGCAGCTGGCACTGACATGACAGGTTCACTCCTATTTCCTCCTTCACGATGAACGCTTTGTTTCAGTAACCTGCCGCCTAAAACAGAAAAAGGCCGCAGGTTACTGGAACGCTGCGGCCTTTTTAAAACCGGGATCAGAATGTTTGCTTTATTCCCTCACCCTCCCGCAGCTCTTTCTGCCATGCGCCATACGCGGACGCGCGCCATCGCACAGCGTTTAAAGGCTGCGTTAATATGGCGAATGCTGAAAGCTGCGGTGTGAGTATTCATTGCTGTCTTTGAAAAAAACGTTAACTTGGTTTTGAATGAGATACACTATAGGGGCTGGGTTAAATGCAGGTCAACGCTTTTTTCTCGCTTTAAGAAATAATTCACACAACGAATTCAAAACAGGAATGGATCAGTCATTCATGAACGTGTACCTGGTGGGCGGCGCAGTACGGGACAAGTTATTGAATCTTCCGGTGAAAGATCGGGACTGGGTGGTGGTGGGTGCAACACCGGATGAACTGTTGCAACAAGGTTACCAGGCAGTGGGTAAAGATTTTCCGGTGTTTCTGCATCCTCAAACCCACGAGGAATATGCCCTGGCCCGCACCGAGCGTAAAACCAAAGCCGGATACACCGGATTTGAGTGCCACTTCGGCCAGGACGTTACCCTGGAGCAGGATCTGTCTCGCCGCGACCTGACTATCAACGCCATGGCCGAAGCCGGCGATGGCACTCTGGTTGACCCTTACGGCGGCCGGCAGGATCTGGAAAAACGAACCTTACGTCACGTGTCCCAGGCCTTTGTGGAAGACCCGTTACGGGTATTAAGGGTGGCCCGTTTTCTTGCCCGTTATCATCACCTGGGGTTCACCGTTGCCGCCGAAACCCAGAGCCTGATGCACACCATCGCAGTAAGCGGCGAACTGCAGCACCTGACCCCTGAGCGGATCTGGGTGGAAACCGAAAAAGCATTACTGGAACCCAGCCCCTGGCGCTACTTTGAAGTGTTGCGTGAATGCGGTGCCCTGGCCGAGATATTTCCGGAACTGGATGCGCTTTTTGGTGTGCCGCAACCAGAACAACATCACCCGGAAATCGACACCGGCCTGCATGTCATGATGACATTACAGTCGGCAACAGGATTGCTGTCACACAGTGGCTCGACATCAGAAACGGATTGCACACCGGCATTCAACGCCGAGCAACGGGTTGCCATTTTGTTTTCACTGCTGTGCCACGATCTGGGCAAAGGCTTAACCGCACCGGATCAGTTACCCAGCCACCCCGGCCACGAAGACATCAGCGAGCACCTCAGCAAAAAAGTCTGTGCACGTTGGCGGGCACCCAATCCGGTAAAGCGCCTGAGCAGCCTGGTGGCCCGTTACCACACCCACAGCCATCGCGCCTTTGAACTGAAACCCAGCACCGTTATGCGTTTGCTGGAAGCTCTGGATTACTTCCGCCGACCGGAAACCCTGAGTTTGTTTTTAACGGCCTGCGAGGCCGATGCCAAAGGCCGCACCGGATTGCAAGACCGACATTACCACCAGGCCGACTACCTGCGGGATTGCGCACAGGCCGCCAGCAATGTGCAGGCCCAAGCCCTGGTTAACCTTGGTTTCAAGGGGGAAACCCTGGGCATTGAATTACGCAAGCGGCGCATCGATGCCATACGCGACATGAAACACAGCTATGTCCGGCCTTGAGTAACACCACTTACAACACGGCAAGGCATCGCTGGGCAGATAAAAATGCAGAAAAGAAGGAAATCAACATGAGTGATGAGAAAGTCGCCCTGATCACGGGCTCGGCAAAGCGCATTGGAGCGTATACAGCGCAATACCTGCACGAACGGGGTTACGCTGTGATTCTGCATTACCGCAATAGCGCACAATCTGCCAAAGCCCTGCGCGATAAACTGAACCACAACCGCCCCCATTCCTGCATTGCCCTGCACGCCGACCTCTCATCGCCCGATGCCTGGCCACAACTGGCGGAGCAATCCGGCAGTTGGAAACACCGACTGGATCTACTGGTCAACAACGCTTCGGCGTTTTACCCAACAGCGCTGGGCCAAACCACCTTGGAACAGTGGCATGACCTGTTTGCCAGCAACGCCCAGGCGCCTTTTTTTCTCAGCCAGCATCTGGCCCCCTTGCTGAAAGCAAACCAGGGTTGCATCATCAACATTATTGATGCGCTGGCCGAACAGGCGAACCCGGATTTTATCCCGTACAGTATGGCCAAAACTGCATTGCGCACGCTGACCACCGCGCTGGCCAAGGCCCTGGCACCGGAGGTACGGGTCAACGGCATTTCACCCGGCGCCATGCTGTGGCCCGACGGGGAACACCAATTAACCGAACAACAAAAACAAAAAATTCTGCAGCAGATTCCCCTGCAGCGGGTGGGCACTGAATGGGATATTGCCCGCACACTTTATTTTCTGGTTGAAGAGGCCCCCTATATCACAGGGCAGGACATTGCGGTGGATGGCGGCAGAAGCCTGAACTCAGTTCAGCTCCACGCGCCATAGAGCCTGTTTTGACTTATCGTATTCGGCCCACAGCTCCCCATAGGAGCGCTGCAGTTGTGGGTGCAATTCAGTACCGGCCACATCCGCCAACGGCCACAGGACAAAGGCATTGTGCACGATTTCATCCCGTGGCAATGCCACTCCGTCAATGACACCCACGCAGTCATCGTAGGTGAGGATATCAATATCCAGGGTTCGCGAACTGAATTTGGGGCCACCCCGTACCCGGCCGTTTTCATCCTCGATGGCCTTGATCTTGCGCTGCAATTCCCCAACGCTGGACCCGGTATGAAGCCCCACCACCAGGTTATAGAAATTATCGCCGTCAAACCCCACCGCTTCACTTTCATAAACCGGCGACACCACCAGCTCACCAAATACCTGGCGCAGCGTGTCCAGTGCCACCCGTATATAATGGTGACGGTTGATGTTACTGCCCAGACTCAAATACACCCTTGCCATCAGGGCTTTTCTCCCCGTTCGATGATCACACCCACATCCCGCGCGGCTTTCACAGCCGCAGGCTTACTGACGCGCAGGCGCAGCCAGGGTACACCGAATTCCTGCAGCACCACCGACGCCACCTGTTCCGCCAATGTTTCCACCAGCTGGAACCGGCTGTCTTCCACAAACTGCACAACACGGGTGGACACCGCCGCATAATCCAGGGCATCGGCGATGTCATCGCTGGCTGCGCTCTTACTAATATCGCAGGCCATCTCCAGCTCCAGGCTGAGGGGTTGCCTGATGGCACGCTCCCAGTCCAGCACCCCGATCACGGCTTGAATCTTAAGGTCACGTATATAAACAATATCCATTCTCTGGCCACCTTGCGCGTAATTGCTGGCAATCTACCAAGATGCCCCCCATGTGACAACTTGAGCACACCCGGCTTAAATGAAACAATGAGCGCCCATCCACCCGGGAGACTGTGTTCTGGAAAGCCTGTTAGCCATTGTTCTATGGATTTTTTCCTACCTGCTGGGGTCCATATCGGCCGCCATTCTGGTGTGCCGGCTGTTCGGCTTTGCTGACCCCCGCTCCGAGGGCTCCCACAACCCCGGCGCCACCAACGTGTTGCGGGTGGGCAACACCTTTGCTGCCGCACTGACGCTGGTGGGGGATGTGGCCAAAGGCGTGGTGCCCGTGATCATTGCCCGCCGCCTGGGCATGCCGGAAAGCATGGCGGCACTCTGTGGCTTCTGCGCCTTTCTGGGCCATCTGTATCCGGTGTATTTCGACTTTCGCGGCGGCAAAGGTGTAGCCACTGCAATGGGAGTGCTGGCCATTCTGCATTGGCCTTCCATGCTGGTGGTGGGCGCTATCTGGCTACTGGTTTTTTTCAGCACCCGCTTCAGCTCTCTGGCCTCCATTGCTGCCTTTTTTCTGGCGCCCCTGATCATGCTGATCACCCACCCGGAGCTGTTTCACCCCATTTTGGTATTGAGCCTGATGCTGTTGTTCCGCCACCGGCACAACATTCTGCTGCTGATCAAGGGGCAGGAGCAGGGCTTCCGCCTGCCCCCAAAAGACTAGCCTGATAATTCAGACAGGGGCCAACGGGCCCGCACCTGCACATTGAGATTGGATTCCACGCCCGCCAGCAAACGCTGGTATCCCGCATAGGCGATCATGGCGCCGTTGTCGGTGCAATAACGCAACTGGGGGTAAAACACGTCGGCCTTTTCTTTGGCAACCATCTCGGCCAGCTTCTGTCGCAACAGCGTATTGGCACTGACACCACCGGCCACCACCAGCCGGCTGGCGCCGGTCTGACGCAGCGCACGGCGGCATTTCAGGGCCAGAGTATCCACCACCGCATCCTGAAACGCCCAGGCTATATCCGCCACATCCTGCTGCGTCAGACCACCCTCCTGCCCGGCACAATCATCCCGGGTGTTAAGGGTAAAGGTTTTCAAGCCACTGAAACTGAAATCCAGTCCAGGCCGGTCCACCATGGGGCGAGGGAACTGAAAACGGCCGCCGACACCCAGCTCGGCGGCCCGCGCAATGGCCGGCCCACCGGGATAACCCAGCCCCAGCATCTTGGCGGTTTTATCAAATGCTTCCCCGGCGGCATCATCCAGGGATTCCCCCAGGATTTCATAGCGGCCGATGGACTCCACATTAACCAACTGGGTATGGCCGCCACTCACCAGCAATGCAATAAAGGGAGCCTGGGGCGCGGGATCCTCCAGCAATGGCGCCAACAGATGGCCCTCCATATGATGCACGGGAATAGAAGGCATGCCCCAGGCAAAGGCCAGGCTCTTTGCCAGCGCGGCCCCCACCATAAGAGCCCCCACCAGGCCGGGCCCGGCGGTATAGGCAATGGCATCCAGATCCGATTGCGCACAACCGGCCCGCTGCATCACTTCATCAATAAGGGGGATCAATTTGCGCACATGATCACGGGAAGCCAGTTCCGGCACCACCCCCCCGTATTCCGCGTGCAACTCGATCTGGCTGTACAGGGCATCCGCCAGAATACCCTGCTCACTGTCGTAAATCGCAACACCTGTCTCATCACAGGACGTCTCAATGCCTAGAATTCGCACAAATTTCGCCTAATCCGTTTAATCAACAACCCCCGCAGGGAGAATTCCACGCAGTTTACCAAAAACCGGCTTTGCATTTAGCCATCAATGCCATTAAAATGCGGCACCCTTATGGCCACAGGCCTAGTAAGAACTGGTTTTTGTACCGTAAACAGAATTCATAAGTAAGGTGATTTGTTAATGCCTAATGTAAAGGTTAAAGAAAACGAGCCATTCGACGTAGCCCTGCGTCGCTTCAAGCGTTCCTGCGAAAAAGCGGGTGTGTTGGCGGAAGTTCGCCGTCGCGAGTTTTACGAGAAGCCCACCCAGGTTCGCAAGCGTAAGCAAGCCGCCGCCGTCAAGCGTCACGCCAAGAAAGTGGCTCGCGAACAGATCCGTCGCAAGCGCCTGTTCTAAGCCCCATTACGCTGCAAATACCTTACACAAACGCCGGCGGGCTTGCCCCGATCCGGCGTATTGTTGTTTTATTAGCTTTCTCTTTTGACCAGAACGGAAATCACCATGTCAGACATCAAAAGCAAACTGAACGATGCCGTTAAAGAAGCCATGCGCGCGAAAGACAAAGAGCGCCTGGCCACCCTGCGCCTGGCCACTTCGGCCCTGAAACAGGTGGAAGTAGACGAACGCATTGAGCTGGACGACACCCGCGTGCTGGCGATTCTGGATAAGATGGTGAAACAGCGCAAAGATTCCGTAGAACAGTTCACCCAGGGTGGGCGCGATGACCTGGCCCAGAAAGAACTGGCGGAAATTGAGGTGCTGAAAGGATTCCTGCCCGCCGCCATGAGCGAAGATGACGTTGCCGCCATCATTCAGTCTGCCATCGCGGAAACCGGGGCCGAAGGCATGAAAGACATGGGCAAAGTCATGGCCGTGGTGAAACCCCAGGTTCAGGGGCGTGCCGATATGGGCGCGGTCAGCAAGAAGGTTAAAGAGCTGCTGGGGTAATCCCCGCCCCCATGGCCGGCCGCATACCCGAAACCTTTATCGATGATGTTCTTGCCAGAACCGATCTGGTGGAACTCATCGACAGCTATGTGCACCTGAAACGCACCGGCAAAAACTACTCGGCCTGCTGCCCGTTCCATCAGGAGAAAACCCCTTCTTTTACCGTCAGCCCCGAAAAGCAGTTCTATTACTGCTTTGGCTGCGGTGCCAGTGGTAACGCCATCGGCTTTCTGATGGATTACACCCGCCTGGGGTTTGTGGAATCCATTGAAACCCTGGCCCGCAACCTGGGCCTGGACGTGCCCCGTGACGAGGATTTCAGCCAACCACGGGAGAATCACCAGCCGCTGTTTCACATTCTGGAAGCGGCCACCGCCTTTTACGAGCAACAGTTACGCAATCCCAAAACCCGCGAACGCCCGGTGAACTACCTGAAACAACGGGGCCTGTCCGGGCAAACCGCCAAACAGTTTCGCCTGGGCTACGCACCCCAGGGCTGGGACAACCTGATCAACGCACTGGGCAAAAGCGATACCGACCTCAACCACCTGATTAAAACCGGGCTATTGATCGAAAACGATCAGGGGCGGCGCTACGACCGCTTCCGCGACCGGGTGATGTTCCCCATCCGCGACAGCCGCGGCCGGGTCATTGCCTTTGGCGGCCGGGTGATGGGGGATGACAAACCCAAATACCTGAACTCACCGGAAACCCCGGTATTTCACAAAGGGCGCGAACTTTACGGCCTGTATGAAGCCCGGCAGGCCAGCAACAAGATCCGCCGCTTTGTGGTGGTGGAAGGCTACATGGATGTCATCGCCCTGGCCCAGTTCGGCATCCCCTACGCCGTGGCCACCCTGGGCACCGCCACCAGCCGCGACCATATCGAGACACTGTTTCGCCACAGCGAAGAGCTGATCTTCTGTTTTGATGGCGATGAAGCCGGCCGCCGGGCGGCCTGGCGCGCACTGGAAAACGCCCTGCCCACCGCCCGCGATGGACGCCAGATCAAATTTCTGCTGCTGCCGGAAGGGGAAGACCCCGACACCCTGGTGCGGCAAAACGGCAAAGACTACTTTGAAGGCCTGCTGGACGAGTGTGACACCCTGTCGGAGTACTTTTTCAAGCACCTTGCCGCCGAGGTGGATACCCGCACCATGGATGGCCGCGCCCGCCTGGCCAGCCTGGCCAAACCGCATCTGGAACAGCTGCCGGCCGGTGTGCTGCAGCAGCTGATGCTGAAACGGCTGGGGGAGATCACCGAGCTGGAAGACATCCAACTGGCAGCGCCGCTAGCCGCCAAGGCAGCGCCCCCCCGGCAAGCGGATGAATTTGCAGACTATTCAGAGTTTGAGGGGTTGCATTCTGATCAGCCACCCCCATATCACGACTACGATGGGGAATCTACAGGCTCCGGCCCGTCAAGATCGCCCCGCCCCAAGCCCGTCAGACGGCAGGCCCTGGATAAAAACAAGAAACGGGACGAGATCTCCCTGGTGGATGCCACCATCCGCATGCTGCTCAATGCACCACGCCAGGCAACCGGCTTGACGCTGCCGGACGAACTGCAGCAACTGCAACTGCCGCGAATGGAAACTTTACTGGAACTATTTGAATTTATTAAACAAAAGCCCGATGCATCCACCGCAGCCATCCTTGGCCACTGGCAGAACCGGGATGACAGCGACACCATTTTCAAACTGGCCGCCAAAGAGTTTCTGCTGCCCAACGACGAGCAGGGCCCCGAACTTGGCGACGCAATACGACGACTTTATTTACAGAAAGTGGAGCAGGATCTGGATCAAATCATCGCCGAAGGCGTCAAAGACAAGACGAGATTCAAAGAGCTACTACACTTACAGAAAGAATTGTCCAAATAATCACCATTTTACCCAGCCTGAGTGCGGCCACACCGCTGATCAGACACCACCAAGAGGCCTGAAATGTAAGCAGATATCAATTATTACAAACTCCCGACAAACTCAGTGGGCTGCCAGTGGCAACGGCAACCCGTACCCTGTATAATGCCGCGTTCTTCGCGCACCAGACGGAATGGGCATTTCATGACCTCCAATACTGAACAGCAAAAGTCCCAGCTAAAACAACTGATTACCAAAGGAAAGGAGCAAGGCTTCCTGACCTATGCCGAGGTGAACGATCACCTACCGGCCGACATCACCGATCCCGATCAGATCGAAGATATCATTGGCATGATCAACGACATGGGCATTCCAGTGCACGAAGTGGCACCGGAAACAGATGAATTGTTGCTCAATGACAATGCCACCAGCCCAGATGAAGACGCTGCCGAAGAGGCCGCCGCTGCGCTGGCTTCCGTGGAAAGCGAACCTGGCCGCACCACCGATCCCGTGCGCATGTACATGCGTGAAATGGGTACCGTGGAGCTGCTCACCCGGGAAGGCGAAATCGTTATCGCCAAACGCATCGAGGAAGGCATCCGTGAAGTGATGCATGCCCTGGCCTACTGGCCCGGCTGCATCGACACCGTGCTGGGGGAATATCGCCGTGTTACCGAAAACGAAGAAGGCCGCATCTCTGATGTGATTGCCGGCTTTATTTCCGAGCATGACGAAATCGCCGCGCCCACCCCCATCAATCAGCAACCGGAAGCCAATAAAAACGATTCCGACAATGATGATGACGATGACGACGATGACGACAACTCTGCTGACAACGACATCGATCCCGAGCTGGCGAAAGAAAACTTCGACGAGCTGGAATCCCTGTACAAAAAGTCAGAAGCCGCCATCGCCAAGCATGGCCGTGAATCCAAGCGCGCCGAAACCGCATTGGGCAAACTGGCAGACCACTTTGTTACCTTCAAACTGGTGCCCCGTTTATTCGAGCAGGTGGAAAGCGAAATCCGCGACACCCTCACCGCCATTCGCGCCTCGGAACGCACCATCATGAACAACTGCATCCGGCTGGCCAAAATGCCGCGGAAAGAGTTCATCAAAAGCTTCCCCGGCAACGAGGTGGATCTGGAGTGGATTGATCCCCACATCAAAGCCGGCAAGCCCTACTCTGAAGGCCTGGCCAACGTGCGCCCGGAAGTACTGCGCGCCCAGCGCCGCATGGTGCAACTGCAGGAACACATCGGCCTGACCATTCCTGAGATCAAGGAAGTCAACCGCCGTATGTCCATTGGTGAGGCCAAAGCCCGCCGTGCCAAAAAGGAAATGGTGGAAGCCAACCTGCGTTTGGTAATCTCCATCGCCAAAAAGTACACCAACCGTGGCCTGCAGTTTTTGGATCTGATCCAGGAAGGCAACATCGGCTTGATGAAAGCAGTGGACAAGTTCGAATATCGCCGTGGTTACAAATTCTCGACCTACGCCACCTGGTGGATTCGTCAGGCCATCACCCGCTCCATTGCGGACCAGGCCCGCACCATTCGTATTCCGGTGCACATGATCGAAACCATCAACAAGCTGAACCGGGTATCCCGCCAGATGCTGCAGGAAATGGGCCGCGAGCCCACCCCTGAAGAGCTGGGCGTGCGCCTGGAAATGCCGGAAGACAAGGTGCGTAAAGTTCTGAAGATTGCGAAAGAACCCATCTCCATGGAAACCCCCATCGGTGATGACGAAGATTCGCACTTGGGTGACTTTATCGAGGATGCCACCATCGATTCACCGGTGGATTCCGCCACCATCGAAGGCTTGATGGAAGCCACCCGCGACGTACTGGCCGGCCTCACCGCCCGTGAAGCCAAGGTACTGAGCATGCGCTTCGGGATCGACATGAACACCGACCACACCCTGGAAGAAGTGGGCAAACAGTTTGATGTTACCCGCGAGCGTATTCGTCAGATTGAAGCCAAAGCACTGCGCAAACTGCGGCACCCCAGCCGTTCCGAACACCTGCGCAGCTTCCTGGATAGCGAAAACTAAAAGCGTTTGGCGCCATTATCGAATCCTCGTATAATGGCGCCCTCTTCTTTGGGGCCCGTAGCTCAGTTGGTTAGAGCATCCGACTCATAATCGGCAGGTCGACAGTTCAAGTCTGTCCGGGCCCACCATTTTTCCCCTGCCCCGATTTTGTGTGTTGTTGCGACCATAGATTGTCCGCTATGGCCAAACTTTGGTCCCATAGGGGATCTAAATTGTCCGCCTATTATTGAAGCGAATTCGGACAAGAAAAACACATCTCTTCAGATACTCCCTCTCCCCTTATCACTATCAAGCTCGAAATTTGATCACGCACCAGGCCGTCCATGGACGCGCGCATCTAAAAATTACGCACGATTACGCATGGTTTGCGTAATTACGCGTAATCTCAAAAATCAGAGAGTTACGACTCTTCTTGTTTTCTGTCCCTGAGTCTGAGCTCATGATTACGAGCGTCGCTTCCCCTATGCTAAGAGCAACTTTAGTTGATTTGATGCTGCATCGACCAAAGAGCTCACTCTTAATTGCATTCAAATCGATATACTTCATAATTGCCCTATCAAGGCTACCCATCGACATGTAAAGCAATGGCGGACGTACTTACAAAAGAACAGCGCTCGTATTGCATGTCCCAAATTCGGGGCAAGAACACCAAGCCGGAGGTTATTCTTCGTAAAGCACTATGGAGTATGGGACATCGGTACCGGATTAAAAACAAACTTCCCGGAAAGCCAGACTTGGTTTACCCATCCCTGAAAGTCGTGATTTTTGTTGACGGATGCTTTTGGCATAAATGCCCAAAACATTACCAGCCACCTAAAACCCGTCCCCTCTTCTGGGAAAAAAAGATCAATGCGAATGCCGAAAGAGATGAAAAGAACGATACGCTGTTATCACTCAAAGGTTGGCTTGTGATACGAATCTGGGAGCACGAAATAAATGAATCGCTCCAAGATTGCACACAAAAAATATCTAAACTCCTGATCAATAGAAAAAACCATATTTAGCGTGATTATATTAAACAAAGCCAGAATAAAAAAATCCAGGGAGATAGCAGCAATGCTATCGGAAGAAACATTATCGTACATTTCGATTGTTGAAGAGCTCGCCATAAATGGCAGACAGGATGAACTTTTTTATGCAATCTCTAAAGCATTTCATAGGCTGCACGATGTTCCACAGCTGCTTTCTGCAATGCAAGACGCGGGTTATTTAGAAACCAGAGGGAAAGTAAAAGATTTCTATGAACATTCAGAGATCCATAAAAACAAATATAAACAAACATTAGTTGAAAACATATACCGGACCAGCCCGGAGGACTTATTCGCTTACCTTGAGTGGCAACTAAATAGATTGACTTACTGTAATACGGGTTATGATAACCGGGTAGTACCTGAGCATGTATCTTCTTCAATGCATGGCAGCTTGATTTCAACAATTCCATGGATATGTCTAGCCCTTTGCAACGAAGAAATGCCCCGAGGGAAGAAAAAGAATCTCACAAAGCGCAATACTATCTGCAAAAGAATAATCAGCTCAGCAGGTTATTATAAAACCATATCAACTCAACTTTCGGAGATGTTTAGAGGGGATTACAACATACTGGATAGCGACAATTTCTATAGAAATTTTTCCATCACTGAAAGCATGAAACATCACGACTTTAATAAGCTAAAATTTTTTCTGGAACTTACAAATACATCCTGGAGAAAAATTGAGATTTATAGGGACTTAAACTACAAGCACTATATAAATAGAGAAGAAAACATTGACGCCATTCTCGACATAGGAAAAAAAACCGGTTTCATCAGTGACCTGAACAATAATGGAGACATATTAAAATTCGATTTCGCCAATGGATATGAATTCCAGAACGAAATCAACCTTAAAAAAAGCGCCACATTAATATCAATAGTATACGGAGGCTTTGACACTTCTTTTACTTTCAAAGGAAAAACCTATCGCATCCAAGACCTGATTGACGTACACGAAACAATATTTAGTTTCTGCAGAGCAATTCAAAAGGAAAACAGAAAGCATATTGCAAGAGGCGATGCGAATATATTTAGTGGCAATAAAGAAAAATTACGCTCTGCACTTAAAATCTCAGAAAGAAAAAGCGACTTAATAGATCTATTCTCTATAAAAATAGATAATACTACCAGCCTACCTTCCGCACGGTTACCAATTATCAAAATTGGAGGAACCTACCATATCATACCGACATATACTTTAGATCATCAAATTGAAAATCTGACGGACCGAATTTTAAGCAGAGAAGATATTTCTATAGACAATTCAAAGGGAGCCGGAAAAGGCTTGCTTTTAGAAAACCACTTAAGAGCAAAACTTTCAAAAAGCGGCTATCATGTGCATGGAATAAGTAGAAACCAAAAGAAAGGCATACCCGAAATTGACGGTGTTTTTCCATTGGGAGGAAAGTATCTAATTTTATTTGAAGCTAAAGCCTCAATCCCTCCGGAAGAGCGTGAGGACGCTTACAAATTCGCAGACAACCACATTTCCAAAGCCATTGATCAGCTGGATGAAAGAATATGTTTCATTAAAAAGAAACCCAAAGAATTCGAAGAACGATCTAGATATTCGGCCAAAGAGCTCAGAATCATTCCTGTGATCATATCTAACGCACACTATTTTTCTGGAATGAAATTTATTTCCCCGAAAGGCTATGACGTATGGTTTTTAGACGCCACAACCTTCCTGAAAATTTTTTGCGATGGTGAAATAAGTGCGTGGGAACCTATAGGTTCTCATAGTGAATATACGTACCGGCATTCTGTTGTCTCTCTATCTTCACCGGAAAGCAAGGTCTCCGCGCTCAAAAAACCATACCAATTCTTAAAATCAACTCATCGAGGAACAGTTCAAGTTCTTGATCATGGAGTTGGATTTGAAATTGCTTATGAAACACATGTTTTTTAGCGTCTGCGTCAAATGGAAAAGCAATACCCGAACAAGAAGCCAATATACGCCAACAAATTAAACACCTAGGCTTCCATTGCTCGAACGCTATCCAGCCAACGCCTAATTGAGTCGATAGAACCGAGCCGGCTTTTCAGTATAGTCACGATATCGATAGCCGTTATAAGAACCACTGGATGACCATCTTCTTTCAATTCGGAATAGGCTTGGGCACTTAGATACGACGTAGTGACAAGAATGCCGAATTGTCGATGACGCAAGCGGGATAATAATCTGGAAAGTTCTTTTACCCCGACACCTGAATCAGGTTTGTAACACTTTGCCTCCAGGGCAAACTCAACATCAATTGAGCCTGGACCAATACCAATGCGATAACGCCCAATAGCGTCTCTGCCTCCATCCCGCCAGGGTCTGGTTATCTCACAGTCACCGATATCCGGCATCGAAAGACGCGCTATTTCAACGGCACAAATCTCAAAGTCTACCGGGCTATCTTTGTACTTTTCGTACACCAGGGACAATAGTTTCAAGCCGTCTTTATCTCTGGGTAATTGCTGCTCCTTGCTTCTTATTTCAATAGTATGGGGGGAATATAACGGTGTAAATTTCCGATTTTTCACCCAGTCTAACCAAACTCCAGGAGCATGCTTGGAAGTAGACGTATCCCCTTTCTGTATATCATCAATCCATTCCCGCTTTACTACCGGCACATCCAACACCGTGAAAGTTGCACGGTAATTTTGAAATCGAAGATTTTCCGTTCCCGTGGACCTCCAGATCGCAACCAAGTCATCATCCGGCCCCAGGTTTTGAGCACCCGGTACAGCCAAGCCCAGGAATCTAACATCCCGATATTCTCCTGTTCCACCAAACAGCAATATCGGCGGGAAATGACCAAAACAATCGGTTCTATGTCGAGCATCAAACAAGTTGCGTAATATTAGATTACCTTGTCTTGGGGTATCGTGAATTTCCCGAACTGACTTATTGTCGCCATAATAAATAAACAACCCTGTTTCAGTATTTAAATGATCCGGCCAATCAGGGTCATTAAGGTTCGTCTTTAAAACCAGAAGTTTCAAAGTTTCGATACCAGGCCGCTTTCCCAAATGCCGAAAGCCTGCTCCATTGTCTACCCCCAGAAGACTGGGCAAAGGATCATCAGATGCATTGCCATTTCTGGAGCCACTGTAAACACGATCAACCACCAAGTCTTCACGAGACAAGTCCATTTATGAAGCCAACTCCACTTCACTCAATTGAGTTTGGTAAATTTTCTTAAAAATTATTTCCATAACTGGCGAGCAAACACCATTACCGCAAAGTTTAACTTTGTCGCGCCTGTTTCCATGAGGAAGTAGATGCTTGGAGCCAGCCCCCATTGCCTTCATTAACTCCGGCGGTTGAAGCATTCTCAAAAGCGGAGTATTTCCCTGCCAGGTTACAAGTCCAAACCTGTCCAATGTAGTAATTGTGCGTAGCGGTGCATCCAACGACTGCCAACCTCCCGCATAATCGGAGCCGTAATACACGATAATAAAATCCTTTTTCCGTCCAAGTTCCGTCATAGCCCGCTCAGCCCTTTCAATAGTCGCCTTAGCTCTGCCAGTTTTGTACAGCGGAGTGCTTTTGTAGTTTCCAGACCAGTCAATGATTGATCTGGCAGTCTTTTCACTCCGCTGATGCAGCCTATACAGGTCATCCGCCGTTATTACCGAGCCGCCCCTGTCACAAACCAAAAACATCCTCTTTCTTGACTGGGGTGTGCCAAAGTTAGCTGCATTTAGCAGTAGATCATTAACCTGATAGTCATATGACTTAATTGTTGAAATCAACTCGTTGTGGCGCTCCCATTGTTTCATCCGGTTTACGTTTTCAACGATTAACCAGCGTGGATTCATGGCTTCAATCCAGGGAATGATTCCAATCGCTGTTTCCCGACTCCTCTCACACTTTGGTTTGGCACCACGAGCGATCGAATGTGACGTACATTCCGGCGAAGTTAACAACACATCGGGAGAATGACGCCTTGCCAGGACTTTTGGCTTTAACTTTTCGATAGGAGAACAAATAACTTCCGCATCCGGGAAATTACTCTTATATGTATCCGCCGCCAAATCCCAGGCATCAACCGCAAGGAGTGGTCTAGCACCTGCCGTCACAGCCCCTCTGGCACCAAATCCGCCTCCGCAGAACAAATCAACAAATGTCAGCATATGTTTTAATTCCACCATATATATCTTTATGCATGAATAAGATCCGAGAAATAACCACCTTGTGGATTAGCTTCAGACCCTACAATCAAAGCCCGATCCAATACTCTGTTTCCAAGCTCGCATGCTGTTTCCGGCAAAAGTGTGCAAGCATGACAGGCTGCGAGATTTAATCCGTAATACCCTTGCCCCTCACTTTCAAGGCATAGAGGGTCGGAAGCACAAAACTCTGCATTTTTAACCGCAGCAAGAATTGTTGTCTCCAGGTTCCCGCTCTCCCCTTGCCTGACCAGCCCACCAAGACTGCCTTCAGAATCTCCGCCAGCCGTATATATAAGAATTCCACACATATTCCGGTCCACGTCATTTGATACGTAAAGCCTTTCTTTAAGCGTTGAACTGTCATAACCACAGTCAAAGCTTAGTTGCCGGATAATCAGATGTGAAAGGGTATGGGCCAGGAGCAATCTGGAACTATAAGGCCTGAACTCAGTCCCTCTTTCGGAACATACCCTGGCCCATTTATCATTAATCAGGTCAATTCTTTCTGCGATGTCAGAATGAGTTCGCTCCCAGATACTTAGTTTATTTTCGCTCAACTCCAAATAAATCCCCTCGCCATTTGAGGACACGGCAGGCAACCAGGAAAGTTCTTTTTTGGATAGCGCAGCCAACCGGCTTAGATCGCCATCATATGGAGTAACCCTTGAGAACCCTACCAAAGCCCGTGTTTCTCGAAGCCTGGGGATCAGCACCACCTCGCTGAAGTAGTCTCGAACTACATATGAATAGTCCGAAATTTTGGTCTTTTTGATATCAAACTCGTCGCGCTCGGTTGGCGCAGGGCGAGGACCAAGGAAAGCTTGGCGTTCGGTATATCGATAGGCCGACTCAGTTTGCTCTGCTGTTCCAGACCACACTTCAGGGTGAAGGTATTTTTCTGTTATCGCTGCTGCAAAAACTTCAGCCTCGATACCGTATTTTTTCGCCTTGGAAGCAAACATGTTTGCTGAGATCACAGGCTCCCCGTTAACCCGGATATTATCGAGAACATCACATATTTCATTCCATATACTCTGGTTATCCAGAATTCTGTGCAAAGTTTCAGAATAAGGGGGAATTAATATTGAACTAACCACGTAAGGGAAATAGACGTTTGATGCTCCCCTCTGTACAACCTGAACCGAGTCTTGACAGTTCGGCTCCTGAGCCTGCGGGCCCAACCAAGGCCGCTCACCGCTGCACGACAGGCCCGTTGACTCCAAAAACGTGGAGGGATTAAAAGCTCCTTTCATCGTTCTGTATGATCCGCATTTCGAGCATTCTACTTTTATACCTTCAAGCCCGGCTCCTCCGGTTGACACAAGGAAAAGCGTTCCAGGTTCATGTCCGCATTCTTTTTTGTCACCGTGGGCCCATTTGCTCCAGGGAAAATCGGAAATATGTCCATGAGCACATGCAACAATAAATCGCACAGGTACCAACCGGGGACGACGGTTTAGTGGAAGCGCGCTACAGGGTTGTGTATTTGACTTGGCCTGACGACGAAATTTGGAATTCTTACATCTCAAGTCTTCATTTTTCGCATTACTGGGACTGTTCCATGGGACATACTGCATTGACCTGCATCGGGGGCAAAAATGCCAATTTGGGAAACGCACAAATGGTGTATGTGCAGTGATAACCGGCCCGTTCAAACCGGAGAATCCGCGTGCGGAAAGCTCCGGAGCTTCCGGTGGCATATACAGTCCGCTTACATCTTTTCCCAGCTCGTGTGAGAGCCTGGCTTGAAGTCTTGGTTCCGATAAGCACGTTGCTTCCTTCAAATACGCAGCTGCTTCAGGCTGCATTTCAATTGTCCATGCATCAAGCCCGGCAGCCATCAACGATTCATCAGGAAAATCGATAATGGCACCAACACCAAACGGAACAACACCCTGACTCCTTCTGAACTCTGGTCTTGCCACAATTTATTCTCCTGAATCGGGGTAAGTTTGAAGGACTTTGGCGGAACAGGTCGCATCGACACTGCGCATACTGGTAAGAACAGGAAATGCCTTTCCTTCAAAATCTTCGTTTACATTCCGGCCAATTGGGTACATCAACGTTTGTGTGGTTGGAGTGCCAGCCATCTGACCAAACTCCTGTGGCAAATAGTCTTTCCAATCCTTAAATATTCCTGTTAGCTCCCTTAGCGCATCTTCGTACTCATCCGTGTCAACCTTTTGAACTCTATCCAGAATGACTTTCGCCAGCTCATCCTGCACATCTGGACACCTGGATATATCTCCGGGCACTCTCATTCCGGTTATAAGTCTTGCTAAGGCAATCACCATTCCGGCAAATCCACGGGATCTGGCCGGAGCGGAAAATGGCGTAACGCTTGTTGGCTCCACATAACGATAAATTGCCTGGTGATAGCCAACAAACTGTTCATAGTGAGATCGGTCCCTGCTGCGGGCAGGGTTATACACTGTGATCACCAATCCCGGAAACCCACGACCAACCCGACTGGTAGCCTGTATATATTCCGCAGTTGACTTGGGCTGACCGGCAACCACCATCAATCCAAGTCGTGAAACATCAACGCCAACAGAAATCATATTCGTTGCGAGTAACATATCGACTGGCCATGGACTATTTTCAAGCTTGGGCCATTTTCGATTCAGGCAATCAAGTATTGATGGAATCTCTTCTGCAGTTTTCCTGCTTGTTAATTCCTCCACATTGGGAAATCTTCGCCGATACTCCTTTTCAATGTTCTTTCTGGAGCAAAGATTGAAATGATGTTCAGGTATGTCGCCTGTAGACATGGTAACTGCGTGTCCAAGCTCTCTCAGGCTATTAAAATACCAAAGCAGAGTTGCGTACTTGTCAGCGATCTCCGGCGGCTGAGTGTCTGGAGGTTCCGGCATCACCGCCTGGAGCAAGGGGGAAATAACGCGAACCTGCGCAGTAGCGTGGGATTTTACCGCGGTTCCGAACACACCCACATAAAGCCTGCCGGCGGCTTCCTGGTCTTCATACGCAAAATAGGAGTCCCCTGCATCCAGGCCTTGTGGCGGAAATTCAAAGCGTTCTCTGGCGTACAGGCCACTACATTGTTTTGCAGATTGCCGGATGGTTGCTGTTGAGGCAACGATCTTCGGCGTCTTTCCATCTCGGGTACAAAGCCTGTCAATGACAGTTTCGTAGAGACCAACGATGGTACCTAATGGCCCTGATATCAGGTGTAGCTCATCCTGAATAATCAGACTGGGGGGATCACTAAAATTACCGGTTCCAAAAATACGCCCCGTTTCAGGAACCCAGGCTAACTGTGCAAACTTATCCACTGTACCGAGCAACAGTGCCGGAGGGTTTTCATAGATATCATCGTCAATGACTACAACCGGCAGTTTGTTTGTACTGGAATGCCACCGACACCCCGGGTTACTGCACCGAAAAATCACTGTATCATCGCTATTCGCAGACAGTGGTTCTTTTCGATACCCAAGCCAACCTCTTTTATCAAGTGAGGATCGGCACCAGGGACACCTCAATAGCTGGAAGGGATTTTGAGCCCCAGGTGTTGCCGTTAATTCATTAAGCCTCTTAACAGCATCTTTACGTCGGTTAGGCGATAATCCCATACCAACCCATAAGCCAATCGTAATTGGCACCTCACCAAGATCAGCCCCAAGATATTTATCCAGCCGCAGTGATTCCAGTGCCGTAATCAACGCAGCAGCCCGTTGAAACTGTTGCGCAGTCAGTAATCGGAGGGTATACCGCATTAATACTGCGACACCCTTGTCCTCAGAATTGGTTAACCTGCGCAGGCAGATAACGAATGCGGCCAAGCCAAGGTATGCCTCCGTCTTACCGCCGCCAGTAGGAAACCATATTAAATCGACCAGCTCTCTGTCGGGATGTTCATTTTCAGAACAGCCGGATATGTTCATTAACACAAAAGCCAACTGGAAAGGTCTCCATACTGGGTCGCTTTCACCCGGCACGCGATAATCATCAGGGAGATCCATATATGTCTCGTCGGGATCGATATCCTTTTGGAATCTCGTTCTTGCCTGCTGAATTAACATTGCCCGATTGGCCAATCTAAATGCCAACATTGCATTCTTATTTAATGAGAGATATTCAATACCTTCCTTGATTCGCTTTAAGCATTCCCAACACTTTTCCAAATTTCCTGTCGCAGGTATTTGATATACACCCGACAGGCTATTCTTCAGTTGATCTTGCTTGGCGATAATCCAGCTTTCATAGTCTTTTGCCAGGAGACTAAGGTTTCCAACAAAATCGCTATCAGACGAATCACCTTCTGAAAGGCTACGCATTGAAAGATCAAACTGATTGGCAAACAGTGCCTTCTCTCTAGGCTTTACCGGCTTAATATCGCACGAAGGAAGGAAATCAGACCAAACCTGTTTTGCGACAGTCTTATTGTTGGGATCTGTTGTCCAACCTGTGCCACATCCATGCCCCAACGCAAAGGAACGTTTATCCCGATAAAGCATGTCCAATATTGCAAGCTCTTCATCTTCTGAAATACCGCCCGCACGGTCTATAGGATGGAAAACCGAAGCACCATTAGTCTCAGTCACTGACAATTCAACCTGAAAGAAAGCTGCGTTAAACGCCGGAGGAGAATCTGCTCCACCCTTGTGCTGATTAATCAACGCTAAAGAGATCGAAGCTTTATTATCTTTTTCAGGTCTAATGCGGACATTAAGCTTCAACATACCATCTGTATTTTTTACATCATGATTAAATACTCGATTTTCCAAAGATACGGTAAGATCAATTTCGACCTGATCCTGTATCGGCACCCGCCTATAATTTGCCTCTTCACGAGTATCCGGAAATAACGAGCCATCCGCCTTTTCCTGGCCAGCCTTTGGATGGCGTTTTTCAACCTTTTCTGTCTTATATTTACCAGCTCTGATATCAACCAGAATTTTGCATCCCAAAGAAGCCTTGACAGTAATGCCTGCTGCTGAGGGGCTGAATTCATTTGCCAGATTGAGGGGTTGCTCTTCCAGCGAAGTCGCATCCCTCGTTTGCTTACCGCCCTGTTTTACTTCCACCAAAGGGCTATCATCCAGAGATGAGTCAGCATTTGGCACGCTATCTTCATCTTCCGCAGCATCATCTTCCAACTGATTGATTACTGATTTTTGCGGGAATAGCACTCCTGTTGAATAAAGCTGTAACGGCGATACATCGAGTAATTCACATTGCCGAAGCTGATCATCCGTGGACTCAGGGCCGAACAGTTCATCGGTCATGAACTTCAATAACTTATTGCGATAGTTTGAATACTCCAGCTCGCTACTCATTTTCATCCCTCTATTAAGCTCAAACGACGATCCACATGTTCCTGTCTACAAATAACGTAAGCAGCCGTGCGGGCCCGGGTAAGAGCAACGTAAAAATTTGCAACCTGCCATTCATTCATTTCCCCTTCCGGCAGGTCACCAATAATCACTATTTCTGATTCAAGCCCTTTAAACGCAGGAATAGAAGCGGCGGGAATTGCTCCCATTGGAATATCATCTTTACCACCATCGAGCACATGAACCTTTTTTCCGATAGATGAGTAACCACCTACATAGAATGCTTCTGATGGCGCAAAAAATGATAACAAAACAATATCACTGGGGTCGGCACCCTCTGATATTAATTGAGTTATTAATGACATCGAAACTTTGTGATCGGTTTTCGCCCCATGAATGGTTCTGTAGTCTACTGGCGCGATAAATTGACGCCTGCACTTGGGGGGCGTGGTTCCTGTAACCATCGCTGCCTCTCTGGCAATTGTCACAGGATTTCTCATATTAATGCTTAGTTTCAGGTTCATCGCCCGGGATGACAGGTGAGAATACAAGCTGTCTTCAAGCTTGTTATACACGCTGGCTTGCAAAGCGGTATCCAGGAACATCACCCATCTTCCCCCGGACATTCCCTCATTCAAAAACCAATCCAGCGCATTCATAACATCCGGTGCTAACACATCCTGAGCTTCATCGATCACCAAAACATCATAGGGATTCAGCTCACCAGTCTCAGTGGCCGTTATGGCCGCCTCTTCTGCCATGGCCAGAACTGCTTTAAACTGCTTCCCCTCTGGAATTTGACCTGGAAACGCTTTACCCACTAACTGGTACAATATTCCCCAGATAGTGTGCAAAGTAATATTCTTATGTTTTGCAAATTCCTGTTGTTGTAATTGCAAGGCCAGATTACGGTTGAAGCAGAGAAACAATACACGCAGTCCACTTTGAGCCAACCGTCTGGCAGCCTCTGCAGCAAGAACAGTTTTACCCGTACCTGCGGCCCCTTCACAAATTACCCTGGGATTACCCGGATGCAGGAGAGTTTCCAGGGATGAGTATTGCTCCTCGGAGAGGGACAACAGTTCATTATGACTTTCTCTTATGAGGCTTGTAATTCCGGGAACCAAGTCAAAATCAGCACGAAAACTATGGACAATGGCTTCAATATCCCGCGGTGATAATGGTGTTTGAAATTTTCTACCTCTACTTGCTTCATGGGCCAGGGTATATTCCGCAAGCTTTATCAAATAGTCAGAAACCGGGAGCTCTTTGTCTCTCTCGTCAAAAATACACTCCTGGTCCCATTCAGGGTCCTGTTCAACAAATTGCACATCAGGAAACATAACCCCCCAACCAAACGGCATACGCCTTATTAAGTCCTTTCCAAGTCTGGTACGAACCTCATGCAACAATGTGCCTCTTGCAGATTGAGCCTGCTTGAACGGCCCTTCCATTGATGTATAAGACTTACCGGGCCAGCCTATCGTCCAGGCTCCATTCTGTCTGCTAACATGGCCGCCTTTGACTTCCAGACAATACACTCCAAGCGGGCCAATTATCACAAAATCGCATTCCGCATAGGTTTTTCTTTTATGGCGCGCCAAACCAAGCGAATGCAGTATCACATACCCATCCAGTGCAGGGTCTTCTGCCAGCTGGCTGAATACCCACTGCTCAGACTTTGTGGTATCAGAATGAGGCCTGAAGGGAAGCATTCGGTTCATTTTCCTGCCTCCAGAAATCCGTCATGAATTGAGTGAACTCCCAACAAAGACGCATCAA
The DNA here is from genome assembly GCA_002471665.1 of Gammaproteobacteria bacterium UBA7310. Taxonomy (GTDB): domain Bacteria; phylum Pseudomonadota; class Gammaproteobacteria; order Pseudomonadales; family Ketobacteraceae; genus Ketobacter. Next base: position 312,789 of record DKQK01000071.1, read on the forward strand.
ACCTGGCAGGTTCGTCAATGGAATATATAGAAAGAACCCTATAACGGATTTTCCTTCCATTAATTTCGATAAATGCACTATCACCCAGTCCGCTTAGAGATGCCGTAGAAAGCTGAGCCACCAGGAAATGTCCGGCTTTTCTCCTGGCCCTATAGATCGTATTTACGTGTTTAAGGATGTTATCTGCCAGCTCTTTGGAATTATCGATGCCGGCACATAACAGGATGTTGGGTATGGTTTGAGATGGATTTTGGGGTGCCACAGTTTTTGTGGAAAAAAGCCATGACACCAAAGTAACACGAGTTCTGTCTATACCATGGCGAAACAATTCGTTTTGCATTTTGTCAAGATCGTAGTCATTTGCCTTATAAATCTTCCGTAAAGCATTACGCCAAAGGCTGGACTGCTTCCTGGTGGCTCCATCATCATCAACAATAGCATCGGCCAACTCGTCAACTACATCCCCCAACGCAGGATCATCGGGAAACGCTAACACATCTCCTGGTTCCAGGAGTTTTGTACTCTTCCACAAGAGTTTCTCTGCGTCAGACTCACTGAGCTCGGCAGTATTTAGTGCTCCGCCCAATATTTCGTTCAAACAGACAAGCTTTGCGTTATCAGCGAACAGGGCATAGTGTTGGCCATCATTAAAAAACATTAGACGCCCAAGAACCTGCGTTTGCCTGCCCTGGCCAACGGAGGACAAACTCATGTGTTCACGTACAGCAGACTCCAGCCAATCATCACCTTCCGGAGACTCATCCTCGTACTCATCTACGCTCAAATTGGATTCAGGGGCTTTAATATCCCTTGGCACTGCAGGAGGGCTTCCCGCTTCCGGATTTTTTTTGGAGAATAATTTCCAGCTTTCCTGTGTTTTTTTATCAAGATTAACAAAAGTTCTTTCCAGCTTTCTGACTTGCTTTGACGAGCGCTGGCACTCAAATTTATATAGCATGTGTATTTGAACGCCAGACCAACCACCAAGTCGCAATTGGAGCATTTCTTTGCGCCCAAGCCATCCAGGCACCAAAAGCAATTCAACATTTTCTAACGATTGCAAATCATGCACCGAAATCAACTCAATCTTGACATGCGCCAGGTTTAACTCCCTATTTGAAAATGTCTCCGCAACGGAACGGGAAGCAACCGCAATATGGCATGTTTTATAGTCCTTTATAATTTCATACAGGACTTGCGCTTTTGGATTCTTCTCTTTGACAGCTTTGAGAAGCTTGTCACTGGCAGATGCCAGATAGTTGATATCCTGGTCATACATTCCCATTACGGCTGCGTGTTGTGCCAGACTTCCAAGAATATGAACCAAATGCTCATCAGAAATATCATTTCCCATAGGAGGGTAAGCTGATATGTGCTTTAAGACTGTTTCCGCACTCATGGCGAAGGATAAAAGGGCCGAGTCCTCATCGAATGCGCGCAGCTTGATTTTTTGGGCAATTTGATAAAACTCGTCCAACTCTGCAAACTCAACAAAATGAGTAATTAACCTGACATCCGATGCCCTGGTTTGCCTTTTCACATACCTGGCAAGAGGCCCTGTACCGATATCAGTGGTAGAAATCGGGCTTGCCGCAGTCGAAACAGGGTCGACAGCTTCAGGCTGAATAAACCAAACAGATTCATCCTTACTGTCCGGGTAAGATCCTGCCCGTGTATCAACCTGGGAAATTACGATTACTTTCAAATCAGGGTTGTATTGTCGGCACCTCTCTTTCAGCGCCTCCATCGCAACACGATCCACAGCTCGGTCTACAATCATGTACTGAGGTTTGGGAGAGCCCTCAACCCTGTCACGAAGTATACTTTCCGCCACATTAAGGCTGCTACACACAATCATTGTCGGATCTACAACCGACGGCTCCGCACCCAAAGCCGATCTGTTTACACGACTTCGGTATTCAATCGTTATGAGCTCATCGAGCCTGCGGCCAAAGGGGCAGATGGTCTCGAGATAAGCGAAAAAGTCTGATCGTGTCGTTACATAAAGGACAGAAGTTTGTGTATCAGCAGCATGAAATCTGTGAACTGCCGTTTGGCTGTCTTCTTCTACTGTCGATAGCCAGCGTTCTAACTGCTTTTTGGTCGCAAAGGTAACTTCTTTGCTATTTGCTGGTTCAAGCAACAGGGCTTTTTCAGATGGTATATGTACTTTTTTATTGTCATCACCCTTAAGCCTCACCATTGGCAACTCGGAACCATCTGGCGCCTTATAGGGCTCAGCCATCATCACGTATCGAAGGGTGTGTCCATCTCTGAATGCAGCCAGCGTTCCTGGAGTTAGTATAGTGCTCTTTTTCTCAGAGCCCACTTCTTTCAAAACACAGGCAGCGGCTGACAAAAAACCGCATGGCCCGACATCCGGCAGTACTATATTACGTGTTTGATTTTGTTCTAATGAAGAGTCAAGGCAGCAGGAAACAACCGCTTTTAACAATAATGTAAGGTGATTTTTGGAGTCTTGGTCCTGCCAGTATACACGGGTTATAAAAGGCCATTTCTCGGCAGCATGATCTATTAACCGTTTCCATGGAAGCTCACCAAACACAAACCCATACATGTTTTCGATAACATGTATATCATCCAAAAAGCCAACGTATCCCTGGCTATCATTTATTACGTCGTCTTCAAGACACACGTATCGTAGAGCCGCTTTTGCCCAATATCCCGCTTCTGAGGGTTCATGTGCAGCCTGACACAATCCCAAAAGTTTGTTGGCAATTGAGGGAAAATACGCTGTGTGATGGATTTCAGAGAACTCTGTTGCAACTCCTTCCGCAAAGGCCTTTAACTGGTCCAGATCCTCGTTTTCAGCTTCTGCAAGCTCAATAATCAGGTCATCAATTCGTTGCTGTTCTTCGGGTGATATAAATTTATTAATCGCCCTGGCGCCCAGCATTCCAAGAAGAGTCTCCACAGTTCGATCTGTCAGCCAGCATATGTCCATGAGCAGATCCTGGTTTCCACTTTCCAACTGCTGAACCAGGGTTACAAACAAACTGATAGCAGACCAGGATGTCCGGGCAACCTCTTCAGTAGACGGGTGCGCTATGCGAAATTGTGCATTTATCCAGACCCAATCCCTAAGCAAATAAGGCTCTGAAACGGCATATTGAGTAAGTAGGCGTATGGCCCTGGAGGTACTGAGATAAAATTCAGGAGTGTCACATTCAAGGGCCCAGGACGTATCCCACTGACTAAGCGCACCCTGAAGTTTTGCAGTGTTGACCCTGTAATCAGTCCTGGTTGCGGTTTTCATCCAAATAGCTTCCCTTCTTTGACTGTTCCGGGCGATCACAAAACTCCAGGAAATCACCTACTTCGCACTGAAACAGGCAACAAAGCTTATCCAGGGCTTCTATATCGATTTTTTGCGCCGTTTCCTTGTACATCAGCGTCACGGTATTCCGACTGAGGCCGGTTTCGCGCAAAACGTCGGAGATCTTCATTTTTCGCTCCCCCATTAGGCGAGCGAGATGGCAACGTATCATGACCGGGCCCCAGTCTAGACAAAATAGAGCCCAATCATAACCGATTAGCCCGAAATAATTAAAGACAATCTAGAATATTTCAATATAAAAAGGAATTTATACTGGCCAACTATACTTACAACAGCGCCAGATATGCTCTCTGAATAGCCTTTTTAAGCACCCACTTAGGCAGACCAGTTTCCTCTTTGAGCAACCTATAAGCCTGCTTTCTAGACTTTGGAGCATTCCCCTCAGACTCAGACAGAAAATACTCCAGCGAGCGCCGCTGGGCGAGGTAGAGTTTTCCGAGGTGTTCGACCTGTTTGAAATGCTTATATCGAGCGGTGATCTCATTAACCTGGATCGGAAACCGATACTCCAGATAGCCCACAGATACGCCTAGCCTTCTGGCTGTGGCTTTCAATGATAGTGGCTCATTATCTTGATCTGACGCATTTAGCGCTTTCAGCTTTAGCAAGATTGCACCATGGTCCCTAACCTCACGACGTACCGGACTGCGGAAGCTGTCGGGGAACGGGCAATAATCATCGATACCTAGCAGCGGCGTGGTATTGGCGGCGTTACCCGAGATGAGGTCATACAGCGAGATACCCAGCCGAAAAGACAGTTTTCGCGCGTCATTGAGGCACAAACTATGACCACAGTGGGCGACAGACAAGAGCTTGTCGCGGCTCAGTAGTTCGTAAAACTTATCTTCCTTATCTAGGCGCCAGTAATGGTCGAACAATTGACTTACAGAGGTGACTAGGCCATTCTCTGGCAAAGAACTGTACCCATATCGCTGAAGATCGCTAACCAACTGCAAAACATCACGACCTGTGTGCATCCAGGTTGGGATGGCATTTTTGCTGCCACCCGATGCTTTCCTGTAAGAAATTGGTTTACCGCAGTCCTGACAGACATTTAAAGGTTTAATCCTTCTATAACTTGTTTGCTTGCAACCGCAATGGTCGCACGCCTGCAGGAGCTCACCTCTGTGAATCGGGCAAACGCTTAATGCTCGAAAATGCCAACTCAACTTGAAATACGGCTCTTCTCCAAGAGCCAACATCTCGTCGATACATTCAGGACACCATCGAAACCCATGTACTATCTCATGGCTTGATCGAGTAAACGCCTTGCTGAGAACAGATGCGTAGGTTCCAGACAGAGTTTGCCCGGTTAAGTGCTCGAACACATCGATTAGATAGTCCGATAATTTGTTACTGCGGAGGATTTCATGGTTCTGCAGATAGGTTGGTGTATTTTCTAGCCTGCCTTGGTAGGAGGAATCCCTCCGAACTTGACGACCCGCAAACCTTATAAGCTCACCAACAAATATACCGTGTTGGTGAGCGGCTCTATGAATATAGGATGGTAGGGATTCAATCTCTGCCGTCCCACTTCCGCGTGCAGGTATTGGGAAGAGCTTTACCTTCATTTTTGAGACCCCACTCGATTTCCTGCGGTTTCTCTCGTTGGCTTACGCTGAAACGGTTTTGACTTATTTTTGGGTGGAGAATGCGGTTCCTTCCGCTCATTACTGCGCGCCGACGAAATTGACGACTTTATCAAGCTCCTCTCACCTGCAAGAATTTCGGCTTTAATGGACTTTAGATCCAAGTCAGTCAAGCGGGTTTCGCGGAGCAAACCTGCATCGATTGGTTTTCCATCGATTTTGGCAATGGCATCTGCTCGTTTCAGCCAAGCTTTGAGTAATCCAATACATCCCATACTGCCTTCATACATTAGCTCAGCGGCATCAACTAATGAGCTCATTGAGTCATCCAAATCGACAATATCGCTGTATGTGGCAAGCAATTCAGCAAAGCTCGAGATATCTTTTTCTGTAGCTTGGTATCTAGGGAAATGTATTTGGTGTTTTCGGCCAACTAAGTGTGGCGAGCGGGCAACAATATCAACAACTGGATAAGCCCCGACCACCACCAATACAAGACCTACCGATTCTGCTAAACACTTCCATGAGTCCAACACCGCAAACGCAGCCTGAACATCCCCACCAACATATTTGACATGCTGGGCTTCATCAATGAAAAGGAATCTTGTTTTGCGTGCCTCGAACGCTTTCTCAAGGGCAATCCTCATTGTCGCCTCCGTAGAGCGGTCCATCTTCTGCATTGCGAGGAAGTCTTCTAAGTTTTCTCCCTGAATTGAAAATAGAGGGTGCTTAACCGCTTCAAGTGCTCGTAAAGTGAATGCCTTGGTGGAAAATGCTCCGTTGTTACCCGCATTAATCGCTCTAACAACGACGGCCGGCATAGTTCCCGTATCTTCATAACAGTGATTTCCGAACAACATTTCTATCAATTTAAGAATCAAGGACGACTTACCAGCTCTCGACGGCCCAGTAATACAAATTACATCTCCAGGTGATGCACAACTCAGTATATAAAACGCCTCTGAGATAGCACGTTTCCAATTTCTATGAGAGATTGCAATATCAAATTTCTTGGAGTCAAAGCTACCAAACATGCTTCACCGCCCATGATTCTGCTTCAAGTGGCCGGATATCAGCATTTTTTAAGCTTTCAAAAACTGACATCTCATCTTGGGATTCAATTTCGTCATAAGACTCAAATTCAAGGACATGACTGGTACTACTAGATTTAGACTCCTCCGATAATTGCCGAATAATGCGAACAGCTTCCTCGTCTGCCTCCTGTTTTATCTTTTGACGCTCACCAAATGCTTCGACCGCAATTAGCCCCTCAACTTTTTGCGAAATCGCGTCTAGCGCAGAATAACGATTTATTCGCGAGCTGTAGCACGGGCACCACTTGTTATCAATCAGGCAAAAAACAACATGAGGGTTTTCAGGGTCAATGCGCACCTCTATTGAAGGTTTATTTCCACCAAAAGATTTTATTTCTGGACTCCAGTACCACATAGCCCCAATATGCAATCCTCGCTGAGGGTCGACTTTGTACTTCTTTGACTCCACCGCTGTTGCTAGCGCATATTCATCGTCAAATGATTGAGATATCGCAACGAATGGATATTCACGCATATGCTTGGCAAGACGAACTCGAGGGGCTTCAACTTCTATACCCCTTGGGTTTGAGTCCCTCCAATTTATAAAGGCCTCAAACTCTCTGAAAAAATCATAGGCCGTGAGAATAGCTCGCTTCTTCGGGGCGAGCTTACCATCCACACCTCGAGCTTCTTTGTAGTCGGCCAGGTTCCCGGGCCTTTGAGTCAACCACTGCTTTTTAAACTCTCCAAACAGACCTTCAACTTCTCCGCCATATCTAGAGTGCGCGGAGGGGCGCAGTATGAGTTCGATTTTTGAATGCGCTAAAAGCGCCGAAAAATATACCGACTTAAACTCTGAGCCGCGATCTACAATAATCCCCTTAGGAAGACGGCCGTGCCTTCGCACACAATCACGCATCACTTTTGCGCAGGATTTTTTCGATGGGCTTGAAAATGAAATACTAAAAGCAAGTACGCATCCAGTTGCCAAATCAATCATGGCTGTGACCCAGGGCCTCATTGCATGAGGAATACCTCCCGAGTCAAAAAATACGAGGAAAATATCTGCTAGATAGTGATCGACAGCCGCACGCTGCCACCCCAACTCTGCTTTTAACTGCCGATCTAAAGGATCAGATGGAGCAGCTGCAGCGTTTGCGCTTCGCTTCCCACCACGCTTTTCGGCAATAACCTCTGGTGGAATTGATCTAAGCCGACGAAGAAAGGTGGTTCTCACCACAGGTGGGTACATAGGGTGGGCTTTTTGAGCATCAACCCGATATTGAATATAACTGCGATAATCACTAAGCCCCTGAGACTCAGAGTGATACCCCAGAAGATAATTTATAAGAAACGTCTCAACAACCGAATTTATTTTACGTTTTCGATTACCAGCAAAAAACCATTTTGGAATCAATGACTGAAATTCGCTAAGTCCGTCTCGAACACCAGATTTTATTAAGGATTTCCAACGACGAACCGACCTTCCTTTTTCGTTATTTTTAATTTTCTCGAGCCGCTCAAGTGCTTCTTTGGCATACGAGTTTGGCGGTAGCTCCTCAACACTTATCGGAGACAAAAATCCGTCGATGTAAATTTTAGGGCCCAAGAATTCATCGATAAATTCTAGAAGATTTTTTTGTTTTACTACAAAGCAACCCTTAGGGATCGAAAATAATGAGCTATCCCAATTAAAGAATAACTCTCCATCATCTATAGCCTGGATAATGCCCGTATATTCATCGATCTCTAATCGATTCTTCAAATCATATATTGACCAAAAGAACGACTCTTCAAATGCCGCATCAATTTTATGCTCAAGTAGATTTATTTTTTCTTGATTTCGAGATTTAAGAGCAATCTCTAAATTGAAAACACGATAACGAATATCGCTTGAAGCGACCCAGACCTCAAATTCTATACCGATACTTTCGAAGTACTCTTTTGCCGGCAAATAAGTTACCTTGCCGTTGGGTTCGACTACCCAGTTCCTTGGCGACTTTTCCTGTTCACAAATAACTGTGGTCCTGTCTTTTACCTCAATAACAACTGGGCCAGAGTCCTTGTACACTATGAAATCAGGCGTATACCACGAAGTTCTCCCAACGCCCTTTTTGTAGTACTTTTTAATGGGAACCGGCTCCGGCTGGTCCCATAGCTCAAAAACAGAGTTGTTATACTCATTTATAACAACAAATGCGCGCTCTACTGAATAGCTCTCTGTTGAAATGGTACGCCCCATTTTTTCAGAGTAAAACCATGAGCTAATATTGGTTTTCGCATGAACACCCACCATTCTGGATGCTTGTTGATTCCTGACCCTGGTGAGATAGTCCCTTGCCTCGAAAGAGAGGTTATGTCGATCTAAGTAATGATTGAATTGTATTTCTGTAAGCATGAGAAACCCTTAGCTTCTTGGCCGCCCCCAATTAAAAGACACGGGGCCACCTCGAAACTTAAATTCGTGGTTAAAAGGGCTTGACTACCGGAAATAAGGGAAGGATACTGAAGGTCACTACACCGAAGTCATACTTCCCAAGAGCCGAAGACAAGCAATTGTTTTCGGTTTTTTTGGTTCTAGGTCACGATAATTCTCTCCAATTTTAGGACTTGTTTGGACACACTAGGACAGCTTCATATTTTCCAAGCTACAAGCCACTTCTTCAGCTCGTGCAAAATAACCTGCACGCCCTTTAAACCGATATAGATTGACAGGTAACGTCTTTCTTGAGTGGGCTTTTCTTACTGCGGCAACAGTTTTATATCGGAAAACTTCAGCGACCTCCTCTAGCGTTAGTAGCTCACCGTATTTATTTCGAATAGCTTCAGCGGTTCTTACAGTAGAAGTGTTCATGAAAATTGGCACCGGTCTATAAAAGTCTTGAATAGTCCCATAGCGTCCAGAATACCTGTGGTTAGGGTAGCTAACTAGTGTCATAACAGGTAAGCTCAAAAGACAGGTTTAAATTTGACACTTGACATTGAAAATGAATAACGAAGCCAACCTACCTACCTTAAACTGGCGACGGTTCCGCTCTCAAGCCTGGTCCAAATATCTCCAAAATAACTCGACATCTTCAGAAATAGACTGCCAGCTAATGTCCGAGCTTGGAGAAAGCAGCAAGCTTCAGTACAAGTGGGCAAATGGTTCTGCCAGCGCTACACGTAGATCAGCAGAAAAGTATTCAAGCGTCAGGGGTAGCCTTGAGGTATTTGATCTCGATCTATTCCCACTGTTAGATCTAACTCATTTCCCCAAAAAAGCATTGCGATCTTATTTAAAAGACAATATATGGCCGGAACTTAACAACACATGGCATTTTGAAAGTGACTTTTCAGTTTTGAAAGAAATTGGTTACCGACGATTAAACAGTACATACCTAGCAACTGACTTTCTTGAATATCAAGGCACCGCCCTACTAAATGGCCACATTCCTAGCATTCAAAGAAACGACTCGCTAAAATTAGCAAGCAGAGGAGATATGAATGGTTTCACAGCCATTCTTGCACTAGTAAGAGAGGCTGAAAGCAATAATGACATCAAAATGCATGCCTATCATGTCACGAGCCTAGCGCAGGCTCTCCCGACCATCGCACAAAACCCAGTTTTTACAGACCTGGCAGATCAATTGATCGAGTTCATTAAGCACATTCTGAATAAAATTCCGGAATCTCGAGAACGAGTGGAAATAGATTGGCGTAATATTGAAAGCCAAATCCAGGATGGAATTTCAATTACACCATGGTATCAGTTAGAAAATTTAGAAAAAATGTGTATACCACCTATAGCACAGGGATGCTCAAAACTACTCTTTTAGCGGCTCGAAAATGGCGAAATGAGCAAGATGAATAAACTGTCCAAACTTCTTCTTATTGACCTCGAATGCACTTGCAATGACGACCCGCCGCTGCCTAAAGGCGAAGCCGAAATTATTGAAATAGGAATGGTTTTGGGGCAACTTGGATCGAAGGGGTTTACTGTAATCGATGAATTACAACTCTATATCCAGCCCACTGCTCGCCCAATATTAACCCGGTTTTGCACTGAACTGACGGGGATTGAGCAGAAAACAGTCAATGATGCTCCACTACTTAAAGCTGCGCTCAAACAACTGGCTGATTTTCTTGAAAAGCACTCGCCATCGGCTTGGGGAAGCTGGGGGAAATTTGATGCTCGGCAAATCGAGATGGAAACAGCCAATAAGTCTCTGCCCAACCCACTGGCATCAATGCCGCACCACAACATCAAACAACTGTTTGCCCGAAAGCGGGGTCATCGGGTGGGCCTAGCCAGAGCAGTACAGCTGTCAGGCCTAAGTTTTCAAGGCCGACATCATTCCGGGCTTGATGACACTCGAAATATTGGACGACTCATTGATCATGACGATCTGCTCCGAGAAGCGGTTATGAAGAGGATATAAGACTTTTGAAGTGCTTTGGCCAAATTGACCTGCTCTGAAGCAAAGAATACAATCACCGGTGACCGGGTATAAGTCCCCCCTGTCCTAAAACATGTAACGGGATCTGCGGAGCGCCTGGAGTGGCCAGCGATAAGAGCAAATAGCTTTATGACTTGAGAGCAGCAAGTCATCCCAACCAGTTAAACAATAAGCGCACAGGAAGACTCAGCTCTCAACTACTCAGGCCGCTTGTGGATTCACCCATTACATGACGCCTGAATCACCCGTATCCTGTCATTATCGGGTGATTTAATCACCCAAAGTCGTTCTTTTACAGCCTTGGTGTCCCACCATTTACCCAAAACTTGCCCGCAAATGCTCAGGATTCACCCATAAAAATGAATCACTAACATTTTGATATATAAGTCTTTTCTTTGCGGCAGGAGAGATTGGCCCATCATGTATGAATAGGTCTTATACGGTGGATGCGCTGAAAAATCCAAGGCACCCATTCCATGAATTGAGGGCAAAGGGAGTGGACTGTGAGTTTACAAATAAGTATTTGCCTTGGTTTACTAAAGTCGTAATATAGTCACTATGAGTGATCATAATGAGAGTAAATTAAACCGTCTATTGGCTGGACTCGGTGATACCAGTGTGGTTTCCAGCCGGTGGCTAAGAGCGCATGGCTATTCCAGTAGTCTGGTTGTCCGCTATGTGGCCAGCGGTTGGTTGGTATCGCCGGCCCGCGGTGTGTACATGCGCAAAGGTGGGTCCCTGAAGTGGGAAGGCGTGGTGCGGACACTGCAATGCATGGAAGATTTATCGCTGCATGTAGGCGGACGCTTTGCCTTGGCCTGGCAGGGGCATGAGCACTACCTGCGGCTGGGCGAAGCGGCCACGATAACACTCTATGGACAGGATCGTTTGCCGGGGTGGGTGCACAAGTTGCCGTTGGCGGAGCATGTCGAATACTACGGCAAGGGGCCTTTTGATCTGCCAGCCCTTCTTTTTACCGATGAGACAACGGATCAGTCGTTAATGAACCAAGGTTTGGAAAGGCGCGAGGCAACGCCGAGCGGGATGGTGGTGTGCGCGACTCCGGAGCGGGCCATGCTGGAATTGTGTGATGAGGCATCTGATGCCAGCGGGGTCTATGAGACCGACGCATTGATGCAGGGCATGGCCACCCTGCGTCCACAACGGCTTGAAATGTTGTTGCGCCATTGCCACAGTATCAAGGCCAAACGCCTGTTTCTCGCTCTGGCCGAACGTCACGGGCACGCTTGGTATTCACACCTATCGCTTGATGATGTGAATCTCGGTTGTGGTAAGCGATCGCTGGTTCCCGGTGGCCGTCTACATCCCAAATATCAGATCACCCTGCCGGGAGACCTCGATGAGCAGCTGGGATAAACGCTATAGCGATCGGGTGCAACTGCTGGTGGATATCCTGCCGGCGCTGGCGAAAGAAACCCGCTTTGCCTTGAAAGGTGGGACGGCCATCAATCTGTTTGAGCACGATCTCCCGAGATTGTCGGTGGATATCGACCTGACCTGGTTGCCTGTGCAGGATTTCGAGGCGGACGTGGCAAGCATTTCGGCGGCGCTGGAGCAGTTGGCAGAGACATTTCGTACCCGCCCTTTACAGCTACAAGTGCAGACCTCGGGTGGCTCAAACACAGGAGGGATCACGCGGTTGATATGCAGTCGCGGCCGTGCTCGCGTGCAAATCGAAACAACCCCGGTGATGCGTGGCGCCGTGCATCCGGTTCGTACTATGGTGGTCCAGCCCAAGGTGGAACAGGTCTTCGGCTTTGCTTCAACACAAGTGCTCGATTTTGCCGATCTGTACGCCGGCAAGCTGGCAGCGGCTTTATCCCGTCAACACCCCAGGGATTTGTTCGATATTGGTTTGCTGATGGAAGATGAACGGGCTGACGCCACGTTGTGGCGCACCTTTTTGGTCTACCTGACCAGCAGTCCCAAACCGGCTTGGGAACTACTGGCCCCTCGCGACCCTGTGGACTTTGAGGCGATCTTTGATGCCCACTTCAAAGGGATGACGGCCGAACCAGTGACAGTGGCGCAACTCCTGGGTAATAGGGAGCGGTTGTTGTCTTGGATTGCCGACAATCTCAATAAACCGTCATGTGACTTCCTTTGGTCTATCGAAGAAGAACAGCCTGATTTTGGCTTGATCGGTCTAGAGGGGGCTGCCACACTGCCGGGCGTGGTGAGAAAGTTGCAAAATCTTGCTCGTCGTTCGAAGGCCAAGCGTAAGGCGGATCGTCATCAGTTTGAGCAAACCCTGGAGCAGATAGCACTTGGTAAGCCGATTGTTGAATAGCGCTGTTTCTTTCCAGAAATATCCTAGAGGCTTTATTACCATAACCTGTCTTTGTCAGATTTTTACGGGTGAATCCACATCCAGACCGTTTGATACAACCATTGTGATGCACCATAACGCGTCTCCGGTCTTCTCATTTAAGCAAGAACTGGACAGTTAGCCCCATAGCCCGCAATGTCGGCTGACTGTTTTTTGATCTAAACGGCCAATCTATGGTGTCAACATGTGGCCAACGTATGGTGCCATGAACAATTTTGTTGTTGAAACCATAAAGTGGCCGCATTGGCCATGTTATGCTTCCATAGGTAAGCAAAGTTGGCCGCAAGCCAGGCTCAAACCCCTTTCTCAAGAATCTCTATCCACTTTCTATTCCTGGCAACTCCAGTCAGCACTCCCCATCTGCAAGCTCAACCTATGCCTGTTGCTTTTCCACCCAGACTCACCTTTTTTTGGCACCCTATCGAAAATTACGCACGTAGCACGTAGATGAGTTCCAACCCATTTTTAGGTGCCAATTCCATTAATGAGACTTCAACCCACATAATGCCACGCAAATGCAAATTTCGTGGTATGCTCCAATATCCCTAGCCGCTAGCGGTTAGATCCAGACTGATAGAGGCACAGCCATGATCCGTTGTCATCTCGCCCGCTTGATGGGCGAACACAAGATGCGTATCGCCGATGTCGCCAGAGAAACCGGGCTTAGCCGTGTCACAGTGACATTGCTATATAAAGAAACCGCGCAGAAAGTGGATCTGGAAGCTCTCGACAAGTTGTGTAAGTTGTTCAATTGCGGTATTGGCGAGCTACTTGAGCACGCATAAACGTGAAACTTATATTACAGGGAGCTCAACTTGGAGTTTGGCAAATACAAAGAGCTAGTTGCAGAAATAAAAACAGGAAAGCGGCTTCCTGATTCCATTTATATCCATAATAGCGCCTTGTCAGAGGTTCCCAGTAAGCTGAGTAGTGTTCTTGACAAAATAGCAGCTGCACTAAAAATACCTGCCAATGACTGGAATATTTTAAAGCTCTATAAGCGAGACTTTAAGGTAGCATTTCTAAGCTACCCTGATTTTGAAACATATAGCTATCCTGCACTAAAACATAGCTTCACTGTCGATTTGTCGAAGCTCTCGGTCAGAAAATCCTCGTATGAATATTCTGATAACCCTCCGATTCTTCATCGTAAGGAAACCTTTGTTAAAACTGACTTTCCACTTCATGCGCTGTTCCAAGAAATTACCGCTGAAGGTGAAGAGATAGGGTTATATGAAAACCACAGATCCATAGGCTTCAAGAAAAACTGGGAGCGGCTGATTTCCAATAAAGGATACTTTCTTGATGAAGCCGGAAGGCTTCACCCGAAAGCAAACCGAGAAGTGAATAGCAATGTAGTAAGCATTACAGAAGAAGTTGAGATAGAAAGGCACAAAACAGCCATAGACCGTAACCAGCTCTCACAGCCAATGCAGATATTGGCTCGACACAATTATTTTAATGGCGATTACTCTGTTTTAGATTACGGCTGTGGTAAAGGTGATGATATGCGTGAGCTGGAAGCTCACGGCATCGATATATCAGGATGGGACCCGGTGCATTGCCCTGACGGGGATCTCGTCAACAGTGATATTGTGAATCTTGGATTCGTGCTTAATGTTATTGAAGATAGAGAAGAACGAAATGAAACGCTAAAACGTGCCTGGGAGTACGCTGATAAAATCCTTGTCGTATCTGTTATGATTGCTGGCGAGAGTTTCCTACAGCAGTTCACTCCGTACAAAGACGGCATCATTACCAGTAGAAACACCTTCCAACGATACTACACACAATCTGAAATTCGTTCTTATGTTGAGACCACACTCGACGAAAACGCCATTGCTGTCGGACAAGGTATATTTATTGTCTTCAAAGATAAGATTGAAGAACAAAACTTTCTTCTGGAAAGGCAACATATACGGCGTGACTGGCAACAAAAAACACAAAGGCAAATACAATCACGCCAACCCTCAATCAAAAATGATCTCATTGATAAGCATCTTGAGTTATTTACGGATTTTTGGGATACATCTCTAGAGCTTGGGCGCATTCCCGCGAATAATGAATTTGAGTTTTCAGACCAGATTCGTCGGGTAGCAGGATCACACATCAAGGCGCATAAGGCGCTTGTTGAACATTTCGGCAATGACCTCTTTGAAGAAGCGCAGAGCAAACGTAAAGACGATCTACTGGTCTATTTCGCGCTGGGTTTATTCGGTAAGAGAAAGCCTCAGACAAAAATGCCCGATGGACTCAAACAAGACATTAAAATTTTCTACAGCAGCTACAATGAAGCCATTGAGCAAGCCAAAGAAGTTTTGTTTTCGATGGGAAACCCCGACATAATTGAAGAGTCGTGCAACAAAGCTTATGACCTTCTGAAAAGCGGATACTTAGAAGATGGCCATAGCTACACTTTCCATATTCGCTACTTAGGTGACTTGCCACCAGAACTACGAATTTATATTGGCTGTGCTACGCAGCTCTATGGAGATTTGGATAATTTCCACCTTGTGAAAGCACACATGACTTCTGGCAAGGTTAGCCTAATGCGCTACGACGATTGGA
The DNA here is from genome assembly GCA_002471665.1 of Gammaproteobacteria bacterium UBA7310. Lineage (GTDB taxonomy): Bacteria > Pseudomonadota > Gammaproteobacteria > Pseudomonadales > Ketobacteraceae > Ketobacter. The sequence goes on from DKQK01000071.1 coordinate 328,127, forward strand.
ATAAAGACACGCCGTTATTGGTCGAGCGAATTAAAATCAAAATGCGGGATCAAGATGTAGACTTCTTTGATTACGGTGGAAAGTTTACCCCTCCACCGCTCGAAAATAAAAAACTGTTTATCTAGCCTGGTTACTCCACGCTAATCGAATTTTTTCTGCAAGATCAAATATTTCATCTTCATGGATGAAAGGAACCTGAGCCAGAATAATTTTTCCTTCACCGGACAATTTCGCAGCAAGATGTCCTCGGCCCAACAGGCGCTCAGCGCCTGGTTCATCGAGCACCAGAATAGAGTTTCGTTTGTCAGCGACTTTTAATACCAGCCTGTTTGTCAGGTTGGCCCGAAGCTGCATCGGAAGAGCATCTTTATCTGGCCTCTGTGTTACCAGTATTAAATTGATACCTGCCGCTCTCGCTTTGACGCCCAATCGATTAGCGTTTAATTCTACTGCATCACGATAGTCACTTATCATCATCCAGTCGGCCAGTTCGTCATGAAATAGCCAGATGCGTGGTAGGCGTTCTTCTGGAGGAACTTTTCTATTAAATTGATCTAACTTAGTAACTCCCGCTTCGGCTAGTAAATGGTTTCTCCTTTCCATTTCCGCTACTAGTTCTTCAAGTGCAGTAACCGCCTGATCACGATCCGTAATTAGTTCGCCATCTAAATGAGGCATATTTCTAAGCCAAGGAAAATCAATACCGGCTTTCGGGTCTATCATACGAATTCTCGCACTCTCTGGTGAATTCGTGGCACAAATATCAAGAAGCAAAGACTGAACGAGAACGCCTTTGCCACTTCCAGTTTCACCAGCAATTAGCGTATGAGGACCGTGAGGCTGAAATCCACCAAAATCATTTCCCACATTAAGATAAAGAATTTGGCCGTCAGACTCACATGCACCCAAGAGTAAACTCGTATTGCTGAATGGAGCTGACTCTGGAAGCTCTCTCTGTTTCCATAGATCTTTCAATCCGAGAATTGTACGATGTGGGCGCTTGACCATGATGATGACTTCCATCGGTGCGGCCAGCACATTGATTACATCAATAGCGTGTGAAGTTAGAAGCTCCTGCCGTTTCTTTTCGACTTTAGGAACGGTTAAATCATCAGACCCTCTTAAACGTACAAGAGCAGCATTGGGTGTTAGCCTTGCATCAACAAACTCTGCTGTCATGTCATAACCGCGTAATGCTTTTTGAAGCTGACTAACAGTGTGTTTCAGCCATTGTTGCGACTCCGGATCATTTTCATCTAAATCTCGTCCAGAATTAACCCAGTTAGCTAGTGCTTCAGAAGGCCATTGATGGTTAGAAATGTTGACTTCAGTAGATTCTTCAGAAGTTTCAGGTTCATCCTGGGCGCTGGTAGTGGTTGTATTATTGCCTGAATCCTCACTAACTTCGGTTTGTACTGAGTTGGATTCTACTACTTCAGGAGTAGTATTTGATCTGACATTTACACTGTGGGTTTTTAAATCTGTTTTCTGATTATCGAGCGTCACATCGGTTTTGGAAGACAAGTGAACAACAGGCTCTTCACTTGAAATTAATGCTTCATTTGTGCCTTGTACTAAAGCACGAAATGCAGCTGCTACTCGTGGTTTATCAAATACTTTTTGTTGGCAATGTTCCATACCTTTCAGTGGAACATAGTCGCCAGCATCAACGTATTCCAAATCATCATGCACAAACACATGCGAAAATCCGGAAACTCTTATCTGTACGTTATCCTGTCTAACTTCATCAGACCAACGATGAAGATCCCATCCTCCAGTTACATGTGAACTGAATGGCTCCATGCCTTCAAGCATAAAATCACCCAAACGGTGTAACCAAATATCCCTGTCTATTCTATTTCGGTCAGGATCTAAAGCTCGGCTAATACGGGCAACCGTTTCTTCAAGCTGTTTAGCAGACTTTTTAGCATGTGATTTATATCCATTTGATGTGACATACTTAGCTTCTGAAACACACACTAACAAACAGTGTTCGCCATCGATAATTTTCGGAGATATAGCCATTATGTCGGCAATCTGCTCTTCTTTTTGACCAAACCAGGAAGCAAAATCGTCAAGAAAGTACCAGCCAGTAGGAAATTTTGAGTCGCCTAAACTATTTTCTATTTCTCGCATAGACAGGACTATACCGAGTAATTCATTTGCGTAATGACCATACCTGGCTGCACGCATTACTACCTGACCTGATAATTTGTTCGCCCGATTTATTAAATCATTTAAGACTGTATCAGGATCTGAACCTAGTATATCTGGATCGAGCCGTTTTAACCTTTCATTTAGCAATGCACGAAGTAAGCGAGGCTGTGATGTAGTGGAGACAATAATGTTTCGATTAATCGTTCGTTCATGAATATGACGTATAACATGAATATCATTGTTACTAAGTAAACGTCGATCTACCAACTCATCAAAATTAACAACCCATTCACCAATTTTATGGGTCTCATCGAATATATTGGCTACTTCCCCATCTCTGAAGTTAACTTCACGAGCTGGTATGACATCACCAGATAACGCATTGTCACCATATAGATAAGAATGAAGAGCGTTGAGATAAAGCTGTCCTGCTCTTGGTTGTGATGGCGCTGCTAAATAAACGGATGTGGATGTGTCAGCTGGCCCTACGGGACGTCTTCTTGACCAGCGTACCGGAGTATTTTCAAGAAAAGTGGGAGATCTATCACCCGGCGCAGGTTTCCATACAAGTTTTGCGTTTCTGGATACTACATCCTGTAAAGCTACGATATCAGTAAGTCTCGCGGTTTCATCCTGATTTTCAACTAGCGCCGAATCCAGAAAGCCGACCCTGAGGCGTGACAGGAAGTTTCTGGCTGCTTCACTCGCCATAACCGATCCGGATTCTTCACTTACGGCTACATTTTGTTGTTCATAGATCCTACGCATTTGCTTTGGTCGTGAGTGTGTCAACAATAGATCACACTGTAGTTCGTTTTCTTTTTCCACTTTACTCGATAACTCGGACGCGAGCGCTCCGGGAAGAGCTTTTGACTCAGCGTTATAGAGAACCAGAGAAAAATTACTTCTCTCGTGAGGGAGTAGATTTAAATACTGCTCGCCAACTTTTCCAAATGCTTTGGCGGCAATATCCGGATCTACATCAAGACTAGTATCACCATTATTATCAACACCCGTTACAGGCGATTCACAGAGCGTATAATCAAAAACCGTATCGGCAGATGATAGGAGTATGGATTGCTCATTACAGAATCCAAGACAGACCTCCGGATAATAATCTTCTGAAAGTTCCAGCTGTACCTGACCAAATAGTAAATCAGCGCGTTCAATAGCAGATTCATCTGCTTGCAACACTTGTTTTAACAGGCTACTACATTGATGCGCCTTGACACCGATCTCAGCGAGCCTGAGTGGATGCCAGGGTGTAATAATCGAGGCTGGTGAACCAGCACCTATGTCTGCCACGCCGATTCTAAATAATTCTTTCCACAGCCTTTCACGGGCCATGTCCTTATTAGCTTCTGAAAGCAGCTGATTTAGTAATTCACCAAATGTTTCAGCTTGCGTTACTAGCGATTCCGAGCCAATGCCATCGCCATCTTCTGATATCCAACTACGTATCGCAGTAGTATATTGCGTTCGAAATGTATCAAAGGCTGTGACAATGGAGTCTACTTGCTGCTTTGAAAGCCAGGCATTAAGTGCGTTAATTTCATTTATTATCGTTTCCGCCCGATTGCCACTTTCCCGGTTAGGAGCAACCAGTCTACCATCGTTACTGTTATTAACATCTCTAATAGTATTTATATCCTCAAGAGAAATTCTTTGCACTCTTCCTTTTGTGCTAACAGTTTGTCTGGTAATGTCAGCGGTCGCTAGCAAACCGGATTCATCATTGTTATTTGCCAGGCTAATTAGATCGTCAGGAAGCGCGGTTGCTATAGCATCTACTGGCATTTCCCAATAAAAAACCAGTTTAGAGGCAATACCATCGGGATCGAGAACTGCTTCGAACTTTAGCGTGCGAGCATCTTTGGAACCTGAAGTGACTTTTGCCAATCCTTCATCGCTAATTTCTGGAAAGTAAAACTGATCAAGTTTCCCAAAGTCCAGTTCTATATTGGGAGCTAATAAGTTAGATAACCCGTGATATCTAAATGCAAAATACCGTGCTACTTTTGGATTCTTTCCTTTCCAAAAACTCTTTTTTTCACTATTTGGGATACTAAGTTTTAAGGTCGGAGCACTAAGTTCGACATCCCGGTTTTTTTCACGTAACCGATGAGTGGTATCTATTAGACCAGTGAGGAAATTCGAATAGGTCTGGGGATTGCGGTATATATATTTTTCCCACGAGCTTGAAAGGTTTTTATCCCGACTTAAATGTTCACGATAGGATTCGTAAAAATCCTGAAGATCCTCTGAAGGAATTTTGGGGAATGTAGCAGAAAGAAGATCAATTTCCTCTGCTTGCAAAGGATCATCAAATTCGTCTTCAAAAAACTGTTTTGTTTTATCACCTAGAGGCAAGGCTTGTGTTCGCGTAACACCATCAAATAGATCAGAGATTGAAAGCCAATCAAGTGCAACCAAGTTTTGTTGGGTATCAAGCCACTCATCGGGGGTTAAATCAGCTGCAATGAAATCGCTAATAATTTGTTGATCTTCTGGGCTAAACCGGTCCTTTATTTCTTCAAAATTCTTTGATAGCTGATCAGAAATTGCTTCCCCTTTTTCGTTTTCATGGACAAGAAGCGGACGGATTCGAGTGTGTAATCTCCTAAATATTTTATTCCATTCTGTTAAATGGTCTCGTTTTGCATCTGAGATACGGTCAAAGTAACCAGAGTTGCGGGGCAATTTCAAGCTAGGAAGCGCATTATCGACGGCTTTTTGTAAAGGAAGTCCCTGATCTAATATCCCGATTGAAATAGATAGGACGAAATCAGCATACGTTTCAATCGTTCTTGCTGCGTGTGTTTCATTAGCCGAAATGAGGGCAGTTTTTAAATGTGCTCTTTTACTGTCATTAAGGATTTGGCTAGTAATACCTGATTTTTCAATCCAGGAATCATACTCTGAACGAAGGGTGTCAGTTTCGATTTTGGTGATTTTCTCTACACTCTTATCATTGCGCTGTAATTCCTCTTGTGAAGCTGCAAATAGTACACCTCGTTTCCCGTCAGGCAACTTGCAGTGTCTCCAGTGAGTAATAGATTCATTACTTAGTAATTCAGCTGGTAACGTAGAATTACGGTCAAATACCTCAGAGACTTTAATTTCAATCAAACTGGCTAATTGTTGATTATTATAAGCTGCTTCAGCAATAGCCGTTACTAGCGATTCTTCCAGTCCAACCATGCAAAATCTAACTGTTCCTTCCTCATCCCTTGAAAGCTGCTCACTTATATAGGACAGGGCAACAGCAGAAATTAAATCATTTCTGTTCATGAGCGTCCCCCAAATGGATTTTCTACATAGGCACAATCATCCGATAGCCTTCGGAGTAATCCGAGTGTTCGTAGCCGTTGCTCTAGCCTCTGGGTATTCTGCATAAAAGCATTTTGATCGGATGGCAGATAGCCAAAAGCCTTTTCTGCTTCTGCTACACCTACAATAAGCCGGAATCTCTCATATAGTTTGGACAGAAAACGGTGATACTCCTCGCGGCCATCAGTTACAATGCACATAACTAATGCCTTCAGCAATAAGTCGTCCGGAGAATACCAAGTGCCAGCTCCGCGTCGTGAAACGGACAATCCGATCTGTCTTGACCACTCAGAATGTACTTTTGCTACATGTTGCTGGTGCCTCTTGTCTGCATAAGATCGAAGTGAGTTGAATATAGTCTCAGGGTCTCCAGAAGGAGCACCATCATCAGGATTCCAAGAAAAGCGTTCAGTTAAGAAGATCCTCGCTGCTTCAGGAGGAGATACAGCAGAGTGAACGCTAGACCATTCAGGAGCTTTTAGAGCCGATTCAGAGTAAGCCCTAACCGCTCGTGATGATAGAACCCTGTTAGCTGAAAAATTTTCTTTGGATAGCTCGAATATCGACGTCCTTTTAGGAGATGCAATTTCAAGTACGATTTTAGGTTCCGAATCACTACCAATCTCTTCATTTGAACGGCGGAGCATATAAAGAAGCATATGCAATGATGATAGTCTCATCAAAGGATCTAACAACGCTTCACCTGGGACATCTAAATCAAGTAATTGTAACCAGGTACTAGCCAGCTCGTTATATTCTGGTCTTGTTTCAAAAGGAAGATAACCAATACGGTTGGTTACGGAATTCGAAGATCTATCGTAATCCGGTGGCAATAGAGCGTTAATGACATTGTTCCAAGATTTATCATCACTGAGTAATATACTCGAAATCTTACTTGAAATTTCCGGACCCGATCCGCTACGGTTCAGCATTAAATATAGTAATTCGCCGCCACGCGCAAAGAACCTCCTATCTGGACTTCCATTTATATTTGTTGGCAAGTCTGCATAAAGACAATTCGATCCATACGGAAAAATAAACTTTGAACTCCAGCGACGTTGGCGATGAGGTTCCACTGAAGTCGTTTGATAAAACTCTACTATGCGTGCAAGCCTGGAAAACGATACGAACCTCTCTTTAAGAAAACTAAAATCATAATCATCATTGAATTGTTTTAGCCAGGAATTCCACATTTCCGTATCTGAACGGCCAACGCTTTCAATATGTTGCAAGTGTGGATTATTGAAGATGAGTTCTCTTAGTGGAATTAATCGTGGAATAGAATATGAAAACTGCTCGTGAGAACCGGTTTGATTGTTTTCATTTAATGCGTGACCTGTTGTTTGTCGGGAAACAAAAATTGATAAAAATTCCAGAAGAACTAACCACGGAGTCTGATCGTTATAAAATCTGTGGCCCCAGATTGCTTCATCAATCCAAATGTTAACATCTTTTGTGAATCTGGATGGAGGATCGAGTCTATTCATTGTGTAGATATCCTAATTCTTATATCCTCTGATTGCGCACGTCCTCTCTCGTCAACCGTAATGGCTTCCAGATTAACTTCATCAGCTGAGGCATCCCGACCAAATACATCATCGAGTCTTTTTATCAGGCGTAATTTAAAATCAAGAAAGTCTTCATGACATTGCCTTGAGAAACTAGCAGGCAGACTTCCATTTGCCACCCGTACTAAATATTCGAAATGTGTTAGTTGTAGATCCAGGCTGTCTAG
>DKQK01000038.1 GCA_002471665.1 Gammaproteobacteria bacterium UBA7310
CCCCGGCAGATTGTGAACCTGTTCTGAATGGTTACAATAGCGCCATAGAATTCGAGGGAAAACGCAGTGCACACGATACAATCCGTTGCAGAAAAAACCGGTCTGACACCGGACGTAATCCGAATCTGGGAACGACGCTACAGTGTGGTGTCACCGGAACGAACCCCATCCAATCAGCGCCTCTACACCGATGACGACATCGAGCGGCTTAATCTGCTTAGGCGCGTTACAGAACAGGGTCGCCGTATCAGCGCCATTGCCGCCCTGAGCACTGATGAGCTCAGGGAAATCGCGGGCTCCAGCGGCTTTCAGCGCCCCCTGGCCAGACCCCTGTCGGAGGCGGATCTGGACGTGGAAAAATGCCGCAACGACGCCGTGTCGGCCATTATAGAGCTGGACCCTCTGAAGCTGGAGCGCATTCTGGATCACGCCTTTGTCAGCCTGGGTTCGGTTGGTTTCATGATGAACTTCATCTCGCCCCTGATGGATCAGGTGGGCAACCTCTGGCGCAGCGGTGCGGTGCGCACCTGCCAGGAACACTTCTCCAGCGCCCACGTGCGCTCTTTTCTGGGCCGGTATATGCTGGAGGCCAACACAGATCCCAAGGGCCCCCGTATTGTGGTCGCCACCCTGCCCGGTCAGATGCACGAATTGGGCGCCACCATGTCAGCGGTGATCGCCGCCCAGGGAGGCTGGAACGTCATCTATCTGGGGGCAGCGGTACCCATCGAAGAGATCCTGTTCACCGCGGAATGCAAAGATGCCCGTGCCATCGCCATCAGCCTGGGCTACCCCATGGACGATCCCAAAACCCCCATGATGCTGGAGCAACTAAGCCATGGAGCGCCGGAGATGAGCCGCTTGTTGGTGGGTGGCAGCAGTGTGGAGAGGCACCGCAGCCTGCTGGCCCGGCTCGGTGCGCTGGAGATGAAAGATCTGGAAACCCTGTCCAAAACACTGGACACCATCCGTTAATCCGGTAACCGGCCTGACAACTTGCCGCGGCGGGCATCCAGCCACCTAAAATAAATGCCCGCCCTGTCTTGAAATCTGCCTGTTGTGCACCGATATAAACAGAAAATTTTCTCTGTAATCAAATAATTGGTGGAACCCTCGTGGCAATAGACGATCATGACAGCGCGGATATCATTGAAGTAACCGAAGAGCAGCTGGAACGCGGACTGGCCTTGCCCGACTCATCACTGCCGGAACGTCTGTACGTCATCCCCATCTCCAATAAACCCTTCTTTCCCGCCCAGGTACAACCCATTGTGGTGGATGAAGAACCCTGGGCCACCACCATCGAACGGGTAGCCAAAACCCCCCATCGCTGCCTGGCCCTGTGCTATGCCCCGGAGCCCGACGACGGTGTGCTGCTCACTGACCGGTTCGAGCGCATGGGCTGCGTGGTGCGCATCCATAACGTGGTGCGCGATGAGGGCAAAATCCAGTTTATCGCCCAGGGCATCCGCCGCACCTGGGTACATCAATGGCTGCAAAAATCCCCACCCCTGCTCGCCGGTGTCACCTACCCCTATCCACGGGAGGAAGACGCCCAGGAAGTGAAGGCCTATGGCATCGCCATTATTGATTCCATCAAGGAACTGGTGTCCATCAACCCGCTGTATACTGAGGAATTGCGGGATTATCTGGACCGTTTCAGCCCCAACGACGCCTCTCCCCTCACCGACTTTGCAGCGGGCCTCACCACCGCGGAACCGGAAGATCTGCAAGAGGTGCTGGACGCAGTGCCGTTGTTGAAACGGATGGAAAAAGTGTTGCTGTTGCTGAAAAAAGAGCTGGAAGTGGCCCGCCTGCACCTGCAAATCAATCGCCAGGTGAATGCCAAATTAGAGGAACACCAGCGCAATTTCTTTCTGCGGGAGCAATTAAAGGTTATCCAGAAAGAGCTTGGCATCGCCAAGGATGATAAAGAAAGCGATGTCGATGAATTTCGGGCCCGCCTGGAAAAATGCACCGTGCCCGAAGCGGCCATGAAAAAAATCGAAGATGAGCTGCACAAGCTCTCCATGCTGGAGATCGGGTCGCCGGAATATGCCGTGACCCGCAACTATCTGGATTGGGCCACCTCTGTCCCCTGGGGCGTTACCTCCGAGGACATGCTGGATATTGACCACGCACGCACCACGCTGGATAAACACCACGACGGCCTTAATGACGTTAAAGACCGCATCCTGGAATTTCTCGCGGTGGGCACCTACAAAGGCCAGATCAGCGGCTCCATCCTGTTGCTGGTGGGGCCACCGGGGGTGGGTAAAACATCCATTGGAAAATCCATTGCCGAAGCACTGGGCCGCAAGTTCTATCGGTTCAGCCTGGGTGGCATGCGGGATGAAGCGGAAATCAAAGGCCATCGCCGCACCTACATCGGCGCCATGCCCGGCAAACTGGTTCAGGCCCTGAAAGATGTGGAGGTCAGCAACCCGGTCATTATGCTGGACGAAATTGACAAAATCGGTGCCTCCTATCAGGGCGACCCGGCATCGGCTCTCCTGGAAGTGCTGGACCCGGAGCAAAACCGGGAGTTTCTGGATCATTATCTGGATCTGCGGCTGGATCTGTCCAACGTGCTGTTCGTCTGTACCGCCAATCAACTGGACAGCATACCCAGCCCTTTGCTCGATCGCATGGATATGATTCGCCTCTCCGGCTACATCACGGAAGAAAAACTCGCCATCGCCCAAAACCATTTGTGGCCAAAATGCCTGGCCCGTGCCGGTGTGAAAAAATCGCTGCTGCGCGTATCCAAGCCTGCACTGCGCAATATCATTGAAGGGTACGCCCGCGAAGCCGGAGTCCGCAATCTGGAGAAAACCCTTAATAAAATTGTGCGCAAGTCTGTGGTCCAGCTGTTGAAGGCACCCAAGACCAAAATCAGCATCACACCAGCCAATCTGGAAGATTACCTGGGGCCGCCCATCTTCCGCGATGAAACCCCCATTCGTGGTGTGGGTGTGGTAACCGGCCTGGCGTGGACCTCATTGGGTGGTGCCACCCTGCCCATCGAGGCCACCGCAGTCCACCACCGCAACGCCGGCATGAAAATGACCGGCCAACTGGGCGATGTGATGAAAGAATCCGCAGAACTGGCCTACAGTTATGCGGCATCCCATATTGACCAGTACGGCGGCTCCCCGGAATTCTTCGAGAAAGCCTTCCTGCACCTGCACGTACCGGAAGGGGCCACCCCCAAAGACGGCCCCAGTGCCGGCGTCACCATGACCACCGCACTGATTTCTCTGGCCTGCAACACCAAACCCCGGCGCCCCATCGCCATGACCGGGGAAATCACCCTCACCGGCCAGGTACTGGCGGTAGGGGGGATTCGGGAGAAGGTGATCGCAGCCCGTCGCCAGAAAATCAAGGAGTTAATTCTGCCACAGGCCAATCAGCGGGATTACGACGAGCTGCCGGACTATATTCGCAAAGGCATCACCGTGCATTTCGCCGATCACTATGATGATGTATACCAAGTGGTGTTCGGGAAATAATTGGACAAACTTTGCTACGTTTTAAGGATCGACAGCCACCCCGCTGATCCTTATTATTCCCGCTAACGTTATAAAAACCGGGCTGGAAAAATGCATAAACTACAATCATTGATCGATAACAACATCAAATGGGCAGAGGGCATTACCAAAGAAGATCCAGACTTTTTCAAGCGTCTGTCCGAAGCTCAATCTCCCGAATACCTGTGGATCGGCTGTTCCGACAGCCGGGTGCCCGCCAACGAAATAGTTGGCCTGTTGCCCGGTGAAATCTTCGTTCACCGCAATATCGCCAACCTGGTGGTGCACACCGATTTCAACTGCATGTCGGTTATCGAGTTTTCGGTAAAAGTATTGAAGGTCAAGCACATCATCGTCTGTGGTCATTACGGTTGCGGCGGGGTGAAAGCATCCATCGACAACACATCACACGGCCTCATCGACAACTGGCTATACAGCATCAGAAACATCTACCATCGCAACAAACACCGTATGGATGCACTGCAGTCAGAAGAAGAGCGTCACAACGTTCTGTGTGAGCTGAATGTGATGCAGCAGGTCAAGAATGTGGCCCACTCCCACGTCGTTCAGGATGCCTGGGCCAAGGGTCAGGATCTGACCGTGCACGGCTGGATCTACAGCCTCAAGGATGGCCTGGTGAACGATCTTGCAATCGATATCCACAGCCCTGAGGATCTGGCTGACGAATATCGCGTACTGGCGACCATGGAAGATAACTGAGCCCGAGGAATGTAACTAAAGCAAAGGAAGATAACCGAGTCAGGTATCGATTCCAACCTGAGCTCAGTTGAGCGATGCCGATCAACCATCGGCATCGCTCTCACGGGGTGCGTTAGAAGTCCGGATAGTACAAGCCTACTTTGTTACCCCAATTAGGATTGTCATCAAAAATCAACCCTTTCTCGGTCACCACCAGCGCACGACTGTCAAACATGGGCGGCTGTGCCGGTGCCACGGCCGTTGGGGCAAAAAACGTATCGGCAGGTGTCTCTGCCACAACCTGGCCCTGCTTCCAGAACAACAGGCTTCCTTTTAGATAATCGGTAACGATCACCCCATCTTTATACGCTGCCAGGTCATCCAACACCGTACCGCTTCTCTGATAGAGAACGTCAACGGCGCCGGCGGAACCATCGGTATTGCGCTGAATGCGCCCAAGTACGGAATTTACTGTACCGGATTTGATACCGGTGTAATAAAGTTGATCCCCTATCCACTCCAGACCATTCACCGCAAAGGCAATATCCTCTGCCCACAAACTGATGAGTGACACCGTTGTGGGATCAGAAAACTGCACCTGGACAATATCGTGCTTGCCTGAATCCGCAATATAAATATTTCCAAACTCATCCACTTCCATGCCATTGGGTATACCCAGCTGCGCCAGAGGGCTGATGACACCCAGCGTCATGAAAGGGTGCACTTCATCCTCTCGAATATCAGCCGGTACCGGTGCACGCTCGCTGATTCTTGCCGCCAACAGGTAGGAATCCGCAAATTCAGCAGGCTTCAGTTTTGAACAGACGGCATAAAGATAATCGTAACGTTGGATTATCCCTTCCACCAGGCAATTTTCATGGAACATATCCAGCTTGATGTAATCCCCCACACCGTTTTGAATAATTTCATACACGCCATTGCCACCGGAAACAAACAGCCGGCCATCCGCCGTAAAAAACAGGCTTTCAGATTCCAGCACGCCATCAACAATGGTTTCGCTTTCCGATCCACACCCACTTAAAACCAGACTGATAGCCAGCAAAGCGGTACTAAAAAATCTTTTCATTCCACACACCATTCATTATTGTCATGAATGATCCATCATAAAAACAGAACAATAAGTGGAATACCGATGTGGCGGCCAAACTCTGGTGCCAATCGGTCAGGAGTATTGCAAATGGAATCACCCCTGCAGCCTGATAGCTGGCTCAAACAGCCCGTGCCCATGCCTTACCTCACCACCACACTGGAGGTCGGATGCGCCTGGGGAATCGACAAGGAACAACTGCTGGCTGCCTTCGACATTAATTTGGAGGATGGCCAGGTACACATCCCGCTCAACAACCTGCTGGCCGTCATACTGAAATTACACGAATGCTTTCCCGCCCAGCCACTGGCATTGGAAATCGGTCAGCGCCTGTCACCCACGGCTTACGGCAGCCTGGGATTCGCTATGCTGTGCAGCGACACGCTGGACGATTGTCTGAACATCATGAGTCGTTACTGGAAACTGATCAACATGTCGGTAAGCAGTGTCACCATTACAAGTGACTCTCGCTACTGCACCGCAACCCTTGATATCAACCCATGGCTTATGGAACCGCTGCGCAGGCTCTGGATTGAAGCTTCACTTACCAGCTGGAAACGCTGCTTCGAAGTGCTGTGTGGTGAGCGCTTGGAAGGAAGTGAAATTCTGCTGGCCTACCCACAACATTACTTTAGTGAGCCATCGCAGCTCACCCGGGCGGAACAGCGCTATGGTGTCATCCGCTACAACCAGACAGCAAATCAGTTTCGCATACCTATCCAGTTGCTGCACCAGCCACTTCCCATGGCCAATATCCTGCACAAAAAAATGGCTATCGAACTATGTGAACGGGATGCCCAAACACTGGATCGCATAACCAGCCATCCGGTTAGCCAACAGGTGAAAGCACTGCTGGTACCCAGTGAAACAGGATACCCCAGCTTCGAACAGCTGGCGGACGCGCTGTGCGTCTCGGTCAGAACCCTGCGCCGCCAACTAAGCAAGGAAGGAACCGGATTCAAGCAATTACTGGATGAATCCCGACGTCACGATGCCCTGCAACTACTGGGCGACCCGCGCTATCGTATTCAACGAATTTCAGAGCTGCTTGGTTTTGGTGATCCGGCTAATTTTGCCCGCTGTTTCCGCAACTGGACCGGACAAACCCCCAGTGAATTCCGTAAAAAACTGCTGAACTGAACCAGCCTGATCCCAGCTGATATTCAGCCCCATAAAAAAGGCGCCGCTAAGCGGCGCCCGGACCTCAAATCCCTGAGAGTACCTTATTACTGAGAGTACCTTTTTACTAAGTGCACCTTCACTCTCCTAAGGGTACCTTTCTTTTACTGCTAACTGTTCAGCACAGACTTAGATGGCGTAAGTGGCGGTGAACCACAGTTTGGATACATCGCTAGTGGCATTACCATAGGCAGCGTCTTCCTCACCACTGAAGTCAGCATACTTCAACTGCAGGGTCGCACCGTTGCTGAACTTCTTGGTCAACGCCACATCGATTTCAGAACCGAAATCGGAGGAGAAGCCATCGGCAACGTCTTCTGAACTTTCAAAGTCGTGATAAACCGCAATGAACGTCATTCCCATGGGCAATCCTGCCTTAAAGGTAACGTACATATCTTCGATCCCCGTACCCGGTGTGGCCAAAAATACGTCGGCCCAGCCCTGGAATTTGTGCAGGGTTGCCAGCGAGGTGGTGAAGCCTTTCTGGGCATCGGCACCGGTTGCAATCACCGTAGCATCGGTATCGCCTCCCAGAACTTCCTGGGCGATGCCTAATGAAAAGCCGCTCATGGTACCCATAACACTGATCAAAGTGTAATCTGCCGAATATTCTACTGTTCCGTCTCCGGTTTCTTCCTGATCAGCCCATTCCAGCTCATAGGCTATTTTGAGTGCATCCAGATCCGTGGCACCGGCAAATCGAACACCCATGGTTTCATTGGCCAGGGCAGCGTTATCTTTATTGTCAATATCGTAGTAGTAGGCGCTCAATTTACCAATACCCGCAAACTCATAACCTACGTTCAACAAATTGGTATCCTGGGTATGGTCACCGGCGGCAGACTGCTCACCAACGATTCGGTTTACGTTGGAAATATTGGCATAAAATGCGCTTAATCCGGGAATACTGGTGTTGCCAACAGAGAACGCATCATAAGTCTGTTCGTTCTGGCGCCAGCCGACACCCCCCACAAAACGCTGGTTGTCCAGCAGAATTCTTTGACGCCCCCATTTGAAATCCGTATCGGATAACCCCTTATAGGACAAATACGCCTGATTGACTTCGGTGCCTTCCGGATCAACGATTCCCGGGCCGGTTTTGCCATTCACGCCATCGTTGTAGTTGACACTTTTCAACGAAGTCACATCATCAAATTCCAACAGAGCCGACACGTCAAAGAAGCTGCCGGTGGTGTACGTCAGGCGGGTTTTCAGGGTAAAGGCTTCTGCGCTGCCCTCATCACCGGTCGCCAGAGCTTCCGTATCAACCTTCTCATAGCGCGGACGCAGACTCAGTTTAGCAGTGCTTTCTTTCAAAGCGCCTTCGAGGGTATCGGCGGCCATCGCATTGTATGGAACCGCAATACCCATTGCACTCAACAGCGAGCTGATAGCAACGGCTTTAGCCATTGGTTTGGTGTTAGCCATGGTGGTACTCCTTAGAGATAATCACAGTACAGTCAAAAAACAATTCAAATTCACACAACGTATTGCCTTGTGCCCCCACAAATAACGAACCGCGCTGAAAAACGAGAGTCGGTTTCCATTGGCCTGCACGGTTTTACTCAAATACCACACTGCACCAAAGTGATTGTCATCACTTTGCAACAATACAGCCACCAAATAGCAAATGTCGGGCCAGAAACGTCGCCCAATTTTGGCGCACGATTTTGCACCAACTTATGCCGGCCGTAATTGACAGATTGTTCACCCTGTTACGCAACTTCAATATCGAACCTGGAATCTGGTTTATAGTAGACCTTATGAAGCTCAATCCAGAGGGAAACAAACCATGTCCAAAGCACTTGAAAACCTGGCCAACAAAACACTTTTTATCACTGGGGCCAGCCGAGGTATCGGCAAGGAAATCGCCCTGAAAGCCGCGCGTGACGGGGCCAACATCGTGGTGGCCGCGAAAACCGCCGAACCCCACCCCAAGCTGGATGGCACCATCTATACCGCCGCTGAAGAGATCGAGGCCGCCGGTGGCAAGGCACTGCCTCTGGTGGTGGACGTACGGGAAGAAGACCAGGTGGCCGAAGCGATCCAGAGAGCGGTGGATACCTTTGGAGGTATCGACATTCTGGTGAATAATGCCAGTGCAATTAACCTCTCAAACACCCTGGCAGTGGAAATGAAGCGCTTCGATTTGATGCATCAGATCAATTTTCGGGGCACTTTTCTGTGTTCAAAACTGGCAGTGCCGCACCTAAAAAATGCAGAAAATCCACACGTGCTCAATCTTGCGCCACCCCTTAGTACCAATCCCCGCTGGTTTGCTCCCCACCTTGCCTATAGCATGGCCAAATTCGGCATGAGTTTTTGTGTATTAGGTATGGCGGAAGAATTCAGTCGCGATCAGATTGCCTTCAATGCCCTGTGGCCACGTACGGCTATCGCTACCGCTGCGGTGCAGAATCATCTGGGTGGCGACGCCACCGTCAAGCTTTCCCGCCTGCCCACCATCATGGCGGACGCCGCCTATGAAATTTTCAAACGTCCCAGCGCGGAGTGTTCCGGTAACTTCTTTATTGATGATGAGGTGATGGCGGAGGCCGGGGTGACTGATCTGCGCCACTATCAGGTGGACACCTCCCTGGAGATCAATCAGTTGATACCGGATTTTTTTATCGATCAGTGAATTTACCGGAATCAGAGCACCCGGTGTGAGGGTGCTCTGAGCAACCCGCAGGAGCCCCCTAATAACCGGACAGGAACTTCATCAGGTTACGGGTTGCCGCATCCGGCAACAGCTTTCGGGCGGTACGCAGTACTTTGTACTCCAGCCCCACCGGCCGATGCAGGCTGCGATCCGTAACCGCCTCAAACACCTGCAGGGCAATGTCGTTAGCATCCAGCTTTACCCCCAGGCGTTTAATAATCTGGCTTTCCTTACCCTCCAGCATGGGCGTTCTGACAAAAGGCGGTTCAATGTCCATTACCGTAATGTCGTGGCGGGACCATTCAACGTTCAACGATTCTGTAAACCCTTTCACCCAAAATTTGGACGCGGAATAGCTGGCAAACCCGGGCACACCGAACAGGGAAGAGGCTGAGGACATGTTGATCACCCGCGCGCCAACGGTGTCCCGCAGGTAAGGAAACGCGTAGTAACAACAATTCAGCAACCCCCGGTTATTGATGTCCAGGATCTGGTGGTGGCGGTGCAGATCGATTGCCTCAAAATCCCCGATTTCCAATACGCCGGCACAGTTGAACAACACATGCAGTTGCTGTACCTGCTTTGCATAATTACTGATAGCGGTGGAAACCATATCAGCGTTGCTCACATCCGCCACTTCAATGGCATAGCGGCTTTGATCCCAATTGCTGGCCAGTTCCATCAGCGGCTCACGATTGATATCCAGTAGACCCAGATGCCATCCGTTTTCATACATAATAGTGGCAACCGCACGGCCTATACCGGATCCGGCGCCTGTGATTAAAATAGTTTTCATTAATGGAATTTCCTTGTTTGGGTAACCCGCATAAAGGCCCCTTGATATGTACTTCAATGACTGCCAGATTTTAAACTGCACTGTACAATATATTGAACATCAGAAATAGCCGCAGACTCTGAGGACAACCCGATGACCGAATCGAGAATCAATGTGATGGTGGAAGGCCGCGTGCAAGGTGTTTATTTTAGGGCCTCCACCCGGGAACAGGCTTTAGCGCTGGGACTTACCGGCTGGGTACGCAACCTACCTAACGGCCAGGTTGAATTTGAGGCCCAGGGCCCGGAGGATAAACTGGCGCAATTGCTGGCGTGGGCCAAACAGGGGCCTCAACAGGCTCAGGTGTCCCATATGGAAAAGCGCACCGTCGCACTGCTACCTGCCGAGCAAAGCTTCCAGATTACTCGCTGAAGCGCACCGCAGCCCGTTTTCGCCCCCAGTGACCATGGCTCGCGTCAAAATGCCCCGCAATTTTAGTCCCGCAGGTCAGGCAGCCGCCGCTGCTGTTCAAATGCCACCCGGTCAGCTCATACCAATCCCGCTCAATCACTGCTGCACCGCACCCCGGGCAGTAAGTGGTATCGCCTGCCCGATGATGAACGTTGCCCGTATAGACATTCTGCAAGCCCTGCTGTAAAGCTATTTCACGGGCGTTGATCAGCGTGTCACGGGGGGTGGCCGGCACCGTCATCATTTTGTAATCGGGATGAAACGCGGAAAAATGCAAAGGCACCTCCGGACCGAGCTTCTCCAGCACCCAGCGACTCAACAACTCAAGTTCTGCATTGGAATCATTATGGCCCGGAATCAACAGGGTGGTGATCTCCAGCCAGGCCGTGGTGTCATGGTAGATGTGCTGCAGGGTATCCAGCACGGGGGCCAGGTGCGCGCCCGTCAATTTCCAGTAAAATTTTTCATCAAACGATTTCAAATCAATATTGGCGGCATCCATATACCGATAGAACTGTGCCCGGGCGGCAGCATTATGGTAACCGGCGGAGACCGCCACCGACTTCAGCCCCTGTTCCCGGCAGGCCTGGGCCACATCAATGGCGTATTCCTGAAATATCACCGGATCGTTATAGGTATATGCGACGCTGGTACAACCCGCCTGGGCCGCAGCACCGGCGATCATCTCCGGCGTTGCCTTACTGGCCAGCGTATCCACCTGTCGGGATTTGGAGATATCCCAGTTCTGGCAGAACTTACAGGAAAGATTGCATCCCGCAGTGCCGAAAGACAATACCGAAGATCCGGGAAAGAAATGATTCAGCGGTTTCTTCTCAATGGGGTCAACACAAAAACCACTGGAACGGCCATAGGTTGTGGAAACAATGGCATTATCCAGATTGGCACGCACAAAACACAACCCTCGCTGCCCCACCCTGAGCTTGCATTCGCGGGGGCAAACATCACATTGTATTCTGCCGTCATCCAGCTCATGCCAGAATTCAGTGGCATGAATAAACGGGCTGTCGGGATCGATCCGATCCTGCTGTGACGGGGCATCCAAGGGGGAATCTGAACCGGCCATGGGGCCTCCGGTATAAGTCGATATTCTTCCCTATATGGTAGTCAAGTAACCGAATTTCAAGCCTCGCACTGTTTCAGCAGTTGATCCACCTCATCCAACTGGTTGAATTGGGGATACTTTGCCTTAATACATCTCAGATATTGCGCTGCCTTGGGCAACTGATTAAAACCATCGACCAAGGCTCGAGCCATCAACAGATAGGCTTCGGCTATGCGCTCATAATGAGGGGCTGCTTTATGTAAATTGGCCATCAAACGGCATACTTGCTGGAACTTGCCCCGGCTATAGAACTGATGGGCCAGGTTCAACAGCACATCGGGTTCCTCCGGCCTGAATTCCGGGTCCAGAGCCTCATAACTGCCGAATAGAAAATACAGCCTGGAATCATCACCCAACTCATTGAGCAGAGTCATAAAACGCTGGCCATGGGCCAGCGCCTGCTGGTGATCGTGCATTGCCAACAACAACCGCGACAGCTTCTCGTGATGGCGCACACTGTTCGGGTTCGCCAGCAGATGCTTGGTCAGCGTATCTGCGGCCTGTTGGTAACGCCCCTCCTTCACCAGAATTTCTGCCTTGGCATCGACCGGATCAATGGTGCGCCGGCGGCGATCCCGGGCCTGTTGATCCTCCGCCACATAGCCGATTTCAGCTTGGTACTGAAACAGCACATACCCCATCAGGTGATACCCCACCATTAGAAAATACAGGGTCACGGCAACAAATACGGGCACGAAAAACTGGGCGGATATCTCCGCTGCGAACACTTCAAACAAGGCGGATTCAGCCCCCAACAGCAGAAACAGGAAGGCATACAGCAGCAAATAAGACCAACCCACACTGCGAATCAAGTGGGCGATGGAAGTGGGAGAAATGGCCGCAGCAATGGTCTTCTCGGTAGCCAGGATCATCATGCTGGCGGGCAGGATAAAAATCACCACCGCATTGGCCAGCACATTAAAAAATTCGCTGTTCAGGAACGCCACCAGAACAGTAAACCCGGCGAACACCAGTTGTACTACGATCTGCTGTACCAACACAGAGAAGCCGGATTCTGCAAAGGTTTCTTTCAGGGTGGGAGGTTGGAACCGCCCTTCAGCGCTGTATTCGATGATCAGAAAACCGTATCGGGTAATGCAGGCCAACAATAACAGGCCGGCAATCAACAAAAACGGTAAGGAGGAGATGTCCAACAAACCCAGCAGGGCCCAGCTCAACACCGCAAACACGCCGATTACCACCAGGCTGTCCTGCTTCAGCGGATAACGAAAAAACTCCCCCAGGCGATCCCAGAATGGCTGAGCAGTATTCGCGCTGCCCAGATATTCCAGCTCTTCACCACTGACAAAGCATCGCGCCTGCCCCAGGCCGCCCAGCGTCTCTCCACTGTCAACACAGCGCTCACAATATGCCACATGACGCGCCGGGCTATACCAAAGAGCAGGTTCCAAGGGGTGGTATTTGCAAAATTGACGAACCATAAGTACCTCTTTTTTAACAAGTATAGCGCCTCTTGCAGATGCTGACTGAACTGCCCCGATGTTTGCGCTAAAATGCGCACCCCAGATTGTCACTCCGTACGGATCAAACCCATGCAGTTATCACGTCGTTCGATATTCATCAGTGCGGTGCTATTCGGGGCCGCACCCACCCTCCTCGCCCCGCTAAATGCGCAGGCTGAAAACAGCCGGTTCTACCTGGGGGCCCGTTACGCCAGCTATTCTTTCGATCCGGACAACGCAGTCTCCGCCGACGATAGCACTGGCTATGGCGTAACAGGCGGAATGCTTATGTCGCAGCAGGTGAGCATGGAATTCGAGTACGGCAACAGCGGTAAGGCCGACTTCACCGGCAGCAACGGCACCATCGACAGCGGAAAACTTCAGGCACAGAACCTGGCGGTATTCGGCGCTTACCGAACCCCGGGTACCATCTACCTTAAATTGAAAGCAGGCATCAGCATCCATTGGCTTGATGCGATTGATATCCAGTGTTCCGGCAGATTCTGTGTCAATACCCTGTCGGAAGAAAGCGGTGGCCTGGCCTACGGCCTGGGATTGGGTGCCTTGCTGGGGAATCGGTTTCGCACCGAGTTGGAATACAGCGCCATTGATGAGGACATCAACCTGATTAGCCTCGGAATTCTGATTAACCTGTAATACAAGTGCCCCTGAACGGTAAATCTGCCTGGGGCAAGGGCCACCGGCAGACATAAAAAACCCCGCCATCGAATGTCGATGGCGGGGTTTTCCGAACGCTGACAATTACTCGAATTGTTCGCCTTTTTCTGCTTTCTCAATCAGTAGCGCCGGTGGTGTAAAACGCTCACCATAGTGCTTGGCCAACTCTTCCGCCCGGGCTACGAACTCCCGCAAGCCATACTGATTAATGTATTGCACAACACCACCGGTCCACGCCGGGAATCCGATCCCCATAATGGAACCGATGTTGGCATCCGCCACTTTCTCGATCACACCTTCTTCCATACAGCGTACAGTTTCCAGTGACTGAACGAACAAGAAGCGTTCTTTCATGTCCTCGAAAGGAATCTCTTTGCTACCAGCACCGAAGGCCTCTTTCAAGCCGGGCCAGAGTGTTTTCTTACCACCTTGTGGGTAGTCATAGAAGCCCTTACCGGCCAACTTACCAGCACGATCAAACTCGTCGATCATGCGGTCGATCACGGAATCGGACGCACCCTTCTCCAGTTTTTTGCCTTCTGCTTGCAGAGCCGCTTCAGTCGCCAGGCGGATGTTGCGCATGGTCTGCAGGTTCAGCTCGTCACTGATGGCCAGAGTGCCAACGGGGAAACCAGCTGTGGCGGCCGCCATTTCGATGGACGCCGCATTCAAGCCTTCCGCCAGCATGCCCAGACCTTCGTTCACGTAGGTACCGATTACGCGGGTAGTAAAGAAGCCGCGGGCGTCATTGACCACGATGGGGGTCTTGCGAATCTGCAACACATAATCGAGGGCCTTGGCCAGGGTTTCATCGGAGGTTTCTTTACCGCAGATGATCTCAACCAGGGGCATCTTGTCCACTGGTGAGAAGAAGTGCAGACCGATAAAATTGGCAGGACGGCAAGAGGCTTGCGCCAGCCCGGTAATGGGCAGACTGGACGTATTGGAGGCCATCACCCCGGTTTCCAACATCTGTGCTTCCGCTTCCTGGGTTACCGCTGCTTTAAGTTCAGTCTTCTCGAACACGGCTTCGATTACCAGGTCACAGCCCTGCAGATCTTCTGCGTTGGCAGTGGGTTTGATCAGGCTCAGGATGCCATCGGCCTTTTCCTGAGTCATCTTGCCGCGGGAGATCGCCTTATCCAGCAGTTTCTTGCTGTAGTCTTTACCTTTCTGTGCGTTCTCGTCAGAGATATCTTTCAATACCACTTCAATACCCGACATGGCTGATGAGTATGCAATACCCGCCCCCATCATACCGGCGCCCAGGATGCCCACTTTCTTAGTAGTGTGGTGCTCAAA
>DKQK01000034.1:0-6731 GCA_002471665.1 Gammaproteobacteria bacterium UBA7310
TTCAGCCGACTTCTTAACCTGCTTTACGCCGCGCACTGCGGCGTTTTTTTATTCCCGGCTACGTCTAACGGCAAAATAGGCCAGGCCGGATAACGCCTGCACCACCGCCACCGCATTCGCCATTGCTCCCACTGCGGGAACATGCAGGCTCGCCAACATTCCCAGAGCGCTCAGACCAACCGGCATCAGCGCACACCACTGCATCCATGATACGGCAACCTGAGCGCGCTGCATCCACAACAAAACCAGCAAGACCAGGGTCAGCCCGGATACCGTCAACCACTGCATTTTGTATACGGCCAATGGCACGCCAGCGGGCACCTGACTGTCATAAAATGGCAGCCATACCAGCACGAACAACCAGACGGCCCCAAGCAACAGGACTTCTATTGCCTGCAGCAGAAAGCGCGGTGTTAAATCGCGCTCCCCTGATTGCGGTGCTTGCGGTTGGAGTGGGATTTTCTGCATGGAACACGCACAAAGAAAAGGGCGGTTACCCGCCCTTTTCTTATATGTGCTTTACCTTGATTATCTCGTACACCACAGTTCCCCCGGGTGTGTCGACAGCGACTTCATCCCCTTCCATTTTACCGATGAGGCCACGGGCAATGGGCGAGTTAACCGACAGTTTCCCCTGTTTGATATCCGCCTCGTCATCACCGACCACCTGGAAGGTCTTCTCCTGATCTTTATCCACATCATACAGATCAACGGTGACACCAAAGATCACCTTACCACTGTTGTCGATCTTGGAGATGTCGATGATCTGGGCATTGCCCAACTTACCTTCTATCTCCATGATTCGGCCTTCAACAAACCCCTGCTCCTCTCGGGCAGCGTGGTATTCCGCGTTTTCCTTAAGATCGCCGTGCTCACGGGCCTCGGCAATGGCCGCCACGATTCGTGGCCGTTCCACCCGCTTCAGATGATCCAGTTCTTGTCGTAACTTTTCCGCGCCATTCACGGTCATTGGAAATCGATTCATGCTAGTAACTCCGCGTGCAAATCCTGTAATCGTCGAACCACTATCTCCACATCTGAATTCAACGCCGCACAGATGGCCTGCGCGCCAGCGATGGTTGTGGTATAGGCCACTTTATTCTGCAGCGCTTCACGGCGAATATGATAAGAATCCGCCACCGCCTGGGTACCTTCAGTGGTGTTGACGATCAGATCTACATCTTTGTTCTTGATAGCATCCACAATATGCGGACGCCCTTCTTTCACTTTATTGATCTGTTTTACTTCCAGACCGGCGTCTTTGATCATCCGCGCCGTGCCACCGGTGGCCACCAACTTAAAGCCAAGTTCGGTGAGCTGACGGGCCACGTCGACGGCCGCGGGTTTATCGCTCTCACGTACACTGATAAAGACAGTGCCTTTGGTGGGAAGTTTCTCGCCTGCACCCAGGGAAGCCTTACCGAAAGCTTCACCGAACTCATCACCCACGCCCATCACTTCACCGGTGGATTTCATTTCCGGCCCCAGAATCGGATCAACACCCTGGAACTTGGCGAAGGGAAACACGGCCTCTTTAACAAAGTAGTGCTTGGGTACAATTTCGGTGGTGAAACCCTGTTCCTGCAATGAGGTTCCCGCCATACAACGTGCGGCCACTTTTGCCAGGGACACGCCGATACACTTGGATACGAACGGCACGGTACGGGAAGCCCTGGGATTCACTTCCAACACATAAACTTCGTTACGCTTGACCGCAAACTGAACGTTCATCAGCCCCACCACACCCAACTCCAGGGCCATTTTGCGGGACTGCTCACGCATGATGTCCTGCACGTCCTGATTCAGGTTATAGGGAGGCAGCGAACAGGCGGAATCGCCAGAATGCACACCGGCCTGCTCAATATGCTGCATCAAACCACCGATAACCACCTGCTTGCCATCGGATACGGCGTCCATGTCCACTTCGATGGCATCATCCAGAAACCGATCCAGCAACACCGGCGCATCGTTGGATACGCTGACCGCCTCAGTCATATAGCGACGCAGCTCGGATTCCTTATACACAATCTCCATGGCGCGACCACCCAGCACATAGGAAGGACGAACCACCAGCGGATAGCCGATTTCCTCAGCGTAGCGCACGGCTTCTTCCGTGGAGCGGGCCGTTCTGTTGGGCGGCTGGCGCAACTTTAAGCGTTCGATCATCTGCTGGAATCGTTCACGGTCTTCCGCACGGTCAATGGCATCCGGGGTGGTGCCAATGATGGGCACACCGGCCGCTTCCAGATCGCGGGCCAGTTTCAGGGGTGTCTGACCGCCGAACTGGACGATAACCCCTTTCGGCTTTTCCAGATTCACGATGGCCAGCACATCTTCAAGGGTAACCGGCTCGAAGTACAAGCGATCGGAGGTGTCATAATCCGTGGATACTGTTTCGGGATTGCAGTTCACCATAATGGTTTCATAGCCATCATCCCGCATGGCCAGGGCCGCATGCACACAGCAATAATCGAATTCGATGCCCTGACCAATTCGGTTAGGACCACCACCCAGCACCATGATTTTGTCACGGTTACTGGGTTCAGCTTCGCACTCTTCCTCGTAAGTCGAGTACATATACGCAGTGGTGGTCGCAAACTCGGCTGCACAGGTATCGACGCGCTTGTAAACGGGTTTGATGCCCATTTCCTCACGGCGCTTACGCACCTGTTTTTCGGACACACCCAACAGTTTGGACAGACGGGCGTCCGAGAATCCTTTACGTTTCAGTTGCCAGAAGCGGTCTCTGGTCATATCACCGATGGCAGATTTCACCAGCATCAGCTCGTCGCGAATGATGTCCTCGATCTGCACCAGATACCAGGGGTCAATACCGGTGCACTGGTACACTTCATCAATGCTCATGCCGGCCCGGAAGGCATCACCCAGCACCCAGATCCGATTCGGGCCGGGGTTTTTCAGCAGGTTCAGCAGCTGATCCCGCACATCATCGGCTTCCAGATCCAGGTACGGATCAAAACCATCGGCACCCACTTCCAGGCCGCGCAGCGCTTTTTGCATTGACTCCTGGAAGGTGCGGCCGATCGCCATCACTTCGCCCACGGATTTCATCTGAGTGGTAAGCGTGGGGGTGGATTTGACGAACTTTTCAAAATTGAAGCGCGGTATTTTCGTCACCACGTAATCAATGGAAGGCTCAAAAGATGCCGGAGTATTGCCGCCGGTAATGTCGTTTTGCAGCTCATCCAGGGTGTAGCCCACCGCCAGCTTGGCCGCCACCTTGGCAATGGGAAAGCCGGTTGCCTTGGAGGCCAGCGCCGAAGAGCGCGACACCCGCGGGTTCATTTCAATCACCACCAGGCGGCCGGTGTTGGGACACATGCCGAACTGCACGTTGGAACCACCGGTTTCCACGCCGATCTCACGCAGTACAGCCAATGAGGCATCCCGCAGGATCTGGTATTCCTTATCGGTGAGAGTCTGAGCCGGGGCAACGGTGATGGAGTCACCGGTATGAACACCCATGGGATCGAAATTTTCAATGGAACAGACAATGATGCAGTTGTCGTTTTTATCCCGCACCACTTCCATTTCATACTCTTTCCAGCCAATGAGGGATTCATCAATCAGCAATTCATTGGTGGGTGACAAATCCAGGCCACGCTCACAGATTTCCACAAATTCATCGCGGTTATAGGCAATCCCGCCACCGGACCCCCCCATGGTAAAAGAGGGGCGGATAATGCAGGGGAAACCCAGCACATCCAGTACCTGCAGGGCTTCTTCCATACTGTGGGCGATCTGAGCCCGCGGTGTTTCCAGACCAATGGACTTCATGGCTTTATCAAAGCGCTCACGGTCTTCTGCTTTATCGATGGCATCCTGGGTGGCACCGATCAACTCCACACCGAATTGCTCCAGCACACCTTTTTTGGCCAGATCCAGAGCACAGTTCAGTGCTGTTTGCCCACCCATGGTGGGCAGCAGGGCATCGGGGCGCTCCTGCTCGATGACCTTGGCCACGGTTTTCCATTCCACCGGTTCGATATAGGTGGCATCCGCCATGGCGGGATCAGTCATGATTGTGGCCGGGTTGGAATTCACCAGAATGACGCGGAACCCCTCTTCCCGCAGGGCTTTACAGGCTTGCGCGCCGGAGTAGTCAAATTCGCAGGCCTGCCCGATCACAATGGGACCGGCACCCAGAATCAAAATACTTTGTATGTCAGTACGTTTTGGCATTGCATCCTACCGTTGCGTTAATTGGCTTGCTTGGCGCGTTCCTGCATCAGTTCGACAAAATGATCGAACAGAGGTGCAGCATCATGGGGGCCGGGGCTGGCTTCCGGGTGACCCTGAAAACTGAATGCGGGCTTATCTGTGCGATGAATCCCCTGTAGGGAGCCATCGAACAATGAACGATGAGTGGCCCGCAGATTATCAGGCAGGGTATCTTCATCAGCGGCAAAGCCGTGATTCTGGCTGGTGATCAGCACAGTCTTATCATCCAGATTCTGCACCGGGTGATTGGCCCCGTGGTGACCGAATTTCATTTTCACGGTTTTGGCACCACTGGCCAACGCCAACAGCTGATGACCCAGACAGATCCCGAATACCGGTATATCGGTTTCCAGAATCTCTTTGATGGCTTTGATGGCGTAGTCGCAGGGTTCCGGATCACCGGGACCGTTGGATAAAAAGATGCCGTCCGGATTCATGGCCAGCACATCGCTGGCAGGGGTTTGCGCCGGCACCACGGTGAGCTCGCAACCGCGATCCACCAGCATACGCAGAATATTGCGCTTCACCCCGTAGTCATAGGCCACCACCTTGTATTGGCCAGCCTCATGACGGGCATGCCCCTTACCCCAGGACCAGGATCCTTCAGCCCAGAAATAGGGTTCGGAAACCGTCACTTCCTTAGCCAAATCCATGCCTTTAAGGCCACCAAAGCCCCGGGCAGCCGCCAGAGCCACCTCTTCATCCACATCACCGGCCATTATGCAGCCGCCCAATGCGCCTTTCTCCCGCAGGATTCGGGTCAGCTTGCGGGTGTCGATATCGGCGATACCCACCACGCCGTTATCACGCAGGTATTCATCCAGATTCTTCTGGCGCCGCCAGTTGCTGGCCATTAACGGCAGGTTCCGGATGATGAGGCCAGCCGCCCAAATCTGGCGGGATTCCTCGTCCTCCTCGGTGACGCCGGTATTGCCAATGTGGGGATAGGTCAGGGTGACCATCTGGCGGGCATAGGATGGGTCGGTCAGGATTTCCTGATAACCGGTCATCGCAGTATTAAAAACTACTTCGCCTACGGATTGCCCGTCGGCTCCAATGGATACACCCCGAAACAGGGTGCCGTCTTCTAGGGCCAAAATGGCTGGTTTGTTCAAGCCAACCTCCATTGCTGGTCGATGCGGGTGCTAAGTTCGATGTTACGGCAACTCGTTCACCAGTTGCAAAAAAGCGGAATAGATTCAAAGAGATCCATCCCGCTTTGTTGATTCTGTTACTGGCTTGATCAGGTGCTTGGTGTGATATGGCGGCTTTTTCACCCTCTGAAAAACGCCAGGCCGAACAAGAGCGGGCTTGATACAGCGAACTGCTAAGCCTTGCTTAAGGTCGGTTGGTGAGTGATTGGATGAAGAACCGCTCCACCATGGAGCTGATCGGGCGCTATTTTATCGAATTGGAGGTATGGCGTCTATTGCTTTGTGGCATTCGGCACACTGCCACACCACCAGATCCCATTTCTGCTGCAATTGACCGCCTGTAACGGGGTTCACCCCTTAACAGCAGGCGGTAGCAGCAGGCAGGCCCGCTTAATACCCGCCGGCTGCAAAGGGGTAAAAGCGCTGTTAGCGCAAACCCAGCACGTCCTGCATATCAAACAAGCCGGGTTCTTTGTCACCCAGCCAGCGGCAGGCCCGCACGGCACCCCGGGCGAAATTCATCCGGCTGGTAGCCTTATGGGTGATTTCAACCCGCTCACCATCGGCCGCAAACATCACCGTGTGCTCGCCAACAATGTCGCCGGCGCGCACCGTGGCAAAACCGATCGTATCCCGATCGCGGGGGCCTTCCTGCCCTTCCCGACCGTACACTGCCACCTTGTTCAGGTCCCGCCCCAGGGTATCGGCTACCACTTCACCCATGCGCAGCGCCGTACCGGAGGGAGCATCCACTTTGTGGCGGTGATGGGCTTCCACCACCTCGATATCCACTTCATCGCCCAACACCCGGGCGGCGATTTCCAACAGCTTGAAGCACAGATTCACCCCCATGCTCATATTGGGAGCAAACATAATGGCGGTTTTGCCCGCCGCTTGCGCCAGCCTGGCCTTTTCCTCATCACTGAGCCCGGTGGTACCAATGGCCATCTTCTTGCCGTGCCGGGCACAGAACTCGGCATTGGCCACCGTGGCAGCCGGCGCCGTAAAATCGATTAACACATCGAAATCATCTTTCACGGCTTCCAGGCTGTCTGCAACCGTGACACCCAGCCTGCCAATGGCCGCCAGCTCCCCGGCATCGGAGCCGATCAGGGAGTTGCCGGGGCGGTCAATGGCGGCGGTGAGGGTGACACCCTCACCTTCGGTGACAGCCTGGATCAGGGCGCGCCCCATGCGGCCCGCTGCGCCGATGACGGCGACTCGTACGTCGGAATTGCTCACGTTGATTCCTTTGTATGGATACTAAATCAGGTTTAATCGTAATCGGCTAGATCGCTACAGGAAGAGAAGATACCTTCCCCAGAACACGCCGTA
>DKQK01000034.1:7109-14085 GCA_002471665.1 Gammaproteobacteria bacterium UBA7310
TCGAAGAAAGACTTCACCCCATCAAACCAACCACTCTTTTTCGGTGACTGGCGGTGACCTTCCTTTTCCAGGCTTTCCTGGAACTGCTTAAGCAGCTCTTTCTGATCCTTCGACAGGTTAACCGGTGTTTCAATGATAACCCGGCACAACAGATCGCCGGCATTGCCACCGCGCACCGGTGTAACGCCTTTGCCCCGCAAACGGAACAATTTACCGGTCTGGGTTTCGGATGGAATTTTCAGTTTTACGCGGCCATCCAAAGTCGGCACTTCCAGCTCACCACCCAAGGCAGCATCGACGAAACTGATGGGCACTTCGGTATAAAGATCCTTGCCTTCACGACGGAAGATGGAATGATCACGCACCGCCACCTGCACATACAGATCACCGGCCGGGCCTCCATTGAGCCCCGCCTCACCCTCACCGGCCAGGCGAATACGGTCGCCGGTATCCACACCCGGGGGAATTTTTACCGACAAGGTTTTGCGCTTTTCTTTACGGCCCTGGCCATGACAATCGGAACAGGGATCCTTGATGATTTTGCCCTGGCCGCGACACGCCGGACAGGTCTGCTGCACCGAGAAAAAGCCCTGTTGCATGCGCACCTGACCCACGCCACCGCAGGTATTACAGGTGACCGGGTTAGTGCCTTTTTTGGCACCGGAACCATCACAGGTATCGCAATGCACCATAGTGGGAACCCGGATCTCAACACTGGTGCCTTTAACCGCCTCTTCCAGATCCAGTTCCAGGGTATAGCGCAAATCCGAGCCGCGGTTGTTGCGGCTGCCACCGCGTCCACCACCACCGCCAAAGATATCCCCGAACACATCTCCGAATATATCGCTGAAGCTGGCGCCGGCGCCGGCACCAGCGTGGAAGCCACCGCCGCCCATGTTGGGATCAACACCGGCATGACCGTATTGGTCATAGGCGGCCTTTTTCTGTTCGTCGGAAAGCACTTCGTAAGCTTCGGTGGCTTCCTTGAATTTCGCCTCCGCCTCTTTGTCGTCCGGGTTACGGTCGGGATGATATTTCATGGCCAGCTTACGATAGGCTTTTTTAATATCCTGCGCACTGGCGCCCTTACTTACCCCGAGTACTTCGTAAAAATCTCTTTTCGACATGCGTTCAGACCAATTAGATGAAATGAATGGTGCGAATTATACCTTTGTCGGAACCGGGTGTCCGACACAAGAGCGCGGAGACAGTGCTCCGCGACCCGATAATGCCGTTGGCAAGAACAGCAGCTGGGGAGCGGCGAACTCACACCGAATTCGCCGCTCCGGTACTGCTTACTTCTTGCTGTCGTCCACTTCTTCGAACTCGGCGTCTACCGCGTCGTCAGCGGAGCCTTTCTCAGCCGCTCCAGCATCCGCCGCCGCGTCAGTGGCTTCAGCGCCACCCTGAGCCTGCTGTTCGGCGTAGAGCCGCTGCGCCAGACCGGAGGAAGCTTCCGTCAGCTCCTTGGTCTTGGCTTCGATGGCGTCCTTGTCATCACCCTTCAGGGCTTCTTCCAGTGCCGTGATGGCGGACTCGATGGCGGTTTTCTCTTCCGGTTGAACTTTGTCAGCGGCATCTTCCAGCGTCTTTTTGGTGGCGTGGATCATGCCATCAGCCTGGTTGCGAACCGTCACCAGCTCTTCGAACTTGCGATCTTCCTCGGCGTGGGATTCTGCATCCCGCACCATTTGATCAATCTCATCATCGCTCAGACCGGAAGAGGCCTTGATCACGATGGACTGCTCTTTGCCGGTGGCCTTGTCCTTCGCGCTGACGTTCAGAATACCGTTGGCATCAATATCGAAGGTAACTTCAATTTGCGGCATGCCCCGCGGTGCCGGCGGAATGTCCGCCAGATCAAAGCGACCCAGTGATTTGTTCTGGGAAGCCTGCTTACGCTCACCCTGGCACACGTGCACGGTTACGGCTGTCTGGTTGTCGTCCGCGGTAGAGAAGATCTGCGATTTCTTGGTCGGAATCGTGGTGTTCTTCTCGATCAGCGGCGTCATCACTCCACCCATGGTTTCAATACCCAGGGTCAGGGGTGTTACGTCCAGCAGCAGTACGTCTTTTACATCTCCGGCCAGTACCGCAGCCTGGATGGAAGCACCCACGGCTACCGCTTCATCCGGGTTTACATCCTTGCGGGGTTCCTTGCCGAAGAAATCTTTTACCTTCTGTTGAACCAGAGGCATACGGGTCTGACCGCCCACAAGAATTACTTCATTGATATCGGACGCTTTCAAACCGGCATCCTTCAATGCGGTTTCGCAGGGCTTCAGGGAATCTTCCACCATTTTCTCAACCAGCGATTCCAGCTTGGCGCGGGTCAACTTGATGTTCAAGTGTTTCGGGCCGGAAGCATCCGCCGTGATGTAAGGCAGGTTCACTTCAGTCTGCTGGCTGGAAGACAACTCGATCTTGGCTTTCTCTGCGGCTTCTTTCAGGCGCTGCAGGGCCAAAGGATCGTTGTGCAGATCGATGCCGGAATCCTTCTGGAAGGTATCCGCTAAATATTCGATCAGGCGCAGGTCGAAATCCTCACCACCCAGGTGGGTGTCACCGTTGGTGGCCAGTACTTCAAACTGGTGCTCGCCATCCACTTCGGCGATTTCGATGATGGAAATATCGAAGGTACCACCACCCAGGTCATAAACCGCCACCACGGAATCACCGCGCTTCTTGTCCATACCGTAAGCCAGTGCGGCGGCGGTAGGCTCGTTGATGATGCGCTTCACATCCAGACCGGCGATACGGCCGGCATCTTTGGTGGCCTGACGCTGACTGTCGTTGAAGTAGGCAGGTACCGTGATCACCGCTTCGGTGACCGCTTCACCCAGATAGTCTTCGGCGGTCTTCTTCATTTTCTTCAGAATTTCCGCAGACACCTGAGGGGGCGCCATCTTTTTGCCGTGGGCTTCCACCCAGGCATCACCATTGTCGGACTTGATGATCTTGAAGGGGGCGCGCTTCAAATCTTTCTGCACTTCGTTGTCAGTGAACTTGCGTCCGATCAGACGCTTCACCGCAAACAAGGTGTTGTGGGGGTTGGTCACCGCCTGACGTTTGGCGGATTGACCCACCAGGATCTCCCCATCTTCGTTGTAGGCAATGATGGAAGGAGTGGTACGATCACCTTCGCTGTTCTCGATAACCTTGGGCTTGTCACCCTCCATTACCGCTACGCACGAGTTGGTTGTACCCAGGTCGATGCCGATAATTTTACCCATTTTAAACTCTCCGCTGCTTTGCTCGATTCAGGCTGTCTAAGCCCTTAACGGTTCTGTAAATGAAACTTTTTTGCCTGAGGGCCGGCCCTTGCATTTGGCCTTACCCCTTGTCTGGTTACCTAGATGGGGGCTTGCCCCACCTTTTCAAGTGCTTATCCTGATAACTTGTCTGAAATTCAGGGCATTTGCCTTACGGCGCCTTTGACACCACCACCATGGCCGGACGCACCAACCGCCCTTTCAACACATAGCCTTTTTGCATCACTGCCATCACGGAATTGGGCTCCATGTCCGGGTTGGGCACCATGGACATGGCCTGGTGAAATTCCGGGTTGAAGGGCTCACCCATGGGATTGAGTTGCTCAATACCGTGCTTGCCCAGGGTATCCACGAACATTTTCAGGGTCAGCTCAACCCCGTCCCGCATGGCCTTGACCGCTTCGTTCTCCAGGTTTTCTGCGGCCTCCAGGGCACGCTCCAGACTGTCGATCACGGGCAGCAAATCGGATGAGAACTTATCCAGCGCGAATTTGTGGGCATTTTCCACGTCCCGCTCTGCGCGGCGACGGATATTCTGCACTTCCGCCTGAGCCCGCATTACAGAATCCGACTGATCGGTGACTTTGGCCTGCAATGCCGCCACCTCTTCCATTAGTGACTCCACGGTCGGAGCTTCCAGATTCTCAACCGGTTCCGTCTGCTGGGCCTCGGTGGCCTGCTCAACGGATGCCTGCTCCACACCCTCCTGCTGAGGCTGCTCTTCATCCTGTGGGCGCGTGGCTTCTTCGTTGGACATACAAATTCTCCAAACAAAACAAAAGGTTATCCAAACCGCTGCGAAATAGCGGCAAGATTCTAACAAAAATTTGAAGGCTATATGGGGGTTAACTGGCGGGCTTCAAGGCCGCCGAGAGAATTTTTGCTGTTAAATCAACCATGGGAATGACTTTCTGGTAGGGCATTCGGGTGGGGCCGATCACCGCCAGCACCCCAAGCACCTCATCCTCGGTGCCATAAGGCGACGAGATCAGGCTGCACTCGTCCAGCATTTCATAGCCGGACTCCTGACCGATGTAAATTTGAATACCATCCGCACTGACACAGTGATCCATAAGATCCAGCAGATCCCGCTTGCGCTGGAAGGCATCGAACAGCTCCCGCAGGCGATCCACGCCCTGCTCATCGGCCATGGCCAGCAGGTTCGACTGGCCGGACACAACGCACTCCGGCTGCCCGCTGGGCTGGAAACTCTGGCCCGCCACTTCAATCACCGTCTGCATCAGGGAATCCATACGCACCTTGTCATCCCGCATGGCGGCCAGCAGCCGATCCCGGATCGCGCCCAGGGGGTTGCCGATAAAGTGCTGATTGAGATAGTTGGCTGCCTGCTGCAATTCAGATTCATTGTAGCGGCGATTGGTGGTAATGATCCGGTTCTGCACCTCGCGATCATTGAGCACCAGGATCACCAGCACCCGCTTGCCTTCCAGCGGCAGAAACTCAACCTGGCGCAGGCTGGACCGATCGCTTTTGGGCACCATCACAATACCCGCCATGGAGGTCAGATCCGACAGCACCTCAGAGGCTTCCTCCATCAATGCCTGGGGGGTTTTATCGGGTAACAGGCGCTGCTTGACCTGATCCACGTTCTCCCGCCCCGGTGAGGACACCGTCAGCATGGTGTCCACAAACATGCGATAACCCAGGGAGGTGGGTACGCGGCCGGCGGAAGTGTGCGGAGAATGGATCAGGCCCCGCTCCTCGAGCTGGGCCATCACATTGCGAATGGTGGCCGGGCTGGCGGAATTGACCATGGACTGGGCAATGGCCTTGGAGCCCACCGGCTCGCCATCGCGGATATAACGCTCCACCAGCGCTTTCAGCACTTCTTCGGCACGATCCACCTTTGGTCGCATCTGGGCCCCGTCACATGATTGAAAATCAGCAGTAATTTTTGATTCTAGCGCGCCTTTGACGATGGCGACAAGCCACCAATTTCCCTATCATGGTGGCACACTCCCAGGATCAACCAGGCGCGATCACGTCCACTATGCTCACACACATCAACATCCGCAATTTTGCCATTGTCGAACAGCTGGATCTGGATATCCCCAACAAACTGACGGTGGTCACCGGTGAAACCGGGGCCGGCAAGTCGATCATGATCGATGCCCTGGGCCTGGCCCTGGGCAATCGCGCCGACTCCGGCTCCGTGCGCCACAGCGCCGACAAGGCGGAAATCCTCGCCACCTTTGATGTCCATAACAATCCGGCCGCCCGCAGCTGGCTGCAAGCGCGGGATCTGGACGCCGACCACGAGTGCATCCTGCGGCGGGTGATTGCCGCCGATGGCCGCAGCCGAGCCTACATCAACGGCACCCCCTCCCCGATCCAGAGCCTGAAAGAACTGGGGGAAATGTTAGTAAGTATTCACGGACAACACGAGCACCAGGCCCTGCTGCGCAGGGATACCCACCGTTTGTTGCTGGACGAGTTTGCCGGGCTCAACCAGCAGGCCAAAGCCGTAGCCGACGCCTTCCGCCATTGGCAAACAGCGCAGCAGGCGTTTGAACACTTCCGTGATCACGCCAAAGAGATGCAGGACCGGGCTGACCTGCTGCGTTTCCAGATCAACGAATTGGATGAGCTGAAACCCGTTGCCGGTGAACTGGCCACGCTGGAGGCAGAACACAAGAAACTGTCCAATGTGGAATCCCTGCTCAGTCGCGGACAACAGGCGCTAACCGGGCTCAGTGAAGGCGACCCCAGCCTGGTGGACCAAACCCACAGTGTCCTGCACCTGTTGAAGGATATGCTGGACGAAGATCCCGGCCTGAAAGAGATGACCGAGCTGGTAGAAAGCGCCCGCATTCAGCTGGATGAGGCCGGTACCAGTCTGCGCCACTACCTCGACAGCCTGGATCTGGACCCGGAACACTACCAGACCCTGGATTCACGCATTGCGGCCTATTTTCACCTGGGACGAAAACATCGGGTTGACCCGCAACAACTGGCCGAACTCTGGCATGAATTGCAAACCGAGCTGGACGCCATTGATGGCGGCGAGGAAAAACTGGCCAAGCTGGAGCAGGCGGCAGAGGCGGCCCGGACGGCATATCTGGCAGCCGCCACCAAGCTGTCAAAAGGGCGCGCCAAGGAAGCCAAAAAACTGGGCAAACTCATTACCGAAAAGGTGCAACCGCTGGGCATGCCGGGGGCCGAATTTCAGGTAGACCTGCAGCCCCTCAGCACCGAACAGTATTCAGCCAACGGCCTGGAAACTGTGGAATTCATTGTCCGCACCAACCCCGGCCAGCCGGCCAAACCGCTCAACAAGGTGGCCTCCGGAGGCGAACTCTCCCGCATCAGCCTGGCTATTCAGGTGGCCTGCGCCGCCAAAACCAATGTGGCAACCCTGGTGTTTGATGAGGTGGACGTGGGCATCGGCGGCGGTGTTGCCCAGATCGTGGGTCAACTATTGCGGGAACTGGGCCACCATAACCAGGTTATGTGCGTCACCCACCTGCCCCAGGTGGCGGCTCAGGGCCACACCCATCTGCACGTAAACAAGCAGACCAGCAAGAACCAGACACACACGGACATTGCAAAGCTGTCACAGGATGAGAAAGTAGCAGAGATTGCCCGGATGCTGGGCGGATTGAAGATTTCAGAACAGACTCTGGCGCATGCCAGGGAGTTGATTGAGGAAAGCCAGGCTTAAGCTTTCCTCTTCACAGAGTGCA
>DKQK01000034.1:14427-18763 GCA_002471665.1 Gammaproteobacteria bacterium UBA7310
TCACCACACTCGTGGCAACACCGGGTAACAGGTGGTTATTTCTTGGGTTTAACGTACAGCACCAGATTGTGATCCACCAGATCGAAACCGTGCTTCTCCGCGATGGCGTGCTGAAGCACTTCGATCTCTTCATCTACAAACTCGATGACCTGACCAGTATCCACACAAACCATATGGTCATGATGATCACCTTTATCCAGCTCAAACACGGCATGACCACCATCAAAGTTCAATCGGCTCACCAACCCGGCACTTTCAAACTGAGTCAGCACCCGGTATACCGTCGCCAGCCCCACATCATCTCCCGCGTCCAACAGGGCCTTATACACATCTTCTGCGCTCATATGGTGGCTGTCGGAGGCTTCCAGAATCTGCAGGATCTTCACGCGCGGCAGGGTAACTTTGAGGCCGGCTTTGCGCAATTCCTGATTTTCATTTGTCATAGGGATCTTTCTTCGTTTTACGGTTTCTAAAGAATCCGCGTTACCTGTATGATGTTCGTTTTTTGCGAAGATAGTGGAAAACCTTACCAGATGCAAAACTTGTTGAACGCTTTCCGCAGCGGCCGGCACGCCGCAACACTGATTCTGCTGGTGGCAACGCTGCTGGCCGGCGGCTGTAGCTCCCTGCGCTTTCCCGGCGTGTTCCGTATTGATGTCGGCCAGGGCAATCTTATCACCAAGGAAATGGTCGACAAACTGAGGGTGGGCATGACCCCGCGCCAGGTGGAATATGTGATGGGCTCCCCCATGGTGGCGGATACCTTTCACCCAAACCGCTGGGACTACATTTACAGTCTGGAAACCGGTAAAGGCATCCAGATTCAGAACCAGCTAACGCTCTTTTTTAATAACGAGCGCCTGGCCAGAATCGACACCAGCCGCTACAAAGATCCGGAACAACTGCGTAACGACCTGCTGCAACAAATGGGTCTGCCGGTGCCACCGTCTGAAAATAAAGACCAAGACAAAGCCACACCCAACACCGAAGCCCCCAACCCTCCGGCGCAAAACGCCGAAGCCTGATCGCATTCGGCCCGGGGCTATTCCTCCCCGGCGGCCTTTTTGGCAGCACGCTTTTTACGCACTTCCTTGGGATCGGCAATCAGAGGGCGGTACAGCTCAACCCGCTCGCCCTCTTCCAGCACACGCTCTTTGGGTTTGCGTTCGGCCTTGCCGAACACCCCCATGGGCACCGCATCCACATCCAGCCCGGCAAACTTGTCCGCAATGCCGGACTGAACCACCGCATCATACATGGTGGTTCCTTTTTTCACAGACAAAGGCACAATCAGCTGCTTCTCGGGCAAAGCATAGGCCACTTCCACTTGAATCATCGGTTCACTCATTTCACGCCATCAGTTTATTGAACATTACCACCGCCACGCCCGCCGGCGATACGAAGCGCACCAGGAAAAACCAGACTTTGTAGACAGTAGGATGATCAATGTCCACTTCAGCCCGCACCACGGCACGATCCATTATCCAGGCCACGAACACACAAATCAGCAATCCGCCCAGGGGCAGCATGATGTTGGTGGTAAGTTTATCGAGGAAATCGAAAATGCTGTTGTCGAAGATTTTTATATCCGACCAAATATTCAGGGACAACGCACAGGCCACCCCCAACAACCAGGCCGCCACCCCCACAATCAGCGCCGCCACCCCACGGTTCATACCCAAGGTTTCCACGGCCCAGGCCACGGCCGGCTCCGCCAGCGAAATGGCCGAACTCCAGGCGGCGGCGGTTACCAGTATAAAGAACATGGTCCCCAGGATCATACCACCGGGCATCTGGCTGAACGCAATGGGCAGGGTCTGGAACATCAGGGACGGCCCGGCGCCCGGCTCCAGTCCGTTGGCAAAGACGATGGTGAAAATCACCACCCCGGCCACCAGTGCCACCAGGGTATCCAGGATGCCGATGGTGACCACCGTGGAGGCCAGATTCTGCTGCCGGGACATATAGGCGCCGTAGGCCATAATCGCCCCCATGCCCAGGCTGAGGGTAAAGAAGGAATGCCCCAGCGCACTAAGAATGGCCTCTTCGGTCAACTTGCTGAAATCCACTTTGAACATAAAAACGAGGCTGTCGCTGAAGGTATCCTGCGTCATGGAATAGCCCAGCAGGATCAAGAGCATGATGAAGAGAAGAGGCATCAACAACTGCACCGCCATCTCCAACCCTTTATGGATACCATTGGCTACCACCGCCACAGTCATGGCCATAAACAGGGTGTGCCAATCCACCAGTTTGGAGGGATCACTCACCAGGTTACCGAATTCGCCGCTGATTGCCTCAGCACTTTCACCGGCAAAGGTACCGCTTGCCATCAGGTACACATAGGATACCGCCCAGCCTGCGACCACACTGTAAAAGGACAGGATGAACAATCCCGCCAGTGCACCCAGCCAACCAATACCGCCCCAGAACGGGGTTGCCCGCGCCTCATCGGCCAGCTTGTGCATGCTGTTAATGGGGCTGGCCCGCCCGCGCCGGCCCAGCAGAATTTCCCCCAGCATCACCGGTATGCCAATGGCAAAAATGAACAGTAGATAGAGCAGAACAAAGGCTCCGCCGCCATTCTCGCCTGCCATATAGGGAAACTTCCAGATATTTCCCAATCCCACTGCGGATCCGGTGGCGGCCAGTATGAAGGTCCAGCGTTTTGTCCAGATACCATGAATTGATTGCTGCTCAGTCATTGGCAGTCCCTTATGCGAAGCTTATTGTCACTGTTATTGAAGGTAGAGCGCTCAAAAACACCCCCAGCGCTAAGGGCATTTTCCTTGCGTTTCCGCGGGCTGTCAAAACAAGCCCACAGGGTTTTTGGTTTCTAAGGTCAAAAGCCCTATACTTAGCGGCCCGGTTGAATCGGTACCCAGATTGGATCGGTACCCGGTTGGATCGCTTGCAAGGGACATCACTCAGCGCGGAAACTATGTCGAAGTCGAAGAAAAAAGCCGGCGGTTCCACAATCGCCCTGAACAAAAAAGCCAAGCATGAATTCTTTCTCGAAGATCGCTTTGAAGCCGGCCTGGCACTGGAGGGCTGGGAAGTTAAAAGCCTGCGGGAAGGCAAAGTCAACTTCATGGACAGCTATGTGCTGATGAAAGATGGCGAGGCGTTTCTGTTCGGCTGCCATATTTCCCCCCTGCCCACTGTTTCCACCCATTTTGTGCCCGACCCAACCCGAACCCGCAAGCTGCTGTTGCATCGGCGGGAGCTGGGGCGTATTTTCGGGGCCATTGCCAAAAAG
Source organism: Gammaproteobacteria bacterium UBA7310 (assembly GCA_002471665.1). Lineage (GTDB taxonomy): Bacteria > Pseudomonadota > Gammaproteobacteria > Pseudomonadales > Ketobacteraceae > Ketobacter. The sequence goes on from DKQK01000034.1 coordinate 17,687, forward strand.
CACCTGACCTGTGTCCCCCTGGCGCTGTATTGGAAGAACGGCAAGGTAAAATGCGAGATCGCCCTGGCACAGGGTAAGAAACTGCACGATAAACGGGCCACCGAAAAAGACCGTGACTGGAACCGTGAGAAAAGTCGGATCCTCAAAAACGCCTAAATCAGTCAACTACAATTGACCATATTGCCACTTAGGGATAAAGTGAGTACCACATTGTTATTGGTACCCGGCCATGATCCTAAGCGCAAAGATTGTCTGCACCCTTCTCGCCCTGTTCTTTGTTGCCACCGGCTGGATGAAAGCCGGCGGCCACCCCCACATGATTGAAGAATTCGACAAATTCCAGTTGCCTCACTGGCTGCGTATTCTGGCTGGGGTGCTGGAACTGATTGCCGCCCCCTTGATGTTGCTGGTCTGGTGGCTACCCACCCTGGCCAGCCTGGGGGCGTTGCTGGTGAGCGCGGTGATGGTGGGGGCCGCCTACACCAATTTCGTCAAGCGGCCCGCGGTGTTTGGCTGGGGTACTTTGGTGATTCTGGCCCTGTGCCTGATACCGGCACTGGCTTTTAATCCGCTGCAGCCCCTGTTGCCCTAGCATTACCTGAAACCCCGGTCAGGGAACTTTTATCGTGCCGGACAGTCAAAGAAAACGCTTAACCGTTATATTACTTTGCCTATCAGTGGTATAATGGAAGTTCTGGGGGCGACATTGGCTTCGACGTCGATTACGAACCCTTAGGTGCATGTCGTGTGGGTAGCAACACACGTACTTCAAGTGCTGCAAATGATAGTTGCAAACGACGACAACTACGCTTTAGCCGCTTAAGGCTAAACCGACCCGATTTTTTGCTTGTGGAGATGACAGGTCGGTAACTTTACACAAGATCGCAGCAAAGCGCGCCTGGCGCGGCGCTGTTAAAACCTTAACAGGCTGGCTTGTTACACCCTGTCTGGTCGGGCCGTAACGAGCGAGATCAATAGACAAGACTAAACATGTAGATCCTTAGGCAGAGGATTGGCGGACGCGGGTTCGATCCCCGCCGCCTCCACCAATTGAAAAAGGTGAACTGATCACAGTTC
>DKQK01000069.1:0-49836 GCA_002471665.1 Gammaproteobacteria bacterium UBA7310
CGTTTTGATTCGGTTGAGTGCTTTACAGGGCTTTTTATATTTCTTTGGGTTATATGAAGGTGCCATTCTTGTATTTCGGACTTTTCTCCTTCTCTGCTAGAATACGCGCCCTCAGAGAGGTATGACGAATTACGTGCAGTGAGTAGAGAGGCTGAAATGACTTTATCCCAAGCGGAAGCGCAAGCGTGGAACAGCGAGCTGGAATCCAAATCACCCCAGGAGGTCCTGGCGGCAGCGCTGGATAAATATGACAACCTGGCCATTTCTTTCAGCGGTGCTGAAGATGTGGTTTTGGTGGATATGGCTGCAAAACTGGGTAAACCCTTCCGTGTTTTCACGCTGGATACCGGCCGTTTGCACCCGGAGACCTACCGTTTTCTGGAGAAGGTCCGCAATCATTATGATGTTAAGATTGAAGCCACCTTCCCGGATATGGCTCAGGTTGAGAAACTGCTCGAAGAAAAGGGCATGTTCAGCTTCTATCAGGATGACCACAAAGAGTGCTGCGCCATTCGCAAGGTGGGCCCACTGCGCCGCAAACTGAGTACGTTGAATGCTTGGGTGACCGGCCAGCGCAAGGATCAAAGCCCCGGAACCCGGGTGGATATCCCCCTTATCCAGATTGATGGCGCTTTCTCCACCGAGACCAATCAGTTGATTAAATTCAATCCTCTGGCAAACTGGAGCTCTGAGCAGGTCTGGGCGTACATTCGAAGCAACGACGTTCCTTATAATGAGCTGCACGAGAAAGGTTTCATCAGTATCGGTTGTGAGCCTTGCACCAGACCGGTTTTACCGAACCAGCATGAACGGGAAGGCCGTTGGTGGTGGGAAGAGGCAACGGCCAAAGAATGCGGCTTACACGCCATTAATGTTGATAAAAAATAGAGAGTTAGTGCGATGAAAATCACTCTGGTTAAGAAAATCCTGGCAGACGGCTCCCCCTGTAAAAAATGTGGTGAGGTAATCGGTCGGCTTGAAGATTCTGGCCAAATGGAGCGCATCGACGAGATTCTGGTGGCGGACGAGCGTGACCCCACCAGCGCCGGCATGTTGTTGGCCGCAGAGCTGAACGTCGACCGCGCGCCCTTCTTCGTGGTGGATTACGATGATGGTCGACAGAGTGTATACACCGTGTACTTCAAATTCGTAAAAGAAGTCCTGGAACAGACCACGGAAGAAAAGGACGAGCTGAAAGAGATTCTGCACAACAACCCGGATCTGGATTTTCTGTAACGGGTCACTGGCGGAAACCACAGCTCAGTACCCTATATACGAGTACCCCATAAAAAAGCCCCGGACGACCTGATCGCCCGGGGCTTTTCGCTGAGGAAAGCGACTTGTTACAGAACTGGCAGCTGGATGTGGCTGAATAACTCATCCAGCTCTGAGCGGGTGTGCCGTTCGACCGCTTCGTTGACCACTTCTTTGGTCAAATGAGGCGCAAACAGCTCGATGAACTCATACATAAACCCACGCAGGAAGGTACCCCGCCGGAAACCGATTTTGGTAACACTGGGCTCGAACAGGTGCGACGCATCCAACGCCACCAGATCCGGGTCGTTATCATCGCAGGCCATTTTCGCAACGATGCCCACACCCAGCCCCAGCTTGACATAGGTCTTGATAACATCGGCATCCGCTGCGGTAAACACCACTTTCGGCGATAACCCTTTATCCAGGAACGCATCATCCAGTTTGGAACGGCCGGTGAACCCGAAGGTGTAAGTCACGATCGGCTGGCGGGCAACCTCCTCCAGTGTGATCTTGGATGATTGTGCCAGAGGATGGTTGCGGGGCACGATAATAGCCCGGTTCCAGCTGTAACAGGGCATCATAATAAGGTCACCAAACAGCTCCAGTGCTTCTGTTGCGATGGCAAAGTCTACTGTGCCGTCGGCCGCCATTTCTGAGATCTGGATCGGCGTGCCCTGATGCATGTGCAATGACACTTCAGGGTATTTATCTATGAAAGTTTCGATCACACCCGGCAGCGCATAGCGTGCCTGCGTGTGGGTGGTGGCCAACGACAGGCTGCCTTTGGTTTCATCACTGAACTCCTGGGCAACCTGCTTGATACTGTCAACTTTGCGTAGAATCTCGCCGGAAATCTTGAGGATCGCTTCCCCGGCCGGTGTTACCCGGGTTAAGTGTTTTCCACTGCGGGAAAAGATCTCGACACCCAATTCATCTTCCAGGAGTCGAATCTGTTTACTGATGCCGGGCTGCGATGTGTAGAGGCTTTGCGCGGTAACTGAGACGTTCAGATCGTGTCGCGCCACTTCCCAGATGTAACGCAATTGCTGAAGTTTCATGGATCTCCCTCCCCCTTCCTTTTTTATATTTGCACTCGGGGTTATAACAATATGAAAATATATTCCTTTGCAGAATAGGACAGAATGGATAAATTTACCAACCTCAAAACTTCAGATTGTTAAATTTTTTTCTGTTATTGCTGTTTAAACTTAGAAGAGATTGCCGGCGGCGTCTATGGATTTGGTTGTATACATATTAGCGGGCGCAGCGGTGGGCTTTGCCGTTGGGGTTACCGGTGTCGGAGGTGGCTCATTGATGACCCCTCTGTTGCTGCTGTTCGGCTTTCCGCCTCATGTGGCCGTTGGCACTGACCTCCTCTACGCGTCCATTACCAAAGCAGGTGGTGTGGTGGTGCACAAGCGCCAGGGCACCATACGCTGGAACATCGTATTTTATCTGTTTGCCGGCAGCCTGCCGGCCAGTCTAGCCACGGTGTATGTCCTGCACAGCTATTTCCCAGATTCTGAATCCTATGGCCATGTGCTGACCTCCATGCTGGGCATCATGCTGATTCTGACCTCTATTGTGCTGCTGTTTCGCAAAAAGATACTGTCGGAATCCCACGAGCACAACAAATCCGGGATTCTTGCGCACCTGCAACATCATTCTCCCCGCTATACCTGGGCCATGGGGGTTTTACTGGGAATCATGGTAACGCTTTCCTCGGTGGGCGCGGGTGCCTTCGGCGCGGCCGTGCTTCTCCTCCTTTACCCCCGCCTGCCTTCCATCAACGTCGTGGGCACCGACCTGGCCCATGCCGTACCCCTGACGTTGGTGGCGGGTACCGGACACCTGTTTTTAGGTAACGTGGATTTCTATCTGCTGGGTGCCCTGTTGGTAGGCTCTCTGCCCGCCATTTACGTGGGAACCAAGGTGGCCACCCGTCTCCCGGAGAAGTTTTTACAGCCCATGTTGGCCAGCATGCTGCTGGCTCTGGGTGTCAAATACGCGTTTTTCTAAGTTGTTGCTGATTTGGACGTATTCCTACCGCGGTGGTGGGCACCAGGTAAATGGGAATATGGGATAGCTGCAATACTTTCGATGCCACCGAACCGATGGCGGTGCTGTTATCCGATTGGTTGCCGTGGGTGCCCATCACAATCAGATCCGCATCAACGGCCCGTGCGGTTTCGAGAATCACTTCACAGGCCTCCCCATCCAGCACCAAAACATCCTGTATACAGGTCTTGGCTTCGCTGCGATCAATAAAGTCCTCCTCGAACGCCTGCCTGACCCTGGCGCGGATGGTGGTCATCACGGCTTCGTAGCCATGCAATCTCAATGCAGCCTTATCTTCCTGGGGTACATAGGTTTCCAGCAGCGCACCGGCAAAGACGCTTACCGGTTCCACCGCGTGAATAACCGTGACCTGGGCGCTGTGTTTGTTTGCGAGCTCACACACGTGCTCAAGAATATAGGGGCCATACAGCCCGAGATCGGTAGCATACAGGATGTTGTTTAACATTAATTAACAAGACTTCAACGGCAGAATGTACGTTCTTTGACCATTTTTAAATCATAGCAGGTGCTCCTGTCTTTGCCTGAACTGATTCACTCTAAATAACTGGAAAAGAAGAAGTAAATTCAGTTAGGCGCAGCTAAAAACGGTGGCTTGAAATTGTGCGCTGAAAAGCGCGAAGTGGTCCGCATTCCCGCTATTACAAATTGGTTTAGTTTAGGTTTGGTGACTACTTTTTAAGTATTCAAATGGACGCAGTTTCAATAACGTATTAGGTAGTCGTTGCAGTATGAATGTGCATGGTTTCTGGAAAGGTTTGATCGCGGGCGCAGTGTGCAGTGCGTGTATTGCTTCTGTTGGAGCGAACGCCGCCGAGATCGAAGCCCATGGCATCCGACTGACAGAAGAACAAAGCCACCTGTTAAACGGTTACCATCCCCCTGCCCGTGCCAATTATGACATGCACGGACTCATGCCCAACCCGGGCATGGCGATCCCTTTGGTTGCACTGAAATTTACTGCCGAGACCAACCTGATGAAAGGCAACGCACTTGAGTTGGGGGCAAATTATCGATCCTGGCGCATTGATCCTCTCTCGGCGGAAATCGATGTTACCACAGTGGGCACCACGTTTACGGTGCAGGCCGGATCGCTGCCAACCCCGCTGCTGAAGGCCCTGGATTTCTCCAGCGCCATTCGGGAAAAGGTCGAACTGTGCCCGGAAAAGATCATTGATAAAATGGTCATCGATGGCGCAGTTGGGTTCAACTACAGTTGGTAAGCGCACAAACCGGCTGAACTACTTTGCCTGATTGGCAACGCCATGGGGAACGTGGCCGGCTGCCACATGCTCACTGGCAGACACACAATGCCCTTCCTGATCATCAAAGAACACATCTGCACCAAAGGCCTTAAGAAAGGCGCCCTTATCCAACCCCCCCAGGAACAGGGATTCATCAATCCTGATATTCCAGTTACGCAACGTGCGTACGACTCGCTCATGGGCTGGCGCGGAACGCGCCGTCACCAGAGCCGTACGGATGGGGCAATCTTCCTCCTTGAACTGCGCCTGCAGATTATGCAACGCCTGCAGGAAAGGCTTGAACGGCCCGCCGCGCATCGGCGTTTTGGCGGCCGCTCTTTCTGATGCGGTAAACGCTTCCAGCCCCTGGCTTTGATATATCTGTTCTGATTCATCGGAGAACAATACCGCGTCGCCATCAAACGCGATTTTCAATTCAGTGGCCAGGTTCTTCTGTGTCGCTTTGCTGGGGGAAATAATGCTGGCGGCGGCATAGCCATTTTCAAGGGCGTTGCGTACATCCTCAGGGTTGGTGGACAAAAACAAGTGAGCGCCGAAGGCTTCCACGTACCGATAGGGGCTCTTGCCACCGGAAAAGGCCGCACGGGTAATGGGCAGCTTCCAGTTTTCTATGGCATTGAAGACCCTTAAACCGGTATCCGCAGAATTGCGTGACAACAGAATTACCTCGACACCGGTTTCACCGGAAACCATATCGTTGATGGCCAGCAGCTTCTTAACCAGTGGATAAGCCTCTCCGGTTTCCAGAGGCGTGTCCTCATTGTCGATTTGATATTGACGGTAGGCCTCAAGGCCCTGCTCCCGGTAGATTCTGTGGCTCTCCGACAAGTCGAACAGTGCGCTGGAGGACGTGGCAATAACCAATTTGCCATCGAAGGTTATGGGCATTAAATGGCTACCTCTTCCAGATGATCAATGAGTGGAAAATACAGGAACAGTTTTGTTGGCAACGGATGCTCTGCATTCAGCGCAGAGTGGTATCCCAGCAACTGGCTGCGATATTGACCCACCTGCTGTTGCAAAAATTCAGTCAGGTCATTTTCCGGTTCAGAAAGTTTATAGTCAATGATATAGCGGGTGCCATTTTCCACAAAAGTGCGATCCACAATGAATTTCTCTATGGGCTTATCCGTCTGATTACGCATGATCGAAAACTCTGCAGCATCGTGGGATTTGGGCGCCTGGAAGAGCCATGCGCCATGCTGCGACCGTTGTATCTGAGTCACGGCCCGAGTGACGATATCCAGTGCCTGTGGAATGTCTGGTGTTTCAAGTCCCATGCGACTGAGTTCCTGGGCCCAGGTATCCGCCAGCTGTACCGGATCCAGGGTTCCATAGAGAGACGGGCGCTTAGCCATTGCTTCCAGTATTGCATGGGTGAGGGTACCTGCATGGCGCCTGATCTGAGAGCCTGATTCCACTTGCTCGATGGTAGGCGTATCATGGGGTTCAGGTTGGGCGGCAACCGCTGGCCCGCACCCCGTTTGCACAGCGTCAAGGAAGGCACTGGTGGCTGAACGGAAACAACGGTAGGCAGGTGTTTCCGTTTGGGGTTCAACATCGATCCGCTGATATAACAGATCGGAAATCCGGGGGATCAGGAAAGCCAAAAGGCTTTGCCCATCCGGCGCTTTCAGATCCCCGTCATCCTGTTCCACGCAAGCGCTGAGCAATAAGCGTTGCTTCGCGCGGGTACAGGCCACATACAACAAGCGAGCGGCTTCGTTACGAAGCCTTTGCCGCTGCAGGCGCCATAGATACGCGTATACCGTACTATCGTTTTTTTCATGCCTTAACTCGAACGGCGCCAGGAAAAGCTCCTGCTGCTCCGCGACTTGGGCGGTTTGCTTATCCAGCAGAATTAAGGGCTTATCGTCTGCTCGCGGTTTGCGATGCAGTTGCGGCAGAAACACACTGTCGAATTCAAGCCCTTTGGATTTATGCATGGTCATGACCTGAACCACCCGGGTACCCACCGGGTGGATCTCGGGAGGAACAAACAGATCATCCAGCTTTTTGCGCAAGGCCTGAAAATCCGGAATATCGGCAATGGTATCGATGGTATCAAGCAAACCAAAAAACAAATCAATTGATTGCAGGTCGGCTTTATTCCGGGCAGAGGCCGGAATGCCCAGTTGCAGTACGATGGAACGCAGGGCGTGCTGCCATTCCGACCGGTGTCGGTTCAGGTAAGCGTTCTGATAGACCGCTCTGATATGTTTAAGCTTGCTGACGGTAAGATCGTTTTCCCAGGGGCAGTCCTCAAGTTTCTGCAGCGCATTCCAGGGCACGCTATCCAGGTTGTTCAGCGTATCCAGTTCTTTCAAGGTTAAGCCCAGCCAGGGGCCCCGCAGCAGGGCAAACCAGGAGACCTTGTCGTTAGGTGAAAGCAATGCGCGGGCGGCAGCCAGCAAATCGCTGATGATCTGACTTTGGGACAATGATTCTATGTCCACTGCCTGGTAGGGAATACCTGCATTTTTCAGATGGGGTACGATGTGGCCCACATGAGATTTGCCCTTTACCAGAATCGCAACGCTCTCCTGCCGGGGTAGATCTTTGATCTGCTCGCAGATCCAGTGTGCCTCTTGCACATCGGCGGACGCTCGTTGATTTTTTTCATGGCCGAAGAGGGTAACGGAAACCGCATCAGCCGGCTTGGCATCCTTACTGGCAACAGATGCGGAATACTGTACTGCCCCCGTTCTGGTGTTGGCCGCCGCGGGAAAAATACGCTTAAAAACTCTGTTTACCCAGTCAATCACGGTTGCCGAGGAACGGAAATTGGAGGTCAGGGTTAGCGGGATTAAATTGATACTGCCAAGCCTTTGCGAGCGCCAAAGCCGCAGAAAGAGCCCCACGTCGGCTTTCCTAAAGGCATAGATCGATTGCATTGGGTCGCCCACCAGGAAGAGTGTGCGTCCATCGTTCTGCTCCCATCCCGACGTGAGTCGGTCCAGCAACTCAACCTGAACAAAGGAGGTATCCTGGAACTCATCGACCAGAATGTGTGATATCTTGTTGTCCAACAACAAGGTAACATCGGATGGCATGTCCCCGGTGCCAAGGGTCATAAGAGCCGATAACGCTACTTCATTGAAGTCAACGCTGCGTTGGCTCTGGAACACCAGTTTTAAATGGGCTGCGGCATAGCGCATGATCTGTAACACGTCATCCAGCAATTGCCACTGTTCCGGGCTGAGGCTTGCGTGGGGCAGATTGACAAATTCCTGAACGCTTGCGATACCGGGCTCACCACTGCGCTCCAGTTGCTCAACCAGCTGCTTGACACGGGCTTTGTATTCTTTGGCCAGCTTTTTTTCCGCTGCGTTATCACCTGTAGGAAATCCCTCATTCTTGGTGAAGCGTGAGCGCGGTTGAAGTTGACCGGTGAGCAGCAGTTTCAGTTGCTCCTTGGTGTGCTCGAACTCCCCTTCCACGGTATCAAGCAAAGGATGCGTCAGGTTTTGCGCCCGCAGTTGATTCTTGGCATAAATGCAGATTTGCTCCAACTCGGGAAAGAAATCGGGATCGAAATGAGCTTGTACCAGCTCTAATCCATCCTGGTTCAGATTGGCAAGGGAGTGCTCCAACAAAGCCCTGAACTGATCCATGTTGCCATGGACGGCACTGACATCCGCCAGCCAATGATCACGCTGAGCAAGCATCTGGATCACCAGATTGCTTAACTTGGTAAAGTGATTGTCAAGGTTACCCAGCACCCGGCGCAATGCCTTACCCAGCTCATCCCCTGCATCCAGGGAGGCAAGTAACTCTCTGGCAGCCTCGGTGTAGAGTTCCGTTGGGTCTTCGGCAATTGAAAACTGAACCCCCAATCCGGACGCCAATGGCCGGTTCTTGACAATGCCGCTGCAAAAGCTATCGATGGTAAGCAGGCGTAGCCGGTTTTGATTCTGCTTCAATCCCCAGTTGTGTTCACGGTCTTTGGCCAGCACCTGATTGCCTAATGTATAAAACTGAAGTTCGTACGGGTTTTCCGGCGGCGGCCCTGCAGCCAGTTCCAATGCCTCCATCACTCGCACCCGCATTTCCGCGGCGGCTTTTTTCGTGAACGTGATTGCCAGAATTTCTTCAGGCTCCTCCACAAGAGCCAATAACTTGAGTATGCGTAACGTCAACACACCGGTCTTGCCGGAACCGGCCGGCGCCTGAACAATAAAACTGTTGGTGATGTCCAGGGCTTTATCCCGTTGCAGCTGATCACTCACGGTCACGGTGTTGCTCCTTGATACGACAAACTGGTGACAGGTGACAATATTGGCAAACCTGGTTGTTCAGCGGTGTCACACTGGCAACACCCTGCTGATACTCCAGGGCCAATTGTTCCAACGTTTGACGCCATTCCCCAACTTGATCTGCCCACCCTGCTGTGGGGCTCTTTACGGTGCGCGCAGCGCGCTCGGTAAACTGCACGTTATGATCCTGCAGCCCTTGCCACTCTGCTTTCTCAGGGCGGATAATGCCGAAATAAATCCCTTTTGTGTGTTCAGGGTTGATCAGTGCGTAAAGTGGAAGCTGGGGCTCCTCTGGCCTTGGCCCCAGCCATGAGGCTGTATTTTTTATACCGGTTTTATAATCAATAATGGCGCGACTGCCGTCTTCGAGTACATCAATGCGGTCAACCGTCAATGTCAATTCCATACCCGCCAGGGAGACGGTCTGCCGCTTCTCAATATTTTCCACCTTGAACGGTGCTCTTGTTAGCTCCGCGTTGCGCAGCCACTGGTACACGGATTGAAAGGTGCGTTCCCGCTCCAGTTGGTAAAGCGCTTCCGGTTGCAAATACGTTTCCTGCCTGAAACGCGCCATTTCACCATCCAGGATCTGATTGAGCACGCTTTGCAGCTCGTTGTCCCGTGCGATGAGCTGAGCCAGCCCGTGGTAGTCGGTAATCTCACGCCAGAATGACTCCAACACTCGGTGCACCAGCGAACCGCGGTCACTGGCCTTGATCCCTTCCTGCAGATTGTCTTCAGAGCGGATTCCCAGACGGTATTCTGCATAGGCTTTAAAGGGGCACAGTGACTGCGCCTGAATGACACCACTGCCTCCCCTACTGGATTGCGATTGCAGTTCGGTGCCCAGATCATCACCCGCATCCACTGACAACAAGCCGGCAAGCTGAAACCGCCGCTCTTCTTGTGACACAAAATCCATCCCTACCGTAAAGTCGGTGATCGGTGCGATGGGTTCAAGCAATGGTGACATCAAAAGCTGGGAGTCACCTTCATATTCTCCCCAACTGAACACCACCTGGGGTGCTGCCTGGGCAAAGCCGTCAAGAATGGTGCGGGCGTATTCCAGCTCCCGATCCGGGCCAGATCCGGGCATGCCGTAGCGACGCAAGGTACTGCGCGGCAGCAACGGGTTGGCTGACACCGGCTGGGGCCACTGTCGACTTTCACATTCACACACCCACAAACCATCGAAATTCATGGCCGCCGCTTCAAGAACGCCCATTACCTGTATTGGTGCAGTTTCGGTTTGGGGTTGGAAGGTGACCGCTTTCAACGCCTGGCTGACTTCATTGAGAAAGCCGGCATAGCGGATCGGGTCCATGATTGCATCCAGTTCCGTCAGTGACTGTAATGTTTCCTGAACACGCTGATTTACCTGATACGATTCACTGTCCAGGGTTCTTTCCTGCAACCATCCCAGCGCTGCCAAAATTCGGTTTAGCCAGACCAACCAATTTCGCAGTGATGTGGTTTGCCCCCGTTGAGCAAGTGTCCTGTCACTGACCTTGAACAGAGGAAACGGTTCGGCTTCGGTGGGCGAGTTGCTCGCTGAAAACACTTTCCATAATTCATGGACGATGCACCAGTTCAAAAATGCCCGGTTCTTGCTTCTTAACCAGACGATGAAGGCGTCGCGCATCTGGAAGTGCTGGACTCCACCGGAAAAAAACGGGCTCTTTAGCAGGACTTCCCATTCAGCCAGCCGCAAATTACCCCCCAACGCCTTTAACATCAACAACAGATGGCTACACAGAGAAAACGACGACAGTGGCTGACCAGCAGTGATATTTATAACGTGCCGCCAATCGTCCGCTAACCGGTCCGGGTACGCTGCCACCAAATCAGCACAGAGTTTTTCCAGATGCAGCCGTTGATGCTGCAGGTTCGGAATGACAATGGCAAAACGCTTCAGGGGCCAAGCAAAGTGCTGCTGCACAGCCCAGGACAGCGCGGCTTTGAACTGCGCCCCATAGTCAACGAAGGATAATGTTCCGCTGTGCCCCTGTTGTCGGTGTTGGCCACTGACGCAGACTTCTATTCCGGCCGCTGTCAGGGCGGATTCAAGGTGTGTTAGCTGCGGCTCCTGCAGATCGTTGAAACCATGCAGAAACACCCGTTCAGCCTCGCATAAGTCCGTTCCCCATCGATCGTGAATCAGGCGGGGCAATCCCGCCGGGTCGATCCAATGGTGCTCGCGAAGATCCTCCAGGAATTGCTGGTGGGCGGCGGCAAACACACGGTTTTCTTCAGACTCCCCGAGATTCCAGTCGGTGCTGGGCAGGTGCCACCGACAAATGAGGGTACGTGCCTGCTGGCAGAGTTGAATGAGCCCTTCCAGGTGATTGGGCTCAGCAACAACATTCGTCAGATGTTTCTGCCACAACGAGCGGACTTGAAGCGGCGAGAGCAGTCGCGGTAAGGCTGGGTTGCTCACCAGCGCCAAGCGGTTGTACTGTTCCAGAAACCAGCTGTCCAGGGGTTGGGTACGCAGTGCGTGCCATGTTTTGAGGCGCTGTCGGGTACGCTGAATCTCATCGTAATCCCGTTGCAACCAGGCCGATAGCCGTCGGTTGGGGGTTAAAATGAGGTCACCTGGCCCCAACTGGGTGAGATCTAATGGTGTATGGGTCACGGGCCTATTTACAGACAAATTAAGGAAAACTATCGGATTAATGCAGATATTTTGCGATTTATACTGTCGAATCTATGCAACTGTCATCCCGATTGGGCTAGAATCGGTTACCTGTTCATGATACCTCAAAGCTAGTTTAAATAGGATCCAATTACAATGTCTGAAAACAGCGTCGACAACGTCAATGTTGCCTCGCAAGAGCTGCTGATCACGCCGAATCAGCTCAAAGAAGAAATACCTCTCACCGATAAGGCCCGTGCTGTCGTGGTCCAAGGTAGAGACGATGTGCGAAACATTCTGGATCGCAAGGATCACCGCCTGTTTTTGGTGGTTGGCCCCTGCTCCATTCACGACGTTGACGCTGCAAAAGATTATGCCCAGCGCTTAAAGAAACTGGCGGATGAGGTGTCGGACACTCTGCTGCTGATCATGCGTGTCTATTTTGAAAAGCCCCGCACCACGGTGGGTTGGAAAGGCCTGATCAACGACCCTTATCTGAATGACACGTTCAAGATCCAGGACGGGCTGCACATATCCCGCAAGTTGTTGGTGGACCTTTCAGAGATTGGTTTGCCACTGGCCACTGAAGCACTGGATCCCATATCACCCCAGTACCTGCAGGACCTGATCAGTTGGTCAGCCATTGGGGCGCGCACCACTGAATCCCAAACCCACCGGGAAATGTCCAGTGGCTTGTCTTCTGCTGTGGGCTTTAAAAACGGTACCGACGGTTCGCTCACCGTTGCAGTGAACGCTCTGCACTCGGTTTCCAGCCCCCACAGTTTTCTGGGTATCAACCAGGAAGGTCAGGTAGCCATCATCAATACCCGTGGTAATGCCTATGGTCATGTGGTGTTGCGGGGTGGCGGCGGCAAGCCCAACTATGATTCCGTCAGTGTTGCGCTGGCGGAAAAAGAGCTGGCTAAAGAGCAGCTTTCGCAGAATATCATGGTGGATTGCAGCCACGCCAACTCCAACAAGGATCCGGGCCTGCAGCCTTTGGTGATGGAGAACGTCACCAATCAAATACTCGAAGGCAACAAGTCCATCGTTGGTTTGATGATCGAAAGCCACATCAACTGGGGTAGCCAGAAGATAACCGATGACCACAGCCAGATGCAGTACGGCGTTTCCGTGACGGACGCCTGCATTGATTGGGAAACCACGGAAAAAAGCATTCGTGAGATGCACGAAAAGCTGAAAGACGTATTACCCGCCCGGTAAACAACAAAAGGCCCCGGACAGGGGCCTTTTTCTTCTGGCGCAGACCCTACTTGAAGTAGGCGTTCTCTGTGACACTGTGGTCGGTTTCGTCCGTTACCCGTTTCAGTTGCGGCACTTTTTCCAGGAGGGTCTTCTCGATACCTTCTTTCAAGGTTACGTCCACCATGCCGCAACCCTGGCAGCCGCCACCAAACTTAAGTACAGCAACGCTGTCATCGTCCACCAACCCCACCAGCTGAACATTGCCCCCGTGGGAGGCCAGCTGGGGGTTGATCTCGCTGTACAGAATGTAATTTACTTTCTGCTCCACCGATGCGTTTTCATCGATCTGTGGCACCTTGGATTTGGGGGCGCGAAAAGTAAGCTGCCCTCCCATGCGATCCTTGGCGTAGTCTATGACGGCATCTTCCAGGAACGGTACGCTTTCTGCATCGATAAAGGCGTTAAACCCCTTTAACTCCAGCTTGGTGTCCGTGGGCTCCTCTTCGCCGTGCGCGCAGTAAGCCATGCAGCACTCGGCATGAGGCGTTCCGGGCCTTTCAACGAAAATCCGCACGCCCATCCCTTCGTTGTCCTGCTTGGACAGCAAGTCCAACAAGTACTCTTGTGCTGTGTCGGTTACGTTTATAAAACTGTCTGACATGGTAAAACCTTCAATACGTTGTGCGTTACTAGGATAGCGGGTAGGAACACTAAAACCAAGTACTGCACTCGGGTATTGGCAAAATGATGAAAAAATTCGCTGCCAATATGAAAAATAATCAATCCGGCTGTGCCCGGGAAGAGTGTGGCTTCTGCTACAATGGCGCCCCTTACCATCGTATCGTCAACATTCTAAGAGCCTGATTTTAAGATGAAAACCCTAGAAGATCGCCTTTCCAGCCTGCAAGCCGCGTTGTCCGAACGAATCCTGATACTGGACGGTGCCATGGGCACAATGATACAGGCCTACCAGCTTCAGGAACAGGATTATCGTGGCGATTTACTGGCAAATCATCACAAAGATCTTAAGGGAAACAATGATTTACTGACCCTGACGCGGCCGGATGTCATCGCTGCCATTTACCAAGCCTATCTCGATGTGGGTGCCGACATCATCGAAACCAACACCTTCAACTCCACCGCAGTGTCGCAGGCAGATTACGACCTTGAGAGCATGGTATACGAGCTTAATAAAGTGGGGGCGGAGCTGGCCCGGGTGGCTTGTGATGAGAAGACCCGGGAAACACCGGATAAGCCGCGATTTGTGGCCGGGGTGTTGGGCCCAACCAGCCGTACCTGCTCCATTTCCCCGGATGTGAACCGGCCTGAGTACCGCAATATTACCTTTGACGAGCTGGTGGACAACTACAGTGAGGCTACGCGGGGCCTGGTGGATGGTGGGGCTGACATCATTCTGATCGAAACGGTTTTTGATACCCTTAATTGCCGGGCCGCCATTTTTGCGGTGCGTCGTTACTTCCGCGAGCATAATGTGGAGCTGCCGATCATGATCTCCGGCACCATTACCGATGCCAGCGGACGCACCCTCTCCGGTCAAACCACCGAAGCATTCTACAACTCGATCATTCACGCCAAACCATTGAGCATCGGCTTAAACTGTGCGCTGGGGGCCGACCAGTTGCGCCCTTATGTGGAAGAGCTGTCCCGGGTGGCAGCATG
This sequence comes from Gammaproteobacteria bacterium UBA7310, assembly GCA_002471665.1. GTDB lineage: Bacteria > Pseudomonadota > Gammaproteobacteria > Pseudomonadales > Ketobacteraceae > Ketobacter. The sequence goes on from DKQK01000069.1 coordinate 14,376, forward strand.
CCGGGTCAGCGCCCACCCCAATGCGGGGCTGCCCAATGAGTTCGGTGCCTACGATCAAACCCCGGAGGAGATGGCACTGATCGTCAAGGAGTTTGCCACCAGCGGATTTCTGAACATTATTGGAGGTTGCTGTGGCACATCTCCCGAGCACATCAAGGCCATTGCCCAGGCGATGGAAGGTATAAAACCCAGGGTCATTCCGCAGATCAAGCCGGCATTGCGATTATCCGGGCTGGAACCCTTCAATGTGGATGAAAGCTCCCTGTTTGTGAACGTGGGTGAGCGTACCAACGTCACCGGATCCGCCAAATTCCGCCGCCTCATCAAAGAGGAACACTTTGAAGAAGCCCTGCAGGTAGCGCGGGATCAGGTGGAGAATGGTGCTCAGATCATCGACATCAACATGGATGAAGGCATGCTTGATTCCGAGCAGGCCATGATCACCTTCCTCAACCTGATTGGATCGGAACCGGATATCAGCCGGGTGCCGATTATGCTTGATTCATCAAAATGGGAAATTCTCGAGGCCGGGCTCAAACGCATTCAGGGGAAAGGCGTTGTCAATTCCATCAGCCTCAAAGAAGGCGAAACAGAATTTCTGGAACGGGCCCGCCTGTGCATGGAGTACGGCGCTGCCATCGTAGTCATGGCATTTGATGAGAATGGCCAGGCGGACACGGCCCAGCGCAAGCAGGAAATTGTCAAACGATCCTATGATTTATTGGTGGGCATCGGGTTTCCCCCGCAGGACATTATTTTTGATCCCAACGTGTTTGCAGTGGCCACCGGTATCGATGAACACAACAACTATGCAGTGGATTTCATCGATGCCTGTGCGTACATCAAACAGAACCTGCCCCATGCGCTGTCATCCGGCGGCATCAGTAACGTTTCATTCTCATTCCGCGGCAACGATCCGGTGCGCGAAGCCATACACGCGGTGTTTCTGTATCACGCCATTAAAGCAGGGCTGACCATGGGCATCGTCAATGCCGGACAGTTGGCCATTTATGAGGATATCCCCGGTGACCTGCGGGAGCGGGTTGAAGACGTGATCTTAAACCGGCGGCAAGATGGTACAGATCGACTGCTGGAGATAGCCGAGCAGTTTCGGGGTGAAGGTGGCCAACGAGTCAAAGAAGATGACGCCTGGCGCGATTTGCCCGTTAATGAAAGATTACAGCACGCATTGGTCAAAGGTATCACCAGCCACATTATCGAAGACACCGAAGAAGCACGATTACAGGCACAGCGCCCCATAGAAGTCATTGAAGGCCCTCTGATGGATGGCATGAACGTGGTGGGTGATCTGTTTGGGCAGGGCAAAATGTTTTTGCCGCAGGTGGTAAAAAGTGCGCGTGTTATGAAGCAGTCCGTGGCCCATTTGATTCCCTACATCGAAGCCGAGAAAGACGAGCACACCAAGGCCAAGGGCAAAATCCTGATGGCTACGGTGAAAGGGGATGTCCACGATATCGGTAAAAACATCGTCGGCGTCGTTTTGCAGTGTAATAACTTCGAAGTTATCGATCTGGGGGTTATGGTGCCCTGCGATAAGATTCTGGCCGAAGCAAAAAAACATGAAGTGGACATCATCGGGCTCAGCGGGCTGATCACCCCATCGTTGGATGAGATGGTTCACGTCGCCAAGGAAATGCAACGCCTGGATATTCAGTTGCCGCTGCTGATCGGTGGTGCTACCACCTCCAAGGCCCACACGGCTGTAAAAATCGAGCCACAGTTCGATAAATGCCCTGTGGTCTACGTGGCCGATGCGTCTCGCAGCGTTAACATCGCTGCCAACCTCCTGAATGCAACACAAAGCTTGGCCTTACATGAAAAAGTGAAAGAAGAGTACGCGGTCATTCGTGAGCGTAACGCAAAACGGGGCAACCGAACCAAACTGCTGAGTTACGGTGCGGCCCAGGATAATGCCAAGCAGGTGGACTGGGAACATTATACCCCCCCTGCTCCTGCCTTCACCGGCGTCAAAGTGTTTGATCATTACCCTTTGCAGGAATTGGTTGATCGAATCGACTGGACGCCGTTCTTTATATCCTGGGAATTGTCAGGTAAATCCCCCGCCATACTGCAGGACAAGGTTGTGGGCGAAGAGGCAAGCAAACTGTTTGCCGATGCCCAGGTCATGCTGCAAAAAATTATTGACGAAAAATGGTTGACTGCCAGAGCGGTAATTGGATTCTGGCCAGCACAGCGTATTGGTACCGATGACATTGCGCTGCTCAATGAAGATGGCTCTGAATTGGCCGTATTGCACCATCTGCGGCAGCAAACGGATAAGGCCAACGACCAACCCAATTTCTGTCTGTCTGACTTTGTCGCTCCTGCCGGCACCAAAAGGGATTATGTGGGCGGTTTTGTGGTCACCGCAGGGCACGGAGTGGATGAAAAAGTGGCGGAATTCGAGGCCAATCACGATGACTACAATGCCATCCTGCTTAAATCGCTGGCAGATCGCTTGGCCGAAGCGCTGGCAGAACGCATGCACGAGCGGGTTAGAAAGGAATTTTGGGGCTACGCCAATGACGAGCAGCTTTCCAATGATGAGCTAATTAAGGAAAAATACGCGGGCATCCGCCCTGCTCCCGGCTATCCGGCCTGCCCCGATCATACAGAAAAGGCAACATTGTTTGATTTACTCGACGCCAGCGAGAATACCGGCGTAGAACTAACCGAGCACTTTGCCATGTTCCCCACGGCGGCTGTGAGCGGCTGGTATTTCTCACACCCCGAATCGCGCTATTATGCGGTAGGTAAAATCAACCGGGATCAGGTTGAGGATTACGCCGACCGTAAAGGCATGGATCTGTCGGAAGCAGAGCGCTGGTTGAGCCCCAACCTGATCTATGACCCATAGAACCGGTCCCTGAACAAAGGTGCCTCGATCATGAGCCTGGAGCTGAACGTAGAGCTAATCCTTTACCACTTTATGCAAATCGGTATCGCTTTTTTACTGGCGTTACCGGTTGCGATTAACCGCGAACAATCAGCGGGAGGTGCCGGCTTACGTACCTTTCCTCTGGTAGCGGTGGCCGCCTGCGCCTACATGCTGGTGGGTATGAGTGTCTATGAGGGTTCTGATGCGGAAGCCAGAGTCATGTACGGGATTCTCACCGGCATGGGCTTTATCGGTGGCGGAGCGATTCTTAAAAGCAACGGCAAAGTCGGTGGCACCGCCACGGCGGCCGCCATCTGGAACACCGGTGCAATAGGCGTATCCGTTGCTTACGGTCGATACGAAATCGCGTTGGTACTGTCTTTTATAAACTTTGTTGTGTTTCAATTGGCCAATCCCATAAAAAAAATCAGTGGTGCAAACCGCAACCAGGAATGAAATGACAGGCTACTGGCCGGATACGCAGCGACGACGACAAATATGGAGCCTGGCTCTGCCTATCATGGCAGGCATGATCTCGCAAAGTATTTTAAACATCGTGGATACCTGGATGGTATCTCACCTGGGCAGTCACGCCTTGGCGGCTGTGGGCATGGCCAGCAATACCAACTATCTGGCATCCGCCGCTGTTATCGGTCTGGGAGCCGGCGTACAGGCCATGGTGGCCCGGCGCCGTGGGGAGAATAATGTCACTGAAATGGCATTACCCTTGAATACAGGGTTGCTGATCGCCCTGATCATGGCAATCCCCTTGTTTCTGGTGTTCTTTTTCAGCGCTAAGCCCCTAATGGCATTTTTGATCGATGATCCCCAGGTCACGCCGCTGGCCGCCGATTACTTTGCCATCCGTATCGCCGGCCTGTTTGCCCTTGGCATGAACTTCAGCTTTCGGGGCTATTGGAACGGAATTAATCGCTCCACCGTTTATATGCGTACCCTGATTGTAATGCATGTGGTCAACATCATATTGAGCTATGGTTTGATTTTTGGTGCCTTTGGTCTGCCTGAACTGGGTGTGGTGGGCGCAGGATTGGGCACCACCCTGGCGTTGTATCTGGCCAGTATTCTGTATCTGATACAGTGCTGGTTATTCTCCCGCAACGCAGGCTTTTTAAGGGCTTGGCCTGGTTGGCGACAAATCAAGGACACCCTTCAGTTGGCGCTGCCCAACTCCATTCAACAGGTGTTCTTCGCCGGTGGGTTGACCACGCTATTCTGGATTATCGCTCAGGTTGGCACCAATGAGCTGGCGATTGGTCATGTGCTGATTACCATCATCCTGTTTCTGATTCTGCCGGCAATGGGCCTGGGCATGGCGGCCACCTCTTTGGTGAGCCAGTCTCTGGGGCGCAGTGAACCTAATGACGCTTACCTGTGGGGTGTGAATATCACCTTGCTGGGCATGCTGTTTCTGTGGCTGGTGGCCTTGCCCTTGGTAGTAATGCCTGATCAGGTGCTCAGTTTGTTTTTCCAGGAGCCGGCCCTTATCGCGCTGGCCCGCGCACCGCTGCAGATCACCGGCTTGTTTATTGGGTTGGATGCCTGTGGAATCATACTGTCGCAGGCGCTTCTGGGGGCCGGTGCCAGCCGATCCGTTATGAAAATCAGCATTCTCCTGCAATGGGGTTTCTTCATACCAGCGGCGTTTCTCGTTGGCCCCTATTTGGGGCTCGGCTTACTGGGTATATGGATATGCCAATTGCTACAGCGTTTACTACAGGCCATTATAATGGCCTATCAGTGGCGGGCCGGGCGCTGGGCAACCATTCGCATTTAAGCAGAGTGTATGCAAATGTCTGAAAATAAAGAAAATACACAGAACAAAGATCAATTCGAAGCCGACAAGCATCATGGGCGGGGTTTTTTGGCGTTGATACAAAGTACGCTGGCGGCCATTTTTGGCGTTCAGAGCGACAAAAACCGCGAAGAAGACTTCAAGCAAGGGGATGCATCCCAGTTCATTACCATGGGTATTATTGCCGTGGTGGTCATCGTGGTGGTGATGATCCTGGTTGTGAGAAGCGTTCTGGAGTCCGCCGGACAATAACCCAAACAATAACCTTCTAGCCTAGTCTGGTAATGCTCGTTATTCATAAATGTATATATTGTTATTTCAAAATATTCCTTTTATGAATAAAGCCATGCTGGTAACCTGCTCGCCTTAAAATCGCACGACCCTCTGTATTAACCGCCTAATACCATGATTTTTATGTGGTTACGGCCGTCGAACGCAGTAAACGAACCTAGTTATGTACTCATATACCGAATACGATCAGCAACTGTTGAATGAACGGGTTGCCCAGTATCGCAATCAAACCACGCGATTCCTGGAAGGCAAACTGTCCGAAGAAGAATTTCTGGCCCTGCGTCTGCAGAACGGCCTGTATGTGCAACGCCATGCGCCCATGCTGCGGGTTGCCATCCCATACGGCATGCTCAATAGTGCCCAGGTCAGGGTGCTGGCGGAAATCGCCCGTGATTACGACAAGGGTTACGCACATTTCAGCACCCGGCAGAACATCCAGTACAACTGGCCTGCTCTGGAGCTGGTACCGGATATTCTGGAGAAGCTTGCGTCTGTGCAAATGCACGCCATTCAAACCAGCGGCAACTGTATTCGCAACGTCACCACCGATCAGTTTGCCGGTGTGGCCACGGACGAAAGGGAAGATCCCCGCCCCTGGTGCGAAATCATCCGCCAGTGGAGTACCTTCCATCCGGAATTTGCCTACCTGCCACGAAAATTCAAAATCGCGGTTAACGCGTCGGAATCCGATCGGGCGGCAATCAAGTTCCATGATATCGGGGTTGAGATTGTGGGCGATGCCGACGGCAACACAGCCTTCGATATCTGGGTTGGTGGCGGCTTGGGCCGTACCCCGATTGTGGCAGAAAAAATCACCGAGGCGCTGGCTCCCAAATACCTGTTGTCCTATCTTGAGGCCATTCTGCGAGTGTACAACCGTTACGGCCGCCGTGATAACAAGTACAAGGCTCGCATCAAGATTCTGGTCAAAGCACTGGGCGTAGAAGCCTTTCGGGAAAAGGTGGAGGCCGAATGGCTCCATATGAAAGACACCGATATGGATCTGCCCCAGGCGGAAATCGACCGTATGAAGGCTTTCTTCCCCGCTCCGCAGTATGCCTCGCTGCCGCAAGCCGGTAATCAGCTACAGCAGCAAAGAGCTTCCAATCCTGGTTTCGATGCCTGGGTCAAACGCAATTGCACTGCCCATAAGCAACCTGGCTACATGGCAGTAACGCTGTCGTTGAAAGCCACCTCGGTAGCCCCGGGGGATGTCACCACCGATGAGCTGTTTGCCATTGCCGATCTGGCGGATCAATACAGTTTCGGTGAGGTTCGCAGCACTCACAAGCAAAACGTCGTATTGGCCGATGTCCAGCAAGACCAACTGTTTGAGTTGTGGGAAAAGCTCAAGGGTCTGGGCTTCGCCACCGCCAATATTGGTTGCCTTACGGACGTAATCTGCTGCCCGGGAGGCGATTTCTGCTCCCTGGCAAACGCCAAGTCCATCCCCATAGCCGAGCAGATCCAGCGTCAGTTTGATGATCTGGATTACCTCTATGACCTGGGTGAAATCGAACTCAATATTTCCGGTTGCATGAACGCTTGCGGCCATCACCACATCGGCAACATTGGTATCCTGGGTGTGGACAAGAAAGGCGAGGAATATTATCAGGTGTCACTGGGTGGCTGTTCCGGTCGCGATGCCAAAGTAGGCAAAATCATCGGTCCCTCATTCTTTGAGAACGATATTGCGAATGTGGTCACCAAGATCATCGATGTCTTTGTTGAAAAACGTATCGAAGGCGAGTCATTCCTCTCAACCTACGAGCGAGTTGGCATGGCGCCTTTTAAGGAGCGTGTCTATGCCGCATAAGATTATTAAGAACCGTGCCATCGTTGAAGACACCTTCACTCATATCAATGAAGCCGGTGACTTACCGGCTGAAGGCAACGTCATTATCCCTCAGTCGCTGTGGCCGGAGCTGGAATCCAAACTCAAAGATCATAACGGCAAGGTTGGGATTAAGGTCAGTGGTGACATTGAACCCGAAGAGATTGCCGGCTATTTGGATTCGGTGGACCTGATTGCCATTGAGTTTCCTGTGTTCCGTGACGGCCGGGGCTATTCACTGGCCCGCATTTTACGCGACCGAATGGGTTATGAAGGTGAGCTTCGCGCTTGTGGTGATGTATTGCGGGATCAAATGTTCTACATGCAGCGCTGCGGTTTCAATAGCTTTGAGCCCAGAGCAGATCGCTGTATAGAAGAAGCACTGACCGGATTGAATGATTTCTCGGTTACCTACCAGGCAGATGCGAACGAAAAGAAACCCATTTATCAGCGTCGGTCGTAATTGATTAAGCGGAGTTTCATGGCCACCGGCATACCTGGTGGCCATGATGCACTGGCGCCCTCTTACTATCACCGCCTCCAAAAATCCGGGATCAGCAGGCTCAGCACTGTGAAATATTCCAGCCTTCCCAGAATCATGGTAAAGGTCAGCACCCAGGTACCAAAGTCGGATACCGGCTGAAAGTTACTGTCTAATTCGCCAAACGCAGGCCCCAGCACATTGAGACAGGCCGCAACTGCCGTCAGGGCAGAAAGGAAACCCAGACCCGATGCCATCATAACAAGCGTCAGAACCATTGTGCTGACGGCGGCGACAAACATGAACACCACTGACGCCCCTAACACGGATGGCGTAACAGGTCTGCCCTGAAACTTGACAATAAATACACCACGGGAATGTATCAGGCGTTTGATTTCGAGATTGAAGAGCTTCACGCTCAGAATATTTCTGATCATCTTGTTACCACCTGCAGTGGAGCCCGCACAACCGCCGAGATAGCCAGCAAATATCAGAAGAAACACCACAGACAATGGCCAGTCTGCAAAGCTATCGGCAGCAAAGCCAGTGCTCGTCATGAACGAAATCAAATGAAACGCTCCTGCATTTAGTGCAACCCAGCTGTCGGAATACCCCCCCTGTTGACGTAAACCAAACCAGATCATCGACGTGATGAGTGCGATGCATAGCAGGAAATAGCGGGTTTCCTCATCTCTCCAGTACAGTTTCAGTTGGCGACTGCGCCAAACTTTGAAATGCAGGGCAAAACTGATTGCCCCCAACAACATAAATATATCAGCCACCATGAGTACAGCGTTGCTGTTGAAATACCCCAAACTGGAATCATGGGTGGAAAACCCGCCGGTTGAAACTGTAGTTAAACTATGGCTTATGGCATCGAAGACAGACATGCCAGCCACATAGTAAGCAACGGCGCACAGCGCAGTCAGCACGAAATAGACAACCCACAGATAATGGGCTGTCTTGGCTATCCGGGGTGATAATTTTTCATCCTTAACGGGGCCTGGCGTTTCAGCCTTCAAAAGCTTTGTACCGCCCACATTGAGCATTGGCAACACCGCCACCACAAATATCACCACACCCAGCCCACCCAGCCACTGCAGGAACTGCCGATAGAGCAAAAAGGATTTCGGTAGGTCGTCGAGCCCAGTCAGTATGGTGGCGCCGGTGGTCGTTAAGGCGCTGACCGACTCGAACACACCATCACTGATGGAAACCTTGGTTACCATGATGATGGGAAAGGCCCCAAACAAACCGCTTACCAACCAGGTTGACACAGCAAACAGCACCGCATCCCGAAACCCCACTCGACGGAACTCGCGTTCTTTACCGGCCAATTGCACCAATAGGTAGGCAACAGCGAGGAAGACAACCGCAGGTGTGAAGAACTCTACCTCTTCGTGGTCCTCAAAAACGAGAACCGACAACATCCCGAAGAGGAAATCTACAGCCCCCATTAACCCGATAGGCAGAGCGAGCAGGTAGAGTGTCAGGGATTTACGTATCATTACTAAAGCGATACCTGTTTGCAGTTTGAAAAAACGGTGCGTATTGTCAGCACCAAAGGCATATTAGATACTCTGTCTTATCAATGGGCAAGTAATGAACAAATCAGGGAATTGATTTTTTCATGGCGTATGACCTAATCTAGGCAACGGTTATATTCCACACTGAGACTGACTTCACTGGCCACTTTCCGGAGATTCCGAAGATGCATGAGCAAGTAAAGGATTATTACGGCAAAACCTTACAAAACAGTGAGGATTTGCAGACCAATGCTTGCTGCACCGACACCGCAATGCCGGACTACCTAAAAGCCGTATTGTCCTCTATCCATGATGAGGTGATGGCTCGATATTACGGTTGCGGGCTTATTGCACCCCAGTTGCTGAAAGGCATGCGCATCCTGGATCTGGGGTGTGGATCGGGGCGTGATTGTTATGCGCTGTCGGCCCTGGTTGGGGAGCAGGGGTACGTGGTGGGTGTTGATATGACCGATGAGCAACTGCATATCGCCAATCAGTATGTGGATTACCACACCGAGCGATTTGGCTATGATCAGCCTAATGTACGCTTTGTGAAAGGCTATATCGAAAAGCTGGATCAACTCGATCTGGAGGCAAACTCTTTTGATATCATCGTATCCAATTGCGTCATCAACCTTTCTCCCGATAAGGAAGCCGTTCTCAAGCACGCCTACCGGCTACTGAAACCCGGTGGAGAAATGTATTTTTCAGACGTTTACTCCGATAGGCGGATACCACCAGACTTGATCTCCGATCCGGTATTGTATGGTGAGTGCTTGAGTGGTGCATTGTATTGGAATGACTTTGTCAATCTGGCAAAGCATTGTGGATTTAGCGATCCCAGACTGGTAGAAGACCGGGTACTCACCATTGATAACCCCGAAATCCAATCCAGGCTTGCCGGCATTTCATTTTTCAGCGCCACTTATCGCCTGTTCAAGCTCGAAGCGCTGGAGCCAGCCTGTGAAGATTATGGCCAGGCGGTAATTTACAAGGGCACCATTCCCCACAGCCCCCATCAAGTGCTGCTGGACAAGCATCACCTGATTGCAGCCGGCAAGGTTTTCCCGGTATGCGGCAACACCTACCGGATGCTGCATGACACCCGTTTTAAGGATCACTTTGAGTTTATTGGTAATTGGGAAACCCATTTTGGTATTTTCGAAGGCTGCGGCACCGCCCTGCCCTTTGCCACCACCAGCACCGACCAGAGTGACGGTGGCTGTTGTTAAAAATATCCAACCCAGGCTAATCGGTTTTGCTAAACTGGTAGTATGGTTTACCGGGGGTAGCGCGAATGGGTTCTGAATCCATTGTTTTTTCCATTTTCTTGATATTCAGTGGCGCCGCAGTCATTTCATCCTTTGCCCTGTTCACGCGCCAACCGTTGATTGTGGGTTACATTGTTCTGGGTGGATTATTCGGCCCTTACGGATTGGATCTGGTTTCTGACAGTAAAACCCTCGAACAGATCAGCCATATTGGTATCGTTTTTCTATTGTTCCTGCTGGGCCTGGACCTGCAGCCCCGCAATTTTGGCAAGCTGATCGGGCGAAGTGCGCTGGTCACCATCACCAGCGGGGTTATTCTGTGCCTGTTGGGTACGTTGATCTGCCGGCAGTTCGATTTCAGTTGGATGGAATCCGGGGTGATTGGTGTCTCCCTGATGTTCTCCAGTACCATCATTGGCATCAAGCTTCTCCCCACCACCATGCTCCATCATAAGCACACCGGCGAGGTGTTAATCGCAATTCTGTTGATCCAGGATATGCTTGCCATCATTACCCTTATTTTGCTCTCCGGTACGGATCACATTGGTGATGTGGGTGCCTGGTTGGGGGTTGGTATTGCCTTGCCAGGTTTAATCCTGGGCGCTCAGTACGCAGTACGCTGGGTCATTTTGCCCTTGCTGACGCGATTTGACCGCTTCCACGAATACATATTTTTGCTGGCGATAGGATGGTGTCTGGGGGTGGCTGAATTGGCGGAAGCGCTGGGGTTGTCTTTGGAGATCGGTGCTTTCGTCGCTGGAATCAGTTTGGCCAACAGCCCTATTGCCCAATACATAGCGACCAATCTTAAGCCTTTGCGGGATTTTTTCCTGATTCTGTTTTTCTTCTCTATCGGCGCGGGCTTCAATCTGGGCCTGGTTAGTCAGATCTGGGTTCCCAGCTTGCTCATCACAGCCGTGGTATTGGTGCTGAAACCCGTACTTCATGCCAAGCTCCTGCGCGCCGTTGGCGAATCGAAGCATCTGTCCTGGGAAGCCGGTTTCCGCCTTGGTCAAACCAGTGAATTCTCGTTACTCATCGCCTTCATCGCCAGCGCCCAGGGCCTGATTGGCGTGGTGGCTGCCCACGTTATCCAGGCAACGGCCATTTTGACGTTTTTGATGTCCACCTACATCGTGGTATTTCGGTTTCCCACCCCAATCGCCATATCCGACCGATTACGCAGGGATTAATCGCATTATCGGGTACGCCGCAAGACGTACATCACCACTCCGGAAAGGGCAAGTGTCAGCATAAAGATTGCGCCCAGGTCCATGAGCAACCAGCCCCAACCGCCGAACCAGCGCCCGGCATGTACATCCAGAATAAAGCGTTCCCAGGTTAGATCCTGTACTCGAAACTGGCTCTGGAGAGATTGGGTCATTGGAGCGGGCACCGACTGCCACTGGGGGAGTATCATCTCATAGCCCGATACCGCGGTTACTTCAAAGGAATCAACATCCAGTAAATACTGGTTTTGTGTAAACTGCAGGAGCAACCGGCCATCGTTCTTAATGCGGCCGGACTTGATCAATCGCCCTTCCGGCAGCGCGCTGAAGATTTCAATTCTGTCACCATCGGTGGAGAACAGCTCGACTTTGGAAGCGCAGGATGCAATTACCATAGGATCAAGCCAACTGACGCTGTGCCAGTCGCTGCTGCAGGTCGCTACGGAAACATCATCCCGGAACAGCTGGGTGCCCCCAATAACCCATAGATGTTCATCAACTGCCAGGCCCTGATAGGTTTCAGGGGCATTGAAACCATAACTGTTCAAGATCCACTGGACTGATATCGGGCTTCGATCCCAACCAAGTTGGCTACTGTGATTTGCCAGTATCCCAGTGATTGAAAGCACAATGATCAACGCGCACGCCAACAAACCAATACGCCGATGCCAATGCCAAAGAGTTCGAATGATTGTAGCGCGCTTCATAATGCCAATTGTTGGTGAAGATACAGAGCCCATCGAGCCACCGCGGTGACCGCGTTGACCGATAGTGTTGCTCCGCTGATGCTATCAATATTCCGGCTCAATTCATATTGATCCAGATGGGCATCCTGGAATTGCCGTTTAAAGAAATCATGCCGCACCTCTCCCCCCCGGGATTCCCGGTAAACCAGAATCTCCACCATCTTAATGCGGTCACCTTCTATGACCACTCCGATGGTAATCGGATGCTCTTTACCGATTTCATCCATTATCCAGGCGGTTCGCTGCCCTGCTTGCCAATAACGGGTGCGCAGCCCGGAGGGTGGATGGTCCAGCAATTTTGTGCCCACTTCCTTGCGTTCACCGGTAAACCAAATGACATGGTTGTTTGGCTCAGCGTCAGGAAACGCGAGCGCAAGGAATTGCGCTTGCGACAAGTACACTTGATCGGAATACGCAGGCAAGGGAATCAGCAACAGGAACAGGTATACGAATCGTTTCATATCTTTTACTACAAACAAACCCCGGCTGGTGTCTCCAGCTGGGGTTTGCAGGTGATTAAACAATATTGGACACGGTAAGAAAATCAGAAGCTCCAGCCAATGCCCAGATTGAAACCTTTTTTGGTGTCATTAGGTTCATTGGTTTTTTGAAAGTCAGCTTTTAAGGCCACGGTTTCAACCAGCCAATAGTTAATACCGGCATCAATCTGATCGTAATCAGACTCGATGCTGCTGTCGGCGGCCTGATTATCCCATTCGCTGTAACGGGCAAAGATACCCAGCTTGCTGGTCAGCTTATAGGACGGCTCGATATACCAACCGGTTTGCTCGCTGGATCCGGCTGCCACGTCATCGATGGCACTGTCGATATCCCAGGTCGCATACAGCGCTCTCAGACCCACGGGGCCCTTTTGCAGATCAACGTGCGTCTCAAGCAAAAGCGCGTCAAGGTCCTGAACAACGCCAACCACATCGCCCTGCATCAGATCCTGTTGCTGCTGCACGGTAAAGCCTGCCTGTACCCCGGGTATGCCATTCCACACCAGGCGGGCGGTATAAGCCAGATCAGTCGCATTGGCTTCACTGGTTTTCTGGCGGCCATCGCGGACCTTGAACTTACCACCGTCGATATCCAGATACAGACCTGAACTCACCGCCACATCATAGCTGACACCAGCGGCCACTTCACCGGAGCCCATCACACCACCTTCCCACCAGGTGGTTGGAATAATGTTCTTTTCAACATTATTGCGCTCCACACCGTAAAACGTGTCAGGCTCATGGGTTTCATTGAGGATGCCCACAGGAACCAGAAAGACACCGGCCTTGGCTGAGTGATTGGCGGCGTAGTCATACTCGATAAAGGCCTGTTCTATTTCAACTTCGCCGTTTTTACCTTCACCGGCCACGTTGTGTTCCACTTCCAGCTCGGAGAAGAACCGCACTTTGTCGCTAAACCGATGGCCGAAAAACAGTACAAACCGGTGCAGATCCAGCTCCACATTGTCCTTGGCTGCAGATTCGCTGTCGATATTGTTGTAGTGCACCTCAGCATAACCACCGAAACTGGTGTCAGCCCACCAGCCGTGCCCCAGATTGGCGTTGCTTTCCATGGCGCTGGTTAGTGCATCCAGCTGCGCCTGCTGCTCCTGCAGTTGACGCTTTAATAAGTCGATTTCTTCCTGGTTGGCGACGGCCCCGGCACTGGTGATTCCCGCCCCAAGCGCAACCGCTGCTGTTATTAGATTCTTAGCCATTAGCTAGCCCCTCAGCTATGTTACAGATTAATGAATGAAGGGCTGAATTAAAAAGCAAATAAAATACAAATGCAAATAATTTGCGTTTGTCGTCAGGCTAGTCTACTTTGACCACATATCGGCCCAAATGCTGTCCCTTTAATACTTGAGCAATGGCCTCAGGTAATTGTGGCAGGGTAATCTGCCGGGTTGTATCGGCCTTGAACGTGGCAAAGTCCGGGAACATCCATTGTTTTCCAATCATGTTCCAAATATCCTGCTTAACATCCAGTGGCAGCTCCACTGAGTCAACACCCAGTAGATTGACCCCTCTTAAGATAAAGGGAAACACGCTGGTATTGATGTCGTTGCCTCCCACCAAGCCACAGCAGGCCACACTGCCACCATACTGTACCGACTTGATGACGTTACTGAGGACCGCGCCACCCACCGTGTCCACCACCGCCGCCCACTGCGGTTTGTTCATGGGGCGAGCGGCGTTTTCCAGTAAGGCCTCACGTGAGATAACACTGGTTGCACCCACCGCTTTCAACAGAGCCTCCTGATCGGACTTTCCGGTGCTGGCAACAACGTCGAACCCCATATTGCGCAGTAGCCAAACGGCTACAATGCCAACCCCTCCGGTTGCACCGGTCACCAGTACCGGGCCCTGTTCCGGGGCAATGCCCACCTGCAACAGCGTGTCCACACACATGGCTGCGGTAAAGCCGGCGGTGCCAAACACCATGGCATCCTCGGCCGATAAACTCTTGGGGCGGCGGATCACCCAATCCGATGGCACACGGATCTTGCCGGCAAATCCCCCGGCGGTGTTCATACCCAGGTCATACCCCATCACGATCACAGGGTCACCCGGCTGCAATCGGGGATCAATGGAAGACTCAACGCTGCCCGCAGCATCGATGCCCGGCGTATGGGGGTAGTTACGGGTTACCCCTTTGTTTCCCGATGCGGATAACGCATCTTTATAGTTCAGTGACGAATACTCTACGTTGATCACCACATCTCCGGGTGGTAAATCATCCAGGGTACGGTCGACGATGGACGGTTCGAACCTGCCGTCCGTTTCGCTTACCAGAAATGCCTTGAAAGTATCCGTCATGGTGGTCTCCTTAAACGAGGTGCTTGCCGCGTGATTGCAGTATACCCATCAGTCTGGTGACGGAGCGGGTCAGCGCGCCTTCCATAGCAAAGCCAAGCCGATCGGCCATGGACTTTTTCACTTCGTATGATACTTCGAAAATATCGCTGCTCTGACTGGCGTCATACAAATAATCGTCACTGGTCTGGATAACGTCGATCAAGCCCAGATCCACACATTGCTGGCCATACCAGTGCTCCCCGGTGGCAACGGCGTCCACGTCCAATGCGGGTCGATTGCGTTTGATTAAATCCTTGAAGAGAACATGTGTTTCCTCAATTTCCTCTACAAATTTCTTTTTGCCTTCTTCGGTGTTTTCACCCAGCATGGTCACCGTGCGCTTGAAATCGCCAGCAGTGTAGATGTCATAATCCACATCGTATTTCTTAAGAATCCGGTTAAAATTGGGCAGCTCTGCAACCACACCGATGGAGCCAAGAATGGCAAAGGGGGCGGCAATAATCTTATTGGCGGTACAGGCCATCATGTAGCCACCGCTGGCAGCAACTTTGTCCACGCACACCGTTAACGGGATTTCCTTTTGTCGTATACGCTCCAGTTGGGAGGATGCCAAGCCATAGGAATGTACCTGGCCACCGGGGCTTTCCAAGCGCAGAACCACTTCGTCCTGTTTTTCTGCCATGGTCAGCACGGCAGTAACTTCGTTGGCGAATTCCTCCACTCCCGAGGCCTTTACATCGCCATCAAAATCAAGCACGAAGACACGTTTGCGGCGCGCTTCTTCTTTATGCTTTTTCTTGGCTTTCTCCTCTTTCTTGCGGGCCTTCTCAATGTCCTTCAATTCATCTTTATCCAGGATATTGTGGCGCAGCGCATCGCGCAGGTCTTCGAAGAAATCGTTAAGGGGCGTGACCTGGATTTCGCCTTTATGATCCCTGCGTTGTCGGGATTGAGCGGTGGCTGCTGCCACGGCGATGATCATGAGAATGGCAATAACAATGGTGACGGCTTTGGCCAGGAACAGGCCATAGTCGGACAAAAATTCGATCACAGATGAACCTCGGGTGTTTTATTAATCCTGATTATTATACGAGGCCCTAAGATACCCCAAAGGGGTTGGGAATCCCACCTATTCCCATTCGCGAATGGCGATGATCGCCCGATCATTCTCCGGGCGTGCAATCAGCCCATTGGAGGTCAGTTGGATTGAAAACAAGGCGCCATCGGCCATGGGTAAAAAGGTGGCACTGCCATACTCTGCATCGAACCAGTGAATATGGCGGGATAGGCGGTCAATAGCGGACCAAAGATCGAATCCGACATCCGGATTACTGAGGGCGTAGACACTGCGCGGCTTGGTGCGCTCATCCTCCAGGGTGAAATAGCGGCCCTGGATGCGATCCAGCTTGTATCCGGGCCGACCACCGAGGCTGGCCAGAAGGCCTTTCCATTTGATCACCCGCGCATCCACCTGCCACAAATCACCGGAAATTTCGAACGGCATTTCAGAGCCGCTGGCGGACATAACCACATTGGCTTTGTATACCTGGTTGTCTAGTTTGTCAAAGCTGATGGTGGCGACAGTAACCTCTTTATCCACAGGTCGATAGGCATTGACGTTCAAAGCGGTGAGGCCCATGAAGATGGCCAGAATCAAGAATATGAAGCCGACCGTCCCCTTGATCCAGCCTAAGAACCAATCTCGGCGTAACAGCATGAATAACGCAATAGCCAGAAAAATCAGGCCAACGATCGCAAATGGGGCGGTGATCCACTGATATTGCATGATTAGATTCCGTTAGTTAAAGCCTTGGCTGGACATTTTCTTCACATAGGTGGCAATCAGTTCATGTGATATTGACCCCCGTGGCGGAATCATGGGCAGCTGATTGATACTCCACCAACCCGCTTCTTCGATTTCGTCATCCTCGAGCACGAGTTCCCCACCGGCATACTCAGCATGGAAACCGATCATCAGTGAATGGGGAAATGGCCAGGGTTGGCTACCCATATATTCCAAATTTGTCACCTTTACACCAACCTCTTCGGCAATTTCCCGGTGTATGGCCATCTCCAGGGTTTCACCCGGCTCCACAAATCCGGCAAGCGTGGAGAACATTCCAGGGGGAAAACCGGAGGACCGGGCCAGTAACACTTCATCGCCTTTAGTCACCAATACGATGATACAAGGGGATATGCGGGGATACTGCGTATGACCGCATTGCGGACACTGTTTGGCGCGATCACGATCATGGGCCAGGGTCCGGGTACCGCAGCGTCCGCAATACTGATGGTTTCTATCCCATTCCAGCACCTGCCGCGCCTTACCGGCGATGGTAAACAGGTTGGGATCGATCATCATGGCCACTCGACGTAAATCGTGCAGGACAAAATGAGGTGGCAGGGGGGCTTCTTCTCGAAGGGCGACAGCAAAACAATGGGTTGTCTGCCATTCTCCCAGGTAATGGGGCTCATCGTGTGCCAGCCCCAACAGGTCAAACTTGTCAATCTGCGGTACACTCAAACCATGCTGGTCCTGAACCATCAACAGTTTGCCCTGATAAAAGGCAAACCAGATTGGGTCACCTTGCACATCTTCGGGTGCTATTACCCCGGGAATAAATTCCATCATCAC
This sequence comes from Gammaproteobacteria bacterium UBA7310, assembly GCA_002471665.1. Classification (GTDB taxonomy): domain Bacteria; phylum Pseudomonadota; class Gammaproteobacteria; order Pseudomonadales; family Ketobacteraceae; genus Ketobacter. Next base: position 31,920 of record DKQK01000069.1, read on the forward strand.
CTACCGTTATGCGGCTTTTACCGGAAAACCAAGCTCCTGCATGCTTTCTTCCGCCACATCCATTATGCCTTCGCCAATGGGTTTATCGTCTTCCATGCCTTCCAGATAGTAATCCACACTGGTGATGGCATCCGCCAGGGTTTCCATTAACGCCGGCGTGGGGGTTTCCGAGCGATCTTTTATGAGCTTGTTCTCAATAAACGCCTCACAGGAATTAACCACCGCTGCCGCCCGTTGCAATTGCAGGAAGACCAGGCCGCCCCAGACTGATTTGAGTGTCACCGGTACATTATTGAGATGCATGCCATCCCAGTTGGAATCCATAAAGGACGTGATCGCCCGTTTTGCCAGGGACAATCCTGCTCGAGCCTCGCCAACCACTACCCGCCGGGCGTCATCCAGCTGGGTAACTGAAATCCCGTCGTGTATAGCCTCTTCGGCCTTACTGCTGTAGAGGTTGCTGTCGGGGCCACGCCGGGGTGATAAGGTGGCAATGCTGTTTTCAACGTACAGCAACGCATCTGCAACGGTATTGAATTCTTCCGACTCCGGATCGATGTCTTCTGCCGACCAGTTACGAACCACATCGGACTTTTCTTTGAACAGGCCTGCGGCTTTACTCAACCCAAGCATGATCAGGGTATTGGCAACCTTGCGCATGGAATCGGCGATACCATCAAACCCTTCGTCGTCACCGGAGGCCCCGCGGGCCCCGAGATCCAGCGCATCCTTAATGTGGTTGAGTTCTTCGGCAAGGGCTTCTGCCACCGAGCGAATCACTGTACCGCCGGGGCCACGTAAAATTTCGCGCTCATGCCGCAAACTGGCATCGGTCAAACCACCGGTCTCCAGTTTGAACAACTCGGTGACCTGTTTTAGGTTCTCACCCACCGGGCCCGCCAGCGAGGCGATGTAGACACACTCTTGTACGGTGGGTTTGGCAGGTTCCTTATTGAGGGCGCCTTCCCCCAAATGCACCACATTTTTTATCTGGCGGTCCACCATGCCGAGCAAGGATTTACGCGCCGTGTTTAACTCCACCGCTTCTTGCCCAATGGCTTCCAGCACAGCCTGTGTTAACCACCACAGCTTGGAAATGGGTGTGTTGCCGCACAGCGCATCAATGCGCGACACCGCTCTGGACATCATCTTAGCGTTTGCGGAGATGCTCTCATTGCGCAGAATGCCCAGTAAACCCACTTGATACATGTGCCGCAACCTGCGGCCGGACGCCTGCAGCTGCGCGATATCCGGAGTAGCCGCATCCGGTTTCGGCGGCCTGGGGGGGTTATTCTCACCCAAATCGAAAAACACGCTCTCGGTGATCAATGAGCGGTTGAGGAAAAACCGCACTTCGTTGATGGTGGGTATCAGCAGCACCGGCAAAGCCTGTTTCTTCACCTCCACGTACTCGAGGTAATGGATCAGCACCATGATCGCATTACTGATGGCGGCAAGCTCTTTCTCGTTGTTTTTATCGTGATGGGCAAGAATCTTGTGGCCCAGTTGCTCCAGTTCTTCGGACAACAGGGAGGCACCGGGCAGGTTGATCAGTTTGAAAACCCCCTTGATCAGAGCGAATTGCTCGATGGCGGCCTTCAGGCGGGCTTCGTTTTCCGGCTCTTCGACAAATTGCTCCAGATTGGATTCTGCAATCGAGAGCGACTCATCGATTTGCTCTTTAACCAGATTGAGAGAAGCAGAACCTTCAATTGTTAGCATGCTGACACCGTTCTTGTTCTATGGATGCGGATATTGTGGTCAAGCTTGTTTACGGCTCAACCTAACCTAAAAATGTTTATCCAGGGCGTTTAATCATTATAGATTCTTTTTCCCGTTTTACTTCAACGAGATAACTACAGCCCCCACCGCAGGTTACGGGTACACATTAGCTTTAAAACGAGAAATCAGCCCTAACCTATTGTTAAACTGTATCTTTTAATTCAAACCTCGACAAGATAAACAGTGGAACCACTGCACAGAACCGGAATTTTGTTAATGCTTGAGCCAGATACAGTTACCGCCTGAGCTCTTATCGATACTGGCTAGACGCTCATTGTGCAGCGCCAATTCCTCAGAGGTGGCCGCCAGTACCCGTAATCTGGGCCGTTCACCGGCAAGGCGCTTGATGGCAGCTCCGGTAATCCCCCCCTCTTCGCCGTCGTCCCCACTGGACAACACCAGGTTGGTCTGGCCCCCGGTCATGCCCAGATAGACGTACGCCAGGATCTCAGCATCGAGCAATGCCCCGTGTAGATCCCGGTGGGAATTATCGATTTCGTAGCGTTTACAGAGGGCGTCCAGACTGTTGCGTTGCCCCGGGTGCATCTTTCTGGCCATCAACAAGGTATCAAGCACGGTGCAGTGGTCTTCTGTCTTGCCGAAACCGGCCTTCAGCAGACCAAATTCGTGATCCATAAAGCCCACGTCGAACGCGGCGTTGTGAATGACCAATTGCGCCCCTTTGATGTAGTCAAGAAACTCCCGGGCGATGTCCTTGAAACGGGGTTTATCCGCCAGGAATTCGTTGGTAATGCCATGTACCTCAATGGCCCCGTCATCAATTTCCCGGTCCGGCTGCAGGTAACGATGAAAATTGTTTCCCGTAAGACGGCGGTTCACCATTTCCACACAGCCTATTTCGATGATGCGGTGCCCTTCTGCAGGTTCCAGGCCGGTGGTTTCTGTGTCCAGTACAATCTGTCTCATGTCATCGCCCTAACATCTCATCTATGGCATCGTTGGCCAGTTGGTCCACAATTTCGTTTTCACGGTGGCCGCTGTGCCCTTTTACCCAATGCCACTCCACCTCATGGGCTTCACTGGCCTTATCCAGCGCCTGCCACAGGTCGGCATTTTTGACCGGTTTCTTGGCGGCATTTTTCCAGCCTTTCTTTTTCCAGCCGTGAATCCACTCCGTAATTCCTTTGCGTACGTATTGGGAATCCGTGGTCAGGCTTACCTTACAGGGGCGCTTAAGGCTTTGCAGCGCCATCACTGCGGCCGTCAGTTCCATGCGGTTATTGGTGGTATCCGGTTCCGCACCCTTGAGCGGTTTTTCGTGGCCATTATAGCGCAGCAGTACACCCCAGCCGCCTGGCCCCGGGTTTCCCTTACAGGCACCATCGGTGAAAATTTCAACAAAATCCATTATGACTCCGAACCGCCTCCGGGACTAAACGGTTTGCGGGTTGAGGGTTTGGCGATCCCAGTGATGGGAATATTAACCAATGTTTCTTTTACTGTTTTGAAGCGGGGCTTGATGGGCGTCAGGGTGGAAACCTGCTTGACCGCCACCATCACGTAAACACCACCCCGTTGTTGCCAGATGCGTTGGCCAAGGTACGACAACCAGTTAAATAAATTGCGGGTGCGCCGGTTTGCGGTGGGCAGGCCAAAGGCGGTACTTTCATACCCCTCCACCTGAAAATCCAGAAGCTTGAGCCAATCCGATAAACGATAAGGACTCAAGAAATTTCCGCTCCAGGGCATGCCGGCGGACTGCATCAGTATAAAACGCCCCAACCCCCAAAGACTCCAGGGATTGAACCCCACGATGACAATCTTGCCACCGGGGATGACGGCACGGGAAATTTCCCGTAAGGCACGATGGGGAGCGCTGCTGAAATCCAGGCTGTGATGCAGGATGGCCACATCGATACTCTCTGTGGCCAAGGCCAGATCGTCAAGATGGCTGCACACACAATGGTAGCGACTGGAGTGCTGTGGCTGGTCACAGACGAACAGCTTGTTGTGGATGGTTGAGGCCTCGGCGAGCCACTGGGGTTCACCGATGCCGGTCTGCACCAGATGATACCCAAACAAGGAGGGTAGCACCCGGTCCAGGATGTCCCTCTCCTGCTGCAGCAGCTCCTGACCTAATTCGGTTTTAAACCAGGCACTCAACAATGGATGCACGGATGCACCATGCACTTGTTGAAAGGGTTTGAACAGTCTGGGTAAACTCATGGTAAGCGGGCGTGTCCAATAGTGCTCATCACAATAATCTCGATCAGGTTATCATATTCCATGCTGAATCTTCATCCTGTACCTGCGTTTACCGACAACTACATATGGTGTTTACACGATAATCAATCGGCGTATGTGGTGGACCCGGGCCAGGCCGACCCGGTGTTGGATTACCTGAATGACCGTGCCCTTACCTTACGGGGTATTTTGATTACCCATCATCACTGGGATCATGTATCCGGTATCGAGGCTTTGTTACAGGTGTTTCCCGGTATCCCCGTGTGGGGCCCTGCCCGCGAGGATATTCCGTGCTGTTCCCAACCATTGGCCGAAGGCGATCAGGTGAACCTGGATTGGGGCCTGGTGTTTCGGGTTCTTGAGGTGCCCGGGCATACCCTGGGCCACATCGCTTACTACGCTGAAACCACGCCTTTGGGGCCACTGTTGTTCTGCGGTGATACCCTGTTTTCCTCTGGCTGTGGCCGCCTCTTTGAGGGGACTCCCCAGCAAATGCATCAGTCATTACAGGCGCTCTCCGTGTTGCCTGTTGAAACGCTGGTGTGCTGCACCCACGAATATACCACCGCCAACCTGGCCTTCGCCCAGGCCGTTGAGCCGCAAAACGCCGCAATACAGGAAAGAATCGCCCAGGTGGCGGCCTTGCGTGATCAAAATTTGCCCAGCTTACCCTCCAGCATTGGCCTGGAGCAGGCAGTGAATCCCTTTTTAAGGGTGACGCAGTCAACGGTACTGGAAAGTTTGCAGCAAAAATGCGGTGAACGTCCGGCCACCGAAGTAGAGAGCTTTGCTACACTTCGCCACTGGAAAGATAATTTCTGATTAGCACCACATTGTTTGGTACCACCGTTTTAGTATCACATTGTAAAAAGGGCGCTCATAACCCTGGATTCCGCTGCGAGAGTAGTCAAAGTAGGATTGAAGTATTGAATTTGTTTACGTTGTTCCGCCCCAGACTGGTTATGACCGGTAGTCTTCTTCTAACGCTATGTGCCTGTTCCCTGAACAGCACCCGGCAACCAGAAATCGTGACTTACAGCGCTGATCCATCGCCAATGGCAGAAGATCTGCCCCTGATGAGCAGCGATCCCACCGCCGACTACAGCGGACCTGATTATTTTATACCCGGCGTGTTCGACCAGGTGCCTGACCCCGCCACCGATGGCGACCTGGCAAGTTCGCTGCCATCGGTGTGGGAGATCTATCGCAAACATACCATACTGGATCTTTCAGAGGACAATCCCAGGATCAAAGCACAACGGGACTGGTACGCCAAACACCAATCCTATATTGACCGGGTCACCCGGCGTGCCGAACCCTATCTTTACTACATTATCGAGGAATCCATAAAGCGCGGCCTGCCCAGTGAACTGGCGTTGTTGCCCGTGGTGGAGAGTGCCTACGATCCGTTCGCTTATTCCCATGGCCGGGCGGCGGGTATCTGGCAATTCATTCCCGGCACCGGACGCGCCTTTGGACTCAACCAGACCTGGTGGTATGAAGGTCGCCGCGACATAGTCGCCGCCACCAACGCGGCCATGGATTACCTGGAATCCCTGAACCGCCAGTTTGATGGTGACTGGATGCTGGCATTGGCTTCCTACAATTCCGGCGCGGGCACAGTGCGCAATGCCATTCGCCGCAATAAAAGCAAAGGCAAACCCACGGATTTCTGGTCACTGGATCTACCCAGGGAAACCCGTGCCTATGTGCCCAAATTGATTGCTATTTCGCAGCTGTTTGCTGAGCCGGAAAAGTATGGCCTGACCCTGATTGATTATCCCTATCAGCCTTTCTTTGAAGCCATCGACATCGGCGGGCAACTGGATCTGGCGATGGCGGCCGGCATGGCCGGTATTACCATGGAGGAGTTGTATCGTCTGAATCCCGCTTTTAATCGCTGGGCGACGGATCCCGCCGGGCCCCATCGACTGCTGGTACCGGTTGGAAATGCAGACGCCATGCGTGCGGAGCTGAACAAACTGCCGCCGGAAAAGCGGGTGGCCTGGGCCCGATACACAATTCAATCCGGCGATTCGATTTTGTCGATTTCAAAAAAGCACAACATCACGCCGCAACTACTAAAGCAGGTCAATCATCTTAAATCCAATACGATCCGGGCGGGTAAAACGTTATTGATTCCGCAATCTTCCGAACCGCTGGACCACTACAGCCTGAGTGCCGACCAGCGCCTGGAAGCCAAGCAAAACCGCCTGGTAGAAGGTAAACAAAAGACACTCCACAAGGTGAAACCCGGTGAAACGTTCTGGTCTATTTCCAGGCAATATAATATTCACCACCGCACCCTGGCAAAGTGGAACGGGATGGCGCCTACTGACACACTGTCCACCGGAAAAACGCTGGTGATCTGGTCTGCCAAGCCCCAACTGGCAACATCGGGCATGCAAGGGCAGCGCATGCGGAAGATTCGTTACCGGGCCCGCAGCGGCGATTCCTACGCCGGCATCGCCAACCGGTTCAATGTGTCCCTGGGGCAACTAAAACGCTGGAATGATATTGATATTAAAAAATATCTGCAGCCGGGGGATATGCTCACCCTGTATGTGGATGTGGCAAACGCTCCCTGAGCCGTCAGCCCTGATTGGCCGTGAGAGCCAGCCCCGCTTGCTGCGACAACATTGTGAAGCCGGCATATTGCTGGTCGTTTAGCGGCGTCTTCGAATTTGCACAATCGCCATAGAACACACCGATGGGGCGTCGGGAAACGATAATGGGCGCAACAAAATATTCTTGCCACCCCAGTGCCTCTTGTAACGCCTCGGTATGGAGATAGGCGCGGCCGGCCATCAGGCGGGACCCCATCCAGAACTGCTGGGACTGTCGAATGGCGTTGGAAAAGGCGTTTTCTTCCATCAAACCAATCTTCATGCGTGACTTGAACTCCAGTTCAACCTCGCCTTTGAAAAATTTGGGCACCAGTGTCTTTCTATCTTTCGAAACCAGGGACATCACCACCCGCTCCAGGCCAAGGGCATCGCACATTCCACCCATCACCAGGCTCAACATCTGGTTTACGTCCACCTTCTTATCGGCAATGAGCTTATTCAGCTGCTGCATGATGTTCATCTGCAAATGCACATCCTGGACGCCCACCTGAAGCTTGGTTTCCGTATCGTCCCGGTCCAGCACAGGTTGTGGTTCCGGTTGTCGTGTGCCGGTGAGTGCCATCTCGATAAGATCTTCCAGCCCTTCTTCGCCAGCTGCATCGGCGCCATTGGATTCCGCTGAGGCAGCCATGTTAGCTTGCGGTTGTGAGGTTTCACGCACACGGCTTTTTTCACTGCGCAGGGGCACCACCACGGAGCTGCTCTTATGTGGATCCGAGGTGGTTTCCGAGTTGGGTATCAGGTGCCGTACCTTGGATGCCCCATAATGTACCGCCAGATCCTGGGCCATATCCGCCATCTGCTTTACTTCTTCCAGGGCATCCTTGAAGCTGATATTGCGGTATTTAGCGATCTTCTTGATGACGTTTTTCACCGGTTCTGCGTTCCAGCCAAGCATTGCCACCTGACTGAGTTCATCGCCCAGCAACACAGCCTGCGCCGGCTTGCTGGGTAGCTTGGGACGGTTAAGGGCTTCCAGCAGGACATCACCCAATTCCCATTGCCTGGCAAGCTCTATTGATATCTGATCGAAACTGCAGCCAAGCACCTGAACGGCGGCATCGTTGGCGGTCACAGAAGCATCACGCAACAGCATATTCAGCTTGCGGCTAACTTCATCATCCCGCGACAGCATGGATAATTCGGCGAAATGCAGCAGTAAGGTGGAAATGAAGATTTCTTCCTGATCCGGGGTTTTTGCGGAGCGCAGCAAGCCCCTGGCCTGCATTGCCGCATGAAACGAATTGGCGATCTGCGTCATCAGATGCTCGGAGGGATTCTGCTTTAGGATGTTGTCCAGAATCTGCATGGACAGCGAGACATCGCGAATAGTGGTAAACCCAAGCATGACGATGGCCCGGGTAATGGTCTTGATGTTCCCTCCCAGCCCCTTATAGACAACGCTGTTCGAGATCTGCAAGACACGGGAGGTGAGGCTGGGGTCCTTGAGTATCTGTTCAGTCAACTGGGACACCCGTGAGTCGTCTTCAGTGGTGAGCTTGCTCAGCTTCTGCACGGTCTCTGCCAGTGCCGGCATGTGCTCTTTCCCCAGAAATTCCACCCAATCAGCAACGGAGTTTTTTTGTTCCACCAGCATCCCAACTCACTATCCATAGGCCCAACGTACTTGTAAGTCTAGTCACATTCACAGTGATGTGCTTGTTTTGTTTGAAGTTATTGTGTTATCCGGTTATAAAGGTTGAGTGTTATACACCATCTACTGCAAACCCATAATAAAACCAATAGGTTATCTGTCTTTATGGCTGTAAATTCAGTTGCTTATCCTCCTGGCATGGCCACTATGAAGCCCAGATACCGAAAGCAAATAAGGCCACTGTGGGTCATTTTTGCCAGCCTGCTGTGGGTGACCATTCCCGCCGTGGCCACCGCCGACGTTACCGTCGCCCATGCCATCAGTCTCTATGGGCAACCCAAGTACCCGCAAGGTTTTCAGCACTTTGATTACGTCAATCCCAATGCGCCCAAAGGTGGCCGGATCACACTGCCCGCGTTAGGCAGCTTTGACACACTGAACCCCTATGTACTGAAGGGAATCAGCCCCTCCTCTTTCGCCGGCCTGTATGGTATCAGCGAGCTCAGTGAACCCCTCATGGTGGGTACCAGCTATTACCTGGAGTCCGGCGACGAGCCCCAGACAGCCTATTGCCTGATATGTGAATGGGTGGAGTATCCGCCTGACCACAGTTGGATCATCTTTCAGATCAACCCCAAAGCCCGTTTCCATAACGGCACCCGGATCACCGCCAATGATGTGGCCTTCAGCTACCAGCTGCTCACGTCAGATCAGGCACACCCTGCCTTTCACAACAATCTATTAGCAGTTGAGAAGGTTGAGGTGCTCTCGCCCCAGCGGGTTCGATTCCGCTTTAAAGGGCCCTCTGAGCGTTCCAACCTGCTCCGTGTGGGTGAATTGCCCGTCATGTCGGAAGCCCACTGGAAACAACACCCATTTGGTGAATCGTCTGGAACCCCGCAGCCCCTGAGTGGTCCTTACACAGTGAAAGATTTTGTTTTGGGCAATTACATCACCCTGCAACGGGTCGATGATTTTTGGGCTAAAGAGCACCCGGTATACCAGGGTATGTTTAATTTTGACGAAGTGCGATACGACTTTTACCGGGATCGAACGGTGGCCTTCGAGGCCTTCAAATCAGGAGCGGCTGATTTTTGGATGGAGAACGTTTCCAAGAACTGGGCTACTGCCTATGACTTTCCGGATGTGAAGAACGGCACCATCCAAAAAGTTGAACTGCCCCACTCCATTCCATCGGGTACCCAGGCATTTTTCATCAACATGCGTCGGGCCAAATTCCAGGATGTGCGGGTTCGCAAGGCGCTCTCCCTCATGTTCGACTTCCAATGGACCAATAAGAATATCTTTAGTGGCGCCTACACCCGAAATCAGACCCATTTTCCCAATTCGGTGATGGCTGCGCGCGGCCTGCCCTCCCCAAGGGAGCGGGACCTGCTCGAGCCTTTCCGACAACAATTGCCGACGGAATTGTTTACTGAAGAGTTTTCCTACCCCGTGTATGATGAACCGGGCAAACTGCGTAAAAATATGAAATTAGCCATGCAGTTGCTCCGGTCAGCTGGTTGGGAGTATCAGAATCAGCGCTTGATCAACAGCCAAAACGGTCAGCATTTTCAATTTGAGATACTGATCAATAGCCCCTCATTTCAGCGGGTATTGCTGCCGTACTCCAAAAACCTGGCCAAAATTGGCATCGAAACTTCGGTCAGAATTGTCGACCGCGCACAGTATAAAGTGAGGCTCGATGATTTCGACTTCGACATGACTGTTTTCGTACTACCGCAGTCGGCCTCACCCGGTCAGGAACAACGGCTTTATTTTCACAGCAGCCAGGCGAACGTGAGAGGCTCAAAAAACCTCTCGGGTATCCAGGATCCCGTGGTGGATGCCATGATTCAGCATATCACCTCCGCCAACACTCATGCAGATCTGGTGGCGGCGGTCAGAGCCATGGATAGAGTTCTTTTATGGAACTACTACTCAATACCACACTGGCATCTGGGGTATCATCGATTGGCTTACAAGAATATTTTTTCCAAACCCCGGAACCCGGCCGATATGTCACTGGCCTTCCAGACCTGGTGGGTGCGTGATACCAAAAATTCAGTAAATCGTTAAGGAAAGCGCATTGATGCTTGAACTCAAAAAACTTGTCACAATGGCCGTTATGGCAGCCTTATCGACGGTGTCGCTCGCCAACGACATCATCTCAAGTCATGGCATTGCCATGCACGGTGACATGAAGTATGCCAAAGATTTTAGCCATTTCGAGTATACCAATCCCGAGGCTCCGAAAGGCGGCACGGCCACGCTGGCTGTGGCCGGCACTTTCGATTCCTTTAATCCGGACATCGTCAAGGGGGATGCCAGCGCTTATGTGGCATTAACCTACGATACCCTTATGGTGCAGGCGCGGGATGAGCCGTTCACCGTCTACGGGCTGGTGGCCGAATCGGTTGAATATCCGGAAGATCGATCCTGGATTATATTCCACATCAATCCGGCTGCCCGCTTCCATGACGGCCATCCCATTACGGCCGAAGACGTGGTGTTCACCTTTAATACCCTGGTGGAAAAAGGCTCACCCTTTTATAGTGCCTATTATGCAGACGTGGTAAAAGTGGAAGCGCTGGATACCCAACGTGTGAAGTTCACCGCCCGTGACGGCAAAAATCGTGAGCTACCCCTGGTGCTGGGGCAATTGAAAGTTCTGCCCAAACACTTTTGGGAGAACCGGGACTTTGGCGAAGCCAATCTTGACCTACCATTGGGTAGTGGCCCTTACCGTATAAAATCGTTCGAAACCGGCAAGACAATCGTACTGCAGCGTGTTGCCGATTACTGGGCAAAAGATCTCCCGGTACAGAAAGGTATGTATAACTTCGATACTCTTCATGTGGATTACTACCGTGATCAAACCGTTATGCTTGAGGCGTTCAAAAGCGGTCGCTATGACTACCGCGAAGAAAATCAGTCAAAACGCTGGGCCACTGAATACGATGGTGACAAGTTCCAGAGCGGCGAGATTATCAAAAAGGAAATAGTGCACCAGAACCCAACCGGAATGCAGGCGTTTGTCATGAATACTCGCCGTGATCTGTTCAAAGATCCACGAGTACGAAAAGCATTGGACTTGGCCTTCGATTTTGAGTGGACCAACAAACAACTTTTTTACGGGGCCTACAATCGCACAGAAAGTTATTTTTCCAATTCTGAGCTGGCTGCCACCGGCCTTCCATCGGAGGCGGAGCTGGCCTTGCTCGCCCCCTACCGCGAAGACATCCCTGAAGCGGTATTCACAAAAGTCTATTCTTCACCCACAACCGATGGCAGCGGCAATAATCGCAAGAATATTCGCGCTGCCATCAAGTTGTTAAAAGACGCCGGCTGGACCTTTCGCGGAACAGATCTGGTGCATGCCGAAAGCGGTCAGCCGTTTCGATTTGAGATACTGCTCTACAGTAAAGATTTCGAACGCATTGTGTTGCCCTACGTCAAAAACCTTAAAAAACTGGGTATTGAAGCCAGCGCGCGACTCGTGGATTCAACCAACTATATTCGCATCGTTCGTGACTTCGAATTTGACATGATCATCGGCAGTTTTGGGCAGTCCAACTCACCTGGCAATGAGCAGCGGGACTACTGGTTTTCCAAATTTGCCGATCATAAAGGAAGCCGTAATCTGATCGGAGTTAAAGATCCCGTGGTTGACGTTTTAATAGAAGAGATCATCAGCGCGCAAACACGGGACGATCTGGTGGCAGCCTGTCGAGCCCTGGATCGGGTCCTACTCTGGAGTCATTACGTGGTACCGCAGTGGCATATCAACAAACACCGCCTGGCCTATTGGAATAAGTTTGAGCAACCCGCAATTGCTCCCATCTACGGGGATGTGGGATTCTACACCTGGTGGGCCAAGCAACCAAAAGCGAGTGATCAGTAGTCCTTATGCTGGCGTATATAATTCGCAGATTGCTGCTGATTGTGCCCACCCTGTTGGGAATTCTAACCTTGAACTTCGTTATCATTCAGGCGGCACCCGGCGGTCCGGTTGAACAAATGATTGCACAACTGGAGGGCATTGAGGGCGGGGCTGCCTCCCGTATCGGCGGTGGAGCCCAAAGCGAAGTTCGTACCAATACCGGCAGCAATTCCAACTACCGGGGCTCCCAGGGCCTTGATCCGGAATTAATCGAAAAAATTGAAAAGATGTATGGGTTTGATAAGCCGGCCTGGGAGCGCTTTCTTATCATGGTGAAAAATTACTTTACCCTGGATTTCGGTGACAGTTTTTTTCGCGACAAAAGTGTCATAGAACTGATCAAGGAAAAAATGCCGGTGTCCATTTCCCTGGGATTCTGGTCTACCTTGATCGTGTACCTCATATCGATCCCGCTGGGCATCCGTAAAGCGATAAAACACGGGGAGAGTTTCGATATCTGGACCAGTTCCGTGGTTATCATAGGTAACGCAATCCCCTCTTTTCTGTTCGCTATTTTTCTAATCGTGGTCTTTGCCGGCGGCAGTTATTTTAACGTCTTTCCGCTGCGGGGTTTAACGTCACCCAATTTTGAAGAACTGACGTTGGCCGGAAAAATCCTGGATTATTTCTGGCACCTTGCCTTGCCCATTACCGCATTGGTCATAGGCAGTTTTGCAACACTGACAATGCTGACCAAAAACTCTTTCCTGGATGAAATAGGCAAACAGTATGTGGTCACTGCGAGAGCCAAAGGTTTGACGGAAACACAAGTGCTGTATGGTCACGTTTTTCGTAACGCCATGTTGATCATTATTGCCGGTATACCTGCAGCACTGGTATCCATTTTTTTCACTGGCGCATTTCTCATTGAAGTCATATTCTCACTGGATGGGTTGGGTTTACTCGGTTTTGAATCCATCCTTTCCCGTGACTACCCTGTGATTTTTGGCACGCTTTTCATCTTTACACTGATCTCATTGATCGTGGGGCTAATCAGTGATGTGACCTACACGCTGGTTGATCCCAGAATTGATTTTGAATCCAGGGGATAGCTGCATTGTTTAATTTAACCCCTATAAACCAGCGACGTTTCCAACGGTTCAAATCCAACAAGCGAGGGTGGCTATCGCTTTGGCTCTTTCTGTTGTTGTTTTTTGTCACGCTGTTTGCAGAGCTGATTGCCAATGACAAACCCTTGCTGATCAATTACAAAGGACAGTATTACTTTCCTATCGTTAAAACCTATTCAGAGTTGGAATTTGGCGGCGATCTGCCTACCGAAGCCGATTATCGTGACGAGTTTGTGGTGGATCTGATCACCGAACACGGCTGGATGGTTTACCCACCTGTTCGCTTTAGCTATGACACCATAAATTATGATTTATCGACTCCGGCACCCTCTCCTCCGGATCGTGCAAACCTGCTGGGCACAGATGATCAAGGCAGGGATGTATTGGCTCGGTTGATTTATGGCTTCAGAATTTCCGTGTTATTCGGTTTGGCACTGACTATTTTCAGCTCTGTCGCTGGAATAGCGGTAGGCGCAGTACAGGGATACTACGGCGGTAAAACCGACCTCTTCGGCCAGCGCTTTATTGAGATCTGGTCCTCCCTGCCCACGCTGTTTCTACTCATTATCCTATCCAGCATCGTTAAACCCAACTTCTGGTGGTTACTGGGCATCATGTTGTTGTTCAGTTGGATGTCGTTGGTTCCGGTTGTGAGGGCGGAGTTCCTGCGCGGCCGCAACCTGGAATACGTAAAGGCGGCTAAAGCATTGGGGTTGAACGATATCGGCATCATGTACAAGCACATTCTGCCGAATGCCATGGTTGCAACCATCACCTTTATGCCTTTTATTTTAACCGGCTCCATTACCACATTGACTGCACTGGATTTTCTCGGGTTCGGATTACCTCCTGGTTCCCCTTCACTGGGCGAACTGGTGTCGCAGGGGAAATCCAATTTACAGGCACCCTGGTTGGGAATCAGCGCATTCTTTGTGCTGAGTATCATGCTCACCCTGCTGGTTTTTATCGGTGAAGCGTTTCGAGACGCATTTGACCCCCGTGCACATTAACAGGATTGGAAAATGACAAGCGACACCATACTCAGTGTACAGTCGTTATCAGTAGCCTTTCGGCAGGGTGAACAATCAAATCTTGCTGTCGATAACGTAAGCTTCGACCTTAAAAAGGGTGAAACCTTTGCCCTGGTTGGTGAAAGCGGTTCCGGTAAATCAGTTACCGCCATGGCCATTACCAAATTGCTGCCAGAATCCATCACCGAATACAGCTCGGGGAGCGTTATATTTGAAAATGAGAATCTGCTGGACAAAAGCGAATCTCAATTAAGGCAGATTCGAGGCAACCGGATCGGCATGATTTTTCAGGAGCCTTTGACAGCATTAAATCCTCTACACACCGTACAGAAACAGATCGGAGAGATTCTACGAATTCACCGGGGGCTCAACGGCAAGCCGGCAACAACAAGAATCATTGAGCTACTGGGTTTGGTGGGCATACCAGACCCCGCAAGTCGATTGGGTGCCTACCCGCACCAACTGTCCGGTGGTCAACGTCAACGTGTGATGATCGCCATGGCATTGGCGAACGAACCGGATATTCTGATCGCCGACGAACCTACCACCGCCCTGGATGTCACCATTCAGAAGCAGGTGCTTTTGCTGTTGCAGGAATTGCAACAGAAGCTGGGTATGACGGTACTGCTGATTACCCACGACCTGGGTGTAGTACGGCGCTATGCACACCGTGTGGGTGTAATGACCCGGGGTAAACTGGTAGAAGTGGCCGACTCAGAAGTTCTTTTTACAAATCCACAGCATGCTTACACTAGGGCATTACTTGATGCCGAACCCAAAGGGTTACCGGTGAACGCCCGGCAGGACGTTACCGCGATCATGAAAGTGGATTCGCTGAGGGTATGGTTTCCGGTAAAAAAAGGCGTGTTCAAACACACGGTGGGTTACATCAAAGCTGTGGACGATATCAGTTTTACCATCAAAAGAGGGCATACCCTTGGCATCGTCGGGGAAAGTGGCTCAGGTAAAACAACGCTGGTGCAGGCGCTTCTAAAACTCACTGGCAGCAGCGGTTCAATTCTGTTTAACGATCAGGATCTGCAACCTTTGAATTCCACTGAGGTTCGCCCTTTGCGCAAAAAGATGCAAATTGTGTTTCAGGATCCTTTCAGCAGCCTATCTCCGCGGATGAGCATAGAGGAAATCGTCGCGGAAGGTTTGGTCATTCACGATATCGGCACCGCTGCGGAACGGGCCGACAGAGTCAAGCAGGCGCTTGCCGAAGTGGGCCTGGACCCAGAGATGCGCCACCGTTTTCCCCATGAGTTTTCAGGTGGTCAACGGCAGCGAATAGCGGTGGCGCGAGCCCTTATTCTTGACCCTGAGCTCATTGTGCTGGATGAGCCCACTTCCGCCCTTGATCGATCAATTCAGGCGCAACTCATGGATCTATTACGCTCCTTGCAGGACAAGCATGGGTTTTCCTATATTTTCATCAGCCACGATTTAAAGGTCGTTAAGACCATAGCCCACGATGTTTTGGTGCTAAAAGAGGGCAAGGCTCTTGAGTATGGACCCGCGAAATCTGTATTTGAGGCGCCGCAACACCCATATACAGTGGAACTGCTGGAGTCGGCGTTTGCCATATAGAAAAGCCGGCGTAGTGCCGGCTTTTCTATTCAGTCATATCTGAGGTCACTAGCGCATTTCTATCTCTGCGCTGTCTTTTAACGAAGCAACGTAATTATTGAAATCCTGATTTCCAAACTGCTGTGAAGCGGATGATTTCGCCTGCATAATTTCAGTTTCGCTTAGATCAAACTCACCTTCAATTACTTTATTCAGCACTACAATTTCCTGGTCCCCACTGGGAAGCGAAACCTTCTTCGCGCTGATGGTTGATTCCGTTGGCTTTGGCATCTCATAGGCTGTGGAAATTACGGAACGCGACACATCTCCACTCTGCCGTGTAATCTCGACGTTTTCCTTCCACTCCAGATCAAACTCCTCTGCAATTGCAGCAAGCTCTGAGCCGGCCTTCAGCTTCTCAACTATCTGTTCGGCTTTGTCCTGAGCGAGCTGACGCATTTTCTGTTGCAGCAACGCGGAACTGACCTGGGCACGCACCTCTTCCAGAGATTGGTCACGGGCCGGCTGATGCTCAGCCAGACGTAGTACTGCCACTTTATTGTCCGGCAGCTCAACAACTTCACTGTTGTGACCTTCGTTCAACACCGTATCCGAGAAAGCTGCTGCGATAAAGTCACTGTCAGCCGCCACCCCGGATCCACCACGGGCAGTGAAAAAGTCTGTGGTCTCAACAGGCGATTCGTAGTCTTCTGAAATAATCTGCAGATCACCTGATTCATAGGCTTTTCGGCTAATATCATCGATTGCCACATCAAGCTTCTCCCGCGCCAGGTCCTGCTTTAACTCTGCTACCAGTTCCGCTTTCTTTTCATCGAAAGGCACTGCCTCGGGTTTTTCTATTCCGGTTAACTTGATGAGGTGGTAACCGAACTCAGTCTTCACGATATCTGACGTATCACCTTCTGACTGGAGTGCAAACAGAGCATCTTCGAAGGCACCGTCGTAAAGGCCCCGACCGGCAAAATCCAAATCACCGCCTGCAGGGGCTGTTGCGATATCATCAGAGTATTCGTTTGCCAGTGCCTCGAATGACTCCCCGGCCTGCAATTTTTCCTGCACTTCGGTTATGCGTTCCAGCGCTTCCTGCTCTGAGCGATCATCATTAATCTCCACCAGAACATGAGATGCCCTGCGCCGTTCCTGGGCATCCAGTGACTTCACATATTCATCATAGGCAGACACAATGTCTGCCTCTTCCACCTTAATATCAGCAGCAAAGTCATCCAGACCTATAGTCACGTAATGAACCATAACCTTTTCTTCCGTGCGATATTGCCGTTGATTGGCCTGATAATAGTCTTCGATTTCCTCTTCTGTTAACTCAATACTGTCTTTCAACGGGGCCGCTTTTAACGTGGAGAAACTGACAACCCGTTTCTGGTCATTGAGCTTAACCACATGTTCCAATTCAGGCTTGGTAATGAAAGCGGTTTTGCCGATCCCAGACTGCAATTGCTCCAATACCATGCTTTCCTGCACAGCATCAAAGAGCCGTGCCTTGCTGAAGTTGGCCTGCACCAGCAGAGTTTCCAATTTGTCGTTGGAGAATTCACCCGACTCATCCTGGAACTGGGGCAATGAGCGCACGTAGGATTTCACCAGATTGCTGGATACCGCCAGGCCTTCCTTCTCTGACGCCTGACGAATGAGTTCTTTCTGAATCAGGCCTTCCACGACGCGCGGACGCAACATGTCATCGGTCAGGAAAGAGTCATCAATGTTGCCGCCCATCTGTTGTTTCAGGTTACGACGTTGATTCTCAATGCCCCGATTCACTTCGATTTTGGATATTTCCACCCCATTGACTGTAAACGCCACATCCTGGCTGCCGCTGGAATTGAAAATGCCTTCTATTCCGAAGAATGCGAATGGCAGGATGAAGATGACAAGCAAAAGCTTACCCAACCATCCTTTCAGCAAATTACGAAACTGCTGCATGATCTTTTAGCTCCAAAAGGGGTTCCCTGAAAATAAAAAGAGAAGCGTATCATAGATGCGCTTCTCTTCAATCTTAACTTCAGGCAACAACCACAGAAAAAGGACTACTTTGATAATGGCGGAGCGGACGGGACTCG
>DKQK01000069.1:50206-250389 GCA_002471665.1 Gammaproteobacteria bacterium UBA7310
TAACCAACTGAACTACCGCTCCATTGACCTGTAAACAATTAAATAATTTAGCGTAAAAATTAGCCAAACTGAAATGCTCTGGGTGACCTTGCCTGGTCCATTTAATCGTTGTTATTGTGATTCTTCCTGACTACTTTTCCAACAGCCGGACACGCTCATCAGCCGTTGACAGCATCCTTGAGCGCTTTACCTGGTTTGAAAGTAGGAATTTTTGCCGCTGGAATTTCAATCGGCTGACCAGTCTGAGGATTACGTCCACTGCGTGCAGCTCGGTCTTTAACGGCAAAGGTGCCGAAACCAACAAGAACTACCTGATCATTTTGCTGCAGCGCACCGGTTACGGTATCAATTACAGCGTCCAGTGCACGACCAGCTTGAGCTTTAGGAATATCGGCAGAAGCGGCAATAGCGTCGATCAATTCAGATTTGTTCACAAGACTCCCCTTTTAAAAGAATAATGTCTGCGGATTTGACCAAGAATCTTGGCTCTATTTTGGTGAAAACGTTCGGCCTTAGGACCGTCTGAGGCCCCGTCTCTTGTGGCGGAGCAACTTTATACCAACTGCTAAAAAGGGCTGTCAAGCGCGCCTCTCTCGCTGCAGAGAAATAATTTTTTTCAAGTCATTTTTCCGGCATTCTTATCTTATTTTTTTGGGAAAGATAGTGAGTTAATAACCACGTCAAGGGATGAAGTGTTCAGGCTGGAAAAAAATCCAGCCTGAACAAACGCGGCTTAGTGAGTACTCAGCCGATCGTTATCGTCTTCTTCTGTGTCTTCCCGGGTCGCAAGTTCAACCGGTTCGGGCAGCGCTTCCGGCATATTTACCAACGCCAGCTCAAGCACTTCGTCAATCCATTTAACACAATGAATATCGAGATCCTCTTTAATATTATCTGGAATTTCTTTGAGATCCCGCTCATTTTCTTTCGGAATAATGATGGTGGTTATGCCACCCCGGTGGGCCGCCAACAGCTTTTCCTTTAAGCCGCCGATGGGCAGAACCTGGCCCCGTAATGTAATTTCACCGGTCATTGCCACATTGGATCGCACGGGAATATTAGTAAGCACTGACACCAAAGCAGTACACATTCCAATTCCGGCGCTGGGGCCATCTTTGGGTGTCGCCCCTTCGGGAACGTGAATGTGGATGTCATTCTTGTCATGGAACTCCGGCGATATGCCCAGAAGATGCGAGCGGCTGCGCACCACTGTAAGCGCTGCCTGGATGGATTCCTGCATCACATCACCCAGGGATCCGGTACGAATCTGGCGCCCTTTGCCGGGCACCGAGGCCGCTTCTATGGTCAGCAGCTCTCCACCCACCGATGTCCAGGCCAAGCCGGTAACCTGACCGATACGGTCTTCGTCTTCTTTCTTTCCGTAATTGAACTTACGCACACCGCTGTATTCTTCCAGCTGTTCCGGAGAAATGGTAATGGGTTCCAAAGTGGCACTCAAAACGTTCTCTTTCACGTGCTTGCGACAGACTTTTGCGATTTCCCTTTCCAGCCCACGAACACCGGACTCACGGGTGTAATATCGAATGAGGTGACGAATGGAATCATCGCTCATATCAAGCTCTTCTTCTTTCAACCCATTCATCTTGCGCTGTTTCGGCACAAGGTATTTTTGCGCAATGTTCAGCTTTTCATCTTCGGTGTATCCCGGAATGCGGATTACTTCCATACGATCCAGCAAAGGTGCCGGGATGTTCATTGAATTTGATGTACAGATAAACAATACGTCGGAAAGATCGTAATCCACCTCAAGGTAGTGATCGTTAAATGTATTGTTTTGCTCCGGGTCCAGCACTTCAAGCAGTGCCGAAGCGGGATCGCCGCGCATATCCACACCCATTTTGTCGATCTCATCGAGCAGGAACAGTGGATTTTTAACACCCACTTTAGAGATCTTCTGCACCAGCTTGCCGGGCATGGAACCGATATAAGTACGGCGGTGGCCCCGAATTTCAGCTTCGTCACGAACACCACCCAACGCCATGCGCACAAATTTCCGGTTGGTGGCTTTGGCGATGGACTGGCCCAGAGAGGTCTTACCCACACCGGGAGGACCAACCAGGCATAATACAGGGCCGCGGATTTTATTGACCCGCGCTTGCACCGCAAGATACTCAAGAATCCGTTCTTTGACTTCATCCAGACCATAATGATCCTGATCCAGGATCTCTTTGGCTTTCTTCAGATCGTGACGAACCTTGCTCTTTTTCTTCCAGGGCAAGTTCACCATCCAATCCAGATAGCTGCGCACCACCGTCGCTTCCGCCGACATGGGTGACATCATCTTCAGTTTATTCAGTTCAGCCTTGGTTTTTTCTTTGGCTTCCTTGGTCATACCCGAGGATTCAATTTTCTTTTCAAATTCCTCAAGCTCATTACCACCCTCTTCCAGATCACCAAGCTCTTTCTGGATTGCTTTCATCTGTTCGTTCAGGTAGTACTCACGCTGGCTCTTTTCCATCTGCTTTTTAACACGGCCGCGAATTCTTTTTTCGACCTGCAGTAGATCAATCTCACCTTCCATCAGCGCCATCAGATGATCAATTCGCTCACGGATGTCGAATATTTCGAGAATACGTTGCTTGTCTTGAATCTTCAGCGCCAAATGGGCGGCGATGGTATCGGATAAGCGGCCAGGCTCTTCAATATTACTGACCGACGTGAGAATCTCAGAGGCAACTTTCTTGCTCAGTTTTACGTACTGCTCAAACTGAGAAAGAAGCGAACGGGCCAGCACTTCACCTTCCCGCTCATCAACACTGGATAATGGTGTTTCCCGTACTTCAGCCTTGAGATAGCCATTATCAAGAATGACGTTTTTAGTGAACGCACGGTTAGCGCCTTCAACCAGCACCTTGACAGTGCCATCAGGTAATTTCAGTAACTGGAGAATGGTGGCGATGGTTCCCACCTGATACAGGTCACTGGGCGCCGGATCATCGTCCGAAGCATTCACCTGTGCCACAAGCACAATTTGCTTGTCCGTCTCCATGGCCTCTTCCAGCGCCTTAATCGATTTTTCACGGCCCACAAACAAAGGGATAACCATGTGCGGATAGACCACTACGTCCCGAAGCGCCAGGAGGGGAAATTGCTTAGATTCGCTGGGAAATGCCATTGACGGTACCTGCTGCAGAATAGGGTTTGATCATGCTTGATTCAATTATCGTGCCGACCACAGTTCGTATTCAAATACAATGGGGGCATCAGATCTGTTTATCAAGGGCTTATCGTCTTGTGCTGAATAAAAAGGGGCCTTACGGCCCCTTTTTAACTCGATCAGTTGCGTTTTAATCGTCAGGGACGGCTCTGGCCTGATCGTTATTCTCATAGATCATGAGCGGCTCAGATTCGCCCTTGATAACAGCACCGTCAATGACGACTTTCACCAGGTTTTTCATGGACGGTACATCGTACATGGTGTCCAGCAATACCGACTCGAGAATGGAGCGCAAGCCCCGGGCACCGGTTTTACGCTCCATGGCTTTCTTGGCAACCGCCACCAGCGCATCTTCACGAAAATCGAGGTCAACATCATCCAACTCAAACAATTTACTGTATTGTTTGGTCAGTGAGTTCTTGGGCTCAGTCAGAATCTGTACCAGGGCTTCCTCATCCAGCTCTTCCAGGGTGGCAATCACCGGTAGACGGCCAACAAACTCTGGAATCAAGCCATACCTCACCAGATCCTCAGGCTCAACTACTTTCAGCATCTCGCCCACAGTACGTTTATCATCCTTACTTTTCACGGTGGCCGAGAAACCAATTCCGCTCTTTTCCGACCGATCACTGATTACTTTATCCAATCCGGCGAAGGCGCCGCCACAGATAAACAGAATATTGGACGTGTCCACCTGCAGGAACTCCTGCTGCGGATGCTTGCGACCACCCTGCGGCGGTACCGAGGCTACTGTCCCTTCGATCAACTTCAACAGTGCCTGCTGCACGCCCTCGCCAGAAACATCGCGGGTAATGGAGGGGTTGTCGGACTTACGGGAAATCTTATCGATTTCATCGATGTAGACAATGCCCATTTGTGCTTTTTCCACATCGTAGTCACATTTCTGCAGCAGCTTCTGAATAATGTTTTCCACATCCTCGCCCACATAACCGGCTTCGGTTAATGTGGTCGCGTCAGCAATCGTGAATGGGACATTAAGCAAGCGGGCAAGGGTTTCGGCCAGCAACGTTTTCCCGCTGCCGGTGGGGCCGATCAGCAGGATGTTACTCTTACCCAACTCTACTTCGGCATTGTTTCCCTTCGCAGATTTCGCAGATCCTGACCGCAGGCGCTTGTAGTGGTTATAAACAGCAACTGATAGTACCTTTTTCGCCCGTGACTGACCAATAACATAATCATCCAGGATGTTTTTGATTTCGGACGGCGTTGGCAACTTGTCAGATGTGCTGTCGCTGCTTTCTTCCTGCACTTCTTCCCGAATGATGTCGTTGCATAGATCAACGCATTCGTCGCAGATAAATACAGAGGGTCCGGCTATCAGCTTGCGCACTTCGTGTTGGCTTTTGCCACAAAAAGAGCAATACAGGAGCTTTCCGCTGTCCTCGCCTTTGCCGTCTCTTTCGTCAGTCATTTACTTACCTCATCGGACCTGCATCTTTCACATATAGAAAGATGCAGCGAAAACCCGGTTTTTGCAAGTCCGGGATTCCCGCCTTTTTCACATTTAGTCTAAATAGCAACGATAACTCATTGATTTATAAGCTATCGCTTCTCAAGCACCTGATCAACCAAACCATATTCTTTTGCATCATAAGCGCTCATGAAGTTATCCCGGTCTGTGTCCAGTTCAATCTTCTCAATGGGCTGCCCGGTATGGCTGGCCAGAATTTCGTTAAGGCGCTTTTTCATCTGTATGATTTCTCTGGCGTGGATCTCAATATCAGAGGCCTGCCCCTGAAAACCGCCCAGAGGCTGGTGAATCATAACGCGGGAATTGGGCAGGCAGTAACGCTTGCCATTGGCGCCTGCCGTGAGCAGCAGCGAGCCCATTGAACAAGCCTGACCCACACACATGGTGGATACATCGGGTTTGATGAACTGCATGGTGTCGTATATCGCCATGCCGGCAGTCACCGAACCACCCGGTGAGTTAATGTAGAAGTGGATGTCCTTGTCGGGGTTTTCCGATTCCAGAAACAGAAGTTGGGCCACGATCAGATTGGCCATATGGTCTTCCACCTGGCCCACCATGAATATCACGCGCTCTTTCAGCAGGCGGGAGTAGATGTCGAAGGAACGCTCCCCCCGGGCAGTCTGCTCGATAACCATGGGCACAAGGCCGGTATTCAAAATGGGGTTACGGTCTATCAACTCTTCATAGCGGTGAGACATGTGATGATCCTTACAATTCAAACATTGTTGATGGTCTTGTAATAAAAGCCCCGCATCTTCATGTAGATGCGGCCTTTATAAAGCATTTCAATACCTTGGCTCGCTTTTATTTACTATAGCGCCAATATCAAAAGGATCACATGCTTTGGACAAAAAAAAACGCGGCCGAAGGCCGCGTTTTATGTTTCGATTAAAAATTACTCAGCTTCATTCTGAGGTTGTTTAACCGCTTCTTCATAACTCATTTCCTGCTCGGCCACCGTGGCCTGCTCCAGAATCAGGTCAACCACCTGATCTTCCAGCACCATGGCTTCAACCTGTTGCAGCATTTGCTGATTCTCATAGTACCAGGAGACCACCTGCTCCGGGTTCTCATAGGGCTGGGCCATTTCCTCGATGGTGCTGCGCACACGCTCGGCATCGGCTTTCACCTCTTTTTCTTTGATCAGCTCACCCAACACCAGCGCCAGCTTAACGGCTCGGGTAGCCTGGCCTTCAAACAGCTCAGCCGGCAGCATATTCATGTCGAAGTTCTGGCCGCCACCGAATTGCTGCATCATCTGCTGACGCTGACGATCAATTTCAGAATCAATCAGTGCCTTGGGCACTTCAACATCGTTGTTCTCCAGCACGCCATCCATAACCTCTTTCTTAACGCGGTTCTTGATGGCGTTCTTCAGTTCACGCTCCATGTTGTTGCGAATTTCGGCGCGAAACTCATCCATACTGGTTTCTGCTTTCTGGGTAAAGTTCTTGATGAACTCTTCATTAACCTCAGGCAGCGTCTTAGATTCCACCTTGTTCACGGTGATCTTGAACTGAACGGCTTGCCCTTTCAGTTCTTCAGAGTGGTAGTCTTCCGGGAAGGTAACGTCGATCACCTTTTCTTCACCCTTGGACATGCCAATGATGCCGTCTTCAAAACCGGGAATCATCTGGCCGGAACCCAGCACCAGATTCTGTCCGTCAGCAGTGCCGCCTTCGAACGCTTCACCGTCTTTGGTGCCGAGAAAATTAATATTAACCTGATCACCCTGCTCTGCCGCACGATCGACTTCTTCAAAGGCTGCTCTTTGCTCCCGCAAGCGCTCGATCATATTATCAATGTCGGTTTCATTGATTTCAGCAACCGGACGCACCACAGAGATGTTGTCCAGCCCCTGCACGGTGACCTCGGGATAAACCTCGAAAGTTGCCACAAACTCCAGATCCTGACCGGGCTGGTCTTTGGTTCTTTCGATGGAAGGGTAGCCAGCGGGGCTCAGGGATTCTTTGGTGACGGCGTCATAGAACGAGTTGCTGACCACTTCGCCGATGACTTCTTCGCGAATGGATTTGCCAAAGCGACGACGCACCTCTTTCAGAGGCACTTTTCCAGGACGGAAACCATCAATTCGCACCTGCTTGGCGGCATCCTTCAGTTTTTGATCAACGGCAGTATCAATGGTGTCAGCGGGTACGCCAACAGTCAGGCGGCGGCCGAGTCCAGAAGTGGTTTCCACGGAAACTTGCATAATTAAGTCACCTTTCGGTTATCTACTCTTAAAACAAGAAACCGGCAATATCCGCGGGACATTACCGGTCTCGATTTTTGCCCCTAAACACCCTGCCGCGCAGGACGTGGGAAAATGGGGTGGACGATGGGGCTCGAACCCACGACGACCGGAATCACAATCCGGGGCTCTACCAACTGAGCTACGCCCACCAGCAAAACGTTTTACCAAACTCGGCTACTTTACCGGTTTTGATGTTCCAGATGAAGAGGCTGGCGCGCCCGGCAGGACTCGAACCTGCAACCGCCGGCTTAGAAGGCCGATGCTCTATCCGGTTGAGCTACGAGCGCATTAACCCGAGTACACTGCTAATCATCTGTATTGCTTGAACTTTATGGTCGGGGCAGAGGGATTCGAACCCCCGACATCCTGCTCCCAAAGCAGGCGCGCTACCAGACTGCGCTATGCCCCGAATCTCCACCACTCCGATGAAGAGGGCCGCATAATATACATCCCGTGTGCTTGCGTCAAACACTTTCATAAATTTCAATGAGATCAAACCCTTGATGGCAGATCTTTACCCCATTGCCACTATAATGAGACAATACCGCGCCTGAAAACTGACCCCCGAATTTGAACCCAATTTTGCCTGGATTCCGAACCAAACCTATGACTGCACACATCATCAATGGCACTGCCATTGCCGCCAATTTGAAAGCCGACATCAAGCACGCTGTTGAAAAGCGCCAGCAGGAAGGTAAGCGGGCTCCTGGTCTGGCGGTAATTCTGGTGGGCAGTGATCCGGCCTCCTCTGTTTATGTGAACAAAAAGCGTCAATCCTGTGAGGAAGTGGGCTTTGTCTCCAAGTCGTTCGATTTGCCGGCGGATACCACCCAGCAAACCCTGAATGATCTGGTGCAGACACTGAACCAGGATCCGGAAATCGATGGCATACTGGTACAGCTCCCCCTGCCCGCCCACCTGGATGATAAAGAGATCATCAATGCGATTCGCCCCGACAAGGATGTGGACGGTTTCCACCCTTACAATATGGGTCGCCTTGCACAACGCATCCCCTTACTACGCCCCTGCACACCCAAGGGTATCATGCGCCTGATTGAATCCACCGCTGTTCCACTGCACGGCCTGGAAGCGGTAATCGTGGGTGCATCCAATATTGTGGGCCGCCCTATGGCGCTGGAACTGCTGCTGGCCGGGTGCACGGTAACCTCCTGCCACCGTTTCACCCGAAACCTGAAGGATCATGTGGCACGGGCGGATCTGCTGGTGGTGGCGGTGGGCAAACCTGAATTTATTCCCGGCGACTGGGTCAAACCCGGCGCCATTGTGATCGATGTGGGCATTAATCGCTGCGAAGATGGTAAGCTCAGAGGGGATATCGAGTTCAAACCTGCCGCCGAACGTGCTGCCTGGATCACCCCTGTACCCGGTGGTGTGGGCCCGTTGACGGTGGCAACACTGCTGGAAAACACGTTGATCGCGGCGCAAGATCTGCATCAATAGAATCCAATTGAAATACATTACTCAATCAACAGGAAAGAAAAATGGAAGCAATCTTGGTAATTCTTCACACCAGCATGGGCGACATCAAACTTGAGCTGAATAAAGAAAAAGCCCCCGTCACCGTGGAAAATTTTGTGGGCTATGTCAACGACGGCCACTACAACGGCACCGTCTTTCATCGCGTCATCGATGGCTTTATGATTCAGGGCGGTGGTTTCGATAAGGATATGCAACAGAAACCCACCAAGGATCCGATCAAGAACGAAGCGAACAACGGCCTGAAGAATGACCTGGGCACCATCGCCATGGCCCGCACACAGGACCCGCATTCCGCTTCGGCTCAATTTTTCATTAATATCAAAGACAACGATTTTCTGAACTTTTCCGCCGAGTCCACCCAGGGCTGGGGTTATGCGGTATTCGGCAAAGTGGTTGATGGCATGGACGTGGTAAACCAGATTAAAGAAGTCAAAACCGGTCGCCACGGCTTCCATCAGGATGTACCCATGGATCCCGTTATCATCGAAACAGCGGAAGTTGTTACCCAGTAAGCATGACCACACTCTTTATTTCCGACTTGCACCTGGAAGACCAGCGCCCGGACATCACCCGGGCGTTCTTCTATTTTCTGGATCAGTTCGAAGGCAAGGCCGAGCGACTGTTTATACTGGGTGATTTGTTTGAAATCTGGTTGGGTGATGATGCCCTGACCGAAACCGCCCGCCAGGTGTCCACCCGCTTGAAGCAGTTTTCCACTGCCGGTTGCAGGGTGTTTATCATGCACGGTAATCGTGATTTTCTGCTGGGGCCGGACTATGCCCGGGCTTGCGGCGCCCAGTTGATTGATGAACCCTGTATCATCAGAGTTGCAGAACAGGATTGCCTGTTAATGCACGGTGACACCCTCTGCACGGATGACAGGCTGTATATGGATTTTCGCACGATGGTGCGCAACCCTGACTGGCAAAAAGTGTTTCTCGCCAAGCCCATTGCAGAGCGGATTGCATTTGGTCGACAGGCCCGACATCAAAGTCAGGAAGATGCCAAAGACAAAACCTATGAAATCCTGGACGTCAATGAGGACGCGGTAATCAACACCTGCAAACAGCATAACACGCCGCTGTTTGTGCATGGACACACCCACCGGCCTGACCGTCATGTGGTGGATCTGGGGGGCCGGACCTGTGAACGCATTGTGCTGGGGGATTGGCACAGCCAAGGTTGGTACCTTATTGCAGATGAAGACCAACTGGAGTTAAAGAGCTTCAGCTTTCCTTCACAATAAGGGCTGCGCCGGTATACCGCTGTGGAAACGGAATTCCTCATCGGCGCTTTCGATCAGCGCCCGCTCAATCTCTCTGAAGGCGTTCACACGATCATCAATGGGCTCGGATGAATACTCGCGTGCCAGATCCAGATAGTCCTCGAAATGCCGGCTCTCTGATTTGAGCAGAAACTGGTAGTATTTTCCAATATCCTGCGTGGCTTCCAGCTTGAGCAAATGGGGTACCAATGCTTCAAAGCGCTCACAGGAACGGGCTTCAATAAAGGCACCAATGATTAAGGTATCAACCAATTTGTTGGGCTCGGTCTGGCGAATATGCTTGCGCAAACCCATGGCGTAACGTGCCGGGCTCAGGTGATCATAGGTCACACCATGTTTTTCCATGAGTTCCAGCACTTGCTCAAAGTGAAGCAACTCCTCTCTCGCAAGTTGTGACAGTTTGTTCAGTAGATTGCGCCGGTCGACATAGCGGAACAAAAGATTCAGTGCGGTGGATGCTGCTTTTTTCTCGCAATGGGCGTGATCAATCAGCAGCGTGGGAAGATTACTGAGTGCTGCTTCTATCCATTCCGGTGGTGTTGAACACCCCAAAAAGGCTCTGACTTCACTCATTTCTGCCATATCCAAAGTTCCTGCGCTGATTTCAAAGGGCGGATTATACTTACACGATAGTTTGAAATCGATTTTTATCCTATCCTATGTGCTTCATTACCGAATGGATCGCATTACTCAGTGAGCAGCAAGTCACAAACCCATGATGTAAAAGGGGCCGTTTTTGTTCGTATCCTGACCTTGATTGGGAAGCTTCCCCTCCCTACCCTGGGCCTGATCGGTGACATGCTGGGTTACCTGGCCTGGTACATCGCCCCCGGCCCGCGCAACGTCACACTGAAAAATCTTGAGCTTTGCTTCCCAGACATGGACGCAGCGGAACGAACAAGCCTTGCCAAAGCATCCCTGCGGGAAACCTTGCGAACTGCTTTGGAAGTGGCTGCAGCCTGGTCACAAACCAGTGATCGCATGTTGTCTTACATAACCCATGCGGAGAACGAACAGCTGCTGGTCGAGGCCCAAGCGGCAGGTAAAGGTATTGTGTTTATCGTGCCACATTTCGGCAATTGGGAGCTGGCGAATTACTATATGGCCAAGAAGTGTGATCTGCTTGCCATGTACAAGCCGGCTGAATCCGCCGCTTTGGATAAATTAATCCATAAGGCTCGGTCGCAGAATACTCAAATGGTTGCTGCGGACCGACGCGGTGTATTGGCGCTTTACAAAGCGCTTCCCCAAGGCAAGGCGACCGGCGTGCTGCCCGACCAGGAGCCTGAGATCAAAACCGGTGTTTGGGTACCTTTCTTTGGCGTCACCGCCCTGACCCCCAAGCTGGTCAGTAAGCTGAGCAATGACACTGACTCCGTTGCCATCGGTTTTGGTTGTCAACGCAATCCGGATGGAAAAACCTTTCACGTCTTCTATGAGCCGGTGGATGCCGCGTTCTACACATCCGATATCGAAACCTCAGCTGCCGCCATGAATCGCTGTGTGGAGAACATCATCCTGCGGGACCCAAAACAGTACCAATGGGAATACAAGCGCTTTAAGCGACGCCCCAACAAACAACCCAGCCTGTATAAATGACCGATCGGTCCACCTATCAATTTTTATCAAAACTCTGAATTACAATGAGTTACGACAGTTTGTTGCCAAGAGCTCTGAAGTTTTGATTGCTGTAAACTGATTTGAAGTTTGGTATAATTCGCGCGCAAAATTTTCGGTATCGCACGCCCATCTTACATTCGGTGGGCATTCGCTGGCTGGCAAAACCGGCCCACCGCAATCGAAGTCACACTGTAGAGAGGTCATACCGTGCTCGAAGCTTATCGCAAACATGTAGAAGAACGTGCCGCCCAAGGCATCCCACCCAAGCCCTTGGACGAGAAACAAGCCGCCGATCTGGTGGAGTTGCTGAAGAATCCACCCGCCGGAGAAGAAGACTTTCTGGTAGAGCTGTTGACCTATCGTGTTCCTGCCGGTGTTGATCAGGCTGCCTACGTAAAGGCAGGTTTTCTGGCTGCGGTCGCAAAAGGTGAGGCCACCTCTCCGCTGATTGACAAGCGCAAAGCCACTGAATTGCTGGGCACCATGCTCGGTGGCTACAACGTCCAGCCATTGATTGATTTACTGGATGATGCCGAAGTGGGCGATCTGGCCGTTGCCGGCCTGAGTAAAACCCTCCTGGTATTCGACGCATTCCACGATGTGGTCGAAAAGTCCAAGAACAGTGAGAATGCCAAGAAAGTTCTGCAATCCTGGGCTGATGGTGAGTGGTTCACCAGCAAGCCTGAACTGCCGCAAAAAATCACCATCACGGTGTTCAAGGTGACCGGTGAAACCAATACCGATGACCTGTCCCCAGCCCAGGATGCATGGTCGCGACCGGACATCCCGTTGCACGCCAACGCCATGCTGAAAAACGAACGGGAAGGCATCACCCCGGAGAAGCCCGGTGAAATCGGCCCCATCAGCCAGATTGAAGCCCTTAAAGCCAAAGGCCATACCGTTGCCTATGTGGGCGACGTTGTGGGTACCGGATCATCCCGTAAGTCCGCCACCAACTCGGTGCTGTGGTTTACCGGTGATGACATTCCGTATATTCCCAACAAGCGACAAGGCGGTATCTGTATCGGCAGCAAAATCGCACCGATTTTCTTCAATACCATGGAAGATGCCGGCGCCCTGCCCTTCGAAGCGGATGTATCCGATCTGAACATGGGCGATGTGGTGGACATCTATCCCTATGAAGGCAAAATCACAAAGCACGACTCCGATGAAGTGATTTCAGAATTCCAGTTGAAGTCCGACGTTCTGATCGATGAGGTTCGCGCCGGTGGCCGTATCAATATGATCATCGGCCGTGGCCTGACCAACCGGGCCCGGGAAGCACTGGGATTGGGTGCATCCGACCTGTTCCGTTCCCCTGTTGATGTTGCCGCTTCGGATAAGGGCTTCACTCTGGCGCAGAAAATGGTCGGAAAAGCCTGTGGCGTTGAAGGTGTTCGCCCCGGCCAATACTGCGAACCCAGAATGACCACAGTGGGCTCGCAGGACACCACCGGGCCGATGACCCGTGATGAACTGAAGGATCTTGCGTGCCTGGGTTTCTCAGCCGATCTTACCATGCAGTCCTTCTGCCACACAGCGGCCTACCCCAAACCTGTGGATGTGGAAATGCAGCACAGCCTGCCCGACTTTATTATGAATCGCGGCGGCGTATCCCTGCGCCCTGGTGACGGTATTATCCACAGCTGGCTGAACCGTATGTTGCTGCCGGACACGGTGGGCACCGGTGGTGATTCCCACACACGATTCCCCATTGGCATTTCCTTCCCGGCTGGCTCGGGCTTGGTCGCGTTTGCCGCAGCCACCGGCGTCATGCCTCTGGATATGCCCGAATCGGTATTGGTCAAATTCACCGGTAAGCGTCAACCCGGAATCACTCTGCGCGACCTGGTACACGCTATTCCGCTGTACGCCATCAAATCCGGTTTTCTGACCGTTGAGAAAAAAGGCAAAAAGAACATCTTCTCCGGCCGGGTGCTGGAAATTGAAGGGCTGGAAGATCTCACCGTAGAACAGGCTTTCGAACTGTCCGATGCATCCGCGGAACGTTCAGCAGCAGGTTGCACCATTACCCTGTCTGAAGAATCCGTTGCTGAGTACCTGAAATCCAATATCACGCTGCTGAAGTGGATGATTGCCAACGGCTATGGTGCTGCTCGCACTCTGGAACGCCGCATCACCGCCATGGAAGAATGGCTCGCCAATCCATCTCTGATGCGTGCCGATGCGGACGCCGAGTACACCGAAGTTATCGAAATCAATATGGATGAGATCAAAGAGCCCATCCTGTGCTGCCCCAATGACCCAGACGATGCCAAAACCCTGTCTGATGTGGCCGGTGACAAAATCGATGAGGTTTTCATTGGCTCCTGCATGACCAATATCGGCCACTTCCGTGCAGCCGGTAAGCTGTTGGATAAAGTGCCCGGTGGTTCCCTGAGCACACGCCTGTGGCTGGCACCACCCACCAAGATGGACGAGCACCAATTAATGGAAGAAGGTTACTACAACATTTACGGCCGCGCCGGTGCCCGCACTGAGATGCCCGGTTGTTCTCTGTGTATGGGTAACCAGGCTCGCGTCGCACCTGGATCCACAGTGGTTTCCACCTCTACCCGCAACTTCCCCAACCGTTTGGGCCAGGGAGCGAATGTGTATCTGGGGTCTGCTGAATTGGCGTCGGTGGCTGCGGTTCTGGGTAAACTGCCTAGCGCAGAAGAGTACATGACATACGCGCAAGATATTGACAGCATGGCTGCTGACATCTATCGCTACATGAACTTTGATAAGATGCCTGAGTATCAGGAAGTGGCTGACAAAGTGAAGATCCAGGTGGCCCAGGACGCCTAAGATCAGAAGCCAATAAAAAAGCCCCGTTCTGCGGGGCTTTTTTATTGCTCTAGAATGTTCTCGCTATGCCAATATTGATACCGGTACTTCGCACATCGAAAGGCTTGCTGCTGTCATCAAGAAAATCCGAACGTTGTTTGTAGGTAAACTCGGAACGCAGCAGCCACCGGTTCTTCAGATCCCAAAGCACACCCGCACCGACATAAAATCCCCAACCGGAATCGGAAGCAGTGTCGCTACCGGATGGTTTAAGGCCATAGAATGCCTCGTCGAGGGTTATCTCCATACGATAGGCAAGCAGCCCACCGCGACCAAACAATACCAATGAGTCCATCCAATCAGTTTCGGTTTGGTAATGAATACCCGCCAGCAACTCCACACTGTCTAAGGTGAGTTGGTAAGAGCCGGTATTATCCTCCTGTGTGGGAGTGGATGCATCATTGATTCCGGTAACCGCTGCTTCCAGGTAAAAACGCTGCTGCAGAGGCCATAGCACTCCCGCTTCCGCCGACAATGAATTATCAAAGTCTGCGTCTGCCACATCCAACCAATCATAGCTGAGCAACAGGTAAACTTGCCGGGATTCAGCTGAACCGGTGTCTGCGTGACCCACCGCAGAGTACATACCCAAAACCATCACCAACAACCATGGGAGCAATAAAGACTTCAAGGCCGATACTCCACTGTTACGGTGTCACTGGTGCTGCCAATGGCGAATCCGCCGCTGATATCCGCACCCAGATCGTTCCCGACTTCGCGGAACACGGTTAATGACAGGGTGCAATATTCCAAGTCGAAAGTTTCAATTTTTATATCCTGGCGCCCAATCAATCCGAATGAATAGGTCTCCAGTATAGAGCCTACGATAATAACGCTGAGAGCGCTGAGCGTATTGGTGACTTGGTTAACAAAATTGGTGGACGGTATTAATTCACCAACAGATACCGTATGGGAACCCGGATCCGCACTGGATAGAATGTCGGATGTTCCCCATTGCACCTCGCGGGAGCCCGAGAAACAGGTCTGCACACTGGTAAACCGGGTTTGCTCAGTATCGGGTGAAGTCGTCCAACTGAGCACAATCTCCTGACTTCGCGTTGTATAGATCTCGTTTGATAACGGCGAACTCAACACAATGGCCTCCGGAAACGCAACTTGCGTGCGGTAACCCACCAACTCCCCGGGGCCCGGGTCCACCAGCAGCTCATCAACCGGATACCAACGATCAGCTCGCGCGGCGACCGGATCAAAATCCACAGCAAACTCAATCCCCGCCGTGGCGTCTGACAAATCCACAACTGTGGAGTAATCCCCACTCAGATTCTGCAATGAACGTAAAATTGCGGAATCGGTATCACTCTTGGCAACGATGATATCACCAGCAACAAGCGCCGCTTTGCGACCATCCTGAAAATAGGAGGCAGCCACGTTGGCCTGGAGTAAGCCCGCCGGCAGGTTTGCCTGTATCGTGACCGACACACCTTCGTTGGAAACAGGGGCTCGTAAAGAGTCGCTCTCACCCGAGTAGCAGGCGGTCAATGCCGGTAAAAGAACGCATAACAGGGGAATAAAACGCATTTACAGACTCAATCGCTTGAAGACGAATTCAGGGATGTTTTTGATGATCATCATAATCCCCCACCAAAACCAGGGTAAGTAGACTTCATTACGTTTCTTATCGATGGCACTGACAATACCGGCAGCCACCTGGTCCGGCGTTGCCCAAAGCGGTCCACCCTTATCAAATTCCGTGGTCATCGGCGTGTCGACAAATCCGGGTTTCACGGTCAGCACGTGAACCCCGGATGCGAACAACCGGTTACGCAACCCCTGTAGAAACAGGGTTACCATTCCCTTGGCCGCGCCATAAACATAGTTGGACTGTCGCCCCCGATCCCCCGCCACTGAGGAAATAACCGCTATATTCCCCGTCCCCTGCTTCTCAAATTCATTGGCTGCAAGCGTGCAAAGTGAGATCACGCTTAGCGCATTGGTATTGATTTCAGCCAACGCGGTTTCATAGGATGCTTCACATGCTTTCTGGTCGGGCAAGGTACCATGGGCAATCAGGATGCCATCTATCCTGCCCATGGCGTCCAGTGCGGCATCCCAACAGGGCTGATGTGAATCCGTAGCGTTTACATCCAGCAAATGAGTATGAACCTTGGCGGCTCCTCTTACTTGATAATCATTTGCTAAAGTGTCCAGCTTGCTCTGATTTCGAGCCACCAGAAACAGGCTGTAACCACGAACCGCCCAAAGCCGACAAACCGACTCCGCAATGGCGGAGGTCGCTCCAATAATAATCCAATTTTTCATGATGTTGATTCCATTACTCGCTGCCAGAAACTGGAGGTGATATGAGGATCTTTAAAGTGTTGCAACTTGCTGGCATTCGGATAAAACGATTGAAAGTGCTCAGCTTTCATGTGCGCATCCTTGGCGGGATACAGGGCACCGCCCGCCTGCACCACCACTTCATCAAGTTGATCAAACAGGTGCATGGTGAGACTGCCTTTATAGGGAAAATCCAGTGCCAAGGTGGTGCCCGGCCTGGGAAAGGACAGCAGTGCCGGCGTTGGAACATCACCGAATACTTTCAATACTGCAAGAAAAGATCCGTAATTGGCTCTGCCGATGCGCTGTAGAAGCTCTGTTATGGCGGCTTCACTGTTTTCCATGGGAATCACACACTGGTATTGCAGGAAACCTTTTGGACCGTACATTCGATTCCAATTATGAATGTGATCCAGAGGGTAGAAAAACGGATCATAGTGCATCGTCTGATAGGAAACTTTGTCCAATTGACGATTATAATAGAGCCAGTTAAACGCTTTCAAAGACAGGCTGTTCACCAGGGATACCGGCGGATCCACCGGCATGCTCAGTTGCGTACCCGGCCGCGGCGGCCTGGGCTGAACCGGACGGGCATGATTACCCCGGGTAAAATGGCCACGACCAAGCTTGTTGCCAGCGGCCAGGCAATCAACCCAGGCTACCGTGTATTCATAATCCTGTTCCGATTCCTCGGAGAGCCGGAAGAATTCGGCAAGGTTTTCATACTTGATGTTCTCAGCATTGATAGCGGAATTGGCCACTTTTTTCAGCTGCAGTTCCGCCCAGGTAATAAACCCGGTCACGCCCAGTCCGCCAATAGTGGCAGCATACCAGTCAGCGTTTTCAGTGCGGGAACAGACCCGCCTTGAACCGTCGCTGCGCAACAGCTCAAACTGAATCACATGGGAGCCAAAGGTTCCCGCCACATGATGGTTCTTGCCATGAACATCATTGGCGATGGAGCCGCCAACGGTAGCAAATTTGGTACCTGGTGTTACCGGTAAAAACCAGCCCTGTGGCTCCGCCACGGCAAGGATATCCGCTAATGTAGTGCCAGACTCGCAGCGCATCACCCCGGATTCCGTATCAAAGCTGATAAAGCGCCTCATAAACCGGGTAGAAAGCACAGTGCCCTCTTGCAGCATGCAACTATCACCGTAGCTGCGCGCATTGCCCTGTGGCAGAAACGGTGTTTCTGTTGCAGGCAAGGTATCAGGCATCCAGTGCAAGTCTTGACCCATTTGTTGCTGATAGGGGTATCTGCCCCAGGATACGTAAGGTTTAGTCATACACTACACCGCCAACACCATAAATCCGGCAATCAATATTCCACATATCACGCTGGCCTTGTCTTTTAACGCAAAAACGATGGGATCATCATCCATGTTGCCGCGATGAGCAATAATCCAGATACGACTCACCCAATACAACATAATCAAACAAGCGGGCCACATGAGAACCGGATCAGTGTACATGCCTTTTACTTCGGGACTATTGATGTACAACGCAAGTACCAAAACTGAAATGTATCCGCTGGCCCCTCCCAGAGAAGACAAGAGCTCCAGATCCTCCACCTGATAACCCCGGCCCAGTGCCTTGGTTGCACTGGCGGACTTAAGTTTCATCAACTCAGTATACCGTTTGATAATAGCCAGACTTAGAAAAACGAATATGGAAAAGGACAATAGCCAGAAGGAGAGGAAAACACCGATAGCCGCCGCGCCAGCAACAATCCTGACCGTGTACAGTGACGCCAATGTAACAACATCCACCATCACTAAACGCTTTAACTTGAAACTATAGGCCAGGGTCAGCACATAGTAGACCGCCAGCACAATCTGAAAGTCCGTGGGCAGGAACAGGCAGGCAACAATCGCGACCAACAGTAATAGTGGGGTTCCCACAATGCCGAACAGCAACGACAGAGTTCCGGCGGCAAACGGTCTGTTGCGCTTGGTTGCGTGTTGACGATCGTCACTGAGATCGAGCAAATCATTCAGAAAATACACACTGGATGCGCATAGGGAAAACGCAAAAAAACCAAGCACGCTCATCAACAACACGTCCAGGCTTTGCAATTGGTGCGAGGTGATCAAGGGCACAAAAATCAGCGCGTTCTTCACCCATTGATGCACACGCAGGGCTTTTACGATGGTTCGCAACGATGGCGAGGCAACAGCAAAAGAAGCTTCAATGTCGCACAATGCACCGGCTTTTCGTGCCAACCGATCGTTGCCTACGACAACGGCGGAACCGGCATGGCTCCATACCTTCAGATCCACATCCGCATTGCCGGCATAGGCGTATTGCCCCTCACCAAATCGATCAATCAAGGCTTTTCTCTTCGCCATGCCGGAAAGGTTAAGTGTGTCGCTTGATGACAGCACGTCATCGAACAGCTTGAGGTAGTCGGCAATACCGTGGGCATAACGCTGGTGAGAAGCAGTTGCCAGGACAATGGTACGACCTGCCTTCTTTTGTTGCTTAAGATAGTCAACAACGGCCTCGTTGTACGGCAACACCTCAACCAGAATATCAACACGCCGGGCAATCTCTGCTTTAAGATTTGCTTTACCCTTGAGCAGCCAAAGAAAAACAAAAACGAGATTGAGCGGATTTGCCTTAATCAGGAGCATAAACGACTCAAGCAGCAAATCGGTTTTAATCAACGTACCATCAAGGTCCACCACCAATGGTTTTTTGTTATCTGTCATGCATTCAACCTAAATCCGATACTTCTTTACCTGAGAGGGGCACAATGCCCCGAATAGCGAGAATTCCCGCCACTATAAGCCCTATGAATACCGCAAACCAGAGGGTCGCAATTCTGCAAATAAGTGTGGCAGCAATGGCCACAGGTTCCGGCACTCCAGAGGCAATCAGCAACAATCCCATGACAGCTTCAGTGGATCCCAGACCGCCAGGGAGAAAAGAGATAGCGCCGATTAATACCGCGACACCATAGATGCTGATGGCAGCGATTGGACTGATGTCCTGCCCCAATCGTTCCAACAAATACCAGAACCCAATGCCTTCCGCCGTCCAGGCTACTATGCCTATAATGATACCCCCGAACAGCTCCTTATTCTTCAACAAAACCGCCGACGAATTTAACAGGTCCAATACATGGCCCGCCAATTGCGCCGGCTTGTGGGGTAAAGAGTTGGAGGATCGCTGCAGCCAGCCTAAGATCCATTGGCTATGGAGCAAAGGCAGACTACCAAAAATAACGGCGGCCGTGAGCACCACCACCAGCGCATAACCATCAAACAGGACAGCGGCCGCACTGGCCATCAGTACGATGGTCAATAAATCCTGAAAACGCTCCACGAAAAACGTGCTGATGGTATTGTTGAAGCTGATTCCATGTTGCTTTAGATAAAGGGACCTGACAGTTTCACCCGCTTTTCCCGGTGTAGTCGACAGGGCAAATCCGCTCACGTAGTAAGCCAAATGACGGCGGTGAGGAATGGCCATATCCGACAATTTGGTCAGATACCACTCCCAACGCCAGTAACGCAACAAATAGTTGATCAAGGATAACCCCAAGATAACCGCCCAGCCGATCGCTCCCAGTTTCGCAATGGCCGCCCCGGTTTCGTGAAAGTCTCCGAGAAACATAGCGCCAAAGTACAGGCCAATTGCGATGATTACCGACAGAATGATCGGTTTTTGAAACCGCCCCATAGAAATTCAATCCATCAAATTCAAATTTTGAGGCTGGCGACCGCCTGCCCTAGTTGTTGTTCTAGAGCCGCTATGCTATCACTTTTTGTGGCGGATTTGTTGCCCTGGGATTCACTTTCCCCACTTTTGGAGTACTTGATTTCAGAATATATATTACTGATTTTATTAATATTAATTTTCTGTTCAGGGAACTGCTCCTGGGCCCGGCGGGAAAACGCATCAATACCTTCACCAACCACTCTGTAGAGTCCCTTTCGTTCCAGCTTCCTCAAGAAGCTGGCATATTGTTTGTCGGCAAAGCTGGGTTTGGTTCTTAGCCCGGGTAAAAACAGTATCCAGGCCACCAGTAACACCATCACACCCCCAAACCCGATCGATAGCAAGATTATGACTTTAGCAGCCGTTACTTTGTCCATTATCTGGCTCAATAGTTTGTTTTGAGCATCTCGACCATAGGAAACAACATTCTTTATCCACAAGTAGTCGAGATAATCCACCATTAGGCGTAACTTTCCAATTGCCGCAAAGTTCATGACGTTACGAGATGAAAACGGTGAATCCAACAGACCTACTTCAGTCAGTGTATCCCGTAAAGAGCCGGATTCGATGCGATGTGGCGCAATGGCCGCAGTTGGGTCAACTCTCAACCAGCCTTTCCCACTCACCCAATATTCAGCCCAGGCATGAGCGTCATATTGATGAACCAACAAGTAGTTTCCTATTGGGTGAATCTCGCCGCCCTGATATCCACCCACCATGCGGGCAGGAACCCCGGCAGCGCGCATCAGATAGACGAATGCACCGGCATAGTGAGAACAGAACCCCCGCCGTGTGGAAAAGAGAAATTCATCTATCGAATTACTGCCGAGTGTTGGTGGTTGTAATGTGTACACGAACTCTTCATCAAAAAAATGGCGATTGATTAAAGCTGCCATCAATTCAGAATCACCCCTGGCGCGACTGGAGAGCGCTTTTGCCATTTCCTGGGCCCTGGTGTTTCCTGACGGAGGAAGTTTCAGAAACCGCCCCAGCTCCATTTGCCCCAAAGGCTCAGGCTG
Organism: Gammaproteobacteria bacterium UBA7310; assembly: GCA_002471665.1. Taxonomy (GTDB): domain Bacteria; phylum Pseudomonadota; class Gammaproteobacteria; order Pseudomonadales; family Ketobacteraceae; genus Ketobacter. The sequence goes on from DKQK01000069.1 coordinate 71,432, forward strand.
ATACACGTAGTTGGTATAGGATTGGACAGAGAAACGAATTGCTTTATCAATGGTTTCAATGGAATAGTTGACCAAGTGGCTTGATTTTTTGGTTTTGATGCCGCTGATGGTTGACCATGCAATTGTTGGAAGCCAATTCTGACCCGTAGGTTCAAGGTACACCTGATAATGTAAAGCATCTCCCGACGATTCTATCTGTCGCGCATCAAAAGGAGAGAAAACAGCATCATTGGTGGAATACCATGTACGGCCATCAAATCGATCAAAAACCAAGGCGCGCCAATACAGATCCCGGGGTTCTGGCAGCTCACCCTCGAACTCCACTCTAAATGCCAATTCGGAAGACTGGGACAAGTCAGCAATATCACCCGGAGATATTGTATCACTAAGGCCAGTGCGGGAAGAATTGCTTTGCATTTTCAGTTCCCAGATTGGGCCCATTCGGGGAAATAGAAAGAACAGAACCAACAGCAGAGGGATGGTTTGGAGAATGGTAATCAAAGAACTTTTTAATGGCCTCCAAACCGCTATGGATTTATCAGTCATATTCAGCGCTATCAAAGCTGCCGAAATCACAATTAGTACCGAAAATACATAAACTGAAGTTAGCAAAGAGATTGAGAATAAAAATTCGGTCGCTAATACAAAAAAGGAGAGAATTACCACAAGAAAAGCATCTCGCCGAGTATACATCTCCAATAGTTTAAATAGATAGGCTGTCACTAATAGAGCAACGCCTGCATCGGGTCCAAAAATCGTTCCGTAGTGGTAAATTACGCCAAGCGCGCCCCCGACAACCATCAACAGGCGCAACCATTTAGCCGGAAACGTCATCCGTTGTCTGAAGACCTGAATTCTCCAGATACTAACCGCAATAAACACTCCTGCCAACCAGTAAGGTAGCCTTTGCAAATGAGGCAATACGGACATCAAAACACTGAGCATCAATAATACAAATGCCGTCCGCGGTATTGGAAAGATTCCTCGATTTTTATCTTTCATTCTAAGCCAGGGCCAATGCGTCTAAACAGTTCTTCTCATGCTGTTTGCCTGATCCAGGGGTAATTATCGTGCCAGGCAACTCTAAACCGTAGGGATGGTTTGTCTTTGAAAGTTCCAACACCCAAAAACACAGCGCTGACAACTTGCATTCCTTATCTGATACCAACACATCAGACCATCTCAGCAATCGACTCTGTGCCTGATAGCCGTGAAACTGCTTGCTATACAACACGCCCCTTCGGGCATATGCCTTCCAATCGACTGTGTGGAGTGAATCTGATGCATTAAACACCCTTAACCCTGAAAAATCTTCCTGACCGTCTCTTATTATGACATTACCTTTATCACTACTATCGGTTCGATTTGAATCAAGCGGGTATTCTCTTGGTTCAGGATAAACGAGCGTGCTCATATCCAGGTCCAACCACGTCCAGGATTTGCATAAACCAAAGGGAAACTCGGTATAGAGCTTGAAGCGACCTGGTTTGAATTTTCCTCGCTTCGATGTGGGCAACAGTGCGGTTATCGTTACCTGTTGTTGCTCAATCAAATTATGGGGGTTGGATCGGAAACCACTCCAGCTACAATAAATCGAGTGGTGATCTTTATGCTTTGATTTAGAAAGATGAATGATAAACTTCGCCTCTGCTCCAGCGAATGCAGGTTCAGTATGACCTGCGCTCACCACTATTCCGGATAGATTTGAGAAAGTCTGTAAAATACTCACCACAAATAAACTCGCCAGAAAAAAGCTGAAATTTAAAATCATGGTATTGTCATAATTCACTCCCGCAACAAACAATAAAAAGTCTGTCAACAGGTATCCCAATCCCATCCAAGTTGGAAATATAAATATTCTCTTTTGATTCAGCGTTACCCGGTTTCTGGGTGGAATTCTTTTATCCAGCCAAAGTTCCCAGCGCCCCCTAAACATCTCTCGAATGCTGTTCACCTTTACCGCCCTGCCAGCACATCAACCTGTTTTAACACACTGTCCACCAGGCGCTGCCCCTCATGACCGGTCACATCCTGGGAACCGGCCAAGCGATGCTCGGCAACCGCTGGCAGCACTGCCTGTACATCTTCTGGAATGACATGTTCTCGGCCGGAGACAAAGGCATAGGCTTGCGAGCATTGCACCAAGGCCATTCCCGCCCGGGGTGAAAGCCCGAAGTTGAAACGATTGGATTGCCGGGTGAAAGCCAAAATCCGCTGCACGTAATCAAGCAAAGCGTCGGATACAAAAATCCTGGTCACGCTTTGCTGCAGCTGATCAAGCCCTTCCCCATCAATGGCCGCCGGCAGCTTTTCCATATCCTGACGGGGATTGAAGCCGTTGAGCAATTTTCGCTCTACTGATGGATCAGGGTAGCCCAGACTGATTCGCATTAAAAAACGATCCAGTTGTGATTCTGGCAAGGGGTAGGTTCCCATCTGGGAAATGGGGTTTTGGGTGGCAATCACAAAAAACGGTTTTGGCAAGGGATAGGTGTTACCGTCCACCGTTATCTGGCGTTCTTCCATGGCCTCGAGTAAAGCACCCTGTGTTTTTGGTGTGGCGCGGTTGATTTCGTCCGCCAGCAGCACCTGTGAAAAAACAGGGCCGGGGCGAAATTCGAACTCTGTGGTGGTTTGATTGAAGATGGAGGTACCCAGAATATCGGCTGGCAAGAGATCACTGGTGAACTGTATGCGCTGATATTCCAGGCCAAGCACCTTTGCCAGCGCATGGGCCAGCGTTGTCTTTCCCATGCCGGGCAGATCCTCAACCAGCAAGTGCCCTTTCGCCAACAGGCAAGATAACGCCAGTTTGATCTGTTCCTCTTTACCCAGTAGAACGTTTGCCAATGCACGAATCAGTGCTGAAGCGGATGTGGACACAAGGACTCCCTAGGACAACTGCGACCTGATATCACGACCAATAATCAGTCAACCATAAAAAAGGCTGCCGGCTGCAACCCTTAGGTTACAGTCTAGCAGCCTTCTGCCTACTAGCCTGTGTTGTATTGGTTTTAATGTGAATCAGATCAGCTTGTTAAGGCCTCGAGCCAAGTCCGCTTTGATATCATCAATGTGCTCTAAACCGACAGCAACACGAATGAGGTTTTCACTGATGCCTGCTTCGGCTTTGGCCTCATCAGAAAGCCGGCCATGGGTGGTCGTGGCCGGGTGTGTGATCGTGGTTTTGGCGTCACCCAAATTACCGGTTATAGACAGGAAGCGAGTATCGTCGATGACGCCCCAGGCCTGTTCCCGGCCACCTTTCACACGAAATGACAAAACGCCGCCAAATGCGCTCTGCTGCTCTCTGGCCAAAAGATGCTGGGGATGACTGGGCAACCCCGCATAAAACACTTTCTCAACAGCCACATGCTGTTCCAGCCAGTCTGCCAGCCTTAGTGCATTGGCTGAATGCGCCTGCATTCTGAGGCTGAGGGTTTCCAGCCCCTTCAGAAAAACCCAGGCATTAAACGGACTCATGGTAGGGCCGGCACTGCGCAAAAAACCAAAGACCTCTTCCATCAGCTCATTGCGCCCGCATACCGCGCCACCGATACAACGCCCCTGCCCGTCCAAAAACTTGGTAGCCGAGTGCAGCGCGATATCCGCGCCAAACTCCAACGGGCGCTGCAGCGCCGGTGTGCAGAAGCAATTATCCACTACCAGCAAGGCACCGTGATTATGAGCCAGCTCGGCCAGGTGAACCACATTTGCTACTTCACACAGTGGATTGGATGGGGTCTCCAGAAACAGCAACTTGGTTTTACTGGTGATCGCCGCTTCCCATTGCCCCATGTCCGTAAGGGAGACAAAGGTGGTTTTGATACCGAATTTCTGCAGGTATTTTTCAAACAGAACATTGGTGGTACCAAACACACTGCGGGAACTGATGATTTCATCCCCGGCCTCCAGCAAGGCCATTACCGTGCTCAGAATGGCGGCCATACCGGATGCAGTTGCCACGCAGCGCTCCGCCCCTTCCATCGCCGCCAGACGCTGTTCAAACGAGCGCACCGTGGGATTGGTAAAGCGGGAATAGATGTTACCGGGTTCGTCACCGGAAAACCGGGCCGCGGCCTGGGCTGCGCTGTCGAACACGTAGCTGGATGTGGTAAATATAGGTTCACCATGGGCGCCTTCATCGGTGCGCAACTGGCCTTCCCGCAGGGCCAAGGTTTCAAGATGCAATGGCGCTGTATCGTCAAAATGATCCATGGAACTCGTCACCTGCCTGTTTATTCAATCGCACTAGTTCGTGTTATGCAGGTCAATACTTTCACTATTAACCATCAGCTGCGACACTTTTTGACTTTTGGCGTCGTCGCTGCGACTGGCCTCCAGCCGCTCCAAATAGCCTGTATTAATGTCACCGGTAATGTACTCGCCATTAAATACAGAGCAGTCAAAATGCTGGATTTCAGGATTGCCTTCCTGAGAGGCAGCCACCAGATCCTCCAGATCCTGATACACCAACCAATCCGCGCCGATCAGCTTTTGAATCTCTTTCACCGAACGGCCATGGGCGATCAGCTCTCGGGCAGCAGGCATGTCAATGCCATACACGTTGGGATAACAAACCGGCGGTGCAGCGGAAGCAAAATACACGTTCCTGGCGCCAGCATCCCTGGCCATCTCAATAATCTGATTGCACGTGGTACCGCGCACGATGGAATCATCCACCAGTAGTACATTCTTACCCTGAAACTCCAATCCAATCGCATTCAGTTTCTGACGGACGGATTTCTTGCGCTCGTTTTGCCCCGGCATGATAAAGGTACGTCCGATATAACGGTTTTTAATAAACCCTTCCCTGAATTTGACGCCCAGGTTGTATGCCAGCTGCAACGCAGAAGTACGGCTGGTATCCGGAATTGGAATAACGACATCGATATCGTGATCCGGCCAGACCCGTTTGATCTTGTCCGCCAGCTTCTCTCCCATACGCAAACGGGATTTATACACTGAAATCCCATCCATGATGGAGTCCGGGCGCGCCAAATACACGTGTTCAAAAATGCAGGGCCGGTACTCGGGACGCCGAGCACACTGACGGGTGTAGAGTTTGCCATCCATGTTGATGAAGACCGCCTCGCCCGGTGCGATATCCCGCACCAGCTCAAACCCCATGGCCTGCAGGGCAACACTCTCCGATGCGATCATATATTCCATGCCCTCGGCTGTTTCGCGCTCACCGAAACACACTGGGCGAATGCCGTTGGGGTCCCGAAACCCGACGATGCCGTAACCGGTGATCATGGCCACAACGGCGTATGCCCCTTTACACCGTTCATGCACTGCAGAAACGGCGGTAAAGATATCTTCTTCCGTGGGTACCAGCTTGCCCAGGCGTTGCAGTTCATGGGCCAGTATATTCAGCAACACCTCAGAATCGGAATTGGTGTTAATGTGGCGCAAATCGGTTTTATAAAGATCTTCACCGATTTCAGCCGCATTGGTCAGATTGCCGTTATGGGCCAACGTTATGCCGTACGGGCTATTAACGTAGAAAGGCTGTGCTTCGGCAGAGCTGGATGAACCGGCAGTGGGGTAACGGACATGGCCGATGCCCATATTGCCCATCAAGCGGCGCATGTGCCGGGAGCGGAACACATCCCGCACCATGCCATTGTCTTTACGTAAATAAAGCTTATCCTGGTCACAGGTGACAATTCCCGCGGCGTCCTGCCCTCTATGTTGTAATACGGTCAGAGCATCATAAATGGTCTGATTGACATTGGAGCGGCCAACTATGCCGACTATTCCGCACATTCGTTTTACCTCGATACGTCGTGTGCCTGGATTTTCCTATAATAGCGCAAATAGCGATCTCTATTCAGCGCCAATATCCATGATCTTCTCCCAGATCACCTGCCCCGTTTGTGCTGTCCAGTCTTCCACCATCATAAAATGAGGAATCAACATGGACTCTTTCCACCAGGGGTCCAGCGGCATCTGAGTCATGCGGGCAAGCACGGCCAGTGAGATTACTACCAGCAGGCAGCCACGCACTAATCCGAATGCACTGCCCAGAACCCGGTCGGTTCCGGTCAGACCGGTCACTTTAATCACTTCTTTGATCAGGTGCTTGATCAGCGCACCCACTATCATGGTGAGAATAAACAGGGCAATGAACGCCAGTGGTTGTCTGGCCGAAGGCGGATCAACCCAGTCTGACAGAACGATGGCCAACGGCACACTGAACAGCCGGGCAATTACAAAGGCCGCTATCCAGGTCACCAACGAGAGTGCTTCCAAGGTAAATCCGCGGTGCAGACTGAGGGCCATGGAAAGACCTATAATGCCGAGAATGACATAATCAGCAATGCTCATCGATGGGAAATACCTGGGAAATCCGATTGAATGTGGAAAGGGCGCATTCTAACAGAGCCTCTGTTAAATTCCTAATCCACACCCCTCAAGGAATATACTTTAAAATCAGGGTGTTAAGCTTAAAATCCCGTTCCAGTGCCGTTTTTTGCTGCTCCAGACGGTGGCGCCTTATTTCCGGCCCCACATACACCTTATGCAAACCTGCCACTGCCTTGGTGTATGCCTTGTAGCCGGCATCATTGAGCTTGTCACGCAAGCGGTTTGCATTCTCCTGACTGGAAAAGGCCCCAACCTGAATAATCCAGGCCTCCGCCAGATCCACCCTGTTATCCGCAGCATTCTGAATCGCGCGATCCACTTCCTGTTCTTGGGCGATATAGTCTTCCACAGGGAGCGATTCCGGGGTCTTGGGAGCAGCATCGGGCTCGGCGGAAAAGGTTTCCGTGGAGCGGGTTTCCTCTGCTGCTTTGCGGGCTTCGGTTTGTTCTACCTGGGCGATCACCGATCGCGCCTCATCTTCGAGGGTACTGAAATCCTGCGCCTGAATCGTCATCGCGGGTTGCTCCGGATAAGCGTAGTCCGCGGAATTGACCCGTTGTTGCTGCCCATCGAACACCAGAGGCAAAAATATGACCGCTAATGAGATCAGGACAATGGCGCCCACTAACCGCTGCTTCAAGTTTTGATCCAATGATCTAATCCTTATCCGAGTGCATCAAACCGCTGTATTGTATAACGTCTGCAACGGTATAAAAGGACCCAAATACCAGGATCAGATCATTTTTGTCGACCGTTTTCACCAGTTTCCGGCAAATTGTTGAAGGGCTGGGCTGGGGAGCGTCACACAGGGCACCTGCGTCCAGTAGCCGCTGCCGCAAGTCACCGGCCTGCGCAGCTCGCTCCGCCTGCAGTTCAGCCGGATACCAATGGTCCACCACCGGCAACAATTCCAGTACTGTATTGAGAATATCCTTATCCGCCAACATGCCGATTACGCAATGTACCCGGCGCTTTGGAAGCGCCTTCAGATAGTGGGCAAGGGCTTTCGCTGCATGAGGGTTGTGCCCCACATCCAGCATCACCCTGGGGTGATCGTGAATCACCTGACGGCGCCCGGTAACCGACACCCGGGACAAGGCCTGATTATACTGTGACGGCAAAAGCGGGAACGGGGCCAACACCAGTGCCTGCAGCGCGGTGGCTGCGTTCTGCAAGTAGATGGCCGGTGTGGTCAGCTGCTCATACCGGCATTGCCGCCCATCGTTGCCCGTAACCGTGGCCGACCAGCCGGACTCGGTTGCCTGCCAGTCAAAGTGATCGCCCTGCTGGTATAACTGACAGCCCATCTGCCCTGCCCGCTCCGCGACATCCCGCGGTAAATCAGCTTCACCGATCACCAGCGGCCGACCCGCTCGGCCGATGCCAATTTTTTCGTACCCGATCTGGGTGCGGTCAGACCCCAGCCATTCCTGATGATCCAGGTCGATGCTGGTGACCACCGCAATAGAAGGCGCCCACACATTGACCGCATCAAGACGCCCACCCAGGCCCACTTCAAGAATCCAGGTATCCAGGTTTTCCTGCTTGAACAACCAAATGGCAGCCAGGGTGGTAAATTCGAAATAGGTTAGGCTGACATCCCCCCGCTGCGCCTCAACGGCTGCAAACGCCCGCACCAACTGCTCATCATCACACTGACAACCATTGATCATGACTCTTTCGTTGAAACGAACCAGGTGGGGAGAGGTATAAACGCCGGTTGTATGATTGCCGGCGCGTAAAAACTCATTAATCAGGGCAACCGTAGAGCCTTTGCCGTTGGTGCCGGCTACTGTGAATATGAAGGGGGTGTCAGAGAGTAACTGAAGGCGCTCAGCCACCACCCGGATACGCTCCAATCCCATATCGATGGACTTGAAATGGAGTTTCTCCAGGCGGTTCAGCCAATCTTCAAGCTGCATTTTGGGGTAACAGTTTGTCCATCAGCCGATGTAAGGTGTCGCGCAACTCATGGCGATGGACAATCATGTCCAGGGCGCCGTGCTCCAGTAAAAACTCACTGCGCTGAAAGCCTTCCGGCAGTTTTTGGCGTACGGTCTGCTCGATAACCCGCGGCCCGGCAAAACCAATCAACGCATTGGGCTCAGCCAGGTTGATATCGCCCAGCATGGCCAGACTGGCGGACACCCCACCATAAACAGGATCGGTCATCACCGAAAAGAACGGCAGGCGGTTTTCTTTCAGTTTTTCCAGCACCGCACTGGTTTTTGCCATTTGCATCAGTGAGAACAAGGCCTCCTGCATCCGGGCGCCGCCGCTGGCAGAAAAACAGACCAAAGGACAACTGTGCTCGATAGCGGCATTGGCTGCCCGTACGAACTTCTCACCGACGATGGTTCCCATCGAACCACCAAGAAACTCAAACTCGAAAGCCACCGCCACCACCGGGTAGCCTTGAACCGTGCCCCGGAATGCCACCAGGGCGTCTTTTTCGCCGGTGCCTTTCTGGGCGCTGGCCAGGCGATCTTTGTAGCGCTTACTGTCTTTGAACTTCAAGCGGTCCACCGGCTCCAGTTCCGCCGCCAGTTCCTCCCGGCCTTCGGCATCAAGAAACAAATCCAGGCGCCGGCGGGCATTGATACGCATGTGATGGTCGCACTTGGGGCAGACGTCCTGGTTCTTCTCCAGCTCCGGCCGATAAAGGAACGCACCGCACTTTGCGCACTTCTTCCACAAACCTTCAGGTACTTCGGTCTTTTTGGTCGAACTTCTTCCTACACTGGGTAGTATCTTTCCCAGCCAGCTGCTACTCATAACAACGCCACCCTGATTTCATTATGTTTATTATTACTGATCCAGGCCGTGGCGCAGGGATTGAACGAATTCGGATACCTTGGACATCATGGTATCGCGATCATCCTGAAATTCGGCAATCAACTTCACCAGGGCACTGCCAACCACTACCCCATCAGCGTTCTCACCGATCAGGCGCGCGGTTTCAGCGTCCTTGATACCAAAGCCTACCGCAATGGGCAAATCCGTTGTTTTACGAATTGTTTCCAACTTCCTGTTTACCCCCTCCACGTCCAGGTTGCCGGCACCGGTCACACCCTTCAGGGAAACGTAATACAGGTAACCTCGGCCACTGGCAGCAATCCGCGCAATTCGGGCATCACTGGTGGTGGGTGCAATCAGAAAAATCGTGTCCAGGCCCGCCGCGTCAAACAGTTTGATGGGCTCTACCGCTGCTTCCGGCGGTAAATCCACAATGATAAGACCATCCACACCGGCTGCCGCTGCATCTTGGGCGAACTGTTCATAACCATACACTTCCACCGGATTCAGGTATCCCATTAACACGATGGGCGTATCCTGATTGGTTTCGCGAAAGGATTTGACCATCTCCAGTGCATGGGTGGTGGTTACGCCGTTAGCCAGCGCTCGTTCATCGGCCAACTGAATCACCGGGCCGTCCGCCATGGGGTCAGAAAAGGGAATACCCAACTCAATGATGTCTGCACCCTGCTCTGCCAGCCTATGCATTAACGGCACGGTTACCTCCAACTGGGGGTCGCCGGCTGTAATAAAGGGGATCAGGGCTTTCTTGTTCTGTTGCTTCAAATTCTGAAGGCACGCTGTGATGCGGCTCATCTTGTAAACTCCTTAAAACCTTATCAAAAGCACCCTGTCAGAGGCTGATGCCGTCAATCTCGGCAACGGTCAAAATATCTTTGTCACCACGGCCGGATAGATTGACGATAATAATATCGTCTCTGGTCATGGTCGGCGCCAGTTTGGCCGCGTAAGCCAGCGCATGGCTGGACTCCAGGGCAGGCATGATCCCTTCAATGCGGGTCAGGTTGCGGAATGCTGCCAGGGCCTCATCATCGTTGGCCGCAACATAATTCACTCGGCCACAATCTTTGAGCCAGGAGTGTTCAGGCCCGACCCCAGGATAATCAAGGCCGGCGGAAACGGAATGGGTATGCATAATCTGCCCGGCACCATCCTCCATCAGATAGGTGCGGTTGCCATGCAGCACGCCGGGCCGACCAGCACACAATGGCGCGGCATGCTGACCACTGGCCAGACCTAGGCCGCCTGCCTCCACGCCGTACATGGTCACCGACTCATCGGCGAGGAACGGATGGAACAGACCTATGGCATTGGAGCCACCGCCAACACAGGCAATCAACGCATCGGGCAGGCGCCCCGTTTGATCCTGACATTGTTGCCGCGCTTCACGGCCAATCACACACTGAAAATCCCGAACCAGCATGGGATAAGGGTGGGGGCCGGCTACAGTACCAATGATATAAAACGTATCGTCCACATTGGTTACCCAATCCCGGAGCGCTTCGTTCATGGCATCTTTCAGGGTTTTGGTACCGGAAGTAACAGGAGTCACCTTGGCACCCAAAAGCTTCATGCGATAAACGTTAAGGGACTGACGCTTGATGTCCTCCGCCCCCATAAACACCTCGCATTCCAGCCCAAGCCGCGCTGCCACCGTGGCGCTGGCCACGCCGTGCTGCCCGGCACCGGTCTCGGCGATGACCCGCCGCTTACCGGTGTACTTGGCCAGTAAAGCCTGACCAATAGTGTTATTCACTTTATGGGCACCGGTGTGATTTAAATCCTCACGCTTAAGGTAAATCTGTGCTCCACCCAATTGCTCAGACCAACGTTCAGCATGATAAAGAGGGCTGGGACGGCCGACATAATGGGCCAAATCCTTGTCAAAGGCTGCCTGGAATTCAGGGTCTTTTGACAATTTCAGGTAGATCTCTTCCAGTTCATCCAACGCAGACATAAGCGTCTCGGAAACGAAGCGCCCACCATAGGGGCCAAAATTTCCAAGATCATCCGGCGTATTCAGAAAATCACGCTCATTCTGAGACACTGTGTACTCCTGTGATAAAAGCTTTAATCAAAGCATGGTCTTTCTTGCCTTTGGAAGACTCGACGCCTCCACTCACATCGACGGCCCAGGGCTTAACCTGTCGTATCGCTGCAGCCACATTGGAGGGGTCCAGGCCACCGGCCAGAACGATGGGTTTATCGAGGTCGCGGGGCACCTTTTCCCAGTCGAAAACCTGACCGGTTCCGCCTGGTGTGCCTGACATATAGGTGTCGAGAAGAATACCACGACTGCTGTGGTATGTGTGACATTGTGCCACCAAATCAACGCCGTCTTTCATTCTGACCGCTTTGATGTAGGGCTTGTTCCAACGCCGACAGCGGTGTTCGCTTTCGTCACCATGGAATTGCAACAGATCCAACGGCAGTGCATCGAGAACCCCCCCTAAAAACCGGTCATCCGCATTGACAAACAAACCCACACTGGTCACAAACGGGGGCAAATTCGCCAAAATGGTTTTGGCGGTATCCACGCTAACATTTCTGGGGCTTGGCTCGAAGAACACGAAGCCCAGGGCATCGGCACCTGCATCCACCGCCGCCAAAGCGTCTTCGGTATTGGTGATTCCACAAATCTTTACCCGGGTCAAAGCTGGATACTCTCAATTCCGTAAAAGGAACGGGATTTTAACAGATTAATCCGAATCTGCGGAAAGGATTAGGCAAGGTCTAGGTCAGCTCAGGGTATCCGCAAGTGGCATGAAGGGAATATCGCGCTCCGGTTCAGGGATTCCGAACTCTTCCGGATAGCCCACTCTCATAAAGAACAGGCCAAACGGTGGCGCAGTGACACCGCCGAGGGCACGGTTACGGTGGTCGAGCACTTGATTTACCCACTGCAGGGGTTCTTTGCCGCAACCGATGGCCATCAACACGCCGGCGATGTTCCTCACCATATGCTGCAAAAACGCGTTGGCTTGTATATCCATAACGATCAGATGGCCGTGTCGCCTGAGTTTGATGTGATGGATAGTGCGCACCGGGGACTTGGCCTGGCAGCCCTGGGCCTGAAAGGAACTGAAATCATGCTCACCCACCAAGACATCGGCGGCTTGCTGCATCAGAGCGACATCAAGGGGGCGATAGTTCCAGGTCAGATGTTGCATTCCCAATGCCGGCCGCACCGGGTGGTTATAAATCACGTAACGATAGGCACGGGATAGGGCAGAAAATCGGGCGTGAAAATCATCCGCAACCGGTTTGGCCCAGCGTACAGAAATACTATCGGGAAGATTTCGGTTGCTGCCAAATACCCAGCCTTTTTCTGGGCGGTGGGAACGGGTATCGAAATGCACCACCTGGCCCACGCCATGCACCCCGGTGTCGGTTCTGCCGGCGCATATTACCTGCGTGGGATGATCGGCCACTTTGGCGAGCGCGCGTTCCAGATGCTCCTGCACTGAATCGGGATCATGCTTCTGACGCTGCCAGCCACAGTAATGACTGCCATCATATTCCACACCCAACGCCACTCGCATACATTGCCCCTGAAGAAAACGAAAAGAGGGCCTGCAGGCCCTCTTGCGCGAATGTTACGAAGTTGTGTAATACGAATCAAGACTCCAGACGGGTCAACAGATCCTTGGCCTCGCTTTTTTGATTGTCATTACCCTCGATCATGACCTCATCCAGTATGTCCTTGGCGCCATCGCGATCCCCCATGTCAATGTAGGCTCGGGCCAGATCCAGCTTGGTGGATGCTTCATCGGCATCGGACAGAAAATCAAGCTCTTCACCGGAATCGTCCATATCATTGGCCGCCGGAGCCGCGGGTGCAGCAGGGGGCGTCATGTCGGCTATGATCGTTTGATCGTCGTCGGCGGGCACATCCGCATCGGAAGGCTCCCCACTGTCCAGAAAATCCGCATCCAGATCAAGGTCCAGCTCATCGGCCAACTGCGCCGCGGACTGTGAATCCAATTCCAGATCGTCCTCTGATTCGGAGCTTGCCGGTGCTTCTGGCGCAGGCTCAGCCGGGGCCTCTTCTGAATCGGAGAAATCCAGCGATGGTGTCTCATCCAGTTCGGTGGTGGAGCTGTCAAAGTCCAGATCAAAGTCCATGTCGTTGGACTCAGGCACCTCTTCCGCAGGGGCTTCCGGTTCTTCAACATTGAAATCCATGGACAAATCTTTGTTGCTGTCATCCGGGGTTTCGGTGCTTCCGGCGCCGCTTACCTCATCCAGTGAAAAATCGGTATCAAAATCCAGAGACACTTCATCCGATTCATTGGTGGGTTCCGCGGGGGCAGCACTGCTGCTGTCGGAATCAAAGGCGGTATCCAGGTCGAAGTCCAGGGTGCTGGCATCGTCTTCAGTTTTGGGGCTGTCTTCCTCGTCATCCAGATCAAGGTTCAGGTCAAAATCCAGGCCGGCCACTTCAGCGGCACTTTGCTGCTCGGAGGGTTCTTCAGTTCCGGCTTCCGCCTGATCCGCCGGGAAACTGGTTCCGGTGTCTTCCAGGTCACCCAGATCGAAATCCAGACCGGTATCGGATTCCTGCTCCAGCTCACTCTCTATTTCGCTGCCTGTCTCGCTGGCGGGTGTTTCCCCGGGCTCCGACAGTGCTGAATCCAGATCATCAAAATCAAAACTTTCAGCAGCTGAATCCGCTAATATGGTGTCATCGCCATCCTGATCAGCGCCATGGTCTGACGACACACTATCCTCAGGCACGCTGCTCAGTTTGTCACGCAGGCCGTCGGCCCGGCTGACGTCGGCTGAGGTTCCCACATCCTGCAGCACCCGATAGTGATTCATAAAGATCTCGGGTTCGTTGGCTTCAGCGCAGACCTCACAGAGTTTCAGACGGATGTCAGCTCTGTCTGGCTCGCTTTCCGCTGCTTTCTCCAACATCTCGATGGCCTGCGGGAATCGGCCGTAAGCGATATAAATGTCCGCTTCCCCAATCACATCCGATGTCTGTGGAACGGTTTCCTCATCCGCACTGGCTTCAACCGCTTCCTCGAACGCATCGTCTTCTTCCAGGTTGACGGAATCCAGTTCCAACAGGTCATCACCACCATGGGCTTCAGGCAAATCAAACTCTTCGGGGATATCCTCCTCAAGTTCGGCCCCGGCCTGCTTGCGGCGCGCCGCCACCAGCCCCAGTACGATCAACAGTACAATGGCTCCACCACCGGCGGCCAGGTACATGGGGTTGGACAGGATCTGGCTAACCAAATCCTGCTGCGACACCGCAGGTGGTTGCGCGGGTTCAGGTTGCTTGGGCTCCTCCACCTCGACCCCGGCCAAATCGGGCTCTGCATCCATTGCGGGATCTTCAGCATCGGTTGCGGTGGAGGGCATGGCCTCGGTGCCAACCATTTCATCTTCGCTTTCACCCGTGTCTTCGGCAAAGTTATAGTCAACGCCCTCCTCCGATGATTCTTCCGGAGCAATCAGCTCACCGGTGGTGACATCGTCCTCTGCCATTGGGGCTTGTTCGGGCTCTTCGGTGATCAGGTCACCGGCCATCACCGGTTCGGATGTATCGTCTTCCACTGCCGGGGTTGCCTGCATCTCGGCTTGCTGCGCCGCTTCCAGTTCCCGTAGTTTTGCCTGCAAGGCGGCGATTTGCTCATCCTTTAAGGTAAGAACCTTTTCTGAAGTATCCAACTGGTCTTCCAGGTCAGACATACGCAAGCGGAGTTCTTCATTCTCCAGCTTGAACTTGTCGACGGTCTCTTCCGCTACCACCAATTGATCCCGTAACTGACCAGAATCGCCCGCGCCACCCTGCCCTGTATCGCTGCTGTCGGTGCCGGCGGACACCAGTTTCAAGCGGTCCGGTGATTGGCCACTGGCGGGATCCTGTTCGCGGCTAACACTACGACCGCTGAGGTCAATCTGGCGAGCTTCCGTATCTGAAGAACCTGAAATGCGTTCCCGCCATTGACGGTTTTGCTCTGCCGCCATGGCAATCGCATCGCGACTGGACAGCTGCATGACTTCTTCTTCAGTGGGGGCGCGCAATACGGCGCCTTTCTTCAGTAAATTGATGTTGTCGTCAATGAAGGCATCCGGGTTTTTGCGCTGAATCGCCATCATGGTCTGCTGGATGCTGACCCTGTCTGATGGCTTCATGCTTCTGGCGATGCTCCAAAGGCTGTCGTTACTGCCGATGGTATGCGTACCGGCCTGGCTGCCCTGGGCGTATTCGCCACTGCTGTAGGACGGCTGTGGCGAATCCGTTTGGTAGGT
Organism: Gammaproteobacteria bacterium UBA7310; assembly: GCA_002471665.1. Classification (GTDB taxonomy): domain Bacteria; phylum Pseudomonadota; class Gammaproteobacteria; order Pseudomonadales; family Ketobacteraceae; genus Ketobacter. Next base: position 86,885 of record DKQK01000069.1, read on the forward strand.
GGTGGTAACCGGTTGCACTGAACGGGTGGGCGTTGCAGACGAGGTTGTTGGCGCTGCGACGCTATCGGCCTGCTGGCTGCTGTAGATCGGAGGATCCAGCAATAGCGTGTATTCCCGCAACAGGCGCCCCGCTGGCCAGTTCACTTCCACCAGAAAATTCAGAAACGGCTCTTTTACGGGCTTTCGGGAGCGGATCTTGATGATCGACTTCCCTTGATCATTGACGGTTACCTCGAATTTGAGATCGGTCAAAAAATGGAAGCGCTCTACGTTGGCAGAAGCAAAATCTTCCTGGGAAGCGAGTGCGGGTAAAATCTCATTGGAAGTAAGCTCTCTTACCTGCACCAGTTCGATTTCAGCGTCCAGCGGTTCACTCAAAGCTGAATTGAGCTTGATTTCGCCCAAACCCAGTGCGTTGGCCAACCCAGGGATAAGTACACCCACACCAAGCATTGCAGCGGCAAGTTTACGAACCATTATCTATTCCTTCGCTTATATGACCACCGGACGGCAAAGCCATCCCTTCGTTTTTCTTAAATTTGTCACGTTAGGTCTCGGCGTGGCCTGACGGCAAGCTAGGCGATCCCCTTCATCAACCCGACTGCAACAAATACGAATCCAGCAACCTGCTGATTTACTAAACTATTAACTTGCTTAGGAGAGCCATTCATTTTTTGAAAGCTACCCCTAACAAGGATAGCTTTCAATTTGCGGTTGTCAGGCAAATTCTTGAATAATCGTGACCCAGTTACCTGATTAATCTAGAACCAGCCTGACAAGATTGAGGTAAGTATCAATTATAAATAGTGTTTTATCAACTCTTCGGCGATTTGCACGCTGTTGGTGGCCGCCCCTTTGCGAACATTATCCGCCACCACCCAGAGGTTGATACCCCGGGGATGAGAGATGTCTTCCCGGATACGTCCAACAAAAGTGTCATCCTTATCGGCAGCATCGGTTACCGCCGTGGGGTAGCCACCATCCTGGCGGGTATCCAGCACGGTTATTCCGGGTGCCGCCTGCAGCAGTTCGGTGACCTGCTGGGCACTGATCTTGGCACGGGTTTCGATATGCACGGCTTCGGAATGCCCATAAAAAACCGGTATGCGCACGCAGGTAGGATTGACTTCAATGCTGTCGTCACCAAAGATCTTCTTGGTTTCCCAAACCATTTTCATTTCTTCTTTGGTATAGCCGTTTTCCTGGAACACATCGATGTGTGGCAGCGCATTGAATGCAATCTGCTTGGGGTACACTTCGGCTTTGGTAGGCTGTCCGTTCAACAGATCCCGGGTTTGTACGGCCAGCTCCTCGATCGCCTCTTTACCCGTGCCGGAAACCGCCTGGTAGGTGGCCACATTAATGCGTTCGATACCCACCGCATCATGGATGGGCTTCAATGCCACCAGCATCTGTATGGTTGAGCAGTTGGGATTGGCAATGATGCCGCGGGTCTTGTACTCCGCAATCTTGTCGGGGTTCACTTCCGGCACCACCAGAGGGATATCCTTTTCATAGCGGTAATGGGAGGTATTATCGATAACCACACAGCCCGCAGCAGCGGCTTTGGGTGCAAATTCAGCGGAAATCGACCCGCCGGCGGAGAACAGGCCGATCTGAACCTTGGAGAAATCGAACTCGGCCAGGTTTTGTACCCGAATATTCTTGCCCTTGAACTGGACGATCTTTCCCTCTGAGCGCTCGCTGGCCAGTGGATAAAGAGTGCCGACCGGAAAGTTTCGCTCCTCCAGTACCCGCATCATGGTTTCACCCACCGCACCGGTGGCACCCACTACTGCTACATCGTATGTCTTACTCATAACATCCTTCTTCAACACTTGGTTGCTTGATCGTTGTTTGTGTTCAATCAGCTACTTGATTTCACTGTATTCAAGACGGCTTCACCCATCTGGGCGGTACTTACTTTCTGGCTGCCGTCGGTGCAGATATCCGCAGTCCGGTAGCCCAGATCCAGCACCTTACTGACAGCGGCTTCAAGGCGATCGGCAGTAGCCCCATACCCCAGGGAATATCTCAACATCATGGCGGCAGAGAGAATGGTGGCCAGGGGATTGGCCAAGCCTTTACCGGCAATATCCGGGGCTGAGCCGTGGCAGGGCTCGTACATGCCCTTGTTGTCCTTATCCAGGGAGGCCGACGGCAGCATGCCGATCGACCCGGTCAGCATGGCCGCTGCATCGGAGAGAATATCGCCGAACATATTGCCCGTAACCATGACATCGAACTGTTTGGGAGCCCGGATCAGTTGCATGGCCGCGTTATCCACATACATATGGCTTAACTCGACTTCCGGATACTCTTTACTGAGATCGGTCATAATCTCACGCCACAATTCGGTTACTTCCAGGACATTGGCCTTATCCACAGAACAGAGCTTCTTGCCCCTTTTCATGGCCGCCTCAAAGGCCATGCGACCAATCCGGATGATCTCTGATTCACTGTATACATAGGTGTTGTAGCCCTGGCGCTCGCCGTTTTCCAGCGTGCGTATCCCTCGAGGCTGGCCGAAGTATATGCCACCGGTAAGTTCACGCACTATCAGGATATCCAGCCCGGAAACCAGCTCCGGCTTCAGGCTGGAGGCGCTGGCCAGCTGTGGATAGAGCATGGCTGGCCGCAGATTACCGAACAGTTCCAGCTCCGAACGCAGTCTCAGCAGCCCTTTTTCCGGGCGAATCGCTATCTCCAGGGACTCCCATTTTGGCCCGCCGATGGCACCGAACAGGATGGCATCCGCTGACTTTGCCAAGGCCAGGGCATCTTCCGTCAGGGGTACACCAGCAGCGTCAATGGACGCCCCGCCCACCAGGGCGTGTTCAAACTCCAATCCCAGGCCCTCGTCTTCATTGACGAAACGCAAAACGGCTTCCGCCTGCGCCATGATCTCCGGCCCGATGCCGTCACCGGCCATAATCAAAACATTTTTAGACATCTCAATTCCTACTGCTTGGTTTATTTGATGACATCGAACAACCAGGGCGAATTTGCTTTGCGCCGGGCTTCGTATGCTTTGATCAACTCGGCATCCTGCAAGGTAATCCCGATATCATCAAGCCCCTCCAGCAAACAATGCTTACGGAACGGATCCACATCAAATTCGATACGGCTGCCGTCTGGTTTGATGATGTGCTGGGTTTCCAGGTCAATGGTCAGTGAGTAACCCTCATTGGCAGCAACCTGCTGGAACAACTCATCGATGATTTTTTCATCTAAAACAATGGGTAACAAGCCATTCTTAAAGCTATTGTTAAAGAAAATGTCCGCAAAACTGGGTGCCAATACCGCACGAAAGCCAAAATCGGTCAAAGCCCAGGGCGCATGCTCCCGACTGGAACCACAGCCAAAATTACGGCGCGCCAGTAAAACGCTGGCCCCTTTGTAACGTGGCCTGTTCAATACAAAATCAGGATTGATGGGGCGGTGACTGCAATCCTGGCCCGGCTGCCCTTCATCCAGGTAACGCAGCTCATCAAATAGATTGGGCCCGAAGCCGGTACGCTTGATGGACTTCAAAAACTGTTTGGGAATGATCAGGTCCGTATCCACATTGGCTCGATCCAATGGTGCAACAATACCTTCAAACTGGGTAAATTTTTCCATCTCTCACTCTCCCCTGGGCTCAGGCCATGTCTCGAACATCTATAAAGTGACCGGCAATCGCCGCCGCTGCCGCCATCGCCGGGCTCACCAGATGGGTGCGGCCACCATACCCCTGTCGCCCTTCAAAATTTCGATTGGATGTGGAGGCGCAATGCTCGCCATCACCCAGGCGGTCGGCATTCATTGCCAGGCACATTGAACAACCAGGCTCACGCCACTCAAAACCAGCCTCAACAAAGATTTTATCCAGGCCTTCTTTTTCCGCTTGTGATTTTACCAGGCCCGACCCTGGCACCACCATTGCCTGCTTCACCTTGGGGGACACTTTGCGCCCCCTGGCAATGGCCGCCGCTGCCCGCAAATCTTCTATACGCGAGTTGGTGCAGGAGCCGATAAAGACGCGATCCGGCACTACATCTGACATGGTGATACCCGGTTTGAGCCCCATGTATTCATAAGCACGGCGCATGCCTTCTGCCTTGACCGGGTCCGATTCACGGTCCGGGTCCGGCAAGGCCTCGTCGATGGCCACCACCATCTCCGGTGATGTCCCCCAACTCACCTGGGGTTTAATCTGCGAGCCATCCAATACCACGACAGCATCAAATTCTGCATCGTCGTCGCTCTGCAAGGTCTGCCAGTAGGCAACCGCTTTCTCCCAGTCATCGCCCTGGGGCGAGTAGGGCCGGCCTTCGAAATAGGCAATGGTTTTTTCGTCCACCGCGATCATACCGGCACGTGCGCCAGCTTCAATGGCCATGTTACAGACGGTCATGCGGCCTTCCATCGACAGGCCTCTGATTACGCTGCCGCCGAACTCGATGGCATATCCGGTGCCGCCTGCAGTGCCGATTTTGGCGATGATGGCCAACACCACGTCTTTCGCTGTCACACCGGGGCCCAATTCACCATCCACCCGCACCAGCATGCTTTTCATCTTTTTCTGAATCAGGCACTGGGTTGCCAACACATGCTCAACTTCAGAAGTACCAATACCGTGGGCCAGGGCACCGAACGCACCGTGAGTCGCAGTATGGCTGTCACCGCAGACAATCGTCATACCCGGTAAGGTTGCCCCCTGCTCCGGCCCCACCACATGCACTATACCCTGGCGGTGATCCTGCATTTTGAATTCGAGGATACCGAATTCATCGCAATTATCGTCCAGGGTCTGTACCTGAATTCGGGACACCTCATCTGCTATGGGGCCGCTTCGGTCGGTAGTGGGCACATTGTGATCGGGGGTCGCAATGTTGGCATCGATGCGCCAGGGTTTACGCCCTGCTAAACGCAGACCTTCAAACGCCTGGGGCGAGGTGACTTCATGCAACAACTGGCGGTCGATGTAGATCAATGCCGTTCCATCTTCCCTTTGTTTGACAACGTGGTCATCCCACAACTTGTCATACAATGTCTTGCCTGCCATGGTGGTTCCTCTCAACAGTTACTCTATCAACAATGACACTCTCAATTGGGCCAATCCTAAAGGCAGCCACCCCATAAAACAAATTCATATTTTTTATTCATTGCATTACCATATGGAATACAACGAATAATCGAGGGTGAAATCAATGGAAATCGGGGAACTCAAGGCATTCGTTGCCGTGGCCGAGCTGGGATCATTCTCACTGGCTGCCCAGCAGCTGCACCTGACCCAGCCCGCGGTCAGCAAACGCATCAGCCTTTTGGAAGCCGGATTGAACTGTCAGCTGTTTGACCGCATCGGCCGCCAGATCACCCTGACGGAATCCGGCCGCGATCTGCTGCCGCGGGCCAATCGCATTCTGCTGGAAATGGAGGATTTGCGCAGGGCCATGTCGAGCCTGAGCAATGACGTCAGCGGTACCCTGAAAATTGGAACCTCCCATCATATTGGTTTACACCGCTTACCACCGATATTGAAACAGTTCTCCCGCCTGTATCCGCAGGTAAAGCTGGACATCCAGTTCATTGACTCAGAGATGGCATTTGATCTGGTGATGCACGGCAAATTGGAGGTGGGTATTGTTACCTTACCACCGGACCAAGACCTCACCCTTAAAACCATTCCCATCTGGGAAGATCCACTGGCCTTTATGGTTGCGGTGGATCACCCACTGGCTGCCGCCACCGACATCGATATCCAGAGCCTGGCGCAACATCCCGCCATTTTGCCCAGTATGTCCACGTTCACGCGAAGAATCGTCGAGAGCCTGTTTCAGGAGCGGACACTGAACATTGAAGTGCCGATCTCAACCAATTATCTTGAAACCATCAAGATGATGGCCTCCATCGGCCTGGGCTGGACGGTGCTCCCTGCCACCATGCTGGATTCTGAGGTGGTAGAACTGCCGATCCGGGATGTTTCCCTGAATCGTCATCTGGGCGTGGTGTATCACCCGGGGCACTCTCTTTCCAATGCAGCCAAAGCGATTCTGGATCTATTGGAAGCCCCCGGAATCTGATCCGCTAAGGGGTTTTGTGCGCAAAAGCCAGGCGCAGGAATTCACGGTAAAGTAGCACCTGCTGTACCAACGAGTTGTTACTCATGAATATGCGAGAGAGAATGATTCCACCTTCGACACAGGATGTGAACATATCCGCCAGCGCGATGATGGAAACGTCGGTGTTCATGGGGTATTTATCTGCGATTTTGTCCAGTCGAATCTGAATCAATTTACGCCATACCAGAACCCCCTGCTTGATGAGTTCCCGTATTTCTTCATCGAACTGTTGGCTCTCGTAGGTAAAGCCGGCAACAAGACACCCCGGATGGGTCTCATCCAGATTCTCGAGCATGTCTGCAAACAAACCGAGAAACGCCAGCAACTGCTGAAGCGGGTCATCCGAGGACTGATCTGCAAGCAGGAACAACTCATCGAATATACGGTTGTCCTGTTCCAGGTAACGTTCAATCAATGCCCTGGCGAGATCTTTCTTGCCATTAAAATGGTAAAAAAAACCACCCTTGGTGATGGCCGCATTTTTTATGATGTCGTCGATGGAGGTGGCGGAGAACCCATGGTTCAATATGATCGATTCAGCCACTCCCAGTATCCGCTCACGGGTGCCTACCGCTTTTGTGTTGCTCGCCATGATGACAACCAGGGTCCCCTAGCTGTACCAAAGGTACAGTTATTTTGTGAATTTTAACGGCCAAGTCCTGACCTCTGGTCCACTGCTTTTGAACAGCAGACTCCATACACTTCCTGCCCACACCCTACAGCGTTTGACCACACAGGAAGCGATACCATGTTCGATGAAATACTGAGCAAGCTCAATAACCAACCATACCTTACCGACAGCGGATTGGAAACCACTCTGGTATTCCATGAAGGGTTGGAGCTGCCCTGCTTTGCCGCCTTTACGTTGCTGGACTCGGCAGCCGGCCGCGAAACCTTGAGACACTACTATCGCCGCCATTTAGCCATTGCCGCCCGCAAGGAGGTTGGCTTTATCCTGGACACACCCACCTGGCGGGCCAGCCCAGATTGGGCCCTGCGCATGGACATGAGCCTGTCCGATCTGCAGCGACTGAACAGCAAAGCGGTTGATGAAATGAAACAGCTCCAAAGCGAAGCTGGGGCAACCGCCACCCTGATCAGTGGCTGCATAGGCCCCCGCAGTGATGGCTATCAGCCAGCATTTATTATGAGCAGCGCTGAAGCCAAGGATTATCACCAGCAACAGATTCTCTGGCTGCAGCAAGCGGGAGTGGATCTGATCAGCGCCCTTACCCTGTGTTATACCGATGAAGCCATCGGCATTACGCAGGCCGCACAACAACTGGAAATCCCGGTGGTGATTTCGTTTACCGTGGAGACCGATGGCCGGCTCATCAATGGCATGCCGCTACGGGACGCCATTGAATCCGTGGACCAAGCCACCAATGAGGGGCCCCTGTACTACATGGTGAACTGCGCGCACCCCTCTCATTTTCAGAACCACTTGCAGGGGGAGCACTGGTTGAGCCGTATCAAGGGCATCCGCGCCAATGCCTCCACCAAAAGCCACGCCGAACTGGACAACTCGGTAACCCTGGATGCGGGAGATCCACAGGCGCTTGGTGAATCCTATAAGGAACTGAAGCATCTACTGCCCGATTTAAGGGTCTATGGCGGCTGTTGCGGAACCGATCATCGGCATATCGAGGCCATTTCCCATGCCTGTTGCTGAGCAATAATAGCAAGCTGCTAATAACGGTAAGTCAACCGACCCTTCATGCCCTGTTGCCGATACCACTCGATGGTCCACGGTGTATCGGTAACACGGGCCTGTGCCCAGGCGGCAATCACATAGACCCAGCATTGAATCAGGCTATCCTGCTCACTCAACCTGACCTCGGTCCGCACTCGACGATACAGCTCACCCTCATATCTATCCAGGTGCTCAAGTTCCGCCTGCGTCACACCGTATAATAGCGTGCCGGGGACCCGGCAATGAGGGGCTGCTGTGATGCCGGGAAAATTGGCCCGGGCAACCAGGCCACAACGATAACCATCAAGCCAGGCAGCATCACCCGGCAGCGTCCGCCCAATGATGCGTTCAGTAATCTCCGGTAACTGCAGGGTGCCGTAGGCAAACAGGGCGTGTTGCTTCACGGTCAGGCCAGGTGATCCAGGTCGATTTGCAGGAAACTGGTGACATGAGGATGAGCACCAAAGCCGTCACCGATGCATTCCCTGTCCAAGGCCATGGTAACCAGCCCGGCGCTATGGGCAGCGTCCAGCTCTGCCACTACGTCGGATAAAAACAGTATCTCCGCCCCCGGCAGTTGCAGCGTATTCTTGATCCGCTCATACGAAGCCGCATCGCGCTTGCCACCGATTCTGGTATCGAAAAAATGGTCGAATAGCGCCGTCAGATCACCGGCTTCGCTGTATCCAAAAAGCAGAACCTGTGCCGCTTCAGAACCGGACGAATAGACGTTCAGGGAAAGTCCCTGCTGTTTCCAGCTACGCAGCACCGCTGCCACTTCCTGATACAGGTGGCCTTTTAATTGCCCGCTCTCATAACCGTGCCGCCAAATCATGCCCTGCAAGGTTTTCAGTGGTGTGATTTTGAGATCCTGTTCAATCCAGTTAACCAGTATCTCCCCCACCCGCTCCAGGCTGGCACCGGGCTCCCCGGCCTCCGCCCTGACCGCACTGATTTCCTGCTCAACATCAGGCCGCTCGGCATTATCCAATACAAACTGTTGGATTCGTGCTTTGGCATAGGGGAACAAGGTATCTGCAACGAACGAGATGCTGGTGGTGGTGCCTTCAATATCGGTTACGATGGCTTTGATGCTCACTTCGCCAGGGCCTCATAGCGGGGGAACTCATCGGCAATCTTCTCGCCGGTGAAGTTGGCTACCCAACCATCGGGATTGGTAAACAGGCGTACCGCAGTGAAATTGGGGCTGTCGCCCATATCAAACCAATGCTGAGTGTTTGCCGGCACACTGATCAGATCGTTCTTGCAGCATTGCACCGCATAAACGCCATCACTCAGGTGCAGGTAAAACAACCCATCGCCTTTTACGAAAAAACGAACTTCGTCCTCTGAATGAGTGTGTTCATTGAGGAACTTATTACGCAGTGCAATCTTGTCGGGGTGATCCGGTGTCATGTTGATGACGTCCGCTGTCTGGTAGCCGCCTTCTTGTTTCAGCGTATTAATCGAGTCGGCGTAAGCGGCCAGAATGTCATCGGTTGTGGATTGTGCGGTGATCGGGAAGTTCGCTTCCCACTGCTCGAAGCGCACCCCTTTTTCACCGAGTATCCGTGCAATTTCCTGCAGATCCTGGGTAACCACGTCGGCCTGGGCCGCGCTCTTGTCGTTAAAGACGTACAATGTGCTCATTGTCTTTTCCTCTATTTCAGCAGCAAGCAACTTTTGTATTCACATTCCATAAGGAACTCCATGGCTTCGCTGTGACGTTTGGCATCCGCAACGGTTGTGCCCCAACTGTAGATGCCATGGCCGGCCAGGATAAACGCCGGGCATACCGGGCCTGCACGCAGATAAGCATCCACGTCTTTGGCCAGCTCTACCATATTCTGGCTGTTGGGGATCACCGGCACCACAATTTCCTGCTCATGGCTGGTCACCCCTGCGAACGCCTTTTGCATTTCGTAATTGTTAAAACGAATGTCGCCACTCCAGATCACCCGGCTGAATACCGTACCATAGACCGAATGGGTATGGATGACGTAGCCGGCATCGGGCATGTGACCATAAATCAGGGCGTGCAGCAGGGTTTCCGCCGATGGCCTTTTGTCGCTGTTGTAGGGGTCGCCCTGGGAATTGACCTCCATCAGGTCGTCCTCGGTGAGCGCTCCCTTGGCATTCCCCGACACCGTGATGAGAATACGCTGATCATCAATACGTGCGGACAGATTGCCGCTGGTTGCCGGGCACCAATTGTGGGATTCCACCCAGCGCCCTATTTCCATTACATCTTGTTTAAGCTGATTGAGTTCCGTCATGGGATACCCTGTATGAAGAATGTGTTGCCAGCGCCATGGCTAACAGTCCAGCGGCCAATGCGGCAGTGGCTGCCATAAAGTAAGCCATGGATCCACCCCAGTTTTCAACAATGAAGCCGGAAAGAAAGGCCCCCGAAGCGCCGCCGGCACCGAAACTCAGTGCGCTGTACATGGCCTGCCCCTGCCCCGCCGCCGTGGGGCTGAAGTACTGATGAATCAGATGCATGGCAATGGCGTGGAACACGCCAAATGTGGCGGCATGACTGACCTGGGCAATGAGGATAATCAGTAGATGCTCCGGGTACAGCCCGGTCACCAGCCAACGTGCAGCGGCGATGAACAAACAGGCAATAGTCAGACTGCGCACACTAAAATAACCAAACAGCCGGTGCACCAGCAGAAACACGACAATCTCGGCGATCACACCCAACGCCCATAACCAGCCGATCAGGGACTTGCTGTAACCAAAATCCCCCAGATAGATGGAAAAAAAGGTGTAATAGGGGCCGTGGGATACTTGTAACAGAAAGCAGATGGCGAAAAAAAGAATAGGCTGCGGTGATTTCAATTGCTGCACGAAGGCCTTCAGACTGCCCTGATGACGGACCGAATGTTGCGGGCTGCTGACCGCAAAACTGGATAGCGCGATCAGCAACAACATCACAGCAAGAATAGCCGGCAATGTCTGCAGGGAATGGTTCTCAAAAAACCAACCCAGGCCCACCACCGCGACCACAAATCCAACGGATCCCCACACCCTTATGCGGCTGTATTGATCGGTGGCTGTGTCCAGATGGCGCAGGGTAATGACCTCAAATTGGGGGAGAATCGCATTCCAGAAAAAGCTGAAACCCGCCATCACCAGGGCCATGCCCCAGAATCCGGGTTTTAAAAACATGAAGCCGAAGATAAGCACGGCCAGCAGCGCGCCGCCACGAATGACTTGAAGCCGCTTGCCGGTATGGTCCGCCAGCCAACCCCAGACATTGGGGGCAACCAGTTTGGTGCCCACCAGAACAGCCATTAACTGGCCGATTTCAGCCAGCGTGAAACCTTCTTCACGCAGAAACAGGCCCCAGAAAGGCAGCATGGAACCCAACAAACCGAAATACCAGAAGTAGAAACCGGATAAACGCCAATAGGGAACCCGTTCCGACACCACTTATTCCTGGACGCGGCCCGGGATCACCGGAGTGCCGGAATGAACATCCGCATTCTGCCCCCGATGACGCAACAGGTGATCCATCAGCACAATGGCCATCATGGCTTCGGCAATGGGTGTCGCCCGTACCCCCACACAGGGGTCATGACGCCCGGTGGTCACCACTTCCAGTGCGTTACCGCTGGTATCGATGCTGCGCCCCGGTATACGCAGACTTGAGGTTGGCTTGAGCGCTATATTGGCAACGATGTCCTGACCGGAGGAAATCCCGCCCAGGATGCCCCCGGCGTGGTTGCTGAGGAACCCTTCCGGCGTCAGCTCATCCCGATGCTGTTCACCCCGCTGCGTCACACACTGGAACCCGGCACCGATTTCCACCCCTTTCACCGCATTGATGCTCATCAGGGCATGGGCCAGATCCGCATCCAGGCGGTCAAAGATGGGCTCGCCCAATCCCGGCATGACCCCGGTGGCGACCACCGTGACCTTGGCGCCGATGGAGCTGCCGTCCCGTCTCAGCTGGTCGATTAGCGCTTCCATCTGTGGTACCACCGCCGGATCAGGGCAGAAAAACGGATTCTGTTCCACTGCATCCCAATCGAACGCGGTTGGTGTGATATCACCGATTTGCGAGACATACCCCCGCACATCTATTCCAAACCGGATTTTCAGGTACTTCTTGGCGATGGCGCCGGCGGCAACCCGCATGGCGGTTTCACGGGCGGAAGAACGCCCGCCGCCACGATAATCCCGCACCCCGTATTTCTGCTGATAGGTGTAATCCGCGTGGGCGGGACGGAAAGTATCCTTGATATCCGAATAATCCTTGGACTTCTGATCCTTGTTTCTGATGAGCAGGCCGATGGCCGTGCCGGTGGTCTTGCCTTCGAACACCCCGGACAGGATCTGAACCTCATCATCTTCCCGGCGCTGAGTTGTGTACTTTGAAGTGCCGGGTTTGCGCCGGTCCAGATCCCGTTGCAAGTCCGCCTCAGACAGATCCAGGCCCGGTGGGCAGCCGTCCACGATACAGCCCAGGGCGACACCGTGACTCTCGCCAAAAGTGCTGACGGTAAACAACTTTCCAAAAGAATTTCCTGACATGATGTGCTCTGAATCTGATGAGGTTGAACAGGGCGCCATTATACCTGCCGCCCTGCAAACATGCTAAACCAATTTAGACACGTCTATATTATTTTAAATCAATCAGTTAAGAATCATACCTAAAGTACAAAATCAGCTTGATGATGATCAATTTGCTCCTTGGTCAACAGGAACACACCCATTCCACCCCGCTCAAACTCTAACCAGGTGAAGCCAACCTGGGGGTAAGCGTCTTCCAGTGCCTCCCAGGAATTACCCACCTCGATCACAGCAATCCCACCGGGGTTCAGGTGACGGGACAGTTCGGGCAGCATTTTGCGCACGATATCCAGACCGTCGTTGCCCGCCTCCAGGCCCATCCTCGGCTCATGATGGAATTCATCCGCCAGAGCATCCATATCCTGCTTATCCACATAGGGTGGATTGGATACGATGATGTCATAGGTACGGCCATCCAGAGCCTCAAACAGATCGGAGTAGATCACATTAACCTGTTGCTCAAAGCCCAGATCCAGCACATTACGCTCCGCCACATCCAGGGCGTCTTCGCTGAGATCCGCACAATCCACCAGCGCATCAGGGAAATACTGGGCGCAGGCAATACCGATACAACCACTGCCGGTACACAAATCCAGTATGCTCTCTACTGCCGCGGGATCGATCCAGGGCGCAAATTGCTTTTCTATCAGCTCACCGATGGGCGAGCGCGGAATCAAAACCCGTTGATCCACCTGAAACGGAATGCCGGCAAACCAGCCCACTCCGGTGAGATAGGCGCTGGGCACCCGCTCCAGCACCCGTCGTGCCAACAGGCTGCAGATCACCTTGCGCTCGGCGGGCAATACCCGGGCATCCTGTATTCGAACATCGGTATCCCAGGGTAAATGCAGGGCATGGAGCACCAATGCCACGGCCTCATCCCAGGGATCGTCGAAACCGTGCCCCAGCACCAGCTGATGTTCGTTGAATAGACTCACTGACCAGCGCAGAAAATCCCGGATGGTGGCGAGCTCAGAAATCGCCTCGTCGATGCTGAGTAGGTCCTGACTGGAGTCGGGTATGGCAACCATGTTCTCTCTTCCGTGGCAAAAGCCGGAATTTTACATGGTTGGAGGGAAATCCTCTAACGCCTTGTGCGCATTCGGGACCGAATCAAGGCACGATTCTTCTGACGACGTTGACGGGAGGTAAAGCTGGCTTTGCGGCTGCGCGGCATGGGGGTGGCGTGTTTCACAGTAAGCGCACTCTTGGTCGGACAGTGATCTTAGGAAGATAGGCCAAATCGATCAATTATCAACCAATTTGAGGCGAATCAGCCTTCAACGCGAACCCGATCACATTCTATGGTTCCCAATCCGGCGCCACCCATTCCACCCAGACTCTTCCCGGCGCATCCGGCCTGGGTGCCAGATTGGCCGCATCCAGCACCGGCACGTCAAGCCCCTTTGCTTTCAGCTGAGCCTGTAATACCTCTGCCACAGGCGCTAATGCCTGGGCCTCCCCATGGCGATGAATCACCAGCAGCTCAGGTTTCACATCGCCGGCATGACGGGTCACTTTTTCCACCACCAGTGAAAAATCAGGCATTCCCTCTTTTATAACCAGTTCACCCAGAATCAAATAACCCTGCTCCTCCAGCATGCTTGCAATCACTTGCGCATCCAGCTTCAATTCCGGAACAAACAGGGTTTCACGGTAGAAATACCGGCGGCGGTTAGGCCGTTCAACCAGGTAATAAACATGGTACCGGCGGGCCCCCCTGTCTTTGACCACCCACAGACTCTGCGTACGATCATTGCCATAGAGCATGGGTTCATTGAACTTGGCATTGGCCCAGGCAAAGCTCTCACCGCAATCCCTGCTAAAACAGGAAAACAGAAGTTCATATTGGGCAGACTCCAGAACACTCTGCACCTGATCCCTGGCCTCCTGTATGTTTTCGCCACCGGTTAACTCCCACACCGTGGAAGAAAACTCCCCGTCCATGCGCTTGTAGGTTGCCGGCATGTCCCGGCCCAGTGATCGATCCAGTTTGATTCGGCCCAAGGGCAGAATATAGTGACGGGATTCATCCCGTTGCTCTGAAACCACTTCCGATGACTGAAAAATCGTCTGACCGGATGCAGCCATGGCTGCAAGCGAAGTCAGAAGAAAGCTTAAAACAATGGCCCGTCTACCCAGAATGTCCATTACATTCCCTTTTATGTCAACGGTTTAGAAACTAGCAGACCCCATGCCGGTATTCAAGCTATGTTCAACTGAAGTTAAATTTGGACTACTATCAGGTTTCCAGCAGTTTATTCAACATCAACGTTTTTTATTGAGGGATTTCCATGGATGGGTCGGATTCAAAGCGGGTCTTGATTACCGGCGGGGCCAGTGGTTTGGGCAAGGCTCTGGCAATGAAATACGCGGCAGAACGACATCAGGTTGCCATTGTGGACCTCAATGATGAGCGCGGCGCGGAAACACTCGAGCAATTGCTGAACCATGGCATGGATGCGTTCTACCAGCAATGTGATGTACGAGAGGCCCATAGCGTGCAACGGGCCGTGGCGGCCGTGCAGCAGCGCTGGGGCGGGATCGACATCATGATCAACAACGCCGGGGTGGCCGCCGGTGGCCCGTTTGACTGGGTCAGCAGCGATGACTGGGAATGGGTTATGGACATCAATTTCTTCGGTGTGCTGCGCGGCTGCCAGGCGGCGGTGCCGGCCATGAAACAACAGGGCGGCGGACATCTGGTGAACATTGCGTCCATGGCCGGGTTGCTCAACCCCCCCGGCATGAGCAACTACAATGTTTCGAAAGCAGCGGTTATCTCGCTGTCGGAAACCCTGGTGGCCGAGTTAGAGCCGCACGGCATTGGCGTCACCTGTGTTTGCCCCTCCTTTTTCAAAACCAATTTGGGCGAATCCATGCGCTCACCGGATAAAACCACCGCCGCCAAACTGGACAAGCTGGTGGCGGGTTCCAATGAACTCAGCGCCGATGATATTGCCAGCCTGATCTACGCAGCGGTGGATTCCAAAACCTTTTTGTTAATGCCCCATGCAAAAGCCCGCGCTGCCTGGGATTACAAATGCCAGAGCCTTGAGCGGCATTTGGAAGCCCAGCGCAAGCTGGCACAACAAATAAAGGAACAGGCCAAACCGGCATAGAGCCCAGGCCGCTGAATCGCCCCCGCAGCTCCCGCTGACTCTGCTTTACAGGATCGAAAATGAGTCCTAAGTTTGAGTTAACATGCGGGGATTCAGGGACCAACACCTTTCTCTTGTTGCTGGTGCTCACCGGCGGTCTCATACTGACCGCCAATCATGCGCATGCAGTGGACATTGGTTTCAGCGGTTTTGGTACGGTTGCGGCGGGGAAAGTCACAAGTGAAGCGGACCCTCCAGTGCTGGTTGATCCCGTATCCGGCGCCGAATACGACAACGCCATACGCTTTGAGCCCGAGAGCCTCATCGCCTTGCGGGCGGTTTCAGAGGTAAACGATCAGGTCACTGCCACCATCCAGGTTATTGGCAAAGGTGCCGAAAGCAGTGATGCCGACATTGAATGGGCCTACGCCACGTATCGGCTAAGCGCAGAAACCGTGTTTAATGCGGGCCGTTTCCGCTTACCGCTTTTCTATTATTCCGATTTTCTGGACGCAGCGTATGCCTACCACTGGATTCGACCGCCAGTCGATGTCTATTCCATACCTGCTTCAACCCTCACCGGGGTCAACATCTTCAATACCCACTATTTCCACAACGTAGGTTTGACAACTCAAATCTGGTACGGCGCTGAGGAAAAAGAGGACGATGAGGTGGTGGCCGATATCACCAAGAGCCAGGGCATCAATGTCATACTCGACTATGAGTGGCTCCGGCTGCGGGCTGTGTACCATACCATTCGCATCAGCCTGGATGTTAAACCGATCCTGGTGAGCAGCGCCGGAGGCTTGATCCAGTTGGACCCTGAGCCCTCAGAGGGTAAGGTGGAATACATCGCGCTGGGCTTTATGGCTGACTATGGATCACTGCTCTGGCGCAGCGAATTCACCCATATCGACAGTGTACTTAACGTCGATACAGAGATAACTGGTTACGCATCCCTTGGATATATGATTGGCCGATTCACTCCGCACTATACTTATTCATTCAGAGAT
Organism: Gammaproteobacteria bacterium UBA7310; assembly: GCA_002471665.1. Lineage (GTDB taxonomy): Bacteria > Pseudomonadota > Gammaproteobacteria > Pseudomonadales > Ketobacteraceae > Ketobacter. The sequence continues at coordinate 103,377 of DKQK01000069.1, forward strand.
GCATCCCCTGATACTGAAACCCACACGGTGGGCGTGCGCTGGGATTTCAAGCAGGCGGCGGCGTTGAAGGTAGAGTATTCCAATTCGTACCAGGATGGCCGTGACGAGACTCCCCCGACCGGGGAGTCCCGTACAGAATTCATATCCATGGCATTGGACTTTGTGTTCTAGAGGCATGACTATGTTACGTCAAGCTGGACCCATCTTCACCCTGCTGGTTGCACTCATGCTCCACGCACCGCCGGTGTTTGCAGAACAATATGCCGTGATCGTTCATCCGAGCAATGCCGCAGACTTTGACAGCAATATCATTGGGCGGATTTTCCTGACCAAACAAAAGACCTTCTCCACCGGGGCAGATGCCATCCCCATCGAGTTAAAACACCCCTCCAAATCGCGCCAACTGTTTCACCAGAAGATCATCAAAAAATCGGACGCACAAATACGCTCCTACTGGACCATGCTGTTGTTCTCCGGTAAGGGAACACCACCGAAAGAGATGCCCTCTGAACAAAAAGTACTGGAGCTGGTGGCTGGCAATCCCAACATGGTGGGTTATGTATCGGCTCAAGCGGTAAACGATCAGGTAAAAGTCGTTTTGCGGTTCTAACCGGAGTACCTGAATCAGGCCTGCTTATCCCGCCGGCTGCACACTTTCAGGAAGGGTTGTAGCCCTGCTCATAGCGAACATCGCAACCCGTGCCTCCGTTATCATAGCCAGGCAGCGATATGGGCAGCTCCGGTTCTGAATTGGTCACCCGCTGCAAAAACTCCCTGGCGGTATACCGGTCAGGATAACGGTTATGCCCCGTTCCCAGCTCCAGAAACAGCCCTATGCCAGCGTTTTCCAGATTTGGTTCCTGTACCGGGCCGGTATTACTCAATGGTGTTAAATCCAGAATCTGGTCGGTATCAAAAAACGATGATTGGCGACTCAAAGGTGCCACCGGTTGAATCAGCCCCGCTCTTGCCAGCCCGAAACCCAAGGCCGCGGAAGCTTCCCGCGGCACACAGCCATCCTGATAACCGGCAGTCTGCAGTAAACTTTTTGTTTGCATATCGCGGACATAATTCGCCGAATCTGCAGGATCGTGCATGGTCTGCAAGACTTGCATCAGGGGGTGGAAATAGTCCACCTCCGACTGCACAAAACCCGGCAGAATGACCGGTATAAGCTCACGAATACTGCCCCGATGGGTTGCCTGATAATAGGCATGGGATGCCGCGGCGCTCAGGATTCCGATGTCGAACACCGGGTCCATGGCCATCGCCAAAGGTGCCACACTGGCCCCCTGACTGTGTGCGCCCAGAACCGCAGTATCGTCACGTACGCTGAATTGCGAAAAATCAAAGTTCAGCGCTTGCTGATCCAAATCAGACCGCTGGAGGATCTCTGGTAACAGCAGGGCGATGCGGCGCAGATAAAGTTGATCGGCGGCACTTTGGATATGGTTTCCAATGTTGGCAGGAGGGTTGAACAGATTGTAAAACGTTAACCCTTCTATTCCGATATCAGGAACATTAAGGCCTATCGCTTTCAGCCATTCCCGATAACTTGCCAAAATCGGGGCGGCACGGTAGCCGGTTTGATGGGGCGCCACTGAGAGGGCGACATGCTCGAATGTTTGGCCATCATAAAAGCCGGGAAACCTGGAGGCAGAGCCGTACGAGGCGCCACTGCCATCGGCATAAATCATCGGAATCCTGGCGGTGTCACCACCTGAGCAGCCAATGAGAATGGTCATCCTGGTGGATTCCCACCCCTGTTGCAGCGCCAGCCCACTCTGCTCATCCACGGCAATCATCCCCCCGGCCAGGGTGTAGGGTGCCACCCCTTGTTGCCACACGGGCAGATCAACATCGGCTTCCATGGGCAGATAAGAATAATAGCCACACATGGGCCCGGCACTTCGGATAGTGACCGATTCCATGATGCTGTCATCATCCAGCCGGGCGATTGCCCGAGCCACAGGATAGGTATAACGGGTGGGATCCATGGTGCTGTAAACGGTAAACGCAGCCACCTGATCCGGGCTCCAGGCGGTGTGATCGGCGGTATAGCTGGCCACCAACCGCCACTGGTCTTGCAGTTGTTGCCAGAGATCCCCCGCCAATGCTTCAGGCGCAGAGCCGGCCGCCAGCGCGGTTAGCAGGGGGGCAGCCAGGATCGGTTCCCCTGTCAGGCTTCGCAGGCCCTTGAAAATAATAGCTGCATAGCGGGTATCCGGTTCCAGGGAATAACCAGGGACCGGCATCATCGTCAACAAGTGACCCGGCTGATAAACCGTCGTGACCGGGTCGAAATTGGAACGTACGGGAATTCGCTGCAGATAGGCCGGATGATCAGGATCAATGTTCACCAACATCATGACCGAATCATCGGCCAGCGTCGCTTTGGCCGGTGGCAAAACGCTTGGGTCGAGCGCACGGTTGAACTGAAACACGACACCTGCATTGGTGCTGAAACCGTTTATGTAGGGAACCCCTTTTGCCAGCACCGTGGCCAGCAGTGGATTGCCGGTTCCCGGGAACCCGGCTAGATCCAGTGTGCCATCCTGCTGTCGCCGCAAATCGTTGGGCCAGGGAAAACTGAAGAAGCCCTCCCCCTGCCAGTCCATCTTCGGTACGGCCGACCCGCCACACCCCGGCAGCGTCCCCAAGACAGCCATTGTCAGCATCAGCAGACTCAACGCGTTCCGTTTTCCCATCCCCATGGCACCCATTCCTTTATTGGCCTGATAAAGTCCGTTTTCTTGGTGTTTTACGTTGTGGAAATACTATCAACATCTTATGCGGATTCACCATCACCCGATCAGGTGACCGGCAAATTACCTGCAACCAGAATGGTCGTGACCGCTCGTCCACTATATAATCTACCTTTCTTTAGTAGGGGCCGGTAAAATGTGTGGCTTCTCGATCTCCACCATTTCACCGTCTAATCGATTAAATACCTTATAAATCAGGTATTAACGATTCACGGCCTGAAATTAAAACGCTTGTTTAAAGGACCTTTATAAGGGCACGGGTAATCCATGAAACTGACATTGACCGATTCTGACACCCAATCCATCCTTGCCAGACTGGCTGAATCCAATCAAAAGCACAGCTCAATGTACCCCGGCGATTCTTCTGAGCGACAGCCGGTGCACACCGTGTACGGTGGTGCCAACCTGTTCAAAGCTGGCGCCGCACAGAAACTCGGTGGACTGGCGCAACGAGCCTTGAATACCTATGCACCGGATTTCTGCGCCCTGGCACGGATTGTTGGGATGACCGGAAGCGAATCACTGCCCGCCACGGCCACAGAGGCCGCCGCGCTGGGAGAAGCCGTCGCGGCCGATCCGGTCAAGATGAAAGACGCCAACCCCGCAGCCTGGTTGGCCTATACCGTATACGATCGTGTCCTGAAAAAACTCTCCAGCGAGCCCATCGAAGACAGCCGCATCGACTTCGAAGATGGTTACGGTAACCGCCCCGATGATGAAGAAGATGCCGATGCGGTGCGTTCCGCGGAGGAAGTTGCCAAAGGTATGGAAGAAGGCACCCTGCCTCCCTTTATCGGTATTCGAATTAAAACCTTCACCGAGGAATGCCGCGAGCGCTCGGTACGCACACTGGATCTGTTCTTAACCCGCCTGGCCGAGGTGACCGGTGGCAAGGTGCCGGAAAACTTTATCATCACCCTGCCCAAAGTAACCCATCCCGAACAAGTGTCGGCGCTGGCAGATCTGCTGGACATTCTGGAAGAAAAGTGTGGCTACGCAGCGGGCAGCCTGAAACTGGAAATCATGATTGAAACCACCCAGGCTATCATCGATGCCGATGGTTCCAACCAGGTTCGACTGCTGGCAGCGGCGGCCCGTGGCCGTTGTCGCTCCGCCATTTTCGGAACATACGATTACACTGCAACCTGCAATATCACTGCTGCGCACCAGACTCACACCCACCCGGCCTCGGATTTTGCCCGCCATGTTCTGCAGGTAGCCTGTGCCGGTACCGGCCTCACCATCAGTGATGGTGCCACCACTGTGATGCCCATCGGCCCCCACAAGGGTGAGCTGACCAACCAGCAGGTGCTGGAAAATACCGCCGTCGTCCACTCCGCCTGGAAACTGCATTATGACAATATCCAGCATTCTCTGCGGCACGCCTATTACCAGGGCTGGGACCTGAATCCCGGCCAGTTGCCGATTCGATATGCAGCCGTGTATGCGTTCTTCCTGGAGGGGTTACCGGATGCCTCCAAGCGCCTGGAGGCCTTCATTAATAAGGCAGCCCAAGCCACCCTGGTGGGCAATACCTTTGACGATGCCGCCACCGGCCAGGGCCTGCTGAATTTCTTCCTGCGCGGAATCGCCTGCGGTGCCATCACCCAGCAGGAGGCCATTGCCACCGGCATTACCATGGATGAACTGAAATCCCGCTCATTCGTTCACATCGTTTCAAATCGTGCTCAGGGTTAATTGGGCTGTCGTCGTTGTTGATCGACGCAAAATAGACGATATTGATTAGATGCTAAGGGTGCGCAATAGTCGCACCTGACTCTTTCAGCTTTAACGGAGATCCCAATGTCTTCAGCTATCGACCAGGCACGCGCCCTCATTGATCAAGCTCAAACCGCTCTCAACGCTGCGCTCAGCCACCTCAAGGCCTACAGTACGTCAACAGGCCGTGTGTCCGGTTCCAAACTGGATGAAAAGCAACTGGCCTGCTACGAGGTCGCCTATTGCGAAGCCGAAATCACCGCCGCGAAAGTCATGCTCGGCTACAGCAGCAACGTGGCGCAAGCCAAAAATGGCGAGGCCAACCGTATTGAGGAACGCCTGGCCCTGCAGTACTCGGCTGAAGCTCTGCAGAATGTGCGCGGGCGGTTTAACGCACGTCGTGCAGATTTTGGTTTTACCCGGCAACAGCTGACGGCAACCCTGGATTCCGATGAGGTGGATGCCTTTATCAATCAGTATCTCTCCACCGAGAGCATGCAGGCTGTGGGCAAAGCTGTACTGGAGAACGCCGGATTCACCGGTGAATACATGCTGGACGAGGAAAAGGAAATGATGCGGGACCAGTTCCGTTCATTTGCCACGGAAGTGGTCATGCCTCTGGCCGAGCATATTCACACCAAGGACCTGGACATTCCCGACGATATCCTGAAGCCTCTGGTCGACCTGGGCTGTTTTGGTTTATCCATACCGATGCAATACGGTGGTATCCAGCCTGACGACAACGAAGATAATCTGGGCATGATTGTTGTGACCGAAGAACTGTCCCGTGGCTCGCTGGGAGCGGCTGGCAGCCTTATTACCCGCCCCGAAATCATGGCCCGCGCGTTGCTGAAAGGGGGCACCGAAGAGCAAAAGCAGTATTGGTTGCCCAAACTCGCGCAAGCTGAACCCCTGAATGCGGTGGCCGTCACTGAACCTAACTTTGGCTCTGATGTGGCCGGAATGAAGCTGAAGGCCACCCAGGTGGAAGGCGGCTGGGTGCTGGATGGCGAGAAAACCTGGTGTACCTTTGCCGGCAAAGCCGGTGTGCTGCTCACCCTGGCCCGTACCAATTCTGATATGAGCTCCGGCCACAAAGGCCTCACCATGTTCCTGGTTGAAAAACCCTCCACCGCGGGCCACGCCTTCGCCCATGAGCAAACCAATGGCGGCACCATCACCGGCAAAGCCATCCCCACCATTGGCTATCGTGGCATGCATTCCTTTACGGTATTCTTTGATAATTACTTTGTGCCCGATTCTCATGTGTTGGGCGGTGCGGAAGGCATCGGTAAAGGCTTTTATTACACCATGGCGGGTTTTGCCGGTGGCCGCATTCAGACCGCCGCCCGCGCCACGGGCGTTATGCAGGCTGCCTTTGAACGGGCACTGGATTATTCCCGCGAGCGGGTGGTCTTCGGCAAAGCCATTGGTGAGTATCAGTTAACCCTGGTCAAAATCGCCCGTATGGCCATGTTGCTGCAAGTCTCCCGGCAGTTTACCTACCATGTCGCGCGGCTGATGGACGAAGGCAAAGGCCAGATGGAAGCCAGCCTGGTGAAACTGTACTCCTGTAAATCCTCAGAATGGCTGTGCCGGGAGGCCATGCAGATTCACGGTGGAATGGGGTACGCTGAAGAATCTTCAGTCAGCCGTTACTTTATCGATTCCCGCGTGCTTTCCATTTTCGAAGGCGCAGAAGAGACACTGGCACTGAAAGTCATCGCCAAAGCACTGGTCGAAAACGCGGCTTAATCAAGAAGGATTTAGTATGCCCATCAAGTTCAGCCCCCAAACCGAATTGGCCCCCGCAACCGAGATTACGCTTGCCAGCGTTCGTCATCCTCAGTACGGACGCTATTTGGAAGAGTACGTACCCGGGCAGATTTTTGTCCATCCGCGGGGATTCTCATTTACCCAGTCCGCTATTGATGCCTTCTCACGTACCTACATGCAGTGTAATCCGCTGTATCTGGATCTTGAGTATGCCAAAGCCCACGGTTTCGAGAAGCTGCCGGCATCGCCGCAAATGGTATTCAACGTGGTGTTGTCCCTGGGTGTGCAGAACGACTCAGAAAAAGTCATCGCCAATCTGGGTTATTACAACGCACAGTTTTTAAATCCTGTGTATCCGGGCGACACGGTACGCGCCATGACCATGGTGGTTGATCGCAAGGAACGGGGCACAGACAAGCCGGGCATTGTCACCATTCGCACTTTGGGTGTAAACCAACGCTGTGAAGTGGTATTGCAGTATGAGCGCAAACTGATGGTGGCCTATCGCGGCGACCGCCTGCCCACCGTGCCCGTGGCCGAGGGGGAAGCACCGGTTTTTCCCTGGCAGGAGGATGCCCGGATCAACCTGCCTGACGCCCTGCCCACTGCATTGCGTCATGTGACCAGGAGCGTCACCGGCTGGAACACCTATGCGGAAGATTTCACCCCTGGCGATATCATTGTTCACAATAATGGCCGTACCATCAGCGATGAACATTTTGCCCTGACCTACCAGGTGGGTAACACTCACCCTCTGCACTACGACAAGGTGTTCAGTCAAAGTCTGAGCGGCCCCATGAGCGGTAATCCCATTGTCTATGGGGGCCTGGTCTACGCCTGGCTGGAGGGCCTGGCCAGCCGCGATCTGTCGGAGAACGCGGTCTGGGAATTGGGCTTCACCGAAGGTTACCACACACAACCGGCGTTCGCCGGCGATACGGTATTCGCCCTCACCCGTATCCTGCGGGTTGACGATGCTCCGGACGAGCTCAAAGATCACGCCAGCGTGGTGAGCCTGCAATTTATCGGCGTGAAGAACATCACGGCAGCCGCTGCCCTTGAGCAGCACGGCGCGGATCTCTTCATCAAGGAGAACGATAAAAAAGCCCTTGGCAAGAGCAAGATCACTGACAAAATATTTGAAATCGAGCGCCGCCTGCTGATCAAAAAACGCGGTTAAGCCCACTGTTTCTGGAATACGGCCATGAGCGATAAAAAACCCCATATTATTTACGATCAGGAAGGCCAAGCCGGCAAAGACCGCCCCTGGATATTCAGGACGTACGCTGGCCACACCAATGTGCGGGCATCCAACGAGCTGTATCGCAGCAATCTTGCCAAGGGGCAAACCGGCCTCAGCATCGCCTTCGACCTGGCCACCCAATGCGGATACAGCTCGGATGAAGACATCGCGCGCCCGGAAATCGGCAAAGTGGGTGTGCCCATCAATACGCTGGATGATTTTGCCATTCTGTTTGATGAGATGGCGATGGATGAAATCAATACGTCCATGACCATCAACGGCACGTCCATGTGGCTGCTGTCACTGTACATTGCCCTGGCGCAAGAGCGCGGCATTGAGTTGGCAAAACTGCAGGGCACCACCCAGAACGATCTCATCAAGGAATTTTTGGCCCGCGGCACCTATGTGTTCCCACCGGATCAGTCCATCAAGCTGATCGTGGATATGTACGAATATTGCTTGAACAATATTCCCAAATGGAACCCGTCCAACGTCTGCTCTTACCATTTGCAGGAAGCAGGCGCGACCCCGGTGCAGGAGCTGGCTTATTCCCTGGTGACCGCCATCACCGTGCTGGACGCCATTAAAGAACGCAACTGCTTCAACGAGGAAGAGTTTGAGCGCTGCGTAGGCCGGGTTTCCTTCTTCGTTAATGCAGGCATGCGCTTCATTGAGGAAATGTGCAAGATGCGCGCGTTTACTGAGCTGTGGGACGAGATCTGCCAGGAGCGCTATGCCGTCAAAAACCCGAAATTCCGCCGCTTTCGGTATGGCGTGCAGGTGAATTCTCTGGGGCTAACCGAAGAACAGCCGGAGAACAACGCCTGGCGCATCCTGATTGAAGCCCTGGGCGTGACCCTGTCCCGCAATGCCCGCTGTCGTGCCCTGCAACTGCCGGCCTGGAACGAAGCCCTGTCCCTGCCCCGCCCTTGGGATCAACAATGGTCACTGCGCCTGCAGCAGATTCTGGCCTACGAAACCGACTTGCTGGAATACCCTGACCTGTTCGACGGTTCACCGGTTGTGCAATCCAAGGTCGATGACCTGAAGGCACAGGCCAAAGAAGAGATTCAGAAAATTCTGGACGCCGGCGGTGGTGTTGAAGCCATTAAAACCGGCTACATGAAATCACAACTGGTGATCTCCCAGGCTGAGCGCATGGCCAAGATCAACACCGGTGAGCAGGTCGTGGTGGGCAAGAACCGCTGGGCCGAAGGTATTGCCTCTCCCCTGCTCTCGGCAGCCGATGGCGGCGTGTTCAAAGTGGATCCGGAATCCGCTGCCGACACCCTGAATGCATTACATGAAACCAAAGCAAAGCGTGATGAAGCCAAAGCCCAGGCCTGCCTCAAACAACTGAAAGATGATGCCGAAGCGGGCAAAAACCTCATGGAGGCGTCCATTGCCTGCGCCCATGCCAGGGTCTCAACCGGCGAATGGGCCGCAACCCTGCGTGAAGTGTTCGGCGAGTATCGCCCCCCCACCGGTGTGGAAGGGCAAACGCTTTCATTGGAAAATGACAAACTGCAAACCGTCCGCGCCAAGGTTAAGCAGTTTATGGAGCAATACGGACATCGACCCCGCATTGTGGTTGGCAAGCCCGGCCTCGATGGCCACTCAAACGGCGCTGAAATGATTTCGGTGGCAGCACGCCATGCGGGCTTTGATGTCATCTATTTCGGAATTCGGTTGAGTGCCGTGGATATTGTGCAGTCGGCTATCGAAGAAGACGTGGATGTTATCGGCATCTCGCTGTTATCCGGTTCACATAATGAAATCATTGACCAGCTTATGGCCGAGCTGGACAAAGAAGGAGCCCGTGACGCCATACCGGTAATTCTGGGTGGCATTATTCCGCAATCGGATATACCCAATTTGGAGCAGAAAGGCATTCAACGGGTATTTACCCCCAAAGATTATGACCTGATGGACATCATGAACACCATTATGGACCTGATCCTCAATGCCAAAAAAACCGCGGCATAGGTGCTCGCAGGTTCTATGTCCCTACCCTCCCGCATGCCTTTAGAACCAGCCTGGTTGGAAAAACTCACCCAGGCCAAAGCACTGAAGAAATGGCCTTTGGCCAAGCTCATTACCCTGTTTGAAAGCCAACTACCGGATAACGCCTGCGTGCGGGAGGCGATCCACCACTACATAGCACAACACCCGCAGAGCTTTAGCAAAGAGGCCACGATTATCGGATTCACCGGCACACCGGGGGCCGGAAAATCCTCCCTCATTGCCGAACTGTGCCGCACCATTCTACAGAAAAGCAAAACCGCCACCATTGCCGTGCTGGCCATAGACCCCTCAAGCCAGGTCTCCGGCGGCTCCATACTGGGTGATCGTACCCGGATGCATTATGGTAAAAAAGAAACGCGGCTTTATTTCCGATCTCAGGCATCAAACCTGGAACTGGGAGGCGTTACAGAGGCCACCTTTCAGGCCTGCCGCCTCCTCCGACATCTGTTTGATTTCATCATTATTGAAACCGTGGGCATTGGTCAAAATGAAATTGATATTCAATTCATGACCGACCATACCTTTCTGGTGATGCAGCCATTGGCGGGGGATCAGATCCAGTTCATGAAATGCGGCATCATGGAAATCCCGGATAGCTTCATCGTCAACAAATGCGACGAAGAGAAGCTGGCCAGAAGCAGCTACCATATGTTGCGCAGCTCATTGAAACAAGCAAGGCTTGTAGAGCTGCATGCGGAAGATGACTATAGGCAGTCGGCCAAAGATCAGATATTCCTCACCAGCGCCGTCAAAAACCGAGGTATTGAAACCCTTTGCGATCACATACTGCAACTGCCTTCGAAAACTCACTGGCATAAAACCGAAGACTTTTATCTGCAGAAGAGCATACAGAAGCGTTTTGGGGAGTTTGGGCTATCGTTGATCAGCGACAACCCAGACAAGGAACTGTTGTCTTCAATAACGTTAAGCTATGAGGAAAAGGAAAGAAAAGTCCTGCAGTTGATCCAGTCTCACATCAAATAAACAGGTTAAGCGTTGATTTCTATTGCGCCAGAAAACGCTCGATCATTTCAACCACAGGTTTAAAGGTTTCGGGCTCCAGATGAAGGTGATGATTGCCATCATACTCCGCCCACTCCAATTGAGGGACCAACTGGATCCTTTGGCTGATCACCGCATTACCCGTCAGAAAACTTTGCTTACCGGTCACCAACATTGCCGGCATGTTCAGCTCCTTCAGGTACGCCGATACCATGCCCTCGGTTAATCGAATAGCCGAAGACATCACCAGCCGTGGGTCGGAACGCCAGGTGAAGCCACCCGATACCGACATTAAACCCCGCGAGCACAAACTCTCCGCTGCCGCTCGGCTGATTCCCCCTATGCCTTTCATGCGGGCCTCAACCGCCTCATCACGGGTTTCATAGATGGGTTTACTCTTGGCTGCAGCCCGTTTCATATCGGAGACCGCCGAGCGCAGCACCCTGGGAGCTTCCTCGGCCTCGCTGGTGTTGCTACCAATGCCTTCGATCAATATCAACTTTTCAACCCGATCGGGGAAGGACCCTGCCAGCATAGTGGAAACGCCGGTGCCCATGGAGTGTCCCATCAAGGTAAAGCGCTCCAGATCAAGAGCATCTGCCAGGCCAATCACATCATCAACGTTGTCGATAAAATGGTAACGAACCCCTTCCGGCCTATGGGAGCTGAAGCCATGCCCCGCAAAATCCAATGCAATGATTCGATAATCCTTTAATCCGGGGGCCAGCCGATCATAGGTGGCCGCATTATCCAACCAACCGTGCAGGGCAATAATGGCCGGTTTATCCGCATCCCCCCACTGTTTAGCAGCCAACTCCCGGCCGGCCAGATTGATCCGAATCTCTTCAGTCAGCATGTTCTACACCCTGTATAAATTGTTGTATCAGTGAAACAGTAGCCTTCGGCTGTTGCAATGGAAACATATGTTGCCCGGGGATCATCTGCCGTTCCAGGTCAAAGTAATCGCAGAACGGAATCACGCATTGCTTGAGGGAAGCATCACTGCGGTCAGCATGGATTACCTTGATGGGAACACCTTCTGGCCGGCGGTAGGATTTCAGATTGACCGGAGTGTTGCGGAAAATTCCAACTTCAACATCAACATCGAAAGTCAGCTCCACCGCACCTTCATTGTGAGTTTCATTACCCGCCGCCACCGGCTTTACCACCACATCACTGAACGCTGCAAAACACGCGGCGTCAAATTGAAACAGCTTTTTGGAGGCGAAATACTGCAACGCTTGTTCCCGGCTGGGCCAGGAACGGCGCCGGAACTTTGATTTGCCGGCGGGTGTCAGATCATCCGATCTGCCCAACAGTTTGGCAATTCTGAAGGCCCAGGCCAACTTACCCCACAACAGCGGCGGGTCCAGCATCAACACGCCTTTAAAACGCTCGGGCTGCTTGCAGGCTGCAATAAAGCTGATGACGGAACCCAATGAATGGCCAACTGCCAGCACCGGTTCGGTTGTCTGCTGAGCCAGAAAATCCAGTAGCTCATCAGCCAGGTACTGCCAACCCCCAGTATAGGGGTAGTCAGGGTTATGACCAAACTGAGGGTTATAGATCACCTGATGGGGAGCCAGAGCGGTAAAAAGCGGCTTGTAACTGGCAGCTGGAATACCATTGGCGTGAGCGAAATGTATCAACATACTATCTTCATCAGATCACACCTGTGACCTGCTATTCCCACTGAACTTTCTCTTTCGAGTCGTACCAGTTTTCAATCCGATCCTCATAGCGTGATTCCAGCACATTACGCTTAATCTTCAGGGTCGGTGTCATGATGCCATTTTCAATAGACCACTCGCCATTGGTTACCACAATGGTTTTCAGCTTTTCGTGGGGATCCAACGTCGCATTCACCTGCTCGTACAACTTGATCAAATCCTGGTGAATGGACTCTCGGCTTGCACCCTCCTGCAAGGCAGCCAGGTCTGATTCAGACAAGGCAACCAGGGCAATGGGTTGCGGCATGGCATTGCCCACTACGCAGACTTGCTCCACATGGGCGTCCGCCAGCAACTTGGATTCGATAGGAAAGGGAGCCACATACTTACCTTTGCTGGTCTTGAAAATCTCCTTAATGCGCCCGGTGATTTTCAGGCTGCCGTCCGGTTCGGTAACCCCCACGTCACCGGTATGCAGAAAACCCTCCTCATTCAAGGTTTCACGGGTTTTCTCCGGCTCTTTGTAATAGCCGATCATATTGGTTGGCGAACGAACCAGCACTTCACCACCCTCACCAATTTTTACTTCCACCGTCGGGTTAGCCTGCCCCACATACCCTACCCGGCCATTTCCCTGCCGTGTACTGTGAGAATAACCCATATTCTCCGTCATCCCATACACTTCCAGAATTTCGATACCCAGTCGCTTGTACCAATCCAGCAGAGAACCGGAAATTGGCGCAGCACCACTGAAGCACAACCGTGCATCATTTAAACCAATGGCTTCTCTCAACTTCTTTTTTATGACTCCCGATACCAGCGGAATACGCAGCAGCAGATTCAGTTTACGTTCATCCATCTTGGAAAAAACCCCAGCCTGAAACTTTGCCCAAATCCTCGGTACCGCAAAAAAGATGGTGGGCCGCGCACGTTGCAAGTCAGAGGCAAAGGTATCCAGCGATTCAGCGAAAAACACATGCATGCCCTGATACAGTTGCATCATCTCCACAACCATTCGCTCAGCAACGTGAGATAGCGGCAAGTAGGACAAGGCACGGTCATCCGGTGACGCCTCATAGATATTGGCAGCCTGACTGGCACCGGACGCAATACTGTTAAAGGTGTGCATTACACCTTTTGGCATACCGGTTGTGCCGGAGGTATAGATAATGGTGGCCAGCTCGGTGTGGCTCCGCGAGGGGCTGGCCTGCATTGGCTCAGATGATTCGACGATTTCATTCCAGGTGGGAAAGGCATTGTCCGGGCTTAAGGGAAAGCTGATGCAGGATACGTCATCGGGAACACCCGCGGCCATTGCGGGCCAGTCATCCAGCTTACCGACAAAAAGGTACTTTGATTCACTGTGCTCCAGAATCTGGCGAACGCTGTCGGCGGTCAGTGTTGGATAAAGCGGTACGGAAACCGCACCCGCCATCCATATTGCCAGATCAGCCATCACCCAGTGAGCACAGTTCTTTGATACCAGCGCAACGTTATCGCCTGGTTTTACCCCTATCTTCTGCAGATAGGAGGCCATTGCCCTCACCTGTTGTCCGGCCTCGTGCCAGGTGATGTCAACCACCACCCCATCGCCCATCGGCTGCGTGAAACAAATTTTGGTAGGGGTGTGTTTCTCCCAGTGATAAAACCGCTCCAGGGGAAGCGGAATCCCGGTGTTGATTTTCACCTCGCGTGTGGGCTGAACTTTTGCGGAAGCGCTCATGGCCTTGTACTCTTTGTTTTTATTTCACAGATATTGGGAAGGTTAAGCGTAGAACTATGGCCGATCGCCCCATAAAGTTCAACTGATTGAAATGGCCTAAATTCCCGGTGTTTTATACCATTCCAGAATCATGGAGCCGGAAGCAAAAACATCACCCTGCAGACAGGCGATGGATGCAGTCGCCATGCCGATGGAAGGTTGTGCATGGCCTTCGGTGAGTACACTCAACAACAGGGACACCAGCGGGTTGTGACTAACCAACAGCAAAGGCCCCTGCGCCTGGTCAGCGCTTTCCTGATACCGTGACAGCAACGCCAGCACTGCCATTGGGTGGTCATCTGGGGTAATACCCTCCACAGTTTCCACCAGCGGATTACACCCGTGCTGCGTAAGGCCGGCCACCACCGCATCTTTGGTTTGCTGCGCCCGCAAATAGGGGCTTACCCAAATCAAGCCCGGTGGTTCCGCCAATAGCGTATCAACCATGCTCTCTGCTTCCGCTATACCCCGTTCAGACAGGGGCCGCTCAGCATCTGTGTTGGCACGGCTCACTGCATCGCCATGGCGCATCACATATACCGTACTCACGGTTTTTTCTCGTTTACCGTAGGCCACTCATTGAATGGGTAGGGTTTGACATCGGATTTCATGGAAATGTAATCAACGATCTGCGCCATGTAACGGCCAAAGCTGGCGCCGAAGCGCTTCAATTCATCCTGGGGTTGCCCCGACAATAAACGCACCGCCACCTGTATCGCGCCCAAGCCGATCAACACATACCCAGCCAAGACGAAAACCAGATAAAACAGAATCATGTAAAGGGCCGTCAAAAACAGCGAATCTTTTTCCTGCGGCTGCGAATCCTGACTCATCGTTTTTACCCTCTCTTTAAATTAGCCAGCTTGTCCGGCCCTGGTAATACAAATTCCACATCGGTATTCTGTTCACCCAACATCAGTTTCTGGATAACATCCTTTAGTTCTTTTTCCTCGAACAAAATCTCATATAGACCATGCACTAACGGCATATAGACTTCCAGTTCTTCAGACTTTCCCTTGACCAGACGGATGGTATTGACCCCTTCTGCGGTGCCCCCCAGATTATCGAGAATCTCATCCAAAGCCCGGCCCTGGGCCAATGCGTGGCCCACCTGATAATTTCGACTTAAAGGCGAAGTACAGGTTACGTACAAGTCACCGACCCCCGCCAGCCCCAGAAAGGTCATGGGATTACCGCCTAATCGGGCCGCAAAGCGGCTCATCTCGGCAAGGCTGCGGGTAATCAGCATACTCTTGGTGTTTTCACCCATCCCCATGGCAGCCGCCATGCCGGAGGCGATGGCATAGATATTTTTTAAGGCGCCCCCCAGTTCAACACCAAAGCGATCGCTATTGGCATAGACACGGAAATAATTGCAGGACAAGGTGTCCTGAACAGTCTGTCTTACCACGCCGTATTCACTGGCAATGACCGACCCGGTCAGGGTGCGCTCGGCAATTTCCTTGGCCAGATTGGGCCCGCTCAATACGCCGATTTTGGAACAGGGGGTGCAATCTTCCAGAATCTGGCTCATCAATCGAAAGCCATCCATCTCGATACCCTTGGTGGTGCTGACCAGCATCTTGCTGTCATCCAGCCACTGCGCAGCCTGAGTCACCACTTGCTTAAACGCTTTACTGGGAATGGCCACAAACAACAGATCGGAACTGGAGACCGCATCTTGCAGGCTGGTGGTGGGTTGTATCGAGGGGTTTAGTTTTTTGCCGGGCAGGTACTGCGTGTTTTCATTTTGAGTGGCGATGTTGCGTACGGTCTCGGCGTTACGCATCCACAGCATGACCCGGTGCCCGTTGTCGGCCAGGATATTGGCAATGGAGGTGCCGAAGCTCCCGCCACCCAACACGGCAACTTGCTTCACTTCGGTTGTCATTCAGTTATCCAACTAAGAGAGAATCCAACGCTTAAGCCCGTATTCGGAATACAGGAATTCCTTGGTTCCGGTGGGGCCAGACATTTCCAATTTGACAGGGCCTTCATTCGATTCAACGATCAACGACATTCTCATGAAGGGGTTCGTTACACGTTCAACCTGCATTAATTGCGCTGCAGGCTCAACCGATTCGGGCACTCGGCCAAACACCAGAACATACCCCTCCTCCGTTTCCTGAACCGCTTTGATATGGTCCAGTACCAACGACAGTAGGGCTTCGCGAATCTCCTCTGCTGCCTCCCGGGTGAACGGGTAAGTTATTGAATAATCGACCACGTTGCCTCCCAAATTTCCTGAACATCATTTCTATGATAACAGGCCTGCAGGCAGATGGAATGGCGAAATGAAATAAATGACACCGGCATTACTGCCGGTGTCAGCTTGATTTTTAACCAAGCGTTTCCATCAACAGCTTGTTGATCCGCTTGACATACTCGGCCGGATCCTCCAAAGAGCGACCTTCCGACAATGCTGCCTGATCAAAGACAATTTGCGCCAACTCCTCAAACCGATCTTCCTGTAGCTCGCCATTCAGACGCTCCATCAGCGGGTGGGCAGGGTTAATCTCCATGGTGGGCTTGCTTTCCGGCATTTTCTGACCCGCCGCCTCCATAATCTGGCGCATCTGTGCCCCCATATCGTAGGCACCCACCACCAGGCAGGCAGGGGAATCAGTAAGACGATGGGAAACCCTCACCTCTGAAACCTTGGCGGTCAACACCTCCTGCAACCGCTTCACCAGATCTTCCGAGGTTTTCTCGACTTCTTCCTGTTGCTTTTTATCTTCCTCGGTTTCAATGTCCCCCAGGTCCAGATCTCCTTTGGCGATATTGATGAAGCTCTTGCCCTTGTAATCAAACAGTTGCCCCATCATCCACTCGTCAATGCGGTCATACATCAACACCACTTCAACCCCTTTCTTGCGGAAGATTTCAAGGTGCGGACTGTTGGCGGCCGCGTTGTAGTTCTCTGCGGTGATGTAGTAGATCTTGTCCTGCCCTTCCTTCATGCGCTCGATGTAATCATCCAGCGACACCACCTGCTCCGCTGTACCCGTGTATGTGGTGGCAAAACGGAACAAACCGGCAATCTTTTCCTTGTTGGCATAATCCTCTGCCGGCCCCTCTTTCAGGACCTGGCCAAACTGCTTCCAGAACTCCTTGTAGTCTTCCGGCTCCAGCTTTCTGATCATATCCAGGGAACGCTTGGTGAGCGCATTCTTGATGCTCTCCACAGTCTTATTGGACTGCAGAATTTCCCGCGACACGTTCAAAGGCAGATCATTGGAATCCAGCACACCCTTCATGAAACGCAGGTACATGGGCATGAACTGATCCGCGTCATCCATAATAAATACACGCTGAACGTAGAGTTTTAACCCCCGGGAAGCTTCACGTTGATACAAGTCAAACGGTGCCCGCTTGGGTACATACAGCAGCGACGTGTACTCCTGCTTACCTTCTACACGGTTGTGGCTCCAGGCCAGCGGCTCTTCGAAGTCGTGGGAAATGTGCTTGTAGAATTCCTTGTATTCGTCGTCGCCGATTTCATTGCGGGAACGGGTCCACAGAGCTGTAGCCTTGTTGACCACCTCGTATTCGGGGGCTTTGTCTTCCGTTTTTTCCTCTTCGGATTCATCGCTGGAAGGCAACTCATTCTTGACCATTTCAATGGGCAGAGATATATGGTCAGAGTATTTCGAGACGATGCTGCGCAGCCTCCAGCCGTCGGCGAACTCTTCTTCCCCTTCGCGCAGATGCAATACAATGGACGTGCCACGGCCTTCCCGGTTCACCTGCTCTACCGTAAAATCACCTTCGCCTTCTGATACCCAGTGCACACCGTTTTCAGCGGGTTCACCGGCTTTGCGGGTGAACACCTCCACCTTGTCTGCCACCACAAAGGCAGAATAAAACCCCACGCCAAACTGGCCGATCAATTGGGAATCCTGCTTTTGATCTCCGGTGAGGTTTTTCAGGAATTCACTGGTTCCGGACTTGGCAATGGTACCCAGGTGGCTGATGACGTCATCCCGGTTCATCCCGATTCCATTATCGGTAATGGTGATGGTTTTGTTATCCTCATCGAACTCGATGCGAATTTTGAGATCACCATCGCCTTCCATGATGTCGGCTTGGGACAGGCTGAGGAATCGTAGCTTGTCGGCAGCGTCAGAAGCATTGGATATCAGCTCCCGCAGAAAGATCTCCTTGTTGCTGTACAAAGAGTGGATCATCAGATGTAACAGCTGTTTTACTTCGGCCTGGAAGCCAAGGGTTTCTTTGTTGGCATCGACTGTCATGGTTGTAACGCGCTCCTCATAACGGTATAGATAAAGCGGCTTGACGCCGCATTGTGGAGAATAGAAATAAACACTCAGGCTAAATGGGGGCTCAAGCGGTGATATCAAGCCCCATGCCGCAAATTTTTACTCATATGCCACCACCATAGGTCTTAAAAAACAACGAGATGCAAGACAGCACCCCCAATAAAACCAAATCGGATAAGGCTGCTCCCAGAGTGGCCCTCTATGTCACCTGTCTGGTCAACACACTACGGCCGCAGATTGGCTTCGCCTGCGTACAACTGATAGAGCGCTTGGGTTTTCGGGTGGAGGTACCCGCCACTCAGACCTGCTGCGGCCAGCCCGGCTACAACGGCGGGCTCCGGCAGCAGGCCATGGCAATAGCCAGACAGCAGATTGCCCTGCTGGAGCCTTTCGACCATGTGGTGGTTCCCTCTGGTTCCTGCGCCGGGATGATGATTAACCACTATCCTGAGTTGCTCAAACAAGACCTCAGTTGGTTGCAGCGGTCCCAGGCACTGGCCGGCAAAACACTGGAGCTTGCGCAGTTTCTGGATCAGCATCACTGGCAACCCGACTCACCACCGCCGCCGCACCATCGCAGAACCTGGGCACACCACACCAGCTGTTCCTGCCGCCGGGAAACCCGATCCCACCAATGCGCTGAATCGATGCTGCAACTCGCCGGCTATGAACTGGCTGAACTCCAGGATCAAGCGGTCTGTTGCGGATTCGGCGGCAGCTTTGCCGCAAAATTTGATGCACTGTCCAGCAGGATGGGGCGCAACAAACTCAACCAAGTGGCAGATTGTAAGGCCACCGGCGTGGTATCCGCTGATCTGGGCTGCCTGCTGCACCTGGAATCATTGGCAGGGATGACAGGGTTGTCGGGATTGGCAGAGAAAGGCACCCAGGATTTTCTGCATGTAGCAGAGCTGCTGGCTGCCTGCCAAGAACCACAACAATCAAGCAGCGATGTGCCGACATCATGAAGGGCCCAACACCGGATTCGTTTAGGGCCAATGCCGAACACGCGCTGCAGGACGCCACACTGCAGCACGCGTTGGGACGCGCACAAAGTGGATTCGTGGCTAAACGCGCCCACGCCATTGCCATGGTGGATGATTTTGAACAACTGAAGCAACGCGCTCAGGCCGCCAAATCGCGTGCCCTTGCCAACCTTGCGCCCCTTTTAGAGCAATTCGAAGCCAGCGTGGTGGCCTCCGGCGGCCAGGTTCATTGGGCATCCACAACCGGCGAGTTGAATCAACAGGTGATTGATATCTGCAACGGGGTCGGGGCGCACCGCATTATCAAAGGCAAATCCATGATCGGCGAAGAAGCCGGCCTAAACGCGGCCATGGAGCACGCCGGATTCGAGCTGGTTGAAAGTGATCTGGGTGAGTACATCATCCAGCTGGCGCAAGAGCCACCAAGTCATATTATCGCCCCCGCCATTCATAAAACCCGGCAGCAGGTAGCGGAGCTGTTTAAGCAATTCCATGAGCTGGGTGATCGCGGCCTGACACAGATTTCCGATCTGGTAAACGAAGCCAGGCAGGTTTTGCGCAGTGCTTTTCTTACTGCCGATGTGGGAATCACCGGGGCTAATTTATTGATCGCCGAGAACGGCTCCATCTGCATTGTGACCAATGAGGGTAATGGAGATTTGAGCGCCAGCCTGCCTGCTGTGCATATCGTTGTGGCCAGTATCGAAAAGGTGGTGGCAACCATGGACGATGCCTCGGATATCCTGGAGGTGCTGGCTCGCAGTGCCACCGGCCAGCATATGAGTGCCTACACCAGCTTTTTTAATGGCCCAAAACGCGAGGCAGATGCCGGTGGGCCGAAACAATTCCATATTGTGTTGTTGGACAATGGGCGCAGCGATCTATTGGGTGGCCCGTTTGAATCCATACTCAGCTGCATAAAATGCGGTGCCTGCCTCAATCACTGCCCGGTGTACACCAACGTGGGCGGCCATGCCTACGGTTGGGTGTATCCAGGCCCCATGGGCTCCGTTCTCACTCCATTATTACAGGGCCTTAAGGCCACCACCCCACTTCCCAACGCGTCCACGTTTTGTGGCCGCTGCGAGGCGGTCTGCCCCATGGGAATCCCCCTGCCCCAAATGCTGAGAACGCTGCGGGAACAGCAGCATGACATGGCCCTTGATAACCTGCCCTGGCGTGCAGGCTTGGGTTTCTACAGCTGGCTGTCGCTCCACCCCAGGCTGTTCAACCGGTTTGCCAGATGGATACGCATGGGACTGAAAATAACACCAAGATGGCTCTGGCCAAGGCACCGGCAAGCGGTTCAACCCCAGGGAACAACCACATTCCTGGCACAGTGGCAACACCGGAAAACGAAAACATGAGCAATAGTGACCGAGCCAGATCCCAGATATTGAACACCCTCAAGCGCCAGGCCAAACCGATGGCCGTTGACCAGCCTGCCCTGCAAGTCGAATTGCAGTGGGGCCAGCAGGAAAGCTTTCAAAACCAGCTGAAAAGCAACGGAGCGGACTGCGAAAGGGTAGCAGATTCGGTGGCAGCGCTGGCGGCAGTGGATGCGCTTATCAAGCGCAATGGCTGGCATCCGTTGCCGGTCATCGCGCCCGGCCTGCTGCAAAAAGTGCAGCTTGCAAACAGGTGGGATTCAATCCATACGGAGGTTACAGAAGCAGGCACTGTCGCTGTCTCTGAAGCCTATTGCGGCATTGCAGATACTGGTAGCCTGGTGTGCCTGTCATCGCCGGATAACCCCACCTCGCTCAATTTTCTGGCGGAACATCATGTTGTGTTTTTACCCGGACATCGCATCGTAGCGGGTAAACGCGATGTCTGGAAACTGATGCAGGCTGAGGGTATTCATACACCAAGGGCCATCAACCTCATCAGTGGACCATCACGCACCGCAGACATCGAACAAACCATACAGCTGGGTGCCCATGGGCCCCGCAGCTTGACTGTGTTTCTTCTGGACCAGCTTAATCCTTGAGCCGCACCGCCTTAACCTCCCGGCGCCGAACCATCATGGCCACCTCTCCGGCATCAAGATACCGCACCAATGACACATTGTAGCGATCCACTGAATCCACCAGCCCTTCACGCACCTTGCCATCATGGGTAATCAATTCAACATTGCGCCCGATCAGCTCATCCAGATCTTTTTCGCCGAAGGTTTCCAGCACCGCTAACATGGGCTCCTGCTTGATAGATGCCGGAGGTGCCTTTTGAATGGTTTGCAAAGCACCAATCAGTTCGCGTACCGGAGAACGCTCAACCACCCATTCTTTTTCGTTTTTGTACAATTGGATCCTGATATCGTGGACACTGCCATCCACCATTACCAATTGAACATCAGTATGACCAGTGAAGGTTTCCAGACTGGTTTGATAGAAGGTGTCATCAAAGCCAACGACTTTGTCCAGTGACGTACCCAGGTTGTTGATTAGATACTGCCGGGCAATGTATTCGATGGTATCGTTTGAATCGTAGGAACGGACCACGTCACCGAATTCCCATATCACATCTTTGGTGGATGCAGTGAAATTTCCCGCAAGAAAGCCATTGCGACCATCCGGTAATTTAAGCAGGATCTCGCCCTGGTACCGATTGTCAGAAACACGGTCCAGATACAGTTCCATCCAATAATCCCGTTCGAAAGATTGAACTGATGGTAACGCTGATTGGGGCCGGTATTGGAGCACATGCACCAATGGAAAGTTGTCCGAATCCGGAGTTAAATCAAGCACCAGGTTTCCGCTGCCTGCAACATCAAAGTCCTGTAACTCGATGGCAATTTCAAGAATCTCATCCTTGCCAAGTTGCTTGAAGCGCAACATGCCATCGGCAAAAACCACTTGCTCAAACCGATAGTCGGCACCCAGGTAGCGACCATAGCCTATGCCCGTTGCGCGCACCCTGCGTTTTATATCGTAATCCGAAGCATAGGTTTCCGAGGACAGTAACAGCGGTGACTGGGCGTAAGCCGGGGCAACATAATCCCGAACAGCGGATAGTGGGTGCCCATCAAACAGAAACGGATTGCTCCTGATAAACAAAGCGCCGAACAACAACACGGCAATCAGGGACACCCCATGCAGCACACCCTGCACCTGTGTGGCATGCCAGCGTGCCCCATAGAACGGTATCCAGCTAGCGGGAAACAGGGTACACGCCAGCCCCCAGGATAAAGATTCCCCAAACGCAAGCCTCAAGCAATTGATGGTCAACGCCCCAAACACCAAAAGGGAGACACCAAGTAAGACTGTTTCCATGATTGTTTCCAGTGTTGCTCGTATTCAACCAGAGCGACTATTTACTATTTAATTATTGTTTTTGTCAGTGCCCCTAAAACTGAACACTTTTAGTACAGCTCCTACATTAACCAAGTGTTACGACAGTAGCAAGTGCGCTCTTGCCGTGGCCACCGGCTCCTCTTTTTTGGCCTGCCACACCACCACCGATACGTTTGCAATGCGGCGCCCCATGCGCAGCACTTTGCACTCGGCAAAACTGTCCCTAAACAGGCCGGCACTCAGGTAATCGATTGATAAATCGACCACTTTTGGGAAGGTTGGGGTTTCCATCATCATCAGCAGGTGCAACTGGGCAGACTGTTCAATAAAGCCCCCCAAGACCCCGCCATGGATGGCCGGTAACGTTGGATTGCCTATGTTCGAGTGGTTGGCGGGCAAGGTGAAGATCACCTCATCCCCTGCTTTCATACAGCCCATACCAATGGTACAGGCATAGGGAATGGCGCTCACCAGGGAGGCATAGTCGTTGGTTTCCCGGCACCGGTGCACGATATCCTTGATGCTCATGAGGCCGCCTCCGCCCCTGGGCCGGCCTGCCAGGGTACTTTACTGAGCCCCATGCGCATAAAGTTGGCAACACAGTGGGCAATGGGTTGATCCCGGCTGTCCTGATAGGCGACGCCACGGGCAAACACCACGCTTCTGGTTTTTCTGTAGGCGGTCACATAGGCGAACACATCGCGGGGCGGTTCTGCCGGTCGCATATAATCAATCCTCAAATCTATGGTTGGGGTAATGTCAAAATCAGGCGACATTGCCTGTGCGACAGCCAGTCCGCAGGCCTGATCCATCAAACTGGTAATGGCTCCACCATGAATGACCCCGGTATCCGGGTTCCCAATGATTTTGTCTGAGTATGGCAGGCGCACAATCAGGCCTTCCGGTGTAATCTCTTCCAGGGTCATACCCAGCACCATGCTGTGTTTGACACCGTTAAGAAACATATTCAAACCATCTTCCAGCGCCAAAGGTTGGGCTGGCGCTTTATCATCGCTCATGGAGACTCTCCACCAAATGTGGCTCTGTTAACCCGAATCAAAGCCTTAAGTGCATTAGAATGAAATTCCCGCCGATACAGCACACCCACCACCCAGGCAGAGGTTGCCATAAAAATCCAGGGGTTTATAAACCATAGCAGGAATGCCAGGCCGAAATAGTAAGAGCGCAACCCCAGATTGAACGCGTAGGCGGCCCGCGAAATGACGCTGCCTGCGCCGAGCGTGAACTCGCCATGATCTGACATCCGATCCGATGATTTTGCCGGTGCCATCCCGATCACAACGGAGGCAAACCCATACTGCCTCAGTGCCCAACTAAACTTGAAAAATGCGTAAACAAAAATGCCCATCAGTAAAAACAGCTTCAGCTCCCAGGCTGCCTTGGACGCGCTCACCGCAAAGGGAAGCTCTTCAGCCAATGAAATCACTCTGTCCGTCGCACCCAGCACAGTCAGAATACCGGCCAGAATGATTAGGGTGGAAGAGGCAAAGAAAGAGACGTTGCGCTCCAGATTGGCAATCAGAGAGGCATCGGCCACTCTGTTTTCCCGCTCCAGCATCTCGGTCATCCAACGGCAACGCTGCTGGTGCAGCACGCTGGACAGGCAATTCTTGCTTCGTGCCTTGCGCTCTGAATACTGGGTATAACCAACCCAACAAAAAAGAAACCAGCTGAATGCCAGCGCATCAACATAAACGAGATCTAAAATAACAAGGTTTTGCAAGGAAGCATGCCCACTCTAGTACAATTTTTTGTAATAATAGCAAATATTTAGAGCAAAAATTCAAGGATTATCGTGCCCGGGCGTCAAACCAATATCCGTACCGCAGCCGTGTTCGCCCTGCTCACTTCATTGGTTGCCAGCATGGCCGCAGCCGCCACCAAGTACCTCACGGCATTAATCGACGCCAGTGTGGTTGTGTGCATTCAATACCTCATTTGCCTGCTGACATTAACCCCCTGGATTATCCAATCTGGCGTCAAGGGCATTGCCACAAAGGTCCCCAGGGCGCACCTGATCCGGGGGCTGGCGGGCTGGGCCTGTTTCTATACCTACTATGTCGCCATCAGCAAAATACCCCTGATGGATGCTTCACTGCTGCGTAACACAGCTCCGCTTTGCGTGCCTTTCTTTGGCTTTCTGCTGTTTCGCAACCGCATCGGAGTGCTGGGTATTGTGGGAATCCTGGTGGGATTTGCCGGCGTGATGTTCATCCTTAAACCGGAAGGCGCCAGTATCAGCCTGTGGCACGGAGTTGGCTTCCTTTCCGGTGTAACACTGGCATTGTCAATGATTTATACCCGGGAGCTGGCCCATACGGAACCTTCCAACCGCATCCTGTTCTACTACTTTCTGATTTCTCTTCTGCTCAGCATTCCCCTCGCCCTGTATAAAGCCGAGCCTATACCATTCACCGCACTGCCCCCACTGCTGTTTGTTGGGCTCTCAATTTTCATCACCATGAAGTTATACAACCATGCCTATGCCAACGCCCCGGCCAGCACCATCGCCCCCCTAACCTATTTCGGTGTTATATTTGCTGGTGTGTTCGGCTGGCTGTTCTGGGATCAGATTCCCGATGCCAAGAGCCTGGTTGGTATGCTGTTGATCGTAACCGGAGGCATCATGGCGATTCTGGCAAGGCCGTTTCACCCGGAGCGTTGAACCAGGTACGAGCCTTGCCTGCGCCCCTATGAATTAGCACTTCACATTCATCACGCTTGTGGTACCATGGTACCACTAACAACAAAAACAAAAATGCATCATGAATTTATACCAGCAGTATTCAAGCGCATTTGAGTCTATCGACAAACCGGCAGCCTGGGTTGATATGGATCGACTTGACGACAACATTGCAACCAATCTGGCGAGAGCGAAAAACCGCTCCATCCGCGTCGCGTCCAAGTCAGTGCGCAGCGTGCACATACTCCGCCACATACTGAACAGCAGCCAGCAGTTTAACGGCATCATGTGTTATCACCCTCGTGAGGCCGCTTACCTGGCGCAGCAAGGTTTTGATGATTTATTAATTGCCTATCCCAGCCTGTGCCGGAGCAGCATTATTGAAGCTCTGCACGCCTCAACCGCTCCGGTTAAGATCTGTTTTATGGTGGATCGCATTGAGCATGTTGCTTTACTGGACGTACTGGCCGCGGAACACAACCTTTGCGCCAATATCTGTCTTGATCTTGATCTATCGGTTCCTTTCCCGGGCCTGCATTTCGGTGTGCACAGGTCATCCATCAAATCAGCCCGGGAGGCCGTGGATTTCTATCGCCGGATCGCCACCTACTGCCACGTGAAGCTGTGCGGACTCATGGGATACGAAGCCCAGATCGCTGGCTTGGGTGATGATATACCCGGCAAGTTCATACAAAACCTGGCGGTACGGCATCTTAAGAAAAAATCCATTCCCGTGATCAACGAACGCCGTACCGAAACCATACTGGCGCTGATCCGCGAAGGCGCGGACCTTAGCATCATCAACGGCGGTGGTACCGGCAGCGTGGAATCCACTCTGGAAGAACCCCTGGTGAACGAAATAACCGTCGGCAGCGGTTTTTTCTGCTCTCACCTGTTTGACTATTATCGCAACTTCAGCCTGAAACCCGCTGCCGGTTTTGTAACGACAGTGGCGCGTAAACCCAGTGCGTCAATTGTCACCTGTAATGGTGGCGGTTATGTCGCCTCCGGCAGCGCTGAGAAAATCAAGATGCCGCTGCCTTATCTGCCATCAGGGTTAAAACTGGATAGCAATGAAGGTACCGGCGAAGTACAAACACCGCTGCATACCAACCATTGCACGCACAGCTTGAAGCCCGGCGATCCGGTTTTCTTTCGTCATGCCAAAGCCGGTGAACTATGCGAACACTTCAACCACCTGCATTTGATGCGTAATGGAGTGATCACCAATAAGGTAAACACCTATCGGGGAGATGGCTGGACATTCATGTGAGTTCAGCGACAAGGATCAATAGCACCATGAAACAACAGGTTCACGAGTACATCATCATAGGCTCCGGAGCATCCGGATCAATCATCGCCCATGAATTAACAAAAGCAGGCGCCGATGTGCTTATGCTTGAGGCAGGCAAACGTTTCTCGGCTGCAACGTTTCCCGACAACGAACTGGATGCCAATGCGCAATTAATGTGGAATGGCGGAATGGATGCCAGTGCCGATGCCAGTACACTGTTCATTCGCGGCAAGGCCGTGGGCGGTGGAACCATCATCAATCAATGTCTGCTGGATCGCTTCGACGCTATGGCTCTGGACAGCTGGCGTGAAAAATCCGGACTGCCATTTTTTAACAGCCACGACCTTGCAACGCATTATGATGCTGTCGAATCCAACCTTTCCCTGCATCATATGGAAGAACGTGACTGGAATACCAATGCCAGATTGTACGTTAAAGGTTTCGAACAAAAAGGCTTTGGATGGGCACCGCTGCGCAGGGGTCAAAGCAACTGTGGTACCGGCAATGATTGCATGACCTGTCTGGGTGGGTGTCCACGCTCTTCAAAACAAAGCATGCTGGAAACCTTTTTGCCCAAAGCCGAAGCTCAGGGGCTTAAGATTCAATCCGAATTTTTGGTGCGCGAGGTGATCCATGGGCCACACCTGGTGAGCATTGCCGGTTATCACAAAAACGTAGCCACCACGCTTTATGCCAAAAAGGTCATATTAGCAAGCGGTGCCCTGGGCACCACTGAACTGCTGCTGAGATCCCGGCTGCAGGATCGCCTCCCGGCACTGGGAAAAGGGTTTTATTGTCATCCACAATGGATGACCATCGCATTGTTTGATGAGCTTATCGATTCCCACAAAGGGGCCTTTCAAACCGTTAAATCGGATGAACCCCGGTTTCGAAAAGCGGGATTCAAACTGGAGAATGTGTTTGCGGGCCCCATAGCAATCGGGTTGCTGAAGCCGGGTTACGGGTTTGAACATCAGCGTTTTATGCGCCGCTACCGTAATATGGCCTGTATTGAAGTGGCGGTGCGGGATCAGGATCCGGGCACAATTTCACTGAATAAACGTGATCGGCTCACAATCAACAAACCGCTGTCTGATGTGGACAGGCAAAAAGCAGAAAATGGCAATCAACTGGTGGCGGACATGTTTCACGATATCGGTGCCAATGAAGTGATGACGTCACCATTACAGATCGGACTGCATCTGATGGGGGGGTGCGCAATCGGCAATGATGAGCGTACCTCCGTGGTCAACGAAGCATTTCAAGTGCATGGAATGAACAACCTCTATATTGCCGATTCTTCTGTATTCCCGGACGCTCCCGGCATTAATCCGTCCCTGACCATTATGGCCCTGTCCCATCAGGCTGCAGCCTCTATTCTACGGCAGAACAGCATGCAATCAGCAACATCCAAGCCCACCAGAGAGGCGGTTTTATGAGTGATTTTACGTCCGGACTGTTTACCCTGAAACAGCTGCGTGGCTTGCAGAAACTGGGGGATATTCTCATGCCCGCTGGCCATGGTTTTCCTTCATTCTCAGAAAGCGGGTGCATACACCAAGTGGACACCGCAATGGGCAGCGCCCACCCGGACGATATCCGTGATTTCGGATTTCTGCTACTGCTGTGTTATTACGCTCCGGTAACCGTCATCAGATGGATTGTCAGTTGCGCAGACCATGCGGAGCGCTTCCCAAATCTGCTGGCGATCCAATTCAGAAAACTCAACATAGGAATAAAAGGCGTTGTTGTCAGCCTCTACTATTCGGGTAAGGTGGGCATTGGCCAGACCGGTTCACCCCTTGACGTGATTGAATTCAAACTCACCTGCAAACCCCTGGACCAATAATCATGCTAGACAACCAGCTCGAATCCAGCTCACTTGCTCAACCACTGGAGCCACTGCTTGATCTGTCCAGTCGCCAGGCAGCCGACATTTTTGCCCGGGCCGGGCGCGCACAGTCAAACCTGTCAAAACTAACGCTGGATATCCGGCTTGCCGGTCTGCGGAAACTATTGGATTACGTGGTTGAAAACCGGGATGACATCATCGATGTGCTGTGTCGGGAAACCAGAAAATGCCGAACCGATGCGCTGGTTTCAGAAGTGCTGGGTGTATTGGACAATTTTGAATGGCTGCTGAAAAATGCCAGAAAGATCCTCAGGGAAAAGCGGGTTTCCACGCCCATCACTCTACTGGGGAAACGATCACGCATCGTGCATGAACCGCTCGGCACGGTTCTCATTATAGCGCCCTGGAATTATCCCCTGCACATTGGGCTGACCTCCATTCTGGCAGCCTACGTTGCCGGTAACGCAGTGATATTCAAACCGTCCGAACTGACCCCCATGCAGGGATTGTTTGAAAAACTATTCGCCGTCGACCCGGTAATGGCAGACAGCATCCAGGTAGTGTACGGTACCGGCAAATCCGCAGAACAATTAATTGAGCAAAAGCCTGCCAAGGTGTTTTTCACCGGCAGCGCCCGTACCGGCCGCAAGATTCTCCATCAATGTGCCGAGCACTTGATTCCCGTTGACCTTGAATTAGGTGGTAAAGATCAGGCTATTGTTTTTGATGACGTGAACCTGGAGCGTTCCGTTAAAGGCGTTATCTGGGGGGCCCTCACCAACGCCGGGCAGTCCTGCAGTTCTGTGGAACGAGTGTATGTGCAGAGCGGGATTTACGAACAGTTCGTTGCCTTGGCTCAGCAGGAAATTGAAAAGCTGGTCCTCAACAGCGGTGATGCAGGTAATGCCGATGTGGGTGGCATGACAGCGGATTTTCAACTGGATATCGTTCATCGACAGGTGATTGATGCCCAAGCCAAAGGTGCCAGGATTCTCACCGGAGGCGCCACCCTGCTGGACAACGAATTATTCTATCGGCCCACACTGATCACCGGCATTGAGGATGATATGGCGCTGATGACGCAAGAGACCTTCGGACCGGTGGTACCCATTCTGCCGTTCAATACGGAAGATGAGGTGGTGGATTGCTGCAACGCGTCAGCCTTTGGGCTCAGCGCCAGTGTGTGGAGCAAAAATCTGGCGCGTGCCAACCGGGTAGCCCGTCGACTTGAGTGCGGTGCCGTCAGCATCAACAACGTTATGCTCACGGAAGGCAATCCCGCCCTGCCCTTTGGTGGCACTAAGCTCAGCGGCTATGGACGCCAGAAAGGTGAGGAAGGTCTGCTGGGCTATACCCGATCCAAATCCATTCTCATTGACAAAGATAGCCAGAAACTGGAGCCGAACTGGTATCCTTATACGCGCTCCAAGTATCTTGCCTTTGATCAGCTGATCAAGACCATGTTTAGCCATAACCCACTGAAATTATTGAAGATGGCGATTATTGGCCTGAAACTGGAGACAATCGCCAAGCGACCAAGATAACCCCTATAAGGAAATTTACTTGATTTTTTCCCTCTGTGGACACCATAATACTCCAGAGACTCGCAGGGGGATCACTCATGCATACCAACACTGCCACCCAACACAGCTACCAGAACCGGGATGACCGTGTCAGTGCGGCCGCACTGCTCAATTTTTTCGGTATAACCGACGAATGGGGGCTCAGCAGCAGGGATCAGATGATCCTGCTGGGCAATCCGGCCAAAAGCAGCTTCTATCGCATGAAAGAGTTTGCCGACGGCAAAATCAATAAACCGATCCGATTGTCGCAGGATACTCTGGAGAGGGTCTCATATGTTATGGGTATCTACAAAGCATTGAACATTCTCTTACCCAACCCTAAAAGAGCTGCTGACTGGATCAAAAAACCGAATGCCGCACCGCTATTCAACGGCCAGTCGGCACTGGACATTATGCTAAACGGGCGAGTTACCGACTTGAGCGATGTACGCCGATTTCTCGATGGTGAACGGGGACATTAATTGCAATGCCAATCAGCGAACACAAGGAAGTCTGGGTTGACGGCCCTCAGTACCGAATTATTCCAACCAAGTTTCCGCCCATTAATTTTTTCGAACGTTTTACTCCACCGGAACTGATGGATGAAGCATTTGAAATAGAATCGTTGACCAACGAACGCCTGCAGGACGAAGTCGGTCAGCTCTCTCATGTTGCCACCTCTGATCGTGTCAGCGGCCCCGGTGCCAGCGTGGTTATGGCCTCATTCACTCACACCGGGTATGCCAGCCGTTTCACCGATGGCAGTTATGGCGTCTATTACGCGGCACGGGATCTGGAAACCGCTATTCACGAAACGGTTTATCATCGGGAGCGGTTTATGAGCTATACCCGGGAGCCGGCCTGC
The DNA here is from genome assembly GCA_002471665.1 of Gammaproteobacteria bacterium UBA7310. GTDB lineage: Bacteria > Pseudomonadota > Gammaproteobacteria > Pseudomonadales > Ketobacteraceae > Ketobacter. The sequence goes on from DKQK01000069.1 coordinate 134,175, forward strand.
GAGATTGACGTGAGAGTGTATAAGGGTACGGTACAAAAACCATTAATTGACCTCAGAGCGCAACAATACAGCCATCTGATGCAGCCTGATCCCGAACAGTATCATGATGCTCAGCTGTTTGCCGCCACCTTGAGAGCGGAGCAACGCAACGGACTTCTGTACCCCTCGGCCCGCAATCTGGGCGGGGAATGCATTGCCGCCTTCAAACCCACAACGGTTTCCTTACCCGTGCAAAGCAAGTGGCTGGTGTATCATTGGAATGGGCAACACATCAATAAAGTGTTCGAAAAACGGGAAATGCTGATCAAGCTAAAGAGCGGGCAAGAAGAGGAAGAACAACTGCTCTCCCTCTGCTGAGCGTCAAACGCAACGCAAGCCCGTCAGATAAACTCAAGCTTAACCGGGAGTTTGTCCCCGGGCACCGGCAGAGACGTCATATCAATCGGCATTTGGTATCCGGGCTCCACGGACCATTTGAAGCGTAAAAGTATCTGGTGAAGAATTGCCTTCACCTGCACTTCAGCAAAATGCAATCCAATACACATATGAGCACCACCGCCGAAAGGTACCCAAGCGTAAGGGTGAATCTTGTCCTCCCGCCGCTCGTCCGAAAACCGGCCGGGGTCAAATTCAGTGGGATTCTTCCAATACTCCGGCATGTAATGGGTAAAATAAGGCGAAACCGAAACCAGCGATCCCTTGGGAATCAATACATCCTTGTACACCACGTCTTTAACCGTCCGGCGGGGAATAGAAGGAACCGGTGAGCACAGGCGAAGCGACTCCTTCATGACCAGGGTCATACCAGTGAGCTTTTCCAGATCGTCAAATTCCAGATGTGACCTGCCCAGTTGCCGGCTTTCTTCACGTAGCTGGTCCTGCCATTCCGGATTCTTGGCTAAATGATAAAGCATCGTACACAGAGTAATGGTGGACGTATCATGGGCCGCCATCATTAAAAATATCATGTGATTGATGACATCATCATCAGAGAACTTCTGCCCCTCTTCGGTTTCAGCCCGACACAGTTGGCTGAATAAATCCGAACCGTTAGCCGCTCTCTTCTCTGCTATACGGGACTTGAAATACCGATACAACAGCTTGCGGCCATCCAATCCTTTCTTCCAGCGTCCGCCAGGTACCGGGTAGCGAACCAGGGCGGTCCCGGCCCTGACCGTGTCAATAAACGCTTTATTCAGTGCCGACGCTTCCGGGCCCAGCTTTTCACCCATGAAAATTTCGGTGGCCATATCCAGCGTCAGCTTTTTTATGGCCGTAAAAACATGGAAATCATCCTGTGGTAACCACCTCTGGATACCCTGTTCAATGGGCCGCTGCATCTCCCCCAGATACTGTACCAGAACTGGCTTCTTAAACGCGTTCTGCATGATCCGGCGATGATGACGATGCTCCTCAAAATCCAGCAACATAATCCCGCGATGGAAAAACTTGCCGATAAAGAAATCCCATCCCTGGTTGTTGGAAAACATATCGCCGCGGTTCTGGAACACAAATTGATTTGCATCAGGGCCCAACATACTGACCATTCGGGTTCCAAACAGATTACACCAGCTGATTTCCCCCAGTTGGTCGAAGCGCTTGCGTGAAAACTTGATCGGATTGGCCATGGAGTGGAAGGTATAACCCACCAAGGGCAATCCCGGATCACCGGGAATGGGTTTCGCGGTCAACTTTTCCCCTTCCTGCAACGTTACGCCAGAAACAGTCATATTCATCTCCGAACTTATTATTGTCGATAACAGCTAACAGAGCCTGACTCATCAGTCTCTTGATTAATCCAGAATAGAGAGGTACAAATAACAATACAACCCTGTATGTTTTTATTAGGGAATCTCTGCTAATGTCAAAACTATCTAAGCATGATTGGGTATCTGCGGGCATCAACCAATTAAAAGAGCATGGCCCCGCAGGCGTATCCGGGGAAAAAATAGCGCGCCGACTGGACGTCACCCGGGGCTCCTTCTACCACCACTTTCGCTCAGTGGACGAACTGGTCAAGCTGATGCTGGAATTCTGGGAGCAAACGCAAACCACGGACATCCTCAACCGGTCCAATCAGGACTATGAGGATTTGAACGAAAAAATGACCATGTTACTGGAATCGGCCTGGAACACCGATGCTGACCTCGAGATCGCTATACGCCAATGGGCCTTCACCAACGCCACCGTCCGTCAACATGTTGAGAGAATTGATCAAATCCGCCTTGGCTATATATCGGCAATCTATTCGCAGTTGGTTAACGACCCCAAGCGCGGCCCAAAGCTGGGAAAGATCGCATACTACGGCTTGCTGGGGGCTCTTCACGCCTGGCCCCGCTTTACCAAAAACAGGCTGCGGGACACCATCCTGGAGATTCAAGAAATCCTTACCGAATAAAACAACTTAAGCCAATGTAACTCTTTGTATAGTTTGCAAAATATAGGTTAGCAATTAAACTTGAGTTAAGTAGATCGATTAGACAGAGCGAAGTCGCCTGAGTCTGATAGCATACAGGCCTGAGCCCGATAACCGGATGTAATCACTTGAAAAATGGAAACTCATTGGGGCACCGATCATTGCTGCGCGCGCTGCCGATTTTCCTCTGCCTGTTCGCCCCTGCATCCGCTCTCAGCGCAGGGCCCGACGAATACACTTTAAAATTTGTTTACCTTTATAATTTTACCAAATTCATAAATTGGGAAGCAGAATCCACACAATTCCCTGAAGCGCCGTTTCACATTTGTGTTATCGGGCAACTTCCCGGCAATGAACCTCTGGATGTACTGCAAACCAAGCGCTCAAAAAACCGGCCCATTACCACAGGCAGATACAAAAGCAGTAGTGAAACCCAAGACTGTCATATATTGTTCATTACGAAAAGCATACGAAGATCTGAGGTGAATCAAATACTTGCCCAGCCCCATAAAAATACCATTGTAGTTGGTGAAACCAGAGATTTTGCCCGTGATAAAGGTGATATTGGGTTTGTTATTGATGACGAACAACACGTGAGAGTGGAGATAAACCTGGAGAACACGCACCGCAAAAACATAACCATTCGAGCCCCTTTGCTTGAAATCGCCCGCAAGATTTACCGAACAGAGGATAACGGCTGATGAAACTGCTCAGATCGATGTCCCTGCGGGTAAAGACCATCATGATCGCAATGGTTACCAGCTCACTTGCGTTGACGATTTCAGGGATGTTCTTCTCCCTTTATGATTATCAGAACGCTCATCAGAAAGCCGATCAGGAATACAAGGTAATCGCCACCATTCTGGCAGACCGCAGCAAAGTGTCCCTGGAGTTTCTGGATAAGGTCAGCGCCACGGATAACCTGGCCTCCCTTGATGCTCATAAAGCCATCACCCTGGCCTGTCTGTTTGATGTGGACGACACGCTGTTTGCCTCTTATCACCGCAACTCCTATCGCCCCAAGCGATGCCCAACGTCACTACCCAGCCAACCGGTGTTTGATGACAATCTGTTCAAGGAAATAAGGGAACCGGTGATCTTCGAAGATACCGTTATCGGTACTCTCTACTTGCTCGCAGACCTGGGCGACCTGCGCGAAACCATGTTTCTCCATATTGCGACCAGTATCATCATCATTGGTATCACGTTGTTCATTACCTTTTTACTTGCCGTCCGCCTGCAGTCTTTCGTCACCGTTCCCATAAAGAAACTGCAGGACACAGCAATCAAGATACGACAATCCGATAATTATTCCTTGCGCGCAGACAAAACCACGGAAGACGAGTTGGGCAACCTGGTGGACGCATTCAATGGCATGGTAGCCAAGATTGAGCATGATAATGTTGCCTTGCGGGACAGTGAAGAACGTTTTCGCACCTTGACCGCATCCTCTCCAGTGGGCGTCTTTCAAACCGACGAAGAGGGCCAATACACCTACGTGAATGCCCGCTGGCGTGAAATAACCAACATATACGATATACACCTGACGCAGGAATCCTGGATCAAAACATTACATCCCGAGGAACGCTTTCAAGTGTTATCCCGTTGGCGGGAATCGCTGGAAAAAGGTGAAGAATTCCGCATGGAATATCGTATGCTAAGGGACGATGGCGAGGATATTAACGTTATCTGCCACGCCAAACCCCTCTATGAAGGAAACGGTCAGATTGTGGGGTATCTGGGTAGCCTGTCGGATATATCAGAACTGAAATCAGTGCAGTTGCAGCTTGAGCAGCTTGCCTTATACGATCCGCTGACCAAACTGGCCAATCGTCACTTATTCCGTAATCGCCTGGAAAAGGCACTGAAACATGCAGAAAGAGAAGGCAGCATGATCGCTCTTCTCTTTTTGGACATTGATCATTTCAAAAAGATCAATGATACCATGGGCCATGACCAAGGTGACGAACTGTTAAAAGCCATTGCTCACCGGCTGCGTTTCTGTACCCGCCCCGGCGATACGGTTGCCCGAATGGGAGGCGATGAATTTACCATTCTTGTTCCTGAAATAAGCGAAGGCTATGAAGCCGATGCCATCGCCCGCAAAGTGCTTGACGTACTTAAGGTCCCCATTCGTCTGACCGGGTTGGAAGTGATCATTACCACCAGCATTGGGATCAGCGTGGGCCTGAAGGATGCAGAAGATGCCAATGCATTAATGAAAAATGCCGACTTAGCCATGTATCGGGCCAAAGCCAAGGGACGGGACAACTATCAATTTTTCTCTGATGAGATGAACGTTGAGCTTTCCCGACAATTGGCGCTGGAGGCAGAACTGAGAATCGCTCTCCAGCAAGAACAGTTTGAACTTTACTATCAGCCTCAAATCAATCTTAATGATGGTACGTTAATAGGCTATGAGGCCCTGCTGCGTTGGAAGCACCCTGAAAAAGGTTTCATCCCACCGTCTGAATTCATTCCTGTGGCGGAAGATTCCGGTTTGATTCTGCCATTGGGGGAATGGGTGTTACGGCACGCCTGCCGGGATATAAAACAATTCAGAAAAGAAGGCCTGCTACCCAACAGTGGTCATGTGGCCGTTAACATTTCACCCCGCCAGTTCCACGACCCAAACCTGGTCACCGTGATCAAAGATATGATTGATTCTGCAGGCATTGAAAGCAGTCATTTACAGGTAGAGATCACTGAGAACCTGCTGATGGAGAATGTGGAAGCCACCATCGCCACGCTGAACTTGCTCAAGGAACTCGGCATCATACTCGCTATTGACGATTTTGGCACAGGCTACTCATCGTTGAATTATCTAAAGCGCCTGCCAATCCACGTTCTGAAAGTGGATCGCTCTTTTGTTATGGATATTCCGGCAGATAAAGATGACATGGAGATCACCAGTGCAGTGATCGCCATGGCGCACAAACTGGGCCTTACTGTGGTAGCGGAAGGAGTGGAGATCATTGAGCAGGCTGATTTTCTCAAGGAGAACCAGTGTGATTTCGCTCAGGGCTTCTATTATGGCAAGCCCATGAGCGTTGCGGATCTGTATAAACATATTGGAAACGTGGAGCGTTGGCGCTCCAGTGGCTAGTTTTTCAAAGACTGGTGAGCAGTTTCCTGAATAGCCCCTTATCGATGTCGTTTTCCCTGATGGTCAGCAGTTCACCAATGATATCCTGAATCGAAAATGCCACTTCATCCCGCAGTTCAAATAGTGCGTCCTGATCGTTCTCTTTACCCTGATATGGAGACACCTCAATTTCATCACCAATGGCGAAGTAGAATCGCTCTGGGCGAGGCAGTGCCGTTAAACCTAAGCCTCGTGTTAATGGCATGATGATATCGCCTCCCCGCAACAGGCCTTTCTTCTCCAGTAATCCGGCTTTCTTTAGTAACTTACCAACCGGGGATTGCAGGATATCTTCAGCATCCAATACGATGTCATACATATCATCGGGGCCCACAACGGCAAATGGCAGAATGTTGTAACCATGCTGAATCGCCATACTGCAAAAGCCTGTGCGTCGTTTCCATGTCAACTGGTATTGTTCACCCTTGCGTTTGCTGACCTCCCTTGCGCCACCAGGAAATACCAGAACATGCTCCCCTCGTTGCATTAACGCAGAACAGTTCTCCCGCGTGCCCTCCACGCCTCCGGTGCGATCAAGCACATCGCGCCACAACGGAATATCATAGTGCTGATGATCGGCCAGAGCCCGCACCAATACACCGCGTTCCCGATAAATCTGAGCCAGAAACAACGGCACATCAATCACCCCATAGATGGTGTGATTGCCTACCAATAGCGTGGGCTTGTTCGGATCCAGTTTTTCCAAGCCATAGAATTTTGGGCTGAAATAGGCCCTTAAGGGAGCGGTCAATTTCCACAGTTGTTTTGCATCAAACAACTCTGTCTCAAATGGCTTATGCTGATATCCCATAAATGGTCTCGTACTCGATTAAAATGAAATAGGGCGCGACAATCAAAACGCCATTGTCGCAAAAATAACAGGAACAAAAAACCGGCTGACAGTTTCCTGCAGCCGGCTCTTCATTACAATCAGGAATGCACGCAACCGTTTATTACCAGCCCGTCAATTCCTTCAGTGCAACACCCATTTCAGCCGGGTTGCGTACGGTTTTAACGCCAGCTGCCTGCAATGCGGCAAACTTATCATCCGCTGTGCCTTTGCCACCGGCAATGATAGCACCGGCATGCCCCATGCGCTTGCCCGGAGGTGCAGTCACGCCTGCAATGTAGGAAACCACAGGTTTGGTGACGTTATTTTTAATGAACTCAGCGGCTTCTTCTTCTGCTGTGCCGCCGATCTCACCTACCATGATAATCGCTTCAGTTTGCGGATCTTCCTGCAACAGCGCCAAAGCGTCGATAAACGTGGTGCCTGGTATGGGGTCACCGCCGATGCCGATACAGGTGCTTTGACCAAAGCCCAACGCAGTGGTCTGGTTAACCGCTTCATAGGTCAGAGTGCCGGAACGGGACACAATTCCCACCTTGCCCGGCTGATGAATATGGCCCGGCATAATACCGATCTTGCACTCTCCCGGTGTAATGATGCCCGGGCAGTTGGGGCCAATCAGACGCAGGCCTTTCTGTGCTACATATTCCTTCACATACAGCATGTCCAGTACCGGAATGCCTTCGGTAATACAAACGATCAGAGGAATGCCCGCATCCGCTGCTTCCAATATGGAGTCCTTACAAAAGGCAGCCGGCACATAGATAACGGTGGCATCACAGTCAGTTGCCGCTTTGGCCTCTGCCACCGTGTTGAATACCGGCAAACCCAGATGTTCAGTACCACCTTTACCGGGTGTTACACCACCCACCATCTTTGTACCGTACTCAATCGCCTGTGTGCTGTGTAAGGTACCTTGAGCACCAGTAAACCCCTGGCAGATGACTTTTGTGTCTTTGTTAATTAAAACGCTCATGTTTAACCTCTCACTTCACCGCTGCAACGACTTTTTCAGCAGCATCGTTGAAGCCGGTTGCTGCTATTATATTCATACCACTTTCAGACAGGATCTTTGCACCCAGGTCTGCGTTGTTGCCTTCCAGGCGAACCACAACCGGTACCTTCACACCCACTTCCTGCACGGCACCGATTACACCCTCTGCGATCAGGTCGCAACGAACGATCCCACCAAAGATGTTGACCAATACCGCTTCAACACTGTCATCTGACAGGATAATCTTGAACGCTTCGGTGACCCTTTCCTTGGTGGCACCGCCGCCAACATCCAGGAAGTTCGCAGGCTGGCCGCCTTTGAGTTTGATCAAATCCATGGTTGCCATCGCCAAACCAGCTCCGTTCACCATACAGCCGATGTTTCCCTCCAGGGCAACGTAGTTCAGATCCCATTCAGCAGCACGGCGCTCACGTTCATCTTCCTGGGTCGGATCGTACATGTCGGCGACGTCTGGATGACGCAGAACCGCATTACCGTCAATGACCAGTTTGGCGTCCAGGCAGTGCAGATTGCCTTCTGAGGTAATCACCAGGGGATTCACTTCGATCAAAGAGATATCCTTCTCTTCAAATAGCTTGGCCAGGCCCATGAAGATCTTGGTGAACTGTTTAACCTGATCATTGGTCAATCCCAACTGATAACCCAGGTTGCGGGCCTGATAGGGTTGCGCACCAATGAGAGGATCAATTTCTGCTTTGAGGATTTTCTCCGGTGTTTCTTCTGCAACCTTTTCTATTTCCACACCGCCTTCAGTGGAGGCCATGAAAACAACCCGTCGGGTGGCACGATCAACCACTGCACCTAGATACAATTCCTGGTCTATATCGGTACAGGTCTCAACCAGAATTTTATTCACCGGCTGACCATTGGCGTCTGTTTGATAGGTCACCAGATTGGTGCCCAGCTTGGCTTTCGCAAACTCGATAATTTCCTCTTTGGAGCTTACCAGCTTAACCCCACCCGCTTTACCACGCCCCCCAGCGTGGACCTGTGCTTTAACAACCCAGCGATCACCTCCGATCACGTCAGCGGCTTCTGCTGCTTCATGGGGAGTGCTGGCTGCAATCCCCTGAGAAACAGGCAGGCCGTACTGAGCGAACAATTGCTTGGCTTGATACTCATGTAAGTTCATTGGCTCACCATCGATCTGATAATTGTGTGGATCATCCACGTTAAACATACTTGACGCGATTACTTTCCCTCGCACCAGCTTGCGCCACTTGCGCTTAGCAGGCTTTCATTTCGCCTACTGTCTGAACAGTCGTAGTCCAGCAAAAAAGATCGGGTTAGGCTTCCCTAACCCGACCAAAACTGAAATTGCATCTACCTACTTCTTGCGTTTACGTTTGGCAGAGTGAATGGCTTTGCCATCCACATCCAAGCACGCTTCATGGAACACCTCGGAAAGACCGGGGTGGGCAAACACCATCATTTGCAGATCTTCGGTGCTGGCACCGAATTCCATCGCAATAATAGCCTGCATGATAATTTCGGATGCCTGGGGCCCAACGATATGAACACCCAAAACCCGATCAGTGGTTTCATCGGCAACCACTTTCACGAAGCCAGCGGTTTCATTGGCGGCCGCTGCCCGGCCGTTGGCGGCAAATGAAAACATACCGGTCTTGTAGGCATCACCACTGGCTTTAACCTGCTCTTCCGTGACACCTGCCCATGCCACCTCGGGATGGGTATAAATCACCGAAGGAATGCATTCATAGTTAATGGCAGTGTGATGACCCGCGATAATTTCCGCCACCATAACGCCCTCTTCGGTGGCTTTGTGGGCCAATGCCGGGCCCCGAACAATATCACCGATGGCATACACACCCGGAACATCCGTGGCACAACTCTGGTTAACGAAGATAAAGCCACGCTCATCCAAATTAACGCCACTGTCTGCGGAAAAAAGATCTTCGGTATAGGGGCGCCGGCCTACTGCCACTATCAGCTTGTCAACGACGATTTTCTGTTCACCATCAGCATCGCTGTATTCAACCGTAACCTTGTTCTTTTCAACCTTGGTTCCGGTCACCCGGGCAGACAATTTCACATCGATATTCTGCCCTTTCAGGTTTTTAAGCAGCTCTTTTCCGACCTGGCGATCAACCATGGGCAGGAAATTGTCCATAGCCTCCAGCACCGTGACTTCAGAACCCAAGCGGCTCCAGACACTGCCCAATTCCAACCCGATAATACCGCCACCGATTACACCCAGCTTTTTGGGTACTTCCGTAAACTCCAGGGCACCTGAGTTATCCACTACAATGCCGTCCTGCAGCGGTGCCATGGGCAACGCAATTGGCTCTGAACCGGATGCCAGAACCACACTCTCTGCCTGCAACTTCTCAGCCTCACCTTCATGAGGCGTGAACTCAACCTGCTTGCCGGACAGCAGCTTTCCACGCCCCTGCAGCCAGGTCACGCCATTGGCCTTCAACAGCATAGCGACACCATCGGTCTGTTTTTTGACGATGCCATCCTTGCGCTTGATCATTTCGGGCACGTTCATCTTAACGGTCTTCGCCTCGATGCCGTGAACCGCCAGGCCATCTTTTGCTTCGTGGTACTTCCAGGTTGAATCCAATAAGGCTTTTGAAGGAATACAACCCACATTCGCACAAGTACCACCCAGGGCAGGGTTTCCATCTTTATTGATATACATATCGATGCAGGCTGTATTCAAACCTAACTGCGCAGCCTTGATAGCGGCTGCGTAGCCACCGGGGCCACCACCGATTACAACGACATCAAAACTCTTTGCCATGATAAATTCCCATTAATCATTCTGACTCAATAAATTAACACGCCCGGTAAAACAGGCGTCCAGAATACTGCTTACAGATCCAGCAACAGACGAGCAGGATCTTCCAGCAAGTCCTTAATGGTCACCAGAAACTGCACTGCTTCCTTGCCATCGATCAGGCGATGATCGTATGACAGTGCCAGATACATCATAGGCAGAATCTCGACCTGGCCATTGACCGCCATTGGACGTTCCTGAATTTTATGCATTCCCAAAATTGCAGTTTGCGGTGGATTCAATATAGGAGTGGACCACAACGACCCGAACACACCACCATTGGAAATGGTAAAGGTGCCGCCCGTCATCTCCTCAAGGGAGAGCTTTCCGGATTGTGCTTTCTTGCCGTACTCAACGATTTTACCTTCGATTTCCGCAAACCCCATCTTGTCAACATCTCGCAAAATGGGCACCACCAAGCCTCGATCCGTTGATACGGCGACGCCGATATCGTAATAACCGTGGTAGACGATATCGTTATCATCGATTGATGCGTTGACCGCTGGATACTTCTTCAATGCTTCAGTGGCGGCCATCGTAAAGAACGACATAAAGCCCAGCCGGTGGCCATGCACTTTCTCAAACAGATCCTTGTAATTTTTGCGCATCTCCATCACAGGCTTCATGTTCACTTCATTGAATGTTGTGAGCATGGCTGAATTATGCTGTGCCGCCAGCAGGCGCTCCGCCACTCGGGCCCGAAGGCGGGTCATCGGAACCCTGCGCTCTTCCCGCTCGCCGATCGGCAGGGGTGCTGCCGCGGCAGCCTCAGCCTTGGGCACTGTCTGGGTTTTGGAGGACGCTTCAGACGATGGCGCCGCACCGGCACTCTTCAAGTGGTTCAATACGTCTTCTTTCGTGATGCGGCCGCCTTTGCCGGTGCCTTTTATCTGGCTCGGATCAAGGTTATTTTCAGAGATCAGCTTGCGTACGGCCGGCCCCCAACCATCTTCCACGCTGCCACCGGTATCAGTATCCCCGGCAGGTTGCTCCGCTGGGGCTTCCTCTTTCGCTGCTGCAGGTGCCGCCGCTGCACCACTGCCCTCTTCAAGATAACCAATCAATTCCTGGCTGAGGACGGTATCACCTTCCTCTTTCATGATTTTTCCCACTACACCATCGTGGGGAGCAACCACTTCCAGCACGACTTTGTCGGTCTCAATGTCCACCAACAACTCATCACGGGAAATGGCTTCACCGGGCTTTTTGTGCCAGGTGGCTACAGTACCGTCTGCAACCGCTTCAGGAAATTGTGGTGCTTTAATTTCAGTTGTCATCTGTGTTCCTTTATCGCCAATCTCTTCACAACCAAATACTGGGTTTGCTACTAACGTGGTTTCGATCAAATGTTGAAAGCGGTTTCAACAAGCTTGTTTTGCTCTTCGAGGTGCAACGACATATAACCTGCTGCTGGTGCTGCTGACGCGACTCGACCCGCGTATTGCAAGAACAGAGAAGGGTTAATTCTGTGCACCACGTGCCGCATGTGATGCTGGCTACAGTACCATGCGCCCTGATTCATGGGCTCTTCCTGACACCAGACCACATGCTTGAGGTTGGGGTACTGCTTGAGCATTTCGTACAGCTCTTCTTCCGGGAAAGGGTACAGCTGCTCAACCCGGATGACCGCAGTGTTCTCAATCTCATTGTGAGCGCGATGCTCAAACAGGTCGTAGTACACTTTGCCACTACACAACACGACACGTTCAATCTGCTTGGCATCATGATCCCAGGCATCATCCAGAACCACTTTGAAGTAACCATTGGCCAGATCATCAATCGTGGATTTCGCCAGCTTGTGCCGCAGCAAGCTCTTGGGTGACATCACTACCAAAGGCTTACGCAACGGGCGAATAGCCTGTCGGCGCAACATATGAAAAACCTGAGCCGGTGTAGAGGGCACACATACTTGCATATTATGTTCGGCAGACAACTGCAGGAAACGCTCAAGGCGCGCTGAAGAGTGCTCAGGCCCCTGCCCCTCATAACCATGGGGCAGCAGCATGGTGAGACCACACAAGCGCATCCACTTGTGTTCACCTGACGAGATAAATTGATCGATTACCACCTGAGCACCGTTGGCAAAGTCGCCAAATTGGGCTTCCCAGATCACCAGGCCTTTCGGTGCAGTGGTGGCATAACCGTATTCAAACGCCAACACCGCTTCTTCGGAAAGCAATGAATCGTATAAATCAAAGCGGGTGCCTTCCTGAGGGATGGTTTTCAGCGGTACGTGTATGCCCGGCGCTTTCTGGTTATGCATCACCGCATGACGATGGGAGAAAGTGCCACGACCAACATCCTGCCCGGTCAGGCGCACAGGATAGCCTTCATGCAACATGGTTGCATAGGCCATGGTTTCAGCAAACCCCCAGTCAATGGACAATGCACCGGAGGCCATCTTTTGGCGATCCTCACGTATCTTCGCAACCTGCCGCTGCACACCAAAGCCATCAGGAACCTGGTCCAGTTGCTGCGCCAGATCGTGAATCAGTTTGGCATCCACTCCCGTATCGAAATAGGCCACATAATCGTGTCCGATATAAGGCGACCAATCCACAAACAGTTCGGTGTTGGGCTTTTTCACCAAAGATTTCACTACATGCTGACCGTCGTCCAGGGCAGACCGATAATCCCCCATCATGGAAGCGACTTTATCTTCTGTGAAAGAACCCTCTTCCACCAGACGAGAAGAATAAATTTCTCTGGGATTCTTTTTCTTGCGAATCACCTGATACATCATCGGCTGAGTGATCGCAGGCTCATCGGCTTCGTTGTGGCCCCGCGCCCGGTAGCAGATCAGGTCTATAACCACGTCTTTCTTAAACTGCTGACGAAAATCAATGGCCATTTGGGTAACAAACAGTACCGCTTCCGGATCATCGCCATTGACATGGAAAATTGGTGCCTGAACCATTTTCGCCACATCGGTGCAGTACTCAGTGGAGCGCGCATCATGGCGGTTACTGGTGGTAAAACCAACCTGGTTATTGACGATGATGTGGACCGTGCCACCGGTTTTGTAGCCCCGTGTCTGAGACATTTGGAATGTCTCCATCACCACACCCTGGCCGGCAAATGCTGCGTCACCGTGAATCAACAAAGGTACAACCTTATCGCCTTTCTTATCCTTGCGACGATCCTGCCGTGCCCGCACGGAGCCCTCTACAACAGGCGACACAATTTCCAGATGCGATGGGTTAAAAGCCAGCGCCAAGTGCAGTTCACCACCGGGGGTCATCACATTGGAGGAGAAACCCTGGTGATACTTCACATCACCGGACCCCACCTCGTTCTTCACCTTGCCTTCAAACTCACTGAACAGCTCAGCCGGATTCTTGCCGAGAATATTGATCAATACGTTCAAACGGCCACGGTGAGCCATACCAATGACCAGCTCTTTGGCACCATAGCTTCCGGCCCGCTGAACAATCTCATCCAGGCAGGGTATCAGACTCTCGCCACCTTCCAGGCCAAACCGCTTGGTGCCGGGATATTTGGTCGCCAGCATGCGCTCAAGGCCTTCCGCTGCAATCAGGCGCTCCAGCAAATGGGTTTTAACGTCAAGACTGTAGTTGGGGTGGGAACGGACACTTTCCATACGCTGCTGAATCCACCGCTTCTCGGCAGTATCAACAATATGCATATATTCCACACCGATACTGGTGCAGTATGTTTTTTCAAGCGCTTCAACAATCTCGCGCAGTGTGGCTTCTTCACGCCCCAGGAATACGTTTCCGGTCTGGAAAGTGGTGTCCAGATCCGCCGCCGACAGCCCATGGTGGGTCAGCTCCAGGTCTGGAACCGACTCTCGCTCCATGATATTGAGAGGATCGAGATTGGCTTTCTGGTGGCCTCGTACACGATAGCCCGTGATCAGCTGCAGAACCTTTACCTGTTTCTTTTCATGCTCGGAAGAGACACTGCTGACTGCAAGGGGTTGCACCCGGTTCTTATTCTTGGCGAGGTATAAAAAATGTTCTCGGACTGTGGAATGGGGAACGTCTGTCTCAGTTCCATTTACGCGGGGGAGTTTATCGAAGTTATCGCGCCATTGTTCCGGCACAGAATTGGGGTCTTTCAGATAAGCTTCGTATAGCTCTTCGACATAGTTAGCATTCGAACCGGATAGGTGCGAAGTACTCCATTGCCGATACATCAAACTATCATCCATTGCAGATCACCGTGTCGAACTAGGACACTATCTGCAAAGACGCGAATCAGCAACAGACACGTGTGAACATGTTAGGTTTGCGACTGGCGGGTTGAGCCAAATGCGCTTCGAGATAGTTCGGTTTTACCGATAAGCCCTAAGGTTTAATAATCAACCTGCTTCCGCTTTTTGGGCGGAGCAAGGAAATTCACAGAGGTCACCAAAACATTAGTTGACTGATGCCCCTGTATTCCCAACATCAAGTGTAGCGTCTTTTCAGTGGGCCACCTAAAGGGAATCGCTTAGGTGGCTGAGACCACTGAATTATATAGACTTCAGGCCAATAAACAAACGTTTATGTGCCCTGCTGCAGCAGCAGCGAACGAATGTGCCCGATTGCCTTGGTGGGGTTCAAACCCTTGGGGCAAACGTTCACACAGTTCATAATGCCTCGACAGCGAAACAGGCTGAACGGATCATCCAGATCGGATAATCGCTGCTCAGTCATCGTGTCGCGGCTATCCGCAATAAAGCGGTAAGCCTGCAACAGGCCGGCGGGGCCGATAAATTTCTCCGGATTCCACCAGAACGACGGGCAGGATGTTGAACAACACGCACAGAGAATACACTCATACAGGCCGTCCAGCTTGTCCCGCTCCTCTGGCATCTGCAAACGCTCTATGGGCGGAGCCGGCGTGTCATTGACCAGATAAGGCTTAATTTTTTCGTACTGGTTATAGAACATGGTCATATCGACCACCAGGTCACGAATAACCGGCAAGCCCGGCAGGGGCCGCAGGACCAACTTGCCTTTACCACCGGTTGCCTGTGAAATAGACGTAATACAAGCCAAGCCGTTCTTGCCATTGATGTTCATGCCGTCGGAGCCACACACTCCCTCACGACAGGAACGACGATAGGCCATGGTACTGTCCTGCTCTTTGACCAGACTCAATACGTCCAGCACCATTAAATCTTTACCACCAGTTTCAATCTGGTAGTCCTTCATATACGGCTCGGAATCAGTGTCCGGATTGTAGCGATAAATACTAACCTGCAACATATTGATTCACCTTAATAAGTTCGGACCTTGGGCTGGAACGTATCAACTTGCTTGGGAGAGAAGTTGACGGCGCGCTGAGAAAGCTGCTTGGTCTTCGGATCATAGATCGAGTGGGCCAGCCAGTTTTCATCATCACGGTCGGGGAAGTCATAACGGCTGTGGGCGCCACGACTTTCCTTACGGCCTTCTGCAGCAATGGCAGTGGCCTCAGCCACCTCCAGCAGGTTATCCAACTCCAGCGCTTCAATTCGAGCGGTATTGTAGGCACTGCTTTTGTCATCAAGATGGGTATTGCCAATGCGCTCACGCAGCTCTTCCAGCTTTTTAACACCTTCCTGCATGAGATCGCCTTTACGGAATACACCGAAGTTATTCTGCATATTGGTCTGCAGCTCCTTGCGCAGCTTTGCCACATCCTCGCCGTCGCTGCTGGTCTCAAGACGGTTCATCCGACTGTAAGCCCGCTCCAGATCCGACTCGGAGGTATCACGATGCTCGATACCATCCTTGAGCGCTTTCTCGATAAACAGCCCGGCAGCCCGACCGAACACCACCAGGTCAAGCAGGGAGTTGCCGCCCAGGCGATTGGCACCGTGCACTGATACGCAGGCTACCTCACCCACCGCATACAAGCCGTCGATGATCTTATCTTTGCCTTCTGCATCCTGCATGATCGCCTGACCATGGATGTTGGTGGGTATACCCCCCATCATATAGTGACAGGTGGGCACCACAGGAATGGGTACTTTCACCGGATCGGCTGCGGCAAAGGTAATGGCAAGCTCGCAAATACCGGGGAGCCGCTTGTGCAGTACTTCCTCACCCAGGTGATCAAGCTTCAGGTAAACATGATCCCCGTCCGGGCCACAACCACGGCCATCGAGAATCTCTTGCATCATGGAGCGGGCGACAACGTCACGGCCGGCCAGGTCTTTGGCATTGGGGGCATAACGCTCCATAAAGCGCTCGCCATCCTTATTGACCAAATAGCCCCCTTCACCCCGGCAACCCTCGGTCACCAGTACACCCGCACCGGCGATACCGGTTGGATGGAACTGCCACATTTCGATATCCTGCACCGGGAAACCGGCACGCAGAGCCATGCCCACGCCGTCTCCGGTGTTGATCAGAGCATTGGTGGTGGACGCATAAATGCGGCCGGACCCACCGGTTGCAAATACGGTGGCCTTGGATTTGAAATAGACGGATTCACCGGTTTCCATGGAGATGGCAATCACACCGGTGACCGCTCCGTCCTGATTGGTCACCAGATCCACTGCATACCATTCGTTATAAAAGTTGGTATTGCAGCGGACGTTTTGCTGATACAGGGTGTGAAGCAGCGCATGACCGGTACGGTCTGCAGCGGCGCAAGTACGGGCAGCCTGGCCCCCTTCGCCGAAATTCTTCGATTGACCGCCGAAAGGACGCTGATAGATACGCCCAGCCTCTGTACGGGAGAAAGGCAGCCCCATGTGATCCAGCTCGAACACCGCTTCCGGGCCAACGCTGCACATGTATTCGATTGCATCCTGATCACCGATATAATCCGACCCCTTTACAGTGTCGTACATGTGCCAGCGCCAATCGTCGTTGGGGTCGGCACTGGCGATCGCGCAGGTGATACCACCCTGGGCGGATACTGTGTGGGAACGGGTTGGAAACACCTTGGAGATCAGGGCTGTTTTCTGCCCGGATTGCGCCAGCTGCAGCGCAGCTCGCATGCCGGCACCGCCACCACCAACGATAACGGCATCAAATGTCAAAGTACGCATATTGGCCATCTTTTAAATACCCCACAAAATCTGGATGCCCCACACTACGTACACCATGGTCGCCAGTGCACAGACAGCCTGAAAAGCAATTCGAAGAACGGTCCCGGCAGCCCCCAACTGGCGCTCGGTCAGGTAATCTGTGGAAATGGTCCACAGACCTACCCAGGCATGGGCGGCCATAGAAATAAGGGCAATCAAAGTGAAAATACGCATATAAGTGGAAGACATGTAGGCCTGCCACTGATCATAGGTCAGGTCCGGGGTGGCAATGAGGAACCCCATCAGGCATAGGAAATACACACCAAGAACCACTGCAGTTGCACGCTGAATGACCCAATCGTACAGGCCGTTTTTACCCAAACTGGTTACGCTGGTTACCATACCCATACCCCCGCAGCAACGATCAGAACCGCTGACACAATCATGACAGCGATAGAGAGAATCCGTGACCCTTCCAAAGTCTCGAAGTAGCCGGCGTCCATCAGCAAATGGCGCACACCAGCAATGAAGTGATAAATGAACCCGGCAAGAATTGCCCAGACGATGAGCTTGGCGACGACACTGTCCATGCATTCTTTTAACGCATCGAACGATTCCTGGCTCTGCAGAGACAGGCCCAAACCCCATATAAGGAAAGCCATACCAACAAATATTGCGACACCCGCGATACGGTGCGTAATGGACGCAATCATTTGCGGCGTAAACTTGATAGTCGTGATATCCAGATTAACAGGTCGTTGACTTTTCACGGTTCCAACCACTGAGACTGTGGCTCCAAAATCGGAGCGTTAAAGGAAGTTCCGAGAACAGTTAGGCAAGAAAAATCAGGTAGTTAAATAACCCCGAATTTTGTACCCCTCTCTCATTCGGGGCCGAAGTATAGTCTCATAGACATTGAAATACAAATGATCAATTGACCCTATAGACGTTTGTATAATAAGCATTTATCACCACTTTGGCGCGCTATAGCCCCCTGATGCACTATAATGGGTGCAGCATGGATGACTGAGCGGTTTTTACCCCCAAAACAGCCACTCAAGCCTGAAATAAATTGACAAACTTTCGTTGAGTGATTAGCTTTGGCGACCACTTTTGCTCGGCCCCTTTTCGGCAGATGAGCTTAAGTAGTCAAATACGTTCACGACTAAGCCAAACAACGTGACACAATTACCTTTGTCTCACCGGGCTTAATGCAGAGGCTCCATATTAACGAGCACGTAGGCGCAGTTGCCTTCCTATCAGGAAGTCAATTGAGTGATTCGGCATAATTCCTGCCTGAAATGCCTACTAACCGAGTACAGGAGAGTAATATGACTGAGAAAAGCGCTCAGTTAAACCTAGGCGGAAACACCCTCGATCTTCCCATTTATTCCGGCACCATTGGACCTGACGTCGTCGACGTTGGCAAATTGACCGGCGCGGGTGTGTTTACGTACGATCCAGGCTTTGTTTCCACAGCAGCCTGCGAATCCAAGATCACCTACATCGATGGCGGCAAGGGCGTGCTCTTGCACCGCGGCTACCCCATTGATCAATTAGCAGACAATTCTGATTACCTGGAAGTCTGTTACCTTCTCCTGTACGGAGAGCTGCCCAGCGCAACCGAAAAACAGCAGTTTGAAAACACCATCAACAACCACACCATGGTGCACGAGCAATTGCGAAACTTCTACCAGGGTTTCCGCCGTGATGCACACCCCATGGCGATTATGTGTGGCGTTGTTGGCGCGCTGTCAGCGTTCTATCACGACTCTCTGGAAATCTCCGATGAGCGGCATCGGGAAATCGCCGCATTCCGGTTGATAGCGAAAATGCCTACCCTGGCGGCCATGTGTTACAAATACTCCCTTGGCCAGCCCTTCATGTATCCAAGAAATGATCTGAGCTACTCAGAAAACTTCCTGCAGATGATGTTTGGCGTTCCTTGCGAAGAGTATGAAGTTAATCCGATTCTGGCCAAAGCCATGGATAAGATCTTCATTCTGCACGCGGATCATGAGCAAAACGCCTCCACCTCTACCGTGCGCCTGGCCGGCTCCTCCGGAGCCAATCCGTTTGCCTGTATCGCTGCCGGTATTGCCGCCCTGTGGGGGCCCGCACACGGCGGTGCCAACGAAGCCGTACTCGACATGCTGACTGAAATCGGCGATGTATCCAACGTCGACAAGTTTGTTGCCAAGGCCAAAGACAAAAATGATCCATTCCGTTTAATGGGATTCGGTCACCGCGTCTACAAGAACTACGATCCCCGCGCCAAGGTAATGCGTGAAACCTGCCATGAAGTGCTGGGCGAATTGGGCATTAAAGACCCTCTTCTGGAGCTGGCCATGAAGCTGGAAGACATTGCCCGTTCTGACAGTTATTTCATTGAGAAAAACCTGTACCCCAACGTGGATTTCTATTCAGGGATTATCCTGAAAGCCATCGGCATTCCCACCAGCATGTTCACCGTAATCTTTGCCCTGGCAAGAACGGTTGGCTGGGTTGCTCATTGGCATGAGATGATCAGCGGCTCCTATCGAATTGGCCGTCCACGCCAGCTCTACACCGGCTCGCCACAGCGGGACTTTGTTCCACTGGACAAGCGATAAAAAAAGGCTGCGCAAGCAGCCTTTTTTTTCGACTATTATTTCAGTCAACAGCAGCGCTTGCCCACGGGAGGAAACCACCATTATGAAAATTGCGTTTATTGGACTTGGGGTCATGGGTTATCCCATGGCAGGGCATCTTTCCACTAGCGGCCATGAAGTGTGCGTCTACAACCGGACCAACGCCAAGGCAGAACGCTGGCTGCAGACCCATAAAGGAACCTCAAAAGCCACTCCCGCTGCCGCGGCACTGGATGCAGATATTGTATTCACCTGCGTTGGCAACGATAGTGACCTGAACCAGGTTACCCTGGGCCCTGATGGTGTCATCAAAACGATGAAAGAAGGCGCCATACTGGTTGACCATACCACCGCTTCCGCCGACATTGAGCGGGCACTGTCGTCAACCCTCGCCCTCTCTGGAATCGGCTTTATTGATGCCCCGGTGTCCGGCGGGCAACTGGGTGCAGAAAAAGGCCAGCTTACGATTATGTGCGGGGGTAACGAGGACCACTTCGAGGTAGCAAAACCGGTGATGGACTGCTATGGGAAGCAGGTCACACTCATGGGGGAATGCGGTGCCGGGCAACTCACCAAAATGGTAAATCAGATCTGCATTGCCGGCCTGATTCAAAGCCTGGCAGAAGGCGTGCAGTTTGCAACAAAAGCCGGCCTGAATGTTGAACAGGTATTTGATGTCATTGGCAAAGGTGCCGCGCAGTCCTGGCAAATGGACAACCGACATAAAACCATGATTGAGGATCGCTTTGATCACGGCTTTGCAGTTGACTGGATGAGAAAGGATCTTGCTATTTGTTTGGAGGAAGCCCGTCGAAATGAATCCAGCTTGCCGGTGGCTGCGCTGGTTGACCAATTCTACTCGGAAGTACAGCGCATGGGGGGCGGTCGCTGGGATACATCGAGCCTTTTAAAACGTCTGCTACTGAGATGAGTAGATTGAATCGTAATTATTGAGTGTCAACCTGGCAGGTGATTGCATTCGAACCGTAGCAACCGCAGAAATATTGGTTCCATTATTTGCTGCAGGGAGATTGGATTCACCAATCAAACGTATATTGCTGACGAAGGGTATACCGCTATCGTAGCGATAGGTGACCCGTATTCTTAGAATATTGGCGTCCTGAATACTGGCACCATTGCATATCAAGGCATCGTTATCATAGAACGGCATGCCGAAATAGGGAATCTCACAACTCCCTGGAAGGTAACAATCACTATCGTCATAAGACGGCTGCTCGCCACACGCTTGAAACATTTCAAGTGTAGGATTCAGGACTTCAACTGAGATGTTGGCAAGCTGGTTTGATACGGCGTCACCATCATTGCCGTCAATGCCTGTAGTGGCTTGCATACGATAGGCCACTTCCCGAGCCATAGCACCAACATCTATACTGGTGGAGGCGCCCACTCTGGCTGCCATCAGGGCTGCATATTCCAGATTAGCTTGCGCCTGGTAGACAAAGCCCCCCTGCACGATACCAAAACCGATGATTAACATGATCGGCAACACGAGCATCGTCTCTATCATTGAAACACCGGTTTGCAGATAACGGCCGAACGCTTTTTGAATTGTCATTGTTTGCTCCTACTGTGCCCTAAAAAACACAGAGAACCGTCTTGTCATCTCTACCACCACACCGCTCACTCTCATCAACCAATGACTTTAATTTTTCAGACACAGATCGATTTTCTGCGGCAAGCAGTTGTTGCATTCTTTCATTACTCACCACATCACTAATACCATCGGTCATCAGTAACAGGTGATGCCCCTGTGCTGATGGAAAACGCTGAACTTCAACTTTTACAGACTCCCTTACACCCAGGGCATTGGTCACTACTTGCTTCTGAACATCATCACCTTTGTTCACCAGCTTGGAGTGATCCTTTGTCAAAGCTTCAAGACCTGCATCCGACAGACAGTACACTCGACTATCGCCAACATGACAGACAAGCAATGTGCTTTCGTTCTGCACAACAGCAGCTACTGTAGTGGCCATGCCATTCAGTTTAGGCTCCTGCCCTGCTTTGTAAATTTTCAAATTGGCACTCTGAATCGCAGCCAGCAAATCATTCTCTGGATCGTCTCCCGAGGAACATATGTGCTCAACCTCCTCAACCAGTGTCCTTGATGCGAAATCGCCTGATGGACCGCCACCAACACCGTCGGCAACCACAAAAATACCTTTGTTGCTCAGCGCAATACAAGCATCTTCATTAACGGACGACTTCGAACCCTTTTGGCTGATTGACACCACATGATACATATATTTATTTTTTTAATGTAATGGCTAGTTGATCCAGGCTCTGTTCTCTATCAGAGCGTGAGGATTTCTTGGTAAATCTATCAATACCCGCCATCAACTCAGACACCTTCTTCAGGTCTGCTTCTGGATCCACCAAAGCTGCATAGTATTTAAAATGGTTCTCCGCTTGCATCAACCGGATGGAGGCCAAGTTATAATGCGCTTTGTAGTTCTTGGGATCCTCGTTGATCACCGACTCAAAAAACGCGGCAGACTCCACATATTGCCCTTGCCTGAACGCAATGGTACCCAAACGATAGTTGGCATTGGGTTCACCCGGCTTAATCTTCAACATAGCGAGAAACTCAGCTTTCGCAGCATCCATTTCTCCGAGCTTATAGAACGACTCACCCTTGTCATAATGTGATTTCAACTGGGCTCTGATTTGTTCCTGCTCAGACTTTTCCTTGCCGGCGGACGATGAACCAACACCTTGTGTTGCACAGCCGGCGAACAACAACGCAAACGCCAATGCATACGACACTGCGAGCGAACGCATGTTCAACTGCCCCACTTTTCATACCAGGCTAATTTTGCGCTGGCCTTGGTATGATACTCAGTTCCAGGAGGCAGCAACTGGGTGACTTCAGACCACATTGCCTTAGCCTTGTTAGTATTGACGTATTCCAGCCTCAGTGCCTGCCGATAAAGCTGCCGGGCTTTGTTATTCAGGTTATCAAGAGCAATTTTAGCGCTGACACTGTCACCAATTTCGACAGCCTTACTCCAATAGTTATACGCACTGTGATTGTCGCCGTCGCTGGAGGCCTGGTTACCCCGCTCCACATATTCGTCCATGACCTTGGTCGCTATTGAGCGACTGTATACACTCTTCTGTCCGTCCAAAAGCTGTGACTCTCGGGACATAAAATCGGTCCAAACACTGAAAGCACGATCCTTATCACCCGTCGCATACGCTTTCTGGGCATCCGTATACTGGGAAAACAGTGCGTCGATATCCCGATAGGTTGTTTTCACCCTGTCCTGATAGGACCTTGAAACAGCTGCGTTGCCGATATACTTCTTCAATTCATCCAGTGCCTGGGGGGCCTTACCCTGAATGTATAAGCTCTGCGCCGTTGTTTGAGCAGTTGCTGCCTGGCTATTCAAATTGGGGGTCGGTTTGGGTTTTGGCTTCGATACCACCGGTTGAGGTGGCGCCGGTGAATCGCTTGCTTGGGCAGCTGCCGTCTCAACTTTCTTTGGCACCATAGACAAACTGGGCGGTGGCGCAATGGAACTGGCAGGAGGTGGGGCGGCCGGGCTGCTTGAAGCCACCATTGATTCGCCCTCCAAAACCGGTTCAGAACGCGCGGGCTTAGCCGGCGCTACCGTATCTGTCCTGCCAGGTTGGGTAACCGGAGCCGCTGTTGGTGGTGTTGCTGTTGGTGTTCTCTCCTGAACAACGAGCCCTTGCTGCCCTGACCTCTGCAGATACAGGAAGCCAGTATAAGCAAATATCCCAACGGCAAGCACAATGATCATGGAGGTTGCAATCTTCTTAACCGGGTTGGGGCCAAAGGTGTCGTCCTCAGCTCCTTTTAAAGGTGCACTGCGTTTGGCAAACAGGCCACTCTTTCCGGTGTTTTCGGCTTGATCATCAGTGGCTCCAGACTCACCAGAATGAAAGGTTAGAGCAACTTCCCCCATTTTGATCGAGTCGTTCTCCTCCAGTATCACCCTTGCTACTTTATAGCCGTTTACCTTAATACCGTTAAGGCTTTCCATGTCATTAACAACAAAACGGCCAGATTGAAAGACTATTTCAGCGTGTTTTCGAGAGACACCTTTGCCCTGCAGTACCAAATCGCATTCGCTACCGCGCCCAATGACAAAGGGAAAGGTAGTAATTGGATAAGATTCCCCTGTTTCTGCAACCAGCGTAGCAATTGCATCAGAATCTTCAATATCGGCGTACACTTCGGTACGATCTGCGTCCCACGACTGAGCCGGGCCCATGCCGGGTTCGCTATGATTTTCAAAACCTTGCTTTTTAAGATCTAAAACAGGTGTGGATTCAACTATAAAATTGTCAGAGTTCTGATTCATTACACTGCCCTGCGAGCAGCCCCAGGACAGGGCCGCAGTATATTATTCTTCTAGTACTAATCATTTAATCAAATATCAAGGTGTCATCCAAGTGAATTCCTGTTCGCATAACGTTACCTTGTGCAATTTCGAGCACGGCGTAGGTGCCTTTTGGTGCCAAGCTAACTCTATTAGGCTTGACATTCTCTTTTACGCCTAAAACCTTGTTGTCATTGTCGAGAAACACCAAATCAATTGTAAAGCGCATAAAAAAGGTATGGATACTGGCGCAAGGCACGATCAAGAGCCCTTCTTCTGAACCGATTGAACTGCGGGATAACAGCCCGATCAAGCGGGTAAGAAAAGTATCAGCAGTACGAATTCGTGTTAGGCCATTACTGCCAATCGGCTTACCCGCCCGCTGTATATGCAACGTTGATAAACCGGACATCAATCACTACACCAACAAATCCATCATGAACTGCGGCAAAAAGTTGGTTTCTGCCAGCTTCACCACCAACACAAAACCAATCAACATAAAGATGATGGGAAACAAAAACAACACCAATGGCAGAAGCATTTTTACGGGTGCCTTGTTTGCAGCCTCCTCAGCCTCATTGAAGCGCTCAGAGCGACGCTGCTCCGCCTGTAAGGTCAGCACCTCAACGATTTCCCCTCCCGTTTCCTCGGCCTGGTTTATGGCAGCGACAAAGTTATTGATGGACTTGGTATCCATTCTTGCTGCAAGGTCCAACAATGCCTGCCTTCTCACTTTACCTGCCCTGATTTCCCGCAGCAGCTTACCAAACTCCTCCTTAACCGGGCCTTCGGGCAGATTGGAAATAGCCTGACCCAACGAGGTCGAGTAATTCAAACCGGCTCTCATGGACAGAACCAGGAGATCCAGGAGGAATGGGAATTCCTTGGCGACACGAGCCCGACGCCGGGCAATTTTATCGTTGAGCCATATATCCGGATAAAAGAAGCCCAGAGGGATCAAGGCAACAATGACGAGTTTAACCTCCGCACCTTGCTCACTGGGCATAGTGAATAAGAAATAGGATACAAAACACATGGCGGCTAGACAGACTAGCTTGAGCGTGAAAAATTCTTCTGCCAAAATGGCGTAGTTCATGCCTCCAGTACTGAGACGATTGTTAATCCGCGTGTAAAAGGTATGAGGCATTGCGCCGCGCACATCTGACGCGAACAGCCTTACCACCGGTTTGAAAATCTTGAAAATAAGTGGTGGCGGATCACGCCAATCTTCCTTTGACTTGGCACGCGTTTTTAAAAACAGGTTAACCAGAGCGAACGCACCGATCCCCAGAGAAGAAGACAGCAATAGCACCGGAACATATTGCATGATAAACGCCATACCCTATACGTCCACGTTTACGATCTTTTGAATCATAAAGAAAGCCATTACTGACATGGTAATCATGACACCCAACCATATGAGGCCCAAATTGGTTGTAAACAGCATGGACATGGCTTCCGGCTCAATTTTGTAGAATACGTAACCAATGAACACTGGGAAAAACGTTGCCAATGTACCTTGCGCCTTTCCCATTGAAGTCAACGCCCGAATTTTACCTTCCACCTTGGATTTCTCCCGTAAGGTTCTGGAGAGCACCTCAAGGGTATCCGCAAGATTACCCCCCACCGTACGGGATATTTTGATGGCGGAATTCATTAGAAGCAGGTCGTCACGGCCAATTCGCTTGGCCAACGCATCCAATGATTCGTTCAAGTCGGAGCCCACCCTGTACTCAACCAGCACTTGTGTAAACTCCTGCGCCAGAGGTTGCGGTTGATTTTTTGCAACCTGCTGGAAAGCCTTCACCAAATTCAAGCCTGAGCGCAATGAAGAGGATATTGACGAAAGCGCGTCGGGCAATTGATCCACAAAGTCATCGGAACGGCGTTTTTTCATGACCTTGAGGACAAAAGTGGGGGCCACGAAGATAATAACGGCCAGCGTCATCGCCAACACTATGTTGGTGATCCAGAACACCAGGGGGACGAAGACGATTGCAGCGATCAACGTCACCGTAAAAATCTGGCCAGGCTCCATCATGACAACAACATCACGCAGCCCTTTATCCACCTGTTGATAGAAGTTCTTCTGATAGAGAGAAAACAACTGACGCGCAACATTTGAAAGCACCCAGGTGACACAAAAAAACGCCACCCCAATCAGAACAAAGCTGACGAGCTGGGATTGACCTTGCAGTATCGCCAACAACTGATCCATCAACGTACCCCCTCGTGGAGAAAGTCTCCTGAACTATCATCTCCAAACAAAGCTGTATCCAACGGGACGCCCTGCTCAATTGCATTACGGTAGAATTTCGGAATATAGCCAGTCGCTCTATAAAACCCGGTTATCTTTCCGTTTGCATCATAGCCTTTGCGTACAAATTCAAAAATAGGTTCCAGTTTTATTTTGTCTCCCTCAAAACCAACAACTTCCATTATGTGGGTAATGCGACGGGTACCATCCGCCAACCTGGTCTGCTGAACCAGAATATCCACTGCCGACGCTATCTGCTCTCTAATGGCGCGAGAGGGAAGATCGACTCCCGCCATCATCACCATAACCTCGAGACGGCTCAGAAAATCGTTGGGAGAGTTTGCGTGCCCGGTTGTCAACGAGCCATCATGGCCCGTATTCATCGCCTGCAGCATATCCAGGGCTTCACCTCCGCGACACTCGCCAACAACGATACGGTCAGGCCGCATCCGCAAAGCATTGATTACCAGATCCCTTATACTGACCTTACCTTTACCTTCCGCGTTCGCCGGCCTGCTTTCAAGTGCAACCACATGCGGTTGGTTTAATTTCAGTTCGGCTGCATCTTCAATGGTAATGATTCGATCTTGACTGCCAATAAAATTTGAAAGAATATTCAACAAGGTTGTTTTACCAGACCCTGTTCCACCGGAAATGACGATATTCTGCTTTAGCTCAACAGCCTCTTTTAAGAACATCCCCATGCTCTCGGATATAGACCCGTAGCGAATTAAGTCCGACATATAGAGGTTTTTCTTGGCGAACTTTCGAATGGTGATGGATGGGCCATTCAGGGCCAAAGGTGGAATGATTGCATTCACTCGTGATCCGTCTGGCAGACGCGCATCCACCATTGGGGAACTCTCGTCTATACGCCGACCGAGTGGTGCGACTATTCTATCGATTACAGACAAGAGAGACTGGGTACTGGAAAAACGACTTTCTGACAAGGTCAGGCGCCCGTCTTTCTCTACATAAATCTGATCAGGGCCATTCACCATAATTTCGGTTACTGCATCATCGTTTACCAAAGGCTCCAAAGCGCCCAAGCCTACGGCTTCCGCAACCACCTGCCGTTGCAACTCCTCGCGGGAAACACCGTCAGGAATTCTGCTGACATGATCCCGGATTATTTCCTGAGTTGCTTTTTCCGCCTCCAGACGCAACTCATCCTGCCCCATTGTCTGCAGGTTTGCCCGTTTACGCAGATCCAGATAATCAAGAATAAGTGAGTGGACTCTACGCTTGAGCGCAACCAGTTCTTCACTTTCCTGCTTCACGTTATCGAATTTTTGGCGGCGGTCCGTACCCTCTTCAAACACTGCCATCTTTTTGGATACTGCTGTGATACGCAGAGTAATTTCACCAAAGCGCAGTACATCACCTTCCGACAACAACAGTTCCGCCAACAGGCGTTCTCCGTTCACCCAGGTCCCGTTGGTGCTATTGAGATCCTGAAGCCGAGCGCCACTTTCATCCACGATAATCTCAGCATGATTACGGGAAACGTGGTTATCGGTAAGGATAACATCACAATGGTCCCCTTTTCCGAGCACCACTTTGCCAGCGGCAAACTCAAAAATGGACTTGTTTCTGTTACTGTCTACAACCTCAAATTTCAACATGATCAAGCGCTCAGAAGACTACATCAGTCAAAGATGCTGTACTTCATGTCCTCACTGGCATCATTACTTAGCTTGCTGGCATAATCCAGCATATCCTTATTTCGCTTACTATCAGGATCAATAAGATAGGGGGTCACAAATATCACCAGTTCTGTTGTGTCCTCACGAAAATCCCGGGATTTAAACAACTCACCGATGATCGGTATTGAACCTAAGCCCGGAACTTTGGAAACAGCCTTACTGTCTTCAGCTTGCAGCATGCCGGAGATCACCATGGTCTGACCGGTTTGTACGTTCATTTCCATATTGGTTTTCCGGGTGATGAAGCCTGGTATATCGAGCACTTCAACACTTTCATCAACCGCACTGACTTCAACATTAATCTTGGTATTGATGAAGCCGTCCGGGTCAGCAACAGGCTCAAAATCCAGAATGACACCCACTTGCTTGAACTCCACTGTCAGCTCACCATCACCTCCCCGTATGGGTATCGGAATTTCACCACCGGCCAGGAAAGCTGCTTTGGAACCACTCTTGGTAACCAGCTTGGGCTGAGCCAACACACGGGCAATACCGTTGGTTTCCAGCAAATTAATGGTAGAACCGATTTCTGTCAGTGGTTCAGAGGTCCCTTCTTCATAGCCGAAGCCGAAGAAGGACGTATACTTTTCAAAATCAAGCACACCGTGGAATTCCCCCAACAATTCATAAAACGGCCCTGGTGCGGATGCTGCCCATTCCACACCCACATTCATCAGGTCATCCCGACGAACTTCAACCACCTGGACATCCAGCAAGATCATGGCCTGCAGACTGACCTTTGGCCTAACAATATTGAACACGACGGTACCACTGCCTACTTCCTTCGACAGTTTCTTTTTCATATCTTCGATGATGGGAATGTCCTGCTCTCTGAGAATCCTCCCCTCAATAAATACGATGCCATTCTCCTCCCGCGCGTTCACTCCTTCCACGTCGGCCAGAACAATATTGGCAACTTCCAGTATCTGAACCCAGGAGTTATCCACCACCTTCAATAGATAGCGTATCTGTTCACCACTGTCCGTCCAGATCCGCAGATCAGTAACCCCGGCTTTCAAGCCGGTTAGCAGAATTTCATCAGGGCCTGTTGGCTGGGCGTTAGCAATATCAGGATGTCCAATGGAAACTCGATTCACACCGGGATAGGGCATCAGGCGTGTTTGACCTTGAATAATGTTGACGGTACCTGAATAGGCGTCGTCTGCAGCATAACTGGGAGTAAACAGAAAGGAATACATTGCCAAAAGCGCCGCGAACAGCACTGGAAAACAGGTCTTAACCATCACTTCTTAGGTCCTTTTATTTTTATCGTTATGAGCGCTTGCCGCCTCTAATCACCTCAAACCCCCAGGGCTGATCTTTCGGTGGCGGCGGAGCAACGGCCTTAACTTCATTAGGAATATCTACTAAATTGTCCAGAGTTACATAATCTTCAAAGCGATCTGCTTCATCTTCCGGGCGCCTTAACAACAGGCTGATGTCACCAACCGTCTGGGCATGAATAAGGCGTGTTGCATACAGAGGTGTTACGCCCACCGTTATTTCTGTATACCGGCGTTGTGTCTTGTTGGGGATGCCATCGTCCAGATCCCCACCCGTTGCCAGCACTCTCAGATTCTGGGCCAGCGGAACCGTACGCCGGGTAACGCCGTCCTGAAGCGTAATCATCAAGTCAACATAATCACCCGGTGCAAGAAAACCCGAAAACGTATCAAGTGTGGAAACAGGGAGCGTAACGGCCCGTTCGCCCTCCCTCAGCAAACTCGCCAATCCGTCAATCTTTACCTGGCTGACATGCAGCCCGAGAATAGGTTGGCCACCACGAACAGGGTGAATAAGCTGCCTGCCTTCTAGCCTTGAAAACTGTGAAGGCCTGACGGCTTCCGATGAGACATAAATTTTTGGAATTTTACGGATAGACGCGGTGGTTGAATTGATCTCCTCACCGACGGCAAGATCCCGCTTTGCGACGACAACCTCAACCGCTTCACGTTCTGCCTCAAAATTGGACTTATAGGAGGATATTTCACTTTCGATATGATTGGTGGATAAATACCAACCACCAGCACCCGCGGCAATGGCACACACCAGAAGAATGATACTGTTCTTATTATTAGATTTCATAGCTACTACCACTACGGCTCATAGATTTCTCGGGCGAACTCGTGCTGTCGGTCGTTTAGAGCAGACATGATGGTCGGATCATCGGTTTCAGGGTCGCCGTCAATACCGCCTTCAATCCCCCCCAAATCCCCCACGCTGCCCATCATGGCGAAGCCGATCACTGCAACCATAAAGATCAACACGACCAGATACTCTGACATGATATTGCCTGACTGCGAATTCTTATTCATTTTTTGTTCTTATAAGTCTATTTGACCCAGTTTATAAGCACCTGACTAAAACTACTGTTGCGACCTTGTAAACCCTTTATATTCAACTGTAACAGCTCTCCCCCTCGTTGAAAACTGACCACAGCGCCCTCGACCCCGTCTCCAGAACCGGAGTATTGTTGCCATCCCTCACTTTGCAATTGAACTCTATAGAAATCCAAAACTTGTGCTACGCCAAGAGAGGTATCAAGCGTGACCGACTCTGATCGTTTACCCATCTCCAGTGACTGCACCACGCTGGCAATCTTGGCGCGAGGTGGCAGTGGCAATGTGGTTTTTTTGCGCTCTTTATAGTTAAGCGGGGTTGGCGAGACCACAATCTTACCATCCACCACGTTACCCTGCTGGGAAAACTGCACAGAATACTGAAATCCATCCAATTGGTAACCCAGTATATTAAGATCACCTATACTCTTTTGGGTTAGCTTTCCATGCCCCTTAATCTGCCACAACCCCAGATAGAAACGCTCAACCTCTTCAGCTTTGCCCGGGTAGGAAAAAAGCTTAACGGACATGGGAATGTTGTTTACCGCCAGATGCCGGCCTGCCCAATACCACTGGGCACCTGACACCACTTCCAGCTCCGGCAGTTTAACATCCAGGGGGTCTTTAAAAGCGGAAAAAGCGGTTTGGGAGAACACACACGCAACAACAAGAATCAGGCTGACGTAGAGTTGCCGGGGAAATTCCATGAATACTGCTTGCCTGTATATTAATTTGCTACGTAGGGCTCCAGCAGCGTGCTGGGAACCGCAGTGGATTGCTCTGATGACACCATTTCAAAAGAATCATTGCCATTCACAAACAGTTTTTCGTCGATTTCATCGAATAAAGGCGCTAAAAACCGGGTAGCATTAGTATTTTGGAACCAACGCTGGGCATTGCTGTACACTGATTCCCGAACCCCCTGTACCCTGTCGGAGAACGATGCCTCATTGCCCGGCGCCCAACTGTCTGCAATAAGCACATAAGAGGCACTGACGTTGGGCGTATAAGCACTCTCAGAATCCAGTGCAAAAGTGTTTTCCGCGTCAAAATTCACTTGCAGGGAGGCCGCTGCTATGGAGTTAACATTTACATCGCTCCTTTCGCTCAGCCAGTTGACTCGGGATGAATTTGATTCAAGAAATCCGGTAGCATCATTGATGAAAGTATCTTCTACAGTGGGTGCATTGACCGATATTCCATTATCCAGATCCACCACCGATTGCCTGGATTGCCAATCCCGCCACTTTTCCGTGGTCACCGCCACATCACTGTCAAAGCCAACCGAGTCGTTGATAAAAAACCGCTCGGCAATTTCATCATCAAACCCATTGATTGGATCGGACATACGGGCTTCGTAATCTGCTCCGGTGTAGGCGGTGCGCTCCCATGCCACGTAGCGGGCCGCCTTATGAGTTTGAGTCTGCACCTTGATCATCTGCATGATCGCAATCAGCATGAATACAAACGGGATAACCCAAGCCATGTACACAATGAATTCTGAAATAGCTTGTCCGCGCTGCTTATTCATTGACACCTCCAATACCGCTGGCAATCAAACGCGCATGCCAAAACGGGTTATACAGGTTGGGCACTTCTACCGACCCACTGTTATCAAGGCGAGAAAAGCCATTATCGGTGCGTGAGCAGGACGCATTGCCATCTTCATAACAATCCGGTCGCTGAAAATACACTTCAGCCTGCCCGATAGCGTACACGTTTTTCCCACATATGCTCTCTTGCTCTTCAAAAGGGCGCAAGTTATCGGACCAGCCTTCCAGCCGATTTCCATCATCGTCAAAGCCAATATGATCGGAACAGTTACTCTGATGGAGAAACGCCGTGATGGTGGCTTTTTGGCGGTTGGGGTCCAACGCCGCGTAGCGTTGCACGCTGTCATAGCTATTATTTGCCAACGAGTTACAGTCGATACTACCGCCGTTAGTGCAAAGCCCCCAGAAGCGCAAGCCCTGAATCGCAGCGTCATTTATCATGGCAGTTGCTTCCTCCACGTTCTGCGCGGCATCGCCATCCTCGGTGGTACGATAAAACTGTATCCCGGCAAACTTGAGCTCAAATGAATCCTCTTCAGCAACCCAGTTAATATTACCTGTATTGGGATTAAAGACTGCGTTGGTTTCACCGGCGCGGTCTGCCCGAAACGCACCAAAAAATGAGTAGTTATCCATGTTCCGGTCACGAATCCAGGTGGCATTTTCCATGGTTGCCACCGTTTGGCGGATGGCATCGATCATCAGGCCACCGTCTGCTTCCGGGGCCATGGGAGTACCCGGTATGGAAATACTCAAGTTTCCAATACCGCTGACCGCCTGCTGGCAATTCTGGGAGCGCGCCCCGTAGGAGCTACCCAACGCATTGCCAGTCTCCATACCCGGCGCTGCAAAGAGTATCATTTCGCACAGTTCAGCAGCGGCGTTCGCCGCCTCGGTGGCAGCCGTAGCTGCGGTCTGATTATCCGATGTTATAAATTGCTGCAATGTGGTGGGGCTGTTAACCGTGATGGGCGCATTGGCACGGGATATATAGGAAGACGCCACTACGGACATTGCCTTCTCCACCACTGTGTAGCCAGTGTTGGGGTCGGGCCTGATCAAATCCTCGTACGCCTGCTGCTGAAAATTGGCGAACGATGCATTATTGGCGTCCAGCATTAGCGAAAGCATCCCGGTAAATACTTTAGAAGTATCCACTATGGGTTGAATAACCTGAGCAATCAAGTCCAGGGAATCCTCAAAAGCGTCCCCGATGATTACCCCCAGCAACCAGCGCACAAAGTCACCAATCAAGCCGCCACCACCGACCCCTTCCTGAACAATTTTACCCAGCAGGTCTACTTCCACCTGAAAACTGTAGAGATGGCCAATAGCCGCCTCGTTGGCCACCATTGCACGATTGGTATAAGCCATAAAATTCAGGTGGCGAGCCGCTACCTGAGCACCGGAATAGGCACTGGCATCGGCCGCATTGACCAAGTTAATTTTCTCATTGACAGCGCGACCACTGTTGAAAACAACAAAGAAGACCACGCACGCAACCGCTAGGACAGCGAGGGAAAGGGGGAAGACCTGGCCACTATGGCCCTTCAAAGACAAGCTCATACGCACCACTGGCTTTAGTTTTAATTGTTGTAATCGGCTGGGCGAAGAGGAGTAACTACTTCAAATCAATAGCGGCGGCCACTACAAGAGGAAGCCGCCGCTCATAAAACAGATCAACAAAAAAGATCTAAACTCAGTTTCCGTTCAGAACGTCGTTGTTTGTGTCGTAGTTATCCAAGCCAGCTACAGAATTATCCGCTGCGTCTTGCGCCAGGGTACTTGCATCGCTTCGAATAGTGGCAGACTGCGTGCCATCGGCAAATTCATCAGCAAACGCTGCCATTGTGGTACGGACAGAGCCGCCCATCAGACCCATAGCAGCAATACCAGCTACTGCCAGCAGACCAACGATGACCAGATATTCGGACATGCCTTGACCAGTGATTTTTTTGTTAGACAGTTTGCGAGAAGATTTGATATCCACAGGATTTAGCCCCTTTATAGTTGTTTTCTGTGTTAGTACTAACGAGTACGGACTCATAAAGCACTTTACTTATTTTGCATCGGTTTGACTAGCCTTTTGTGGCCACGCCGTCAAAGAAATAGACAAACTACGATGATTGATATACTGCTTATAGACTCTTTATTAGTCAATATCTATAAACCGATCAACCATCAAATTTCCGACGAACGTGAACCAATGCACGCCCTTGGCGCCAATATATCGACGGAAAACTGCCACTAAAATCGCCTTAATATCAACATCAACTGTTTCTTTGCGAATCCCTGACTAGCGTGTAAACTATTAGGTTATCTAACAAAAACAACTTATTACTACTGTTTTTTCACCACGATTTTTGCGTTAAAGGGCTCAACCTCTCTATGAATCTGACGTGGCTATTCTCATGGCGCTCAAAAAAACAGCAAAACGAACCCAAGGACGCCAAGCCCGAACGCCGACCTGACGCACAGAATCAGGGGAGTGGTGCCAAGAAACCGGCTGTGGCCACCCGCCCCCCGGCAACCAACCTGCAACGCCCCTTTGAGGTTCAGCTCAACATTGGCCGTTATCGAATGGAGCCTTTCACTGAGGGTGGAATCTGTGTAGTGATGAAAGGCATACCGCTGGAGCAGGGCAAACCCAAGCTGGCGGTAAAAATGGTGCGGGAACAATGGCTTAACCACCAGGCCGTGAGGCGACAATTCACCACAGAAAGCCAGATTGTACGGGAACTGCATCACCCCCAATTACCCAAATACCGTTCCAGGGGGCTTATTGACGGTAAGGCCTATTATGCCTATGAATTCATAGAGGGGTTTCAGCTTATCAATCTGTCTCAGGAACAACAACGCTTCCCTCCACAACTGGTTAAGGAGCTGGCCAAAGACATTGTCGGGCAGCTGCTGGAACAACTGCATTATCTGCACACCAGCCTGAAGCCTGTGGTGCATGGGGACATCAGCTCGGAAAACATACTGATCGATACCAAGCAAAAGATCTATCTGGTGGATTTTGGTTGCTCACACTTTCAGAAGCAGGCCAACAAAGAGGCCTATCAATGGTTGGCCAAGCCATCGTTCATTTCACCGGAACAAGCCCGGGGTGAAAAGTGGGATCACCGCAGTGATTTATACCAAGCGGGTATTCTGCTGTATGAGTTGCTGAAAAACAGACGCTGGAATGAAGGCACAACCAAGCGGGACAAGGTACTGTTTGCGGCCTCCAATCAACGACAACAGGACAATTTTCTGGAAGGCGTAACCGATGCCAGGACTTCTGCGTTTGTTGCCAAAATGTTGGACCCGGACCCTAACCAACGCTTTCAAACTGCCAAGGAAGCCCTGGCAGCAATCAAGTCATAACCGTATTATTCGATTCTTACGCCCCGATCGAAACGGCAAGGCGTATCAGCACCATCCATGGAACACACACCACGCCCATGCAGTGCGTTCTGCTGAAAACCACCCACGTATTTGCTGCCATCCGGCCAGGTAAATACGCCTCTACCCTCACGCATTCCGTCTACAAACTCACCTGAATATTTTTCACCGCTGGGCCAGGAGAGAGTGCCTTTGCCGGAACGTTTGCCGAGTTTGAACTGTCCATCGTACACACGCCCGTCCGCAAAAGTCAGCATACCCCGCCCGTCCATCACACTGGACTTGAACTCGCCCTGGTACTGATTTCCGCTGGGCCAGGATTTTTGTCCGCGCCCATGGGGCATGTCTTCAGCAAACTGCCCTTCATAGGTTTCCCCGCTGGGCCATTCCATCCGACCTTGCCCCTGCGCCATGTCATCCTGAAACGTGCCTTCATACACCACACCATCGCTTTGGGTTCTGGTGCCCTGCCCGGATCGAGCCCCGTCCACAAATTCGCCCTCGTAGATCTCACCATCAGGGTACAGCATTTTTCCCTGCCCACTGCGTTGGTCAGCCTGGAACTGGCCCATGTACTTTCTGCCATCGGGCCAGGTGTAAGTACCATTGCCATGCTTTAAATCGTTGCTGAATTCGCCGCGGTAGGATCGGCCATCCGCCCATTCATAGGTACCTACGCCTTCCTTCTTGCCGTTAACAAATCCACCTTCATAACGACTACCACTGGGCCAGCGATAAACACCACGGCCGTGAAACTCCCCCTTTTTCCACTGTCCGGAATAGATATGGCCTTGAGCATCTTCAAATGTACCCTGACCGGACATCAAACCATCTTTCCATTCTCCGTCATAGCGATCCCCGTTTGGCCAGATGTATACCCCCTGCCCATTCTTTTTACCGTCGAGAATCTGCCCTTGATAGGTGCTCCCATCTTCCAGCTTATGAATCTCTGCCGATGGCGTAGATTGCTGCTCTGCGGTACCAGCATCCACTTTCGCCAAACCGTCATCGTTATCTGAGCAGGCACCCAGCAACGCCACCAGACCAAATACACATAAGATCCACACACGGTTAACAATAGTGTTCAATAGTTTTACCTCAGGTTGACGCCTTATTATTCGCCTGAAATTCTTCATGCCCATCATCCCAACCAGCTTCCCAGCTGGCGGATAACACTTCCAGTTCAAATGGGGAGACTCTTGGTACATCCCCTTTCAATCCTTCTTTGTGCCCCAGCTCATAGGCTTCATCCAGGCCCACATGCCATTGCAGCTTTTCAGAGTCATCGTCCGCGCCCGTTTCATAGGAGCGGTCTACCTCTTCCGCTACAGAAAGTTTCTTTTTGGCACCGGAGAAAAACAGGCTCAGATCGCGAACTGACTGATTTATATCATCGAGTATGTGGTAGGTCGCCGGCACCAGCACCAGGCTGACCAGGGTGGCAAACAGCACGCCGAAGGCAATGGAAATCGCCATGGGTATTAAAAACTGCGCCTGCAAGCTGGTTTCCAGCATCAATGGTACCAGGCCGCCGAAGGTGGTGAATGAGGTGAGCATTATGGGCCTGAACCGCGATGCGCCGGCCTGCCGAATCGAATCCATCAGGGCGATACCCTTCTCTTTATTCCGGTTCATGAAATCAACCAGCACAAGGTTGTCATTCACCACAATACCGCTCACTGCAATCATTCCCACCAAAGACCAGAGCGTGACTTCCATCCCCATCACCAGATGCCCAACCAAGGCACCGATGATGCCGAAAGGTATGGCAAACATCACCATCAAGGGTTGTGCGTACGACCTGAACAGGGTTGCCATCATCACATACATGCCCAGAATTGCAATCCAATAGGCTTTGGCAAGATAGGCCTTGAATTCATCTTTTTCTTTCTGCACGCCGGAGATATCCCAGCTCATGCCCGGGAAATTCTCCGGAATGGACTCAAGATACTCACCCTTCAGTGCCATCATCACTTTTGGGGTGCTGGTGACGTTGTCATCCAGCTTGGCCCGCACCCGGATAACCCGGCGCCGGTTATGGCGGTTAATCTGCGCGGCACCCTCTCCGTACTCTATATCGGCCACCGTCAACAGGGGAACCGTTGAACCATCCCGCAGGCGGATCGACATGTTTTCCAGGTACCAGAGTGAACTGCGTTCTTCTGCCGGATAGCGCACCACAACTTTGATATCCTGCTCACCGCGCTGGATGTTCTGCACGTCTGCTCCGTGATAGGCCTGCCGCACCTGCATGGCGACATCGTCCAGGCTCAATCCCAGGTTCCTGGCCAACGGTTTCAACTCGATGAGCAGCTCTTGCTTGCCCCGTTGAAACGAATCCGTAATCTGGTAGAGACCGTTGATGGATGCCATTCTTTCCTTGAGGCCATCGGCTGCCAGTTTCAAATCGCTGAGGCTGCTGGATGACAATTCAATATCGAGCATGGATCCAGGCTGGTTCAGCGTGGCCTTGAATTGCAGCTCAACCACATCCCGAATATCCCCGACGCCGTCCTCCCAGCGCCGCGTAATTTTCTGACCGGAAAGCTTGCGGTTTTCCGAGGGAGCCATTTCCAGTACAATGCGCCCCGCCGTATCACTGGTGAAAGCGGTAAATACGTTAAGTATCTGCTCGTGACCGGTTTCATTCCTGAGTTCATCTTTCAGATTCAACGCGGCCCGCTCAACCCGTTTTATACCGTCACGCACGGCTTCCGGTGTGGTGTTTTGAGCGAAGCTGATGGTTGCACTGGCGGTATCCGCCTCAATGGTGGAGAAAAACACCACCTTTAACCAACCTGATGCCATCAGCGACAGAGCAATGATCAAAACGCCAATAAACCCAAACAACGTGGTATAGCGCCAGCGCAGGCATACTTCCAGGAACGGGCTGTAAATGCGGCTCACAAACTTTTCCAGGCCCAGGGAAAATTTGCGTTGCACTGCTCCGATCACCGGAAAGCGGTCAAACTCGTCAGAAGAGATGCCCGAAACATGGGATGGCAACACCAGCAAGGATTCAATCAGTGAAAAGATCAGGGTACAGATCACCACAATGGGAATCACCTTCATCAGTTTACCCTCGGGGCCAGGCAACATGATGAGTGGTGCAAATGCAATGATGGTGGTGATAACTGAGAAAATAACCGGCTTCTGCACTTCCTGAGCACCCAGTATCGCGCCGCGCACGCCGCCAATACCTTCACGGTGCTTGGTGAAGACATTCTCGCCAACAATGATCGCATCATCCACCACGATACCGAGCACCAGAATAAAAGCGAACAGGGAGATCATGTTCAGTGAGCCGTCAAAGTGCGGCAACAACATGAATGCCCCCATGAAGGATATCGGGATACCCAGGCTGACCCAGAATGACAACTGAGCCCGCAAAAACAGCAGCAAAATGATAAACACCAGCGCCAAGCCGCTTATGGCGTTTTCACTCAGCAAATCCATGCGGCTCTTAAAGTAGACCGAAGAATCCTGCCATACATCCAGATGAATGCCTTCGGGAATATAGGTGGTGGGATTTTTAACGTAATCGTGCAGCTCTCGGGACACATCCAGTATATTCTGGTCCCCGACCCGATACACGGACAGCGCCACTGCAGGCCGGCCATTAAATTCAGACAGTGAGACACCTTCCTTGAAGCCATCCAACACCGTCGCCACATCACGCACCAGAACCTGCGCCCCGTCCGGTAAAGCCCGAATCACGATATCCTCAAAATCCTCGCCCCAGTAAACCTGCCCCTTGGCTTTAACAGATACATTGCCCTGGGCGGTTTTAATGACGCCGGTGGGCAAATCCACCGAGCTTTGACGTACCGCGTTGGCCACTTCAAGGAAACTCATTCCGTAACGCTGAAGCGATGCCTCGGACACTTCTATGGCGATTTCATAGGGCCGGCTTGAAGCCAGGGAAACCTGGGAAATATTGGGCTTTGTGGTCAGGTCTTCCTGAATCTGGGCCGCCAGATTCTTCAGGCTACGTTCATCCGCGTCACCGGATATCACTATGTAAGCCACCATATTACGCACCGAAATCTCGCGTACGATGGGGCGCTCCACATCCGCCGGGAAGGTGCCTATACCGTCAACCCGTGCCTTGATTTCATTAAGAAGATGCTTACTGTCATGGCCGTAGGCGATTTCCAGAGTCAGCACGCCCAGGTGCTCGGTCGCCTTGGAGGACAAGGATTTAATGCCCTCAAGATCATAAATGGCGGACTCAATCCGATTTAATACGGATTTTTCCACGTCCTCCGGTGAGGCTCCCGGATAAGGGACACTGATGGTAATCAAATCCAGTGAAATGTTGGGCAGGATTTCTTTGCGGGTATCCTGCAGGCTGATGATGCCCGCCACTACCACAAACACCATCAAAAGGTTGGCGGCTACCTTGTTTTCCGCGAACCAGGCAATAATTGCATTCATTGTACGGCTTCCACCAGAGGCTCAGGGGCACTGACAATTGAAATGGTGATCTTGCCACCCCGTGCCGGTGACGCTGCGTTGCTTTTCTGGGCCGGAACGGCAGGCACCGATCGTGGCTGCTCGGGAGCGCTTTCCGGTATCGGCTCTGCGGCAGGGGGGTCCTGAGATTCCATATCCGCGGCTATTTGCGCGGCCAGGGGCGACATTTCAACCTGCTTGCCCGCTTCCTGCTCAGGCTTGATCTCCGCTTTAGGCTGCGCCTTGGGCGTGATGGCTGCCTGCAGTTTTTGCGCCTGCTGCATCAGGCCCTGAGCGCTTTCCTGGATCTGATTTTTTTGCTCATCATCCAGGCCTTCAAAGGCTTCCCGCGCCTTCTCTGCCATCTGCCTGACCCGTGGATCATTCAGATCCTTGGCGTCTATAATGGTGTTCTGGCTGGCCGCCGGCGGGGTCGAGGTTTTAGCCGCTGACCCAAAAATGTTGTCGTTCTTATCGGGCTCAACCTCATATTCATAGTTATCTTCCAATTTGGTCCGAACGGTCATGCCATCGACGGCAATGTCCATCTGACTCAATACCACACGATCACCGTTCTCCAGCCCGGAGCTGATGTAGATGCTGTCTTTTCCTTTGTAGATAATTGCAACCTCACGTTCC
Organism: Gammaproteobacteria bacterium UBA7310; assembly: GCA_002471665.1. Lineage (GTDB taxonomy): Bacteria > Pseudomonadota > Gammaproteobacteria > Pseudomonadales > Ketobacteraceae > Ketobacter. Next base: position 174,710 of record DKQK01000069.1, read on the forward strand.
CGTAACTGGCTGTTTTCATCCACCACCCACAGCTGGGAACTGTTTCTCAGTGCCTTCCTGGGCACCTCGAACACTCTCTCAAAGCGACGACCATCAATAGTGGCTTCAACAAAAGAGCCTGCCACCAACTCTGGCCTGCCAGGTTGATTCGGATCCGCTGAATAGGGGTCACGAACCTGGGCAACAACATACAGGAGGCGGTTGCGCTCATCGACCCCACCCTCTGCACGCACTACTTTTCCTTTCCAGGTATAGGTACGCCCGGCAAACTTTTCGGTTAACGTCACCTCAGGAAGTGGCTGGTCCAGCGCATCCTGAAATCGCATCGGCACATCCACCAGGCTCAACTGGCGATCGGATAAAGGCAAGCGCACTTCCGCTACGTCAACGGCGTAAATGGCCCCCATTTGCTGGCCGGGCCGCACATACTGACCAATATTCAATGTTGCCAACCTGACCCTGCCATCAAACGGCGCTGTGATGGTGGTACGGTCACGCTGCAGTTTCACCGCCTCAAGCTCAGCCACCGCCGCGTCATACTGAGCCTTGGCCTGCTGGTACTGAATTTCATAATTGGCCAACCGGTTGGAACTGTTGTTCTTGACCCGGCTGCGGGCCTTGCGCTCAGCTTCTGCCTGTAACATGGCCTGATATGCCTGCGCCTTGCTGGCCTCTGCTCGTTTGATGTTGACCTCATATTCAATAGGGTCAATTTTGATGAGCATTTCGCCCTTACGGAAGAACCCACCATTGGCAAAATTGGGCGACAGCTCCAGCACCTGACCGCTCACTTCAGACATCAACTGAATTTCGGTACCTGGGGTAACCGTACCGCGGGTAAATACCGGGATGCTTTTGCTTTTTGCCTGCACTTCGGTGATGGTCACCAGCGGCGATTTGATGTTAAGGGGCTTATGCTCCACTTCCGGGCGGGATACAAACAACAAGACGGACACTGCCAATCCCACAACGATTGCCGCGATGGGCAAAATGAACTTTAATGCTTTTGTCATTTTCTAATCTTCTTGTTTAGAGCTCGCCCCGCCATCTTGCTGTGCAGCAACCATTATCGGCTGAGGGAGGAAATCTACGTGGGCGTTAGACCACAAAGTACAGCATCTTATCCGAAATAACGTTGGTTTTTAAATAGATGCGATAACTATTTACGGTACCCATTACTCTAGCAACTAACCTTCGTATCAGCTAGTTGGAACAGGAAACGGAGGGTGTTGAATTCTCAGGACGTTTTCCGGCTTGCCAGCATACCATCCGACCCGCCCAACACAGATTCAATCGCCTGGTTAACGGTATTGAGGAGCGAGTCAGTCACCTGATTGATGAAAAAATGATCTCCCGAGAACAGCTCGAGACAAAAAGGGCCTTTCGTAACTTTGCGCCACTCTTCCAGATCATCCATGGATACCTGGTTGTCTTTGACACCACCCAGGGCCATAACAGGCACATCAATGGGGTCCGAGGGTTGATACACCCAGGTCTCGATCAGTTGGAAGTCCGCTCTGAGAATGGGGCTGACCAGATCCATCAATTCCGGATTGTTCAGCGCTTCTTCAGGTGTGCCGTTAAGGCGCCGGATTTCGTCGCGAAACTCTGCTTCAGGCAGAGAATAGATTGGTTTGGTCTTCTTTGCCCGTTGCGGCGCCCTTCTACCGGATACAATCAGGCACTTGGGTTGTGGGTAGCCCAAGTCCCGCAATTTCCTGGACAACTCAAATGCCAGCTGCGCACCCATACTGTGACCAAAAAACGCATAAGGTGTCTGGGTGTACGGCTCCATCTCCGGAGCCAGTGTGGACAAAAGACTGTCCAGGTCGGTAAAGGCTTTTTCTTTGAATCGACTACCACGGCCGGGCAGCTGAACAGAGCAGACTTCCACATCCGCCGGCAAGCGCTTATGCCAGTCGCGGTAGGTTGAGGCGTTCCCACCTGCATAGGAAAAGCAAAACAGCCGAAGACGGGGCTCGGACACCGGCCGCGCCACCTGGAACCAATTACTTTTCACCGGAATACTGGATTGAGTTGCCATCATGCCCTTGAACCACCGATTTATTATTGTTTGAACTTGGTTACTAAGGTTTTATCGTCACTGCACACCATTCGAGAGTAAGCTCCTGTTGCTTGTCCCCCGGTGGTAGCGCTGCCGCCTACAGCATTGCTTGAAGACTAACCAATATTATCTGAACGATCGTTCCAAGTCCATTTGAAACCGTTTTCTGTATAGTCAGGTTGAATTAAACGCCCAAGGCGGTATGGCGTCAAACGGTTGATACGGAATTTGGGAAATGTTTACACTTTAAAAACAGCGTGTTACACAATTTACATTCCGGCTATAGAAGTGAACAACGAAATATGACTGGTCGGTCTACGTTGCCGCCCGGCTGATATTCTCATCCGGCAGCGCGGTATCGGCGGTTCTTATGGCACGAATGGACCAGGCCATCAACACAATCACAATGCTCAGAATACCGAACAGACTGATTAACAAGGCAATTCCCCGACCTTCCCCGATTCCCCATATGGGGCCAAATATATTGGCCAAAAGTGCCCCTTCTTTCATTAGGGGTTCAAATACACTCTGATACAGGAAACCGGCACTCAAAAAAGCGGCCGGCTGCGCGGCTTTCATAATTGTATTTCTCAAACTGAATGCCCGCCCGTGGAAGTGCACCGGTACCTTCCTTTGCCAAAGCGTCTGGCTGCATACGGTTGCCACTGGAGCCAACGCCATGATGACAAAGGCCCAGAACCCAATCCACACCAGGCTGGAATAAACCGGCAACAGGACCAGGATGAAAGCAATGGCAAGTGCTGCCCCCAGAATACCGTACATGCGCCGCTCCGGCCCCTTCCACCCCATCATCACGGCGCCCCCCAGCAGCGCCCCGACACCGGCAACGGACATGATCAAACCGGCTTCGCTGGGCGATGCATAGGACAACACAAGCGGGGTAATGAGTGCCTGTACAGCGGACACGTTGAACCAGATCAAGGTGAACAGATATAAACCTCCCAATACCCCGGGCTTGGATTTGAGGAATCGATAGGCCTCTTTGACCTCCTCCCAGACGGAAGTCTGAGTATCTGCAGGCTTGGCGGGCGTAGACGGCAGACTGGCCAGTAACAGGGTACCCAAACCAAAGCTGAAGCTGACGATATCAATCAGCAATATGGTGGAAATACCGATGGTATCGAGCGCCTTACCGGCCAGGAAGGGGCCGGCCAGCTGCACCAAACCCAGAACCATTCCCAACGCTGCATTGGCTTTATTAAGATCTTCGGTGGGCACCATCAGGGTGACTGTTGAGGTAAACCCTACCTGCAACATGGTGGCGAAAACTGAACCAAGGGACACGATCACGGCAATATGCCAGAACCGCAGCAAATCATAGTAATATAGGAAAGCCAGCCCCATGATGATCAGGGCGCTGCCGGCCTGCGCACCCACCAGCAGGGACTTGCGATTGAGCCGATCCACCCAGGAGCCGATAAAGGGCCCCAGCACGATACCGGGCAAAGTTGAGGCAACCAGAATCAAGGTGAATTCCATGACCGATTCGCTGGTTTGATACACCCAAACACCCAACGCAAATCCGGTGAGGGAGGAACCAAGCAAAGAAATGGACTGACCAAAAAGAATAAAATAGAAAAGCTTTAAGCCTGACATCTACTTACAGGACCGCAGTTATTATTTTAGTTAGAACCGGCATAGTACCCTATAATCCCGACATGGTATAGTTAGCTCTCTCGCAACAATAATAACGATATTATGAGTTTTTATCGGATTCCCTCACCCCTAGAATTCACGTACATTGCCGCCGATTTACCCCACTATTCCCCCTTGGTGAATCAGTTTTTTGTCATCGGCAATGGCGATATTGACAGCAACAAACTAAGGTCAGCACTGGCGCAGGCCGTTACTGCCAACCCGGGTTTCAAGGTACGCCTTAAGGGCTACTGGGGATGGCGCCGCTGGGATGACCAGGGGCTTGCACCCACCGTCGAAGACATCGATGCCCCTGACTGGGACAGTGCCAGTTCGGAAGGTGCACCACTGCTTGGCAACCCAATCGATCTGCGCCATGAATCCCCCTGCCAAATCGCCAAGATCCGCACCAGGACCGGTACCCATGTGTTATTCCGTACTCACCATGCCGTTACCGATGGCCGTGGTACTGTTCATTTAATGAATGATGTATTCAGGATCTTACGTGGTGAAGACCCGTTGGGATCCTCCTCCATGCTGACCGAATGGGATATTGCCATGCGTGAGGAGCGGCCGGACAGTACGGTGTCAGAAGATGATTGCCTGCCGGTGATCAAAGGCAGCGTCGATCCTGAGCGTACCGGTTATCAATGGTATCGATTTGACTGGAAAGGTGACAAAAACAAGTTCGCCGCAAAAATTCTGTTTGCCTGTGCGCAACTGGCACGGGCGCATTTTGGTGAGGGTAAGGTTTTATTCAGGATCCCTGCTGATTTGCGGCGCTACATGGAGAAAAACGAAGGTTTTACCGTCGCCAACTGCAGTGGTGCCATTGATCTGGAGATCAATGCCGACACCAAACTCAATGAAATCCGCTCCAGCATTGTACGCTCCATGCGTAACAAAATGGATCTGGCCCCGTTCAAGGAAAAGTATCAATACGTAAAGTGGTTGCCAAAATCCTTGTTTCGGGTGCATCCCGAATCTTTAAAACGCATGCACCGGGAACAGCGCTATCGCATGTCCGGCAGTGTCAGTTATATGGGCGACGTAGCGAATGAGATGTTTTCCTGTGACGGGTTTGAACCCTTTTCCCAGTTTGGCGTACCGATTCCTTTTGAAAACCGGCCGCTATTCGTTGCCGCCTGTTCCTACAATGACCTTACCAATATCATCATTGGTTGCCCCAGGGCGGTATGTAATCCATCTGAACTAAAACAATTTTGTCAAAAACTATCGAACACACTGGATGCTTTGTAAAAGCCCTTTACAGGGCTTTCTTCATGGCGCGCTCTATGATTTCCAGACCAATGTGAAGCTCGTCGGAACTGGCGGTCAGTGGTGGCAACAGTTTCAACACCTGCCCCTTGCGGCCAGCGTTTTCAATAATCAAGCCATCCTGAAAACACAGCGATGTAATCTGATCAATTAACCGCTCGTTGCCTAACGGGGCCAGGTCCACGCCCCAAATCATGCCCAGCCCGCGTAGCTCCATTCTGGCATCCAACCTGTCGATAATGCCGGAGAGTTCCTGTTGCAGGAGCTGGGATTTTTCTGCCACTTGAGCAGGAAGATTCAGGGACTGAAAAAGCTCGATCCCCACAGTGCCGCTGACGAACGCCAGCTGATTGCCACGAAACGTGCCGTTGTGCTCACCGGGCTGCCATACGTCCAGTTCCGGTTTCAGCAACACAACCGCCAGAGGCAATCCACAACCGCTGATGGATTTCGACAGGGTCACAATATCGGGAACAATGCCGGCCCGCTCAAAACTGAAGAAGTTTCCACTGCGCCCACAGCCCACTTGAATATCGTCAACAATCATCAGGATATCGTGCTTATCACACAGCGAACGCAGCTGCTTTAACCACGGCGTGGGGGCGACCACCACCCCACCCTCTGCCTGGACGGTTTCGAGCAACACCGCGGCCGGCTTTTCAATACCGGAGCTGGAATCCGATAACACCGCATCCAGGTAGGCGATGGTATCAATTTCCTTCATGGGCCCAAATGGGAACGGCATAAACGTGACATCCGGGAGCGCCGTACCTGCCCCTTTTCGGTTATACGAATTACCGGTGCAGGCTAATGCACCCAGAGTCATACCATGATAGCCGCCCTGGAACGCAAAAATATTGCGGCGACCTTTCACTTTACGGGCGATCTTCAACGCTGCCTCAACCGCATTGGTACCCGTTGGGCCACAAAACTGTACCCGATAATCCAGGCTTTTGGGTTGCAGTATCTGTTCCTGCAAGGCTTGCAGAAACTGCCCCTTGGCATCGGTGTACATATCCAGCCCATGCAGAATGCCATCTTCCTGCAGGTACTCAATCAATCGTTGCTTCACCAGATCCGGGTTGTGACCAAAATTCAGTGCACCGGCACCGGCAAAGAAATCCAGATAGCGCTGGCCATCCTGCGCCTCGATATAGGAGCCTTTGGCTTTGGTGAAGACGGTAGGAAATGACCGGCAATAGGAACGCACTTCGGATTCGTACTGCTGAAACACATCAACTCGCATTCAATGCCTCATACTTTATTGTTGTTATGGTTTTGTAACCGGTTAAGAATCTGTTCTGCCAGGGGTTTGGCATGCTCACCCTGCATCATGGTCTCATGGCCACCCGGCACGTCGATGGATTGCAACTGCGGCATTTGTTGGCCCCAGCTGCTACCGGAGCGGATTCCGGTAATATTATCGGCTGCCGTAAAATGATGCACGTTTGCATTCAGCTTTTCCACATCATAATGTGATGCAATCGTATGATTTTGTACGGCTACCCGGTACAGCGCCATAAACTGATCCATTGCCATTTCCGCCGGCAATACGCCCGCCTGTACACCCAGTCGGTAGATAGACTCGATATAAACTTCTGAATTTCCGTTGTTTTCAGATGCCCCAGATTGCGGAGCCAGGGCTCCGGAGTTGACTCCCAGTGCTCGACTCAGTATTTCCGCTGTGGAAGCGCCTCCTGCACGCAGGTGCTGCGGGCTGAAAGTATCCAGCATAACAATATTTTCCACCCGATGACCCATGCGTTCCAGCTGAGCTGCCACTGCTTGCGCCAAAATCCCCCCCAGGGACTGCCCCAAAAGCTGGTATGGCCCCTGTGCCTGAACCTGAAGAATACTGTCTGCGTAGAGCCGGGCTATCTCGTCCATACTCTGTGCGGGTGCACAGGAGCCATCCAGGCCCTTGGCACGAATTCCATAGACAGAGAATTGATCGCTCAGAGCACGGGCCAAATCGGCGTAACAGAGCACATCACCACCCACCGGATGAATCATGAATATCGGTGGGTGCTCCGATACCGCAATGGGCACCACCAGCCCCATTGCCTGTTCCTCACTTGCATCAATCAACAACGCCAGCTTTGCGATGGTTTGTGTGCTGAGCAGCGCAGCCACCTGAAGCTGAGTTCCGAATGCTTGATTAACCTTGGACATGATGCGAACACCCAACAAAGAATGGCCGCCCAATTCAAAGAAGTTATCGGTTACGCTGACACGCTGTACCGGCATAAGCGATTCCCAAATGTCCACAAGAGTGGACTCGGTATCGGTTCTCGGGGCGACGTAGTCGCCACAGCCGGATTGAATCACTGCGGGCCTTGGTAGTGATTTGCGGTCGATCTTGCCGGCCGGGGTTAACGGCAAGGCCTCCATCACCGTAATGGCTGCCGGTACCATGAAATCCGGCAATGATTCTCTCAGTTGTCCCCGTAGTCGTTGCGGATCCAGTTCGGGATCAGTGCCTGGTTCGTGTCCGGGCACTACGTAGGCTGCCAATGCTGCGCCACCGGGCATATCATCCCGGACAATGACAACATTCTCCCTGACACCGGGCAAGGACGACAAAGCAGCCTCCACTTCCCCCAGTTCAATGCGGAACCCCCTTACCTTCACCTGATTGTCAACCCGATCCAGATATTCAACACTGCCATCCCTAAGCCAACGCCCCAAATCGCCGGTCCGATACATCAACGCGCCCGTACCGGTTGTGAAGGGATCGGCGACAAACGACTGGGCGGTTTTTTCCGGATTGCGCCAGTAACCTTCCCCTACTCCAATACCGCCAATGCATATTTCCCCCGCGACCCCTGCAGGTACCAGGCGCAGCAACTCGTCAACAATATAGACTTTAAGGTTGGCCAACGGCTTGCCGATCGGCACCGTTTTCTGAGCAGGAGGCAACGGAGCGCTGATAGCACACTGGATAACGTCATCGGCAGCTTCCGTCGGGCCGTAGGCGTTCACCACCGGGATATGGGGATACAATGCCAACCAGTCATTAACCAGCTCCGTTGATACGGCCTCGCCAGTGGCCATCATCCAGCGCAACGATGGCAAGGCACGCTCCGCTGGGGGCAACTGCCGTACAAATTCCATGAGTAGCTGCAGTGCCACTGGAACCAGTTCCACCACATCGATCTTGTTTTCCTTAACCAGGCGGAACAGTTTTTCGGAATGCGTCACGTCATCCAACACCACTACTTTTCCACCGCGGGTGACCGGCCCCACAAACTGCCAAACAGATATATCCGATGACGATGGCGCGGTTTGCAGAAAACTGAATGCACCAGCGAACGCCAGCACTTCGCATTCAGCTTCAATATGATTGAGTGCGCCATCGTGACGAATGATGGCGCCTTTGGGTAATCCCGTTGAGCCTGAAGTGTAGATCATGTAGGCGCGGTTACGGGAGCTGATATCAAGATTGGGGTTGGCAGCAGAATATCCCTGAATAACAGGCCAATCACGATCAAGACAGACCCGGTGGACGCCATTGGCCACCGCATCAGACTTGTTCAGGAGGTGCTCCTGTGTGATCAGCACACTTACTTCGGAATTGGATATCATATACTCGATACGATCATCCGGGTATTTTGGGTCCATTGGCACATAAGCGCCTCCGGCTTTCATAATACCCAGTATACCCACCAGAAAATCACAGGAGCGATCGGCACACAGCCCAACCAGGTGATTGGACTGAACACCCTGCTCAATCAAGTAGTGCGCGATCTGATTGGCACGGCGATTCAATTCACCATAGGTGTAGGCCCGCTGGTCATCAATGATGGCCATAGCATCAGGACGCGCCTGAGCGTTGACTTCAAACTTCTGATGCAGACATGAACCAAGATCATAATGACGTTCCGTCGCATTCCAGCTCTCCAGCAAGGTCACTTTCTCGGCGGGGCTTGAGACCAGCTCAAACTGCGCCAACCGAATGTCCGGGTTCCTGAGAACCTGCTCGCTGAGGTCTTGAATCCGTTGTAGCATACCGAAGTCGGCAAACAGATGTTGATGGTAAAAAAGATTTAACTTCAGGCGGCCGGCCACTTCGGTCACTACAAACTGAACGTTGTTGGCGGGATCACTGGGCGTACCCTCCGGGCTTAGCTGTTCACCCAAAAACTCAGAACTGGCCAGGAACTGATAGAAGTTGTACATAAATCCAATTCGCCCCTTGGGTGCAAGCGCCAATTGTTTGCCGATGGAGATGAGGCGCTGATCCTTGATGGACTTCTGGAATTGACGAGCGTACTCAAGCACATCGGTAAAACGCTGCTCTGCAGACAAGACCTGCTTGGAGAACACAAACGGAATTTCCTGGATATAGCATCCCATTGCCTCCTGATGACCCTTGATACGGCCTGCCATTGTTTCCTGAATGGAAAAATCACTATCGGAGCGGCAGTATTGCTGCACCAGATAACCGAACAGGCACTTAAAGTAAAGTGATGGGGTAATTCGGTGCTGACGGCAGAAACGTTTTACCCCTGCCCAATGATCATCACTCAAATAGCCTTCACGGGTGACGAAATGATCAGGGCCGGGTACCGGTGACGGCACCGTGAAATCCAGCGGTTCAACCTGTGCCAGTTTGTTCTGCCAGAACGCCAGAACCGGGGCGGTATCCATCTTCTGCCGTTCGTCATCGACGTAATCAGAAAATGGTACCGTTGCGATCCGGGGGGTCTCCCCCCTTTGCAATTGATTGTAGGCAGTGGTCCACTGTAACCAGAGTACGTTTAGTGACGCGCCATCCAGTATGGCGTGATGTACTGCGGTTATAACCACGTTATGATCAGGGGCCAGTTTAATCACGTAATAGCGGATCAATGGTTCGTGCTCGACCGCGTAGGGCTTGTAGATCAACCCGTTGATCAACGACGCCAACGCCTGCTCTGATATAGGCTCGGCACTCTTGTCAATTACCTCAACAACAGGCTCGAGCTGCGACTGGATCACAAGATAGCCCATATCCAGGTTCGCCTTTTGCGCAGCAACAAACCTTGCCCTCAACATGGGTTGCGCCTGTACGATCTCACGCAAAGCCTGTTGCCACAGCCCAAGATCCAACGCGCGATGAATATGTATATTCCAACCATGACTGCTTTGCAGGGACGACGGGTTCACCAGATTGTCCATGAACATGTCGTATTGCATTCGGGATAAGGGTTGAACACTGTCCACCGACTCGGTATCCAGCCCCAACGCATCCACCAGTTCGCCCTCTGCAAGCACCTGAACCGCGGCAACAGGTCGGTCCAGGCTGTGAACCAATTGCCAGCAAACCCTTTCAAAGCCCACCAGCATGTTGGCAGCCGTTTCCTCATAAAAGAGATCGGTGTTGTATTCCAACGAAGCTGACAGCTGATTTCCATCCAAGGTCAGACTTAATGTCAGGTCAAACTTTGCCGATGCAGTCTGACTGCCCAGCACCTCCACTTGCATATCACCAAAAGCAGCCTGCTCGGCCAACTGCGATGCGCTAAAGCCTGCGTTATCCAAAAGCTGGAAAGCCACCTGTGCCAGAGGCGAATACGATGGGTTGCGGGCAATACCCAGGTGTTCGACAATTTTGTCCACCGGCACATCGCCATTGGCAAAGCCTTCCAGTACAGTTTGTTTGGTATCTTCCAGGGCATCTGCCAGCAACGGGTTATCCGCAAACTGCGCCCTCAGCACCAGGCTTTGAATAAAGAAACCGATAATGGGCTCCAGCTCCGGGCTGTGCCGCCCCAGGGTCGGCACACCCACCAAAATGTCATCCTTACCACTGAAGCGATGCAGGAAAATCTGCCATGCCAGTAGCGTAGCCATAAATGGGGTGACACCATGACGATCACACACTGCCCTCAATCCTTCAACCAGGGATTCCGGGAACGTGGTATTTACTGTATCGCCATTACTGGTTTGAACCTTGGGCCTGGGTTTATCCAGAGGCAGATCAAGACAAGCCGGCACGTTTTTGAACTGATCCTGCCAATACCTGAGCTGGCTGGCCAGGGTCTGATCATTCAGCCACTCTCTCTGCCACCAGGCAAAGTCCGGATACTGAATTCGAAGTTCCGGTAATGGCGAAGGCTGTTCAGCTAAAAACGCCAGATAAAGCGTCATCAGTTCCCGGAACAGGATCACCTGCGATGCGCCATCCGAAATGATGTGATGCATACACAAGAGCAGGGTTTGCTGTGCCGGCTGTGATGCGGTTTTAACCACGGAGGCTCGCATTAAAGGGGCAACATCAAGACTGATTGGCAGCGTGCTGTTGTGCTCGATCAATTGCTCCAGCTCAGCCTGTTGTTGTGCGGCATCCACCGCAGTCAGGTCCACACAGTGCAAGTTGAAGGTGACTGAGTCAGCAATCCGTTGTATGGGGGTACCATCTGCATCCGCACCAAAGCTGGCACGCAAAGATTCATGGCGGCGACAAAGCTCGTAGAACGCCTTTTCCAGTACCCGAGTATTGAGGTCACCCTTGATACGCACCGCTACCGGCATATTATTAGCACGGGTACCGGGATTCATCTGTTCGTAAAACCACAGCCTCTGCTGGCCGAACGACAGCGGTACCTGCGCCTGCACGGGACGTTTAACAATGGCCGGCCGCTCAACCTGATGGGCCGCTGTATCCATGTACTTGGTGAGCGCCCTTATGGTTGGATTCTCAAAGAGATCGCGAACCGAAACCGTGCGCTGCAACTGCCGGGACATGCGACTGACCAACTGGGTCGCCAGCAAAGACTGTCCCCCCAGGGCGAAAAAGTTATCGGTCACCCCAACAAGATCCACACCGAGCACTGAAGACCACAGCTTGGCCAGCGCCACCTCCGTTTCAGTGGATGGGGCAACAAAGTCATTCACTGCCAGCGCCTGTGGTTGCGGCAGCTGCTTTCGATCCACCTTACCGTTGGGCGTTAGCGGAAAACTTGCCAACTGCAGCCAGGATTCCGGCACCATGAAGGCGGGGACCTTTTTCTGACACTCAGGCTTCAACAAGCCCTCAAGATCGTCGATGCTGTCGTGGGTGACTACCCAGGCCACCAGCCGCTGCACCCCTTGCTCGTCCTTGACCACATCCACGAGACTGTCTTTGACGCCCGTCACGTGATTTATAACTGACTGTATTTCTCCGGCCTCGATACGATAACCGCGCAGTTTGATCTGGTGATCCTTGCGGCCCAAATATTCTATATTGCCATCCGTACGATAGCGCACGCGATCCCCGGTGCGGTAAAGATTACCACTGTTGCTGTAGGGATTGGACACAAACACAGAATGGGTTTGCCGGGGGTCATTTATATAACCTGGCCCAACACCATCACCGGCAATACACAATTCGCCAACTGCACCCGTCGGCAGAAGTTCCAGCTCATCGCCCAGGATATACAGTTGCACATTATAATTGGGTCGACCGATGGGAAGCGCCGGAGCATGGTAATCCCGCTCAACATCCACTGCATACCAGGCGGCTATATCAGCGCATTCAGTAGGCCCGTAACTGTTGATCAATTGACAGTGGGATTGCTGCAACCAACCGGCGATTCGGGGAACGTTAATGGGTTCACCACCCAAAAACAGCAGCCGCAGGGTGCGCAGGTTATTCCATTCCGCCGGCTCATCCTGGAGGGCGTAGAACGCACTGGGGGCACAATTCAGCCAGGTAACTTGTTCCTTGTTGATCAACTGATTTATCTTTTGACCATCAAACTCATTGAATTCGGGGATCACCAGGCTCGCCCCTCTGAGCAATGGAGCAAAAAGATTTTTCTGGGTAAGATCGAAACCGATTGCCGACAACAGCAATAAACGATCACTGGCCACCAGATTAAACTCATTGCTGTACCATTCCAGGAGATTGATTTCAGATCGGTGAAACGCACCCGTGCCTTTGGGGTTTCCGGTGGAACCGGATGTAAAAATAATATAAAGCAGCTGTTCAGCATCAACTTCAACTGGTTTATACACCTCACTGCTGGATTCCAGGTGCTCCAACACCTGATCCAAAACCAGAGTTTCCGTTGTATCAGGCAATACTGCCTCGAGATGCGCTTGAGTGATAACCAACTTTGACTCAGAGTTCTGCAGAATGTATTGAATTCTGTGCTTGGGATAACTGGCATCCAGCGGAACATAACAGGCACCGGCTTTGATAATGCCAATCAAAATTGACATCAGGTGCAGGTTGCGATCAACACACAAAGCCACACGATCACCACATTGCACGCCTCTGTGCTGGAGTAACGCTGCAACACCGTTGGAGTATTGATCAAGCTCAGCGTAGGTTAACGCTGCCGCGCCGCACACCACTGCGGTGCGCTCCCCATTGGCGGCCAGGGAAGCCGTTAGCGCTTTGTCCAGGGTGAGCTGACGATCGTACTCCCGATCAGTCAAATTCCATTCCACCAGTTGCTGTTCACGCTCAACCGTGGAAAGATAGTTCAACGATTTAATGGGTTCGGCCGGACGCGCAACCAACTCGCCCAATAAGCCGACATAGTGGCCGGCAAGCCGCTCTACGGTTTGCTGGGAAAACAAATCAGTGTTGTATTGCAGGGAGGCACCCAACCCGCTGGCGTCATCCCACAACGTGAGAGTGAGCTCGTACTTGCTGGAATCCACACCCGGATCAAACGGTTCAAGCTGTACCTCACCCAGATTCTCTGCTCCACCCAACGCCGCCTGTTCCGTGGGCAGGTTTTGATAAGCGAGCATCACCTGGAACAACGGCGAGCGGCTCATATCCCGGGCCGGATCCACCTCTTCAACAATCTGCTCGAAGGGCATTTCCTGATGGGCGAGCCCATCCATCAATGTGGTTTTTACCTGCTCCAGTACGGATATAAAATCCTCGTTGGACGTGAGATCAGCCCGAATCGCTAGCGTATTAACAAAAAAGCCGACAATTTTTTCCAGCTCGGCGCTCTCCCTGCCAGCAACAGGTGTACCAATACAAAAATCATTCTGCCCCGAGTACTGGCGCAGCAGGACAAAGAATCCGCTGAGCAGGGTGGCAAACAGAGAGGTATTTCGTTCGATCGCCAGCTGATGCAAAGCCTCACGAACTTCCAGTGGTATTGAAAAGCGAATGGTATTTCCATTGTAGGTTTGCACTGCTGGCCGTTGATAGTCGGTGGGCAAATTCAATGGCTCTACACCCGCCAGCGATTGCTTCCAATACCCCAGCAATTCAGATTGGCGCTTGGCGTCCAGGCGTTTTCGCTGCCATGCAGCAAAATCCGCGTATTGAACGTGCAGACGATCAAAGTAAACATCATCGTGCAGATCGATTTGAATATAGGCGTTGGCCAGATCCTGAATCAGCAGATTCATCGACCAGCCATCAGTGACGATATGGTGAATCACCACCATAAAGACAAACTCGTCATCACCTAACTGAAACAGCCGGGTGCGGAACAGGGGGCCACCGGCCAGATCAAATGGTGTCATCAGCTCGATGGCCAGCAAGCGCCTTGTTTCCGCTAGCAATGCTTTCTCATCACTCGTATCAGCGCTGCGACGCACATCAACCAACGGTAAGGACCAGTCTTGTTCAGGCAATATGGATTGATACGGGCCTTCATCGTCTTGCAGAAATACGGTGCGCAACCCCTCATGACGGTTAAACACCTTGATCAGTGCCCGTTCCAGATTCACGTGATTCAGTTTGCCTTTAATTCTAAGAATGGAAGGCACGCTGTAAGCCAGTGACCCAGGCTCAATTTTATCCAGCAGCCACAAACGCTGTTGGGCAAAAGACAGGGGGATGCGGGTATCACGGGCGATGGCCTCCAACGGCGCATCCATATCTGTCTTGTTCTGACGTAATAGTTTTGGCGCCAGAGCGGCAATAGTAGGCTCAGCCATGAGATCGCGAATGGCCAGACCAATACCCAACGTCTTGCGCACTCTGGAAGCCACCTGAGTCGCCAGCAGGGAGTGTCCCCCCAACTCAAAGAAGTTGTCATGCACGCCTACCTGGTCAAGGTGTAAAACCTCCGCCCAGATCTCAGCAAGGCTTACTTCCAGAGCATTCCGGGGCGCGACATAGGCAACTTTGCGCTCAGACCAGTCCGGTAAGGGCAGCGCCTTTCGATCAATCTTGCCATTGGCAGTGAGCTGGAATGATTCGATCACCACCCAGCTGTCAGGCAACATAAACTGGGGCAGATTGGATTGTGTAATCTGTTTCAGCTCCAGCAAAAGAGCATCATCATTCTGACTGTGACGGCCACTGGCGACCCAGGCAACCAGCTGATCTAAACCCAATGGGTTCTTGATCACATCCACCAGGGATTCCTTCACCTGTGGGTGACGATTGATGACAGACTGGATCTCACCGGCTTCCACACGATAGCCACGCAACTTGATCTGATGATCCCGGCGCCCCAAATAAACGATTGTACCGTCTTCCTGGTAACGTACTCTGTCACCGGTGCGATAGATCAGGGATCCCGGTTGATGCGGATTATCCAGAAAAGCCGCGGCCGTCATCTCAGGTTGATTCAGATACCCCGGCCCCACGCCGTCTCCACCAATACAGAGCTCACCTATCGCACCCCGGGGCAAAAGTTCCTGATGTTCACCCAACACGTACAGCTGGACGTTGTAGTTGGGGCGCCCGATGGGAACGGCTGACTTGTGCTGATCCACCACAGGATCAAGCAGATGCCAGGAAGCGATGTCGGCACACTCCGTCGGGCCGTAGCTATTGACCAGCCGACACGGGCTTTGCTCCATCCAGGCGCCAAGGCGGCTCATATTGATCGGTTCACCACCCAGGAATACATAACGCAGGGACTTAAGGCGGGGCCAATCCTCTGCATTCTCCACCAGGGGATAGAACGCACTGGGTGCGCAATTGAGCCAGGTAACTTCCTCGCTTTCAATGGTGTCGATGATACGATTCGGATCGTACTCCTGGAACTCAGGGATTACCAATCTGGCACCGGTGGCCAGGGGGGCAAACAAGTTTTTCTGAGTAAGGTCGAAACCAATGGCACTTAACAACAACACACGATCACTGGCTGCCATGTGGAACTGACCGGTGTACCAGGCGAGCAAATTGGCTTCACTGCGATGATATGCGCCGGTTCCCTTGGGCTTGCCGGTGGAGCCACTGGTGTAGATCACATAGATCAAGTCATCCTGTTGAAATGAAACACTGTTAAGCGGGCTGGTGTTCTCCATCCACTGCGGCAGATTCGACAAATCGAGGCAGATAATGGGGGTGCTCTCGGTGGCTTCTGGATCGCCCGCTGCAGTGGTTGGTAAATTCTGCTTGAGGTGAGGCAAGGTGATCAGCGTGCGAATACCGGACTGCTGACAAATGTATTGAATACGATCTGCGGGATAGCTTGCATCAATGGGCACATACACTGCACCGGCCTTGAGTATTCCCAGTATGGCGGACATTAGATGCAGATTTCGGTCGAGTACAATGCCGACAAAATCCCCGTGTTCCACACCGCTTTCTATAAATGCGTTGGCGATGGCATCCGATGCCTTACCGAGTTCACGGTAATTCAGCGTCAACGGCCCTTGGGTGACCGCAATTTCCTCCGGGGTCTTTTCGATCTGGGCAGCCAGCAGATGTTCGATACGATCCGCCCGATAGTCATGCTGGGTCTGATTCCAGGCCACCAACTGTTGCTGAATCTGCTCCTCCGACAACACCTCAATTCGGTGCAGGGGTTGCTCCGGTTGTGCGAACGCCTGTTCACAAAATCGCAGGAAGTGCTCGACAAACTGTTGGGCGGTAGCTCGTTTAAACAGGTCGGTATTATAGGTAAGCGCCCCCCCTAATCGGTCGCCTTCGGGCCACACCGTGATTGTCTGCTCAAACTTGGCCGATTCCAGTTCCAGCTCGTAGGGCTCCAGGGACAGATCACCCAATTCCTGGGCTCCCACACCACCGTCACCCAGAGGGAGATTCTGATAGGCCAGCATCACCTGAAAAACAGGTGAGCGACTCATGTCCCGTACCGGGTTCAATTCCTCTACGATCTGCTCAAATGGAACATCCTGGTGTTCGAAACAGTTCAGGCTGTTTTCCTTGATCTGTTCCAGCAAGCGGGTAAACGGCTGCCCGGGCTCAGGTGCCACCGGTACCGCCACGGTATTAACGAAGAAACCAACGATGTCCTCCAGCTCGGGGCGATCACGACCTGCAACAGGGGAGCCAATGGCAAAGGCATCCTGTCCGCTATAGCGTTGCAACAAGGCAGCATAAGATGCCATTAACACCATAAACGGTGTGGCCTGGAATCGCCCAGCCAGGTTATTGAGGTTTCGGGTTGCTTCAACAGACAAACTAAATGAAATGCTGCCACCGTTGAACGTCTGACTGGCAGGACGGGGGTAATCCAGCGGCAGCTCAAGCGCAGGAATATCCTGCAGAGCCTCGCGCCAGAACTGAATCTTCACATCCATTGTTTGCTGAAGATAATCATGCTGCCAGGCAGCAAAGTCAGCGTACTGTAATCCTGCCGGCACGGTGGGCACGCTTTGCCCTGACATTAGCTGCACATAGTTTGCCGCAAGCTGACGCACCAGTATTCCATTCGACCAGCCATCGGTGATGATATGATGCAATACCACCACTAATAAGTACTCCTGTTCGGCGCGCTGTATCACCGCTGCGCGAAACAAAGGCCCCTCATCAAGAGAAAACGGCTGAACCACCAACCCAGCGACCCGTTTACGGAGCCGGGTTTCATCCCATTCCGTGCCATCGATCCGTTCCAGATGCCATTCCCCTGAGGGAAGAAACGCCTGCCTGGGACCCAAATCGTCCTCAACAAAAATTGCGCGCATGCCTTCGTGTTGATTCACCACGGCAGAAAACGCCTGCTCCACCAACGCTATGCTGAGTGAACCTTTTACCGTTACGATACTGGGGACGTGATAGGCAGCGTTGCCGGGTTCAATCTGGTCCAATAACCACATACGTTGCTGCGCGGCCGAAAGAGGCAGCCGCGTATCACGCGGCACACTGGAAAGTGCACCAAGGGCCTGGCTCTTCTGCGCCATGTAAACCCGTTCACAAAGCTCCGCCACGCTGGGGTACAGTATCAAATCGCGAATGGGCAACTCGATATCAAACTGTTTGCGTATACGCGATACGATCTGGTTTGCCAGCAATGAGTGGCCCCCCAGATCAAAAAAGCTGTCGAGCACCCCAACCCGCTCCACCTTCAGCACCTGTTCCCAAATTGATGCAACAGCGGCCTCCACCTTATTGCGGGGCGCCACATAATCCACCACGGGGCTGCCGCTATCGGGATGGGGTAGCGCCTTGCGGTCAATTTTGCCATTGGGTGTCAGGGGCCAGGCATCCAACATGATCAGGTAGGCTGGAACCATATAGTCCGGCAGCTTTGCCCTAAGCTCCCCTTGCCAACCGCTGGGTGCGTCATTGACTGTACTCAGACCGTATCCCACCAGGGTGTCATCCTGCACCAGCACCACAGCATCCGATACACCCGCCAAGCCTTTAATCGCGCTCTCCACTTCCCCCAGCTCAATGCGCAAGCCCCGCACCTTGACCTGAAAATCCTTACGGCCGATGTACTCAATGTTACCGTCGGGACAGAATCGCCCCAAATCACCGGTACGATACACCATAGTGTCCAGCGCAGAGCTTTCTACAAAAACCTCGGCAGTCAGTTCGTCCTTGCCGATATAGCCAAGCCCGAGACCGGCGCCCGCAATGCAGATTTCACCCATGGCCCCCATAGGCACTGGCGCAAGCTCGTCATTCAAGATATACAACTGGGTATTACAGATTGGTTTACCAATGGGAATCAGTTTGTTCTCGGCGGCCAGATTCGTTAACACATAGCAGGAAACCACGTCGGTACATTCTGTTGGCCCGTAACTGTTAACGACCTGGGCCCCGGTGGCCGGGTGTTGCAACCAGTGCTGCAACGCACTCAACCGGATAGGCTCGCCTCCCAAAAACACCCAACGCAACGTCGATAGCTGCTGTGCCCGTTGGGCATCGCATTCATCCACAATGGAATACAACGCACTGGGAGCACAGTTAATGTGAGTAACATGATGTGTGTGAATTTCACTGGCAATGAGCGAGGCATCAAACTCGTCCATCTCGGGCACGACCACAGCACCGCCACACAATAACGGTGCAAACAGGTTTTTCTGAGTGAGGTCAAAACCAAAGGCACTGATAATCAGGGTTCGATCCTGGTCAGTAAACTCACACAGTTGGGTATACCAACGCTGCAAATTTACTTCACCACTGTGGGTAACCAACGCACCTTTGGGTTGGCCGGTGGAGCCGGAAGTGTAGATGGCATAGATGGGATCCTGGGGTGTCAATTCCAGCTTCGGCAACGGCTTGGTGGCAGAATCAATCCCCTCATTCACCGAATCCAACGTGACCGTATCCAGCTTTATGATGGTTTCGGGAAACCTGTGAACGTTCTGCGCCAGGCAGGATTCGGTAATCAACAAACGCGCACCGGAATCAGCCAATATATAATCGACGCGCTCTTGCGGATAAGATGCTTCAATTGGAATATAAACGGCACCCAACTGAATGATGGACAGAACCGAGATAACCGACCAATGTGACCGCCCCAGGTACACACCGACTCTGTCCCCCTGCTGTACGCCACTCTCCAATAACGTATTGGCCAGAATGCGAGAGATTGATTCCAGCTCAGCGTAGGTAAACTGAGTAGTACCGTGGATTAGCGCCACATTGGCTGCATAATCCCGGAAAGACTGCTGCAGCCAAGGCACGATGCTGTGGTATTCGAGATCGGCGTGATTCTGGTTCCAAAGATTCAGAGTGCGCCGCTCATCGCCTAGGTCATAACGCAGTTTGCACAGTGGCAGCGATTCATTTGTCACCAGCTGTTGGGCGATAAACTCCATTCGCGGCAGAAAATCCAGTGGCACAAATACCGAACCATCAAACCACAACTCGAAATCAAGGGTGGTACCGTAATCCTTAACAAACACCTGCACGGTGTTATCCACATGAGAGGAGAAAGTATCCGGAAGCGAGGTTGAGCCATCGATGGTAACCGGTTCAAGAAAATTAAAATAATTATACTGGAAGCTGAGGGTACCTGCGGGAAACAGCTGGTTAAGCTGGGCCAGCGAAAGATAGGTATGATCTTTGATCTCACGTCGATAACGACGCTGCTGACCGTAGAAATCTGCCGCACAATGCTCCCCTGTCAACAGATCAATCGGGATGATATAGGGAACCTGCTGGTAGAATACACCGATGGCCCCCTTCTCATTGGCCGAGCGCCCGGACTGGATGTCCCAGAGCACGAAGTCACCTTCAGGCCGGCAATAACTTTTGATCATCAACGCTGCAATCAAACGATAGACAATACTGGGGTGGGTTTTCTGCTTACGGCAATAAGATTGAATATTCTGTAACAGTGTGGCTCCAACCGAATGCCGTAAAATCTGATACTCAGATTGCTGCGGCCACGCCGGAGGCATGGAGAAACCCAGCGGCAGAACATCTGCCGCCTTGCCGTGCCAGAATGCCACTGCGGAGGGCGCATCAACCTGCTGGTGGTGATCGGCAATATAGTGGGGAAACGCATCCGTGAAGTCGGGGCATTCGGTAGCCGCGAGCAAGGCTTCATAACATTGAATAATCTTGCGCAACATGGCCATCCCGGAGATACCATCCAGGATAATATGGTGACAGGACAACAGCAACCAGCTGTTATCACCACTGGTCAGCAATTGGAAACGAATCAGCTCCTCGGCAAAGATATCATGGGTTCGGTAGCACCATTTATCAAAATGGCGCTCAACAAACTGCTGGGCATCTGCACGCTCACCAATATCGATTTCTTCCAACTCAACTGAATAGCCGGTTCTGAATACCTGATACGCAGCATCTGCCCATGGCAAATCACAGCGCACAAAGCGGGCGCTTAGAGCCGCATGGGAACCAATAACGTGATTGATCGAGGTCTGCAGTAGCTTGTGATCTACCCGTTTATGGATGGCATAGTTAAATCCAACGGCGTACTGGCGGGTATCAGGTCGCAGCTCAATATCCTGGACGAACGCCATCTGGGTCGTGGTCAAACGGGCCAGTTGTTCGTTTTCCAACACGCCTAATTGCTGCGCCAGTTCCACCAGAGGATCCAAGGGCACATTGGCAATGCGCGCTTGCGGCTGGGCGAGCATGCTGTTCAGGGCTGCGATCAAATGGCGCATCAAGCGGGCAATCGTAGACTCATCGAATAAGTCGGTGTTGTACTCTACGTAGCCACTAAGGTCGGACTCGTTTTGAGCCATACTGACGATCATGTCAAACTTGGAATCCGCTTCCTCTAACTTCAACGGTTCCATGGTCAGTTGGGTCATCCTGGCAAACACATCCAGCATCTGTGCTTCATCACCGGCGCTGTTCACCGAACCGGAAAAGTTCTGCAACTGGAAGCCCACCTGGGCTAATGGTGGATAACTGGGATTGCGCGGCACATCAAGGTGATCAATGATCAGCTGTGCCGGTGTTTCCTGATGCGAAAGCACATCCATTAGCCGCTGTTTAACCGCATCAAGATGACTTTTCCAGGTAAGTTTTTCGTCTACACTGGCCCGCACCAGAACACCATTGACAAAGAAACCGATCAACGATTCAACTTCTTTATAGTGCCTCCCGGCAGTTGGCATACCAATGCAAAAATCCGTCTGCTTCGCATGACGTGCCAATACCATCTGCAACGCGGCCATCAGCCCCATGAACACAGTGTAATTGTTCGCCTGGGTATACTCGATGACTGCCTGCGCCGTAGCGGCCGGTATGGAGAAATGGTATTTGGCGCCCCGTGTAGTTTGGATCAATGGCCGGGGCCGGTCGGTAGGCAGTGCCAACAACGACGGCACGTCCTTAAGCTGGCCTTTCCAGAAGCGGATCTCCTGTTCCAGCTTTTCACCTACCAACTGGTTGCGCTGCCAGGCCGCAAAATCCGCATACTGAATCGTAAGCGGCGCCAGCATGGAAGGTGCACCCTGAACATAAGACGCATACAGCATGGCAATCTCCCGAACCAACAGGTTCTGGGACAGACCATCTGAAATAATATGATGCAGACAAACGATTAAGAGTTCATGGGGCTCGATTGCACCGGATACTTTGACCAGGTCAAAGCGATACAACGGACCTGAAGCAAGATCAAATGGCTGCATGGCATGACGATCAACCGCCGCTTTAACACAAGCCAGGTAGTCAGCGCCTGCTTCGATTGTCAGGTCATGGACAGGTAAGCCATAGGATGTGGGTTCCCGAAAGCACGCAATGGGGTTCCCTTCATCTGTTTCCTCTACGTACAAACGCAGTGCTTCATGGCGCTCCAGCACCATACCGATGGCTCGCTCCAGTAAAGGCACATCCAATCCGCCGAAAAATTTGAACGCCATTGGCAAATTGTAAGCAATACTGCCCGGGTTCATGCGATCCAGTGTCCACAGCGCTTCCTGAGTATAAGAAAGCGGCAATGCCTGATCACGACTGACCGTTGGAATGACAGTAGCGCCCGCAGAAGGCGTGGCAGCCTCACGCAGAAACTCAATAATATCCTGTTTCGCTTCGCTGAGCTGTTGCTTGATCTCAGGCGTGACGGCACCCTTGGGTGCCTTTATTTTCAGCTTGTCATCCACAAGAGAAATCTGGATATTGGCCTTGCGCAGGCTGGACAACAGATCAAGCACATTCATAGGGCGAAGCAATTCCTGTAAAAGGTCATTCTGAATTATTATTAGAGGTTATATTTCGAGTTCTTCAAAATCGTCACCGGTATCCTCTTCCTGAGTCTCGGCATCTCGAATCCACAGAGCATTTTCGACATAGCTGGCCATGCCTTCAATGGTTGCGATTTCAAGCAGGCGGCGCATGGAAAATTCAATCTGGTAGCGCTCCTTCACTCTGGATACGATCTGCACCGCCAGCAGTGAATGGCCCCCTACATCGAAAAAGTTATCTGCAACGCTGATCTGATCTATCTTGAGCACCGCCTGCCAGATATCAGCAATTTCCTGCTCGAATTCGTTACGCGGCGCCACGTATTCCCGGGCCACCCAGTATCCGGTAGGATCCGGCAGCCGATGACGATCCACTTTACCATTGCGATTCAGCGGCACACGCTCAATGGGGATAAAGAGTGCCGGTATCATGTACTCAGGCAACTTTTGGCGCAGGGCAACCCGCAACGGGTTGGCAGCATCCTCTGCGGACGATGCAACATAGGCTATGAGACAATCATCGCCCCGTGGATCCTTGCCACCCACAACCACCGCACCGGCACCACCGCCAAGCGCATTGACGATAGCTGACTCCACTTCTTCCGGCTCGACACGGAAGCCGCGAATTTTCAATTGAGTATCAATGCGACCCAGGAACTCCACCACACCGTCAACCCGATATCGGCCTTTATCTCCGGTGAAATAAAGACGATCCTGTTCATCGTGTGACAACCGGTTAAGGGAGAACGACTCTGATTCCGCGGGGTTGTGTCCCGCACCCAGATAACCCAGGCTCAGATAGGGGGTCCTTACTACAATTTCGCCCACCTGGCCCGGTGCACACAAACTGCCATCCCGACTCAAAACCAGCAGTTCCACACCCTCGATACCCGTGCCCACCGGTACATACTCCGGTTCTTCCTCCAGCACCACAGGCACCTCGTAAACTCCCATTATCTGGGGGGTTTCGGTAGCACCATAGCAACCCAGTAACCTGCAGTTCGGTGCCAGATCACGCAATGCGCCGGCAAGGTCGCGGCTCAAGCGGTCACCGCCGATTGCCATCAAGCGGAGCTGATCCAGCGTCTGTTCCTTGGCTACGGTGTCCAGGATCAGGCGGGCCATGGACGGTGTGATGTGGCAGATGGATACGTCATTGGTCTGGAACCAGGTCAACAGGGATTCCGGATTCAGCATCCAGTCTGCGTCCGGAATGGCGATCCGTGCCCCCACCGACAACGGCACAAAGATATCCCGTAGCAGCGGATCGTGCGCCAACCCGGACAGCATACTCACACAATCCTGCTGACCGATGTCATAGCGGGTGATGTACCAGTCAACAAAGTGCGCCAGTGGCTTAATATTGGACCTAATACCTTTGGGCACCCCGGTGGAGCCCGAGGTAAAGGCAAGGTAGGCCAGGTTGTCGGACGAATGGGACTCAGTGAATACAGCTCCGGTTTGCTGCTGGCTTATGGTGGTCAACGATACAAGTTCCACGCCAAACGCCGCTTGTAGCTGCCCACGGTTATCCTCCTGCCCGGCTGCGTCCAGGATGAACAGGGGTTGCGCCTGCTGTACCAGAGTTTGCAACCGCTCCAACGGATAACCAGAATCCAGAATATTGAACACGGCACCGCAACGCAGAATACCCAACAAGGCAACCACCAACTCTGAGCTTCGGGTGGCCAGAACCGACACCACTGTTTCTGCGCCTGCGCCTTTTTGCTGCAATGCAGCCGCCAACTGGCGTGATTGCTGTTCCAGCTCCCGGTAACTCAGCTGATTGGATTGACTCACCAGTGCCACCGCATCCGGCTGGGCTGCGGCCATCTGCAGAAAACGCTGCACCGGGCTGACATACTGTTGCTCAGGTACCAGCCGGGTAAGATCAGGCATCCATTGCGGTAGCGGCGAAGCCAACAGCTTCAAATCAGCAACGCTGGTTTCAGTCTCTACCACCATTTTGCTCAGCAGGCATTTGAAACCATCAAGGAAAGTCTGCGCGGTATCCGCCCGATACAAATCACAGTTGTACACCAGCACCAGATCCAGGCTGCCGTCCGGTTCCTCGCTGACATACAGGTTAAAATCGTATTTGGCGTGACTGTGATTATCTTCCTGCAGCAGAGGCTCGATATTCAACGGTGAATCGCCATCGGTCTGCGGCGGCAAATTCAATAAATTGAGAAACACCTGAAAGAAAGGGGTACGGGAGGAATCCCGTGGCGGCCGTAATTCCTGCACCAACTTTTCAAATGGTAACGCCTGATGGGCGTAAGCCCCCAAGGTGACTTCACGCACCTGCCGCAGCAGTTCACGCACCGATTGGGATGGTTGCAACTCGGTGGACAACACCACAGTGTTAATGAAGAAACCTACCAGCTGCTCCATTTCCACGGAATCGCGTCCGGCAATGGGTGTACCAATATTGATACGCTCCTGACCGGTATAGTTATGCAATAAAAGCTGATAGGCCGCCACCAGCACCATAAACAGGGTTGCGCCTTCTTCCTGGGCCAGATCGGTAATTTGCCCCACCACCTGGGGTGATATCCGGGCCCGCACCACAGCGCCATGGGAGGTCATGACGGCTGGCCGCGGATAATCCGTCTGCAACTGCAGCACCTGCCCATCGTTATCCAGGCGATCACGCCAGTACTGAATATGTTGATCCAGCACCTCACCGGACAACCATTTCCGCTGCCAGGCAGCGACGTCAACGTACTGAATGGCAAGCTCGGGTAAGCGGGCTTCACGCTGTTCCACAATTGCCTGATAAAGTTCCATCAACTCGGCGGTCATCACGTTCAAAGACCAGCCATCGGAGATAATGTGATGCATGGCGCCGATGAAGGCATGCTCAGGCTTTCCATCAGCCGCGGTCAGTTTGACCAGAATGCCCCGCAACAGCGGATCGGATTGCAGGTTGAAACCGGTGTCCAGTTGCTCGCGAATCAGTGACTGCAGGGCGTCATCCTGGCTCACTCTGTCCAGTGCGGACAGATCTTTCTCCTGCATCGCCCACACCCGCGCCTCGTTGATGATCGCTACCGGTTCGCCATTGATAGTGCTGAAATTGGTTCGCAATGTTTCATGGCGCTCAACAATGCGCTGGAAACTTTGCTTGAAGGCTTCCACATCCAGCTCCCCTTTCACCCGTAGGGCAACCGGCATGTTGTAAGCGGCCGTACCGGGATCAAGTTGATCCAACAACCACAGTTGCTGCTGCACATAGGAAAGCGGCAGATCACCACCTCGGGCCACCGGCTCAACCGGTGGCAGAGCATGGGCAGCCCCGGCTCTGGCAAGTTCAATCTGCACGGCAATATTGCGAATGGTGGGCGCCTCAAACAAAGCCCGCAATGGAATGTTCACCTCAAATTCCCGCCGCAATCGGGACATGACCTGGGTTGCCAGTAAGGACTGGCCCCCTACAGAGAAGAAATCATCCACCACGGAGAGATCGTTCCGTTTCAGGATAGCCTGCCAGACCGACAACACTTTGCGCTCGGTTTCAGTAGCCGGTTCAACAATGACACGATCCTCTTCCGCCCCATAAACCGGGATGGGAAGCTGATTCCTGGCGATTTTGCCATTGGGTGTCAGCGGCATCGCGTCCAGCAAAACCACTGCGGCCGGAATCATAAACTCCGGCAACCGGGGTTGCAGATAAGTGCGAAACTGACTTTGCGTGTAATCCAAGTCGGTCACCACATAGGCGACCAATACTTTCTGGCCCGGGGTGTCCTCGCGAACGATGACGCAGCTGGCGCTGACACCGTCCATTTGTCGCAACAACATTTCTATCTCACCGGGCTCAATGCGAAAGCCGCGAATTTTCACCTGGGTGTCAATGCGGCCGAGATACTCCACCTCGCCATTACTCAGATAGCGGGCCAGATCCCCGGTTCGATACAAAGTGGAACCCTCTTCCACGAACGGATTGGCGACGAACTTATCCCGGGTTTGCTCAGGCTCGTTAAAATATCCGGGGCCAACGCTTTCGCCGCCGATACAAAGCTCACCGGGGACACCCTCCGGCACCAGGCGTAACCGCTCATCAACAATATATAATTTCACATTGTCGATGGCAGCACCGATGGGAAGAGACCCTGACTTATACTTATCCTGAGGTTTGACTACATGACAGGTGGCGATATCAGCACATTCAGTGGGCCCATAACTGTTGACCAACTGCCCGCTGCCATGCTCAAGCCAGCCCGACACCCGGTCAAAATCGATCGGCTCACCACCCAGGAACACCCAACGCAGACTCTGCAGCTGAGTAAAACGCTGCCCCTCGTGCTGACACTCTTCCAACAATGGATAGAATGCGTTGGGGGCGCAA
Source organism: Gammaproteobacteria bacterium UBA7310 (assembly GCA_002471665.1). Taxonomy (GTDB): domain Bacteria; phylum Pseudomonadota; class Gammaproteobacteria; order Pseudomonadales; family Ketobacteraceae; genus Ketobacter. Next base: position 201,823 of record DKQK01000069.1, read on the forward strand.
TTAATCCAAGACACCTTGTGCTGTTGCACATCGGCAAGCAGTTCCTGGGGATCGTATTGATGACTGCGGGGCAGCACCAACGCAGCACCACTGACCAGGGGGGCAAACAGATTCTTTTGGGTGAGGTCAAAACCAATGGCACTGACCAACAACACTCTGTCCTGTGCCGACATCTGAAAATCACGGCAATACCAGTTCAACAAATTCACTTCTGCCTGGTGGCGGGCACCGGTCCCCTTGGGCTTACCGGTGGAGCCGGAGGTATAGATCACATAGAGCAGAGTCTGCGCACTGCCCTGTAATGGCAGACGTTCAGCACTCAGACGATCGAGCACTTCCGTACAGCTATCCAGAACAAGACGGTTGGACACGTCGACACTGGGTGCGCAACGTTGCTCTGTATCCAATACCAATACCTTGACACTGGAATCCGACAGCATGTAATCGATGCGCTCCGCCGGATAGGCCGGGTCCAGAGGCAGATAGGTAGCACCGGCCTTCAATACACCAAGTATCGCAATCATCAGCTCGGCGGAACGGGGCATCATAACGGCCACAATATCCCCCGCTACAACCCCCTGCTGCATCAACAAACGAGCCACCTGATTAGCCCGTTGCTCCAGCTGCTGGTAGGTCATGGCATCATCTCCCTGCAACAGGGCAACGGCCTGCGGAGTCCGGTCTACCTGAGCCTCAATCAACTGATGCACCGTCACGGAACGATCGTATTCCCTCTCCGTAGCGTTCCAGTGATGTAAGTGCTGAGCTTCTGCCGGCGAAATCAGCGAGATTTCTTCCAGTATGGTTTCGGGTGCATCTGCCAGCCATTCCAATACCCGCAGGTAATGATGAATAAGGCGCTGGATAAACGCTTTATCAAACAAGCCCGTTCGGTAAACCACTTCCCCATTAATTACATCGCCCTGCTCCATCAGGCTGAATTCAAGGTCAAACTTGGCAACGACCTGATGATTGCTGATGGACTCCAGATCAATACCGGGAATGGCGGATTGCCCATTGACTCCCACGTTCTGCAGCGAAAACAATACCTGGAAAAGTGGCGCATGGAGCATATCCCGCTCACTGACCAATTCATCCACCAGACGCTCAAAGGGCACGTCCTGATGGGAGTATGCATCCAGGGTTTTCTGCTGAATCTGAGCCAGGAATTCCGTAAAGGTGGACTTAAGATCCAGCTCGCCCCGCAACACCAGAGTATTGACAAAAAAACCGATCAACGGCTCGATTTCTTCGAAGTTACGGTTTGCAATGGGGCTGCCCACCGCGATATCCGTCTGGCTGGTGTATTTGGAGAGCAACACCATGTAAGCGGACAGCGTTGCCATGTACAAACTGACACCCTGCTGTTTGCAAAGACGGTTCAGTTTTTGGGTCAACAGCGAATCCAATTGGAAAGAAAGCACGTTACCGGCAAAGCCGGTGTCCACGGTGCGTGGTTGGTTGGTGGGTAACCCCAAGACTTCCACGCCCGCCAGCGCATCCCGCCAGAAGCCTACCTGGCGTTCCAATTCCTCACCGCTCAGCCATTGCCGCTGCCAGCGGGAAAAATCCGTATATTGAATCCTGAGATCCGGCAAGGGCGAACGCCTGCCGTGGGCAAAGGCATCGTACAGCATGCCTAATTCACGCATCAGTATCCCATTGGACCAACCATCGGAAACCGTGTGATGCATGTTGATCAGCAACACATACTGCTGTTCGCCCAACACCAGTATTTTCACATAAAACAGGGGCCCTGCCGCCAGGTCAAACACATGGCTGTAAAGGAGTTCAACTTCCTGATCAATGCGCACCTGCTGCTGGGCCGGGGATGCCGCAGCCAGCTCTATTACCTGCGCCGACCACTGATCCGGATCCGCAACCATCTGCACCGGCTCGTCATCGATCAGGGCAAAATGCGTTCTTAACACCCCATGGCGGGCAACGATTTCCTTGAGCGCACGCTGCAGGGCACCAATCTCGATGCGCCCTGTCAGTCGAAACGCCCCGGGCATATTGTAGGCCGTGCTGCCCGGCTCCAATTGATCGAGGAACCACAGGCGCTGCTGGGCATAGGATAACGGTGCCGGCTCATCCCCGCTGTGCGCCTGAATGGGCGGAATGTGGCGGGTCTGCCCGGCACGCCCCACCGCCACGGCCAACTCGGCAACCGTGGGTGCCGTGAATAATTCGCGCACGGAAAGCGGCACCTCAAACTGCTTTTTCACGCGGGAAACAATGCGCGTGGCCAACAGGGAGTTCCCCCCCACATCAAACAGATTATCCTGGATACCAATGTTGCTGCGTTGCAGTACTTCCTGCCAGATCGCCACCAGACGCTGCTCCGTCTCGTTACGGGGGGCTACGTATACCTGCAAATCGGAAATGGCGGCATCAGGATCCGGCAGTGCGTTTCGATCCACTTTACCATTGGGTGTCAAAGGCCACTGCTGAACGCTCAGCAGCAACGAAGGAATCATATATTCCGGAATATGATCCCTAAGGGCTTCCCGCCAGGCACTGGGCTCATCTTCGGCAACGATGTAACCCACCAGTTTTTCTTCGTGTACCACCACCAGGCAGTCGTCAACGCCGGGCAAGGCTTTCAGGGCGTGCTCAATTTCACCCAGCTCAATGCGCAGCCCCCGCAGTTTGATTTGAAAATCCTTACGCCCGATGTACTCAATGTCACCGTTGGGCAGCACCCGCCCGAGATCGCCGGTACGATACAGTTTGCCGGCACAGAGCTCCGTTTCAACGAACACCTGTTGAGTCAGTTCATCGCGATTGATATAACCCAGCCCGACACCGGCGCCGGATACGCAGATTTCACCCACCACCCCGGGCACCACCTGCTGCAGGTTATGGTTGAGAATCCACAGTTGTGTGTTGGCAATGGGTTTCCCCACGGGAATCATCTGATCGGGGCTGTCAATGACATCCAGGACATGACAGGAAACCACGTCAGTGCATTCAGTGGGGCCATAGCTATTCACCAGTTGCACTTGGGCGTTGGGGCTGGTGAGCCAGTGATAGAGTGGAGTAAGGCGAATGGGCTCACCACCCAACACCAGATAACGCATGCTGGTCAGGGCTTTGTACCCATCGGCTGCAGCCAACTCGGCAATGGGGTAGAACGCAGACGGTGCGCAGTTTACCCAGGTCACCTGGTGTTGGCGAATCAGGGACAGCAGTTCATGTTCGTCGTACAGTTCCATGCTTGGCATGACGATAGCCGCCCCCGCCAGCAACGGGGCAAACAGGTTCTTCTGGCTGAGGTCGAATCCCACCGCACTGATCATCAGGGTTCGATCCCGGGGGGTTAACCCCAGCAGCTCCAGATACCAATGCTGCAGATTGATTTCTCCACTGTGGCGCACCATGGCACCCTTGGGTCGCCCTGTGGATCCGGAGGTATAGATCACGTAGATCTGACTATCGGGATCAATCTGGATCTCAGGGTTATGTGTTGGCCGCGCCGCCAGTGCGGCAGCATCGCGATCCAGGCACAGTACACCGGCAGCCAAATCCCCCAGTGCCTGCAGATGACACTCCTGCGTGATCACCAGCGGCGCTGCAGCGTCCTCCACCATATAGGCCAGACGCTCTTTTGGGTAAGAGGGATCCAGTGGGACATAGGCGGCACCGGCTTTGAGAACACCCCAAATTGCCACCAGCAGATCCGTACTCCGATCAAGGCATACCCCTACCCGAACGTTTTCCCTGACCCCGTTATCCAACAGGTAATGAGCCACACGATTGGCACGCAGATTCAGTTCTGCATAGGTTAACGTTTCCTGCTCAGAAATAACCGCTGCATGATCGGGGCTTTGCGCTACCGATTGCTGGAAGCGGGCCACCACGTTATCGGTCTGGGCGATGGCGCTGGGCGGTGTCCCTGCCAGCCGCATCTGTTCAGCTGCCGAGAGAAATTGCAGGTGTGCCGCAGCAGGCGGAGCTTCAAACTGGATCTGTTCATTCAGATGCAACGTTCTTGATAAAAACTGCAAACCGTTGAATACCGCAGCATCGTAACGCAACTCCAGCTCAATGGCTGTTGCCGTCTCCTTGATAATAAACTGGATGCCACCCTCTACTTTCGGCGCAGACATCACCGGTTGAATGGTGTCTCCATCCACCTGGGTATGACTGACAAAATTGTAGTAGTTGAACATAAACACAGCACGGCCCACCGGCATCAATTGCTGCTGCGCCTGCAATGACAGGGTGCGAAATTCCCGCGCACTGTCACGGCTGTCTTTTAAGGCGGAGTGCCACTGGGCAATGGTTGTGTCTGGCCCCAATACATCGGCTGGAACAACTGATGGGAACTGTTGATAGAAACACCCCAGGGACTGCGCCCATGGCTGCCGGCGACAGGCAAAAAACTCAGCAAAGGCAAAACCGGAATCGGGCCGGCAGTAGTGCTGCACCATCAATGCGAACAACGTTTTGAAATAGAGGGGCAGATTAATACCCTGCTGCGCACAGTATTCCCGAATGGTGGCAACCTGCCGGTGATCCAGGGACTGGCGCTCCACGATATCACCGAACGGGGACTCTGCAGCAGCATTACGATAGTTCGCCGACGGAGAGTAGTTCAGCGGTTCAACGGCCATGGCTTTCTGTCGCCAATAATCCCGGACCTGCACGCTGTCCGCCAGCGGCTTGCTCCAATTCAAAAAGTGCGCGGCACCTTCGTCCGCTGTCAATTGGCTCTGCGCTACCGGCTGCAGGCCGCCACGCAGCTTATTGTAACGGTCCAATATCCGCTCCATCAGCAGATAGGTGGATGCGCCATCAAGCACGATGTGATGACACGCGATGACCAATCTGAATTGTTCGTTTCTATGCAAAAAATAGTATTGAACCAAGGCATCCCGCAACACATCGTAGGGTCGATGCATCAATTTCATGGCGGCATCGTGGATGGAGTAGCTGGCCCAATGTTCGGAGTTGAGATCAATCACCTGCAACGCAACGGGCAACTGCCCGGGCATCACCGCATAGGCCATATCCGCAGCGGGCAAGGCACATTCCACCAACCGTGTACGCAGGACCGCACAGGTATCCACCACCAACTGAATGGCCGATTCCAATGTATCCAAATCCGGCTTTGATGGAAAATCAGCGTAGATACCATAGGCATTCTGGATGGTGTCGGGATGCGCAAGCTGATCCAGCAACATGGATTGCTGATTGGCGTTCAAAGCCAAAATACTGTGTTGTTCGGCATCAAATCCCAGTTGCTGCAACAGGTGCTGATCGTCATACAGTACAATATCGTCCAATCGCTGGGATTTATCCGATGCCAGCGCATCCAGCAAAAACAAATATTGATCCATCATGCTGCTGATGGTGGTGTCATCAAACAAATCGGTATTGAACTCCAGGCTGGCCTCATAGGCATCCCCGGTTTTTGCAACCCCCAACACCATGTCCATACGGGCCGCCACATGACTGGCGGGAATGGCTTCTATCTGCACCGGTGCATCACCAAAAGGGTTGGCGCCCTGCGCATCCTGCATGTTGATCAACTGAAACGCCGCCTGGGCCAGCGGTGGATAACCCGGCTGACGTTCTACCTCCATAGATTCCAGTAAACGGTCTATGGGCAGGTCCTGATGGCTGAATGCACCCAGGGCCATTTCCTTTACCCGGCGGTAAAGGGTTTCCACCGATGGATTGCCACTAAGATCCAGGCGCATCAACAACAAGTTCACGAAAAAGCCGATCAGCTCCTGCACTTCACTGCGGCTGCGCCCGGCAATGGGTGAACCAATCACCACATCCTGCGTGTCGGCATAGCGCCCCAGCAGTAACTGCCAAGCCCCCAGAAAAAACATAAACGGAGTGACATCCAGATCAGAGCAAGCCTGGTTGATTTTACCGGCCAGGGCATCCGGTAAGCAGACTACCTTTAAGGCACCGTTGTTGGATGGAATATCCTGCCGCGGACGGTCGGTGGGCAACGCCAGCACCGCAGGAGCACCGGCCAGGGTCTGCTGCCAATAGGCCTGATGCTTGCCCATCTCATCACTTTCCATCTGTTGGCGTTGCCAGGCAGAATAGTCAGCGTATTGAATTGAAAGCGGTGCTAAAGGTGAGCTCATACCAGCGGAAAACGCCATATAGAGAATGCTCAACTCCTTCACCAGCACCTCCATAGACCAGGCATCCGAAATGATATGATGCATGCCTGCAATCAGTACATGATGCTCTGGAGCAAGGCGCAATAATTGCGCCCGGAACAACGGCCCGGTTTTCAGATTGTAGGGGGTCAGGGATTCGGCATCGACGGCCTGCTCGATGGCTTCTTGTTGTTGGCGATCGCTGAGCTCAGACAAATCCCGCTGGGACAGGCTCCACTTATCCGCCGGCAACACAATCTGTACCGGTTCACCATCGCGATCATCAAAGCAGGTGCGCAGGGATTCGTGCCGCTTCACCAGTTCCCGCAGCACTTTATCCAGTACCGCCACCTCCAACGCCCCCTTGATACGCAGCGCGCTGGACATGTTGTAGGTGACATCATGGGGATTCAGCTGATCCAGTATCCAAAGCCGTTGCTGGCCGAAAGAAGTGACCAGCGGCTGATCCCTGGATACGGGTTCAATAGCGGTTTCATTGAGTTTTCTGGCCTGGCGCAAAAATTCGATGATGGCCGGTTTGTTGGCCACTACCTTCTCTTTGATATCCGGGGTAAAAGCACCTTCCGGTGCGCTGAAGCGCAGGTTTTCACCCTCCAGCCAAAGACGGATATCCTTTTTTGCGAGAGAAGCCAGAAACTCAACTACGTTCATATTTTTCCTGTTTTCTGCTGTTATTGTTATTAGTATACATACCGTTTACGCCTGATGCGGTGCGAGCTGATCAGGATGAGGTAAACTCTTAATTTTGGGGGATTTATCGGGAAGTTTAAAGAGGTTACAAAGTGTCTTTTGGTGTGTTTTTGAAATAATCGCCAATATTAACCACCGGGTTATCCCGCTGCTCAGTCAAAATCAGCGTATTACGCCCTTTTCGCTTCGCCTGATAGAGAGCCTGATCGGCAATCTGGATAAAATCCTCAGCCTCAATATTAGCATTTTTGGCCACAGCGGCCCCAATACTGACCGTAATCTGCTTAAACGGGCTTTCGCTGTGGGGAATGCACAGCTTCCGAATGGCGCTCATCACCCGGTCAGCGGTATAGCGGGCACCCTCCTCATCCGTGTCCGGCAGGATAACACTGAACTCTTCCCCGCCATAACGAAACAGGGTATCCGAAGGCCGTCGCAGACAATTCCGCATAATCAGGGCCGTTCGTACCAGGGTATCGTCACCCTGCTGGTGACCATAGGCATCGTTGAAATTCTTGAAATAATCAATATCGATCATCAACAGCGCAATGTTGCGCCGGTCCCGCCGCGCGCGGTCGATTTCCTGGCCCAGCCTTTCATCAAAGGCGCGGCGATTGGGAACACCGGTCAATCCGTCCACCAGTGCCAACTCATAATTATGGCGCGCCTCTTTTTCGAAATTTTCTTTTTCCCGACGTAACTGACGAATATGAGAGGCCAGGGAAAAAGACAGTAACACCACGTTGAGCACGATTCCCAGTTTGAGGGAGCCAATGGTAATCTCATTGGCGGGCAGCCAGCCCTGCTGCTGGGCGGAAAACAACACCGCACCCACCAGCCCGGCCCCCCAGGCAGCCACAAAGATCCAAGCCCCCGACTGGCGCTTGATCACCGCCACGACACCCACGGCAATCACCGTAACCACCACCAGCAAAGGCCAGATGGACGTGATACGCACCATCCAGGTGTAAGAGGCAAAGAAGCCCCCCAGAGCCATACAGGCGCTGAGCCCGCTTTCCATCAGCAGCAACCGGTCCAGCTTCGTACTGATGCCGGACACATTGAGCATGTTTCGGGTGAACAAGGTAACAAAGGTGAGGCAAATACCGATGGTGATGGGTTGAATATGCGCGTTAAACCAGCCCGGATCGTCACGCCACAGATACATCGAGGCATACCCCATCACGGCCAATTGAAACAGAGAGATGGCTGAAATAAGAATAACGTAATAAAGATAAGCCACCTCCCTTGCCATCAGGAAGACGAACAGATTGTAGAAAATCATGATAATCAGGGCGCCGAAGAACAAGCCGTGGGCAATACCCTGATCATAGAGCTGCGTTTCCAGACCGCTGTCACTGTAGACTGAAAAAGGAAACTGCAGGGAACCTATGGTTTGCAATCGAACCAAGGCGTAGGGGCTGTCCGGCGGGATGGGGAAATAAAACTCCGGGGCATGCCGGCTACGGGTTTTCCAGGGATGCTGATCGCCGGTTCGGGCCGCCAGTACCCATTTCCCCTGCTGTAGAAAATAAACCGCAATGGAATCCACCAGGGGGTACCCGTACGCAAGCCACAGTGGCTGATCGTTGCCCAGCGCCTGATAGGCACCGCGCAACGGTATCAGGACCCAATGGGGCGTATAGGAATAGCCTTTGTTGGTGCTGCTGAGCCAGTCTTCAAACCCAAACGCCTGCTTCAGGGTGGGAACATTTGCGACGTCAAGGGGGCTGCGACGTTCATCGGTTTGCTCATACACCATCAATTCCGGTTCGAACGACGGCCCGGTGCTATCACCACCGTGAGCAAGGGTCGCGGAGCATAACGCCCACAGCAGCAGCAGGCTGCGGACGGCCATCGCCTTCACGCAATTATTCACAGCATCAATCCACAGTAACAATGAGTTGTTGACTCAGCGGGTTATTGATTGAGCCTCTGCCCCGGCCAGCCAGGGGCGGATAAACTCCCCAATCATACCCTGCGGTAGTGTCCCGCACACGGAGTTCACGCCATTATAACCTTATACATGACCTTTTATGACCCATGGTTATGACGTTTGTTCAACGAACAACCAAGCCGGACAGCCCCTGACGACAGCCCCTGACGACAGCCCCCTAAACTTCTTAGGAGGCCTTTTTAAAGAAGCCTTTTATAGCAAACGTTTACAGAAAACCTTCGTCGCGACCACTTTCCTCCGCGCTGGACCCCACCTGTTGTTCTGCGGTTTGTGCTGCCCATTTCATGGTGTCAAGATACTGGGCAATATCGGCAATGGTGTGGAGCTCGAACAACGAACGCAACTGTATGTCCACTTCGAATGCCTGCCGAAACTTCGATACCGCCCGCGCCGCCAGCAATGAATGGCCACCCAGGTCAAAAAAGCTGTCATGAATGCCAATGTCACTGACTCCCAGCACCTCACTCCAGATCTGTGCCAGTTTTTCTTCCGTTTCGTTTCTGGGTGCAACATAGGGCGGTCTGCCGCTGTGATCGGGATCCGGCAACGCCTTGCGGTCCACTTTACCATTGGGGGTCAGCGGCCATTGCTCCAGGGTCACCACAGAAGCCGGCACCATGTAATCGGGCAGGGATGAGCGCAACCGGGCCTTCACGGATTCGGTGGCAAGCCCAGCCGGCGCGATAACATAGGCCACCAACTGCTCATTCTTCACCAGGATCAGACTATCCTGCACCTCAGGCAAGCCATTCAGGGCAGCCTCGATTTCACCCAGCTCAATGCGCAAGCCCCGAATCTTCACCTGAAAATCCTTACGCCCCACGTATTCAATGGTGCCATCCGGGCGTGCCCGCACCAGATCACCGGTCCGATACCATTGGCCCTCTGAGCAATAGGGATTCTGCTGGAAGACAGACTGGCTCAACTCCGGCCTGTTCAAGTATCCGTTGCCCACCCCGGCTCCGCCTATGCACAGCTCACCCACAATGCCGGGAGGAAGCAGATGGTCGGCGTTATCGACAATGTATAGCTGGGTGTTGCCAATGGCCTTGCCAATCGGAATCACCGCAGAATCCCGAGCGGGATCGAATACATGGTAGGACACCACATCGGTACATTCCGTAGGGCCATAACTGTTCACCAACTTGCAGCCCCCTGCCTTCAACCAGGGTAGCAATGCCTCCTGCCGAATCGGCTCTCCGCCAAGAATGAGATAGCGCAAGCTGGGGAACGGGTAACCCGCTTTTGAAGGGTCTTCCACCAAAGGGTAAAACGCACTGGGGGCACAATTCACTACGGTGATGTTTTCACTCTCCAGGGTGCGTGCGATCACTTCCAGGTCAAAATCCGACATGTCAGGAATCACCAGGGCGCCACCCACCAGCAGCGGTGCAAACAGATTTTTCTGGGTCAAATCGAAACCGAAAGCGCCCATTAACAAAAACCGGTCTGCTGCGGTTAGCCCCAGGTCATTAATGTACCAGGACTGCAGGTTCACCTCACCGGAATGCCGGACTTCAGCACCTTTGGGCTGCCCTGTGGAACCGGAGGTGTAGATGACGTAAATGGCATCCTCCGGTTGTGGTAAGGTCGTCGATGTATCCGCCGCCGCATCGCGCCACGCACTATCAACATCCAGCTCCAGCACCTGCGCTGCATTACCCTGCAAAACATCCTCTAACCGCTCGCGCACGCAACGCTGTGTGATCAACACCTGAGCGCCGGAATCCTCCAGAATGTACGCCAACCGTTGCGCGGGATAGTTGGAATCCATCGGCACATAGGCGGCGCCGCATTTCAGCACCGCCAACACCGCTACCAGCATATCCACACCACGATCAAGACAGATTCCCACGCGCTCGCCCCGGTCCACGCCGCGCTGGCGCAAGATCGCCGCCAAGGCGTCGGACTGCTGATGCAGTTGCGCGTAGGTCAACTGTTCCTGACCCTTTCGTACGGCAATGGCCTGCGGAGTGAGATCTTTCTGCCGCAGAAAGCCATGGACCACGGTTGCCATCTCCAATGGTTGCCCCGCGGTGGTTGGCGGCGGCACCTGCTCTTGCGGTAATCTAAGCTCAAGCTTGCCGATATTGCCGACCCCGTCAAGAATCTGCTGGCTCAACTGTTCCAGGCGCGGCAGAAAGGCCAGATCGGCGAACAGATCCGCCATGTAGATAAGATTCAACTCCAGCCAGCCATCCTGTTGATGCACAACAAACTGTACCGGGCCATCCTGCAGCTGCGGATAGGCCTTCAGTTTGATAGCGTCCCCAAACAACGTCATCGATGGGATAAAGTTGTAATAATTGAACATAAAGTTCAACCGCCCTTGCGGCAGCAACCTGCCTTGGGCCAGCAGGGAAACATTGGCGTTCGCCCGCAGGGATTTACGATACTGACGGATGTGGCTGAAGAGGTCCCCCACTTTGGCGTCACGACGGAACAGCTCCTTGGGATACACCACCGGCATCACTTGAAAGTAATTACCGAAAGCCCGTTGCTGCTGACCGACCCGGCCACCCACCACCTCAGACACAAAGAAGTCATCTTCGCCGCGACAGTAGGCGTTGATCAACAATCCGTAGAGTGCCTTGAAATACAATGAAGGGGTTATCCTGTGCTGCGTGCAGAACGCCTGCAATCGATCCCAATGCTGATCTGTAAGACGAATACTCTGCTCAACTCGCCTGGCCTGGGCTTTCTGGCTGGGTGGAATGGCAAAGTCCAACGCTTCCAGTGACGAACTCTGTTGCTTCCAGAATGCCACCACCGCTGCTGAATCCGTGCGGCGGCGGTTATCCTCAACATATTGAGCGAAGATATCCGGTGCCGGTTGACAGGGCATGCCCGAGCGCAGGGCTTGCGTGTAGGCGATGGAATGCTTGAGGTGAACTGCCATCCCGGCGCCATCCAAAATGATATGATTCATTCTGAATACAACCAGGTGACGGCCGCGATCCAGCTTGAATATAAAATACTGACTCAATGCGCCGGCAATATCATAAGGCTGCCAGATAAGGGATTGGGCCTGCTGAGCGGCGGCTTCATCGCTGGTCTGTCGATCGGTCCAGTCTTCAATCACCGGCTCCACACTGCCGTTCTTATCAATGCAGAGATAAGCCACATCGGTGTATGGCAGATCGGATACCACAATGCCGGCGCGCAGCAACGGGTGATCCTGCACCAGCTTTTTGCTGGCCGCCACCCACGCATCAACATCAAATTCACCGTCGGTAATAAAATGATAGCCCAGACTGTTTTTCAGTGTGTCCGGTTGCACCAGGGTATCGAGAACCATATCCCGTTGCATGGGCGACAAGGTACGCAGTTCGTAGCGGCCGGAGTCGATGGCCAATGCATCATAAAGGGATTCAACCGCAACCATCTGCACCTGATCCACCATCTGTGCGGGTTGGTCGATGAATCGATCAAGCACCCGCAGGAAGTGATGGGTCATGCGGGCGATGGTGGATTCTTCAAACAGGTCAGTGTTGTATTCGAACACGCCACCCAGGCCGGCTTCACCTTCCTGCAGAATCAAGGACAGTTCATACTTGGCCGTTTTGTGTTCCCGCGGCACCGTTTCAATACTGAGCCCGGCCATCTCTGCCTGTAATGACTCCTGGGCCACATTCTGCAGTGCGAAACCTACCTGGGCGCCGGGAGAAGTATCGGCCGTACGCTCCATTTTAATCGCGTCCAGCAACAGGTCTGCAGGCATATCCTGATGGGCATATGCGCCCAGGGACACTTCCTTCACCTGATTCAGATAATCCATGACGGAAGGGTTGTCTTCCAGACGGGTGCGGATCACCAGGCCGTTAATGAAGAAGCCGATCAGGCCTTCCAGTTCCGCGCGATTACGTCCGGCAATGGGAATGCCCACACAGATGTCTTGCTGCCCCGCGTAGCGGGAGAGCATAAGCTGATAGGCCCCCATGAGTACCATAAACGGGGTAAAGTCGTTCTGTTCACAGAACCGTGCCAAGCGCGCCGACAATGACTCGCCCAGCGTTACTTGGTAATGCGCCCCATTGAACGTCTGATGCTTGGGCCGGGGTTTATCCGTCGGCAAGCGCAGCACATCAGGCGCACCCCGCAGCGCATCCTGCCAATATCGACGCAGGGATTCCAATACCTCGCCCTGCAACCAGTTGCGCTGCCAGACGGCGAAATCCGAATACTGAATCGGTAACGGCGGCAGAGGCGACCCCTGCCCGGCGGCAAAGGCGGGATACAATGCCTCTATTTCCTGCACCAACACGCCCAGCGACCAACCGTCAGAAACAATATGATGCATATTCAGCAGCAGGATATGAGTATCTTCATCCAGCTTGAGAATACGGGTGGTAAACAGGGCATCGTCCTGCAGGGAATAAATCCGGGCAGCATCCTCATCCACCCAATGAGTAACCTGTTGCTGCTGTGCTGTTGGGTCCAGATGTGAGAGGTCGATCAACTCCGAGCGCCATGGCTGTGGCTCGTGCACCAACAGCCGGGGCACACCATCGCATTCCCCAAAGTTTGTTCGCAGCACCTCATGGCGGGTGGCGATTTCGCCGAACACACGATCCAGCACCGCGATATCCAACGCACCTTTTATCTTAAGTGCCGATGGCAGGTTGTATTCACTGCTGCCCTGATTAAGCTGATCAACAAACCACAGTCGATATTGTGCGAATGACAAGGTATCCCGATTGGGGGGATCCAAAGCAATCAAGGGTGGTGCATCCGCCACACTGGTGGATGCAGCGGTGCTGATGTATCGCACCAGTTTTTCAATGGTGGGTGCCTCAAACAGCGCCCGCACAGACAGCTCCACATTAAACGCTTTGCGTATCCTGGATACTACTTGAGTGGCCAACAGGGAATGGCCGCCGCTTTCAAAGAAATTGGCCTTAACACTGATATGCGGCAGTTTAAGCACCTGGCACCAGATATCGGCAATCTGTTGTTCACTTTCATTGCGGGGTGAAACCACTTCAGCGGCACCACTGAAATCGGGTTCAGGCAACGCCTTACGGTCCACTTTGCCATTTGGAGTCAGTGGCCAAACCGCAACACCCACAATGCTGGCGGGCACCATGAATTCAGGCAGCAAGCGTCTCAACTCGGCTTTGGCCGCGTCGACGTCAAGAGCGGTGTCGGTCAGCACATAGCTGACCAGGGTATCGTTACGAACCAGGGAAATAGCATCCTGTACACCGGGCAGGATTTTCAGTTTGCTGTCGATTTCCCCCAATTCGATTCTTAGGCCACGCAACTTGACCTGGAAATCCGCGCGACCGATATAGCAGTAGCGGCCGTCTTCATCAAGGCGGCAAATGTCCCCGGTTCGGTACCAACGACCTTCGCTGAACGGACACGGCCGAAAGGATTCAGCATTCAGTTCCGGGCGCTGCCAATACCCGGCTCCTACCCCTTCTCCCGCTACCCGCAGTTCTCCAGCCGCCCCTCGTGGCATGAGATTACCCTGCTTATTGACAATATACAGTGCGGTGTTGGGAGTGGGCACGCCAATGGGCAGTGATTCAGTGGCAGGTGGTATTGACTGCACACTGTAAGACGAGACCACATCGCTGCATTCGGTGGGGCCGTAACTGTTGGTCAGGGTTGCATTAGTACCGCGCTCGGCTAACCAGCGGCCCATTATATCCAGGCGAATGGGTTCACCACCCAACACCACATGACGCAAACTGCGAATGCGATGCGCCGATTCCAGCAGTGGGTAGAACGCTGAAGGCGCGCAATTCACAACGGTGACATTGTGTTTTTCGATATCGGCGACCAGTGAATCCGGATCATATTCCGCGGCAGTGGGAATAACCAAAGCACCACCACTGCACAGCGGTGCGAACAGATTCTTCTGAGTCAGATCGAAGCCAATGGCAGACATCAGTAAAAAGCGATCGTTGTGATCGCACTGCAACAGGTCCTGATACCAATCCAGCAGATTGGCCTCTCCCCGCTGGTAAACACCGGCGCCTTTAGGCTGACCGGTGGAACCAGAGGTATAAACATAGTACAACAGGGAATCCAGATTCACGGCTGCCGCCGGACCATCGGCAGGCACTTCAGCCAATGCCGCCTCCAGATTGTCCACAATCAATAGCGCGGTAGACTCCGGTATGCTGGCTTCACCAGCAGTAAAGCGATCTAAAACACAGGACTCGCTGATAAGTGCATCGGCGGCAGAATCCTGCAGGATAAACGCCAATCTTTCTGCCGGATAATGAGAATCCAGGGGCACATAAGCCGCACCGGATTTAATGACGCCCAGATACAGTGGCACTAGCGTCAGATTTCGACTGACACACACGGCAACACGACTTTGATCTGTGATCTTGTTGGCCACAAGCCAGTTGGCAACCTGATTGCTTAAGGCATCCAGTTGTTCATATGTCAGAACTTGATCATCCCAGATTACCGCCGCAGAGCCGGGGCTACGGGCAACCTGTTCAGAAAACCGTTGTAGCAAAGTGGGGCCAACCGGTCTGGAGCCGCCCCGGGCGATGGCCAGCAACTCATCACGTTCCTCTGAGAACAACCAATCGTGCTGGTTAAGCTCAGTGGTGGTATTAAGAATCTGTTCGTGCACTCGGGCCATTCGCTCCAGCAACTGAAACCCGGCGAACTCGTTCTCCCGATAACTTAACCGAATCTGCACGGAAGCATCCGATGGTGTTACCAAAAGCTTGACCGTACCCGGATTATCCGGCTGCATCGGTTGCAGAACCACCTCATTTCCCTGCAGCGTCAATGGACGGGATATCTCCGGCAGCCGATAATTAAACTGAAACTCCAGTGCGTCTGCCGACAATAGCTCGGATCGGCTCAACATGGAGAGAAACTGCGCGTCGCCAACACTTTTTTTCCATTGACGGTTCTGAATTAACAACTCATCAAACGTGCCCGCGGTAATTGCATGTTGGACATGAGGTGTGAACTGAAACAAACAACCGATCCACTGCGAATTGGCATCGCTACGGCCTGCCCCCGCATCGACCAGCACAAACTCCTCTGAATGATAAAAACACTGCTGTAGAGCCACCGTGTACAATGTGCGCAGATAGTTTGCCTGGGATACCCCGTGTCGCTGACAGAAATTCACCAGTTGCTCATAGTGTTCAGCGCCAATGGTCCAATTCTGACTGACGGCTTCACCGGGTTGTTGCCGTTTCACCGCAACGGATTCATGTTGCTTGAGCTGGTCACGCCAATAGGCCAAGGTAGCGTTCCGGTCGGACACTGCCATTCTGTTTAGAATCCAGCTCCTCACTTCCTCCAGCGGCGTACTGGCAACTGGCTCACCGTTATAGGCAGCCACAAACTGCTGAAAATGGCGCAGTTTGCTGATGCCGTCGAACACCGAATGGTGGGCCGCAACGATAAGGCAATGACGCGCTTCAGACCACCTCACCAGATGATAGCGTACCAGCGGTTGGGCTTCGATATTCCAGGCCGGCAGCGCCAGAGCACTGACCCGCTCCATGAATTGCGGTTCATCCACAGCAATATCAGACCAGTCGTGCTCCAGCAACTCAATTTCACGGTGAACACAGATCAACTGATACAGCGGATCCGCACCGGGCACGTCACAGGTGACGATACGGGATCGTAACAGTGGATTGGCATCCGCTACCTGCTGCAACGCTGCCTTGACCTGCCGCGCTTCCACCTGTGGCAAATTCACATGGTAGCCGATCGCGTTACGGTTGCTGTCCGGTTCCCGCAGGCTGTCCAGGCAAAAATCACGCTGCATGGGAGTAAGCGGCAGGGCTGCATCAAAGCTGCCCTCCGGAGCCAACAGCTGCAGCAGATCCTGCTCCTGATAAAGCTGTACGGCGTCGATATTCTGATCCAGGTTTTCACACAGGAGGGTCAGCGCTCGGCAAAAATGATCAATGAAGCGGGTGATGGTGCGTTCATTGAATAAGTCCGTATTGTACTCCAGCATGCCGTCCACACAATCGCCGTGGTCCGCCAGCATCATGGTCAGATCCAACCGCGCTGCCACCAGCTCGATGGGCATGGGTTCGATCTCGAGGCCGCCCAATACCGCTTTCCTGGCCGTGCCATCACCACTGGTCAACGATAACGCCACCTGATACAACGGAGAGAAGCTTAGGTTGCGTGGGGTATTCAGCTCTTCGACAATCGCCTCAAACGGCACATCCTGATGGCTTTGCGCGCCCAGCACTTTGTCTTTTACTTGGGCCACCAATTGTCGAAAACTGGGATTGCCTTTCAGATCGGTGCGGATCACCAGTGTATTGACAAAAAACCCGATCAACCCTTCTACTTCCGCACGGGTCCGGCCTGCTACCGGCATACCTACGCATAAGTCTTGCTGCTGGGCCCACTTTGACAAAACCAGCTTATAGGCTGCCATGAATACCACGTACAACGTGGTATCAAACTCCCGTGCAACTGCCCGCAAGCGCGCAGTAAGCTGTTCATCAATTGTAATTGTTCGAGTTGCACCATTGAGGGTTTGTAACGCTGGTCGGGGCCGATCAAATGGTAACGCCAATTGCGCCGGCGCAGCGTGCAATGCTTTGCGCCAATAGCTTAATTGCCGGTCCAGTTCATCTCCTTGCAACCAGTCACGCTGCCAGGCGGCAAAATCCGCGTATTGAATCTCCAGCTCCGGCAACGGAGCTTGCGCGCCCATCCTCTCCGCTGCATACAAAGCGGATATTTCACGAACGAAAACCCCCATGGACCAACCATCGGTCACAATATGGTGCATGGTAACTATCAAGCCATGCTTGTTATCATCCAACTTATACAGGCGGGCCCGTATCAATGGCCCCACACTGAGATCAAAGGAGGTGCGTACCTCCTGTTCCACCTTCGATTTAACCGCCTGCATCCGATCCTGCTCGGGCAGATCCATAAGCGATTCGAATGGTATTGGGAAATGATCAATGTCACGCACAACCTGAGCAGGCTCTTCGCCCTGTAGCAAAAATACCGTACGCAATGCTTCGTGTCGTTGGATCAGTTTCAGGAAGGCACGCTGCAACGCCTCCACATCGAGGATACCGCTAAGATACAGGGCGGCCGGAATATGAAAAGTACTGCTGCCCGGCGTCAGCTGTTCAATAAACCAGAGCCGCTGCTGGGCATGAGATAACGGAATAAAACCTTGCCGATCAACCTTGGGTAAAGTGGCGCCACCACCGGATTCCACCACTTTGGTTTCACTGAGAAAATCGATGACTGCCTGCTTATTGTCAATGAGATTCTGCTTTAACTCCGGCGTCAGTGCGCCTTTGGGTGCCTTGAATTTTAACTGGCCCTCTTCTACCCAAAGCTTGATTCCCACGGCCCCCATCTTGGCCATCAACTCATAAACTGTCATAGAGAACCTTCCTCATAGTCGTCTTCGTTCAACTCCGTTACCTCCGCCGGCGCAATGGTCAGGCTCTGAATGATCTCAGCCAGAGCCGCTACGGTAGGTACTTCAAACAGAGTGCGCAAAGGCAACTCAATACCTGTTTTTTGTTTTAATCTTGTGGCTACTTTGTTGATCAGCAATGAATGGCCGCCCAGATCGAAGAAATCATCGAATACACCAACCTTATCCAGTTCCAATACCTCCTGCCAGATCTGCACCAGCACGGCTTCCGTCTCGTTGCGGGCCGCAACAAACTCGTTGGCGACGAAGTCTTCTGGCGTTGGCTCAGGCAAGGCGCGGCGATCCACTTTACCGTTGGGGTTCAGTGGCAGTGCGTCCAACATAACGATGGCACTGGGCACCATATAGTCGGGCAAGCTTTGTTTTAACTTGGCTTTCAGCTCGGCAACGGATCGTGGCTCCATCGTCGGCTGTTTTTCACAATACGCCACCAGCTGCTTTGAACCATTAGCCAGCGCCCGTACCACCACTGTGGATTCGCGCACGGAATCCAGAAGATTGAGTGCAGTCTCAATTTCACCCAACTCAATGCGGTAACCCCGAATCTTAACCTGATCATCAACACGGCCTGAGATCTCCAATGCGCCATCAGCCAACAGACGCCCCAGGTCACCGGTTTTATACAGGCGCTCACCGGGTTTAAACGGGTGCTCGATAAACGCGGACGCGGTCAGATCATCACGATTAAGATAACCGTCCGCCAATCCCATGCCTCCCACATAGATCTCGCCGTTGACACCAATGGGTACGGGTTTGAGGGCATCATCCAATACGTACAGCGAGCTGTTGGCCAGGGGGCGTCCGATGGGTATGGTGGTGGAGCCGGGCAGCACATTCTTCACCTCATACCAGGTAGAGAACGTCGTGTTTTCAGTGGGGCCATAAACATGCAATAAATGCTTTGGTCCCACTCCGGAATCGATCACTGACTTGACCTGATTAGGGTCGCAGGCTTCTCCACCAAACAGGCAATAGTCCAACCCGGAAAACACACTCAGTTGCTCTTTGGTCAGCGCGTTAAACAGCGCAGTGGTAATAAAGAGAATGTTAATGCGTTCCTGAGCGATGGCCGCAGCGAATCGCCCGGCATCCAATGTGGTTTCACGATCGAAACAAACAATGGTGCCGCCATTCAGCAAGGCACCCCACAGCTCAAAGGTGGCCGCATCGAAGGACACGTTGGATGCATGCCCCATACGGAGTCCGGGTGTCAGCTCAACGTAATCCGTATTCAACACCAATCGGGACACCGCCACCTGGGGTACGCACACGCCTTTCGGCTTACCGGTGGAACCCGAGGTATAGATAACATACGCACGGGAACGACTGCCTTGCGACAGGCGTACAGCAGGGTTATCATCAGACAGATTGGCACTTTGTTCCAGTAACGCATCCAGTGACAATACAGTCGTTGACACCTGAGCAGTCATACTGCGCATGCGCTCCAGATTATCTTCGAAGGTAATCAGCAGTGGGGTGCTGGTGTCCTCTACAATGTGCTCAATGCGTTCCTGGGGGTAGTCCGGGTCTATTGGAACATAGGCCGCTCCGGCTTTCAGCACCGCCAACATGGCCTCTACCATGGCCAGAGAACGATTAAAGCTGATGGCGACATCCTGCCCGGCCCTGACCCCTTTATCGATCAACAACCGCGCCAGTTTATTAACCTTCTGGTTAAGCTGTTCATAGGTTATCTTCTGAAAGCCATACTCCCAGGCAATGGTGTTGGGCCGTTTTTCCACCTGCTGCTCAAACAACTCCACCAGGGTGGAGTCCGATGCAAACAACCGATCGGTGTCGTTCCAGCTGTGAACAAGTTGTTGTTCCTCGCGCATACTCAGCAACGGAATATCCGCAAGCCGAATACCTGGAGCGCCCTGCACTGTCAACAGCATATGTTCGATATGGGTTAACATGCGGTGGATGGTGTCTTGTTCAAACAGGAAACTGTCAAAGGAAAAGCGCAACACCAACTCTTTACCGGGAATTACAATCAGCGTGAGAGGAAAGTTCGTTTGCTGGAACGCATCAACGTTTCCGATACTGAGAGATGCCTGTGTTTCTTCCAGTGTTTCGTCGATAGGGTAATTTTCAAATACCAAAATGGATTCGAACAAGGCCTGCTTGGAACTCAACTCACTGGCCTTATGTACTTCCACCAGAGAGCTGTATTCATAGTTTTTAACTTCGGACTGGCGCGTCTGTTGTTCCTGCAACCAGTCGATAAAATTAGCACCCGGTTTAATCTCCATGCGCATGGGCAGCGTATTGATGAACAACCCAACCATCACCTCAATTCCGGGCAACTCCGGTGGCCGCCCCGATACGGTTGTGCCGAACAAAACATCCTGCTCACCACTGTACCGATTCAACAACAGCGCCCAAACACCCTGCAATATTTGATTCAGGGTAATACGGTAGCGTTTGGCCACCTCCTGCAATCCTTTTAACAGACTGCCACTGATGCTGATTTCCATTTCGCGGTAGCGCGCGGCGCTGTCTTGGGTTCGGGACTTCAGATCAACGATGGCAGCGGAATTACGCACCGGTATAGGGGTGGTGGCCGTGAACCCCGCCAGATAACTTCGCCAGAATTCGAACGCTGCATGCTGATCCTGCTTGAGCAACCAACCGATAAAATCCTGATAGCGAGGTGCCGAAGCCAGTGCCAACTCGGAACCGTCAACAATTGATTCGTAGGTGGCAAACAGCTCACCAAATACCACCGGCATTGACCATCCATCCAGCAGAATATGATGAAAACTCCATACCAACTGATGTTGATGGTCCGGCAGCGTCACCCAGCTGAGGCGCATCACGCCGTGACGCTTGAAATTAAAGCCAAGATTTCGGTCATCACACAACAGACGTTCAAATTTGGCCTGTGCCACAGTCGAGTCCAGCCCCGACCAGTCATAACGCTGAACATCAAGTTCAACACTGTCCAGAACCACCTGCAGCGGTTTGGCAAGACCTTCCCAAACGAAGCCGGTACGCAGAATCTGATGCCGTGAGACGACCTTTCGCCAGGCATCAAACATGGCCTCTTCGTTAACCGGACCGCTAATGGGCACCATAATCTGGTCGAAATAAACCCAGGACCCGGGTTCATAGAGCGCGTGAAACAGCATCCCTTCCTGCACCGGAGAAAGCGGCATGATGGTCTCAATCCCCGGCCTGTCAGCCAACTGATCCACCTCAGATTGCGAGAGGTTTGCCAAAGGAAAATCAGAAGGGGTATAGCCAAAATGACCACTGCTGCAATGCTCAACAATGGCATGCAACTGCTCCATATATTGGTCGGCTAAGCGGGCAACCGTATCCGCCCCATGGCAGTTCTTGCTATAACGCCAGGCCAACGCCAGGCGCCCATTCTGAACACGCGCGCTGACTTCAAACAGATAATGCCGTTCACCGTTTGCCGAGATCTCATCACCTGTCTTTTCACTGGCCTGAGTTAGGAACCCACCCTGCTCCACCACCTGATCCAACTGACCAAGATAATTAAAGCTGATGGCAGAAGAAGAAAAAGAGGCCGGCTGTGTATCACTGCTGCCAGAGCGGAGATAACGATACAACCCATAGGTGATTCCTTTATGGGGAACATCACGCAAAGCCTGCTTTACAGATTTTACAACAGCGCCGATATCCGTCTCAGCTACAGATTCACCGGGACCACTCAGGCGCACGGGATAAATACTGGTAAACCAACCCACCGTTCTGGAAATATCAAGCTGTTCGCTGATGAACTCGCGACCATGCCCTTCCAGATCAACCGACAAGGATGAGCGTCCGCTCCACTGGGTCAGGGCCTGGTACAACGCTGCCAACAACAAGTCATTGATTTCCGTCCGATAGGCCCTTCCGCACTGCTTCAACAATCGTTCGGTGAATGATTCCGACAACTCCCGCTCGACCATTTCAACTGAACCGACATTGTTGGCTCCCACAAAATCCTGAGGCAAGGTATGGTCTGCTCCGGCGCTGACTGCGTCCCAATAGGCATAATCATCTGCCAGCTCACTGGATTGTGCCCACTGGGCCAGGGCCTCGGACCACTGCCTGAACGAAGTGGTCTTGGCGCCTAAATCTATCTTGGCGCCGCGAACAGCAAGTGCAATGGCGGATTGCAGATCTTCCAGAAGTATTCGCCACGAAAACACATCGATCACCAGATGGTGGACAATGATGGCGAGGCGAGCCGGTTCTGAATCACCCAAATCAAAGTATATAAAACGTGCCAACGGCCCGTTCTTCAGGTTCAACGACGACTGCGCCTGATTGGTGATGTGCTCTATTTGCTCGGCACGTAAATTACCCGGCAACCCGGACAAATTGACAACTTCAAAAGATTCTGCCAACAACGTTTCAAGCTGCTCAACGTGGCTATAGTGCTGAGCCCACTGTGAATCCTGAACAACGAATCGCGCCCGCAGCATGTCATGTTGATAGAGAACAGCTTCAAGGCATGATTCCAGATGCTCCACCTGCACCCGCTTATCCACCTGCAGCAGCAGCGACTGGTTAAATTGATGCAGATCCGTTTTCTGATTCAGAAAATACCAATGCTGGATCGGGGTCAGAGGAATTTCACCGGAAACCAGCCCCTGTTCCGCCAGCACAACATCCTGCAGCTCCCGTGCTACTTCGCTCAACTCGGCGATGGTCTGATAATCGAATATCTGCTTGGCGGTAATGTGTATCCCTGCACGTTTGGCCCGACTGATAATTTGAATACTCAGAATCGAATCGCCGCCCAATTCAAAGAAATTATCATGGACGCCCACTGTATCGGCTTTTAGAACCTGTTCCCAAATTTGGGCCAGCGCCTTTTCCTTATCTGTTCTGGGAGCCACGTACTCATATTCACCGGCTTTTTCAAACACCGGCTCCGGAAGTGCCCGTTTATCCACTTTACCGTTGGCGGTTAATGGAAACTGCTCGAGGACAGTAAAGGATGCCGGCACCATATGCTTGGGCAGATATTCCAAAGCCATCTGCCGCAGTGACTGTGCGTCGCCGGTGCCATCAAGTTTCACATAGGCAACCAAACGCTTTTGGTTGTCGGCGTCCAGCTTCACCATCACTACCACATCCTGAACCACATCAATGCGGCTCAGATTGGCTTCAACTTCACTAAGCTCTATACGGAATCCACGCACTTTAACCTGATCATCAGCCCGCCCCAGGATCTCGATATCGCCCTCATCGTTATACCTGGCGATGTCTCCCGTACGATACAAATGGGCCGAGGATTTTGAAGAAAACGGATCAGGCAGGAAGGATGCCGACGTGCGTTCCGGGTCGTTAAGGTAACCCACGGCAACCCCGTCGCCACCCACGTAGAGTTCACCTTTGACACCCACAGGAACCGGTTGCAAAAATTCATCCAGAACATAGGCAGTGGATCCACTGATGGGCCGGCCCACCGGAACATTGGTTGCATTTTCCGGTATAAAGGTTATGTCCTTAAAAGTAGAGAACGTAGTGTTTTCGGTTGGGCCATAGCCGTTTAACAGGTGCTTGGGTTTACACTGCTTTATCGCAGATCGAATGACACTGGGATCCAGCGGTTCACCGCCGACAATCAGATATTTAAAGCGGGAAATAATCCGTTGTTCCGTGGCCATATACATATTGAATAACGCAGTGGTGATAAACGAGGTATTGGCCCCGGTACGGGTCATCTCCCGCAGGAATGCGTCGGGATTCAGAATCTGATCCTTGGTGAACAACACCATGGCCGCACCATTCAACAGTGGTGCCCACACATCGAAGATTGCAGCATCGAACGACACATTGGACACGTGACATACGCGATCGGTGGCATCCAACGTGAAGAAATTGCTGTCCAACACCAGCCGTATCACGCTGATCTGTTTAACCAGTACCCCTTTCGGCCGACCGGTGGAGCCCGACGTGTAGATCACATACGCATGACGGGCGGGATCTGTAGAAAATCCCAGCAGCAAATTCTCGCCGTTTTTCAACTCAATCTGCGTGGCTTCCTGATCAAGCAGCACCAACTTGGTCTGCAGTGCTCCCCCACCGAGGATAGTAGTCAGCTTGTCTGCCAAATGGGAATCAGAAATAACCACGGGTGCCTTTGTATCCTGCAGCATGTATTCCACCCGTTCCACAGGATAATCCGAGTCCAGGGGTACATAGGCGCCACCGGCCTTCAGCGTAGCCAGGATACTGACAATCATATCCACCGATCTTTCCAGAGCGATACCGACATAGCTGCCGTCAGTCACACCCTGATCCAACAAATAGCGGGCCAAGCGATTGGCGCGGGTGTTAAGTTGGCGATAGCTCAGCTCAGATGTGCCGGCTATCAGGGCAACACGGTCCGGGTGCGCTTTGACATGACGCTCAAAGATCTGGTGCAAACATAAATTGCGGGGGTAGTTGGCCGCAGGGGGATTCCACTCATGGAGCACCTGTGCCCTTTCCACTTCACTCAGCATGGGAAGACGCAAGAGAGGCACATCAGGCTGCGACAGAATACCGTGCAATAGTGTCTTAAGGTGATCGAGCACCCGCTGTATAGTGGCGGAATCAAACAATGACGCATCATAAGACAGTTTCACCCGCAGTCGGTCACTGGGCTCCACTATCACAGTCATGGGAAAGTTGGTGTGCTCGATGGTGGTGATATGTCCGAAATCAATCAACTCATCAGCACTGTGTACCGCTTCCCCCACAGGATAGTTCTCGAATACAAGAATACTGTCAAACAGGCTTTGATCACCGGGCACATCCGATACCCGGTGAATATCAACCAGTGGGGTAAATTCAAACCGACGCAGGTCCACCTGCTGGTCCTGCATGGATTTAATCAAAGGCAAAATAGTACTGGTGCTATCCAAATGGATCCTGAGTGGCAGGGTATTAATAAACAACCCCACAATATTCTCTACATTGGCCAAATCGGCAGGCCTGCCGGATACCGTGGTGCCGAACACCACATCACGATCACCACTGTAGCGCGCCAGTAACACACCCCAAGCCGCCTGCAACAGAGTGTTCAATGTCACATGCTGATCTCTGGCAAACTGCTGCAGACGGCCGGTAAAGGCCGTATCCAACAACAGCTCGTTTTCAAGAAAGGTTTTCTCGCCACCGGTATTGAGGTTACGTTTATTGGGCAAGGGGGTTGCTGCTTCAAACTCAGCCAGGTACAGCTTCCAAAACTGCAGCGCATCGCCTTTGTCCACCGTTTCCAGGTAGGAGATAAAATCCTCATAGGACCCGGCCTGGGGTAAACGCGCATCCTCCCCTTTCATCAGCAGCCCGTAGGTCTGGAACACCTCACCCATCACCAGAGGCAAAGACCAGCCATCCAGTACAATGTGGTGAAAGCTCCAGATCAGGCGTGAGCGGTTACCGGGCAGATCCACCCAGGCCAGACGCATCAGCCCGGGACGTTCAAAATCAAAGCCCCGTTGCCGATCTTTCTCCAGCCAGGTTTCCATGCGTTCCTGCACCTGAGCATCGCCCATATGACGCCAGTCAAGCTCAACAATTTCCATATCAATGGCCTGATAGACGATTTGCAAAGGCCGATCGATGTCCTGCCATACAAAAGCACTGCGTAAGGCCGGGTGCCGGTTCACTACACCACACCAGGCACTTTTTAAGGTATCGCGATTAACCCCACCGAGCACCTCTACGCTGAGCTGTTCGAAATACACGCCATCATCGTTGTCGAACAGGCTATGGAACAGCATGCCTTCCTGCATGGGAGAAAGGGGGTAAACCGATTCAATATTGCGTTGCGCACCAATCAAACGGTCAATCTGTGCCTGGTTCAAACCTGACAGAGGAAAATCAGAAGGGGTATAACCGTACACATCAGGCTGCACACAATGCAGTACGATCTGCTCCAGTGCCGCCATGTAATTATCAGCAATTTTTTCGATGGTCTCGGGTTTAAACATGGAACGACTGTAGATCCAGTCTACTTGGAGTTTGTCGCCCACTATGTGGCTATTAATACTGAGCGGATGGGGAGCCATGCTTTCGAGACTATGCTCATGGCCACGACTTTGCTCTGCCACGGTAAACCAGGGATTATTGTCCAAGATGGAACTGAACTGTCCAAGATAATTAAAAACAATATCCGCAGTAGGTGCTTGCTGTAACAGTCGGTTCTGCTTTTCATTGGCCAGATAGCGCAAAGCGCTGTAGCCGAACCCCTTACCCGGGATATGGCGCAACTGCTCTTTGATGGATTTGAGATTATCCTGAACCGATTGGCCATTTTCATACTTCAAGCGTACCGGGTAAACCGAGGTAAACCACCCCACGGTACGGCTCAAATCAATCTTCTCGGAAAACGACTCCCGACCGTGCCCTTCCAGATCAAGATAAATCTCAAGGTTCCCACTCCAGTCCGAAATAGAGCGGGCCAGTGCGGTAAGGAGAACGTCGTTTATCTCAGTGCGATAAGCCTGGTGTACATCCCGCAGCAACGATTGGGTAAGCTGTTCCGACAAACCAATGGAGTAGGTAACACTTTCCGCTACGGTGGCACTGCCCCCCGGATAATCAATGGGTAAGGTGGGCTTTTCCTTTTCAATCACTGTTTCCCAGTAATCGATTTCATTGTTAAGGTGCCCCAACTGAACGCCTTCAATCAATGCCTCGGTCCATTGACGATAGGACGTGGTCTTATAGCCGAGCTTGGGCTCCTGTTGTTTCTGGGCACTCTCCAAAGCGGTATTAAAATCCTCAATCAGGATGCGCCAGGACACACCATCCACTACCAGATGATGCAGCACCAGTAAAAGTCTGCGTCGATTACCGGACAAGGTGAACAATCCCGCAGCCAACAAGGGCCCGTGTATCAGGTCCAGGGAAGCCTGAATCTGGTTACAGTGTTCAGTAATTCGCTGCTCTTCATCGCTCACGGCAACAGAGCTGAGATCATATTCAGTCAGGGCCAGATGAGTGTCCACCCCGTCTGCCGGGGCAAAGCTCTGACGCACACCATGCTCGCTGCGTTCGAACCTCAGGCGCAACGCATCATGCTGCAACACCAGTGCATGCAATGCGCTTCTCAGCTCATCGATGGAGAACGTTTTCTCGGGCCTGATATCCAGAAGTACTGATTGGTTCCAGTGATGTTCGTTAACAAAGCGGTGATCAAAAAACCAATGTTGAATCGGTGACAGCGGGAACTCACCTTCGACCAAGCCCTGCTCCGCCAGTACCGGAGACTCAACCTCACTGGCCACCGCCGCCAGCTCTTCCACGGTCTGATTTTCGAATATCTGCTTCGTGGTGATATGCAGGCCGGCCACTTTGGCGCGGCTGATAATCTGGATGCTGAGAATGGAGTCACCACCCATTTCAAAGAAATTATCGCGAATCCCCAGCTCATCAAGATTCAATACCTGTTTCCAGATATCCACCAGAATCATTTCTTTCTCTGTTCGGGGTGGAACCCGCTTCAAGGCGGAATCCGGATCCAGCTCCGGCTTGGGCAGTGCACGCCGATCCAGTTTACCGTTTGCGGTAACAGGCAGACTCTCCATGGTGACGAAGGCAGAAGGAATCATATACTCCGGCAGAATCTGCTTGAGTTCAGAGCGGAGTTCCGTTGTCGTTGGGTTGGCGTTCTGCACTGGCACCAAATAGGCAACCAAACGCTTGACGCCGGGGTTGTCTTCCCTTGCAATAACCGTCGCTTCGCGAATGGTATTGATTTTACCCATGGCCTCTTCGATTTCACTCAGCTCGATACGGAAGCCGCGAATCTTGACCTGTTGATCCACACGGCCAAGATATTCGATATTGCCATCAGCGTAGTAACGCACCAGATCGCCGGTCTTGTATAAACGCGCCCCACTGCGCTTGGAGAAAGGATCACTGACGAAAACGTCAGCGGTCAGTTCGTCACGATTCAGATAGCCATTGGCAACGCCATCGCCACCTGTGTAAAGTTCACCGGGCACACCGATTGGGACCGGCTGCATACGTTTATCCAACACGTATACGGACGTATTTGCGATGGGCCGGCCAATGGGTACGGAATGACGCACATCCGCCACTGACTGCATTCTGAAACAACAGGTGAACGTAGTGTTCTCAGTGGGACCATAGCCGTTGATCAGCGCCAGACCGGGAATCTCCTCCAACACTTTCCGTACCAGCTTGGGTGCCAACACATCACCACCAGCCAGCAATTGCTTGAGTGGTTTTAACACCGCCAAGTGATACTCAGCTATGAAGTGGAACAGCGCGGCAGTGAACCAGGCCGCATTGACCCCGCCTTTCTCAATAACCTCGCCGATTTCATCAGGCGTTAACTGGCCACTGGGTGCGACCACAATTCTGCCGCCATTGAGTAGCGGCGCCCAGATCTCGAGGGTGGCTGCATCAAATGAGATCGGCGCATACTGCAGAAACGACAACGACTCGTCCATTGCCATAAAATCCGTGTTTCGCACCAAGCGGACCACATTACGGTGCACCACCTCAATGCCTTTCGGCTTGCCGGTAGAGCCCGATGTATACATCACATAAACCGGTGCTAACGGCCCCACCCGCAGGCCGAGATCCGCTACCGGACCGGTCAACGCCTGAAAGCCGTCCAACAGCAGGATCCTGCTTTCTTCCAATGGCAACTTCGGAAATAAATGACCATGCGCCACCACCAAAGGAGCGCGGGTATCCTCCAACATGTAGCGCAGCCGGTCCTCCGGATAAGCCGGGTCCAGTGGCACGTAGGCAGCGCCGGCTTTCATGATACCCAGTATGGCAGCAATGGTTTCCGCACTACGGTCAGCACACAGCCCTACCCGATCTCCCGGCCGAATGCCTTTTTCCTGCAACGCATGGGCGACGTGTCCGCTCATGTTATTCAGTTGCGCATACGTCAAACTGATTTCGCCGGATACCACTGCCACCCTCTGGGCATGTTCTTCACACACCTGCTGGAAAACATCCAGCACATCAGAATCACGCTCATAGGATGTGACGGTGCAGTGCCATTGCTGCAGTAACTGTTGTTTTTCGTTGGCTGGCAGATAATCCACATCATCCACCCCTTGTTCAGGGTTCTCCGCCAACTGGGCCAGAATCCGGCTGAAGTGGCCAAGCATGCGCCCGATGGTTTGGCCCAAAAACAGATCCGTGCGATATTCAAAATCACCTTTCAACTGCCCGTTTTCTTCGCGCATGTTAATGGTGATATCAAATTTGGAGGTTTCAGACTCCTCCGGCAATAACTCTATCTCTAACCCTGGCAATGAAAACGAACCGGTATTGGTGGCATTCTGCAGCACGAACATCACCTGGAACAGTGGCGTGTGGCTCATCTCACGGGCTACACCCAGCTCATCCACCAGGCGTTCAAATGGAATATCCTGGTGATCGTATGCGCCGGTCAGATTTTGCTGCACCTGCTTCAACAGTGAAAGAAAGCTCGGATTATTTTTAAGATCACTGCGGATAGCCAGCGTGTTGACAAAACACCCGATGAGTTTTTCAACTTCCGGACGAATACGACCTGCGATGGGTGTACCCACACAGATATCATCCTGTCCACTGTAGCGATGCAACAAGACCTGCAGGCCTGCCAGCAACACCATAAACAACGTTACACCCTGCTGCCGCGCAAGGTCATTGAGGGCTGCGGTCAATTCGCGGCTGAGTTGAAACGGTTGGTTGTGACCGTCGTAGCTGTGAACCGGAGGGCGGGGAAAATCCGTCGGTAATTCCAGTACCGGAACACCATCCAGACGGGTTTTCCAGTAACTGAGCTGCCGGTCCAGTCGCTCACCGGCAAGCCATTCCCGTTGCCATAATGAGTAATCGGCATACTGTATGTCGAGTTCCTGTAAAGGCGAGGCTTTATCCTGACGATAGGCATCGTACAGCAGCGCCATTTCCCGGATGAAAACCCCCATCGACCAGCCATCGGAAATAATATGATGCATGGAGACGATGATAACGTGCTCGGTACTGCTGAGACGGATCAATCGCGTACGCAACAGAGGCCCGTTGATCAGATCAAATGAGGTATGGGCATCCCCCTTGAACCGGGCTTTAATGACCTCTTCCTGCTCCTCTGTCGACAAAGGCTCCAAACTGATGGTCGGCAATTCCCAACGCTGATGCTCGTTGATGACCTGACGCCCCTGACCTTCTTCCGAGACAAAAGTGGTTCGCAATACCTCATGGCGGCGCACAATATCGTCAAAGCTCATACGCAGAGCTTCAACATCCAAAGCACCTTTCAAGCGCAACGCCGCAGAAATGTTGTAACTGGCACTTCCGGACTGCAATTGATCGATAAACCATAGCCGCTGCTGCGCATAGGACATGGCAACGCGATCATTTCCCCTGCGCTCAAACGGCGTAATAGTGTCCTTCCTGGGTTCTGCTCCTTCTGATTTTTTCTTTTTCAGTTGCTTCAGCAACGCTTCCCGTTGCTCCGGAGTCAGGCTGGCCAGGCGGCTCAGTAACTTCTTGTCTGTCATTAAATGATTAGCCCATTTTTATTGGTATTTCAGTGATCCTGCACTGCTGATTAAAAATCAACCTGAAACACACTGTATTTATGTACCAGTTCTTTATTTTAGTAGTTAATAAACCAGCTAAGGCAGACCCAATGGCCTGCCTTATATTTAATCAGTTTTTGCGACATCATCATCTTTCTTTGCAAGTGAAACGTCTCAGAGATTCTTCAGATCATCTTCGGACAGCCCCTCGATTTCCGCGAGCAGGTCAGCCATCTCGAGATCATCCGCAGAAGCCAGTTCTGCCTGCAACAAGTGCAAAGCAATATTTTCAATGGTGGGTTCCTCAAACAGAGCACTCAACGCCAGCTCCACATTAAAGTGTTCCCGCACACGGGAAACCACTTGCGTCGCCAGCAGGGAATGGCCGCCCAAATCAAAGAAGTTGTCCGTCACACCCACCCGCTCCAAACCGAGCACCTCTCCCCAGATTTGGCACAGCGTTTCTTCTGTGTCATTTCGGGGCGCAACAAACTCATTCTTGGAAACGGCACCGTCACTGGGAGCAGGCAAACTGCGCTTATCAATCTTACCGTTGGGAGTAAGCGGAAATTCAGACAGCACAACATAGGCCTTGGGCACCATGTAATCCGGTAACGACTGGGCAAGGTACGCCTTCAATTCAGCAGCATCAATGGCCACATCGCTCTGCACATACGCAACCAAACGCCGATCGCCCGGTACATCTTCACGTGCCAGCACCACACTTTCCCGCACATCCGCGTGTTGGCTGATGGTTGATTCAATCTCACCAAGTTCAATTCGATAACCACGGATCTTCACCTGATCATCGGCACGGCCCATGTACTCCACCACACCATTGGGTAGGTAGCGGCCGATATCACCGGTTTTGTACAAGCGTCCATACAAGCCTGAGGCGCGATCCACACTGCAACTGAATTCGGATTCAACAAACCGCTCCCCGGTCAGATCGTCACGGTTAAGATAACCGTGAGCAAGCCCCTGCCCGCCCACATGGAGCTCGCCAGGCACACCAACCGGAACCGGGTTCAAGTGTTGGTCCAGAATGTACAAATCCAGATCCGGAATGGGGCGGCCAATCAGGCTTTGGCGTCGATCCAGGTCATCGACGGTGATTCGATGGTAAGTAACATGAACCGTGGTTTCGGTAATACCGTACATGTTAATCAATTGAGGTTGATCCAGACCATAATGCGAACTCCATTTCTGCAGAGCAGAAAAATCCAGGGCCTCACCGCCAAAAATCACACATCGCAACGCCAGCGGACTGGACGCACGCGCCACCCCATCCCGGCTGTACTCATCCATTTTGATAAACTGCGTGAAAGCCGAGGGTGTCTGGTTCAATACAGTTACACCTTCATCGCACACCAGCTGATAAAAATCTTCCGTCGATTTGGCTACCTTGCTGGGCACGATTATGACGTGGCCACCATAGAACAGTGCGCCCCATAATTCCCACACGGAAAAATCGAAGGCAAAGGAATGAAACAGCGTCCACACATCCTGATCATTGAATCCAAACCATTGATCCGTTGCAGTGAACAGCCGAATCACGTTGGAATGCGGAATCAGCACCCCTTTCGGTTTACCGGTGGTTCCCGACGTGTAAATGACATAGGCACGGTCATCAGGCCCGGATTCCGGTTGCGGATTGGTGCTCGGCTGCTCTGCCAGCATGCCCTCAACCTGATCCAGAATTACCGCTGTGAAGTCCCCTGCCGGTACGGTATCCACTACCGCCGACTCGGTAATCAGTAATGCCACCTTGGCGTCTTCCAGTATAAAGCGGAGGCGTTCTTCGGGGTTGCCGGGATCCAGCGGCACGTAGGCACCACCGGCCTTCAGCACCGCCAGAATGGAAACCACCATATCCAGTGAGCGCTCCAGACAGATGCCTACCAAGTCGTTGGACTTAACCCCCTGCTGCTTCAGGTAGAAGGCAAGCTGGTTCGCCCTGGCATTCAGTTCAGCGTAGGTGAGGCTGACACCATCCATCGCCACAGCGGCCTTATCGGGGAAGCGCTGCACGATGTTTTCGAAGCGCTGATGAATGGTATCCTGAAACTCATAATGCTGCGGCTGATGGTTCCATTCGTGCAGCACCAATTGCTTTTCATGATCACTCAACAACGATACTTCGGAAAGGCGACTGTGGGGATGCTGCGCAACCACATTCAGAATCTGCTCCAGGTGACCCACCATGCGGTGAATGGTGTCCCGGTCAAACAGGTCTGTGTTGTACTCGATCATCCCTTCCAGCCCGTTAGGGCCTTCTTCCAGATTCAGGGTAAGATCAAATTTGGAAGTTTTGGCCACCGAAGGCAGCATCTCCACATTCACATCCGGCATCTGCACATTCAGGGTGTTGGATGCGTTTTGCAGTGTAAACACCACCTGGAACAGCGGAGAATGACTTTTATCGCGGGACACACCCAAGGCATCCACCAAGCGCTCAAACGGCAAATCCTGGTGACTGTAGCCCGATAGCGTGACGTCCTGCACCTGTGACAACAGGTCGATAAATTTAGGATCGTCATCCATATCGACCCGTAACGCCAGACTATTGACAAAACAGCCGATGAGTTTTTCAAATTCCGGCAGGGCCCGATTGGCTACCGGTGTTCCCACGCATATATCGGTTTGCCCAGTATAACGGTACAGTAGGGTATAAAAAGCCGAAAGCAACGTCATAAACAGGGTCACACCCTGCTCGCGACTCAACGCATTGAGCTGCTGCGTCAACACTGAATTGATCCGCACCGGCTCATAACTGCCGTTAAAGGTCATCAGTGCGGGACGGGGCCGATCCGTGGGCAACTCCAGAACAGGCACACCCGCCAGCTGGCCACGCCAGTACGACAACTGATGCTCGAACACCGGGCCATCCATCCAATTGCGCTGCCAGGTTGCATAATCCGCGTATTGTATTTTAATCTCATCCAGATTATGGGCTGCACCGGAAACAATCGAGCGATACAACGCCCCTACTTCATCAATCAGAATGCCAAGCGACCAGCCATCGGAAATGATGTGATGCATGGTCAACAGCAGTACGTGTTCCTGATCTGTAGTCTGCAGCAGACGGGTTCTCATCAGACGAATTCGCCGGGCTTTGTTCAACGGGCCCAGCACCAGGTCAAAGGAACGCGTTGCTTCATCTTCTGCCAGGTGAATCACTTCCGCTTCACGCTCTTCCGCATCCAGGTGGCGCAAGTCCCTGACATCCATGAACCAGTCTGTGGGCTCACGAATCACCTGCGTTGCCTGGCCATCGTCGATCAGGAACGAGGTACGCAACGCTTCATGGCGTGCGACCAACTGCTGAAATGCTTTACGCAATGCGCTGACATTGAGCTTGCCGCTCAAACGAATGGCAGCGGGCATATTGTACGAGGTACTGATGTTGTATTCCGATTTGCCCGATTCCAGTTGATTCAGGAACCACAAACGCATCTGTGCAAACGACAAGGGTAGTTCGCCATTGCGATCAATGGATTTAACCGGTGGCGGCATCAGATCCGCCAGATTCTCCAGGTTATCCAACTGCAGGCATAAAGACTCAATGGTGGGCGTCGTGAACAACAGCTTCACGGGCAGCTCCACCCCAAACTCCTCACGAATGCGTGATATGCACTGAGTGGCCAGCAGTGAATGACCGCCCAGCTCAAAGAAATTGTTGGTCACACCCACTTTGTCCAGCTTCAGCACATGGCGCCAGATAGCCGCCATCTTGCGCT
The DNA here is from genome assembly GCA_002471665.1 of Gammaproteobacteria bacterium UBA7310. Taxonomy (GTDB): domain Bacteria; phylum Pseudomonadota; class Gammaproteobacteria; order Pseudomonadales; family Ketobacteraceae; genus Ketobacter. The sequence continues at coordinate 236,298 of DKQK01000069.1, forward strand.
CATTCTCAGTTCGCGGTTCAACAAACTGATCGCCGATCAGGTCTTCAATGGACGGCACCGGCAGGCGGGCACGATCCACCTTGCCGTTGGGTGTCAATGGAAAGGCTTCCAGAATCACAAACGCCGATGGCAACATATATTCCGGTAATTGAGCCCGAATCACAGCCCGCGCCTGCTGCATTAGCTCCGATTGGTTGCCCTCCGGCGCCACCAGATACGCCACCAGACATTTGGCGCCGGCGGCATCTTCCCGGGTCAGCACCAGACTGTCCTGTACCCCGTCCACCGAGTTCAGGACGGACTGAATCTCCCCCAGTTCGATGCGGAAACCACGCACTTTGACCTGGTGATCTATGCGGCCCAGATACTCCAGGTTGCCATTATCCATATACCGCACCAGATCCCCGGTGCGATACATGCGGGCGTATTTCGGATCATTCTCAAACGGGTTGGGCAGGTATTTTTCTTGGGTTAAATCTTCACGATTGCGATAACCGCGAGTCACCCCGGTACCGGAAAGATAAAGTTCACCGGCCAGCCCCGGCGCCACCAAGGCACCATGCTGGTTAAGGATGTAGGCTTTAGTATTATCGATCGGGCGGCCGATGGTGGCGGCCTTGCCGATTTCCCGCAATGTAAACGTGGAATAGGTGGTGTCTTCGGAAGGGCCATATAAATCGTACACCCGCTCCACACAGGTATTCTGATAAAGCCCATCCACCAGGCTCGCGGCCAAGGCTTCACCGGCCAGGTTGATGACCTTCACATTGTCGGGGATCCCGTTTTCCCGCAGCAGAGTAGCAATGGCGGAAGGCACTGTATTCACCAATACCACCTCGCTTTTTGCCGGCAGGGTGGGCAACGCCAACACATTGTCAGCAAGTATAATCTTGCCTCCCGCAGACAATGTCACAAACAGTTCATACACTGAAAGGTCAAAGCAAATGGAGGTTGCCGCCAGTACTCCGGAAAGATCCTCTTCACTGAAGACGCCTTGCGCCCAATGAATCAACCCGCTGGCATTCCCATGACTGATCATCACCCCTTTAGGCTTGCCGGTAGAACCGGAGGTGTAAATGACATAGGCGAGATGATCGGCAGCGATATCCAGTTGGGGGTTATTGCTGGCACAATCCCTTAACTGCGGCCCTATCCGGTCAACAAACACCGGCTGAAAATTTTCACTGGCGGGGGGCAGCATACCATCTAGAGAACTGTGGGAAATCACCAAAGGAGCACTGGCGTCGGCCAGCATGTAAGCCACCCGATCGGCCGGATAGTTGGGATCTATGGGCACATAAGCGCCACCGGATTTGAGTATTGCCAGTAACGCGACCACCATATCGGCATCCCGCGCCATGCAGACACCCACCAGAGTTTCCCGGGTTACTCCAAGATGAATCAGGTGATGGGCCAAACGATTACTGCGCTCATTCAACTCCCCGTAGGTGAGCCGCTCCTGCCCATCCACCAAAGCCACAGCATCACTGTCCTTGGCCACCTGATTTTCAAACAGGGAGTGAATGCAGTCTGTGAGCGGGTGATCAACATCCGTCGAGTTATACTCGATTAAAAGCTTGTCTTTATCGCTTTTGGTGAGGATGTTAATGCCACCAATAGGTTGCGTCGGATTCTCAACGGCGCTTTGTATCAATTGCTGGAAGTGCTCCATCATCTGCACGATGGTCTCTTCTTCAAACAAGTCTGTGGAATACTCCAGGTCACCCTGCAAGATGCCGGATTCCTCCGACAACTCCAGCGTCATATCAAACTTGGAGGTACCCGGTGCTGTATGCAGGCTTTCCACATTAACCCCGGCCAGGTTGAACTCTTCATCGATGGTGCTGTTCTGTAATACGAACATAACCTGGAATACCGGCGAATAGCTCAGGTCACGTGATACACCCAGATGTTCGACTACACGTTCGAACGGCATCTCCTGATTGGCAAAAGCTCCCTGAGTAACCTTGCGTACCCGCTGCATCAAGTCCACGAAGCTGGGGTTGCCTGACAGATCGGTGCGTAACGCCAGCGTATTGACAAAAAAGCCGATCAGCTTTTCCAGTTCCGGTGTGGTTCGGTTCGCAATGGGCGTACCCACGCAAATGTCTTCGCTCTGAGTGTACTGATGCAACAGCACATTGAAGCAAGTCAGCAGCGACATATACAGTGTCACGCCTTGCGTTCGGCTCAACTGTTTGAGTGCCTGCACCTGCTCTTTGGGAATCTGGAAATAGTAGTTGCTGCCGTTAAAGCTCTGTTCCGGTGGCCGCGGATGATCCAGCGGAAGATCCAGTACCGGCACACCACGCAAATGCGCCAACCAATAATCCAACTGCTTGTTCAATAGCCCGCTATCAAACAACTCCTTTTGCCAGTGGGCAAAATCCGCGTATTGAACCGTGAGCTCCCGTAGCTTGGAGGGCTCTGCCGTCACCTGCTCCTCATAAGCATGGGAAATTTCGTCAGTGATCACCTTCAGGGAAAAGCCATCGGCTGCGATGTGATGCATCGTCACCAGCAACAGATACTGCTCTGCAGCGCGCCCTTTCAGCGCATCCGCCTCCTGATCCGGCAGGCGCAACAGGTGGGTACGAATAACCGGGCCGGTGGCCAGATTAAAAGGTTTGCGTGCCTCACCATCAATACGATCCTGGATGGCTTTACCTAAAGCGGGCTCTTTAAGATAGGTCAGATCTTCTGCCGTGAATCCCCACCTGGGTGCCGGCAGTACTTTTTGATAGGCGTGACCATCCTGCTCAACGTACACGGTTCGCAATATTTCATGGCGGAAAATCATGCTCTCAAAAGCTTTGGCAGCCGCCCCGACATCAAGCGCACCCTGGATTTTAAGTGCGAAAGGGAGATTGTACGCAACGTTGTTTTCACGCAGCTTATCCATAAACCACATGCGTTTCTGGGAAAACGACATGGGCATCAGTTCAGTGCGCTCTACCACTTGCAGGGGTGGTAAACTGGAGCCTGCCGCTCCGGCCATGGCATCTGCCAGAGTGGAGGCCAGGGCCCGGAAATCCCTGGCATCGAACAAAGCCGGCAATTCCAGATTGATTTCAAACCGATCCCGCAGACGAGTGAACAACTGAGTAATTTGCAGGGAATCAATGCCCAGCCCCATCAAGCTGACATCGTCACTGATACGATCAATTTTCTCACCAATCTCGCTGGCGATCGCCGCTTTCAGGTAAAGCATCAGGCGCGGTTCTTTCTCCGCCTCCGGCAGGGATTGCCATTGAGCTTTACTGAGATCCAGCGCGGCTTCTATCTCTTTCTTTTCCTCTGCGCCCTGCTCCACAGCATTCAGGGCACTGACCGCAATCGGCTGCAGTGAATCTTCCAGAAACGCCCGCTGATTGGCGCTGCGCTGAATTTTACCGCTGGAGGTCTTAAGGATCGCACCAGGCTTCAGGTACACGATGGTGTGCACCTGAAGTTCGTGATTTTCCGCCACTGCCTGCCGGATAGCAGCGCTGACCACTTCCGTCACCAGGCGCATGCGGTATTTACGCTCCACTTCCTGCACTACGACAAGGCGTTCTTCACCGTCAATCTCCACCGCGAAAGCCGCTCCGGCATCGGATTTCAGAGCCACGTGACTCTGCTGTACGGTAAATTCAATGTCCTGCGGGTAGTGATTGCGGCCGCGAATGATGATGACATCCTTTTGCCGGCCAGTTATGTACAGCTCACCGTCGATCAGGCACCCGAGATCACCGGTACGCATGTAAGGACCATCACCATCAGCGGTGTAGGCCCGGAAAGTTTCCTCCGTTGCCGCTTCATTGCGCCAGTAGCCCTTGGCGATGTGATCACCCTTGGACCAAATCTCCCCCACCTGCCCTTCGGCCAGCACGCGCTTTGTGGCAGGGTCAACTATGGCAACCTTTGCATCCAGCGGCGCAACACCATTGGAAACCAGGCGCATGGTCTTATCACTGCTGGTTGGCGCCGCGATTTTATTCTCCGACAGTGCAGCGGCATCCACTTCCTTGAACAGCGGCCGGTTTTCTTCACGGGCACAGCTCACCATCAATGTGGCCTCAGCCAAACCAAACGTAGGTGTGAACGCTTGCCGCTTAAAACCACAAACCTGAAATGCCGCTATGAAATTTTCCAGGGTCTCCGGGCGCACCGCCTCGGCACCGGAGAGCGCAATACGCAAACTGGACAAATCCAGCGTCGCCTTTTGCTCATCGGTAATCTGATTAACGCAGAGTTCATAGGCAAAGTTAGGCGCACAAATGGCCGTACCTCGATAATCACTGATGGCCTTAAGCCAGCGATAAGGCTTTTGCAGGAAAGAAGCCGGTGACATAAACACCGACGTGGCACCCACAAACAGTGGTTGCAGCGTCGTGCCGATCAGCCCCATATCGTGGAACATGGGCAACCAGCTTACCGAAACATCCTCATCATGACTCTTAAAGGCCGCTGTGATCATGGCTTCGTTATAGATCAGGTTGCCATGACTCACCATCACCCCTTTGGGATTGCCGGTGGAACCCGACGTATATTGCAGAAAGGCCAGTGTTTCGGCCGACAATTCCGGCGCCTGCCAGCGGGCAGCCGTGTCGGCTTGATCCAGATCCACCGTCAGAAACTCCAGTTCGGTAAGCCCTTCGGTTTCTGCAAACAGCGGTTCAGCAATGGTCAGCACCTTTGAGGTGGTTAACACAAAGCTGGGCACACAATCATCAATGATCGCTTTCAAGCGCCCCAGGTTCTGGTTGCGACGGGGTGGATAGGCCGGCACGGCGATGACGCCGCTGTAAATACAGCCAAAGAACGCGAATATAAACTCCAAACCCGATGGAAAAAGCATCAGGGCTCTGTCCCCCGGCTTGGCAACGGCAGCGAAGCGCACCGCTGCAGAACGCGCCTGATCCCTCAATTCCGCGTAGGTAACTCTGATACCCTGATCTTCACCATCGGGCAGAAAGGTGAAAGCGATCTTGTCCGGGTGCAGACCGGCACGTGCTTCCAGCAGCTCAACCAAATTGGAACAATGTGAAGGATTGAAGGAGATAGGCCCAACTTCTTGCGACATACAGACATTTCCTGCTTGTTTATTCTTATTATGCGATCACACCCTAAAGGCTTGATAGGCACGTTTACCTGACTTGCGAATCCATTGCGATCCCTTCCCCAAATCCCTCAGAAAAGGTAAGCCGAGATAAAAAAGGCGAGAAGCCACCGGATTTTTTAATTATAGAACTAAGGTGGTTTCGATACTTTATTCAAATTCGCATTTTTTATCAAAGATAGACCAAGCGTATACATACCCACAAAAACAGGTATACCATAATAAATTCCGTTAAATCAATGAGATATGGTTTTATTGTGTTGTAAATTTATAACCGGATGCATCATTCAAACGTTTGTTTACATTGCTTTACCGCTGCTTAACAAAGTATCACAAGGAACTCATCTGAATTGACGGTCATTTTTTATATGATGCTAAAAGAATTGGGACTTCTGCCCACATTTGTACCAAATGCGGGGCCCGCCGGGATTAGCCACCTGCAAGGCTTTCCTTTAGCACGTTTCTGGCGTACAGTGACCCACAAAAAATACTAAGCATAACAAACAACTATTAGAAATATATGAGAATTAAACCTGCGGTATCTCGCCTTCTATTGGTTATCCTTTGCCTGCTGAGCCCTCATCTCTTCGCTGAGAATCTTGAGGAAATCTTCGCGCTTGCCCGTAAAAACGATGCGGAATGGGCGGCCAAAAAACAGAAATACCTGGCTGACCGCGAAAAGATGGAGCAAGCCTATGGCTCCCTGCTCCCCACTGCGGATCTGAACGGCACCTGGGGTAAACAATATTATGAAAGCGAAACCCCGGTGTTTGATGGTGGCTTTAGCGGTGGTGGTGTCAACGAGGCCGTAATTTGTGCTGGTCTCAACAATGTCTCAACCACCGACGAGTTCCTGGACCTGTGTACCAGCAGCACCTCCACCCGCGAAGACTACGATGCCACCATCTATGATCTGACCATCGCCCAACCACTGGTGCGCATGGATCGCTGGCACCGTTATAAACGCGCCAAAAGCCTGGATAACGCCGCCAAGGCCGAGTTGGCGTTCAGCCAGCAGGAGCTGATGATCCGTTCCGCGGAAGCCTATTTCGGAGTACTGCGGGCACAGGAAGAGCTGCGCCTGGCACAGTCCGAAGAAAAAACCCTGCGCACTCAGCTCACGGAAATCAAGAACCGATACAAACTGGGCCTGATGCGCGATACGGACGTGTTTGAACTGCAGGCCCAGCATGACATCGCCAAGGCGGCGGTGATTGTGGCGGAAAGCCAGGTGGACGTAGTGAAAGAGAACATGGCCATGCTCACCGGCATTTACATCGATATTGTTAACCCCCTCCCCAAAGACATTCCCATTGAGCCCCCTCAGCCTTTCGCGTTAGCCGAATGGGAAGATTTTGCCAAACGCACCAACTATCAACTCATTGCCGCTCAATATGCCAAGGAAGCATCCGAGAAGGAGCTTTCAGAGAAGAAATCCGGCCATGCCCCCACCGCGGACCTGTTTCTGAAGTACGAACACCGCGATGTGGGTGGCGGTTTCACGCCCTCCTCAGACACCACCACCTTCGGTGTACGGGTATCCGTTCCCCTTTACTCCGGCGGTATTACCTCATCTCAGGTGCGGGAAGCGGATTATAAGGTTCAGGAGGCCCGCCATAATGTTGACCTGGCCATGCGTAACGCCCTGCGCGAAACGCGACAATATCACACCCAGGTCAATGCCAATGTCGCCAGTGTCCAGGCCCGGCTGCGGGCGGTAAAGTCCAACAACAGCTCATTGAAAGCCATCAAGCAAGGCTGGCAGGATGGTATTCGCACCATGTCCGATGCCCTGACGGCACAGCGCAAGGTGTTTCAGGCGCGCAAAGAATATGCTACTTCACGTTACGATTACATTCTTAACACATTAAAGCTCAAGAAAGCGGCTGGTGTTCTGTCGCCCGATGATTTACAAACACTGAATAGCTGGCTTGATAGCCCGACCGATACCGTCAGCTCCATACTCGAAACCGATGAAAGCTATCTGGAAGAAGTGGACGACATCAAGTTCGAGCGTGAAATCAAGACTTTTGATGATGAAAAAGAGGCCGAAAGCGCGAAACAACACAAGAGCCTTTATGACGCATTCAAAGCCTGGCGCGATAAAGAATAATACATTTTATAATCCAATAAAAATTAACGAAAGTGAGGGGGTTCCACCTCGAGGCACTATGGGAATAATGCCGAAGAGCGGGAATACACTAGATGGATAAAGACCTAAACTTGGATCAGAAAACACCTATGTACGCAAAACACGCTCGCTACCTGGCGCTGGCCGCCGCTGTCTCTTTCAGCAGTGGCGCCACTGCCCAGCTGCTGCATAACGTAACCATCGGCAACCCCAAGGCACTGGCATTGGGAAATGCGGTTACCGCTGATCCACCGGGCATTGACTCCATTCACTTCAACCCTGCGGGCCTTGCCAAAATCAAAGGTCGCCAGATGAACCTCAAGGTTTTGGCGGCCCATATGACCATTGATGGTGATATCGGGGAACCAACCCGACCAACCAATACCATTAAAGAGGTCTATTATCAGGGCAACAATGGCAACCCCAACAAGCCCCAATGCAGTGGTGGCGCAGTACCCACCCAGGAAGAGCTCGATAACTGCTGGGGCATCGACCCCATTGCCAATACCAGCACCAGTATTGATGGCCCCGGCCTGATGTTGCCGTTCGTGGGCTTCACCGAGGTCCCCATCCTGGCGTTTCCGGCCGGCGGTATCGCATTCGAAGACCCTGCCCGGGGCTGGACCTTTGGTACAGCCGTGTATTCACCCCAGGGCATCGGTTATACCCGCAAGGACGGAGACCCAAAAGACGGCATCGGTGATCCCGGCGCATATCAGGGCGTCAACGTAGGCGTCACCCGCTTAACCTATTTCTCTCCCACGGTGGCCATTCCGGTCAGCGATCGACTGTCTTTCGGGGTCGGAATCAACTTTTCTTACCAGGGCATGGCACTGGACACCTACATTCGGGCTCCACTGGAAACAACTCAGTTTCTGGATAGCGTCAACGAGCTACCCCTGCCTGATGACCTGAATATCATCAAGCCCTACGACACCGTGGGGCGACTTTCCATGGAGATGGAAGACTTCCTGTCGGTTGGGTTTAATTTCGGTATCCTTTACGAACCCTACGACTGGCTCTCTTTCGGCTTCCTCTATCAGAGTGAAACCACCTCGCAACTCTCCGGTGACTACAAAATGGAGAACACGGAAGAGTTCATGCTGACCACCGAAGGGCTTGCGCCCCTGGGTGGTGCCCTGGGCGCTTTCGGTGGAGCTGCCTTTAACGCCACGGAAGTGGAAAAAGGCACAGTTGAACTGGAATACCTGATGCCGCAAAACATCGCTTTCGGCACCTCCATCAAAGTATTGCCGAATCTGAAAATAAACTTTGACGTGCGCTGGGTAGAATACAGCGTATGGGATGAACTCAAATTTGAATTCAGCAACAACGTCGATTTTCTTAACCTGTCCAGCGTAATTTATACCGTGGCCGGTGGTTTTGATGTTAAAGACAACGCCGACCCGGACGAAATGCGCATTCGCCGCGCCTATGAAGATACCTGGTCCGTTGCCATTGGTGCCGAATACCAATGGAACGACAACCTGGTTCTACGGGCAGGCTATGAACCCCGTGAAGGCGCCATACCCAGCTCCTCAGCAGACCTGCTTTTCCCAATAGGAGACGCGGACCTGTTCACAGCTGGTTTCGGCTGGCAGATGAGCAACACCACGCGCATTGATGCAGCCTTTGGTATTCTTTACTCTGAACAAAGCATCGATGCCTGCGAGTCCAAGAATGCCAACACCTGCCAGGAAGGGGATGTAGTTTATAACCCCTACTATTCCATGCCGTTTGAAACCGAAACCACAGCCTACATTGCCGCCATTTCATTCGACAAAAAATTCTGATCGACAGCATCCATCAGCATAAAAAGCCCGGCACTGTCCGGGTTTTTTGTTTTTGGTTCAGTCCGCCCCAAAACGATCTCTGCCACCTTAATCCTTTTGTTATCAACAATATATCGAGACTACCCATCGCCAAATAGTCCTTTCGGTCGATGCCGAAAAGGCGTCATAACGTTATAAAGATGGATAGTGTTATGAGCGCGCTTCTTACCGCTCGGCCGGTACCAATAACAACAAACAATCAAGCATCCGCTATTTTTTGACGATAGGGAATTACCATGAAGCTGCAGTATCTGAAAGTGGTTATCGCCACCTTGCTCTACCTGCTTATGCAAACCCCGGCAGCGGCCGCAGAGCGCATCAGCCCCAATAATTTATGGGTCTATGATGACGACATCACCATTCCCACTTTACTCAACCCATCCGACCCGGCATCCGACACTATTTACCTGCCGGCCAATATTTTCGTGCCCACCAGCGACGATCCGAATCAACGCTTCCCTGCTGTCATCTTCATCAGCAGTTGGGCACTGAATGAATACGAATATATTCCCCAGGCCCAGATCCTGGCAGACAAAGGCTATGTGGTTTTAAGCTACACAACACGCGGCTTCTATAACTCTCCCGGAGCAATCACCACCGCTGGAATTGAGGATTTTTCAGATGGCTCAGCCGCCATCGACTACCTGCTGGACAGCAGAAATGGTTATCCTGTGGACCCTGATGCGATAGGATTAGCCGGCATCTCATACGGTGCCGGAATATCATTACTCACCGGGTTTAATGATGAGCGGGTGAAAGCCATTGTAGCCATGAGTGGCTGGGTGGACCTGATCGACTCCCTGTGGGCCGGCAACACACCCAACTATGCCTGGATCGAACTCCTGATCTTCAGTTCACAACCCATTCCGCTCTTGGCCAGCAATAACCCCAGCCCGGAGATTGAAACCAACTATGCCAATATGAAGGTGCACGAAAATGTCGCCGCCACCAAGGAATGGGGTTATGTAAGATCCGCCGCCAGCTATCTTGATATGGTTAATGCCCGGGAGAATCCACCGGCAATCTACATGGCAAATAATCTTCACGACTACCTGTTTCAACCGGACTCGCTCTTTACAACACTGAAGCAATACAACGGTGACTGGCGACTGGACCTGAGCCGCGGTGTACACGGCTCAGGTGAAGCAAGCGGATTGCTGGGTAACGAGGAAAATACAGTCTGGGAAAATCTGGGGCTCTGGTTTGACCATTACCTGAAAGGCATCGACAACGGTATCAATACCGCCAAACCATTCAGCACCAAGGTGTTGAATACCGCCAAACGGGAAAGCTACGATTCCCTCTCCCCGGAAGACGAGATTAAAATATTCAATCTGATTCCGGAATCCGGTGCCCAGGGAGGCCAACTTTCCGAAACCTATGCCAATACTGTGGATCTGGAAGTAAGTTTCAGCACACTCGACCGCATTACCTACCCCGGCTGGATCACCGGGGCACTTTCTGCGACGGGCCGCACCCTGAATTTCAATGAGATCGACCGCAGCCTGGGCCTGGTATTCACTACACCCATACTGGATGCCCCGCTGCGGTTGCGCGGTGAAGCCAAAGTCAACCTTGCCATCGTCGGGGAAGACAAAGCTCAATACTTTGGCTACCTTTTCTATTTAAATCCCAACACCGGTATCGCCAACTGGATTGGCCACGCCCCCTTCTCCTGCCACCAGTCGGAAGGCTGCGTGGTAAACGACGGTGACCTGGTGCAGATTGTATTGGACTTTTACTGGACTGCAGTGGATATCCCCGCCGGCAGCCAGCTGATGTTGGTCATCGATGGCAATGATCCCGACTATTGGCGTTATGAAACCACCCCTGAAACCAATACGGTGGTGTTTCAGAGCAACCAGGCCGCCTACCTTGAGTTGCCAGTGGTCTGGGAAAACACCCAGTATGATGACCCGGTGGCAAACTTCGAACAGGCCCAGGACCTGGCGCGGGGCGCCAACGGCGACGACAGCAGCTTTTCCGGAAGTGGCGCCGGCGGCAGCGTGCCGTTTATGCTCCTGTTGGCCGGCTTGGGATATGTAGCCACCCGCAAGCACTTTTCCAGCTGACTTTTTTTGGGCCCGGAACCCGGGCCCCTGTATACTTTTTCGCCTAACCCCATTTAATTCAACAAACTGTGATATCCACCTCATAGTTTTTCAGTGCCTGCCCCGAAACCGTCTATTTTTAATCTTGTTACGATCGTACAAGTTGCGATGATTCATGGTTACCCCAGGTGAAGTACCTTGCGCAGTTCATTGTCGTGTTTGCCCGGTCTTTGCCTGCCTATTGAGTATTTGGCATGCTGTTTAATCGTTTGTATTCCAGAGTTATCCCAGGCGTACTGGCTTTAAGTGTCGCTGCCTGCGGCGGCGGAGGCAGCTCTTCCGATGACAACGGAAGCGCCTCAAATCCAACTGAATCCATCACCACCAGCACCGTGCAGGGTGCCGTGGTAAAAGGCGTGGTGCAGAATGGTCTGGTGTCCGCCTATGAGCTGTCCGGGGGCCAGGTGGGCCCGTTGCTCGCCACCACCCAGACCAATCAATACGGTCAATACCGTCTGACTTTGACAGGCTATGAGGGGCCCATCTATATTGCGGTCACTCCGCAGAATGAAGGCACCCTGATGGTCTGTGACGCCGCCTCCGGATGCGGTGACTATATTGGGCTCAGTGAGCAGGATACCAACGAAAATAATGTCATTGATTTTGGTGAAGCCTTTCCGGTACCGGGCAATTTCATACTGACCACCACGTTACCCTCATCCGCTGATGGCCAGGCCAGCATCTCAACACTGACCCATCTGGCCACTCAATATGCCCTTACCTTCCCGCAGGGCCTGAACGATGTTTCCATCGCCGTGGCCCAGTCTCATATTGAAGACCTGTTCGGGGTTGCGGATCTGGCGGAAACCCGGCTTATCGACCTCACCGACCGCACTGCTGTGACCAATGCCAGTGCGGAAGAACTGCGTTACTCGCTGTTCTCCAGCGCCTTGCTTGGCGTCAGTAATGATGTGGCCTTTGCCCAGGTGCTGGAAAGCCTTGCCCAACAGCTGCAAATGAATGGCGGCCAGTTGGTGACTCAGTCAGCCGCAGATGACACCCCTACGCTACTGGAACTGGTACAGCAGGCGCAACAAACCGCGCAACTGCTTGAGCTGGCGACACAGGAAGCCGTGTTCGCCCAGGAAGCCACATTGCTGATGGACAGTACCGCAGGCAGCTTGACCTCCGCCCAACCGTCACCGGGAGCCGGAGGCAGCAGCGCTGTCATCGTTGAAGAATTCATTGCCGACCTTATGCTGTGGCAAGGGGCATTGAGCCTGGACCCAAATCAGGGATCTTTTTCCCAAACCGTCACCGCCATTGGGGTTTCCACCGGCCCCGATCTGGCCAATATGTTGAGGGCCGTCTCCATTGCCGGTCAGTATGGGCCGGTCGTAGCGCTACCGGATGCCGCGCTGGGCGCAGCCTGCGACAGCCTCGGCAACTACTTTGCCCGCCTCTCCTGCCGCTTGCTGATATCCGGCAAGTCCCTGGAGGAAATCTGCAATGGTGCGTTCAACCTGGTACTGTTCAATCGCTCTTTATGTGATGTGCTGAACGACCTGACTTTGCCCCTGGGCAACGGACTGGTTGGCCACTTTGCCCTGTACGACGGCATTGCCCGGATCTACGGCAGCACAGACGGTGTCGACGTGGATATCACCTTCACGGCGCTCACCAATCAGCGATACACTTACGGCTTTAACATTGCAGGAACCGCCGAGTCAGAAACAGGCCTACTGGAGATCAGCGATGGCAACTTTGCCCTCAGCTTTGCCGGCGGCCTGGATATCAAGAACCTGAAACTGCCGGAAACGGCGTCCGGAAATCTGAGTGTCCGTTATGAACAATTCAGCAGTACGGACATCACCAACCCAATCACCTTCAATGGTGATCTGGACATCAACCTTGATCTGAGTGGTGTGCAAGAGTTGTCTGATGCCGAGGCACTCTACGCCGGCCTGGATAGTGTGGACATCACCATGATGGCGGATGGCGAATTCGAATCCTTGTTTGGGGATCGTTTTGACGGTGCCATCACCCTGAACGGTGGTCTGGACAGCGAAGTACTCCTGCAATTTGAACGTGATCTGCCGGACTACAGCGATCGCGCCCTGATCACCATCAGCAGTACCCCTGAGCGTATCGCTCAAGGTTTGATTAATGACATTCAAATGGAATGGGCTGGTAAACGTTATAACATCATGTACTTTTTCGACCCGTACTTTGGTGTCCGTATTACCAATCAGGACGGGGTCATCACGGATCTTGACCTGAGTGTTGAAGACGAAGCCACAGCGGGGATGATCATGCTCAACGGCACCTCCTACGGAGACATCAAGCCCTTGAACGGCAGCCTTCTGTTCACCTTGTCAGACGGTCAGGAGATTGTGCTCTGATCCGACAGAAGAAAAAAGGGAGCCGTTGGCTCCCTTTTTATCACACAAAATACATGACCAACCAATCGGCTATCAATGCCGGTTTTGATTCACCTTCAATCTCAACGGCATATTCCGCGGTAAACAGATACTGACCGGGATTTTTCTCAGTTACTGCTTTCAAGGTGGCCACCGCACGAACACGAGCACCGGTCTTCACTGGAGCCAGAAAGCGGATTTTATCAAATCCGTAATTCATCCCCATCTTTAACCCTGCCGGAATCACCAGCTCACTCATTTGCGACTGCAAATGCGGTAATAATGACAGGGTCAGAAAACCATGCGCGATGGTGCCGCCGAATGGCGTATGCTTGGCTTGCTCCGGATCAACATGGATAAACTGGTGATCCAGGGTACTGTCCGCGAAGGCGTTAATACGCTCCTGATCGATCTGAAACCACTCTGACTGTCCCATGGACCGGCCCACGTAATCCTGTAAAGACGCGGCATCAACTATTTTCATTGTTATTCCTCTGTATTAAAAAATGAATCAAAAACTAAAACCCAAAATAAAAAGTGAACTCTATAAAAGTGAA
>DKQK01000069.1:250730-327097 GCA_002471665.1 Gammaproteobacteria bacterium UBA7310
CTATAAAAGTGAACTCTATAAAAGGGAACCCTAAAAAAGGGAACTCTAATCGTTAAACAATTTTTCAAGCTGGGATTCCACTAAAGCCCAGGGAATCAACAGCGGCTTTTTGGTGACGGTTAAAGTACAGGACTCGCCTTCCACCAAGTACTCAACATGAAAACCCTTGCCTTTGGCGAAGCCTTTCTCACTGTCGCCCGTGAAATGAACATCATGTTTATCCGCAAGGCGATACAGTCGTTCCACGATGACTTTCGGGTCCTCTTTCAATCGACCCGTTACTGATCTGGTCATAAGCACTCCAAACCGGGCACACGCCCTATTATTCTGATTAGCAGACCAACATTTTACCATGTTTGTCTTGGCTATCGGACAGTGCAACGCGGGCAAAAAGCCTCTAAACCACTGTTTAAAAGGTGATTTTGAGTAATTCCTGTAAATTTTTGCTACTGTACGACCACAGCTGATCAACCGGCTCCTGCCTCACCTCCGCCAGGATCTCTACAATCCTGAAAAGGTTTTCCGGACTGTTGCGATCACCCATTGCGAAACTGGGTGCGATGTCCGGTGCATCGGTTTCGAAGACGATGGCATGCTGCGGTAATGCTCTCAATATCGCCCTAATCCGGTTTGCCCGATCGTAGGTTCCAGCTCCACCAAAGCCTATTTTGAAGCCCAGATCCACCGCTCGCTGTGCCTGCTGCAGGCTGCCGGAAAACGCATGCATAATACCCCCCGACTGCAAGCCCGACTCTTTCACCAGCTTCAACACCAGATCCTGGGTTTTACGGGCATGAACCAGGATGGGTAAATGATGGCTCCGGGCGACACTGAGCTGATCCTTGAACAGCTTTAACTGCCTATCCAGATTGGAACTGTCATGAAACCTGTCCAGGCCGATTTCACCAACCGCCACGGCCCCCTGGTGCAACCAGGCATCAAGCTCGTCAACATCCCCTGATGAATGGGCGTCCATAAAGCAAGGGTGTAACCCATAGGCGGGCAACAACCGTGGATAGGCTGGATCTGTGAACCTCTCTACCGTGCTCTGCAGGGCAGGCCATTGCTCAAGCGTGACCCCGGGCACTACCAGCGCACGCATTCCCTGTTTCCGGCAGCGTTCAAGAATAGCGCCCCGATCGTGGTCGAACTGGGCAAAGTCAATATGGCAATGGCTATCGATCAACGGGTTCATGGTCACTGGCGCCTGGAAATCTGCCTTTTATGGAAACCCATTTTCCCTGTCAAATCAAACTCACTGTTTCAGGTGAAATAACCTTTTTTGTCCTCGATAATATGATCCGCAATATAGTTGGAGATCGCATATACGCTCTCCTGAGGATTCACGATGATGGAGGTAGGAAACAGGCTGGCGTCAGAGACATACAGGGCTTGTACGTCATGGGTTTCACCATAGGGGCCCACCACCGACTTAGCCGGGTCGGCACCCATCCGCATGGTGCCCTGAGGATGATAGGACACCATTCTGAGGGCAAAGGGATTATTTTCAATTGCGTCAATCACGGCATCGATTTCAGCTTCTGATTCGATAACACGTTTATCCACCGTGGGCAGAAAAACCCGCTTCGCGCCCGCCGCAAAATAGATCCGTGCGGCTGCCTTGAAGGCCGCCTTCATGGCGGGAAAGTCGGAATCCGCCACTGCATAATCAATCTGTTTTTTACCATCCACCAGGCTCACCTGACCCACGTTATGATCATGAATCAGAGAGACACAGGAAGCATAATTCTTGGACCGCGACATAAAATCCAGGTAGGCAGCCCCGGTACCCGGTTCAGTGGACATACCCAATTCGATGGGGCCGGCACCACCGCCTTCGAGCACAAAGCCGCCTTTGTCAGGGTGCTCGAATTCATCCACATACACACCCAGCATGGCACCACGCCAGGTAAACACCTCTCCATCGAATTCGGCCACGATCATGGTTGACGGGTGGCAGGCGAAGTTCTTACCCACCTGTCCACTGCCATTAGCCAGACCACTGCGCAAAAACAGCAACGGCGTTTGTACGGCACCGGCTGCCGCCACCACCACCTTCGCTCGAACCGTCATTTTAGCAACGGCTTTACCGGATTGCGGATCCCGAATCTCTGCCTCAATCCCGGTTGCACGGCCGTTATCGGTCAGTATGCGGGTGGCAAAGGTATCAGTATAGATACTGGCTCCATAATGGCAGGCCCAGGGCAGATAGGTAACCAGCATGGATTGCTTGCGATCGGTTTTGCAGCCGGAGAGACAATGACCGGTGAGCCCACAATCCTTGATATTGCGCTTCAGTGGTTTTACCGACCACCCTAAACGTTCCGCACCGGTTTGCAGTTTGCGGCTGTTTTCATTAATTTCGTGAGGCCCATTTGTATGGATACTGAGGTTTTTTTCCACCTTCTCAAAATACGGTGCCAAAGATTCGCTGCTCAAATTGGACAGCCCAAACTCCGCAGACCATTGTTGCAGAATGAAATCCGGTACTCGAAACGTCACGCAACCATTGACTACCGTGGAACCTCCCAGACAACGGCCTTGTAATACCAGAAGATCACCTTGCTTGGTGGCCTGGTTGCCCTTGTCTTCGTAGAGCAGCTCCAGCATATCGGGAAACGTCTCATTGAATTGTGAAGAGGGCACGTAGGGCCCAGCTTCCAGCAAGATCACTGATTTGCCGGCGGCAGCCAACTCGTATGCCATCACCGCCCCACCCGCACCGGAACCCACGATGACGGCATCGGCCTGTAGATTAAGGTTGGTGGACTTGATGTCCGCCGCTGTCTTGACATTCAACATCACCACACTCATACCTCACTGCGGACGGGCAAAGGCGCTTCGCCCAATGACGGCAAGCCCCATTTTTCGGAAACGGGCCCATCAAACGCCAGAGGCCCCCATGTACTGGGTTCACGCCAGTAAGATGCGTACACCAGTTTTTTCAGTACGGAAATGATCCCCTGCTGCACGTAATGACCCGATTGCCAGGCGTCTATGTAGGCGATGGCCTCGTTCGTGGGTAACCCACTGAAGCGGGAAAAATACCACCCCATTACCAAACTGCCATGTTCGAACAGCCCCATGGCCTTAGCCAGGTTCGAACGAATATCCGGGTCCATGCCGGCCATCAGATGATCCAGATTTTCAAGCACGGGAACCTGCTCAAGCGGCGTCATGGTGGTACCCTCAGTGGGCAGTACCACGTGGGCAAAACGGGTGAAGAACGCTACCTGATCCGCTGAGAGCACCCTCCCCGCCGGTGCCTCTGCCACAGGAGGGTCAGAGCAGGCAGACAACACGGCGCCGGCACCTGCAACCAGTATGGTGTGGGCGGCCAGAGCCATAAAACGACGCCGCTTCAAAGGGGCCAGCGCCAGGTCGATATCGTATTGTAATAGTTCAGACCGGATGGGATTCGGCATAGTCAGTTTCCAATTGGGTGACCATTGAGTCTACACACATTGTTTATGCCTTGAAAATGACCAAAAATCACCGCAATTTGACAAAATGCACCAAAATCATCAGCCTTGATGTGGGTCAACGTGAGATCTTAACGTTAGGTTATTCTCAATATGAATGGATAGATCATTCAACAGCCAACCACAACAGGGTGTTTAAATGACGTTGGAAAAACACGATTTACTGCACGAGTTCCCGGAGAATCGGGACACCATTCACGAGCTTAAGATGAATAACAGCCATTTTGCCCGGCTGTTCGATCAGTATCACGAAAAAGACCACGAGGTGCACCGTATTGAAACCGGCGCAGAAAAATCCAGCGACGACTATTTGGAAGTACGCAAGAAAGAGCGCCTGCATCTGAAGGATGAGCTATATAGAATGATTAAAGACCACGAGGCATCTTAGGTGATGTTGTGAACTAAACAGGGGGTTCATCCGCCCCTGTTTAGTTCACAACACCGCACTTATTCCTGGCATATGATGCCCGACACATCCTTATATTTTTCATCACAGGCAGTGATATTGCGCTTGCCGTTGTCTGAGTGTTTACGTGATCGTGGGCCTGGCTCGTCAAAGCGCCAAATTACCCCCACACTGAGCGCGGATACCTCAAAGTAATTATAGCTTTCACCGTCAAATTCATGTTCTTCTTCCTGAATCAAATACTCAGCGTATAGGGACAGATTTTCAGAATAATGGTATTCCGCGCCGATTGAATAGAAGAAATCCTCCCCATCCAGTTCTTCAGTTTCAAACGAGAGAGCAGTATCTTCGACTCCGTTGAAATATGTTTCAAAGCGGACCTTGCCGTCAACATCCCAAGTGGCAATCCCTGCTTTTCCGAACAGACTTAAGGAGCTGCCCAAGGGTAATGAACCTTTTAACGCAATCCCCATTGCAGTGGTTTTGAAATGAAAAGAATCTTTATATTCAATTGAATTCGAGCCCGAGGTTTCTGAGTATCGATAATCAGTCTGCGATTCACCAAAATCAATATAGCTAAATTCCAGTGCCAGATAACGGGGCACGAACTCCCAGCCAGCGAACAGCTGGTAAGCAAAAGCGTTCTCGTCTATATCAAAGTTTTGATTGTCGTCAGACCCAGGCTCCAGAAAGAAATCTTCAATGGACGTGTATTGAGAATAACCCAATCCGAATCCCGCGTAGAGACCTGAGTAACCCTGCGCGTGTACCTGGGCGGAAAAACCAAAAACAAGTAGCGCCCCCAGACCGAACGCTCTTAACTGATTTAACTTCATTTAGAACCCCGTTTATTATTGTTTTATAAACAAGAAAGCCCGGCAAAAAGTACCGGGCTTTCTTTGTACCGCGTAAAGACTTGTTACACAAGCTTTTCCAATTCTGGAACTGCTTCGAACAAGTCAGCAACCAGACCATAGTCGGCAACCTGGAAAATAGGTGCTTCTTCGTCTTTATTGATTGCCACGATGACCTTACTGTCTTTCATACCGGCCAAATGCTGAATTGCACCGGAGATACCCACTGCAACGTACAGCTGCGGAGCAACGATCTTACCGGTTTGTCCAACCTGCATATCATTTGGCACAAAGCCCGCGTCAACCGCCGCCCGGGATGCACCCACGGCAGCGCCCAATTTATCGGCCACTTTATACAGCATCTCGAAGTTATCGCCGTTCTGCATACCGCGACCACCAGAAATAACCACTTTCGCGGCAGTCAATTCAGGACGGTCACTCTTGGCCAGCTCTTCGCCGACAAAAGACGAGACTCCGGCGTCTTTGCTGACACTCAGATTTTCAACCTCAGCAGAGCCACCTTCAGCAGCAACCGGATCGAAAGAGGTACCACGCACGGTCAGAACATTGGTTTCTTGTGAACTTTCTACCGTTGCGATCGCATTACCTGCGTAGATCGGACGCTGGAATGTGGTGGCATTAACCACGGCAGAGATCTCAGAAACCATCTGCACATCCAGCAAGGCAGCTACGCGCGGCAGGAAGTTCTTACCGGAGGTGGTGGCAGGCGCAAGAATGTGGCTGTAGCCCTTGCCCACTTCGGCAACCAGATCGGCCACATTCTCGGCCAACTGGTGTTCATAGGCTGCATCGTCGGCAACCAAAACTTTCGCCACACCGGCGATCTTTGCAGCTTCTTCTGCAACCGCACCGCAACCAGCACCAGCGACCAATACAGTGATATCACCACCGATTGCCTGAGCTGCTGCTACAGTGTTCAGGGTAACGCCTTTCAAGCTGGCATTATCGTGTTCTGCATAGACTAATACGCTCATTAGATCACCTTCGCTTCGTTTTTCAGCTTGTCTACCAACTCTGCAACATCAGCTACCTTGATACCTGCCTGACGCTCTGCAGGTGGCTCGACCTTAACGGTCTTGACCAAGGGAGTCACATCAACCCCGAAGTCACCGGGTGACTTCATATCCAGCGGCTTTTTCTTCGCCTTCATGATATTGGGCAGAGAAGCATAACGTGGTTCATTAAGACGCAGGTCCGTGGTCACCACAGCGGGCAGTTTCAGGTCAACGGTCTGCAGACCGCCATCGATTTCACGGGTAACTTTGACGGAACCGTCGGCTACGTTCACTTCGGAAGCAAAAGTACCCTGGCCCATACCAGTCAATGCTGCCAGCATCTGACCAGTCTGGTTGTTGTCGCCATCGATAGCTTGTTTACCCAAAATGACCAACTCAGGCTTTTCTTCATCAACAATAGCTTTGAGCAATTTGGCAACGCCTAATGGTTGCACATCAGCTGCTTCAACCAGAATGCCGCGATCAGCACCCAATGCCAGAGCAGTACGGATTTGCTCCTGAGCTTCTTTAGGACCTACGGCCACCGCAACAATCTCGGTAGCAACCCCCTTCTCTTTCAAACGAACAGCTTCTTCAACAGCGATTTCGCAGAAGGGGTTCATGGCCATCTTGACGTTAGTCAGGTCAACACCGCTGTGATCAGCAGCCACCCGAACCTTAACGTTGTAGTCAACAACTCGTTTGACAGCAACAAGAACCTTCATGGAACCCTCGGCTTTATAATGGAATGTGGATTTAAGGTGTCGGTGAAAAGCGCTCTGTTTTCAACTGACACCGCGCGATCATCAGTAGTATGAAACAGTTTTCACACTGTGACCGCCCTTGTTAAAAGCGCGTGGTATCTTGCCGTTTTATATCAGGGAGGTCAATAGCCAATCCGGCACCCCAATCGGTCCCCAGCGCCAATACTGCTAACGCTATTAGGGCAAAATCCCCCGGATAAATCAATTAGTTACTGCGCCGGCGCGATTTTGTTGAAATTTTGTTCAACGCCCCAACATGGCCCATGATGGTTATTTCTTAGCGCAGACAATTTCGCTTTGAGGTGATAACTTCATAATTAATTTACACTATCTTGCCGGGTGCGCCGGCTGATGAACAGCCCCTGCGAGCTAACCTGGTTAGGGTTAACGGCCCTCTTGCCTATATTAGAAATTAGAATCAGACCTGATGGAGTATTTAAGGATGATAAGACTGTTTACATTGATGATGGCCCTGTGCCTGGCAACCAACGTGGTGTCTCGGGAGATCGCTGGCATTGAAATGCCGGATAGCATCACCACCGCCAATGATACCAGCCTGCACCTGAACGGCGCCGGGATTCGTTCAAAATGGTTTGTGGATCTGTATGTCGCGGGCCTCTATCTAACGGACCAGCAAACGGATGCCGAGGCCATTCTCGCTGCCGATGCCCCAATGGCCATCCGCCTGCATATCATCTCCGGCTTGATCACCAGCGAGAAAATGACCGAGGCCACCATTGAGGGCTTTGACAGCGCCACCGGGGGTAACACCGCACCCTTGCAGGCTGAAATTGACCTATTCCTGTCTAGTTTTGTTGAGCCGATTAAAGAAGGAGACATTTTTGACTTTATCTACCAGCCACAGCTGGGTATCAGTATCATCAAAAACGGCACCCTGAAACAAACCATGGAAAGTGACGCAGACTTCAAGAAAGCCTTGTTCGGTATCTGGATTTCAGACAACCCCGCGCAAAAATCCCTAAAACACGAATTATTGGGACACAAGGTTTAGACCGCACCGAAAACAAAGGTATGTTGAGCCTTCGACATACCTTTTGCCATGGCCCAATCACCCGCGATTCCAGCGTTACCCTTTTCCCCCTATATCCCATCATTCCCCGCCTTAACTTCCTTGAGTGCCCTGTTTGAGTGTTCTGTTTGAGTTTCCGGCTGGAGGTGCCCGTCTCCTTGTCTTAATTTATTCATCAAACTTTCACTTACAGGAAACAGTCGCCAATTAAAGTCAGCATCGAGGTTTCATATATTGCGGAGGCCATGATGCTTCAACAACCAAACACCGCTCCACACACCGTGGAGCTTACAACCCGGCCCAGAATCTTTGCCGAATTCATCCATTCGGAGCAGGAAATCCGCTCCGCCCAGAAAATGCGATACGACGTTTTTTGCCAAGAGTATAACGTTGAGCTGCCGGTCAATATGGTGTGGAATGGCAATCCGATTGATGTGGACGAACTGGATGATCACTGCCTCCACCTGGTGGTCCGCGAGCAAAGCCGAAATGAGATCATCGGCTACACCCGGGTATTGACCTGCGATCTGGCGAAGCGATTCGGCAGCTATTATTCAAGCCATGAATTCGATATCTCAAAGGTCATCAGCCGGCCTGGCCGCTTCCTGGAGATCGGTCGAACCTGTATTCACCCTGATCATCGAAACGGCGCCACCATCGCAGTGTTGTGGGCATTTCTGGCCAGATACATGCAGGATCACAACTATCAGTATTTGTTTGGTTGTGCCAGTGTCTCTCTGGATGATGAGGGAAAAACACTGTCTGCCTTAACCCCCATTATCAAGGAAAAGTACATGGCCGATGAAGAGTATCGGGTTGTACCAAAAGTACCCTTCAGCCTGCGTAAAGAATGGAGCAAAGAAAAAGCATCCTTCCCTCCTCTGCTCAAAGCCTATACCCGGATGGGCGCCCGCATTTGCGGTGATGCCTGTTGGGATCCGGATTTTAATGTGGCCGATCTTTTTGTGTTGCTGGATATCAATAATGTGGCCAATCGTTACGCCCGGCATTTTCTGAAAGACAGAGAGGCCGCGTGATCCAACAAGCCTATCGAGCAGCCCGCCTCTTTTTGCATATATTGGCGGGCATGTTCCTACTGGTTCTGACCGGTGCCATCTGGAACAACAAAACCAACCTGGTGAAGGCAACCAAGCAATGGTGGCTGGGCAGAACCACACACTTATTGGGAATTGAAGTACAAATAATCGGTACACCCCCGCAACCTGTGGATGGTAAAGGCCTGCTGTACGTCAGTAATCATATCTCCTGGATCGATATTCCACTGATCGGCAGCCTTACCCAATTAAATTTCCTGTCCAAAGCAGAAGTCCGCCGCTGGCCACTGATCGGAAAACTGGCACAAGGCACTGGCACTCTCTTTATACAGCGGGGTTCCGGTGATGCGGACCGGGTGGCGAAGGCCATGGCGGAGTACCTGAATGAAGGTCGATCTGTACTTTTCTTTCCCGAAGGCACTACCAGCGATGGCCGTGGTGTACGCCGGTTTCACAGCAAGTTATTCAAAGCAACTCAATATACCCAAACCACAGTGTGCCCGATAGTCGTTCACTATCAGATTGCCGGTTACTCCCACAACCCAGTGGCGTTCATTAATGATGATGAATTTCACCTGCACTTATGGAACCTGCTCAGGTACCGGAAAATTAAAGCGATCGTGGAGTTTTTACCTGCCAGATCTGCGCTGTGCACATTGCAGGAAGCCTTCGTTCGTGACCTTCAGCAAGAGATGTCCGTGGTTGTGCAACAACGCCAACTGGATGCGGTCAGTACCAGTATTCAATGGCTTGATGCATCCATTCCCGCCGCTCAGAAGGATGGGGCAGCCAGTTTCTGAAACTGGCTGCTGCCCGCATCAAAAACTCCATTAAACACTGATGACGTCTTAAAACCCGTTCATGACGATGGGGCAGAACCGGATTGAACACTCCCAGCGCATTAAACAGTTGCAGCGGGTTCTTCTTCACCCACATCCAAGATCCCATTTCCAAAGTAAGGGGGAGATAAGTTCCCTTACGGGTATGGAGAGTCTCACGATAAACATAATCCCAAAGATCACCGTGAGTGGTGTAGTTGCGGGACTGTGGTTCGATCAGATAAAAGCTGAACGTAGGATGAGTGCGGCGAAACAACAGTCGCAGAGCAAACATTTCACCGATATCATCAAAGGGATCCGGGGTGAACGCGTAAGGAAACCAGACCTGATCCTGGTGACCAAAACCGGAGTGGCAATCCAGAGAGATCACAAAACTGGATTCACTCACAACGCTCTCCACCAGCCGTATCAGCGAACTGGCCTCCGCTTGCATGGGCTCGTCTTTTCTGCCCCTGTACCAGGGTATGTGCCGACTGAATCGTTGCCCACCCAACAAAAAAGGCACCCGTCCTTGCGCGTCTATGGGTGCGTTCCGCATAAGATCCACACCATTGATATTACTTCTGGTACGGCGCAACATTCCGGAAGGGTTAACCAGTGGCACAAACAAAAGGCGCACATCTTCGAGAATGGAGTCCAGACTTTCATCCCAGTCCATTCTGTGAAAAAGCGTGTGCATGAACGAAAGCAACACCTGAGTTCCAATACGTTCCACACCATGAACACCGCCACTGAAGATCACCACCGGCGCGGTGGCCGCAGCACTGCCCATTTCAAAACAATAGATTGGCAGACAATCATCACCGCATTCAACGGCGCTCAGGGTATGTACTCTGGCTGGCAAGTCGGCTTGCTCCAACCAACGATCCATTTGATACAGCTCGGGAAGACCTTTCAGCACCCGATCGGAACGCATTAACGTCAACGGTTAGTTCTCCGGCAAAAACAATACAACCGTTTTATAACATTTTGATTGCAGTCAGATGACGGCGGCTATGCCGTCGGCAAACGCGGTAACCCGGTAGCGTCGCAGCTGTGATTAGGACAGTAACCCAATGGGTTTTTCGCCAGATACTGTTGGTGGTAATCTTCTGCATAGTAAAAGTCAAATTGGCCCAGAATCTCCGAAGTGGTGGGCTCCAGGTTGTGTTGGGACAACGCCTGGTCATAACGGGATTTGGACTGTGTGGCCTGTTGCTTCTGATCGGGCGTGGTCACATAGATACCGGAGCGATACTGTGTCCCGATATCATTGCCCTGCCGCATACCTTCGCATGGATTGTGGTTTTCCCAAAACAGGCGCAACAACTCAGTGAACTGGATTTTCTCTGGCAGGTATACCACCTTCACTATTTCATTGTGCCCGGTTTTGCCGCTGCAGACCTCCTCATAGGTTGGGTTTGGTGTTATTCCAGCACCGTATCCCACTGCGGTGGTGTACACGCCCGGCACCTGCCAAAACAGCTTCTCCGCTCCCCAAAAGCATCCCATTCCGAAGTAGCAGACCGCGGTGTTCTCCGGGTAAGGAGGCGTCATCGGGACACCAAGCACAACGTGCTCCCCCCTGGGAATTATGGGGGTATCACGACCGGCAAGCGCTTCTTCAGGTGTAGGTAGCGTCAGTTTGCGTTTGTTCCACATTGTCCCAACCTCATTTGATTTCAGCTCTAATCCATTTTGATATCTAGCTGCGCAGTGCCTCCAGATCCCGGAAGCAGGCCAGTGACTCCGGGTTCGCCAGTGCATCGGTGTTGTTCACTGTTTCACCATGTACGATCTTGCGCACGGCCAGTTCTGCGATCTTACCACTAATGGTTCTGGGAATGTCTTTCACCGCTATGATTTTAGCGGGTACATGCCGTGGGGTGGTGTTTCTCCTGATGGTTTCCCTGATGAGATTAACGTGATGTTGGTCCAGGGAGATATCCGCCTGCATCTTTACAAAGAGGATAACCCGAATATCATCCTGCCAATCCTGTCCGATGACCACGCTGTCTACAACAAAATCGAGCTGCTCCACCTGCCGGTAAATTTCCGCTGTGCCGATGCGAACACCACCAGGGTTCAACACCGCATCGGAGCGGCCGTAGATAATCATACTGCCACGCTCGGTTATTTCCCCGTAATCTCCATGCGCCCAAACGCCTTCAAAGCGCTCGAAATAGGCACTGTGAAACTTTTCACCTTTAGGGTCGTTCCAAAATCCTACCGGGCAGGATGGAAAGGCATTGACGCACACCAGCTCCCCCTTCTCATTGATGACACTGTGCCCACTTTCGTTATAAATCCGCACATCCATCCCCAAGCCGATACACTGCAGTTCACCACGAACCACCGGCAGAGCCGGATTGCCCAGAGCAAAACAACTGATAATATCGGTGCCACCGGAAATGGAGGACAGGCAGATATTTTCCTTAATACACCGGTAGACAAAATCGAAACTCTCGTGAGCCAATGGAGAGCCTGTGGAAAAGATTGCTTTCAGGTTTTCCAGCCGGTGGCTTTCCCGCGGTCTGACCCCGGATTTCTCCAATGCCGATAGATATTTGGCACTGGTGCCGAACAGGCTGATACGTTCTTGGTCTATCAAATCAATAAGCGCCGTAGGCCCGGGGTGGAAAGGTGAACCATCAAACAGCACCAGTGTTGCCCCACTCGCCAAACCGCTCACCAGCCAGTTCCACATCATCCAACCGCAGGTGGTAAAATAAAAGAACACATCGTTAGGCTTGAGATCAGCATGCAGACTATGCTCTTTGCGGTGTTGCAGCAGGGTGCCACCAGTGGAATGCACAATGCACTTGGGTACACCGGTGGTACCCGATGAATACATGATATAAAGCGGGTGATCGAACTCTACCTGGGCAAATTCCAACTCGCCGGTATCCCCTGTGGATTCGATATCAGAATAGAGTGTGACATCCCTCAGTGTGGCCAGCGACACCGACTCTTTCAGAGTGGATGGTTCATCGAGAAATGGAACCAGCACCGTGCTCCTGATCGCTGGAATTTTCTCTTGCACCAGGGCAATTCGGTCCATAATCGACAGGGTCTTACCTGCATAAAAATAACCATCCACCGCAAGCAGCAGCTTGGGCTCAATCTGGTGAAAGCGATCCACGATGCCGTTGATGCCGAAATCCGGTGAGCAGGAACTCCATATGGCCCCCAGACTGGTTGCCGCCAGCATACCCACCACTGTTTCGATGCAATTGGGCATCACCGCGGCCACCCGATCGCCTTTCACCACCCCTACACTTTTCATGAATCGAGCCAAGCGGTACACGCGATGATTTAGCTCAGAATAGCTAACCGTTGACCTGTGCCCGTTCTCACCACGAAAAACCAATGCAGTTTTATCTGCCTGGGACGGATCACGAGATGGTGCCAGCAGATTCTCAGCAAAGCTTAACCGCGCATCCGGAAACCATTTTGCCCCCGGTAAGCGCGAGGCATCGTCTACAACCCGACGGCAATCACCTTGCATCTGAATACCACAATATTCCGCCACCAGTGTCCAGAACTGATCTACCTGTTGACAGCTCCAACGCTGCAGTGCGGAATAGTCTGAAAACCGGGTACCGTAACGCTGATTCACCAAATGCATAAACTGGTGCATATTGGTGTTTTCAATCCACTGACTATCCGGTTGCCATAACACAGTATCCACGCTTAATCCTCTTGCTCAATTTCCATTTCAATCAATTCGTCACCTTCGTTGACCAGGGAGCCTTCTTCGAAGAACAGACCGGCCACCACGCCGTCTTTCAGGGCCCGTATTCCATGTTCCATTTTCATGGCTTCAACGGTAATCAGCAGGTCCCCTTCTTTGACCTTGTCTCCAGGTTTGACTGCCACCTGAACGATGCGCCCATTCATTGGAGCTTTCAGATGTTTTTCGGATGATTCAGTGCTGGGCTGCGCTTCGTAGACATACTCTGTGACCGTTACCGTACCGCCCTGTTTGAACAGAATAACCTCGGAACCGGAACGCACTGCCACCATACGCTCACTGATGTCACCGGAGACCACCAACTCATCGCCATTAAACTCAACCTGCAACGTTAACAGGCGATCTCCTGACATAACGGTGATTTTGTCACCGTGGTAGCACAATTCAATATTGACTACGGAATCCTGGCTCCGAAAGCAAAAATGCTGCCTGGCAGGTGTATTGAGCTGCCAGCCATGCAGTACCCTCCAGGGATCTTGAGCATCCGGCCGGGATTGACTTTCCTTACTCAAATACAATGCCGCGAAGATGAAATCATGGGCTGTGATCACCGGTGGCGCGAACAACAGACTGGTTTCGTAATCGTCGATGAAATGGGTGCTTACCTGACCTTGCTGGAATGCGGGGTGATCTATCAGGCTTTTCAAGAAGCCGATATTGGTCTTCAACCCACCCAGATTGAACTGTCGCAGTGCTCTCTGCATCCGGTGAATCGCCTGATCACGGGATTGATCCCAAACAATCAGTTTGGCGATCATGGGATCATAAAAGACGCTGATCTCATCCCCTTGTACCACTCCGGAGTCTATTCGAACGTAGTCGGATTGCGTAGGCACGTTCAAATAATGGATCACACCGGTGGAAGGCAGAAACTCATTGGCCGGATCTTCAGCGTAGATGCGTACCTCAATGGAATGACCGTCAATTTTCAGTTGTGATTGGGTTAACGGTAAAGGGTTTCCTTCCGCCACACGAATCTGCCATTCAACCAGATCCTGCCCGGTGATCATTTCCGTAACCGGGTGCTCAACCTGAAGACGGGTGTTCATCTCCATAAAGTAGAATTCACCGCTGGCATCCAGTAGAAATTCAATAGTGCCCGCCCCCACGTAGCCGATGGCTTTGGCTGCACGCACCGCTGCCTCACCCATTTTTTTCCGGGTGGCCTCCTGCAAGCCGGGTGCCGGAGCTTCTTCAATCACTTTCTGATGTCGACGCTGAATGGAGCAATCCCGTTCAAAGAGATAAACGGCATTCCCGTACTGATCGGCAAATACTTGAATTTCCACGTGACGTGGCTGATTAATGTATTTCTCTATCAGAATATGATCATCACCAAAGGAAGATCGGGCTTCACGCTGACAAGCGCTTAAGGCGGCATCAAACTCAGTTTCCTGATACACCAACCGCATCCCCTTGCCACCGCCCCCCAAGGAAGCTTTCAACAGCACAGGGAAACCGATCTGGCGGGCTTCTGCCAGCAGAAACCCGGCATCCTGCTCATCCCCGTGGTACCCAGGCACCAGAGGCACTTCAGCGTTCTGCATAATCAACTTGGCCTGCGCTTTGGAACCCATTGCAACCATGGCACTGGCGGGCGGACCAATCAAAATGATCCCATGAGAGGCACAACGGCGGGCGAAATTTGCGTTTTCGGACAGAAATCCATATCCGGGGTGGATCGCATCGGCGCCGGCCTGTTGCGCCACTTCAAACAGACGATCCATATTCAGATAGCTTTCACTGGCTGCTGATGAACCAATCCAATAGGCCTCATCAGCAAGCAATACGTGCTGGGCATGGCGGTCTGCGTCCGAATAGACGGCAATGGTTTCGATATCCAAACGCTTCAGGGTGCGAATCACCCGGCACGCAATTTCACCGCGGTTGGCAATTAATACTTTTTTAAATAATGTTCGTTCAACCATGATCACTGAGCCTCGCTCTGGTTTTGCCCACTGCGCCAGGATGGAATTCGCTTCTGCAGGAAAGCGGTCAGGCCTTCCTGCCCTTCCTCTGATACCCGCAGCTCGGCAATCAGATCCGCTGTCACTGAGCTGGTGTGCGCGCCTATCTTGTCATGGCCGATGGATTGAATAAGTTGCTTGCATTGTTGCACCGCATTGGGCCCGTTTTGGGTTGCTGCAGCGGCGTAATCACGAATCCTGCTCTCCACTTCCATGGCATCACAGACCTCATGTACGACACCCAAGGCAGTTGCTAACTGAGCATCAAACACTTCTGCACTGAGCATGAAACGCCGGGCGTTACGCATGCCCATGGCTTCGATTACATAGGGACTGATCACCGCCGGAGCCAATCCTATTTTCACTTCACTGAGACAAAACGTTGCATCGCGTTCAGCAAAGGCAACATCGCAGGCACAAATCAGCCCCAGCGCGCCACCATATGAAGCCCCTTTCACGTGGGCAATGACCATTTTGGGTAGCGTATAGACGGTATACATCAATTCCGCCAACCGCATAGCGTCCGCACGGTTTTCTTCCCGCGTGAGTCCTGCCATGTTCTTCATCCAGTTCAGGTCCGCACCGGCAGAAAAGTGTTTACCCTCTGACTGCAGCACCACTACCCGGCAGCTTGAATCCCGACCCGCATCCAGGAAGGCCGATGTCATTTCTGCGATCATCTGGTCATTAAAGGCATTGTGCAATGCAGGCCTGTTCATGGTAATAAACGTGATGGCCGACTGTTGGGAAACAGTAATAAAATCCATGGTCATCACCTCACATACGGAACACGCCAAAGCGCGTCTCTGGTATTGCTGCGTTCAACGTTGCGCTCAGGGAAAGCCCCAGCACATCCCGGGTCTGGGCCGGATCAATCACACCATCATCCCACAACCGCGCACTGGCGTAGTAGGGATGGCCTTGCGCCTCGTAAGTATCGATAATGGGCTGCTTAAATGCTTTTTCGTCTTCCAACGGCCAATCCTCACCGGCGCGCGCAAAATTATCTTTCTTTATCTGCGCCAGCACCCCGGCGGCCTGCTCCCCTCCCATGACCGAGATCCGTGCATTGGGCCACATGAACATTAATCTGGGATCGTAGGCCCGACCACACATACCGTAATTGCCAGCGCCAAAACTGCCGCCGGTGATGACGGTCAGTTTCGGTACCTGGGCACAGGCTACCGCCGTCACCATTTTGGCTCCGTGCTTGGCGATGCCCTCCGACTCGTATTTACGCCCCACCATAAAGCCCGTGATATTTTGCAAGAACACCAAGGGAATCTTGCGCTGGGCACAGAGCTCAACAAAATGCGCGCCCTTCTGGGAAGACTCACTAAATAAAACGCCGTTATTGGCAACGATACCCACCGGAATCCCCCAGATTCGCGCATAACCACATACCAGGGTGGTTCCATAAAGCGCTTTGAATTCATCGAATTCGGAGTCATCCACGATTCTGGCAATGACTTCACGCACGTCATAGGGAGTTTTAAGATCAGGTGGAACCACACCGTAAATTGATTCCGGATCATAGCGGGGGGGCCGTGGCTCCACCACGTCCGTTTGTAGGATTTTTTTTCGGTTCAGACGGCTTACCGCAGAACGAGCCAGTTGCAGAGCGTGCTCATCATTCTCGGCAAAATGATCGGCCACACCAGAGGTGCGGCAATGCACATCCGCTCCACCCAGATCCTCAGCGGTGACTTCCTCCCCGGTGGCGGCTTTCACCAGGGGTGGGCCGGCCAGAAAAATAGTGCCCTGCTCCTTGACGATGATGCTCTCGTCGGCCATGGCCGGAATGTAGGCACCGCCTGCCGTACAGGAGCCCATCACGACCGCTATCTGCGGAATTCCTTTGGCCGACATATTGGCCTGATTGAAAAAAATTCGGCCGAAGTGTTCACGATCCGGAAACACATCATCCTGGCGGGGTAAGTTGGCGCCGCCAGAGTCCACCAGATACACGCAGGGTAAATTGTTCTGCTCGGCAATGGTCTGTGCCCGCAAATGCTTTTTCACCGTAAGCGGATAATAGCTGCCGCCTTTAACGGTGGCATCATTGGCTACCACCATGCATTCCTGCCCGTGAATTCGCCCTATGCCGATAATCACTCCCGCTGCGGGTACGTTTTCACCATACACCTCATGGGCTGCCAGTTGCCCCAATTCCAGAAATGGAGAACCAGGATCCAGCAGTTGCCGCACCCTTTCCCTGGGCAGCAACTTGCCGCGGGAGAGGTGTTTTTCCTGCGCTTTTGCTCCACCGCCTTCACTGATGGTTTGCGTCAGATCCCGCAGCGCCTGCACCAGCTGGCTCATGCGCTCTTGATTGCCGGTATACTCCGGGGAATGTGGATTGACTTTACTTTCCAGAATCGCCATGGTTTATGTTTCCTTTTTTATAGGCCTATGCGGTTTCACTAAACAGCTCGCGGCCGATCAACATGCGACGAATTTCAGATGTCCCGGCACCAATTTCATACAGCTTGGCATCCCGCAACAAACGCCCGGTGGGATACTCGTTGATGTAGCCGTTGCCCCCCAGTGTCTGGATCGCATCCAACGCACATTTGGTGGCGTTCTCTGCGGTATAAAGAATGACGGCAGCGGCATCTTTACGGGTCGTCTCACCACGATCACAGGCCTGGGCCACCGCATAAAGGTAAGCGCGACTGGCATTGGTGATGGTGTACAGATCAGCGACTTTACCCTGCATCAATTGAAACTCGCCAATGGCCTTACCAAACTGCTTGCGCTCGTGGATATAGGGCACCACCACATCGAGACAGGCCAACATGATGCCGGTTGGCCCTCCGGACAACACAACCCGCTCATAATCCAGGCCGCTCATCAGAACCTTTACGCCCTGGTTCAGTCCACCCAGTACGTTTTCCACAGGCACTTCGCAATCCTCGAACACCAGCTCGCAGGTATTGGAACCACGCATACCCAATTTATCGAGTTTCTGTGCCTGGCTGAAACCTTTGAATCCCCGTTCAACAATAAACGCAGTAATACCATGGGGGCCTTTATCCAGCTCCGTTTTGGCATAAATTACATAGGTATGGGCGTCCGGGCCATTGGTGATCCACATCTTGTTGCCATTCAAAACATAGTGGTCGCCCCGCTTCTCGGCCCGCAGTTTCATGCTCACCACATCCGAGCCGGCATTGGGCTCACTCATTGCCAATGCACCGATTTGTTCACCACTCACCAGCTTGGGCAGGTACTTTGCCTTTTGCTGCTCGTTACCGTTGCGATGGATCTGATTCACACACAGGTTGGAGTGAGCTCCGTAACTCAGCGCCACCGAGGCGGACGCCCGGCTGATCTCCTCCATGGCAATAACATGCGCCAAATAGCCCATGTTGCTGCCTCCGTATTCCTCAGCCACCGTCATGCCGAGCACACCCAGATCACCAAACTTTTTCCACAGATCCATGGGGAACTCATTGTTGGCATCCACCGCCGCTGCTCTGGGTGCAATTTCGGCCTGGGCGAACCGGTGCACCGTATCGCGCAATGCGTCCAGTGTTTCGCCAAAGCCAAAGTTCAAGGAGGGGTATAGCGTTGTCATCGGATTATTCCTTTCGTAGTGCGCAGCTTTCTTCGAGCGCAACCTGGCAGCGGTTGCGTGCTTCTTTTAACTCTATTTTCATAACCTCAATATCATGCAGCTGCTGATCCAACAGGGCTTCTTTTTCATCAAGAATGCGCAAAAACTGCAGCAGTTGCTTTTCATTGCCGGAGTCCGGATCGTACATGTCAAACAGCACACGGCTTTCCGCCAGGGTGAAACCCAGGCGCTTGCCCCGCAGGATCAGTTTCAGCAAGGTACGATCCCGCGGACTGTAAATACGTTTTTGCCCTTCTCGCACGGGGGATAGCAGCCCCTGGTCCTCATAAAAGCGGATGGCACGGGTGGTGATATCAAATTCCCGTGACAGGTCGCTGATGCTGTAGGTATTCGGCCGCTTTGGCTTTTCCGGCTTGGCGTCGGTCGGATTACTCGTCATTGATCAATCATCATGTTCCGGGTTGGCAGTTATTGTTCACCATGATAATTGACGTTTA
Source organism: Gammaproteobacteria bacterium UBA7310 (assembly GCA_002471665.1). Classification (GTDB taxonomy): domain Bacteria; phylum Pseudomonadota; class Gammaproteobacteria; order Pseudomonadales; family Ketobacteraceae; genus Ketobacter. The sequence goes on from DKQK01000069.1 coordinate 269,954, forward strand.
CGTAAAGGTAAACACAGAGTCAGCACCAAAGGTCAGGCCAACGAGCCAAACGGCGGTTTAGCTGGTACCATGATTTCCCTATTTTCCAATCAGTTAGAGGCTACTATGACGCGCACTGTACTCATAACAGGGTGTTCAACCGGCATCGGTCGCCAGCTGGCGGAAGCCATGCATGACAAGGGTTATCAGGTGATCGCCACCGCCCGTGACCAAACCAGGCTTACGCCACTGAACCAACGGGGCATCACCACCCTGTCGCTGGATGTCACCCGGGACGACAGCATTCTGGCAGCCAGACAGGAAATCGAAAAACTGGGACTGCAGGTGGACATCCTGATCAACAATGCCGGTTATGGTGCCATGGGGCCGATCGTGGAAATGCCGGTCGCGGAGATGGAAAAGCAGTTTGCCACCAATGTCTATGGGCCGGTGAATATGGTCCGTGCCTTCACCCCCATGATGCGCCAACAGGCCGGTGGCATGATTGTCAATGTGGGCTCAGTCTCCGGCATATTGGTAACGCCGTTTTCAGGCGCGTACTGTGCCACCAAGGCGGCCCTGCACGCCCTGTCGGATGCCATGCGCATGGAGTTGGCACCGTTCAATATTGAAGTAATGACAGTAATGCCCGGGGCTATTGAATCTGAATTCGGCAATTCCGCAGAAGCCTCTTTGGCCAGGACGCTGCCCCCTGATTCCCTTTATCAATGGGCACGGGAAGGTATCCGCAAAAGAGCCCGCGCCTCTCAAGCCAACCCAACCCCCACCAAGGAATTTGTGGCAGCGTTGCTGAGCCGGATTGAAGCCAGACACCCAAAAGCCGAGGTCGCCATCGGCAACGGCAGCAGGACATTGCCACTCCTCGCCAGGGTGACACCCACCCGCATTCGCGACTGGCTTTTGCAACGTTCATTTGGTCTGCACAACTACTCTCAGGGGAAATAGCGCAAAAGCTTTCCTATACTTACGATCTCTACGGGAATTAAGGATCGTAAATGCGACGATGGAATGGCTGGGGAGATGAAGCCAATGATTTCCCCCTGAAGCCAGAAGCGCAGAAATTTCTGCTACAGCAAATCGGGGCCGCTGCTGCGCTGGAGGATGCGGCCCTGGCCGACGTGATCAATAGGGTGCCGCCATCACGCCTGCCGGATCATCCATTGATAACCCGTGAAGCAGAGCCAAGAGTGCGCCACGCCCGCGGTCAAAGCCTGCCGGACTGGCTTGCCATGAGATCCGGACACATGGAGCCCTTCCCTGACGCCGTGGCCTTTCCGGAAAACAACGCTGAAGTGCAGGCTCTGCTGCAATTTGCCGCCACACATAATGCGGAACTGATTACCTATGGTGGCGGCTCCTCTGTGGTCGGGCACATTAACCCTCGCCGCTCTGAACGGCCAACACTCACCGTCAGCATGGTGAACTTCAACCGACTCTTACACCTGGATAAAACCAGCAACCTGGCCACTTTCGGAGCCGGCGCCCCCGGCCCGCTGATTGAATCCCAATTGCAGGCGCAGGGTTTTACCCTGGGACACTTTCCCCAATCCTGGGAACTGTCGACACTGGGTGGCTGGGTCGCCAGTCGATCCAGCGGGCAGCAATCGTTGCGCTACGGCCGCATTGAACAGTTACTGGCCGGTGCCACCGTGGAAACCACCCGGGGAACACTGCACATTCCCACCACACCGGCCTCCTCAGCCGGCACCGATTTGCGGGAAATCCTACTCGGCTCCGAAGGGCGCATGGGTATCATTACCGACGCCACGGTCAAGGTGAGCCCATTACCGGAAACAGAACGCTTTTACGGGGTATTTTTTCCGGATTGGGATACCGGCGTAACCGCCGTACGGGCACTGGCCCAGCAAAGGGTGCCGCTGTCCATGATGCGACTGAGCAACTGCGGTGAAACCAGGACGCAACTGAAGTTGGCGGGGCACCCAACCGCCGTGGCTGCCCTGGAACGCTATTTACGAATACGGGGTGCAGGGCAGGATAAGTGCCTGTTCACTTTCGGCGTTACCGGCAACAAGGATTTCTGCCGGGCGACGCTCATTCAAACCAATCGCATCATAAAACAGCATGACGGCATCAATACCGGCACCTTGCTCGGCAAAAAATGGCAAGAGAACCGCTTTCGCTCGCCTTATCTGCGCCATGGGCTTTGGAACTTGGGTTATGCCGTCGATACAGTGGAAACCGCCGTCGACTGGGCACGGGTGCCCGCCACCGTTGAAGCCATCGAAAACGCCATTCATCACACGCTGAAAATGGCCGGAGAAAAAATTCTTGTATTCACCCACCTCTCCCACGTCTACCAGCAGGGCTCCAGCATCTATACCACCTACGTTTTTCGTTGCGCCCGTAATTATCCAGAAACGCTTGATCGCTGGCGCCGCATGAAACAGGCCGCGAGCCAGGCCATCGTAAAAAATGGTGGCACCATCAGCCACCAACATGGCGTTGGAACAGATCACCTACCCTATCTGAAAGCAGAAAAAGGCGAACTGGGGATGGCCACCATTGACGCTCTGTGCCGGCACTTTGATCCACAAGGCATCATGAATCCCGGTAAGCTCGTGCCTGAAGAGGACAAGCATGAATCCCATTGACCGCAATCAGGCCTGGCAACAAATCACCCACCACGACAGCCCCTGGGACCTGATCATTGTGGGGGGTGGCATCACTGGCGTGGGCGTTTTGCGAGAAGCCGCGCGGCTGGGTTTAAAGAGCTTACTGGTGGAACAAAAAGATTACGCCTGGGGCACGTCCAGCCGCTCTTCCAAAATGGTTCACGGCGGTTTGCGTTACATTGCCCAGGGTGACATCAAGCTGACCAAACATTCCGTGCAGGAACGGGAGCGGCTCATTGCAGAAGCCCCCGGCCTGGTGGAACGATTGGGTTACCTGTTTCCGATCCGTAAAGGTCAGATTCCGGGCAAATTGTTGTTCAATAGTTTGCTGAAAATCTACGACAAACTGGCCGGCGTCAAAACCCAGCAATTTTTTGGCGGCAAAAAGTTATTACAAAGGGTGCCGGGCCTGAACCCCGACAAACTCAAAGGCGCAAGCTATTACACCGACGCCATTACCGATGATGCCAGACTGGTGCTGCGGGTATTGCATGAAGCGCTGCAGCCGGGCACCACCGCCCTCAACTACTGCCGGGCAGAGGCCCTGCTCTACAACGCCCACGGCCAAGTGAATGGTGTCAGGCTGCTGGATTGTGTTCACCGCCAACAGCAGGATGTGCGGGGGAAAGTGGTCATCAACGCAACCGGAGCCTGGGTGGACAATCTGCGGGAAGTGGTCAGCCACGAACGCACCATTCGCCCATTGCGGGGCAGCCACATTATCATTCCTCACGAATTGGCGCCGGTGAACGATGCCCTCACTCTGTTTCATCCCCAGGATAAACGGGCGGTATTCATTTTCCCCTGGGAGAACGCAACGGTGGTGGGAACCACCGACCTGGACCATGCGCTGGACCTGGATCTTGAACCCAGTATCACCAACCCTGAGATCGATTATTTGCTGAGCCTGGTGCAACAGCAATTTCCCCAGGCCAATATAACCCGGGACACCATCATCGCCACCTACGCCGGCGTGCGGCCGGTGATCAGCAAGGATCGCAGTAAAGCACCCTCTAAAGAAAAACGGGATCATCAGGTTTGGGTTGATAACGGGCTGGTCAGCGTCAGTGGCGGCAAGCTTACCACGTTCAGGCTCATTGCCCTTGACACCCTGGACACCGCGTTAGCGCTCATCAGCCCAACTGGCACCCCCCCACCGGCGGCCCCCAAGCGGAGCATCATCACTGGCGCCACCGTGAAACCGGAGCAACTGAATATTGATGACCCGGCGCTGGCGGCAAGATTAATCGGCTGCTATGGGGACTCTGTGCTGGACATAATTCAGCAAAGCAAAACCGGTGAACTGTACTGTATCGAGCCCACCCGTTTCTGCCTGGCGGAGATCCGTTGGTGCGCCAGACATGAAAGTGTGGTCAATCTTGACGATCTGCTGTTACGCCGTACTCGGCTCGGTCTGCTGCTGAAGAACGGAGGCTCTGAGCTGCTGCCGTTGTTGCAACCGATTTGCATGGAAGAACTCGGTTGGGACCACGCCACCTGGGTGGCCCAGCGGGAACGCTACATGACCCTCTGGCATCAACATTATTACCTGCCGAGCGCCTGATGCCTGACGCGATCCTGGCCATCGACAACGGTACCCAAAGCGTGCGCGCGCTGCTGTTCGACCTGAACGGGCAGTTACTGGCAAAAAGCCAGGTGGAACTCGAACCCTACTACTCCACCCAGCCCGGCTGGGCCGAACAGGATCCTGATTATTTTTGGCGACAACTGTGTTCGGCCTGCCGCTCACTGTGGCAGATGGACACAGTTGACCCCGCTACCCTGCGCGCCGTTGCACTCACCACCCAGCGCTCGACCGTCATCAATGTGGATATCAACGGCAACCCTTTGCGCCCTGCCATGGTGTGGCTGGATCAGCGTCAGTTGGATAACATTGACCCCTTGAAAGGACCCTGGCGCTACCTGATCAAAGCCGCCGGTGGGGAGGACACCCTAAACTATTACCGGGCACAGGCGGAATGCAACTGGATAGCCCACCATCAACCCAACATATGGAAAGCCACCCATAAATACCTGCTGTTATCGGGATACCTGACCTATCTGCTTTGCGGCAATTACGCAGACTCAACCGCGAGCCAGGTCGGCTACCTGCCGTTTGATTTCAAACACCACCGCTGGTGTGCCAAGCACGACTGGCGCTGGCAAGCGCTGGCCGTCAAGCGCTCACAGTTACCGCGGCTTTATGCACCCGGTACCGTTATCGGGCAGATCACCGCCGAAGCAGCACGGGACACCGGCATCCCTCACGGGTTGCCCTTGATTTCCGCCGGCAGTGACAAGGCCTGCGAAGTGATAGGGTGCGGCGCGTTGACCCCGGACACAGGCAGCATCAGTTACGGCACCACCGCAACCTTCAACGTCACCAGCCCCAAATACCGGGAGGCCATTCCCATGCTGCCCGCGTACCCCGCCGCAATGCCAAACCACTACAGTTGCGAGGTCATCGTACAGCGGGGCTATTGGATGGTGAATTGGTTCAAACGGGAATTTGCGCAAAGAGAGGCTGAAAAGGCCAAAGAACTTAATATAGCGGTGGAATCGCTGTTCGAGCGGTGGCTGGAAGAAGTACCGGCCGGGTCCATGGGTTTAACACTGCAACCCTATTGGTCCCCCGGCTTGCGTATACCGGGCCCGGAGGCAAAGGGAGCCATTATCGGCTTTGGCGATGTGCACACCAAAGCCCACCTCTATCGAGCCATTATTGAAGGCATTGCCTATGCATTAAGAGAAGGAAAAGAACGCATTGAAAACCGCACCGGCCAACCCATTAACAAGCTTATGGTGTCAGGGGGAGGCGCGCAAAGCAATGGCATCATGCAGATCACTGCGGATATCTTCGGCATGGATGCGCACCGCCCACACACCTTCGAAACCTCAGGCCTGGGGGCGGCTATCAATGGGGCGGTGGGTTGCGGCCTCTACGCCGATCACCAGCAGGCTATTGCCCATATGACCCATCCAGGCGAGCGATTCAGCCCCGTCGATGACCACAAAAATCTTTATGACCAACTGTTCAAAGAGGTCTATTCGCCCCTCTATGAACAACTTAAACCGCTTTATGGCGCGATCCGCCGCATCGTAGGTTACCCGTAGGGGTTTTCCTTGAACACGCGCTGGATTTCTTCGATTTGAGCTTTGTCATTGATTAATGCCGCGACACATTCGGCGTCCAGCTTCTCACCGGCCATCTCCTTTAACTTCGCAAACGCCTCACTGTTGCTCCAGGCTTCCTTGTAAGGTCTGCGACTGGTTAATGCATCAAACACATCGGCCACCGCAACGATTCTTGCCTCCAGGGGTATGGCATTGCCCACCAATCGGTCCGGGTAGCCGGTACCGTCCCAGGCCTCATGGTGATGCAGCGCTATGTTACGCAGCATATCCACATGGGTAACACCATTTAAACCATAGTTCTTCAGCAACTTGTCGATGAGAGAACGGCCCTGCTCCGAGTGCGTTCGCATGATTTCCCGCTCCTCTGCATCCAGCGGCCCATCCTTGAGTAATATGCTGTCGGGGATAGCGAGTTTGCCCAGATCGTGCAGCGGTGAAAAAAGTAAAATATGCTCTACGTACTGATCATCCAGCCCCTTGAGCTCTGCAATGTTCTTGGCAATCAATTGGGAGTAACGGGACATTCGCTCAAGATGTCCACCGGTTTCCGGATCACGTGAATGAGTCAAATCCAAGGCGGACTTGATGGTGGCCAGCAACACCCTGACGTTGGTTCGCTCGTTGAATATCAGGAGCGTGATCATGTGGGCAATCACATCCAGCTCCGTTAAAACCCGCTCACTGAACACCTCAGGCGCATCACCGTTGAAAAAGACAAACCCGAGAAAGTGCCCCTCCCACACCATGGGCAGGGTATAACTGGATCGCAAACCGGCATCATAAATTGCCTTGGTGTGTTGATGCTCGTCACCGTGGCGATTGAAAACACTTAAATCATTCACCACCCGCGGCTCACCGCTGGCCGCTATCTCCTGCAACGAAAGGCAATCCGCCAGTTTGGCCTGATAGTGGGTGAGCGGACTGTCTTCCAGACTGCTGTAGACAAATGTTCTCAGGTAGTCGGTATCCGGATCATACAGGGCCACTGCAATGCGGGTGATGTGCGGCATATGATCTTTCATAACACCATGCATGAAACGCAATTTGTCAGCGACGGTCTCTGCCTCTGCCAGACCCTGCCACGGATCTGCGTGTTTCTCCCCTGACATAACGGCCCTCACACTGAAACACAATCAGTATTAATCCTTTACGTAAACCGCATGCATTGCAAGCACAAAACCACCCGGTTTACTTGACCCATGACAGAGATTATTGAATTACATACCCTTTTTTAATCCGTAATACGTTGTCGATTATGGGGCTCATCCAGATTCTGCAGCGGACCCAACGGCACGATGCCAGACGGATTGATGGTGCCATGACTGGCGTAATAATGGGTTTTGATATGATCGAAGTGTGTGGTTTCTGCTACACCCGGCCATTGATAAAGCTCGCGCATATAATTGTCCAGATTGGGATAATCCCTGATGCGGCGAAGGTTGCACTTGAAATGTCCGTGATAGACAGCATCGAATCGAATCAACGTGGTAAACAAGCGCCAATCGGCTTCGGTTAAACGACTGCCCACCAGATAGCGTTGGCTTTCCAACAACTGTTCCAGATAGTCCAGAGTTTCGAACAACGGCAGGAGCGCCTCTTCGTAGGCCTCCTGAGTCGTGGCAAACCCGGCCCGGTAAACACCGTTGTTCACCTGGTTATAAATTAAGTGATTGAGGCGATCCACCCCCTCTTGCTCCGCCGGGGGATAAAAGTCACCAACGCTTGCCCCGCAGCCATCGAACGCGCTATTAAACATGCGGATGATGTCCGCCGATTCGTTGCTGACAACGGTTTCAGTAACCTTATCCCACAATACCGGCACCGTAACCCGCCCGCTGTATTGGGGATCGGCTTTTAGATAGACCTGGTACAGGTAGTCCAGGCCGTAAAGCGTATCACCAGTCACCTCTTCACCCGCTGCGAAAGTCCAACCGTGCTCCAGCATCAACGGATTGACGACGGCCACACTCACCAGTGACTCAAGGCCTTTCAGCTTGCGGAATATCAAGGTCCGGTGCGCCCAGGGACAGGCCAGGGACACATACAGATGGTAACGCCCGGGCTCTGCCTTGAAACCGCCGGCTCCGGTCGGCCCGGCACGACCGTCTGCGGTTACCCAGTTACGAAACTGGGCGGCGGAGCGCTCAAAGCGCCCCTTAGTGGATTCCGTGTCATACCATTGGTCCAACCAGCGACCTTCCACCAACAATCCCATGATATGCCCTCCTATTGGGTTGACATTACATTCACATCAGCGGTATTCCGGGCCGATCCCAGGCCATGAATACTGATCCAGCGATCCAGCGAAAAGGCACCGCCACCACGAATCAGGAGCGCCACTGAGATCGCCAGTAACGACAACCCGAACTCGTAGCCGTTGTTACTCATGAACAACCCATTCTGGATATGCACTGAGACTATGGCCACCACCATGGTAATGGCCAACACCAGGGCCGCCGGCCGGGTGAGCAGGCCCACCAACAACGCCAACCCGCCGAAGAATTCCGCACTGCCCGCCGCCAGCGCCATGAGGTAGCCCGGCTCCAGTCCAATGGACGCCATCCACTGCCCCGTACCGTCCAGCCCATAACCACCGAAAGCGCCAAACAATTTCTGGGCGCCGTGGGCCATAAAAATAATGCCCGCAGGTATCCGCAATGCCAGCCCCGCCAGGCTGGAATCCGTGAAAACAATATTCCTAAGTAAAGATGTGTTCATGCTGACCTCCAAAACGACCCTGATTGATGAGTGTGGAGCCATTATAGGAAGCGATTATTTCGAAAGATAATTGATTAATTAGACTGTTTATTTCGAATTTTTAGAACATTCTACTGAAGGGGAAGTGAATAAAGTAAACAGCTGGGCATAAAAAAAGCCTCTTAAGAGAGGCTTTTAGGAAACTGATTGGGTGTTTTCGTCATACCGAAATCACGATGGTCAACACTTCCTTGGCAATGAACCCGAATACACCCAGACCCAGGGTGAGGAAGATGGCAAAGGTGCCCAATTTGCCAGCCTTGGATTCAGCGGCAAGCTTGTACATGATGAAAAACATGTACGCAATCAGACCGGATACGCACACATAAAGGGAAACCGCTTCAAACTGCTCAACAGACATCACGCCACCTCGACTTCGGGTACCTGAATACAACAGGCGTTAATCGCGAGGCGGAATATACCCACCACAATTCGAATTAACAAGCGCATCTTGATAAAAAACTGATCTATATCAACATTAAGCGAACACTTGTTTACAAAAACTCATCAAAACATCAGAACAGAGCTAACTGATTGTTTTGGAATGGTAAAGAAAACTTATCACATGATAAGTGACGGCTTCCCGCGTATTGTATACCCGCCTTTCTACAGGCGTTCCGAAACAGGTTATTGAACAATTCTGCAAATGGCCCCTGACCTCTCATACGCTCGCCAAACTGGGCTGAATAGAGCCTGCCGCCACGACTCTGGCGGACGATGCTCAGCACCCGCTCCGCCCGTTGCGGATAGTGCTCAGCCAGCCACTCAGAAAACAATGGGGCCACCTCCAGGGGCAAGCGCAGAAAAATGTAATTGGCACTTTCCGCACCGGCCTGGGCAGAGCGGTTGACTATGTCCTCAACCTCCCCATCGTTCAGCCAGGGAATGAGTGGCGCCATCAGCACCCCCACGGGTATGCCGGCCTGGGTCAGTGCCGACACCACCCTGAGCCGCGCGGCACCCGAGGCCGTTCTGGGCTCCAGCTGGCCTTTAAGCCGGTTATTCAAGGTGGTAACACTGATCATGACTTTCACCAAATCCAATTCGGCCGCCTGCTTGAGCACATCAATATCCCTCAATACCAACGCACTTTTGGTGATCAGCGTGAATGGATGGCGGAACCGCACCAGCACCGTCAGCAACTCCCGGGTGATTTCCGTGTGGCGCTCCACCGGCTGATAGGGGTCGGTTGCCGTACCCAGGGTGATGGGGCTGGGCTTGTAGCCTTGCTTTTGCAATGCCTCCTGCAAACGTTGCGCTGCATTTTCCTTAACAAATATTCGCGTCTCAAAATCCAGCCCCGGCGACAGATCCACATAGGCGTGATTAGGCCGGGCAAAACAGTAAATACAACCATGCTCACAACCGCGATAGGGGTTTATTGACTGCTCAAACGGAACATCGGGGGATTGGTTACGACTAATGATGGATTTGGCGGTCTCACGGTAAAACACCGTTTGCGGTGCCGGCATGGCCTCATCAGTGTCGCTCTGGCTCTGGGTTGGATTATATCGCCCCGTTGGGTTGCTAACGGCGCCGCGCCCTTTGTACATCATGCCTTGGGTCCTTTGAATATCATGATAATCACCTGCATTTCACGACAACTGTATATTCATACAGCTGCCGTGAAATATCAAGAAAATGCGCCGGATATTGATGTAAGTACTGGGTTGGATGTCCAAGCCGCTCTATCATTAGCGGATAACAATCAAGGAGCTAATATGGCCTCCAGCGCTCAACCAGTACTCCGACTCAAGCGGGTTGCTATTGATACCTATCACGAGAACGTGGCTTACCTGCACCGGGATTGCCCGGTCTATAAGGCCGAAGGCTTTCAAGCACTGAGCAAAGTCGAGGTCCGCGAGGACGGTAAAAAAATACTGGCGGTTCTCAATGTGGTGGACGATGACTGCATTGTAATGCCGGGACAACTGGGCCTGTCAGAACAGGCCTTCGATCATTTGGGGGTGGCGGAATCCAGCAACGTACGGGTCAACCATGCAGAGCCGCCACTGTCCATGGAGTTTGTACGTGAGAAACTGTCCGGAGAACGAATCACCCAGGATAAGTTTCATCACATCATTCAGGATATTGCCCAGAACCGTTACTCCAAACCCGAGATCGCGGCTTTTCTCGTGGCGGTTTCTGAAGCGGGGCTGGACCGGGATGAAGTGCTTTACCTGACCCGGGCCATGGTGGAGTCCGGACAAAAACTGGATTGGGAAGAAAAGCGCGTTGTCGACAAACACTGCATTGGCGGCATCCCGGGTAACCGCACCTCCATGGTGGTGGTGCCCATCGTGGCAGCCTTTGGTCTGTTGTGTCCGAAAACCTCAAGCCGCGCCATCACCTCCCCGGCCGGCACCGCCGATACCATGGAAGTATTGGCGCAGGTTGATCTGCCCATGGAGCAGTTGCATAAAATTGTACGCGAGCAGCGTGGTTGCCTGGCGTGGGGGGGAACCGCAAAACTGGCACCGGCGGATGACGTGCTGATCTCGGTTGAGCGCCCGTTGGCGATCGACTCCCAGGCGCAGATGGTGGCCTCTATTCTATCGAAGAAAAGGGCCTGCGGCTCCAGCCATCTTCTGATCGACATACCGGAGGGCCCCACCGCCAAAGTCCGCTCCATGAAAGAAGCGATGCAACTGCGTAAATTATTTGAATACGTGGGCGATCGCATTGGCTTGGTGACCCAGGTCATCATCACCGACGGCCGACAACCCATTGGCCGGGGTATTGGCCCGGTGCTGGAGGCAAGGGATGTCATGCGGGTGCTGCGTAATGATCCGGAAGCACCCCATGACCTGCGGGAAAAGTCCTTGCAGCTGGCCGGCAGATTACTTGAATTCGATAATGATATTCGCGGTGGCGAAGGCTACGAAATCGCTCGGGATATACTGGATTCCGGCCGCGCCCTGTTCAAGATGGAACAGATTATCGAAGCCCAGGGTAAACAGAACCTGCGTTACGAATTGGGCACACTGACCCAGGATGTGGTGGCACCGGCCGACGGCACCGTCCTGGGCATCAACAACCTGACCATGGCCCGTATCGCGCGCCTGGCAGGGGCACCCATTGATAAAGGTGCAGGGGTGTATTTGTATAAACGAACCGGCGACAGGGTTCACCAAGGTGAACCACTGTATCGCATCTATTCCCAGTTTCCTGCAGACTTTCAGTTTGCCTGCCGCCTTGCAGAAAAAGACAACGGCTATCAGGTGGGAACCGCAGAGGAGCAAACAATCCCATGGTAACGGACACAAACACGATGGTGGTGCTGGGCTTTGAAAGCAGCTGGCAACAGGCAACACGGCTGGCGCAGTGCCTGTCGGTGCCCTGCTCGCTGATACAATGCCACCGCTTTCCCGATGGCGAAAGCCGAATAAAAGTACCCACCGGCCTCCCCCCTACGGTGCTGTTTGTGTTGAGCCTTGACAACCCCAATGCCAAACTGATCGAGCTGCTACTGGCCGTTGCCGCCAGCCGGCGTCATGGCTGTCAGCGGGCTATTTTGGTGGCACCGTATTTATGTTACATGCGGCAGGACATTGAATTCGAACCGGGGCAAGCCGTCAGCCAACTGATTATCGGCGACCTGCTTTCCAGCCGGCTGGATGGCATCATCACGGTGGACCCTCACCTGCACCGCATTAACCACCTGTCCGAATCCTTCACCCACTGCGAGGCCATCAGTCTGTCTGCCGCCGGTGAAATTGGCCGGTATCTCAAGCCCGGAGCGGACAACCGGATGCTGGTGGGCCCCGACGAAGAATCAGAACAATGGGTAAAAACCGCCTCCGACACCAGCGGCCTGCCCTATTGCATCGCCCGCAAAGTCCGCCACGGTGACCGGGATGTGGAAGTGGCGTTGCCCGATGAAAACCTGAGTGGAAAGCACGCCATTCTACTGGACGACGTCATCAGCTCCGGCCACACCATCAAGCAGGCGGCACAGGCATTGATGCGGGCAGGCTGTGTGCAAGTGGATGCTGTTTGTACCCACGGTCTGTTTGCCCCCGGTGCGCCGGAGGCATTAACAGAGGCGGGCATCACCCAGGTGGTCAGTTGCAACAGCATTCCCCACCCCAGCAATCAAATCGATTTGTCACCACTGATCAAAGATGCCGTGATCAGGCTGGCCTATTGACACTCCCAGCTATGAACGTCCGGCTTTTCCGCAGCAGCAATCGGACGCAACGGCATGTTATCAACTTCAAACACGCCACTCCCCTGATCCGGCCATTGCCCCAGAAGAATTTCAAACTTGGGGGTTAACGGGTATTTCTGCAGTACCAGCTTTTTGACGTTGATCTGCTTAACAGGGAGATAATCCAGTATCAGACGGCTTTCGGAACGCACCCCGGAGGACAAAGACTGCTTGCAAAGCACATTGGCGTAAAGCACAAAACCATCTTCCCGTACATGCAGGTAAAGACGCTGATAGAAGTGCATGCCGTTCTCTTCCACGGACTCAGAAAAATACCAATGGCCAATAATGGGTTGACCGGTAATGTCCACCGGTGTCACTTCGACGCTATCACAGGCCACCAACAGCATCAGCCCCAACAACAACACACTGTTCTTCATCACTAAACCCCCAAAATAAATTCAGCAACCCAGTCAGCAGCTTGCCGCCAATGCTGTATCTGGGTCAAACCACTGGCTTTGCGCGGCTTGAAATCATGATCACCGTCTTCCAGCCAGCGAATGTCGCAACTGGCCGGCAGATTATAATGGGCCACCTCCTGCGGTTTACCAAAGGGATCACGGGTGCCTTGCACGATCAACCAAGGTGAATCAATATCAGGCCAGTGATCACTCCGAACTTTGTCCGCTTTACCCGGCGGATGGAAGGGGTAGCCTAACGACACGGCCCCTCTGACCCCGGACTGGGCCAACAGCATCGAAGCCACACGCCCACCCATTGATTTGCCACCCACTACACAGCTGGCAGCACCGCCCGCATCATCAACCACCTGCGCAAACGCATCCAGCAGAATCGGCATTCGATCCGGTGGCCGCTTCTTGCCGGTTTGGCGGCGCTGCATCATATAGGGAAATTCGAACCGAATCACCCGCACACCCCGCTCCGCCACCAGCCCTGCCAGAGCCTGCATAAAGTCGCTGTCCATGGGGGCACCGGCACCGTGGGCGAAGACAAGAGTCAAGTCGCTTTTCGGGTTTTGCGGAGTATCACAAAGGTAGGACATGTTGCCCTCCAAAGCGGTTGGAAACCAGCGCGCATTGTCTCATAATCGGCCTCCATTTTGTTGGGAGCAGTCTGATTATGTGGTTCAAAAACTTGCGTATCTTCCGATTCACCAAACCTTTCGACATGAGCGCGGAGGAACTGCAAACCCACCTGGCGGACAAACCCTTTAACCCCTGCGGACGCCAGGATCTGACAAAATACGGCTGGGTGCCCCCCATTGAGCAGGCCCAGGCTGCAGATCAGGAGCCTCAGTTTGTGCACGCCTGCAACGGATTTCTGATGTTGTGTGCCAAACGGGAGGACAAGGTCATTCCGGCCTCCGTGGTGAAAGAGGCTGTGCTGGAGCGCTCCCAACACATTGAACAGAAAGAAGCACGCAAAGTCTTCAAAAAGGAACGGGATCAGCTCAAAGATGACGTGATGCTGGAACTGCTGCCCAGAGCATTCTCCAAATCACAGCGGGTCTATGGGTATATTTCACCCAAAGACAATCTGCTGCTGATTGATGCCTCCAGTGCATCCAAGGCGGAGCAATTCATGAGTCACTTGCGGGATACCCTGGGCTCGCTGCCGGTGATCCCGCCGGCCAGCAAGCAGGTGCCCACCGATGTGATGACCCATTGGCTGGCAGAACAAAATGCTCACCCGCCATTCCTGCTGGAACGGGAATGTGAATTAAGCAATCCCACCGACAGCGCCAACGTCATTCGCTGTAAAGCACAGGACCTGGATGCAGACGAGGTCCAGTCCATGCTGGAATCCGGCAAGCGTTGCACCAAACTGGCGGTTAACTGGAACGACAGCCTCCACTGTGTGATCGAGGAGGATCTCAGCATCAAGCGCATGAAGTTTGATGATCAACTGATCGAGCAGGCCCATGAAACCGACGCCGAGAGCAAGGCCCAGCAATTTGATCAGGATTTTGCGGTAATGAGTCTGGAATTGTCGAAATTCTGCAAAGACCTTTTCAAGGCTTTCGGGGGGCTGGAAAAAACCCGGGTGGTCTGATCACTAAACCAGAATGATTCCGAGCACAACACCCAACACCACCAGCCCGGTGATCAGCAGGAAAATATTGGTTTTCGAGGCGATCATCCCGCCAGGCTTGGGTGCCTCCGGAACCAGGGCCTTTTCATCGGTACGGAAAATCAACTCCATTCGACCGATGCGGATCACATCGCCCGGGTGCAGCGTGGTAAATTCCACCGAGCGGTTATTGATGAAGATAGGATTACGCCCCTCGCAGGATTCCAGTACCCACTCATCCGCCAGTTTGCGAATACGCGCGTGGTGGCCGGACACGGTCTTATCGGACAACTGAAACTCGCATTCCGATTCACGCCCCAACAACCAGGCGTTCTTGTTCTGGGAGATCAGAGAAAACACCTTACCCCGTATGGGTGCCGTGAGCATCACCAGACGCGGGCCGCTGCCGCTGTCGACGGTTGCGGAGGTGCGCTCGGATTTCCCCTGCAGGCGATTCAAATCGTCGATACTGAGGATACGGGTACTGTCTTCGTCGGCGGCAACCGGTGCTTGCTTTTCTGCGGCGATGGGCTCACCGGCTGGCGCCGGGGCGGCAGTCTGTTTCGCTGGTTGTATGGGGGCCGCCTGAAACATGGTGGCCTCCGCATCACCAGAACCGGCCTCATCGGTCACCAGCCGAAACGCAATCTCATGAAAACGGATTTCGTCGCCCACACTCAACGATTGCGGAGCAGACAGGCGCCGCCCGTTAATAAAGGTTCCATTGGTCGAGCGCAAATCCTCCACCACGATATCGCCATTCACGCGACTGATTTTGGCGTGATAACGGGAAATATGGCCGCTCTCCAGGGTAATACTGCATTCAATTTCCCGCCCTACCAGTATCTCGTCGTCATCCAGTGAGAACTCCGTTCCATCCTGCAGGGAACGCAGCCGCAAACCACCAACAGCGCCGGGAGCCAGGGTTCTGTCATGCATTGGGATATAGGAACCGTTTTTGTAACTCATTTTTTGATTATAGGTTGAGTATTCCCTGAGCGAAAGGATGAACTACCGGCCTAAAGCCTTAAAATTACACAAAGTATTGGAATCAGCCCAGGTTCGAGCGGGATAGTCGCAGATGATAATGGCAGGAACATGACGGGCTGTGGTGCCGGCCAGGGTCACCACAGCGGCGTTTCAGTACTAGCGTTGCATATTTTCGATGATGGTGGCGTTGGCCGTCCCCAAGCCTTCGCAAATGGCCAGCAGGCCATAACGCTCCTTGCGGCGAATCAGCTCATAGGCAAGCGTCGCCATCAATTTGGCCCCTGTTGCTCCCAGTGGGTGCCCCAGCGCCTGCGCGCCGCCGTTCACATTAAGCCGTTCCAGGTCGGCACCAATGGCATTTTTCCAGGCCAATGGTACCGAGCCAAACGCCTCATTCACTTCATAGATCGCAATATCCTCGATCGTGAGCCCGGTGCGCTGCAGAATCTTCTGGGTGGCCGGGATCGGACCCTCCAACACCATGGTGGGATCCGAGCCAACCACGGTCATATCGTGAATCCTGGCCAGCGGGGTCAAACCGTACTGTTTGAGCGCACGCTCACTGACGATCAGGGTGGCCGCTGAACCGTCGCATATCTGGCTGGCGGAACCGGCGGTGATCAGGCCACCTTCCTGCAGTGGCTCCAACCCCTGGATAGCCTCCAGTGTGGCATTACGACGCAGGCCTTCGTCCACATCATGAACCACTTTTTGCCCCTCCACTTCCACGGTCATGGGAATGATTTCCCGATCGAAGCGGTTATCATCGTAGGCTGCGGCGCCCTTGACATGGCTCTGATAGGCAAAATGATCCAGGTCATCCCGGCTTACAGCGTACTTTTCGGCCATGCGCTCAGCGCCGACAAACTGGCTGAACTCCACACCCGGGTAGCGGCTGGAAATCGCCTCACCATCGAAGGGTGTACGCATTCCGGCCTTGGATGCCACCAGCAAGGGTGATCCGATTGGGGTCATGCTCATGTTCTCAACCCCGCCGGCAATGATCATATCCTGGTTACCTGACATCACCGCCTGGGCCGCAAAGTGGATGGCCTGCTGGCCGGAGCCACACTGCCGGTCAACCGTGACACCAGGCACTTCAATGGGAAGGTTGGACGCCAGTACTGCCGTACGCGCCACGTTGAACGTCTGCGGCCCGATTTGACTGACACAGCCGAATATAACGTCTTCTATTAGGGCCGGATCCAGGTTGTTTCGCTCCAGCAGGGCGTTGATCACCACCGCGCCCAAATCGGCCGGACTAACCTGGCTCAAGCGCCCGTTACGGCGACCACCGGCGGTTCTGACAGCGTCTACGATGTATGCAGCAGCCACTTCTATCTCCTTTTACTTTGTATTGTGTTGCCGGTAATAGTGACCAGACAGTCGGATAATTTCAATGACATTATCGACCAGCATTAGAGTTTTTTCTGCTCAGCTGCCAAAACGACACTGTTGGGCAATAAAAAAGGCAGCTCAGGCTGCCTTTTTTATTGCCCTGCCCCGCGGACAAGCCTGCTACGGTGTTATCATGTGGTGGTTTTCTTGGCGGGGGCTTTTTTCGCAGTTGCCTTCTTGGCGGGTGTTTTCTTGGCCGCGGTCTTTTTGGCTGCCGTCTTTTTCGCAGGGGTTTTCTTGGCGGGGGCTTTTTTAGCGGGCGCCTTCTTTGCTGTGGTTTTCTTCGCTACCGGCTTTTTGCGGGTAACCGAGAGTCCGCTGCGCTTGAGCAGCTCTTTCTCACGTTTTTCGAAATCCTTGGCCGCTTTTTTGACTTTGCTCTCGAGCGATTTGCTGTAATCACGCAATTGCTTGGCGTATTTGCTTTCCAGAGCAGCTTCGATCTGCTTACGCGCTTTGTCGTAGGCGTCTTCCAGCTCTTTTTCAACTTTCTTGCGCAGTTCTTCTTCACGGGCAATCATTTTTTCCCGCATTTTGTGCTCGGTTTCAAAAAAACGTTCCCGCAATTGGGCTACCTGAGCTTCCAGCTTGGCCTGGGTTAACTCCTTGCGTGTGTCTTCCACCACGGCCATCGCGGTTTCCACCGCCTCCTGGGCCTGCTCCACCGCAACTTGAGCCGCGGCAGTGGCCTTGATGCGCCAACGCTCCTGCGCCTTTAACAGCTTTTGTCTGGCGGATGAGACTTTTTCCTGCGCCTTGTGTAACTGTGCTTCCATTTTTTCCACCCATTGTTTTGCCTTCTCGGCATTCAGGTTCCCAAATGCGTTTGCCATATAAATCTCCCAATTAAGATAAAAGAGTCCCAAGCACAGCCTAGCCTCGGCAACAGCTACTACACGTACTTAACTGTCTTTATCGCAATTAAAATTAGAGGTTGCAATCTAATTTCCAAATTATTGAAACAGGAAATCAGATCGCAACCGGATCGGGCAGGGGTTTAATGGAGGTCAGCGATCATGTCCTGCTCGCTGAGCTGGCTGGCGTTTTTACCTTTTAAATAATCCAGCATGCCGAACCGTGCATAGTGCGGGCGCACGCGCTCGGACATCAGGCCAATAAAATCCAGGTTGGGTATCAGGCGACTGAACATATTCTGCCGGAACTGCATCATGGCAGGGGAATTGGAGATCAGGCGATTCCATTCCTGCCGGCTGATGATACCTTCGAACCATTCTTCAAAAATTTCATGGGCCATAAAACGGTTGCGCATCAAAACAGCCACCTCGAAAGCCCAGTCTTCACGCTCCCGGCGCTCGGTTTCCGACAGTTCCCGGGTAAAATGATCTTTCAGCGCCAGAACACCATAATGCACGTGGCGGGCCTCATCCTTGATAACATACTTAAGGAGGTTCTTCAGCAAGGGCTCCGCACTCATGTTATGGATAGTGCGGAAGGCCCCCAATGCCAGGCCTTCCACCATGATCTGCATGCCCAGAAACTTGAAATCCCAGCGGGCATCCGTCAGCAGATCGTCGAGGATTACAAACAGGTTGTCATTCACCTCATAACGTTTATTGAGCTTATCCACCAAATACCGGTTGAAGACTTCAAGGTGCCGCGCTTCATCCATCACCTGGGTGCCCCCAAATAGCTTACCCTCCATCCAGCCCACGCTTTCGGTCACCTGGGCGGATGCATACAAGGCCCCCTGCTCGCCGTGCATGAACTGGCTCAGCATCCAGCAGGCAATATTGTAATTGAGCTCAATGCGCTGCTGCGGCGTTAATTTAACCGGTAGCTGCTTAAGATAGTCATCCGGAAAAAAGTCATTGGAGATGATCGGAATGTCCGGGTTAAGCGGATCCACGTCGGTGGACCAGGCCAGATCCTTATCGGCATTCCATTGGTTTTCCACCGCACGCTGGTAGAGGCGCCGCATTTCCGGAAAATCCATCTTATAGGTGAGATCAAAGGTCACTGGGTGGGCCGACGACATCTCAACCATCGCTTTACGCTTACCCTGCTTCAGGGCCAATCCCCTGACGGCGGAAGGTGCCATTGAGGCGAACACCTTGGGATTGCGCATCTGCAACACTACCGAGATGTTGTCGATTGCCTCTTCAACCCGGCTGCGGGCCGCTATGGGCATTCCCTTGAGCATGGATTCCAGAATCATATTCGCCTCCACCTGATCAGTTTATATGGTTATTATTGTCTGACAATTTAACAATATAGCCATTAGAGCAGAATAATCAAGTCAGGTAAATTACCGCTTTGGTCCGGAATATCGTGAAAAATGAACCCTTTATTTGATTTTGGCCCGGTAGTGAGGGATAAAAATCTGCATAATTGAGCACAAATTTGCATCACTTAGTTCATCAATAAGGTACCACCATGCCTCTATCCCGACGCGCATTCATTGCCGGTTTGAGCTCCGGACTGGCCCTCAGCGGCTGCACCGGCCTGCCCCGATTCACCATGGAAGACGGCAACGGGGATTACGACTACATCCTCACCGCCGAGCCCACCGACATCGAATTAATTCCCGGCACCAGCACCCCGGCCTGGACCTTCAATCAGGGATTTCCGCCACCGGTGATACGCGCCCGTCAACACCAGGAAATACGCATCCTGTTTCGCAACCGACTGGCTGAGCCCACCACCATTCACTGGCATGGAATCCGTATCCTGAATGCCATGGACGGCGTGCCCTACTTAACCCAGCCCCCCATCGCGCCCGGTGCTGACTTCGAGTATCGGTTTACGCCTCCGGACGCGGGAACCTTCTGGTACCACCCGCATGTGAACAGCCTGGTGCAGCTGGGAAAGGGGTTGGTGGGGGCACTAATAGTAGACGAAGCAGAGCCCATCCGGTTCGACGCGGATATCCCGCTGCTGTTGAAGAACTGGCATATCCGTGAAGATGGCAGCTTTGCCCCTTTCACCAGCCCCCGTGCCGCATTTCGTATGGGCACGCCCGGCGCCTGGGAGTCGGTCAATGGAGAGCAGAATCCGGTGCACAATGTTGCCCCCGGCGCCCTGGTGAGATTGCGTTTTCTGAACGTCGACAATACGGTTATGTACAAACTGGCAATACCGGACTATCCAGCCTGGATCATCGCCATTGACGGCAACCCCATAGCCCAACCCATCCCCCTCACCGAGCACGAAATGGGGCCAGGCATGCGTTTGGACGTTGCTCTTATCGCCCCCGAAAAACCCGGGCAAAACGTTGCCATCAAAAACGCCAAGGGGCGCCTGCTGTTCGATTTGATGTCCCTGCAAACGACGGCAGCGGGGCTTGGCGCAACCCGGCACATCCCCAGCCTGCCGGTGAACCCGATCCCCACACCGGACCTGGCCAACGCCGAAAAGCTGAATTTTGTCTTTGAATGGGAAGGCGCCATCACGCCCACTGACCCGGAAGGCAAACCCAAGCACGCATTCTGGACCATCAATCGACGGGCCTGGGAAGGTATGTCAGCGGACAATATCCCGGAGCCTGTGGCTACACTGACCCTGGGCAAAACGTATATTTTCCGCCTGCGCAATATGACGCCTCACAGCCATCCCATTCATTTGCACGGCTTCACCTGGACGGTTTTGCGCTCGAATCAGAAAACCATCGAGCCCTACCATACCGATACTGTGTTATTGGAAAAAAACGAATTGGTGGAGGTTGCATTTGTCGCGGATAACCCCGGCCGCTGGATGTATCACTGCCACGTTATCGAACACATGAAAACCGGGTTGATGGGCTATATCACCGTAAGGTGATTGTCCCAGCGGTATTCACTGATGGCCAATGGCCGCTGCATCGTACCGCGCTTACGCTCCAGCTCCACCAGATTGACCTGACCATAGCCGTTGCTGCTGATCCAGCCACCGCCAGGCAGGCGAAACAATCCGGCAGCATCCTGGCTCACCAGTTGCTGCTGGAAGCGCCCGCCATGTAAATCCCAGCAGCCAATCAGGTTCCCTCTTGGGCAGCTGACCAGCGCCGTTCTACCGTGGTCATCCACTGCTACACTGGCGGTATACTGCTTGACCCGCAATTGAAAGAACTCGGGCATTTCCAACCAGGAAACCGATTCGCCACGATGATGGGTGCCAACCAGTGGCACCGCTGCGGTCAGGTCACCCTGATACTGAACACCAAACACAACCTTACCCGCCTTCGACACATCCAGATGCCGAATACTCATTTTATGGTGAGGTGGCCGGTGAGATTCCACTACACTGCCATCAGTGACATCCAGATAGCTAAGGTTCGGATCCATGGAATCGAGATTCAATACCTTGCGGCCTGAATTGGGGTGCGTTGCCATGCCGCCGTTGGCCACCACCAGAGTACGCTGATCCGGCATCAATGCCAGTTGGTGCGGGCCGATCCCACCGGACGGGAATTCAGCCACTTTTTCAATCTTTCCATCCACCGCGTACACACCAATAATGCCGCTCAGATCTGCCAGGTTGTTCTCGGTTGTATACAACCATTTACCATCGTTGCTGACTACGCCATGCCCATAGAAATGGCGATCTTCACCGTTTACCAGGGTATTCACCAGCGCGCCGCTGTCCAGATCCATGGCATAGAGATGGTTACCGGGTCTGCGGGCGAAAAACAAAGCCATCCGTTGCTGAGGTAGGGCGGTGGATCCATGCACCCGTTGCGGTACCGCCACTTTTGATACGATATCGCCCGTGCTGCTCAGTTGGGCAATATAGTGGTTACCGTCCACATCATCACAACCGCTTAACACCGCGTTAAAGCTACGCTTGGCGCCGGCTTGATCGGCACAGGCGGATAATTGAATCGGCATCATCGCCAGCAATGACCATTTACAAAAATCACGTCTCAACATTGATCAGTCACCATCATTGGAATTGAAACCGAGCTTAATTTGCAAGGCAGGGGCCAAGCCGGATTTGAGTAGCGAATTCAACTCTCCCACTGCCTGATGCAATGCATCCAGACGCGGCTTGTATGCACTATCCATGACGGCCTCTGACAGAGGTTTATCGATGTCTGACAACAACGACAGGCATTTATTGACTTGCGCCTGAATCTGATCGGCCAGTGGCGCCGCGCCATGGTGCGCCAACAAGCGACGCAAGTCATAGCCATCTTGTGCATCAATAACTCGTGCAAGCGCAAGTAAGTTGGCCTGGATGTTGGCTAAGGATGAATGGCTGCGCCAGCTCTCGGCAAAATACCCATTAGGCTGGCGATTACGGTTTTTATAACCCAACGGGCCGCCCAGTTTATCCAGCTTTACTTTCTCCATTTGACTGAGCATGGCTGCCACAATCTGGCTTTCCGCATCAACTTGGGTGCTGTCGCTGCCTGTGGTGGCCGTGGCCAACCAGCGGGATTGGAAATCGTCGTCCTGCCAACCCTCGCTGATTCGGTTTACGGTAGTCACCAGATACTCGCTGGTGACTCGCAAAAGTTGACATTGCTTTTCCGCTTGTGGTGTGTTCTCCCCATAGCGTTGTGAAAAATTGTCATCAAACAACAGCAACTCCAACGCGGTCAATCCCTGGACCACCACACTGGCTTTGTCTAATGTGGCAGCATCAATGGCTTGTTCGCGCTCCAATAGCTGACCCACCTTGCGTGCCACAATATTTTTCTTGTCCGGCCAGAACTGTATTTTCCAGTCATCGTTATTTTCAAGTATAGGGCCGAAACGCACCCACTGTACTTGCTGCCAGGCGTCCATTGTTCGTAACCATTGTGTGCGGGCCGGGGACAAATCCACGGGCTGCTCACAGAAGGTTGCAGTGCTGCTTGCCAGCGTTTCTGATTCTTTCAGCAACGCTTGATAATCGCTGCCGATGCGTTTGGAAACCGCCGCCACCCACTTGGCCTCCGGCGGTGTGGAATCACAGGCAGACACCACCGCCAAGGTGATCACCAACACAAGCCCGTGCACGATATTGTTTGCGCTGGAACGGTACTTTGTTGCGCTAGTAAGGTACTTTGTTGCGCTAGAACGGTACGTTGCCCCTGGATATCTCATAGTTAGGTTACCAATCGAACTGGAAAAAATTAAGGCTGCCCAGATTACAGTGAACGAAGAAACGCAAGCAGTGCCTCCCGCTCGGTGCGTTGGGCTCGGACAATATAATCCCGACTTTGTTTCGCTTCGCCCCCATGCCAGAGCACGGCTTCCAACAAGGATTCAGCCCGGCCATCATGCAAATAGTGTTCAAACCCACTGACGGTTTTGGTGAGGCCGATTCCCCATAACGGCGGTGTGCGCCACTCTGATCCGGAGGCGGCAAACACGGCCCGATCATCGGCCAGTCCCGGGCCCATATCATGGAGCAGCATATCCGTATAGGGGTGAATAGTCTGTGCCGAATGTTGGGGGCGCCCGGGAAGCGTTGGTGTGGTGAAGGCCACATGGTGGCAATCACCACAGCCTGCTTCAACAAATACCGCTTCACCCCGTTTGACCTGCGGATCGTCAACATTACGCCGCGCGGGAACGCCCAAGTTTCCCGTGTAGAAGGTCACCGAATCAAGTAATTTGTCAGACAGTTCAGGTTTGCCACCGCTGGGGGCGTCCAGGCAGGCCTGCTGCGCAGCCCGACAATTCTCAGCGGGAAACAAGCTGCTTGTAATGCCGATATCTCCATTGAAGGCGGCGGCATTCTGCTGTTTTAAGGATGGCTGTTCCGCTTTCCAGCCAAAACGCCCCCTGACCAGCTTTTGCTGCTCCACATCCCACACCCGATTGCTGCGTCCGGAAATACCATCGTTGTTCTCATCCTGCGGATCGGCCAACTGCTCAATTTGCTCATCATTCAATGCTTCCAGCAAACCCAGCCCGATCATCGGCGGGGCCATACGCAGGGAGTAAACAACATCATCATCCAGGGCGCCATAGGCGAGCTGGCTGAGTGTTAAATGAGGTTTGCGCAGCGTCACCACGCTGCCGTCGGCAAGCGTGACGGTCTGCGTTTGATAGGTGATGTGGATCTGCGCTTCGGCATCCACCCCAGGTACCGCAAAGTCCTGGATCTGATCACCGTAAAGGGGATGAGGGATCACACCATGCCGCAGTACCCGCTGTTCCTGTTCGGCGGAATGGGGCCGGATGCTCATTCGGACCAGTAATGACACCGCGTTATCGTCGGCTGCCTGTGGTAGATGGCCCCGACCATCGCGGATATGGCAATTCTGGCAGCCGTTGGTGTTGAACAACGGCCCCAGGCCATCCCGCGCGGTGGTTGCTGACGGCGCGATCACCCATGGATTGCGAAAGAAACTGTTGCCCACGCTGAAATCCAGACGGCGCTCGAATGACAGGTTGGCTGCCGGCAGGGAAAAGGCGTCATTGTTTGTTTTGCTGACGCTGGTGGCACCGCCTGAATTCACGCCAAAGGAATACACCTTTACGGGCAGGAACAAGACGGACAGGAAAAAGAAAAGCAGGCCCCACATTTTAATGAGAGGCCTGTTGCTAACGAGGAAATTTGCCATACTGCTGTCAAATGGCAATCAGAATTCGTGATCTGCAGTTTCGGGTGATAGATTCTCCACGCCCAATTCCACAGCCACCTTCTCAATTTTTCGGGTCAACGCTACCAAACCGGTGATCGCATCCTGAATCAACTTGGCCCCCGCTTCATTACCCTCGGCGATCATCTGATCAAATTTCTGAGCATTTTGTTGAGCTTCAGCTTTATCCACCAGCGCCTGCATGGACGCCATAGTCTGCTTAAACTGTTTGTCTGTGGCCTTGGCCAACGCCGGATCTTTCGCTTTAACCAGCATGGCAATGGAGTCACCCTTGATCACGGAACCGTCTACCCGCTGGTAGGTCCCGTAGTAGATATTTTCAATTCCCTTGGCATCATAGTAGTGGGAGAAATGCGTATTATCGCTGAAACAATCGTGCTCATCCTCCGTTGAATTGGCTTCCAGGGCAACCTTCATGCGCTCCCCCGCCAACTCGCCCAGTGCCAGACTGCCCATGCCGAACAGTGCTTTGGTAAGCGCTGCTTCACTTTTTTGGCTTTCGAGCTCGGCACGATAGTTTTGCTGCCCGGGAGCCCACTGTGCCTGCATGGTTTTCAAATCATTAATCAGCAGTTCTGTGGCCGCCTTCAGATACTGAGCCCGGCGATCGCAATTACCGTGGGTACACCCGTCACCCTGAATATAATCGGTATAAGCGCGCTGACCTGCACCGGCCTTGGTGCCATTCAGGTCCTGTCCCCACAACAGAAATTCGATGGCGTGGTAACCTGTGGCCACATTCGCCTCCGATCCACCCAGCTCGTTTAAGCTGGCCAGCAAATCCGGAGTAATGGTGCTCAAATCCAGGGTGGTGCCGCCCAGCTTGAGTGAGGTGTTGGCAATGATGTTGGCGTTGGCCCCCACGTTGCCCATCTCATGATGGTAGTTGGAAGCCGCTACGTAGTCGATAAGCCCTTCATCCAAAGGCCAGGCATTCAACTGCCCCTCCCAATCGTCCACTATTCCATTACCGAAACGGAACACTTCTGATTGTTGGTAGGGTACTCTGGCTTGCTTCCAGGCGCTGCGTGCTGCATCCAATGTAGCCTGACTCGGGGCCTCCACAAGAGCGTCCACT
The DNA here is from genome assembly GCA_002471665.1 of Gammaproteobacteria bacterium UBA7310. GTDB lineage: Bacteria > Pseudomonadota > Gammaproteobacteria > Pseudomonadales > Ketobacteraceae > Ketobacter. The sequence continues at coordinate 295,720 of DKQK01000069.1, forward strand.
TTGACCTGCAGGAATTGTGCGGTAATCAGCGAATCACTGAATACGGCATAGGCAATATCGCCATAGTTTTTTACGACACCTTGTTCTGTTACCGCTGCCTGCAATGTTGCTGAGGCCAACAGACCACCCGCAAGTACGAGCCTAGCTACTGGTTTCATTACGAATACTCCTGATTCTTCAAGGTTTAACCATTAAAAATTAGCGGCAAGCTGAACCACTATATTATTGGACTTTTCGTCCGTGCCAAGCTTGGCTTCGCTATAATCCGTGTCACGCCAGAACTCAAGCGCCAGGACCACGTTCTCGTACACGTCGGTGGAGGCGCCCAGGGACAGCCGCTGTTCCGGCAGCCAACCACCGGCATCATCGGTTTCCTGAACGGCAAAGGCGAGTGTGACATCCTGCTCACGCAATCTGGCAGCGAAATCCAATTCCAATTGAAAAGCGGAGGGCTGGGCTTCAAAAAACGCCCATTCAATATCATCAACAGCGGACATGTACTCAGCAATGAAGGTAAGCGCTTCAACGCTCAGGCTGCCGGAAAAGGAGAAAGCACCATCGTCGCTATCCAAGCCGGCGGGGCCGGGTACTATTTCTGAAATACTATCGGATTCAGTCAAGGCGGACAGGTAGTCGAACCCGACTTGAAAATTGTGCTGGCTGAAACGTGCCGTCAGGCCATAATTCTCAACATGGCGTTCACGGTCAACCGATCCATCGAACAGGTATGCCCCTACAGAAAAACCATCCTGTTCCAATCCGAACAGGGCTGCCGTTTTATTGGTTTCGGCCAGCTCCAGCACCAATGTGTCGTTTACCAACGCGGTTTCAAAGCGGCCGAATGGCAGATATTGCTTACCAACCAAAACATCCACCGGGCCTACAAGATCGGCAAACGATAATGTGGCAACATCCACATCGAACTCGGTTTCATCTTCTTCATAGAGCAAGACAATATCGGCCTCCACCTGGTCATTGATGGCGGCGGACAGGCCCAGCTCCACGGTGGCAACCACCAGGTCGCTGTAACTTTTGTCATCAAAGCCTTCCCCCATGGAGGCTTCGATTTCGATCAAACCACGGACAGCCACTTTATCCCCCAATAAAGTGTTGTTGCCGGCGCCTTGCTGCTGCTCAAGCTTGGCCAGCCTCTGTTCTACACTGCGCTCAAATTCAGCATCAGCAAGGGCTGAGAAAGACGCTCCGGAAATGGCTATCGCCAAGACACTTTGCGCAAGCGGTGGTGTGACTTTCATTGAGAACTCCTCATGGGCAGGCGTAGTGCGCCGAAAGATCAACACGTTAGCCTAAATGAGGATAGTTATCAACTGCACGTAATTAGCGTTTACTGATTTCGATCAAAGAACGCAGCAATTTCACTGATGGCAATCCGTCCATCCTTTAACATGGGGAAAGTGTAGTGCCAGACATGCTGCATTTTCTCCCATATCTGCAATTCAACGGCGACGCCATCCCGCTTGGCATGCTCGGCAAGGCGCACGGAATCATCCAACAGGATCTCTTCTGATCCCACCTGAATCAGTAACGGTGGCAGGCCAGTCAAATCTGCCGCCAGTGGCGACATCGCGCTGGAGTTACCACGCTGTTCGGCAGACACTCCGGCACTGTAATGGGAGGCAAACTGGCGCAGCAGTTCCGGCGTCAACAGCAAATCCACATGCCCTTTGCTGGCGATGGTCTCCCCGCTCATGGATAGGTCCGTCCAGGGGGAAATGCAGCAGGCAGCCGCCGGCAGGGCAATACTCAAATCCCGTAATCGGATTAATGTAGCGAGCACCAGATTGCCACCTGCGGAATCACCGGCCAGATAGATATTTTCCGGTTTGACCCCCTCCTCCAGAAGCGCGCTGTAAACATTCACGGCATCCTCGATGGGTGCCGGATGGGTATGTTCCGGCGCTTTACGATAATCCGGAGCCACGGCCCGCATTTTGGACTGCTTGGCCAACCGGGCGATCAGATGACGATGGCTCAGCGGAGAGCCAACGCAATAACCGCCTCCGTGAAAATACAGCAGTACTCGATTGCTGGGTGCTTTTCGAGGTTGATGCTGCTGGCAGGGCACGCCCCCGTAGGAGATGGATTGAATCTTGACACCACGGGCTACCGGCATGATTTTGCCGAAGAAATCCATGCTCTTTCTGGAATGTTCAATCGTACCCGGCTCAACGCTGAGGCTTGGTGCAATGGGCGACTTCAATACCAGATTCACTAAACTGACCGGCAAGCGACCGGATGAGCAAGTCATGTGGCTGATGCTCATGATCCCCCCTATTTTGGAATTCTTATTGGTAAGTCAGGCAACTTATCACCGCACCACCAGCTGCGCAAGAGGTGAACAGCCCGCTAAACGCCGCTCAATACCCGAATATGCTGGTAGACGCTGCGCGCAAGGGCCTCCAGGTGATAACCTCCTTCCAGGCTGGAGACGATTTTGCCATCGCAGCAATGCTCGGCCAACTGCTTAAGCTCGCAGGTCAACCAGTAATAATCCCGTTCATCCAGATAAATATCCGCCAGGGGATCGGAATGATGGGCATCAAAGCCGGCGCTGATCAATATCAGTTGGGGATTGAACTGCTGCAGTTTGTTCATCCACTGCTGTAATACCCAATCCCGAAATTCCTCACTGCCGGCACCGGCATGCATCGGCGTGTGAACAATATTGGATCGGTTCTGGTCGGGCACGGTGTGTGGGTAGTAAGGATGCTGAAAGCTGGAACAAAATAGAACACGCTCATCATACTGAAGGATGTTCTCAGTGCCGTTACCATGGTGGACATCGAAATCCACAATAGCAACCCGTTCTAGATCGTATTGATGCAAAGCGTAAGCGGCGGCCACGGCAACGTTGCTGAATATACAGAACCCCATGGCTCGGTTTTTCTCCGCATGATGGCCCGGCGGGCGAACCGCACAGAAGGCGTTGGCCACCTCCCCCCCCATCACCAGGTCCACTGCCTTGCAGACACCACCCGCCGAGCGCAGGGCCGCGTCCAGAGTATGCCGGTTGGCCACTACGTCCTCACCCAGTACCTTAACTTTTTGCATCGGAAAGTGATCGAACACCGCGTCCACGTAATCACGGCTGTGAACCCGATAGAGGTGTTTCTTTTCAATTTTCGGGGCGTCAACGTGTTGCAGAATATCCCATACCTGGCGCTCCATCAGATAATCCCGAATCGCACTCAGGCGGCGGGGTGATTCCGGATGATCGGCACCCATTTCATGAAGTTCGCAGTCTTTATGACTAATGTAAGCTGTCAGCATAAGGTCACAGTTTTTTGATGATGTATACGATGTCTTCGTCTTTCTCGTCGTCACGAATCTCAAAGCCCATGGATCTGGCCAGTTTGCGCATGGGCACGTTGTCCCGCAGCACAATGCCGTCCATGAACTTCAAGCCTTTGGCGCGGGCCGCTTCGATCAGCAGTTCCATCAATTTATACCCAATGCCCGTACGATGCCATTGATCTGACACAACCACCGCGAACTCACAGCTGACACCATCCGGATTCACTACGTAGCGACTGACCCCGATTTCCTGCCAAATGCCATTCTCCTGCACCAGCGCCACCAGCGCCATTTCCCGGTGATAGTCAATCTGGGTAAAGCGGGCCAGCATCTCCGGCGTTACCCGCTTAACGTTATGCATAAACCGATAATAGCGGGAGCGCTCGGACAGGCTTTCGATGAATGACTTTTCCAGCTCGGCGTCTTCCGGACGAATGGGGCGAATACGTACATCCAGGCCATTCTTCAACTGCCAGTTGGTTTCCAGATACACCGGATAGGGATGAATGGCCATATGTTCATAACGCTTCTGCGCCGGTGGCAAATAATCCACTTCGATCACCGCATCCAGCACGATGGCGTTCTTATCATCCAGCACCAGGGGGTTAATATCCAGATTCCGGATCCAGGGCAGCTCGCAGGCAATCTCGGACAAACGCAGAATGATGCGCTCAAGCTCAACACGATTAGCCGCCGGCATGTTGCGAAAGCTGTCCAGCATCTTCGCCACTTTGGGGGAATCAATCAGCGTCTGGGCCAGCAGGGCATTCAACGGCGGCAGACTGATGGCGATGTCATTCATTACCTCGACCATGGTGCCGCCATGGCCAAACACCAGTACCGGGCCGAACACGGAATCGTTTTTGATGCCCAACAGCAACTCCCGGTTGGCGGCCGATGTCACCATGTGTTCCACGATCACCCCTTCAACACGGGCATCGGGTTTCTTCTCCTGCACGTCGTCCATCAATTTTTTATAGGCAGATCTTACCGCCTGGGCATTCATCACGTTCAGTGATACACCGGAAAAATCCACCTTGTGACTGATGTCCGGTGAATTGATTTTCAAAACCACAGGGAAACCAACGGATTCGGCCGCCACCAGCGCTTCATTGGCGGAATGGGTATTCCAGGACGGATTAATGGGTATATTGAACGCTTTCAACACCGCCCGGGATTCAAGTTGATTCAGAATCTTACGCCCTTCCTGTAGCACCCCTTCGATGATCAGGCGTGCACCCTCAATATCCGGGTGCACATCTTTTGCCATGGACGCCGGTGCCTGCACCAAATACGTACGATTCTTGAAATAAGTGGTGAGATACTTGGCGGCTTTGACGGCGTTTTCCGGGGATGAGAACACGGGGATTCCCCTTTCCTGCAGGGAGCGTCGAATGACCGCCACATTATCGCCTCCCATACAACAAACTACGATGGGCTTGAAACTGGCCTTCTGGATTTTGAACAGGCGCTCGTCCACATCCGCCACCACCCTGCCACGGGGGGGTGTCAATACCACAATCAGGAAATCCACGCCCTTGTCTTTGGCAATGATTTCACAGGCTTCCATGAATTCATCATTCAGGCCGAAACGGCTGCTGTAAACCGGATTGACGCTGGCATCCATTGAGCGTAACGAAGCCAGCTTGGCGCTGCTTTCATTGCTCAATTCCGCCAGGGGCAAATTGAGATCATAGGCTTTATCGCAAGCCATAATGGCCGGCCCCAGGCCGTGTGAAATGATCCCGATCCGTTCACCGCGCACACTGCGATGGATAGGAAACGCCCGCGCCGCCAGGAACAGGTCCGTCAATGAGTGGGCGCGCACAATACCGGCACGCTCCAATGCGGCATTGAACACATAGTCGTTGCCTACCAATGCCCCCGTATGGGAAAGCTGTTGCCCCGCCACCTCCCCATGACGGCCGGTTTTCATGACGATAACCGGTTTACTGCGCGCAACCCCCCGCAACCCTGAGAGAAAGCCGCGGGAATCCTGAACGCCTTCTGCGTAAATAAGGATGCATTCGGTCTGCTGATCAATGACCAGGTAATCCAGGATATCACCGGCATAGACGCCGGCCGCCTGCTCCAGTGAGATGATGGTGGAAAATCCCACCCCGCTGGCATTGGCCCAATCGGTTACCGCCCGACAGATGGCACCGGAGTGCGATATCAGGGCAATTTTTCCGGGTTTGATGTCCACTCGATCCAAGGTTGCCCGTATGCCCAGCGCGGGCCGGACAAACCCGTAGCAATCAGGCCCCCACATCCGTATACCCAGGTTATCCGCCTGCCGGCGCAGGCTTTCAACAAACTGATTACGCAGGAAGCCGTCCCGGTCATCCAAATGCGACAATACCACCACCGAATCGATTCCCACCGCGGCACAGCGATCCAACTGTTCGTTAACCTGGGAATCCGGGGTAACGATAATGGCCAGATCCACCCGTCCGGGCACCTGATCAATGGTGTCATAATGCCGGCTGCCACCCAGTAAAGATCGCTGGCGTGGATGAACCAGCCACACCTTGCCCTTGAATTGCTCTTTCAAACGTTCGGACAGTTTCGCTTCGATGGAGTCACTGCCCTCACCGGTGCCGATAATGGCAATGGTGGAAGGTTCAAAAAAATGGGTAAGGTAATGCTTCTTCATTGAGATTCAGCCGTTCAACAATGTCAATTGGATAAAGTCCAGTGGAAACCACGGGCCAGCGCCTGCCTGAGCAGTTTGCGGGCCTGCTTGATGCCGGTGAGTTGCAGCGTGGAAATACAGTGCGGCCAGGGATGGTTCTGTAGCACCTTCATGATCACCAGTTTGCGCTCCGACTCCGGCAACTGATCCCAGGCCAGACCCGAGATCGGCAGCGACCACAGTGAACGCCAGACAGCGGCTGCGGCGTTTTCATAAGGAGTATAGCCTGCCAGAAACCGCTGTAACGCCTGTTGATCTCTCTCATGGTTTGGCAAAGTGGCCGGTACGGTGCTGTGATGACGGGCACAAAGCTGCAATACCAACGATGCAGGCAATTGCTGATGTGTGAGCATCAGCTGGATGGGCAAATCCTCGTGGAACCCCGTTAAGGCAGCCTGCACCATGGCCTGCCCTCCATCACTTAGCCCCTGATAGACCAACAGACTGTGGGCACCGGTGGTCGCCTCCCGCTGATAACCCACCCTGATGCAGGCATATTCATTCTTGTGCCAGAACTGAAGCACAGCGGCACTGCCGGAGAACAAAGAACCGATTCCATCAGCACCTTCCGCGCGCGCCTGTCTTAACAGGTGTGCAAGCAGCTCGGAGCCCAGCCCTGTGCCCTGCAATTGGGGTTGTACCGCTATCCTCACAATGCGCCAGTGACACATCCCCAAGGCCTGCGCTTGCCCCAGGTGCACCGCCAACGATTGCGGCAGAACCTGGCCATGGGGCCGGCGCTTCCCCTCTGTGATGTGCTCGGCCAGGTTCCCGCCAAGCTCGCCTTCACAGGCCACCATCGCCACCGCGTACACCTGATGGGCGTCCCGCAGGGTAAACAGCCGCACATTGCCACCATCGAGCATACTGCGCAAATCACTGGGGCGGGTTCGATAGTGTGCCGACATCAACAACTCAAACAGCTGATTAAGTTGCGCCTCCGCATGGTCATCACACTGGTAAGTGAATTCCCCAAACTGCAGTGACGGGTGCCCGCCAGGGTCAATGTTGTCTGCGCCCTGCGGCTTCAACAGCAGTAGTTTCTGCAACAGGCCTTCCAACCAATCCTGCTCCTGCCAGCGCACCGGCTGCCGCATTTCGTGCCTTACCCAATCGGGAAACTGCTGATTCAGATGCTGGTGAAATCGAACGCTGAAACCGCGCCCCGTGCCCTCGTAGCCGTTGACCGTTGTCGCCATCACTGCCCGCGAATAGTGGGACAGTATGCGCTTGAGCAGGTGCGGAGCAATGGCTGCGGCCTCATCAACCATCAACAGATCTGCCTTGGGGAGCACCTGCAACAGCCGGTCGGGGGCATAAAACTCAGCGTTAAAGGGCCGATCGGGATGGGGCCTGGCAAACCGCAACAGGGTCTCTGCGTTTTCGACCCGGGGTGCGGTAATCACAATGCGCTTGCCGGCCTCTGCCAGACGGGCAACGGCCAGGCCCAGGGCGACACTCTTACCCCGCCCACGATCCGCTTCGATGACCAATGGCCGCTTGCGATGGCCCTGGATCACCTTCAATATCAGTTCCATCGCTGTACGCTGGCAGTCAGTCACACAGCCGGCATCATCCACGCGCCGTTGTTGCACCGGTAAATCCGGCAACTGCGGGACACTCAGGCCCGGCGCACAGGTGCCAGAGCGCTGATAGAGGTGGGCGCGGTAAGGGTATTGCCGCAGTATCCAGGCGGCACGGGTCGTGAACCGGTTGCGGACCCTGGCAACCCCCCAGGGTTCCACCGCGATTTTACGGGCAAACGGATCGGCAAAACGCGGCCACTCATCCAAAGGCGGACACAACACCCACACACAACCACCGCCCCGAATATTGCCGCAGAGAGCTGCCAGGGCATCGGGATTGAAACCGCTGTAGGCATCAAACACGCCCTGCTGTGCCTCCCGCCCCAGCTCGTGGTTATATCGGTCGGCCGGCAGTGTCCAGGCGCCGGCCGGCGATCGCGTGGAATACCACAGCACCGATTCTGCACCCAGCCCCGCCAAAGCAACCTGTACCGTTTCCAGTGCCCAGTCCGCGTCTCCCTCCACCAGCACCAACAAACGCCGGTCACTGTGCACCAGTTTGTTGGTCAACTGCTGTAACTGCCCCTGCCATGCCAACATCACCTTTGGTACTGCTCCATAAAGCCAACATCAATCCTGTTTTTCCAACGCCACACCCAAGCCCCGCTGCAATACAGCCAGCCCCGGGAGGCCAGCGCTTTCTTCTCACCCAGGCTGATGAGTTTCAGGTAGCGGCGCTGTGGGTGGAAAGGTTGCAGTGGCTCACCGCGCACAAGCCGCAATAGGTTCTGCGCGAGAACCGGCCCCTGCCTCACCGCATAAACACCGGCTTTAGGCAGCGGCCGGGGAAAATGAGCAATATCACCCACCGCAAACACGTTATGCATCGACTTGACCCTGAGATCCTCATCCACTCTGATATAACCCTGGTCCGATAAGGGCAGCCCGCAGCCGGATAATGACTGCGGCGGCACCGCCGACGTACAGAGCAGGGTGAAGTCACTGTGCAATCGCTGCCCGTCGGCTAACTGAAGCCCATCTGCCTGAATGGCCGTGACCTCAACATGGGTAAGACAATGGATACCCGCGGCATCCAACGCCTGTTTTGCCCGCCGCCGCACCATTGGATTGTGCCCCTCCAATAGCCCGCCACCGGCGATCAAGCGCCAGTGCCAGGGCCTTTCGCCCTGTGTTGTTTGTATTCGATGGGCCATGGCCAATCCCAATTCAACCCCCGCAACACCACCGCCCACCACGGAAACCGTACGCGGTTTGGTGCGATCCACCTGTTCAAGAAATGCTTCCCAGTGGCGCAAAAACTGATGAGCCGGTTTGACCGTTACAGCATGGACAGCTCCCTGCACCGGTTCTGTTGCCGGCACAGAGCCGATGTCCAGCGACAGCATATCAAAGGTCAGGCTCTCGCCCGATTCCAGTAAAACCCTTTGCGCGTCGGTTTCCAGCGCCTTGAATCGCCCCGGATTCCAGGTTACCCCATGGCATTCACACAGAGCAGGCAGGTTGATCAGGCAATCCTCCGTTCGGTAGTGACCGGCCACCACCCCGGGGATCATACCGGAATAGACCGCCATCGGCTCCGGATTGAGCAACATCATCTCTACGGCCAGCCCCGAAAACAGGCTCTGGAACCGCCGCACCACTTCTATATGGGCGTGGCCGCCGCCAATCAAAAGGATCCTGATGGGATTCATTACACTCTCTGCGTTGATTTCCTGAGATTAAATCTATACTTACAGATACTACTACTGGTTCGGGGCAGGATGAAATGGACAGAAATTACACGAAGCGGGTACGCTACGAATTTATTTTCAAATCCCAGGACAACTTCCAATATGAGGTGGACATCGATCCCAACACGCTGGAACACCCGGCGCCGCTGGGGAGTGCACCGGAATGGACGGCATTGGACACAGACAAATGCCCCCACTGTCCATTGAACAGCAACACCACTGAAAACTGCCCTCTGGCGCGACGTATCGCCCCCATACTGAGCTTCAGTGCGCACCCTGCGTTTGAATCGGTCAAAGTCAGAGTCCACAAGGACAACATGACCATGGAGAGTCAGTCCACCGTACAGGAGGCCTATCGCTCACTGATTGGTTTGATAATGGCAACCAGCGGGTGTCCCCATACGGGATTCTTCAAGCCCATGGCATGGTTTCACCTGCCTTTCTCGACTCAGGATGAAACGCTCTTCAGAGCCTGCGCCACCTTTTTACTGTTTCAGTTTTTTGATCCGGTTGACCCCGAGGGCGGCAACCATTTTAGTGACCTGAAACAAGTGTATGAAGATATTCATATCGTCAATCAGCACATCGCCAAACGGCTAAAGAAAGCGTCCGCATCCGAGTCCACCTTAAATGCACTCACCATACTGGATATTTTTGCCCAGTCTTTCCTGCCCACGCTGAACGAGTCTCTGCAGGAACTTTCGTTTCTCTTCAAGCCGGGGGTTAACGAAGTCAGCTTTGAGAACCCCTGAGCAGTGATCCGCGACAGCAGGATTCAGCGCATCCTCGCTGCAGGGGTTGGTCTCCTGTGTCTGCTGCTAGCCTGGTCGGCTCAGGGAAAGCCGGTGGAACTCAACGTAGCGCAACAATATTATCTGTCTATTGACGCTCAGGTGCTTAGCGATCCGGCAACCCCGGTGTCGGAGCTATGGATTCCCGCGAGGGACGATTTTGTCCCGGTACCTGAATCCGACCCGCGTAACTCCCTGTGGTATCGCGTTGACCTCATCAACCGCTCCCCCCAAGAAAACTGGCATCTGGTCATCAGCAACACTCTGATTGAAGAAATCAACCTGTTCACGGTAAACGCCGGAGCACAGCATCACACCCGTAACGGATACTTTCGGCAGGCGCCCTTTGATATCTCCAATGGTGTGGACATCCATCTGCCCTTCAATGAAGCCGTCAGTGTCTGGATCAATATTAAAGCGCCTTACATCAGCCAACAACCGTTGATCAGCATCATTCCCGACGAGCTTTATGCCCAGCATCATTTCAACTACACCAGTATGATTCTGATTGCCATCGGCGCGATGCTGGCACTGGTGCTCTATAATGCCTTCCTCTACTACCCAACCCGGGACCCATCCTTTATCTGGTACGCAGGCTACCAGTTATTGTGTACGTTCGCCTGGGCCATGCACTTCAAAATCATGCTGTACTGTTTTGACGTGCCGTTGGATGCCAGCACCCTGTATCTGCCCTTCTTTATTGCCGGGGCCGCCAGTTTCATGTTTGCGCTTTCATTTCTGCGCCTGCCGCACCGTAGCTGGATCACATTGCTGGTACGGGCGTTGGCCATTGCCATGGTCGTATTCGGTTTACTGGGACTATTGCTGCCGCTGCCGCTCTACCAACTGACATTAACAGTGTGTACCTACGTCTGGATGTTCGTAATGCTCGGGCTGGGGATTTGGCGCCTTAACAAAGGATATCGTCCGGCCCGAATCTATGTCATTGGATTTGGAGTTCTTACCACTTACTTTCTATTTACACTGGCAGGCAACCTGGCCGCAACCACCCTGTTTGATAATCAGCTGTTGTGGGCGCTCTGGGTGCAGCTGTTTGATGCCATTGCGCTGGCATTGGCATTGGCCGACCGGATTAATTTCCTGCGCAAATCCCGTCAATACGCCGACAAACGAGCCAGCACCGATCAGCTAACCGGGCTACCCAACCGAACCGCCTTCGAGCGGGATATTCGCGCCTGGGAGGCCTATTATTCGGAAGGTATTGTTCAGGAGTTTTTTCTGACCTTTATCGATGTGGACGGACTCAAGCGGGTCAATGATCAACTTGGCCATAACGAGGGGGATCGATTGTTGTCACTGGTCGCTCAGTGGCTCATCAGCCAAAGCCAGCAGCAAAACGTCTATCGGCTGGGGGGTGATGAGTTTGTAATTCTTACCCGCGCGCAGATTCAATGGAATCTGACCAGCCTGCATAAACTATTAAGCGATGAAGGCTTCCCCAATTCAGACCTCAGTATCGGCAGCAGCAGCTATTCGGAAAGCGGCAACCGCTCAACACTGTTAAAGCTTGCCGATGAACGCATGTATGCTATCAAACACAGTAACCGCTAGCTGAATCAGTTGCCAGAGTAATAAGTGATCCCATCGCCCTTGGCCTTGATGCGACAACCGTCCCGCTCCTGCTTGACCGGTATCGGGTTCTGAATAAAGGTGATCTGAACACCGGGAAATACCGCTTTCTCAACGGATATCTCGAGGGTTTCAACGATGGCGTTAACCGCTTCGAGAATCGCCTCGCGGCGCTGCTTCAGGTCACTGAGAATACCTTCGAAATGCGCTATGGTATTGCTTATTTTGACCACCTGCTCACCTGCGTCACTACCGGTTTTACCTTTAATCTGGCGCAACGCCTCCTTCATACCCCGCACCACATTCAGGCGCTCGCCCAGCTCCGCCCGAATGCTTTCCAAATCCGCCATTTGCTCAGAGAAGCGATTGGAAAAATCCACATCCGTGGGAATGTAAGAAGGTCCACCCAGAGTGTTGCAGCTCAACCGGCAAGCGGGCCGGATGATGCCTCCGATGATCTTGCCCTCGGTCTTTTTTGGGCTTAGTACCAGCACCTCGGTTCCGGATACATCACTGTGCATGATGTGTTTGGGTGCCGTCACCGTGCCTTGTGCGACAATTTTCGCATATTGGATATAATTGGCGAAAACTGCACCCGGCGTTTCAATCAGGACACTGAACTGCTCGCCTGCCTCTTCATTTTTGAGCTGTCGGCCCAAAACCCCCTTACCGATCACAACCTCATCACCGGCAATTACCGTTGCTGATTCCAGATAATCCCTGATCAGCACCTTGCCGGTTGCAGTGACCGACATGCCTTCACGAACCGACCCCTGCACCACCACGGTACCATCGAAATCCACGTTTCCGGTTTCAAGATCCACATCACCCACACAATAGGCATCCGACACACCCATACCAGAATCAATCTTGAGGGGCACGCCGCGCCGGCTGGCCACCAGCAGATTTTTGTCATTGGGGCTGATTTCCGCGCCGTCACCCACGTTTATGGTCTTATCCTGGGGTTGCGCGGCCAACACTGTTTCACCCAGGACATTGTAACCGGGCTCTCCCACCACCGGGGGAATACGCCGCAGCAGCGCATCGCCGATATCCACCATTTCGATTTCACCAAAATCATGCATATCGACCGTGCCATCGTCTCTCAACTTGGGCTTCATCAGGCGATCCTGCACCGGAAGCACCAGGATCTCGATTTTGGCCTGACGTGACTGCCCCGGAGCTTTACCCTTAGCCACCACCTCCCGTAACTCCGTTCCCGGGGCCACGTTGCTGAACTTGTTACAGAGCGACTGCAGCAGAGACTCATTCAGGCCCTTGACCACTCCAAGCCTGGTTAAGAAGTCTTTAACCGTTTGAAAATCCGGATTTTCGGCACCAAATGCGGTCTCGGCAATCAAAGAGCATGACATCTTATCCTCAGACAATTCCGCATTCAGGACCGCTTCACGCTTTTCAGCGACCACCATTCTAATGGGGTCACACAAGCCATCCTCATTACCGGGTTCAACCGCTTTGCTTTTATACTGAGAAAGTGCCTTGGCAAGCTCAGAATCAAGAAGATAAAAATCACGAAATTCGGTAAGCTTGAACTGACCACGAAGAAAATCCACCGACAGGGAATCCGTATCCAATTTGCTTATTATCAGTTGGATTTCTTTTCCTTCGGGCGAAGCTTCAAAGCGCAATCCGCTCATACCGGTTCCATTTTTGATGTTATGGGCATAATGGCATTTGGTAAAAATGTCATTATGTTGTAATTATAGTTTCAAGTGGCTGAATTGAAAGGAAATGGCTATTCCTACACCAATTTGGTGCTGACGCAGTTTTATAAGAAGTAAAAGAAATGACGACAATCAAAGACTCAGGCCCCAACTCCACCCTCGGGGCGTGGGCATTCAAGAAGAATTTCTCCGCGTTATTCGACCAGGGTAATGATACTTTTCACCTGATCAATGGGCTCCGGTTTTTCAGTTTCATCTGGATCCTGGTGTTTCATACGGCCTACATATACGGACTTATTACCGGAAAAGACGCGTTTTTTGACCTTGCCGACCGTGCCCCGGCATGGCTCTGGTGGATCTGGAACGCGGATAAGGCGGTGGATCTGTTTTTTGTCATCAGCGGCTTTTTGATCAGCGTGATCCTGTTTAAAGAACTGGATAAGACCGGCGATATCCGATTACGGCGTTTTTATTTCAGGCGCTACCTGCGCCTGACGCCCATCTACGCGGTGATCGTCATCCTGTTCTGGGCCAGCGAATCACGTAATTATGAATGGGTCTGGACCAACCTGCTCTACGTAAACAATTTCCTGCCAGTGGACAAAATGGCGTTACACTGGACCTGGACCCTGGCGGTTGAGGAGCAGTTTTATCTGGTGCTGCCTCTGATCCTGGTGGCCTTGTACAAATCCGCCCGGCGCCCCATCCTGCCCGTTTTGATCATCTTGCTGGTGGCCTCGTTCCTGATACGCTTGGGGGTAATGTATTATTATCCGGAAATATGGCATGCCAATTACCGCGAAATGTTGGTGGGTGAAGAGGTCTATGCCACGTTTTACGCCAAACTCTATGACAACCTGATCACCCGATTCGGACCCTTTGTCTGCGGCGCCATTGCCGCTCACTTGTACTGTTTCTATCAGGATGAGCTGCGCTCGTACTTAAGCACGCAGAAGGTGATCAAAACCACCCTGAACATAGTTGCACTGCTGACCATTGTATTTTTTACCTTCTTTCCCATATTAAGCGAACCATACTCAGGCTCAGGGTTTGCCTTGCGATGCTATGTTGTAGTGCATCGAACCTTGTTTGCCGCTGCGGTTGCCTGGTTCATGTTAACTGTTTTTCTTAATCTCGATACTTTCCGCCTGCTGGGTAAATTTCTTTCACTGCGCTGGTGGCAACCTTTCAGCCAACTGACCTATTCAATGTATCTGGTGCACTTCATCATGGTTTATGCCTGTGTGCAGAACGTTTATTACAACCTGGTCATGATCGAAGGGCTGGGTACAACGGCAATGGCTGTATACTGCATCGCCATCAGCACCGTATTGGCCTTTATCCTGACAGCCTTAATCGGAGTCGCCTGCTGGCTGCTGGTGGAAAAGCCCTTTCTGAACCTGAGAGACTTAATGCAAGTGAATAAAGGGGCCACCGACAGCAGCCCCCTTCGCCACGACCTTGATTCCAATCAGGGTGTTACCAAAGAGTTCAAAGTCTGATTTTCAGATGTGAGTTTGATGTAGTCTGCGGAGAATCGTTTGGTAGCAATACGGGCCTCATCTATGTAGATTGAGTTGCTGGTACCGGTGTTACCAAACACCAGGGATTGCAGGCTGAACGTTGCGGCGGAGCCATCTGAGTCGTATTGACCTCCGCCCCAATAGAATCGGGATTCGGTGGCCGCTGCGGGATCATAGGTCAGCGCCAGATGGCCATCACACTCCCGAATCCAAAAGGTTAAGGTAGGCAGTCCACCCAGCGCTGCCCCATCTATATCCGCCTTCGGCCCCCGGTAGCCGCCAAGGATGTTAACGTTGGCAGTGGACATGGAAAAGTTCGTACCCATCCCCAGAAACTCATAGATTGGTGAATTCCACCCGAACCCGGTACAACCCGGAAAATCGTGCCACACCATAAACGTCCAGGCCGTGGCAGACAGATCCAGCGATGTATTGGAACTCACCAGGAATTGCTCGCTGCTATTGTTAAACTGGGCACCCCGCCCCACCCCGAACCCAGGACGGCTGATGGTCCCGCTTTGCACACCATGGTTCTGGTACACTGTCGTATCCAGAGCATTGCCAGAGCTTTCATCAAAATGCCAGACACCGGCATAGTCATACCAAACCCCCCGCGGGTATTGGCCATTGGGCACTGAGTCGTTGTCCACGTCATCGTAATGCATAGTGATGTAATCGGCGGTACTGTTACCGTCAATCTGCGGCACCATAACCCACGCATACAACTCGCCTGATGCGCCCACTTCCAACTCATGGGAGAGAGTCACCAATTGAGACCGGTCAGTGAACCGGATATCATCCCAATCCGCCTGCAGACTATCCCTGATACTATTTGAAATACGGATCAGAACCGGAAAATCTGTGACATTGCCGGACACACCCGCTCCGCTTCCGGTGGTATTGAAGGCATAGGTCTGGGTGGAGGCAAAGCTCACTACTCCGCTGGAGTTAATGGTAGTCTGCACATAAAGAATTGCACCGCTATCCAGATAAACGTTGTAGTTGATGCCACCTTCATTGCGGGTGCCCACATAGGCCCAGGCATCCCCAGGTGTGGAGGTAACGGCATCGGATGAACCACCCTGCACGAACAAAGAACGGCCTTCTTTCGACAAACCGAGCACACTGCGCTTGCTGACCACCAGACTGTTGCCGTTATCGGCAAGATCAATGATTTCAATGCCGGTGATGGACTCAATACCCAAGGCGGTGAGATCCACTGTGTTGGGGCCACTGGTGAACTGAATGGAATCCAGGCCACGGCCACCATCAATATTGAAAAATCCGGTATCAACGATCTGAACAATATCGTTCCCCGCCCCGGCAGATAGGGCATCCAATCCACCGTTGGATACCAGTACATCAGCAGCATCACTGCCCACGAGATTATTTAATCCGGCATCACCAATCGAAACGGGTTCAACTATGGCCCAGAAATCCTTACCCCAGATGACGTTCACCTCACCGGCGAAGCTACCGGCATTGTCCCCGGCCACGGATGAGAAAATCATATCGCGATAACCGTCTCCGTTAACATCCCCTGCGGTTGCAGAGCGACCGAACTGATCTGCAGCTGCGTCACCCAGAATTTTGAAGCCATCGCTGGCACTCAGAGTCAGTAAATCAATATCCCCCCGGCTGGTTCCGGTCAGGCCGAAAATAATCCACGCAGCCCCGGCTGACACTCCGCCATCGTCATCGTGAATGGTTGATATCATGAAATCGTCCACGCCATCGCCATTCACATCCCCCGCGCCTCGCACCGAAAACGCCGACCGGTCATTGTCATTTTCACCGGTGATGATATATCCGGCACCAGCTGGCACCGATTCCAGCACCACGTCCGGATGGGATGGACTGGTATTTCCGTACAACACCACTACGGCTCCATTGTCATTGAGCCCATTGATATCGATTTCGGTTGCGCCAATAATGACATCAGTCAGTCCGTCGCCATTGACATCGGCACTGCTGACGGTGCCACCCAGCTTGCTGTTCAGGTCAGCGCTGGTAATAGTAAAACCGTTGATTCCATTCAAGGCGGCAAGATCAACATCCTGATATTCCGGCCCCGCGTTACCGAATACCACGTAGGCTTCACCGCTGTCGGTGGCGCCGCCATCTGCTTGGGGTGCCCCTATGATCACATCGTTGTAGCCATCGCCATTGTAGTCACCAATAAACTGAACACTGTGGCCGACGTAGTTATCACCGCTGCCAGTATTATAGAAAGCAAAACCTTCCTTCTTGTAAGTGTCAAGTTTAAAGTTGGACCGGGTTGAGCCACTGCGTCCAAATACAAGGTAGCCAACTCCGGCATTGGTTTGTGAATCAAAGTCACTCTGATTGTGCCCAATCAACAAGTCGTCAACACCATCACCATTGAAATCCCCTCCGGCGTCCAGGAACTGAGCGTTCTGCGGATCGATGGTAAGATAATGTCCAATCTCATCTGCGGATTCATTACCAAGAATCACAAACCCGGCGGCATTGGTAGCGCCAACGGCGGTGTTGAAATCCGTACTGATATCAATATTGGAAGGCGAGGCACTGCCCCAGATGATGTAAAGCGCCCCTGCGTTGGTCTCCCCATCGTCTTCCCGAGGCACGGCCACAACCATGTCATCATAACCATCGTCATTGAGGTCGCCGCTGAGGTTAACCGTTCCTCCCAGATAATCTGCCGTTTCTGCACCGGACACAAAGACGCCGTCAGCCGAGTTAAACGCGGACATTGAAACAGTACCCCGAGTGGCTCCGGATTGTCCATAAACAAGATAGGCGTAGCCGCCGCTGGTATTGTTTAGATTGCTGTCGGGTACCCCGATCGCAATATCCTCGAATCCGTCGCCATTAAAATCGCCACCGCTGCTGATGCTGTGGGCAAAATACACCGTAGCGGCTTCCGCTCCTTCAATAAAAAATCCGTCTTTTGGCTGCAGATCGCTGACATCCAACACGGTGTCGGGAATGATCACAATCGCTTTGTTAGCGCTGAGCGAGCCGATGTCTCCCGGCACCGGTAATGCCAACTCTGCATTGGCCAGAAAATCACTGCGCAGCGTGGCACCATTAAGCTCCAGAGCCGCCGTGGAAACGTAGGATAAGTCCGCAGAGGAATCACCGAAGGTCGCCGTGTAACTGAACAACAGTGTATCGCTACCGCTGCCGCTAACGTAGCGGATGTAGCGATCAGTCACATCCAGGTCCAGATACAGTTGTGGTGAACCGTTGCTGGTATCAACGGTCACCGCTTCGCTGAACTGTACCAGAATCGGTATCACATCTCCGGCTCTGTAAGTTCCATCAGCCACCGTAGAGGTAACGTTCAGTACAGATGGAATCGTGGCATTCAGCGTTGTAAAATTTAGCGTTGTGTTATCGGTAACTCCGCCAAAGCTTACAGCATTGTTGTTGGTTAATGCACCGGCTTCGATTTCCACGTAGTAATTCGTATTGGGTACCAGCACATCCGCCAGGGTGATCGATAACGACGCGGTTCCTGAACCGATCACCTGACCGGACGTCACATCAATTGCTTCTTCTATACTGTTGTCAGAGACCTGACGTATACGAATGAAACCGCTGGCAACACTGACCTGCTCATTGAAAGTCAGGTTAAGGGTTGCATTCAACGCCACACCTGTTGCTTCATCTGCAGGGACCGATGACAACAGTGCCGTGGGCTCACTGGTGAAGTTCCAACTGGTTGTATCAGCAATACCGGAATAGCCGTTGCCCAGTGCGTCGGCCACCGCACCGCTGGTTACCTGAATGTAATAACCGCTGCCACCCACCAACACAGCATTCGGGTTCACCGTGATGGTGTCACTGCCACCACCGGTGACTCTGGCATCTCCAACCGGCACGGTCTCCAACACACTGCCGCCGGCATTGTAAATTACGATGTTACCACTCTGTGGTGTAACAGGTTCGTCAAATACGAGAATCAGGTTGTCACTCAAACCCGCGTTAACCGCCCCGTCTGCAGGTATGGTGCTCAGCAGAACCGGGCCAGTGCTATCGATAACAACATTAAAAGCACTTGATGCTGCCGAGGCATTGCCCGCTGAATCACGGGCCGATGCGGTTATGGCATAGCTACCGTCTGATAACGTTGTCGCGCTGTTATCCAGGCTCCAGTTACCGCCACCATCAGCCACGACGCTGCCGATCAAAGCCCCGTCAAGGTAAACATCAACAGTGCTATCCGCATCGGCATTGCCTGAAAACAGCAAGGTATTATCTGCAGTAATGCCGTCACCTGCCGTACCCGTATCAGAGGATATACCAAGTACAGCAGGAACGGTGGGCACACCGGTATCCAATGTCAGGGTGAATCCGCCAGAGGCCGGCGAAGTGTTACCTGCGACATCACTGGCAACCGCGGTCAACGTATAATTACCATCCGCCAAAGCGATTGCGGTATTATCCAGGCTCCAGTTTCCTCCACCATCAACCGATACCACACCGAACGACGTCGCACCGGAAAATATTTCCACACTGGCATTGGCTTCGCCGGTTCCGCTGATAATTAAACGGTTGTCACTGGTGATACCATCCCCGGCAACACCGGTGTCGTCAGTTATGTTGTTGATCACTGGCGTCAGCGGCGCAGTGCTGTCAACCGTTGCAGGAAAGCTCAACGATCCCGCCGAGGTGTTACCGGCCAGATCCGTGGCGGTGGCGGTAATCAAATAGTCGCCATCCGTCAGAACATTCGCGGAATAGTCATAGCTCCAGATGCCGGTGTTGTCTGCAACAGTACTGCCCAGATACGCGGCATCGAGGTAAACATCAATGGTGGCGTCGGCCTCGCTGCTACCGCTGAATAACAATGTAGCGTCACTGGTTATCGCATCGCCCACCACTCCGGTATCATCGCTGAGCGCGGTAATCACCGGGGCCGGCGGCGGCACAGAATCGACGTTGATGTTGAAATCCACTGACAACGCTGAAATATTACCCGCAAGATCCGTTGATTGTGCCGTTAGAATATACGCACCATCCGCCAAGCTGACAGCGCTGTAGTCATAGGTCCAGTTACCCAGGCCATCGGCTATTGCGGTGCCTATGGCAACGGAATCAATGAACAACTGCGTTGCTATGCCAGGTTCCGCGCTACCATTCCAAATCAAGGTATTGTCATTAGTTACGCCATCGGCGGTGCCACTGTCGGTGCTGATCGAAGTAATAGCAGGGGTTACAGGTACCGCGGTATCGATCTGAATATTCAGAGCACTGGACATCAACGAAAGATTACCCGCAGCATCCATAGCGTCAGCAGTCAAGGTATAAGCACCATCGGCCAGAATGGTTCCCGTATAATCTAAAGTCCAGTCACCACCGGCGTTTGCCAGTGGGCTACCGATTAACAGGCCATCAAGATAAACACTAATCGTGGCGCCGGCTTCACTGTTTCCATTGACAGTCAATGTGCTGTCATTGGTAACGCCATCACCGGCAACATTGGTATCGTCGGTTATACCGCCCAGCACCGGAGCTGCAGGTGCCACTGTATCCACGCTTAGATTAAATGACGCGGAAGCCGGTGAAACATTACCGGCTGTATCCGTGGCCACTGCATTAATAACATAGCTGCCATCGGCAAGCGCTGTCGATGTGTAATCGAATGTCCAACTGCCGGCGGTGGCCGCCACCGTCCCAACACTACTTCCCCCCACCAGGATGGTGACAGTACTGTTGGTCTCAGCGGTTCCCGAGATGATCAGCCGATTATCACTGGTAACACCGTCACCCGGTGTACCACTATCGTCAGTGATGCCGCTAACAATGGGAGCAGCGGGTGCCGTTGCGTCTACCGTAAACGCAAAATCAGGCGCCGCCGTCGAGACATTGGCCGCCACATCGGAAACATAAGCCGTCACCAGGTGAGCACCGTCACTCAACGGGTTACCGCTATCATCAAAGCTCCAGTTGCCTGCAGTATCTGTCATCGTTGTTCCTCTGGAGACACCGTCAACAAAAACCTCAACACTGCCATTAGCTTCTGCCGTGCCGTTATAGACCAGAGTGGTATCGGAGGTTATCCAGTCCGCCACCACTGCGGTATCGTCAGAGAACCCCGTCACAACGGGAGCCGGTGGAACCTGTGTGTCAATCTCCAAATCAACACCTGCCGGCGCCGACAGATTGCCCGCCTCATCCGTTGCTCGCCAGACCAGAGTGTAAACGCCATCCGTCAGGGGCGAGCCTGTCAAATCGAAAGACCAGGCACCAGTACCGTCTGCAGCCCGGGTACCCTGGGACGTGCCATTCAAAAACATTTCCACGGTGGCGCCGGCTTCGGCCAAACCGTCGAATATCAACGTGGTGTCACTGGTGATAAAATCCCCGGCTACGCCACTGTCAGCTGTGATCGCACCGGGTACCGGCATGGAAGGTGCAAGCGTATCCACCATGAGGCTGAAATCAGCCGACAACACCGATTGCAGCCCCGCCTGATTCTCCGCCATGGCATTGATAATGTAGGCTCCGTCAGCCAGTGATGTAGCCGTGTAATCAAACGTCCAGTTACCGCCGGCATCTGTGGTGGTGGTGCCCAACTGAAGGCCATCCAGAAAAACGGCAATATCAGTATCGACATCGGCGCTTCCCACTATTACAAGGGTGGTATCAGCAGTGACACCATCACTGGCGCTGTTGGTGTCATCCAGCACGCCCGTGATCACCGGGGCAGCCGGTGGTAGGTTATTGATGATCACCATAACTTCTGCCGATATCGCGGATAGGTTACCGGCGACATCCATTACCTGAGTGGTCACAGAGTATAGGCCGTTGGCCAGGGGAGCCGAGGTTAAATCCAGCGACCAATTCCCGGCTCCATCGACTGCAGCAAGGCCGGCGGAAGCACCATCGATCAACACATCCACGTAATGCCCTGGCTCTGCCGCCCCTACAATCTGTATGGCACCAGTGGCGGTAATCCCGTCCCCCACTATGCCGGTGTCAGGCAACAGTGAGGTGACAGAAGCCGGCGCCGGCGCCTGGGTATCAATTTCCACCGGGAAGATCACAGAAGCCGGAGAATCATTGCCCGCTAAATCCCGGGCCGACAAGGTAAACCCATACACCCCATCTGCGAAGTCAAAGCTGGTAAAATCAAATATCCAGGTGCCCGCGACATCCGCCTGGGCACTGCCGATCACCACACCGTCACGGCGCAACTGAATTCTGCTGTCAGGTTCAGCCAATCCTGACAACAGCAAAGTGGTATCGTTGGTAACGGCGTCCGTGTTACTGATTCCTGAGTCATCACTTATGGTGAAGACAGTGGGTACAACAGGGGCAACCCGGTCCACGGTTAAGGAAAACTGTGGGGATATGGCGCTTTGCAGGGTGAGAAAAGTCGTATCCGCCGTCAATAGATAGGTACCATCGGCAAGATCCACGGAAGAATAATCCAGCTGCCAGCTGCCATCACTACTGACAACGCTGTTTCCAATGGCGACACCGTCTAAATAGACGGTAACGGTTGTATTCGGCTCCGCCGTACCATTGACCACAATGGTTCCGTCGGTGGTGACACCATCACCGGCAATATAGGCATCATCTGATATGCCTGAAATAATCGGCGCTGCAGGTGCTGTTGGATCATATCGAAAAATAAAGGGCCGCGAGGAGAACACACGGTCACCGTTCGGTGCAATGGAAACCAGGTCGATTTCATAACTGTCTGGTACGAGGCTGATCGGGGTGAAGTCCAGACTCCACTCACCACTGGAATCCACTACCGTGGATCCACTCATCGAGTCGTTGAGCCAGAATTCTATGACATGACGGGGTTGTGCTGTTCCCGAGAACCCAATGGTGTCATCGATGATGCGCCCCTCACCAAAGGCTACACCCTCAGACCACAACGAAAGCACGGCAGGCCGCTGATAGCCACCTGCGGTAGTGCCTCCATCGCCAGCGTTGAGCGGATCTCCGGCAGAGCCGGAACCACTGTCCACAGGATCGGATGACGAGCCCGATGAGGATTCATCACCTGAATCTGTCGAACTGGAATTTCCTGAATCACTGCTTTGGGTTTGGTCGGAACGGTCTCTGTCATCCGATCCTCCCCCACCTCCGCCACAGGCGGTGAATAACAACATGCATCCAAGTAATACCAGAAACCGGATTGCACTCAACTGGGATACCCTGCCTTCATACTGCTAAATGCTCTATAAGCCCCATAAAAAGGGAATTTCACTTAATTGAAATATAGTTGAGCATCACCGATTCACCGCAGCGTTGAGGTTATAACGTGCTCTTTTTTGTTACAGATGTGCCAGCGGCGAAATACTCTTCGCCCCCACAACGCCCCACAATAAACCAATATTTTTCAACAGATTACCATAATTACGCACAAACTTTGGCGCATAGCGGGGCCTTACCCGGGAATACCTGGGGTTGTGCCGTAACAAAAATAGTACATATGTTGATTGTACTCCAAACAAACTTAGGGAACTGCCGTGGCATCTATCGTATTTTGAATATACAAATAGGCACCACCATCTTCGTAGATGTCATAATCAACACTGTCCACCGTCGTACTTCCTGTGTTTACCCAGGCATCGGACCCCGACGACACCACCGCATCGCTGGATCCTCCTTTCACATACAGGATCGGTGTTTCACTCGATAAACCCAATACCGTCATCCGGCTGACAGTGAGTACATTGCTATCATCCGCCAGATCAATGACTTCAATGTCAGTAATGGATTCTTCCCCCAGCGCGGTCAGGTCGAAGGCGTTGAGAGCGCTGCTGAATCGGATCGTATCGGTCCCGGACCCACCATCGATATCAAAGAAATTCACGTCGGCCACTTCAATAATATCATCACCGGCTCCGGCCCTGATTGCATCAAGTCCGCCACCGGACACGATGGTATCGTCACCATCGGTACCCAGCAGGTTCTCATCAGCACTGGTGCCGGTACCGCTTACATCCACTGCACCCAGGAAATCCCGCCCCCAGATCACATTGACTTCACCGGCAAAAGACCCTGCATTATCCCCGGCCACAGATGAAACCATAATATCCTGGTAGCCGTCTCCATTGAGATCACCTGATGTGGCCGATTGGCCGAAGCGGTCGTTACTGATGTCGCCCAGTATTTGGAATCCATCACTGGCGCTG
Source organism: Gammaproteobacteria bacterium UBA7310 (assembly GCA_002471665.1). Classification (GTDB taxonomy): domain Bacteria; phylum Pseudomonadota; class Gammaproteobacteria; order Pseudomonadales; family Ketobacteraceae; genus Ketobacter. The sequence goes on from DKQK01000069.1 coordinate 319,742, forward strand.
AGGGTGGCCAGGTCAATATCGGTGCGGCTGGTCCCGGTGACACCGAATATGATCCAGGCAGCCCCGGCGTCGGCACCGGCGTCATCATCCAACCCACTGGACATTAATATGTCATCAACACCATCGCCGTTCATATCACGAACACCATGAACCGTATAAGCCGATCTTTCGTTAGCATGTTCACCATAGATCACGTAACCGCGACTGGTGGCCAGTGAATTCAGAGTAAGGTTACTGTGTGGTGCAGAAGAGGTGCCGTAAACGATCATGGCAGCGCCATTCTCACCACGCGAAGCATAAGAGGCAGAGGGCACACCCACGATCAAATCCGTCAGACCATCGCCATTCACATCCGCGGCACCCAAAGACCCACCCAGATCCGCGTTAGCATCAGTGGTGCTTATCTTGAATCCATTAGTGCCATTCAACGTTGACAGGTTCACATCACTGTAGGTCGGCCCGGCGTTGCCGAACACCACATAGGCTTCACCATCATTACTGGATATACCAGGGGCACCCACCAGTATGTCATTGTAACCATCCCCGTTATAATCGCCGATAAACTGGGGTCGGCCCACATAACCACCCGACTCTGTGTTGTACAGACGGAAACCATGGGTTGCGTATGAATTCAACTGGAAGTTGGCGCGTGTTGATCCTGATTGGCCAAAGACCACATACACGTAGCCTGCGTTGGTATTATAATCATCGCCCTGTTCATGACCAATCAGCAGGTCATCGAATCCATCGCCGTTGAAATCACCACTGGCGTCCAGGAACTGGGCATTATTCGGCGTTACGTAATCGTAAGAAGCGATTTCGTCAGAACTTTCGTAGGATGTGATCACAAACCCCTTGCTGTTCGTAAAGCCAGAGGTTCGATTGAAATCGGAGGCCAGATTAATTCCAGCAGGTGAGGCATTGCCCCAAATAATGTAAATATTGCCACCGGTTGTGGCACCATCATCCGCCTTACTGGCAATCACCACCATATCATCGTATCCATCACCATTCAGGTCCCCGCTCAAGTCCACTGCACTACCGGCATAATCCGCCGTGGCGGCACCGCTCACCGCAAAACCATCACTGCTGCTCAATGAAGACATGGCGATTCCACTGCGGGTTGCACCCGATTTACCGTATACCAGATATGCATACCCGCCACTGGTACTGCTCAGGTTACTGTCCGGTACGCCAATGGCGAGGTCATCAAAGCCATCACCATTGAAATCCCCACCGCTGCTGAGCGCGTGACCAAAGTACACTGTGGCCGCTTCCGCTCCGGTTATAAAGAATCCATCCGCTGTGCGCAAGCTGCTAATATCCAGCGTTGTGGCACCACTTAACACAATGTTTTTATTGTTGCTAAGCGACGAAGCAGCCCCAGGAGCAGGCAAAGTCAGGTTCGCATTGGCGTAATCCTGACTGTTGATGACGCCACCATTCAACTCCAGCGCTGCTGTGGATGCGTAGGCCAGATCGGCAGTGGTGTCACCCAGAGCAACGTTATAGTTAAAGGTCAAGGTGGTGGAGCCCGAACCACTGGTGTAAGGAACGTAGACGTCTCCCGCATCCAGTGATACCAGCAGCCTTGGTTTACCCGCGGAGATATTCACGTTAACAATCTCACTGAATGTGACCTGAATGGGCACTTGATCACCGCCTCTATAAGTACCGTTGGCAAGGGACGAGGTAACGTTGTTAACCACCGGAGTCGTAACAAACTTGGTGGTAAAGCTCCACGTAGTGTTGTCGCTGATGCCTGTGTAGGCCACGGAATTAGAATTGACAAAGGCACCAGAATCAATCTCGATATAATATTCCGTCAGAGGGTCCAGTATGGTGTTACGTGACACCGAAATGGTGTCAGAACCACTGCCGGTAACCTGACCGCTGGTCACATCTATGGTTTCCACGGTGGAGGCATCTGATACCTTAAGCACACGAATATTGCCACTATTAACCGTAACCGCTTCATTGAAGGTGAAACTCAGATTAACATCCAGATTCTGATCCGTAGCATCATCCACCGGTGTAGTGGCCGTTAACTGCGTTGGGTTGGTGGTAAAATTCCAGGTCGTGGAATCTGATATTCCCGCAAAGGTATTGCCCAAACCATCCGCCACAGCTCCGGACGCAATCTGGACATAGTAGTCACTTCCGCCCACCAACGTAGCATCCGGATTGATGGTTAATGTGGTAGTACCTGATCCAGTCACGCGGGCATCGCCAATGGGGACGGTTTCAAATACACTGCCACCACCATTGTAGATCACCAGGTTTCCGGACTGAACAGTGACAACCTCATTAAACTCAATGATCAGATTGTCCGTAAAGCCGACACTGGTATTGCCATCGGTGGGCGTTAGATTACTGACAGCCGGTCCGCTGGTATCAACGGTCACATTGAACGTTGCGGAGGCTGATGAAGTGTTGCCTGCGGCATCCGTAGCCACTGCGGTGAGGGCATAGGTAGCATCGCCCAGGGTAACCGAACTGTGATCATAGCTCCAGGCACCCGCACCACTGGCCGTTGCAGTCCCAATCGATCCACCATCGATAAACACCTCCACCGAAGCATTGGCTTCAGCCGAGCCGCTGATAACCAATGTGTTATCAGCGGTGATGCCGTCGCCTCCGGTTCCGGTATCGTCACTGATACCGGATACTGAAGGCGCGGCCGGCGTTCCTGTATCAACGGTGATGTTAAAATCATTGGATGCGCTGGACCCGTTACCTGCAGTATCTGTGGCAATTGCAGTCAACACGTAGCTACCGTCGCTGACTGCAGTGCCAGTGTGGTCGTAGCTCCAGGCACCTGCACCATTGGCCGTTGCGGTCCCAATCGATCCACCATCGATAAATACTTCTACCGAGCTATTTGCCTCGGCCGTGCCCGAGATGAGCAACGTGTTGTCATTGGTAATGCCATCTGCGGCACCACTGTCTGTTGAGATCGCCGTGATGGCCGGCGCAGAAGGATCAGCCGTATCAATCGTGATATTGAAATCAGCAGACGCCGCAGAAGCATTACCTGCAGTATCGGTAGTAATGGCGGTTAACGTATAGCTGCCATCACCCAACACACTGCCAGTGTGATCAAAGCTCCAGGCACCCGCGCCACTGGCCGTTGTAGTCCCAATCGATCCGCCATCGATAAACACTTCCACCGAAGCATTGGCTTCAGCCGTGCCCGAGATGACCAACGTGTTGTCATTGGTAATGCCATCTGCCGCCCCGCTGTCTGTCGATATTGCGGTGACAGCCGGTGCAGAGGGGACGGAAGTGTCCACCGTAATATTGAAGCCACTGGAAACAGATGATGTATTACCCGCCGTGTCGGTGGAAGTCGCCGTCAACACATAACTGCCATCGCTTAGCGATGTACCGCTGTAATCGAAGCTCCAGGCACCGGCACCATTAGCGGTTGCAGTACCGATTGAACCGGCATCCAGTAACACTGTCACCACTGAATCTGCTTCAGCGGTTCCGGATATCACCAATGTGGTATCACTGGTAATTCCATCGGCTGTTCCGGTATCGTCTGAAATTGCAGTCACTGCCGGTGCGGCAGGAGCAGCCGTATCAACAGTAATGTTTAAGGTGGAGGACGTAGCCGAAGTATTGCCGGCAACGTCACTTGCCGTTGCCGTAACGGCATAAGTTCCATCGGCTAAGCTGTTACCCGTGTTATCGAAACTCCAATTCCCGGAGCCATCTGCAGTAGTGCTACCAATTGAGCCCGCATCAATAAACACTTCCACCGTGGCATTGGCTTCAGCTGTACCGTTAATCACCAATGTGGCGTCACTGGTGATCTCATCGGTGGATACGTTGGTATCCGTGGAAATACCGGACACAACAGGCGCATTGGGTGCAGTAGCGTCAATGGTCACATTAAGGGCCGAAGAGGCAGTAGATTCATAACCGCCAAGATTGGTGGTGCTGGCAGTAATCGCATAGGTGCCGTCGCTCAGGCTGGTACCGGAATAGTCAAAACTCCAGTTTCCGGATGCATCCGCCGAGGTGGTGCCCACCGAAACCGCATCAACAAACACTTCAACATCAAAGTAGGCACCAGTGGTTCCACTGAATACCAGGCCGGTATCAGCGGTAATATTATCGCTGGCTGTACCGGTGTCATCAGCAAATCCACTGACAGCCGGTGCCGCCGGTGTGACCGGCTGTGATAATGCATCCTGTACGTACAGTGACACATCCGCAATATCATAGCGATTGTAAGTAATGGAATTCACCACAGTGCTGCCATTGGGTGACCATGTCTCCCCTGGATCAGTATAAACCCAATCGCTGCTGCCACCGTTCACATAGAGGGTCCGGCTTTCGTCTGAAAGCGCCAACAAACTCATTTGGCCCAATGAGAGCCCATTGCCATTGTCAGCCAGATCAATTATTTCGATACCACGAATCACTTCGTAATTGATAGACCTCAGATCCAGCGACAACCCGGATCCGGTTAACTCAAGGGTATCCTCCCCTCTTCCACCATCTACCCGGATGAAGTTCAAATCCGCCACTTGAACAACATCATCACCAGCTCCAGCGCTGATGGTATCTGCACCACCTGCGGCAGCGATAGTATCATTGCCATTGGTACCCACTAGGGACTCAGCACCACTGGTTCCACTCAGATCCGTATCCACGGTAGACAGAAAATCCTTACCCCAGATGACGTTTACTTCACCGGCATCCCCGGCATTGTTATCCCCTTGCCTGGATGCAATGATCAAATCCTGATAGCCGTCGCCATTAATATCAGCCACCGCATTGGCCATACCAAAATAGTCGACCGCCTGATCCCCAATGATCTTGAATCCATCACTGGAGACTAATGAATCCAACAGTACATCCCCACGGGAGGTTCCAGTCTGCCCGTAGATAACCCAGGCTGCACCCGCATCACCGCCACCTTCATCATCCACCCAGGTAGAGGTAAGAATGTCATCAATCCCATCACCGTTGAGGTCACCAACACCTTCTACAGCGTGTGCAACAAAGTCAGAGGTTCCCTCGCCATAAATTGTGAATCCGCTACTGGCTGCTACCGAGCCGAAGGTTACATCCGCATAGGTGGCAGAACTATATCCGTACAGCACCAGCACTGAACCGCTGTCGCCGTAGCCCGAATTGGAGGCCACGTTTCCGATCAGAACATCAGTGAGACCATCACCGTTAACATCAGAGGACCCGACGGAACCACCCAACCAACTTGCTGCTTCGGATGTCGATATGGTGAACCCTTCTGTGTTGGTCAATGCTGAAAGATCAATGGTATTAAAGGTTGGCCCGGCGTGACCAAAAATCACATAGGCTTGACCGGCGTCTCCGGCTACTGCATCAGAGCGCACTGCACCCACGACCAGGTCGTTGAAGCCATCACCATTGAAATCACCTACAAATTGCACGCTGTGACCCAACAGCTCTCCAACGGCACCACCGGTAGTAATTTCAAATCCAATGCCACTGATGCTGGCCAGATTCACATCCGTTCGGGTGGCACCAGTTTGACCGAAGATTACATAGACCCTGCCACTGTCTCCACCGGCTTGGTCACTGGCGGAATGGCCAATCACCAAATCATCGATACCATCACCATTAAAATCACCATCAGCATCAAGATACTGAGCATTCTGAGGATCAATATAGCTGGTGTTCCCCAACGAATCCCCGCTTTCTTGACTTAATATTTTGAATCCATCACTAGCACTGAATGTTGATAAATCAATATCCGTTCTGGTGGAACCAGCCTGCCCCCAAATAACATAGATGGTGCCGCCGTTGGCAACTGTTGTGTCATCGCTGGACGCTACAACAACGATCTCATCATAGCCGTCACCGTTTAAATCACCGGTCAAGTCCACCGTCATACCAAGATAATCTGCTGCATCTGCGCCATAGATCAGAAAGCCATCTGTTGCACCTAGTGAGTTAACCTGGATATCGGCTCTGGTGGTACCGGCGGTGCCGAATATTACATAAGCTGCACCAGCATCCCCCGCAGAAATATCACTCAGGGCAACACCAATAACAATGTCTTCATAACCATCACCATTGCTATCCCCGCCAGCCCCAACAGAGCGACCAAACCAATCACCCACCTCGTACCCTTCAATGAAGAAGCCATCAGAGGGCGACAGGTTAGTGATGTCCAAACCTGCAGCGTCAATAACAATATCCTTGTTATTCCTCAGGGATCCGCTTGCTCCGGGTGTAGGCAGTGTCAACGTTGCATTAGCCTAGTTCGCACTGCGGATAGACCCACCATTGAGTGTCAGTGAAGCCGTTGATACATAACCGAGGTCACTGCTACTGTCACCCGTTCCAACTAGATAATCAAATTGCAAGGTGTTCGACCCACTGCCACTAACGTAGTTTACGTATTTGTCAGCACCATCAAGATCAAGTTGTATTCTGGGTGTTCCGGAAACGGTCACTGTCTCACTGAACACAACCTGAACCGGGATAGTATTGCCACTAACGTAAGTACCGTCTGCTATGGATGATGTCACATTAGTTACTGTCGGAATAGAAACGTTCACAGTTGTGAAATTCAGGGTGCTGTTGCCTGTGAATCCAGAAAACGCAACTGAATCACCATTAACAAAAGCACCTGCTTCAATTTCAATATAATAGGCGGTATTTGGAACCAGAGAATCCGAGAGCGAAACGGTGATGGTATTGGTTCCATCACCCGTAATGGAAGCCACCGCCACATCAATGGTCTCAAACACAACATCATCGCTTACTCTCTTAACAGCTATATTGCCTACATTCGCCGAAACGGATTCATTAAAAACAAAAGTAATATCGGTATCCAAAGCAATGCCACTGGATTCATCGGCGGGGGTTGAGCTGCTCAGAGCAGTATTCGCCGTTGTAAAGTTCCAGGTTGCATTGCCACTGATACCAGCATATTCGTTACCTGCTAGATCAAGTAATGCTCCTGCATCCACCTCCACATAATACTGTCGACCACCAATGAAATCGGTAGTTGGGTTAATGGTAATATTTGCAGTACCACCTCCCGTAACCTGACCACTGGTGATATCGATGGTTTCTACGATACTATCGTCGATATAGCGTCGAATCACCACATTGCCAGTAGACACATAAACGGAATCATCGAATGTCATGACCAGGTTACTCGAAAACACGACGCTTGTTTCACCATTGGCAGGTGAATAGCTACTAACAGACGGAGCTGCCGTATCCACGGTTATATTCAAGGCACCGGACGTTGAAGAGGTATTACCTGATGCGTCGGTTGCCGCTGCCGTAATAGCATAACTGCCATCCGCCAGGGTGGTACCGGTGTGGTCATAGCTCCAATTACCG
>DKQK01000063.1 GCA_002471665.1 Gammaproteobacteria bacterium UBA7310
CATGACATGCATAATTAACCGTATCTTGCCGACTATCTTCAAATTATTGTTGGCTGTAGCAATCGTTGCCGTACCGCCAGACGATGCCCTTGCCGGCGCAGGCGACGCGGCATCCACCTATGGCCTTGGTCCCATCAACGCCGGGTCCGCGCAAGCTTTCAGCGCTTTCGAGTCTGGGCCCTGGGCTGTGTACTACAACCCCGCAGCGATGGCCCGCTCCCCCGAAGGCGATTTGAGTGCGGTCGTGCAATACGGCGACCAGGAGCTGCGTGCAAAATCGCTGGGGGGCTCTGACCCGTTGACGCGAGAGAGTGACGTCCTGTCGGACAGCAGTTCCGAGCTTGTGTTGCTAGGCATCAAAACCCGCATTACGGGCGCATCTGAATCGGACACGAGCCGCTCCATGTATTTGGGTATTAACGTGGGCGTCGATGAATACATCTCCAACATTCTACCGTACCAAGCCAACACAGCAGAGCAAGGACAATTCCTGCGTTACGAGTCCCAACCGCTTTACCTGGCCTTTGGTGGTGCTGTTCGTGATCTCGTTCGCGGTGTTGATGCAGGCCTTTCAGCACGCTTGACACTAGCGGCGAAGGCACGCCTTGAAGCGGTCTCCGACCTCGCGGGCAATACGGATTCCGAGCAGCTTTCGCTGGAAGCCAAGCCTACCCTGTCCCCGGCGCTGGGAATTAACATCCGCACAAACGAGCTCTTCTGTGGTCATTCGCCTTGGCGTCGTACATCTTGTATGCCGTTCGGCCTCAATGGACTGGAGGTGGCGCTGTTCTGGCGTGATGAAACCAACTACGAGGTCAGTGTGGATGCTAACGTGGTTATTCCCGGCGTCATCCCCGAGCCGGGACTTGATCTAGCTCTGTCAACCATCGATTCGTATCAGCCACAGGTGTTCGGCGGCAGCATCCTGCTGCCTCTTGGAAAGTTCGAGCTTGTAGCCTCTGTCGAAAAGCAAAATTGGTCTGAGCTGGAAAGCAAATTTGCCGGAGATACAGTCAGAGAGCAGGCAGGTTTGCGTTTTAATGATGTGGTCGTTCCCCGCGTTGGCGCCCGCTTCCAGTTGTCTGACCAGCTCCGGTTTTTTGGCGGGCTGGCATGGGAAGATTCTCCCCTGAAATCATCCCGCTCACAAGACGTAAACTTTCTTGATAGCGATAAAACGGTGGTCGGCATTGGCGGCGACTACCGGCTCAAGAACGCACCCATCATCAATGCTCCCCTGGTGCTGTCGCTGGCCTATCAGTACCAGCAGATCGAGGAGCGCGATTTTGAGCTGACGTCAATCAACTCTCCCTCCGATCCAGCACCATTCGAGACGGTGCGCGCTGATGGCGATATTCACCTCTTCTCATTGTCTGCTTCAATGAAGTTCTGAGCAGAACTTCGGCAGATTTGACGAATCGCGAACAGGGAAAAAACAGAATGAAAACAAAAATAAACCACCGAACAATAACTAGTTTTATTGCACTATGGGTACTGCTGCCCAACTTACTCTTGCTGTCCGGTTGTGGAGGCGATAATAGCGCTATTACCTTTACTAGAAGCCCTACTTCCAAAAGTCTTATTTTCGCCTACCCCTATCCGGGTCAACGGGAAGTGACGCCCAGCGCCCAGGTTGTGCTTCGTTTCTCGGCTCCCCTTGATGAAAACGTTGCTGCGGACTTAGAAAACCGATTGCAGCTGGTTACTGCCGAGGATGACAACGCAATCACCTTCGATCATGACGCAGTGGATGACAATCGCGGCCTGGTGCTACGCCCTGTAGATAAACTCACACCAAATACGGAATACCAGCTGCAACTGATCGGAGAGGGTATCGGCGGGATCGACACAAGCCCTTTCCGTGACTTTCGTTTTCGTACCGCCGGCGCGCAGCAGGGGTTTGCCGAGACGATTGGCGACGGAAACTTCGAGCTGCTTTCCATCGCCCCCCTGGATCAGACCGCGCTGTTGGCCAGCATTGACGATGCCAGACAGCCAAACGACATGAGCACCCTAAGAATGGTGTTCAATCGCTTGCTGGATCCGGCTACCGCCAACTATGGAGAGCAGGTCAAGCTTGTCGACGCTCAAGGTAGTCTAGTCAGGGTCAGTCTTTTGCTTCAGGGACGCTATCTGGTGCTCGACCCAATGAATGATCTCAAAGCGGTGAAACATACCTTGATCCTGTCCGGTCTGCGCAGCCGGGACGGTGAGACGCTCCCAGACATCGAGCGCACCTTCACACCTGTGGCCACAATACCGCGTGAAACAGCAATACTCAAGGTGGGGGCGCTTGGTGAGCATCAGCCGGGCCTGGCATCAAGGCTCACCGGGAAAAGCATCAATGAGGTTCCACTAGAAAGTTTTGTACTGGGTACCGAATCCTTTACCAAACTGGAGGGTGATCTGGCGGCGGACTTGGGTTTCGTTCCGCATTTTGCCGACGCAGCCCCCCTGCGGGTACCTGCAGGTTCAGTACTACGCGGTAGCCCGGTGGCAGTCAACATTCTTGGCGAAGTCAATGCAGGCATTGAAACCGGAGAGGTGTTGATCACACTACTGAGTGATGCAAACGGCTACCTGATCGCCAACCCGTTCAGTAATGCAAAGGACGCTCCGCGCTATGCCTTACTAAATATGGATGCGGCCATGACCGCAGCGGGAAGTATCGCCAACGCTGCGCTGAGCCAGAACTTGCTGAACATTCAGGTGGTGGGCCTTGCTATAGTGGAAGATGGTGTACTGGTGATGGATGCCGTCAGTGTCGTTGAACCTGAAATTCTCGGCCTGGAACGCGCCAGCGGCCTGTTGTCTTTCCGCCTGGAAGCCTATGCCGACCAACGCAACGCGCCGGTACCGCCAACCGATACGCGCCCACTTGAGCTGCAATCCTGGTCACCCGGGGATAATTTTCAACCCAATGCCCGCCCCGGTGACCCTGTTATCCTAAACTTTAACAAGCCCCTTGATCCGGCTTCGGTTTTCCTTGATGGCGCTATTACGGTCAACGTTAACGGTATTCCCTTGCTACCTAATCAGGTGCTTATGCGCCAGGACGGTGCCACCATCATCATCAAGGGTTCCGGTATCGTTGAGCACAATCAGGATGTTGAAATCACACTGTCCAGCCTGCTGCGCGATACACAGGGCAATCCGCTGAATCAGGACAGAACGCTTGCAATGCGCCTTCCTGACCTGCATCGTCCTAACGGCAATGGCACCGGGCTGCGCTCGCCCATCGCGGCCGTATTTCCCGGCTTTTCCTGCGCGCTAACAGAGGCCGAGCTCACCGGCGAGCGGTCCACATGGCGCAACGGTCGCTGCGTTGGCGGCAAGAGCAGCGACCCCAAATTCCACGTGAATGGTCTGTACAAGGACTACCCCATCCGCGTCTTGTTCAACCGCGACATCGATCCGTCAACGATCAACGAGACCACCTTCTTCGTTGAACGCCGGGATTCAAGCAACAATTGGCTACCCATACCGGGTCGGCTGGATATCCTGCCCCAGCGGGTGGAGTTCTTCCCGGATACCCCCTGGCAGGTCGGTGAACTTTATAGGTACACCTTAAAATCGGTGGACAACCCCGATTGCGGCGTCACTGCCATTTGTTCGCCGGATGGTGCACCGCTTCAAACCAGACAAATCTCTCGAAGCAGCACATCAGCCCCAGCCTCTCGCGAGGGGGGCCCTGATATGGTGAATCACTTTGTCGCTGCCGGTGAGGATGATCGCTATACGTTAGTTGGTTTGCGCGTTCTACCAGTGGCGGATGTCAATACCAATATGGTGCTTGACGAAGAAGAACAAGGTGCGGTGATCCTCGAGGACGGCAGCATTGACCCACCTCCCAATCATCTAGGGTTGGTGTTGAAGGGTTTTGGGGGCGTAATAACGAGAGCCAATCTAGGCTGTTCACTCGGGGAGGATTGCCCGGAAAATCACTTCGCATTTATTAGCAGCGGCGCTCTAGCAGCCGGCCCACGCGCTTACGATTCCGATGTTCAGGTGAATCGTCGTCTGATCGACAATAACCCAGCTACAGATAATATCGTAGCGGGTGCCATACGGGCCAACGTCTATCCGACAACAGTCTCCACTACCAGCGTTTTTCTGGAGGCTCAAGCTCTAGGGCTCATCACTATCGGCCTGGATACGGGGCCACTGATTCTCAGGCTGTTGCCCCAAGAATCGGATGAGCCCTTTATCACAGGGTTTATCTCCGACACGCCAAACGGCCCCTGGTTCAATGCCACCTTCAGCGTACTGGTGGATGCCCCCGAGCTGAGACCTGCGCTGGGTCCTATTGTGCTTAGTCACGATATTCGCAGCAAATCGGTAGCCAATGTAACGCTTGAGGGGCCACTTCGCTTTGTCGATGATGGACGGTTGATCCTCAACCTGAGCAACGCTGACCCTCTCGTGATTCCGGCCGGCATAAGCTTACTTGGTCTTGGCTTAGGGAGCGTGGAACTGGAAGTTCCCCCGCTTGCTCTTGATATGACTTTGACCTTCCTGCCTGTCAAAAACTTCTGATGCGGAACTTACTTCTATAACGAGCAACAGTTAAGTCAATTGATCTCTCAATAGACCCTTTAAAGGGTCTAAACAAGCAGTCTGATTCCCCACTGGCAAAAACTTTTTGCCAGTGGGGAATGTATTGAGCTATAATTTGGTCGCCCAACCAAATTATAGCTCAATACATAAAAATATAGGGATTGACATGACATGTAGTCGTACCCGACAAACTGATCAGTTCGCTTCATCAGCGACGCCTACAGAGTTTGTCGGTGCTGGTGGATTGATTCTCCGGGCCAGTCGATTCGGCGAGTTAACAGCCCCCATCGTGTTGCTACTTCACGGCGGAGGGCAAACGCGTTACGCCTGGAACCATACTGCACAAGCTCTCTCCGAGATGGGCTACTGCGCAATCACATTGGATGCGCGCGGGCACGGCGAAAGCGATTGGTGTGCACAAGGTGATTACAGCATCGAAAGCTTGGTCGCTGACCTTGGCGCTGTGATTTGCGCGTTGCCTACAGCCCCCGTCATTGTCGGAGCTTCCATGGGCGGTCTGACTGCCATGCTCGCCCTTGGGGAGGATGACTCGCTGCCCTGTTCAGCACTCGTACTGGTGGATGTGGCACCACGTCTCGAACAGCAAGGCGTTCGTCGCATCATAGAATTCATGTGCCGCCATCATGACGGATTCGATGACATTCAACAGGTGCGCGATGCAGTCGCCGCATACAATCCACATCGTGCTCATGCCAATGACCTGTCAGGACTGCACAAGAATTTGCGCCGCCATAATGATGGCCGTCTTTACTGGCATTGGGATCCTGCCTTTCTGGATCACGCCCGCTTACCTTCGGAAACCGACGACGGCATGTTTGAGCGAATCAGGCTGGAGTCAGCAGCTAGAAAGCTTTCCATGCCAGTACTACTAATTCGGGGGCACCAGAGCGACGTGCTCAGCGACCAGGGCGCACGCGAGCTACTCGACCTGGTTCCCCATGCGGACTATGAAGTGCTGGATCAGGCAGGACATATGGTGGCCGGGGACAAAAACACCATTTTCACCGAAGCGGTATTGAATTTCCTACACAACCCGTCGTGTATAGGCGACGCGTTGGGTTGAGCCCCTTGACTGAAACGGAGTAATAGCATGAAACACCCTTATTTAGATGTTTTAATTATCGGCGCAGGCCTGTCGGGAATTGGCGCGGCCTGTCACCTGAAAAAGAAATGTCCGAGTCTGCGTTTCGGTATCATTGAGCGGCGCAAACGAATTGGTGGTACCTGGGATTTATTCCGTTACCCCGGCATCCGTTCTGATTCCGACATGTTCACCCTGGGTTACAACTTTCGACCCTGGACTGACACCAAGATGCTTGCTGACGGCCCTTCTATTCGCAATTACATTGAAGACACAGCAAGCGAATATGGCGTAAAACGTCATATTAACTTCGGTTTGAAAGTGCTTTCGGAATCCTGGCACAGTGAAAAAAATCACTGGATCGTTACTGCCTTAGACGAAACAACCGGTGAAGAGCACCAGTTCAACGCTGGCTTTGTACTCAACTGTACCGGCTATTACAAATACGATGCCGGTTTCACCCCGGACATTCCGGGTCTCGACAAATTCAAGGGCAAATTGATTCACCCACAACACTGGCCGGAAGACTACGATTACAGTGGTAAACGGGTGGTGGTTATTGGGAGTGGTGCCACTGCCGTGACGCTGGTGCCGGCCATGACAGACAAGGCGTCTCATGTGGTAATGCTACAACGCTCGCCCACCTACGTCGCCTCCGTACCAGAGCAAGATCTGATTTCCAGAAACCTGCGTCGCATACTGCCGGAAATGACCGTTTACCGGATGGCTCGGACCCGCAACATCCTACTACAGAGAGCAGTATACCGGCTCTCGCTGGCTAAACCCAAGGCGATGCGCCGCCTACTTTTGGCGGCTGCTCGCCGCCAGTTGGGCCCGGACATAGACATGAGGCATTTCCAACCCCATTACAATCCCTGGGAGGAACGCATGTGTGCCGTACCCAAGGGAGATCTCTTCAAAGTTATCCGCGAAGGGAAGGCCTCCGTGGTAACCGATCAAATCGACACCGTGACTGAAACCGGCATCCAACTGAAGTCTGGTGAGCATCTTGACGCAGATGTTCTGATCACCGCCACGGGTCTTGATCTTCAGCTGTTCGGTGGCGCGAAGTTAGAAGTGGACGGACGTGAGGTCAATGTGGCCGACACCATGATGTACAAGGGTCTGATGCTCGAAGGTGTGCCCAATATGGCCCTCGTGTTTGGTTACACTAACTCATCCTGGACATTGAAGGCGGATATCGCCAGTGAATTCGTCTGCCGCCTACTAAATCACATGCGCGGCATCGGCGCCCGAGTGGTCACGCCTGTCGACGAAGAAGGATGCGCTACAGATCTGAACTTTCTTAATCTTCGCTCTGGATACGTTCAGCGTGCTAATGACCGCCTGCCACGCCAAGGCAGCAAGGTTCCCTGGCAAAACCTTGATGATTATTTGCGTGACCTGCCCGCATTGCGTTACGGCAACCTGGAAGACGGTCACCTCCGTTTTGAGGGAAATACCAAACGCAGTAAAGGTGGTGTGCTGAGAAGTCTGCTCAGCGCCTGATCCATTCAATCCATTGGAGTACACATGAAGAATTTTTACAACAAAGTAGCAGCTATCACCGGGGCAGGATCGGGTATCGGTCAGGCCACCGCTATTGCACTGGCTGAAGAGGGTTGTCACCTAGCACTGTCGGACATCAGTGAGAACAGCCTGCAAGACACTGTCGATCGCTTGAGCGACCATCCTGTCGAGGTCACCTCCCATGTTGTAGATGTCGGTCGCAGGGAGGCCGTTTACCAGTACGCCGACGACTGCATTAAAGCACACGGCCACGTAAATCTGATCATCAACAATGCGGGCGTCGGCCTTGGTGAAACTGTCGAAGCCATGAGCTACGAAAACTTCGAATGGCTCATGAACATCAACTTCTGGGGCGTAGTGTACGGCACCAAGGCCTTTCTGCCTTATCTAAAGAAATCCGGCGACGGCCACATCGTCAATATCTCCAGTATCTTTGGCATTATCGGTGTGCCTACACAATCTGCCTATAACGCAGCGAAATTCGCTGTCAAAGGCTTTACTGAATCACTTCGGGAAGAACTGGATATTGAAGGTTGCAGCGTCAGCGCAACCTGCGTACATCCGGGTGGAGTTAAAACCGCGATTGC
>DKQK01000032.1 GCA_002471665.1 Gammaproteobacteria bacterium UBA7310
TTTACCCCCAGGTTGCGAATACCATCCAGTGTCCGCAAGACGCGGTTGGTATCTTCCAAAAGCACGGTTTCAGTGATTTCCACTTCCAGCTGTGAAGGTGCCAGGCGGTAGGTGAGCAGCGCGTTGCGAATCATCTGCACCAACGAGTTGCCGCGAATCTGAATCGGTGACAGGTTGATAGCGATACGGATCGGGGGCCGTCCATCCTCATTCCAGCGTTTGGCCTGCAGGCATGCTTTGTTGATCAGCCATTCTCCCAATTCGTTAATCAAGCCGATTTCCTCGGCCATGGGTACAAACTGGGAGGGGCTTACCAGGCCACGCACCGGGTGATTCCAGCGCACCAATGCTTCCACCGAATGGATGCTGCCGGACTTTAGGTGCAGCTTGGGCTGATAATGCAGCTCCAGCTCATTATGGCGAATGGCGTGACGTAAATCGTTCTCGACGGATAGCCTTTCTTTGGACTTGAAGTCAATGTCGCTGGAGTAAAAATGAAAGTTGTTGCGCCCCTGGGATTTGGCAAAATGCATGGCGGCATCCGCATTGCGCAGCAGCATTTCGGTGCCCAGGCCGTTTACCGGATAGAGGGCAATGCCTGCGCTTGCCGTTAAAACAATATTGTTACCCTGTAAGGTGAACGGTGTGACCAACTGTTTTAACAGTTTCTGTACGAACAGGATGACTTCATCCAGTTTGGTGAATTTATTGATCAGAATGGCAAACTGATCGCCTTCCAGCCGTGCGATTTTGTCGGTCATGGGTTCATCGGGGGCCTGGGGATCGATGGCGCGCATGTTCAATGCCGTGCATTTGCTGTCGTCAAATATGCGTAACAAGCGGTTGGACACTTTCTTCAACAGTTCATCGCCGGCTTCGTGGCCCAGTGAATTATTGATACGCGTAAACAGGTCCAGATCCAATAATATGACAGCCAGTAGATGCCCGCTACCCCGTGCCAGTTTGATGGCATGGTCCAGGTGGGTTTTGAAGAAGGTACGATTGGGCAGTTGGGTGAGGGCGTCATAGTAGGCCAGTTGCAGCACCTGATCTTTATGGGCTACCTCCTCGGTAATATCGTGGATTGTGCCGTAAACGGAGTAGTCCGTGCCATCGTGCAGAATAAAACGGGCCTCGTGGCGCAGGGTGGGGCCGATGCCGGCGTCACTTTTCAGGCGATGATGCAATGTAATCTTGCCCTGGTGCTTGCTGTTGGTCTGCTGAAAATGCTCGATGATCTTTTTTCTTTCCTGATTATCCAGGCGATCGAGCACATCCCGAACGCTGGTCTGGTGATTTTCTTCAAAGCCCAGGATTCGGTTGAATTCTTTTGATACATAAAGCCGCCGGGTTTTGCTTTCCCATTCCCAGCTGCCCATATGGGCCATACGTTCGGCGTGTTCAAGAATCCGTTCCCGCCGCTTTAACGACATCAGGTTTTGGCTGGAACGAATCTGATAGCGGCAACGTTGGATTAAAATCAGGTTGTTGATCGGGTGCAGTACAAAGTCCGAAGCCCCGGCATCGAAGGCGGTAGCAGCAAGTTCCATGTCGTTGTGTTTTGACAGTACGATGATGGGCGTATTGGAGGTTCTGGCTGCTGCCGTTAACACACCACATAATTTCAATCCACCCTGTACATCGGGCATGTCCAGGTCCATCAATACCAGATCCGGCTGAATTTGCCTGAAATAGATAACGGCCAGTTTTGGATTTTTGGCTTCCACAGTACCAAAGCCCGCGTCATTGAGGCTGTCACTGAGCGCGATCCGGTCATGGTCATTACCATTGACGATGAGAATGGTATGTTGATGCAGGTTAACGGTCTTCAAGCGCGACTCTGTTTATGATTGTTATGCGTACGCGTTGGAACGTCGTACCATCTTGCCAAGCTATTTTTCCTCCGGCAACTGCTTTTTGGTCCAGCCCTGCATGTCACCCTCGAGATGATACAGTTGACTGAAACCCAGTTCAGATAAAGTCGCGGCGGCAAGACCGGCCCGACGGCCGCTGCGGCAGTAAAGCAGCACCGGTTGGTCCTTCAGGTGTTTAATCTGTGCCAAGTGGGAATCAATCTGGTTATGGGGCACATTGATGGCTCCGGGAACGTGCCCGGCCTGATACTCCGCCTCTGAGCGAACATCGATGGCCACTATGGTGCCTGCCGCCAGAGCCTCCTGTGCCTGGGTCTGGCTCATATCCTTCTTATAGATGGCTAATTCGTCTGCAGTGGTTGTCATGCTCATCAGGGTCAGCAGCAGTCCAAAGAGCGTGTTTGACGGCGTGAGATGCATCATGATTTGAACTCCGTGGTTTTCAATGAGGTTCTTCTCATTATATTGCGAATCAGGAATCGTGCAGGGTGAATGGCAAACAGTATCTCCCGGTCCGCCGGTTGAGGTTCACCGCTTAAGTAGGAGGCGAGAATCTCTGCGGCAAAGCAGGTGGATGTAATGCCTCTGGAGCCGTGGCCGCAGGTGATGAACAGCCCGTCGTGGCAGGGGCCGAAGGGAAACTCCCGCTTCAGGAACCCTTTTCCCAGATCGTCAAATTGTTGTCGATAAGCCTCGGCGTCCGGCAACGGGCCGATGATGGGCAGGTAATCCGGTGTTTGGCACCGAAATCCCACCCGACCCTGGAGCGGCCCCCCATGGGGCAGGCCCAGTGCCTCAGCCAGGGCTGGCAGGGTGGAGCGCAGTTGATCGCAATTCCACTGGTGATCCTCCTGGCGCTCAGTGGACGCCTCTGAACGTGGATCAAAGGTTGCCCCCACACAGTGGAACCCCGCTCGGGCGGGGTTGACATAACCGTGATAATTGACCGCATGTTGCCATTCTAGGGAGGCTGCAGTGGCCGGTAAATAGCTGATCTGGCCGCGTACGGGCTTCAGCGGCAGGTGGCTGGATTGTTGAAATCGGGCGCTGCCAAAGGCGTTGGCCAATATCACCGCATCAAAAGGGCCGTGCTGATTCACCCGCCAGCGTCCTGCTGTTGGGGTCAAGTGGGTAACGCATTGTGAGGTCAGCAGCTCTATTTTGGGATGCGACAGCAACACATCGCACCAGGCGGCCGGATGCAGCCAACCACCGCCGTGCAGCATCAGGCCGCCAATGGGGCTTTCAATGCCAAGCCGTTCCTGGATTTGTGCGGGGCTCAGGTTTTCCAGTAATGATGGGGGCCAGTAGGATTCAGCCAAAAGCGCGGCTTGCTCTCTTGCTTCTTTTGCATCAAACGCCAGTCGCAATAGGCCATTCAGGTTCCAATCCACACCCGGTTCAATACCCGCCGCCAGAAACGTCGATTGAATATAACGGCAGGCGTATAGATAGGCCCACTGATAAAACCGGTTTTGCGGGGTATCGTGCAGGCTCAGTTTGGTGAAGGTGATGCCGGTGGGGTTGCCGGAGCCCTGGCTGGCCGCCCTGGGCTCCTGTTCCAGCACGGTAACCTGCCAACCCCGCCGAGCCAGGCTGTTGGCTGCGGTGGCACCGGCCATGCCGGCCCCGATTACGGCAACGCTGCCCGTTGCTTTGCGTTGCGCCTGGTAATCAAAGTGAAACCAGGGTTTGTCGCCCGGCGGTAGCTGTCGTTGCTGTGTTGGCGCGGGTAGATAGTCTCCTCGCAGCATCTCCCGCTTGCGACCGAATCCAGCGACTTTTTCCACCTTGAAGCCGGCATCACGCAGCCCCCGTTTGACCACTCCAGCCGCAGTGAACGTGGCGACGGTTGTGGGCGCGTAACTCAGGCGTCCAATGTGTTCAAACAGCGCCGGCTGCCACATATCCGGGTTTTTGGCCGGCGCAAACCCGTCCAGAAACCAGGCATCAACCAGTCCGTCCAAACCTGAAAATCCTGCAATGGCATCATCGAAGATCAGGGTGAGGGTAATATTGGGCCCGGCAAAATACAGTCTGTGTACCCCACGCACGGGCGCGGGGTATTGTTCCAGTAGCGGTTCGGTAACGCTCACCAATTGCGGCCATTGCCTGCTGGCAATGCGCATGTCGGCCAGCGCCAAAGGGTATTTTTCCACACTGACAAAATGCAGGTGGGCGTTCATCGGTAGGTGGCCGGCATGTTTTTGCTGCTGCCAATAATCGGCGGTGCAGAGAAAGTTCAATCCGGTGCCGAACCCGGTTTCAGCAATGGTGAAACCGGAGAGCGAGTCATCCCGCCAGCGTTGTTCCAACCTGTTGTGATGGATAAAGACATGCTGTGTTTCATCCGGGCCGCAATCCCGTGAGAAGTACACATCCTCGAACTGTTCCGAGATGGGGGTGCTCTGTTGCCAGTCAATCTGGGCATTCTCAACAATTCGGGATCGGTTTGGTGGCTGTTTCATCGAGACAATTCAATACCATGGGTTATACTGTGCGCCATCATAACATAGTCGAATCAGGGGCTTATGCTACAAACGCTGTTACCCATCACGGGCCCGGTGATGGTCTGCATTTTAGTGGGTTTTGTCTGGAAAAAGATTCAGGTGCCCTACGATACGGATATGGTGACCCGCTTGGTGATGTGTGTGGGCGCACCCTGTCTGGTGGTGTCTGCCATGACCGGGGCCGCTGTTTCCCGTGCCGTCATCGAGGAGATGTTCTGGGTGACCCTGGTTATGATCGTGGCAACCCTCTTGCTGGCGGCAGTGGTCATTGCCCTCAGCCGTCAATCGTTGCGCGCCTATCTGGGGCCGTTGGTGTTTCCCAATGCCGGTAACATGGGCTTGCCGGTGTGCCTGTTCGCCTTTGGCGAGCAGGGCCTGGTGCTGGCAATTGCCGTTTTTATGATGCTTTCCCTGGTGCACTTTACCTTGGGAATCGCGCTGGTCAGTGGCCGGTCGGTGCTGCAGGAAATGGTGCGCAACCCCATCATTTATTCCATCGCCGCGGCACTGATTATGATCTATGGAGAGCTGTCGCTGCCCCGCTGGCTGCAGAACACTGTTTCCCTGCTGGGTGACATGACCATTCCGCTGATGCTCATTACATTGGGGGTGAGCCTGGCAAATATGCGGGTCGCCCAGCTTGGCAAGAGTGCTACATTTGCTCTATTGCGCCTGGCAATTGGGGTAGGGGTCGGTTGGGGTGTGGCCGCCGGGTTTGGTTTGACCGGGGTGGCAAGGGGTGTGGTGATTTTACAAAGTGCCATGCCGGTGGCGGTCTTCAACTATCTGTTTGCGGTACGCTATGGCCGTGAACCGCAGGTAGTGGCGGGCATGGTGGTGATATCCACACTGCTGTCGTTTGTCCTGCTGCCGGCGTTGCTGGTGTATATAGTGTAGGCTGCTCCCGGTCAGTGCTCAGACCGGTTCGGCGGACAGCCTTTCCAGCATCATCATGTTCATGGCGTAGAGCTGATCCCGCACCACGGCGTTGGCCTGGTCCATTACTGCCAGATGGCCATCAATGATTTCAGTGCCCATCAAAAACAATTTGTGGCTGGGAACCTGAAAGGTTCGTTCCGAGGTCATTTCATGGCCCAGCAGACTGATGAAGTAGTTCAGCTTCATATTCAGGTTGGGCAGTGATTTCAAGCCTGGAATACAGGGCAGGTATTGACTGGAAAGCAACTGAATGTTCTGGTCAAAACGCTCCTTGCGATAGCGAAACTCCTGTAACCAGAAGGATACTTTGGCGCCCAGCTCCTTGTCGGTATGGCCGATGACGGCCATGTGGGTTCCCAAACCGCGAATGCGCGCCAGGTACTCAACCAATTCATACAAATCGAGGACGCAGGTTTGCGTCAGGCCATGCAGTGGGTAGGTATAACTGTTGTCCAGGCGACTGCGCAGGGCTTCGTTTGCCTCCATACCGGCAGGGGTCGCCAAAACCTGCTCGGAGAGCTGACGGGCGATGCGGATGATCAGTTCCAGCAAATGGGAATGAAATTCAAAGCTGTGATGGAGATCGTCATTTTCCCAATCCTTGATGATGGTCAGCCAGCCCAGGGTCAATTGTTCGTATTCGCTGTCAGCCATGGGTTTGTCGGCAGAATTATTGAGGCATTGCAGATAATCGAATTGGGCCGATGTTTGTTTTTGGAGCGCGGCTACCTGGGCACGAAAGCTATTATCGCCCCCTAACAGTGCAAGGGTTGCACCACGATGGCGCTGAATAAAGCGGCTCAGATTGAGAATGGTGACCATTAGATCCAGTTGCGCCACTCTCAGCGTGTGCGTTGCAAAGAGGGATTGAGCTAAAGTGGCCTGTTCTGTGAGGATCTCTGGCATATCTGAATCTTGTAAGCTGTGTTCAAGCTGGCCCATTGCATGTATCAACCTGTAAGAATTAGCGTTTTTTTGTCCTATGACAGGCAGTAACGCAAATGTTATGCCAGGCTTATTTTTGGTTATTTATTACACAACATCAACAATTGAAACAATATATGTATACCCTTGTCCCTTGGGTTTGGGGTAGGGTGGTTATTTAAAGAACAAAACTAACTGATGAGATTCGATGCGTAACAGCCTATTGCGCCCGGTGCGGTATTTGCTGGGTGGGTGTCTTGTGGCAATTGCCTTATTGGGGTGGGCCGTCACAGATCCTGATTTTCGGGTGGAGCCCGGTTACCACTATCTGGTTGATGAAGCTGGAGAGATCACGCTGCGTGATATTCTGTCCACCGAATTGCCATGGCAAAGAGAAACCCTTACCGGTTCTGTGCAACAGAATTACCTGGCGGAGCCCCTATGGTTGCAATATAAGTTGACCGTCCGGGCCAGGCAGTCCGCCAAACTTTACATGGAACTGGCAACGCCCTTTTTGAACTATGTGGATTTCTTTCTGATTCAATCCACACCTCAGGGCAAGAACCTGTTGGCGCATTCCGTGGGTGGCGATCATCAGTTGTATATTGAAAACCCCATGCAACACCGTTTCCCGGTGTTTGTGCTGGAATCGTTGCCGGTTGGGGATTACGAGATCTACGTGCGGCTGCAAAGCGACAGCGTTTTGATATTCCCGGTCAGTTTTCTGACTTCAGAATCGTTTTTCAGTAATGAATTCAAGGCCCAGGCTTTCTATGGGTTGTTTTTCGGCATGATGGCGGTGTTGGCGTTCTATAACGGTTACGTTTGGTATTTTCTGCGTGATCGTACCAATTTATACAATATGGCCTTCATTGTATCAGCCATGCTCTATCAAGCCAGCATCAGTGGTTTCGGTGGGCAGTATCTATGGGGGCAGCTCGGTTTTCTCAACGACAAGGGTTATGGCATCGGCATCCTGGCCACCATTTTCTTTGCCGGGCGCTTTGCTGTGCTGTTTATCGATCTCAGAAACCGGGCTCCCCGGTTGGCGCGTTTCACCGATCACAGCGTCACTGTCTTTGGCTTGGCTGTCATTCCGGTAATCCTGTTTCCGGAACGGCAGGTTCTACCGTTGATTTATCTGATGGAAATCGGTATCTGCCTGTACGCCATCCTGGTGCTGGCCCAGCAATGTATAAGCGGCAACTACTGGGCCCGCTACCTGATGGCAGGATGGTCTGTGCTGATTGCGGGAACCTGTTTTTATGTGGCATCCCAGCTTGGCTGGCTGAAATTCTCGGTAACCATTGAATACGTTCATGCCGCCGGCTTGTCGCTGGGCAATCTGATGGTGACCTCAGCCCTGGCAGCGCGCATGCAAAGGGAGCGTATTGAAAAGAACCGGGCGCTCAAACGGGCCCTGGATCTGGCCCAGGAGGTGACGGAGTTAACCCGGGAGAAAGAGCAGATTGCGGCCTCGGCCCGCGATGAACTGGAGCGGCGGGTGGATCAGAAAACCCGGGATTTAAGCATCATGCTGGAGCAATTGAAAACCAGTAATGAGCAGCTGGAACACGCCACTTTAACGGATGCCTTGACCGGTGTTGGCAACCGGCGCTATCTGGATACCCGGTTTCCTGAGTTGATCAAGCAGTGCCAACAGACGCGTTCCTGCCTTGGCGTGTTGGTCATCGACGCCGATCACTTTAAAAAAATCAATGATGAGTTCGGGCACCTGATGGGGGATGAGTGCCTCAAAAAGATCGCCGTCATCCTGCAGCGGTTCTCCCGTCGCAATCTGGACGTACTGGTGCGTTATGGTGGTGAGGAGTTCATTCTGTTGTTGCCGGCCACCGACGAAGCGGGTGTCTACAAGGTGGCGGAATCCATTCGTCATCACATCGAATACGCCTCCTTTTGGTGTAATGACAAACGCATTCCGGTGACGGTGAGCGTGGGTGTGCATGCCGGTATTCCGGAACCCTATGCAGCGGGCGAGTCCTTGCTGGTAAAGGCGGATGAGGCCTTGTATAAAGCCAAGAAAAACGGGCGTAATCGGGTCGAGTTGTATCGCTCGGAGTGTGAAACGGCAAACTCTTGATTAAGCGCAGTGTTCTCTTCATTATGTAAGCAATCTGGGAATACAGGATGCTGATCATGTCTGAGCTCGATGCCCACGCCCCCTTACGCCAGGATGTCCGCTTGTTAGGGCGCTTATTGGGAAACACGTTGCAGGAGCAGGAAAGCCCCATCCTTCTGGAGTTGGTGGAGGAAATCCGCAAACTCGCCAAGCATGCCCGTTCGGGGCATGAAGATAATTCTCAGAAACTGTTTGAGAAGCTGTCCCGCCTGCAGCCTGAGCTGTTGGTGCCGGTGGCCCGGGCATTCAGTCATTTTCTTAATCTGGCCAATCTGGCGGAACAATATCATCGGGTGCGCAGGCGCCGTGAGTATCAGCAAAGTCAACGCAAGGACCAGCGCGCCACCATGGCGGAGCTGCACCCCCGATTACAACGGGCGAAGATTTCCGATCAGCAACTGTTTGATACACTGCAGGACATTTCCATTGATCTGGTATTGACGGCGCATCCCACTGAGGTGACCCGCCGTACACTGATTCGAAAGTACGATGATATTACCGATTGCCTGGAAAAACTGGATACCGTTAATCTCACCGATAACGAACGCAACCGGGTGATCGAAACGCTGAAACGAAAAATTGTTTCGGCGTGGAATTCCGATGAGATTCGACAGGAGCGGCCCACTCCAGTGGATGAAGCACGTTGGGGTTTTGTGACCATTGAGCAGACGTTGTGGAACGCGGTGCCGGAATATCTGCGGGAGCTGGATGAGTGGTGCCAGGCCAATCTGCAGCGCACCCTGCCCATGGACTTTTCACCGTTTACGTTTTCTTCCTGGATGGGGGGCGATCGGGATGGTAACCCCAATGTAACCGCCGAAGTCACCCGGGAAGTGCTGATTCTTGCCCGTTGGATGGCGGCGGACCTGTTGAGTCATGACTTTGAAGATTTACACATGGTGCTGTCTGCGGTGCATTGCAGTGATGAGCTGCGGCGGGTGGTAGGTGACAGTCGCGAACCCTACCGGGCCTTGATCAAGCCACTACGTGATCGTTTGTTTGCCACAAAAGCGTATCTTACTGCTCGCCTGGCTGGCGAAGACTGGCACGGTGAGCAGCCGGTGATGAGTCAGCAGGAGTTACTGGAACCATTGAAATTATGCCATCGATCCCTGATGGAGTGCGGTATTTCCGAAATTGCCAACGGTGAGTTACTGGATACTATTCGCCGTATCAATACCTTCGGGGTAACCTTGTTGCGGCTCGATGTTCGTCAGGAATCCACCCGTCATGCCGATGCTATGGCGGCCATCACCCGGGCAATCGGCCTGGGTGATTATACCCAGTGGGAGGAGTCGGAAAAGCAGCGTTTTCTGATCACTGAACTGGAGGGCAAACGTCCGCTGATTCCCCGGTATTTGGAGTGCAGTGCAGAGGTGAGGGAGGTACTGGATACGTTCCAGATGTTGGCGGAACAGTCCATTGATGCTTTGGGCGCTTATGTGATTTCCATGGCGCATGTTCCATCGGATGTGCTGGCGGTTCTGCTTTTGCAGAAAGAAGCGGGAATGGATCAACTGATGCGGGTGGTGCCATTGTTTGAAACCTTGGATGACCTGGAGCATGCCCGGGCAACGTTACAGAGCCTGTTCGAAATTCAATGGTATCGGGATCATATTCAGGGCCAGCAGGAGGTGATGATCGGGTACTCGGATTCCGCCAAAGACGGTGGTTTTCTGGCGGCAGCCTGGGTGCAGTATCAGGCTCAGGAGCAGCTGACAGCTCTGTGTGCGGAATACGGTGTGCGTCTGACGCTGTTTCATGGCCGCGGTGGCTCCACCAGTCGCGGTGGCGCGCCATCCCATGAAGCGATCCTGTCGCAACCGCCCGGCGCGGTGAACGGGCGCATCCGGATTACGGAGCAGGGCGAGGTGATCCGGGCCAAGTTCACTCCCTTTGGTGTGGCCATTCGTACGTTGCAGCGTTATGTAGCGGCCACCCTGGAAGCGACGCTTATGGAACAACCTGCCCCGGCAGCCCAGTGGCGCGAAACCATGGATGAACTGGCGGCGGTGGGCACCCGTTCCTACCGTAAATTATTGCGCGAGGATCCCCGCTTTCTCAATTATTTCAGTCATGCCACACCGGAACAGGAACTACAGCGTTTACCGTTAGGCAGCCGCCCTGCCAAGCGCCGCAAAGAGGGTGGGATCGAAACACTGCGGGCCATACCCTGGGTATTTGCCTGGACTCAGATGCGTTTGATGCTACCGGGTTGGCTGGGCGCGGATGAAGCGTTTCAGCAGGCTTTACAATCAGGTAAAGGGGAGCGTTTGCATGAAATGTACGAACGCTGGCCATTTTTTCGTATGATCGTAGGCATGCTGGAGATGGTGCTGGCCAAATCCGATCCCCAGATTGCGGCTTACTATGAGCGGCGTTTGGCGCAGCCCGAAGATCGCGAGCTGGGTGAGGAATTGCGCAGCCGGCTGTCGGACATGGTGGATTTGGTGAACACCATTACCGATCATCGCATGTTGTTGCAGAACAATGCGGTGATCAGGCGGTCTATAGAAGTTCGCAATCCGTATCTGGACCCGTTGCACATGCTGCAGGTGGAGTTGATGCGGTCATTGCGCCTGAAGTCGGAAGAACTGCCCGATGAGACCCGGGCCCTGATGATTACCGTAGCGGGTATCGCGGCTGGTATGCGCAATACAGGGTGATTGGGTTTGAAGGGCAGTTGAGTTTTTCGGTGCTGACTGATTAAATGCATCGCCTCGGGCCTGCGTGTATTACCGCAGGCCTAGTTGATTTTGGAGAATTGAATGAGTTTTGAGCGTTGTGTGCTGGTTGCCGGTGCGGTGTTGGTGGTAGCTGGTTGTGGCGGTGGGTCCGACAATAATAATCAATCGCCCCGTGATCCCTATGTCGAGTTTCGCGTCAACGGTGTGCTGGAGCCCACTTCCATCACCCGTGACTGGGTTGAAGTAAATGCAGACGATGACGGTGGATTTTGTGATCCTGATGTGTTCGATAATGCGCAGTTGATTATTGATGGCGGTGATTCTGAGGGCTATTGTGATCGTTCTGTGACCAACATTACCTTCCAGTTCAGGTACACCAACGCCTCCTATGAAGATCTGGATGTTCGTTTTAGCGGATTGGGATACGAGGTTAGGGTATTTGAGTACGACTCTGTTACAGGCAAGGGCGATGAAGTCTGGAATTCTGACTACTATGTCCAACGCCAGATCCTCGGTTCACAGGAAGCGGGCTCTGATGAGGAGGATTTTGATCCGGCTAGCGTGATCGAGGTAGTTCTTGATGCCAGTAATTCCCTGCCTAACTCGTCTAATTTCTTCTCAGTGGTGTTTGAAGGGGATCGAATGTTTCCCGCCAGTCGGCCAGAGTATGCGGAGGCATTCGCCAATGGTGAGCAGAACGATTATTTCCTGAGGTACCCCAGTGCTTATGACTGTGATTGGGCTTTGCAGGTTAATGACACAGCGACTGCGTACCGTTACGTCAGATGCCTGGGGGAAGAGATTCTGCCCGACCCGGGCACGGGTACAGAACCGGTTCAGTTTTTAGCAGAAGTGAAAGTAAGCTTCAGCGGGGAAGAGCAGGTATACGATCCAATATTGATCACCTTGAATCCGCCGGACTGATACGCTGTGATAGCCAGGCCCAATGACGGCAGGCATTCGGAATGCAATCGTCAAGTGATTGATTTCCCGCAGGAAATACCAATGTCGCAGCCACGTGGAGTTGTCTCACACGTTGGCCGCGACGAAGGTCCTCACGCAATCAGCTTATGCGTGGCTTCGTTGATGTCTTTGCCGAGATAGTAGGTGCTGCTCAGCAAGGCAGGTACCATCAGCAGGCCGAACACGACCATAGTGAACAAGGATGCGTTCACGAGGAACAAACCCCAAAATCCACCAACGGTGAGTGCCAACACTGCCATGAAAGACAGGCTATCGACGGCCAGTTGTCTTACAGTTGTTGTTGCCAGTTTCATAGTGAACTCCTTCGTTTATCTGACACGACATTGATTAAGCCAGATCTGTTAACCGTAAACGTGATCATTTGTGGAGCTCTATTTCACGTTTCTCTTATCAGTTTAGGCTGTTTTTTAGCCTCTGCTGAAGGTTTCGGGTTAACAGCACCACTCTTTATAGTGATTAGGTTTAATTCTAGTGCTTTAAATTAGAATGATCAGCCTAATCGAGCTTATTCCTGCGTGTTGACTGTTGTATGAAGGTCGGGATATTTGCTTTTCAACCTTCATTGTTTACAAGTGTACACTAGATTTATGGGAAGTCTAGTAACTAATTCACGTTTTTAATGTTTCTAAAGGTAACACATTCGGTAACAGTAACCCTTGGTCGTTTTGGTCACAACCCCTGAGCGGTGAGGTCATTGCGCATAAAAGGCAAAAGGAGCAAGGTATGCAGCCTGAGTGTCCAGTGGGTCATCACACCAAGTCATGGCTGGGCTCACATCAAAAACAAAGAGGAATGGTTGAATGACTACAGAAGCCTATGTCTTTGATGCGGTACGTACACCGCGCTCAAAGGGCAAAAAGGATGGGTCACTGCACGAAGTGAAGCCCGTTGACCTGGTCGTGAATCTGCTGAATGCATTGAAAGAGCGCAATCCCGGTTTGGATACATCACAGATTGATGATCTGGTAATGGGTATTGTTAGCCCGGTGGGCGATCAGGGGGCAGTGTTACCCAAAACAGCATTAATGAAGGCTGGCTGGGATACCAAGGTGGCTGGCGTACAGATCAACCGTTTTTGTGCTTCCGGTCTGGAAGCAGTGAATTTGGCTGCACAGAAAGTGGCTTCCGGTTGGGAAGACCTGGTCATCTCCGGTGGTGTTGAGTCCATGTCCCGTGTTCCCATGGGATCTGACGGTGGTGCCTGGGCGATGGATCCGCAAACCAACCTGATGACGGATTTCGTAACGCAGGGTATTTCTGCTGACCTGATTGCGACTATTGAAGGTTTCAGTCGCGAAGACGTAGACAATTTTGCCTATGAATCGCAAATGAAAGCGGCGGCGGCGCAGAAAGCCGGTCACTTTGATAAGTCGGTCGTACCGGTAAAGGATATGAATGGTTTGACCATTCTGGCCCAAGACGACTATCTGCGCCCTGACACCACCAAAGAAGGTCTCAACAAGCTGAACCCTTCCTTCGCCATGATGGGGGAGATGGGTTTTGATGCAGTGGCGCTGCAGAAATACCACATGGTTGAACGCATCAATCATATCCATACCCCCGGTAACTCTTCCGGTATCGTAGATGGCGCCTCGCTGGTGTTGATTGGCTCCAAAGCCAAGGGTGAAGAGCTGGGCCTTACGCCCCGCGGCCGTATTGTGGCCACCGCCATCACCAGTACCGATCCTACCATTATGCTGACCGGTCCGGGCCCAGCTGCGGATAAGGCATTGGCCAAAGCAGGCCTGACTTATGATGACATCGATCTGTTTGAAGTGAACGAAGCCTTTGCTTCTGTTGTTATGCGCTTCATGAAAGATACCGGCGTTCCTGCTGAGAAAGTGAATGTCAACGGTGGCTCTATTGCCATGGGCCACCCGCTGGGTGCCACCGGCGGCATGATTCTGGGTACCGTTCTGGATGAACTGGAGCGTCGTAATCTGAAACGCGGTCTGTGTACTCTGTGCGTGGGTGCAGGCATGGGTATCGCAACCATCATCGAGCGCGTGTAAGGGCCGGGAGAAAGACAATGAGTGAAGCTATTCGTTACGAAAAAGACAGTGATAACATCGTTGTATTGACGATGGACGCACCAGGCCAATCCGCCAACACCATGAACGAGACCTATAAAACGTCCATGGATGAGTGCATTGATCGCCTGGAGAAAGAAGAAAACCTGGCCGGTGTAGTGTTGACTTCCGCCAAGAAGACCTTCTTCGCCGGTGGTGACTTGAATGAGTTGGTAAAAGCGACCCCTGAGGTGGCTCAGGAATTCATGGACGGTGTGACTGCCATCAAGGCACAACTGCGTCGTCTGGAAATGATCAAGGCCCCAGTGGTGGCTGCTATTAATGGTGCGGCATTGGGCGGCGGTTATGAGATCTGCCTGGCCTGTAACCACCGCATCGCCATCAACGATCGCAAGACCAAAATCGGTTTGCCGGAAGTGACCCTGGGTCTGCTGCCCGGTGGTGGTGGCGTAGTACGCCTGACGCGCCTGCTGGGCTTTGAAGCTGCGGCACCGTTCCTGATGGAAGGCAAGCAGGTGAATCCTGAGCAGGCACTGAAAGCCGGCCTGATTCACGAACTGGCGGATAACGCCGAAGACATGCTGGCCAAGGCGAAAGCCTTCTGTAAAGCCAACCCTAACGTGCAACAGCCTTGGGACACCAAAGGTTACAAGGTTCCCGGCGGCACACCTTCCCATCCTGGACTGGCCATGAAGTTACCCATTGTGCCGGCCATGTTGAAAAACAAAACCAAGGGTTGTTACCCAGCACCGGAAGCGATTCTGAGTGCGGCGGTTGAGTCCTTGCAGGTGGATGTGGATACGGCGTTCAAGATAGAAGGTCGTTACTTTACCAGCCTGGCCATCGGCAAGGTTTCCACCAATATGATCAAGGCGTTCTTCTTCCAGCTGCAGCAAATCGGCAAGGGCAGTAGCCGCCCCAAAGGGTTTGAGCACCACACTACTAAGAAAGTGGGCATCCTGGGCGCCGGTATGATGGGGGCGGGTATCGCTTACTCTTCTGCTATGTCCGGTATCGAAGTGGTATTGAAAGATATTTCTGACGAGAACGCGCAGAAAGGCAAAGACTACAGCAAGAAACTGCTGGATAAGGCGATCTCCCGCGGCAAGATGACTCAGGAAAAGGCCGATGGCATCCTGAGCCTGATCAAACCCAC
>DKQK01000057.1 GCA_002471665.1 Gammaproteobacteria bacterium UBA7310
CGCGGTTTTTAACCCGCATCATCACAGCTAAATGCCTTGATTTTGCTGTGATCCAGCCTTGATTCGGCTGTTAGAATGGTGCCCAGGAGAGGACTTGAACCTCCACGACCGTAAGGCCACCAGCACCTGAAGCTGGCGTGTCTACCAATTTCACCACCTGGGCAGAGGGCCGCTAATTTACGGTCTAACCCGGGTTCTGTCAACTCCCAGTTTAACAAAAATCCCAAATTTGTTTTGCCTGCAGGGGATCTTTCCTTGTAAAAAGGCTACTAACTACCTAAAGTGCCCGAAAGCACCCGCAACCATAGGAAACGTGCATGACAAATTGGTCCTGGTCGGACGACCCGAACCTCGACAAAGAAGCCGAAAAATACGATAACCCCGTGCCCAGCCGCGACTACATCCTGAAGTTGCTTAATGACCGGGGTAAGCCTCTCACCCACCGCCAGATCTGTGCTGAACTCAACCTGCATGATGATGAACCCATTGAAGCCGTGCGCCGCCGCTTGCGGGCCATGGAACGGGATGGGCAATTGTTGTCCAATCGCCGGGGCGCCTACGGGGTAGCGGAGAAGATGGATCTGATTCGGGGGGTGATCATCGGTCATCGTGACGGGTTCGGCTTTTTGAAGCCCGAGGATGGCAGCGATGATCTGTATTTGAGTGCGCGCCAGATGCGTTGCGGTTTTGACGGTGACAAGGTGCTGGCCCGGGCCAGTGGCTTGGATCATCGCGGTCGCCGCGAGGCCACCATTGTGGAGGTGTTGGAGCGCAAAACCCAACGTTTGGTAGGGCGCTACTTCAAGGAAAGCAACATCGGCTTTGTGACCCCGGAAAACCGCCGTATCAGCCAGGATGTATTGATTCCGCCGGACGACACCTTAAAGGCCAAAAACGGCCAGTTCGTGCTGGTGGAGATCACCCAGCCGCCCAGTTACCGGGGGCAGCCGGAGGGTCGTATTATGGAAATCATTGGTGATCATATGGCGCCGGGAATGGAAATCGATGTGGCCATCCGCAACCATGATATTCCCCATGTATGGCCACAAGAGGTGGAGGACGCCGCCCAGCGGTTTGGCTCCGGCCTGCAGCAGAGCGATTACCAGCACCGTTTCGACCTGCGCAAACAGCCGTTTGTGACCATCGACGGCGAAGACGCCAAGGATTTTGACGACGCCGTGTACTGCGAGAAGAAGCGCAGCGGTGGCTGGAAGCTGTCCGTGGCCATTGCGGACGTTTCCCATTATGTGCACCCCGGTGATGCCCTGGATCAGGAGGCCCGCAAGCGTGGCAACTCGGTGTATTTTCCCGAGCATGTGGTGCCCATGCTGCCGGTGAACCTGTCCAACGGCCTGTGTTCCCTGAATCCCCAGGTGGATCGGCTGGCCTTGGTGTGTGAAATGAGCGTCAGCGCCAGCGGCAAAGTCAGCCGCTACTGCTTTTTCGAGGCAGTGATCTGTTCCCACGCGCGCCTTACCTATAATAAGGTCGGCACTATTCTGCAGCAGCCGGAATCGCAGGAAGGCCAGGATCTGCGTCAGGAGTACCGCAAGATCGTGCCACACCTGGAGGATCTCTACAGCCTGTTCCACGCCTTTCGTGCCCAGCGGGACGAGCGTGGCGCCATTGATTTTGAAACCACTGAAACCAAAATCGAGTTCGGTGAAGATCGCAAGATCGAGCGCATTGTGCCCACCCAGCGCAACGACGCCCACAAAATCATTGAAGAGTGCATGCTGGCGGCCAACGTATGTGCCGCCAAATTCCTGCAGAAGTACAAGTTGCCGGCGCTGTTTCGTGTGCATGAAGGCCCCAAGAATGAAAAGCTGGAGAACCTGCGGGCTTTTCTGAAAGAGCTGAGCATTCCCTTTATGGCGCGCTCGGAGCCCAAGCCTTCCGACTATCAGGAGGTGTTGTCCAGTATCCAGGATCGCCCCGATTTTGAGCTGATCCAGACTGTAATGCTGCGCTCCATGAATCAGGCGGTGTATTCGCCGGAAAACAAAGGCCATTTCGGCCTGGCCTACGGCGCCTATGCCCACTTTACATCACCCATCCGGCGTTATCCGGATCTGTTGGTGCACCGTGCCATTCGTTACTTTGTCCGCAGTGGCAAGGAAACCACCAACATCAAGTGCATGCCGGGCGCACCGGTGATTCCCCAGCAGAAGATTCTGCCCTATGACGCCGCCGCCATGGTGGAGTTGGGGGAGCAGTGCTCCATGACCGAGCGCCGGGCCGATGAAGCCACCTGGGATGTCATTGGCTGGCTGAAGTGCGAATACATGAGCGATAAGATCGGTGATGTGTTCAAGGGCATCATTTCCGGCGTCACCGGTTTTGGCCTGTTCGTGGAGCTGAAGGACATCTACGTGGAAGGGCTGGTGCATGTCAGTTCCCTGACCAGCGATTATTACCACTTTGATGAAGTGCGGCATCGGTTGGTGGGGGAGAAGAGCGGCCTGGCGTTCGCGCTGGGGGATGAAGTGACCGTCAGTGTGGCGAAAGTGGACCTGGACGACCGCAAGCTTGATTTTGAATTGCTGGCAGGGGGTAAGCGGGCCCGCTGGAGCAAGGAAAACCCCAAACCGGAATCCAAATCCCGTCGCGGCAAGAAAGAGGCGGGCAAGGGTACTGGCAATGGGGCAGGCAAAGGAGCCGGCAAGAATCCCAAAGGGGGTAAAAAGGCGGGCACCCAACGGCATGAGGTGGCCAAGCAGGCCACCAAGAAATCCCGCAGCAAGCCCAAGCAAGGGAAAAAGAAAAAGCGATAGCATATGTCCAAAGCAGAATGGTTGTATGGAATCCATACCGTCACCGCGGTGCTGAACAAGCACCCGGAGCGGGTATTGGAGATCAGGGTTCAGGAAGGGCGCGACGAGCGCCGTCTGGATGCGGTTCTGACGCTGGCGCGACAGTTGGGTGTGGCGGTTCAGCAGGTTAATAAAAAATCCATGGATCACCAATTTGCCGAGGCCAATCACCAGGGCCTGGCGGCCCGTTGCCGGCTGGCCGCAGCACTGGATGAGCATGCCTTGTTTGATTTGCTCGATCGCCTGCAGGAGCCGCCGTTTTTGCTGATTCTGGATTCCGTGACCGATCCCCATAATCTGGGGGCGGTGCTGCGCAGTGCCGATGCGGCGGGCGTGCATGCGGTGATTACCACCCGGGACAAGTCCGTCGGCCTGACCCCGGTGGTGCGCCGGGTGGCGGTAGGGGCAGCGGAAATTATGCCGTTTGCTCAGGTCACCAACCTGGCTCGCTTACTGAAACAGTTGCAGGAGCGGCAGATCTGGGTGGTGGGAACCGAGCTGGATGCAACCGCTGCCAATCTTTACACCACCGACCTCAAGGGGCCGCTGGCGCTGGTTATGGGGGCGGAGGGGCCGGGCCTGCGGCGTCTGACCCGGGAGCATTGCGATCAATTGGTGTACATTCCCATGCAGGGAGACGTGCAGAGCCTGAATGTCTCCGTCGCCACCGGTGTCTGCCTGTTCGAAGCCCTGCGCCAGAGACGGTCCTTCTCGTAGCGCTTCTGTCTCGTAAAGCTTCTGTTGTTTTTCCAGGTAACCTCCTATAGAATTCGCGATCCTTCGCTCTCCGTGAGTGAAGAGCAATAAGTTAGTAAGCATTAACTCCTTGCCTTACCCAGCTTGATGGGGAGGCTATAATCCGTAAGGAGATGTCATGAGACATTACGAAATCGTTTTTATGGTTCACCCTGATCAGAGTGAACAGGTTCCCGGTATGGTCGAGCGTTACAAGGGCCAGATCCAGGAAGGTGGTGGTCAGATCCACCGTCTGGAAGACTGGGGCCGCCGTCAGTTGGCTTATCCCATCAATAAAATCCACAAGGCTCATTATGTTCTGATGAACATCGAATGTTCCCAGGACGTTCTGGATGAGCTGTCCAGCGCCTTTAAATTCAACGATGCTGTATTGCGCAACATGGTGATTCGCCGTGATGAAGCCGTTGCTGAGCAATCTGTTCTGGCCAAGGCCAACGAGAAAGATCGTGGCGAATCCTCTTACCGCGGTGAGCGGGCGGAATCCAGCGATGATCGCAGCAATGACAGCAGCGATGACAGCGACAGCAGTGATGAAGAAGAGACAGACTCCGAAGAATAATCGGATCTGGTTGAACCGCTGAGTGGAAATCAATCAACTGGTTCTGAGTGGCACCGTAACGGAAATCAAGGGTTTACGTTACACACCAGCCGGTGTTCCCCATTACAGCTTTATGTTGGAACACCGATCCCGTCAGGAAGAGGCGGGTGCCCCACGGGAAGTGCTTTGCCGGATTAAGGTAGAGGCACGGGGACAAGGCATCACCACACAGTGTGAAAGCCTGTCCGTCAGTGATCGGGTGCAGGTGAGCGGGTTTCTGGCCCGGGTCAGTTACAAGGATACCTCGGCAACCCAACTGGTGTTGCACGCTCAGCAAATTGAATTGCGTTAAGTGGGCTGCTTAGTCAGCTGATTAATTAAGTACAGGAGCCAACCATGGCACGTTTTTATCGTCGCAGAAAGTTCTGCCGTTTTACCGCTGAAGGCGTAACCGAGATCGATTACAAGGATCTGGATACCCTGAAAAACTACATTACCGAAACTGGCAAAATCGTACCCAGCCGCATCACCGGCACCAGTGCGAAGTACCAACGTCAGCTGGCCCGTGCTGTTAAGCGCGCCCGTGCTCTGGCTTTGTTGCCTTATTCTGACTCACACAAGTAACCAGGCTTAGGCCAGTAGTATGTTGATGCTGGCAAAGTGGGTCATGGGCGGGCCCTTGCAGGCGCTCGCTGCAGCCGTGATTCTGGCCATGTTGCCAGGGTTGGGGTGGGCCTCAGCCGCCGTAGTGGCGCTGGTGGCCCTGAGAAAGAACCTAAGTGACGCCGCGCTGCCGTTGGTGGGTGCGTTGTTGGTTGCGGTGCTGGTGCACTGGGCCGCCGGGGACATTACCCAGGCCGGCACGGTCATCGCGGCGCTGGCGGCAAGCCTGGTGCTTGCCGCTACCCGCTCCCTGGCGTGGGCATTGCTGGCTTTGGGTGGCTGTGCCGCAGCCTACATGGCGCTGATGTTGAATCTGGCGCCCGCCACGATCAACGAACTGGTGGCATTGTTTCAGCCAACCTACGACGACTTCGTGGTACAGCTGAAGCAGGCTAATCCGGAAGCCGAAACCCTGTTCGAACAGCTTGAGGCTCGGAACGTGGTGGTGGAAGGCATGGTGTGGGTGACCACCGTCGGTGCAACCGCAGCGTTGTTGCTGGCCCGCTGGCTGCAGGCCAGGCTGTACAACCCCGGTGGGTTTCGCCGCGAGTTTCACAGCCTGCGCCTGATGCCGGCGGTGGCAGCGGCCCTGGCGTTGATTCTGTTGCTGGGGCAGAACTACCCACAAGCGCGACTGGTGCTGCCTTGTGTGGTGGTGCCGATGCTGATGGCGGGGTTGGCTCTGGTGCACGGCGTGTTGGGGGCCAAACCCAACAACGGCCCTATGCTGGTGTTCTTTTACGTGGGGCTGATTCTCACATCCTGGTTCGGGATGATGATATTGGTCTCAGCGGCTGTGATAGACAGTTTTGTTGATATTAGAAATCGAATTCAAAAGAGGTATGAGTGATGGAAGTCATCTTATTGGAAAACAACCGCAACCTGGGTGAACTGGGTGACAAGGTAAACGTTCGTGCCGGCTACGGCCGCAACTTTCTGATCCCTCAGGGTAAGGCAGTGCCTGCCACAGAAGCGAACATCAAGCACTTTGAAGAGCGTCGCGCCGAGCTGGAAAAAGCAGCTGCAGACAAACTGGCTGCAGCCCAGGGGCGTGCCGACAAAATCACCGAGCTGGCCAGCGTCACCATTCCGGCCAAATGCGGAGACGAAGGCAAGCTGTTTGGTTCCGTTGGAACCCGCGATATTGCTGATGTCATCACTGCGGCCGGTGTTGAAGTGACCAAAGCCGAAGTGCTGATGCCCACTGGTGCAATCCGCAATACCGGTGACTACGAAATTGATCTGCAGATTCACAGCGATGTGACGGCAACGATCAAGGTATCTGTTGTTCCTGAGTAAGCCCCTGGCTTGCGTCTGACCGCTGCGGCCGTGGGCGCCGGTTAGACCGGTTCAGTGACTCAGTCATGCCTGCGATAAAACTCTGGTACCCCTTTGGGTGCCGGAGTTTTGTTGTTTCTGAAAACGCGTTTCCGGCGGCGCAGTCGTTGCCTGTTCCCGGGTGCGGATTCTCTGCAATGGAGGTTTGCACAGTCTTGCGGCCAGCCGTTAAACTGGGGTTATTCCGATGCCCGTGCACGTTTATAAGTAACCCGATTCCATGAGTGATTCACCTATAGAGTTATCGCTGGATAATGATATCCAGTCGTCTGCCATCAAAGTGCCGCCCCATTCCATTGAGGCCGAGCAATCGGTGATTGGTGGCCTGATGCTGGAGAACAGCGCCTTTGATGATGTGTCTGAAATTGCGTCCGATGTGGACTTCTACCGCCGCGATCACCGGTTGATCTTCCGTGCCATTGCCCAATTGGCGGAGTTATCCAAGCCCTACGATGTGGTGACCCTTGGTGAGGCACTGGATAATGCCGGAATATTGGAAGATTGCGGTGGTATGGCCTATCTGGCGCAACTTGCCAAGAACACCCCCAGTGCCAGCAACATCAAAGCCTACGCCGAAATCGTACGGGAGCGCTCCGTACTGCGGCAGATGATCAGCGTTTCC
The DNA here is from genome assembly GCA_002471665.1 of Gammaproteobacteria bacterium UBA7310. GTDB lineage: Bacteria > Pseudomonadota > Gammaproteobacteria > Pseudomonadales > Ketobacteraceae > Ketobacter. The sequence continues at coordinate 6,731 of DKQK01000057.1, forward strand.
AACGAAATTGCCGATGCAGCGTTTCACCCGGAAGGCCGCAGTTCCACCGATCTGCTGGACGAGGCGGAGCGCAAGGTGTTTGGTATTGCCGAGCAGGGCAACAAGCAAGGTGGTCCGCAACCCATCAATGTGGTGTTGAAGGAAACGGTCGACAAGATCGATCAACTGTTCAAGTCCGATGAAGCCATCATCGGTATTCCCACCGGCTTCAAACAATTGGACGAAACCTTCTCCGGCCTGCGTCCGGGAGCGCTGGTCATTGTGGCGGCGCGCCCTGCCATGGGTAAGACCACGTTCTCCATGAATCTGGCCGAGAACGCGCTGATTCGGGCCGGCAAGCCGGTACTGGTATTCAGCATGGAGATGCCGTCAGAACAAATCGTGATGCGGATGCTGGCGTCGCTGGGCCGGATCGACCTTACCCGGGTCACCACCGGTAAGCTGGAAGAGGAAGATTGGCCCCGTTTCAGCTCTGCGGTGAGTATCTTGGCCGAGCAGAAGCTGTTTATTGACGACTCAGCCGGTCTCAGCCCCACAGAAGTGCGTGCCCGCTCCCGCCGTGTGGCCCGTGAACACGGTGAAATTGGATTGATTCTGGTGGATTACCTGCAATTGATGCAGGTGCCCGGTGCAGAAAGCCGGGTTAATGAAATATCCGAGATTTCCCGTAGCCTGAAAGGCCTGGCCAAGGAAATGAATTGCCCTGTCATCGCCTTGTCTCAGCTCAACCGGGGCCTGGAGCAGCGGCCCAACAAACGGCCTGTCATGTCGGATCTGCGTGAATCCGGTGCCATTGAGCAGGATGCGGACATCATTATGTTCATCTATCGGGATGAAGTGTATAACGAGGATTCCGACGACAAAGGCATCGCCGAGATCATCGTCGGCAAAAATCGTAACGGCCCCATCGATAAGGCGCGCCTGGCGTTCATCGGCAAGTATTCCCGCTTCGATGAGCTGGCCCCGGAATCCTACGGAGACTTTTGATCTTGAGTCGTGGAACCTGTGCGGTCATTGATCTGGCTGCCCTCGGGCATAATGTGTCTGCGGCGCGATCCGCGGCCAAGAGCAGTAAGGTGTTGGCGGTGGTCAAAGCGGATGCTTACGGTCACGGCCTGGTGCCCGTTGCCAAAGCCCTGGCTGCTGCCAGTGATGCGCTGGGCGTGGCGACCTTCGAAGAGGGGGTGGCGCTGAGGCAGGCGGGCATTCAGCATCCGGTGCTGTTGATGGAGGGAGTACTGAGCGAGGCCCAGCTGCAACAGGCTGCCGAGTACGGTTTTCAAATTGTGGTGCATCAACCCTGGCAGTTGTCGATGTTGCTGGAATCCCATCTTTCCTGCGCGCTCAGCGTGTGGCTGAAAGTGGATACGGGCATGCATCGACTGGGTTTCGCCGAGCCCGGTTGTGCGTTGTTCTGGCAGCAGTTGCAGAACAGTCCCAAGGTGAAAGATGCGGTGTTAATGAGTCATCTGGCCTGTGCCGATGAAGCGGCGCACCCGCTCAACCAGCAGCAGGGTGAAGTCTTCCAGCGCCTGTGCCGGTCGGTGCGGGTGCAGCAGGCCAGCCTGGCCAATTCTGCGGCCACCCTGGATCGGCCGGAGTTTCATTACCAGTGGGTGCGCCCGGGTCTGATGTTGTACGGTGCGTCACCGTTTCCCGACCGGCTGGCGGTGGATCTGAATTTGAAACCCGCCATGCACCTGCAATCCCGAATCATATCCCGCTCCAGGGTGGCCGCCGGCGAGTCGGTGGGCTATGGCGCCACCTGGCGGGCCACCCGGCCCACGGACGTGGCGGTGGTGGCGATCGGTTACGGCGATGGCTATCCGCGTCACCTTTCGCCGCAGGCACAGGTGCTGATCCAGGGCCAGCGATGCCAGGTGGTGGGCCGGGTTTCCATGGATATGATTACCGTGGATGTGTCGGATTTGCCCGGGGCGGGCCCGCACACTCCGGTGACCCTGTGGGGGCCGGGGTTACCGGTGGAAGAGGTTGCCCAGTGGGCCGGTACGGTGAACTATGAACTGTTGTGCCAGATCACCGGTCGGGTGCAGCGGGTCTATCAACATGCCGAGTCGGTCTGATGCCGTTGTGGGTAACGCTCTACTTGGCCCTGATGGCGGTGTCCCTGCCGGTGGGGGTGATGATGTTGCGCCGCATGGAGCGGGATTGGCTGCACCCGGTGGGCGGGCTGGTGTCCACCCTGTTGAGCATGGCGTTTGTGCTCTCATACTGGATGCCGGATGCGATTCCCTTTAAAGCGCCTTCGGTGCTGATGCTGTATGGTTTCGTCCTGTTCTGGGATCTGTACTCCCTGCAGCGCCTGAAAACCAAATTACCGGATTATTTTGATATGCCCGAGGATTCCGGCCTGCAGTCCAACTCCGGGGCCTGGTTAATGGGGGTATTGCTGATGCTGCCGGCCTATTATTTTGGCGCGCTGGTGTGCATGCGGGCCTTCACCGGTTGACTGACTGATAGAGTGGTGTAAATGGCAAAAGCGAAGACCCAGTTTGTGTGCAGCGATTGCGGCAGTGTCTTTCCCAAGTGGGCGGGGCAGTGCGCCGATTGCGGTGCCTGGAATACCCTGACGGAATTCAACCCGGATCGGGGCCTGTCCGGCAACCGCGGGGGTAAAACCAGCTGGGCCGGCGAGGCCCGCAAGGTGACCACCATGGCCCAGGTGAATCTGGTGGAAGAGCCCCGCACCCCCACCGGCACCGGAGAATTGGATCGGGTGTTGGGGGGTGGCCTGGTGGAAGGTTCGGTGGTGCTGATCGGAGGGGATCCCGGCATCGGCAAATCCACGATCCTCCTGCAAACCATGACCCATCTGGCGGCACGGCAAACGGCGTTATACATCACCGGGGAGGAAAGCCTGCAACAGGTGGCGTTGCGGGCCAAGCGCCTGGATCTGCCCATGGACCAACTGCGCCTGATGTCGGAAACCAGTATTGAGAATATTCTGGCCACCGCCAACAAGGAGCAGCCCAAGGTAATGGTGGTGGATTCCATTCAAACGGTTTACTCCGAGGGCCTCAGTTCCGCCCCCGGTGGCGTCTCGCAGGTGCGTGAATGCGCCGCGGCCCTGGTGCGCTTTGCCAAGCAGACCGGCACCGCACTGTTCCTGGTGGGGCATGTCACCAAAGAAGGGGCTCTGGCGGGGCCCAGGGTGCTGGAGCATATGGTGGACAGCGTGCTCTACTTTGAAGGGGAGCAGGACAACCGTTTCCGCATGATACGGGCGGTGAAAAACCGTTTTGGGGCGGTCAACGAGCTGGGCGTGTTTGCCATGACCGATAAAGGTCTGCGCGAAGTGAGCAATCCCTCCGCGATTTTCTTGTCCCGTTATGAACAGCCCATTCCCGGCAGCATTGTCATGGTAACCCGGGAAGGCAGCCGGCCATTGCTGGTGGAAGTGCAGGCTCTGGTGGACGACAGCCAGCTGGGCAACCCCCGCCGGGTGGCGGTAGGCCTGGATCAGAACCGGCTGGCAATGTTACTGGCGGTGCTGCACCGCCACGGCGGGGTGGCCACCATGGGCATGGATGTGTTTGTGAACGTGGTGGGGGGTGTCAAGGTGCTGGAAACCGGTTCCGATCTGGCGGTACTGATTTCAGTAGTGTCCAGCCTGCGTAATCTGGCATTGGATACCCAGTTGATAGTGTTTGGCGAGATCGGGCTCTCCGGTGAGATCCGGCCGGTGCCCAGTGGTCAGGAGCGCCTGCGGGAAGCCGCCAAACATGGTTTCACCCGCGCCATTGTACCCAAGGGAAACCAGCCCAAAGCCGCCATTGACGGGCTTGAAGTGGTGGCGGTGTCGCGCCTGGAGCAGGCCCTGGATGCGCTCTGATATGCTCTGGTACTACCTTTCAATGGTTGGCAAAAGTCACCAGCGCTTCAATCTCCCGTTCCAGCAGCGCTTCGTTACCGGTATTTAATTCCACAATGCGCCTCAGGTGCGAGGCGCTGTCCACGTCAATATGATCGCAGGCGATGCCGGTGCGGTTGCCTTCCAGGTGGGCCACATGGCCTTCCAGACGAATTTCGGTCTCTTCATCACTCAGCAGCAGATACACGGACACCGGATCGTCTATCTCCAGGCCGCAGTCGACGGTCTGCTCCAGAAGCGCGCCTTTCAACGAAATATCCAATAGCTTGGCAGGCCAGTCGTTCTCCCCTCGAATCAGGCGTGCGCTGGCATCAAAAGCAATGCGGGTGAAGTTGCGTTTTTCGATCATGGCCCTGAGCTCACCTGGTTAAGAATGGTCCTGCACTTATAAAGCATAGTCAATCTTTCATAAAAAGCCGAAATTCCGTTTTTTTCAAGTCGGCGCTGTGGGGAATTTGTAACGTTGTGAAACGGGACCGTACTTGGTTATTAATTGAATAACATTCGAACCGAGCATGGAAAAAACATCTAAAAATCACAAATATTAACTACAAAAACTTTTGATGCTGCGTTAATAATTAAAAGATGAAAACGGTAGCGCTTTAAGGGATTATTTGCCGAGCAAATCAGCCAAGGGACCAGGCGGGGTCAGACCGGCTTAATCAGGTCTGATGAACAGATACATGGTTTCACATCTCTGATAAAGAATGATGCTGTAGAGGTATGGGGTTATGAGAACGACATCCACCACTGAAGATACGCAATTCGTCGATGAACTGGATGATGACATGATGGACGACATCGACGGCGAAATCGAAAAGCGCCTGGAAGCCAAGAGCAAACGCTCCGGCGACTATTTGCGTAAGATCGAGGCGTTGATGGAAGAGCGTCGCTTAAAGCACGACCTGGATGATTATGACGACTGGGATGACATCAACGACGAATGAATAATCAAACAAGCCGCTCAATGAGCGGCTTGTTTGTATCGTGGTGCCTTTTCTTCAGATGGCTAAGCGCTACTGGATCTTTTTGTACTTCAGCCGTTTTGGCTGTACGGATTCCTCGCCGTATTTCTTCTTCTTGTAGGCTTCGTATTCGGTGAAGTTGCCTTCGAAGAACTCGACTCCCTCCTCACCTTCAAAGTCCAGAATGTGCGTGGCGATCCGGTCCAGGAACCAGCGATCGTGCGAGATCACAATGGCGGTGCCGGCGTAGGTAAGCAACGCCTCCTCCAGAGCCCGCAGGGTTTCCACGTCCAGGTCGTTGGTGGGTTCGTCCAACAGCAGTACGTTGCCGCCCTTGCGCAACAGTTTGGCCAGGTGCAGGCGGTTACGCTCACCACCGGACAGCTCGCCCACCCGTTTCTGCTGGTCGGAACCTTTGAAGTTAAAACGCCCCACATAGGATCGGGAGGGCATTTCGAACGAGCCCACCTTAATGATGTCGAGGCCATCGGACACCTCTTCCCACACGGTTTTGTTGCCGTCCAGCTCATCGCGGGATTGATCAACGTAGGCCAGGTCGACGGTTTCACCCAGATGCACTTCACCTTTTTCGGGCTTCTCTTCACCCACGATCATGCGGAACAGGGTGGTTTTACCGGCCCCGTTGGGGCCGATGATGCCCACAATGGCGCCCTTGGGCACGGCGAAGTTCAGGTCATCATAGAGTACGCGGTCGCCGAAACCTTTGGTGACGCCGCGGAACTCAATGACATCATCCCCCAGGCGTTCAGCCACGGGAATGAACAGCTCCTGGGTTTCGTTGCGTTTCTGCGCTTCCTGGCTGGACAGCTCCTCGAAACGGGCCATGCGGGCTTTGCTTTTGGCCTGGCGGCCTTTGGCGTTGGAGCGCACCCACTCCAGCTCGGCCTTGATGGCTTTCTGGCGGGAAACTTCCTGTTTGGCTTCCTGGGCCAGGCGCTCGTCTTTTTGCTCCAGCCAGGAGGAATAGTTGCCCTTCCAGGGAATGCCATGGCCCCGATCCAGCTCCAGAATCCACTCGGCGGCGTTGTCGAGGAAGTAACGGTCGTGGGTGATGGCCACCACAGTGCCCTTGTATTCGTGCAGGAACCGTTCTAACCAAGCCACGGATTCCGCATCCAGGTGGTTGGTGGGTTCGTCCAGCAACAGCATGTCCGGGCTTGACAGCAACAGGCGACACAGGGCCACCCGACGCTTTTCACCACCGGAGAGCTTGGTAACCTCTGCTTCCCAGGGTGGCAGGCGCAGGGCGTCAGCGGCAATCTCCAGGGTGCGCTCAAGATCCCAACCGTTGGCGGCGTCGATCTTGTTCTGCAGTTCCGCCTGTTCTTCCAGCAGCGCGTTCATTTCGTCATCCGACATGGGTTCGGCAAATTTCATGCTGATCTCGTCGAAACGGGTCATGACGTCTTTTAATTCGCGAATGCCGTCCTCAACGTTGCCCCGCACATCCTTGCTTTCATCCAGCTGCGGCTCCTGCGGTAAATAGCCGATGTTGATTCCGGTGGCGGGGCGGGCTTCCCCGTCGAACTCTTTATCCACTCCTGCCATAATGCGCAGCAGGGTGGATTTTCCCGCGCCGTTCAGGCCCAGTACGCCGATCTTGGCACCCGGGAAGAATGACAGGGAGATGTCCTTCAGGATTTCGCGTTTGGGGGGCACCACTTTGGATACCCGATGCATCGTGTATATATATTGTGCCATAACAGGAAAGTAACTAGTCAGTTGTGGAAGGAATTGGGGCGTACGCTACCCCAATTGCAGGGCTGATGCAAACACCGCGGTGTGGGCTCCCTGCCCTGATTTGAAGCATGCGTGACCGCCATTTTGGGAGACTGTGTGAGAAAGCATAAGTGTAACGGCATCAGCCTGATAATCTGCGCGTGGCTGGCATTGTGGGCGTTGCCCGGGCAGGCCCAGTTGGGGGTGTCCGGCAGTGTCGCCCCGGCGGAGGAGCCATCCAAGGTGGATGCCCTGAGCAAGGAGCTGGATCTGCTGAATAAGGAGCTGCAGCAACAGGAATCCCTGACCCAGTCGCTGCAGCAGGACATACAAGTGGTAAAAAACGAAATTCAGTCTGCCCCTGAGTTGGCCGATCAGCTGCGCCGGGAAATCAGGCGCCTGGAAAAGAGCGCCGAACGGGCGCAGGTTCCGGGTTCCCAGGACGGGCTGGAGGCAACCATCGGTCTGCTGGAAGCGCAGGCCAAAGCACTGCAGGAAAGTCTCTCCTATGTGCTGGAGCGCATCGGTGAACAGCAATCACTGCCCAGTCAGGCCCGGGCTGAAGTGAAAGCCGCCCAGGCTCAGGCCCAGCAACTGCAGGAGAAGATGCGCTCACTGCAGAGCACCGGCAGGAACGAGTCCATCCGCTCCATGCAGATGAACCTGCTGAAGCAGCAACAGACCAATGCCAATTTACGCAAGGAACTGGCGCAGAACCGCCTTGAGGGCTACCAGAAGCTGCTGGACCTCTACACGGTCAATCGTGATCTGTTGTTTATGCGCATGGAACTGTTGAAGTCGGCATTGGCATTGTTGCGAGAGAAGCGGGACGAAATGCGCCTGCAAACCGCTGACCAACAGCAGGACACCACGGTGACCCTGCAGGGTGACTACGCGCAGCTGCCTGAGGTGTTGCAATCTGAATTGCAGGAAAACGGACGTCTGAAAGACCTGCTGCTGTCGCGCACGGAAGACCTCAATGACATCACCGACGAACTGGTGCAGGGCAAGCAGGAGCTGCAGGATATTCGCTACCGGTTTGAGGTAGCCAAACAGCAACTGGAGCTGACCGAATACTATCAGTTTGTGGATGATTACCTGTTGCGGCAAAGGCAGATGCTGCAGGCCAAAATTCGCGAGCAGGAATCCAATACGTCGCTGCACACCGAGGTTTCCAAAGCGCGTCTGCAACAGTTCCGGCTTGATGAGAAGCTCCACCACGTGCGCACCGATACGGCCCGGCGCCAGTCCATCCGCAAACTGCTCGACGAGGCAGAGCCGGATTCCGCCATTGCGGATAGTCAACAGCTGCAGGGAGACCTGTATCGCATCTACGAGGGGCGGGCAGATCTGCTCACCAGGCTGGTGGAAGTGAATGCGGATTATGTGGTGAATCTTACCAATCTGGAGCTACTCAATGAAGAGCAGCTCAATGAACGCAAGCGGTTTTATGAACTGCTGAACAAGAAACTGTTCTGGCGGCGCAGTGCGACACCGCTCAACTGGGAATGGCTGACTTTATTGCCGGGCAGTGTGCGCTGGTTTGTAATGGAACAATCCTGGTTGGAGCCTTTCAGTGTCTGGTACCGCACTCTGGTGCGGCCGGTGTATCCGCTGCTGTTGTTGATGTTTGCAGGGGCCGCCTATGTTGCAGGCCGGCACAGAGTCATGCAGCGCCTGGAATACGGCAGCGACAAGATCGGTAACGTAACCAAAGACCGGTTCCGTTACACCTTTGAGGCGTTGTTCGGTACCGTACTGTTGGCGTTGCCGCTGCCGTTGCTGTTATCTGTCCTGGCCTATCCGCTGGTGAGCCAAAACGAAGCTTCATTATTCGCCGCCGGGGTGGGGTCTGCGTTTCTGGTATTGGCGCGTTGGGTGTTCCTGTTTGAGTTCATGCGCCATCTGGTGCGCCGCAAAGGGCTGGCGCAGGGGCATTTCCGTTGGCGCGAATCGTCCATTGTGGCGTTGAAGCGCTGGCTGCCGTTGTTGTATCTGCAGTTGCCCGGTGCCTTTGTGTTTATCGTGGTGTGGCGCGAAGGGGATGAGCTGCATTCCGGAATTCTGGGGCGGGCGGCCTTTCTGGTGGTGGCCACTTTGTTTGTGGTGTATTGCGCCCGTATGTTCAATCCCCGTCTGGGGGTGACCCAGCAGGAAGTGGGCAAGCGTGGCCACTGGTATCAACGCTGGAACCGCTCTCTGTACTGGGTGTGTGTGTTGATCCCGGCCGCATTGGTGATGCTGTCGATGCAAGGCTACAGCTTCAGTGCCATGGAGATCATGGTGTTGATGTACCAGACATTGATGTATGGCTTTTTCATCTTCATTGCAGAGCAGGTGATGATGCGCTGGTTTGCGGTGCTGGAGCGCAAGTTAGCCTATGCCCGGGCCATTGAAAAACGCGATGCGCAACGCAAAGTCAAGGAACAGCAGGAGGCTGCCGGAGCGGCCGGGGAAGCCGTGCCTGAACTCGAGCTGCCGTCGTTGGACGTGGCCACCATCAGCGAACAGAACCGCGCGCTGCTGCGGGTCATCTTCTTTTCGTTGTTTGCGCTGGTGTGCTACTGGAGCTGGCAGGATTTCTTCCAGGCCATACAGATTTTCCAGGAGATCAAACTCTGGAGTTACAACGTAGCCACGGAGGCGGGCACCGAAACCCATGTGGTTACCTTGGAAACACTGTTTGCCGTGATTCTGGCCTTGGTGATCAGTTACGCCGGGGTGAAAAATTTGCCAGGGTTGATCGAGGTATTGATTCTGCAGCGACTGCAGGTGGATTCCGGAATCCGCTTCGCCATCACCACCACCGCGCGCTACCTGGTGATCACCACCGGCGTGTTGATTGTGTCCGGAATGATTGGCCTGGAGTGGAGCAAACTGGGCTGGCTGGTGGCGGCGCTGGGGGTTGGGCTGGGCTTTGGTTTACAGGAGATCTTCGCCAACTTTATTTCCGGGCTGATTATTCTGTTCGAACGCCCCATTCGTATCGGGGATACGGTGACCATCAATAATCTGAGCGGTACGGTGAGCCAGATCCGGATGCGCGCCACCACCATTACCGACTGGGATCAGAAAGAGCTGATCATTCCGAACAAGACCTTTGTGACCAGCCAGTTTATCAATTGGACCCTGAGCGACAGTACCACCCGGGTGGTGATCAAAGTGGGGGTTGCCTATGGTTCCGATACGGATCTGGTTACGCAAACCCTGATGGAGATTGCTCAGGCCAACAGCACCGTGCTGAAAGATCCGGCACCGACGGCCTTCTTCCTGGGCTTTGGTGCCAGCTCCCTGGATTTTGAGTTGCGGGCCTTTGTTTCCAATTTTTCCCACCGCTTGCTGTTGATACACGATCTGCATACGGCCATCGACAAGCGCTTCAAAACGCTGGGCATTGAGATCGCGTTCCCGCAGTTGGATTTGCATGTTAAACATCTGCCCAAGGGCGAGCCGAAGAGCGGCTAATAGCATTAGGCTGATATGAAGAAAATTGATGAATAAGAGCAGGACTTTCATGTGCCGTTGTGCGGCGTTTTATGTACAATACCGCCCTCATTTAAGCCAGCCCGCGCCTTGTGCGACAGTGGCGGCAGGCGCCAAGCCAAATTGAATTAGTTTGTGTCCAGTTAGCCAGTGAATCGCGGGAGTGACCATGTTTTCAGCCGAAATGAATATTGCCGATTTTGATCCCGAACTGTGGGAAGCCATGGAGGCTGAAAAACAGCGTCAGGAGGAGCACATCGAACTGATCGCCTCGGAGAACTACACCAGCCCCCGGGTGATGCAGGCTCAGGGTTCCGTGCTGACCAACAAGTACGCAGAAGGCTATCCACACAAGCGCTACTACGGCGGTTGTGAATACGTGGACATTGCTGAGCAGCTGGCCATTGACCGGGTAAAAGCCCTGTTTGGTGCCGATTATGCCAATGTGCAGCCACACTCCGGTTCCCAGGCCAACGCGGCAGTGTACATGGCGCTTCTGAACCCCGGTGACACCGTGCTGGGTATGAGCCTGGCGGAAGGGGGGCACCTGACCCACGGCGCCAAGGTCAATTTCTCCGGCAAGATGTACAACGCCGTGCAGTATGGCCTGGATCACAGCACCGGCGAGGTGGATTACGAGCAGGTGGCTGAACTGGCGCGCGAGCACAAACCGAAAATGATACTGGCGGGATTCTCTGCCTATTCCCGCACCATGGACTGGCAGAAATTCCGTGACATCGCCGATGAAGTGGGAGCCTATCTGATGGTGGATATGGCCCATGTGGCGGGTCTGGTTGCCGCGGGTGTCTACCCCAATCCGGTGAACATCGCCGATGTCACCACCTCAACCACGCACAAGACACTGGGTGGCCCCCGCGGTGGCATTATCCTGGCCCGCAAGAACGAAGAGCTGGAGAAGAAACTCAATTCAGCCGTGTTCCCCGGTGGTCAAGGCGGTCCCCTGATGCACGTGATCGCCGCCAAGGCGGTGTGCTTCAAGGAAGCCATGAGCGATGAATTCAAATCCTACCAGCAGCAGGTGGTGAAGAACGCCCAGGCCATGGCCGGTGTGTTCATCGAGCGTGGCTACGATGTGATTTCCGGTGGCACGGATAACCACCTGTTCCTGCTGTCACTGATTAAGCAGGACATTACCGGTAAAGATGCCGACGCCGCGTTGGGCAAGGCCTTTATCACCGTTAACAAAAATGCGGTGCCCAATGATCCCCGTTCACCTTTTGTCACCAGTGGGTTGCGCATTGGTACGCCCGCAGTGACCCGGCGTGGATTTGGTGAGGCCGAGGTGAAAGAACTGGCAGGCTGGATGTGTGACATTCTGGCGGACCTGGACAACGAGGAACTGATTGCCCAGGTGCGGGAAAAAGTGAAAGCGGTTTGCGCCAGGTATCCCGTCTACGGTAAGTAAGGCGCGCGGTCCGTGCTGCCTGGCTCAGTCCACCATCAGGGTGCTTGAGATCCATTGGTTGCGGCCTTGCTCTTTGGCTTTGTACAGATTGTCGTCGGCCAGCTTGAGCAGCGCTTCGCTGTTGAGGGTGCGGCTGGGTATGCAGAAAGCCAGCCCGATGCTGACTGTCACCCAGCCTGACACGGCAGAGGCCAGGTGCTCGATCCTGGCCTCCATAACGGCTTGTCGTGTGCGCTCGCCGATGGCCTTGAGATTGTCCATATTGGTCTGCGGATAAATGACCACAAACTCTTCACCGCCATAGCGCACTGCCAGGTCTCCGGCGCGCTTGGCCTGTTCGGCAATAATATGAGCCACGGTTTTGATGCAGTCATCACCCCGCTGATGGCCATAGTAATCGTTGTACTTTTTGAAAAAGTCGATGTCGATGAACATGACCGCCATGGCGGTGCCGTAGCGTTGAGCGCGGCGCCATTCCCGCTCGTAGAGGTATAGGCGATGATGACCACGTACAAGGTGCCGATCTGGGCGATCTGTTTGATAATGGGGTTGTCGAGATAATAGGGGCCAATGATGGTGAGTGCGATACCGCCGCCGGCACAGGTTGCGGCATAAACCTGATGCCAGTTGTCCAGAGGTTTGGCAAAAGCGCATGCGCCACCGATCAGCACAAAGCTCCCGACTGCCAGGTGCATATATGGCCAGTTTCCCAGGGAGTCATTGGGGATCAGGGCATAGATTCCAATACCCAGTAAGGCGTAAACCGCGAACACATAGGCGATGTTACGGCGTAAGGTGAAAATGGCCTGCTCCAGGTGTTGCTGCCGGAACTCCTGCTCCAGATGCGCAGGAAATTGCAGCCTCGGGAACCCGCTGTTAAGCACTGCCTGTATCTGCTGCATGTTGCTGGTGCGCAACGTTACCTCCTGCCCGCAATCATTCACTTCTGTTACTAACCATAGTTGAATTCGTGCGGGCTGTTGAGGCTAACCAGCAGGGTGGCCGGGGTGTGGGTCAGGCTACCTGGGTGGATTGCTGCGCCAGTGCGGCATTCACCGCCGACACGATGGCGTTCATGGACGCCAACAGCGTGTCGTCGTGTACGGCAGCTCCCTGATGACGGCTGCCCAAACAATTTATCTGCACGCAGGCAGCGGCCTGGCTTTCTGAGCTGTGCTGCAGACTGTGCTCCTCATAATCCAGTACATCCAGTTGCAGACCAAAGTGTTGATTGAGCCCGTTACAGAAGGCGGAAATGGCGCCGTTGCCGATGGCCTCAATGGTCACCAGTTCCCCCCGGTAGTCGACGGTGAAGCTGATTTGCTCGTTCTCAATGTGTTCCAGGCGATAGGATTTGATGCTCATGGGGGATTGCGCCATAAAATGCTGCTGGAACAGCGCCCATACCCGTTGTGAGGAAATTTCCCCGGAGGATTGCTCTGCATCCCCCTGCACTACGCGGCTCAAGGCAATCTGCATCCAGCGGGGCAGGATAATACCCTGATCCTTCTCCAAGACGAAGGCGACACCGCCTTTGCCGGACTGGCTGTTGATGCGCACCACCGCCTCGTAATCCCGCCCCAGATCGGCCGGGTCGATGGGCAGATAGGCCACATCCCAGAGATCTCCTGGCTGGCGTTTGCTCAGGCATTTGCGTATGGCATCCTGATGGCTGCCGGAAAACGCGGTGTACACCAGATCCCCCGCATAGGGGTGGCGGGGGTGCAGGGGAATCTTGGTGACATCCTGTACCACGGCAATGATTTCATCCATGGCGGACAAATCCAGTTGCGGGTTCACACCGCGGCTGTACAGGTTCATGGCCATGGTTACAATGTCCATGTTGCCGGTGCGCTCGCCGTTGCCCAACAGAGTGCCTTCCACCCGATCGGCACCGGCCATCATGCCCAGTTCAGCCGCGGCCACGCCACAGCCGCGGTCATTGTGGGTGTGCAGTGATACGATCACATGTTCCCGCTGCTGCACGTGCCGGCAAAAGTGCTCAATCTGATCGGCGTAAACGTTGGGGGTGGTCATTTCCACCGTGGCGGGCAGGTTGATAATAACCTTGTTATCGGGGCCCGGCTGCCACACATCAATCACCGCGTTGCACACCTCGGCGGCAAATTCCGGCTCGGTGCCGCTGTAGCTTTCCGGTGAATACTGAAACTGCCACTGGGTGTGGGGGTGTTGTTCTGCTGCGCTTTTTACCAGCCGTGCGCCATCAACGGCGATGTTTACGATTCCCGCCTTATCCAGCCCGAACACCTGTTCGCGCTGTACCGGCGAGGTGGAATTGTAAAGGTGAACGATGGCTTTGCGGGCGCCCTGCAAGGCGTCAAAGGAGCGCTTGATCAGCTCCGGGCGGGATTGGGTCAAGACCTGGATGGTGACGTCATCGGGCACCATGCCTTCCTCAATGATCGCTCTTACGAAGTCAAAGTCCGGTTGCGAGGCGGCGGGGAAGCCCACTTCGATTTCCTTGAAACCCACCTTCACCAGCAGGGCGAACAGACGCTTTTTTTCGGCCACCGACATGGGCTCGATCAGAGCCTGGTTGCCGTCCCGCAGATCCACGCTGCACCAGGCCGGCGCCTGCGTGATGACCTGATCCGGCCAGGTACGGTCGGTTAACTGAATGGGCAAATAAGGTGCGTATTTGCGGTGGTCGAAAGCCATGCTGGATCTCCGAAAAGCCGTGTTGGGGTAGGTCATGCCCGGGCCGGGGGTGGATTGCCTGGCCGGCTTTCCCGCCTTGTGGGCGGGCGATCCGCCACCGGATTAGGAGGGCCTTGTGAGCCCCGTTCCGGTGTTGGATACAGGCGGCGACCTGATGTAATACAGTGTATTGGAAGGGGAGTGGCATAGGATTGCGAAAATAGCGATATTTCACGGTCGGAGTGGTGGAATATTGCTTATAAATACATTATATTGGAATAATATTGTTTCTATAGCTCTGGGGGAGCAATGGATAAGTACGATCAGCGTATCTTGGAAGAAATTCAGCGTGATGGCCGTATCAGCAATCAGGATCTGGCGGATCGCATCGGTCTATCCCCCTCTCCCTGTCTGCGCCGGGTGCGTCAATTGGAGGAAGAAGGCGTTATCGACCGCTATGTGGCCCTGTTGGATGCCGATAAGCTGGGGTTGAAGATGACGGCGCTGATCCAGATTTCCATGGACAAGCACACGCCGGAGCGCTTCGCGGCATTTGAAGACAAGGTGTCCGGCTTCTCCGAGGTGCAATCCTGCTATCTCATTACCGGGCAGAGCGCTGATTACATTCTTAAGGTAGTGGTACGGGACATGGATCACTTTCAGACGTTTTTATTGGGTAAGCTGACCCGTATCGAGGGGGTGTCCGGGGTGCATTCCAGTTTTGTAATGCGCAAGGTGGTGGATAAAACCGCCATTCCCATCTGATGGTGGCGTGTTGCGTAAAGGCGAACCCGTGCCCCGGCGCATTTTTAGAGAACCCGATTGCGGATTACGGTATGATTCGCCCACTTTACTGCTCCAGGGTATTAGGACGACACCATGCATTGCCCCTTTTGTAACGCTGATGACACCAAAGTAATCGATTCCCGTCTTGTGGCGGAGGGTAACCAGGTGCGCCGCCGCCGCGAATGTCTGGCCTGCAATGAGCGCTTCACTACCTATGAGAGCGCGGAACTGGTGATGCCCAAAGTGGTGAAGTCGGACGGTACCCGCGAACCGTTTGACGAAAACAAGCTGCGCAGCGGGATTCAGCGCGCCCTGGAAAAACGTCCGGTGGCGGTGGAACAGGTGGAAGCGGCCATCAACAAGATCTGCCATAAATTGCGCGCCACCGGCGAGAGGGAGCTGCCTTCCCGGGCCTTGGGTGAACAGGTTATGGATGCCCTGCGGGAGCTGGATCAGGTGGCTTACGTGCGCTTTGCGTCGGTATACCGGGATTTTCAGGATATCAGCCAGTTTTCCGATGAAATCGCCCGGTTACAGAAGAATGGCAAGATCAACAGCCTGAAATAACCCTTTCCAGTATTAAATTCCTTGAAATCGGCAATTCACGCCCGCTATGCCAGGCCGTGGCCTGTGGTATACTCTGCGGCCGAAATTCCCAGGTAGTGGCCTAATTCCATGACCGCAGCGCTCTTTACCACAGCAGACCACCAGTACATGGCCGAAGCGATTCAGCTGGCCAGGCGTGGTCTGTATACCACTCACCCCAATCCCCGGGTGGGTTGCGTGCTGGTGAAGGCAGGCGAGGTAGTGGGGCGCGGCTGGCATCAGACCGCCGGTGCAGGCCACGCCGAAGTCAACGCCCTGCGCCAGGCGGGTGCCGCTGCCCGTGGTGCCACCGCTTACGTCTCTCTGGAACCCTGCAGTCATCATGGTAAAACCCCACCCTGCGCCGAAGCCCTGATCGCGGCCGGGGTGACCCGGGTGATCAGCGCCATGGAAGATCCCAATCCGCGGGTGTCCGGACGCGGACACCAACTGCTGACGGCGGCCGGCATAGAGACCTCCTCTGGTTTGTTACAAGCGCAGGCGGAAACCCTTAATCCCGGCTTCAACAAGCGCATGCGCTCAGGCTTGCCCTGGGTGTGGCTTAAGTCTGCCATGAGCGCCGATGGCCGCAGTGCCATGGCCAGTGGTGAGAGCAAGTGGATCACCGGCCCTGCGGCGCGCGCCGATGTGCAGCGTCTGCGGGCCCGGGTGGAAGCCATTGTCACCGGTGTGGAAACGGTATTGGCCGATGATGCCGCGCTCACGGTGCGACCCGAGCTGTGGCCCCAGTCAGTGGCCGGCGACGATGCTCTGTCCGGTTGGGCCTGGCCCGGGGATATTACCCCGCTGCAACCCCTGCGGGTTATCCTGGATTCCCGCCTGCGCACCCCGCCCGCAGCCAGTATTCTTCAACAGCCCGGCCACACCCTGGTGGTTTGCGTTAAGCCCGATGCCGCCCGCGAACAGGCGTTGCGTGCTGCCGGTGCCGAGGTGATCGCCCTGCCGGCGGGCGCGGGCGTTGCAGTGGATCGCGTGGATCTTAACGCCTTGTTGCAGGAGCTGGCACGGCGGGAAGTGAACGAAGTGCTGGTGGAGGCCGGCGCGGCTCTGGCGGGGGCCTTTGTTGAACAGCGGCTGGTGGATCAATGGATCTGCTACATGGCACCCAAGCTCATGGGCAGCGCGGCACGCCCGGTGCTGGCGCTGGATATACCGGCCATGAGCAGCACCCGGGGGCTACACTTAACGGACCTGCGTCAGATTGGCCAGGATATTCGAATGACCTATGGTTGGAGTGATTGATCATGTTTACGGGGATCATCGAAGCGGTGGGCAAAATTGCCAATATGGAAGCCAAAGGCGGCGATATGCGCTTGCGCATCCAGACCGGCAAGCTGGATCTGGCGGACGTGAAACTGGGCGACAGCATCGCTGTGAACGGGGTTTGCCTGACGGTGATCGATCTGCCGGGTGACGGGTTCTGGGCCGATGTGTCGCTGGAGACATTGAACCACACCAGTTTCAGTCAGCTGAAAAACGGCTCGCCGGTCAACCTGGAAAAGGCGCTGACCCCCACCACGCGTCTGGGGGGGCACCTGGTGTCCGGGCATGTGGATGGCCTGGGCGAAATGGTATCGCGGGAAGAAGACGCCCGCTCAATCCGCTATAAAGTGCGGGCGCCGGATGATCTGGCGAAATACATTGCCCACAAGGGCTCGATTTGCGTGGATGGCATCAGTCTGACGGTGAACGCGGTCAGTGGAGCCATATTCGATCTGAATATCGTTCCCCATACTGTGCAGGAAACCACGGTGGCACAGTGGCAACCCGGTGTGAAAGTGAATCTGGAAGTGGATGTGATCGCCCGTTATCTGGAGCGCATGCTGCTGGGCGACAAGGCTGCAGACCCGAAGGCCCAGGGCAAAGACATTAGCCTCGGTTTCCTGGCTGAAAACGGTTATCTAAAGTAAGGCTTTATATATGCAATTGAATACAGTTGAAGAACTGATTGAAGATATACGTCACGGCAAAATGGTCATCCTGATGGATGATGAGGACCGTGAGAATGAAGGTGATCTGGTGATTGCCTCCACCATGGTGCGCCCGGAAGACATCAACTTCATGATCAAGCATGCCCGTGGCCTGGTGTGCCTTACCATGACCCGTGAGCGGTGCCAGCAATTGAATCTGCCGTTGATGGTGCACGGCGCCAATGGCTCCCAGTTCGGCACCAACTTCACGCTATCCATTGAAGCGGCGGAGGGGGTTTCCACCGGTATTTCTGCGGCGGACCGTGCCCGTACGGTACAGGCAGCGGTGGCCCGTGATGCCAAGCCTTCGGATATCGTCCAGCCGGGCCATGTGTTTCCCATTATGGCGCAGCCCGGTGGTGTGTTGCGTCGGGCCGGGCATACGGAAGCCGGCTGCGATCTGGCGCGTCTGGCGGGGTTGGAAGCATCCTCGGTGATTGTGGAAATCATCAACGAAGACGGCACCATGGCACGGCGCCCGGACCTGGAGATTTTTGCCCAGGAGCACGGCCTTAAAATCGGCACCATTGCTGACCTGATCCATTACCGTACCGTGAACGAGCGTACGGTGGAGAAAATTCGCAGTGAAAAGCTGCCCACTCAATATGGCGATTTTCAGCTGGAATTGTTCCGTGATCTGATTGATGGCCAAAGCCACATTGCCCTGGTTAAGGGTGATGTTATGACCGTTGATGCGCCTTTTGTGCGCGTGCATGTGGCCGATCCGTTGCGTGACCTGATGATGGCGGTAAAGGCAAAGTCCAGCGGCTGGAGCCTGGAAAAAGCACTGAGTTTTCTGGGCAATCATACGGAGCCGGGTGTTGTGCTGTTGCTGGGTGATTCCTTTGAACGCCACAATATTGATGATCTGGTGGACAGCTTCTTTTCCGGCCGCCAGCCGTTGCGGCCGACCACCGGAGACGGCACCGGCATTTATCGCACCATCGGCACCGGGTCGCAGATTCTGCGGGATCTAGGGTTGACCAAAATGCGGCTGCTGAGCTCGCCCATGCGCTTTAACGCATTGTCCGGCTTTGATCTGGAAATCGTTGAGTACGTGGAAAGCGACGCGGCAGAATAAGTTTGAATTCTACATTGGTTTTATTGGAAATAAGGTAAAGACATGACAAACGTAAGCGTAGTGGAAGGCGATTTTCGCGCAACCGATGCCAAGTTCTCCATCGTGGTGGCACGTTTCAACAGCTTTGTAGTGGAAAGTCTGCTGACCGGTGCCATTGATGCACTGGTACGCCATGGGGTTTCTGAAACCAATATCGAAGTGATCCGGGTACCGGGTGCCTTTGAATTGCCGTTGGCGGTAAAACAGGTGGCCATCAAGCGTAAGCCTGATGCCATTATTGCCCTGGGTGCGGTGATTCGGGGTGGCACGCCTCACTTTGATTATGTGGCCGGCGAGTGCACCAAGGGTGTGGCCAGTGTCATGCTGGATACCGACATTCCGGTCTCCTTTGGTGTGTTGACCACCGACACCATTGAGCAGGCCATTGAACGTTCCGGTACCAAAGCCGGAAACAAAGGTGCTGAGGCAGCTACCGGTGCCCTGGAAATGGTCAGCCTGTTTCGCAATCTTTAATTGAGGTCAGTGGTAATCCAATGAATACCGCTTCACAAAAACCGTCTCCTTCTGCGCGCCGCAAGGCGCGCCGGTTTACGGTGCAGGCACTGTACCAATGGCAGATGACCGGCGCCGGTCTGGGGGACATTGAAACCCAGTTTCGTGTGGATAACGACATGCGTAAAACCGACGTGTCGTATTTTCATGAGTTGCTGCATGAAATCCCCAAATGCATTAATGAACTGGATGGTTATTTTGCGCCGTTTCTGGATCGGGAACTGAAAGATCTCGACCGGGTGGAGCTGGCCATACTTCGCATCGGCACTTACGAGCTGAGCAAGCGGGTGGATGTGCCCTACAAAGTGGCCATTAACGAAGGCATCGAACTGGCGAAATATTTTGGTGCCACGGAAAGTCATAAATACGTGAATGGCATTCTGGATAAAGTGGCGCAAAAGCTGCGCGTACTGGAAATGAAAGCCAACGACAAACCAGGCGGGTAATCCAACCGGTGGCTATGAACGAGTTTGCGCTCATAGAGACCCATTTCAAACGCCTCAGTGATCGCACTGGGGCGTTGTTGTCTGCACGTGAGCCTGAATTGCCGGCGGATCTGGGCATCGGTGATGATTGTGCCCTGATGAGGGTACCGGATGGGATGCAGTTGGCCGTGTCCTCCGACACCTTGGTGGCGGGGGTGCATTTTCCCGGGCAGGCGACGCCGTTTGATATTGGTTATAAAGCATTGGCGGTGAATCTCAGTGATCTTGCCGCCATGGGGGCAACCCCGGCCTGGTTTTCTTTGTGCGTTACCTTGCAGGATCAAAGCGAAGACTGGATTACAGCCTTCTGTGAGGGCATGGCCGCTGTCACCCAGGGCAGCCCCATTCAGTTGGTGGGTGGCGATACAACGCGGGGGCCGTTGAGCATCTGCGTTCAGGTGATGGGGGTGGTGCCGGCGGGGCAGGCATTAACCCGCAGTGGTGCCCGGCCGGGGGATGAGGTGTATGTCTCAGGCTGTGTCGGTGAAGCGGCCCTGGGGCTGGCGCTGGCCCTTGATCCGCAGGCAGCACAATGGCAACAGGCTCTGGACCACCCGCACCTGTTGGCGCGCCTGCACCGACCCACACCCCGGGTTGCCCTGGGGCAGGCGTTGCGTGGTATCGCCAGCGCCTGCATCGATGTTTCCGATGGCCTGTTGGCCGATCTGAATCATGTGCTCAGGGCCAGCCAGGTGGGCGCTGAGCTTGAGCTGGATCTGATACCGGTGGCGGCGGGGCAGGATCGAATGATCAGCATCACGGCCGGTGATGATTACGAATTGTGTTTTACCGCCCCCGCCCATGCCCGATCCCAGGTGATTGCCTTGGCGCAGTCGCTGTCACTGCCTGTTTCAATGATCGGCTGCATCAGCAAGGCTCAGGGGTTGCGGGATCAGGATAACCAGGCCCTTACTCCCGCCGGTTACCAACATTTTTGAGCACGGATCCTTTTTATGAACTCAGTTCCCCGCAGTGCGTTTCGCAATCCCATTCATTTTCTCGCCATCGGGTTGGGCAGCGGCGCGGCACCCAGGGCACCAGGCACCTTCGGAACCGCAGCGGCGGTGCTACTGTATATTCCCCTGGCCCAGTTGCATCCCTGGTGGTATCTGGCAATGCTGCTGACTACAGCACTGGTGGGTATTTACCTGTGTGACAAAACCTCCCGTGACTGGGGCGTGCACGATCACGGTGCCATCGTCTGGGATGAATTTGTGGGGATGTGGATCACCCTGTTTTTGATTCCGCCCGTCTGGTATTGGGTATTGCTGGGTTTTCTTCTGTTTCGCCTGTTTGATATCTGGAAGCCCTGGCCGATTCGTTATGTTGATCGCCAGGTTCACGGTGGCTTTGGCATCATGCTGGACGATATTCTGGCGGGGCTTATGGCCTGGGCTGTATTGTTTCTGTCGGTTCAACTGGTTACCGCAATTTGATTGTACCTTGAACGGGCTCTGAGCGGATGGCCGGGTTGGTGTCTATACTGATCAGGGTAGCTTCAGTCAGAACCGTCAGGAGGCATGGGTTGGATGATCGAGCAGGCTAATTACCGAGCATTAGGATGTGCGGAGTGTTCTCAGGGGGAGGCATTGGGGTTTGATTTCAGCATGGCTTTCCAACCCATCGTGGATATTCGGCAAGGTGTGGTATTTGCCCAGGAGGCGTTGGCCCGTGGGCTGGGGGGGGAATCCGCGGCGACGGTGTTCCGGCATGTGAATCCGGATAACCAGTACCGGTTTGACCAGACTTGCCGCGTCAAGGCGATTAAGCTGGCGGCAGAATTGGGGATTCAGAGCAACGTCAGCATCAACTTTATGCCCAATGCCGTGTATAAACCGGAGCTTTGCATTCGCACCACGCTTAACGCTGCCCAGGATTATGGCTTTCCGGCTGAACGTATTATTTTTGAGTTTACGGAAAACGAGCGGGTTGCGGATCCGCAACACCTGCTGGACATCATCAATTGCTACAAGAGCCTGGGTTTTAAAACGGCCCTGGATGATTTTGGTGCCGGCTATGCCGGATTGAACCTGCTCAGCAAGGTGCAGCCGGATTTGCTGAAAATTGATATGGAGTTGGTGCGGGATGTCCACCGGTTGCCGGTCAAGCAAGCCATCGTCAGATCAATAGTGGCTATGTGTAATGATCTTGAGGTGGACGTAGTGGCCGAGGGTGTGGAAACAGCCGAGGAGTATGACTTTCTCAAGTCACTGGGCATACATCTGTATCAGGGGTATTATTTTTCCAAACCTGCCTTTGAGAGCAACCCTCCGTTGGATGTGTCGTTGCTCTAGCGTCTTGCCATCGTTGGGCCATCGATCACCCATTGCTAGCGAGTAAAACCTGCTTCTGTGAATTATTCATGTTGGACGATTTCGCCATTGTCCGGCGGGTAGATTCGCCTCCATCATGGCAGCGGTAACCCATTAAACAGGAGCAGACCCATGAGTATCATCACCTCTACAGAGCAGGACAACGTGCAAATCATCCAGTGGGACGATGGTAAGGCTAACGCCGTGTCCGCGCCGTTGTTGCAGGAATTGAATCAGGCCCTGGATCAGGCAGAACGGGATAAGCGGGTGGTGTTGCTGGTGGGGCGTCCCGGGCGTTTTTCTGCCGGCTTCGATTTGCAGGTGATGGGGCAGGGTGGTACGGCCATGGCCGAGTTGGTGGTGGGCGGAGCCAGGTTGGCGTTGCGTCTGATGCAGTTTCCCACACCGGTGGTGATGGTGTGCAGCGGCCACAGCCTGGCCATGGGTGGCTTGCTGTTGCAGGTGGGGGATTATCGTCTCGGTGTGTCCGGCGACTTTAAAATCGGCTTGAACGAGGTGGCCATCGGCATGACCATGCCCTGGTTTGGTGTGGAGATTTCCCGTGGCAGGCTACAGCCTTCTCACTTTCAACGCGCCGTCGTGAACTCGGAAATCTACACTCCGGAATCGGCGCTGGCGGCGGGGTTTCTTGATCAGGTCTGTGCCCCTGAGGCTATTATGGAGGCGGCAATGCGGGTGTCGGCATCCCTGTCCCAGCTCAACATGGCGGCCCACCACGCTACAAAATTACGGGTACGGGAACAATGGGCCGCCGCCGTCAGGGGCGGAGTCAGAAAGGATTTTGGTGAGAACGCACTGCCTCTGTAGCACCCCGGTCACTGGGCTGCTGCGGTAAGAAACTGGCGGTAAGCATCATGCACCTGTTGGGGCGCTTCCCATTGCGGATAGTGGCCGATGTCCTGCAGCGAGATAATCATTAACGGGTTGCCCACCGCTTCCTTGTAGCGGGCCACCATATGGGCGCCGGAAATGGGATCCATACTGCCATTGATCAGTCCGATGGGAATGCGCTGCTGTTCCAGTGCCCCTACCCAGCGTGGCCGGTGGTGGCGGCGTTGCTTCATGTAGTCGATCAGTTTGTGCAGCGTGCGGCGGCCATTGTTGAAATTGATCACCTCCCAAAAGCCGTCTATCAGGGCATCATCCGGCTGGGTGTCGGGGCCGAAGATCCGGCTCATGGTTTTGTACAGGGTCTGCCTGCCCATGTGGCGGGTCAGAAAAGGGCCAAGGGGGCCGGCCAAGAGCCTCTGGACCAGCCGCGGGCGGTGGGTTTCGGGAAACAGGCCGCCGTTCAACAAACACAGCGATTGCCATTGTGGTGTGGCCCGTTCGTTCTGGCGCGCCAGCAACTCCTGGGCTACGGTATCGCCGTAATCATGGGAGATAACATGAAACCGCTGCAGCCCCAGCTGTGTCACCAGGGCTTCCACAATATCCGCCTGTTCCTGAATGCGATAATGGTATGGATAGGGTTTGTCGGAAAAACCAAAACCCAACAGATCCAGGGCCACCAGGCGGAAATCGTTTTCCAGCAGCGGCCACAGTTGCTCCCAATCCCAGCTCGATGTGGGGTATCCGTGCAGTAGCAGAATGCAGGGGCGATCCGTTTGCGCATCCGCGCCGGCGGAATCCACCACAAAGATGCTGTGGCCATTGAGGCGTTTGAGTGTGCCCAATGCCTTCCACTGCCGAGGGGTAAAATTCATGGCGGATCCTGATTATTGTTTTTCGCCAGTTAACATGGCTTGGCGGTGGCTTGTCAAATGCAGGGGCACCGCCAGGCCATGGTCACCGGCTATTTTTTCTGGCCCCGCCGGTTTTCGATACGAGCGATAAAATCCTGCATGATCTGCTCGTACAGCTGGTTTTCCAGAAACCGGTCCTCCACTCCATGCTCAATGCTGGGGTTGTCGTTCACCTCGATCACCACGGCGCGATTCCCGGATTGTTTGATATCAACACCATACAGGCTGTTACCGATCAGGCGGGTGGCCTTGAGGGCGGCATCCAGCACCACTTTAGGGGCTTCGTAGGTGGGCATGGTATCAAAGCCACCGCTGGTGAAGCGGGTGTTCTTGCTGGCGTGGTTGTAGATCTGCCAGTGATCCTTGGCCATATAATACCGGCACGCATAGAGCGGCTTGTTGTTGATCACACCAATGCGCCAGTCAAAATCGGTGAACATGAATTCCTGGGCCAGTACCAGGGCCGACTTCTTGAACAGGTTCTGCAGTTTGGCCTCGAACTCCTCCGGCGTATTTACCTTGAATACGCCCTGTGAAAAAGCACCGTCGGGAATCTTCAGCACAATGGGAAAACCGATGTCCTCCATGGCGGCCTGTAACGCTGCTTTATCCTGCTTGCTCAGGATATGGGTTTTGGGGGCGGGTACCTGATTGACGTTAAACAGATCCGTCAGGTAGACCTTGTTGCAACAGCGCAGAATGGAGGTGGGATCATCGATCACCACCATGCCTTCTGATTCGGCTTTTTTGGCAAAGCGAAAAGTATGATGGTCGATGGCGGTGGTTTCGCGGATAAACAGGGCATCGTACTCTGCCAGGCGCACATAATCCTTGCGGTCAATGATGTCCACATCAATACCCAGCCGATTACCCTCTTTGATAAAGCGTTTAATGGCCTTGGCATCACTGGGGGGCAGCTTTTCATCCTTGTTGGCCAGAATGGCCAGGTCATAACGGTACTGCTTGCGTGCTTTGGGGGAACGCCAGATTTTATGACTGAAGCGGTCCAGGGCATCGGCAAAGGCCGTCTGCTGATCGTCGGTTTTGAGATGATGGGGGGACAGCGCCTGCAATTCGGTAATCTGCCAGCGTTCGGCAAAGCGCAGGCTAACCTGCAGAATGGGGCAGGGAAATTTTTCGAACAGATCCTTGGCCAGTGACTTGAATTCCGGTTTTTCGGTGGCCCCAAAATAAGTAATGAAGGTGAGATCATTTTCCTTATGGGATTTCTGGATCTCGGAATTGCTGAGCTCGGTGAGGTCATCCAGATGCAGCGTGTACAACGATTTCTGGTTGAGATCGTTGATCACCCGCAGTGAGGGCATCACATGGTGATCGCGGGCCTCTCCCAGTAAGGAGCAATAGTACCCTTTGGACAGATACTTGTAACTGCGACACAGATTGATGACCCGGGTCCGGGTTTTCTTTTTGCCATCCTGGCGGCTGAGGTAAGCATCAAAGGTGATGACGTCTTCAGCGGGGAAATAGGGCGCCCAGTCTTTCAGAGAATCGACGACCACAAGAAGCTGTGACATGGTTTCCTGCTTGTTGATGAGTAAAGTAAAGATCCGTGTTGGCGCGGATTCAGGGGTTCCGGAAGCGGCCTTGCGTGAAATATTGGATTCAACCTGCGCTAAAAACAAGGGGTATTCCCAACTATTTTTAAGCGGTCTTCTGGTAAAAAAACAGGGCCAGGGTTAGTCTGTTTGTTCATCGCAAACAGAGAGTGTAATCCATGCTGTCACCCTTGCTTTCACAGCGGGAATTGTCCGTTTTTTCAACCTCCTACAGAGCGGCTGAGCAGGCTTTTCTGGGCGCGGTGTCGGCATTGGGGCCCCTGGCCCGGGCCCGCGCGCTGCCTTATGTGGGCCGTGGCCCCGCTGACGAGGCGCTGGCCACGCAGCAGGTCTGGATCGGTGATCCGGAGGCCAGGCAGGTGCTGGTGTTATTGTCGGCGGTGCATGGTGTGGAAGGCTTCTGTGGCTCCGCCGTACAGCAGGATCTGGTGCGGCGCCTGTCCAGCGGGCAAATAACGCTGCCGCCGGGGCTGGCCGTTCTGCTGGTGCACGGGGTGAATCCCTGGGGCTTTGCCTGGTGCCGGCGGGTGGATGAGCAGGGCATTGATGTGAACCGTAACTTTGTTGATTTCTCGCAGCCGCTGCCGGACAACCCCGGTTATCGAGAGCTGGCCCAGGCGCTGGTGCCTACAGAGGCAGAGCCCGATGCAGAGCTGCTGGTGCGCAATGAACAGCAGCTGATGGCGTATCTGCAGCAACATGGGCAGTTTGATTATGAGCTGGCGGTGAGCGGAGGCCAGTACGAGTTTGCCGATGGCCTGTTTTATGGTGGGCAGGGCAAGAGCCAGGCGCGCCTGAACCTGGAGCAGGTGTTGCAGGAGCTGGATTGCGCTGCCCGCGATGTGGCGGTCATTGATCTGCACACTGGCCTGGGCCCCTATGGCCATGGTGAGTTGATTTGCGATCATCCCCTGGCAAGCCCGGGGCTGGCTACGGCGCAACACTGGTATGGTGATGCCGTTACCATCCCGGCGGGCGGGGACAGTTGTTCGGTGCCGAAAACCGGGCTGGTGGATTATGCCTTTCATCAGGTGATGGGGCCGCGCAGCTGTTACGTTACCCTGGAGTTCGGTACCTATCCCATTGCCGAACTGCTGCGTTGTCTGCGGGAGGATCATCGGGTGCGCAAACCCGGTCAGCAGGCAGCGTCCAATGAGAGCGAGCGTGTGCGCCTGCAATTGTTAAAGCAGTTTTATCCGGCGCAGCCACAATGGCAAACGCTGGTGCTGTTGCGTGGTCGGCAGGTGATTCAATTGGCCTGCCAGGGCTTGATGAATGGTTGATAACAATGTTCGTCTGCGCCCTGCAACGCTGCAGGATCTGGATCAACTGGTGGCACTGGAGTTGAGTTGCTTCGATTCCGATCGCATGAGTAAACGCAGTTTCAAGCATCAGTTGCAGCAGGATCATAACCTGTTGCTGGTGGCTGAAAAAACAGTGGAAAAACACCAGGGTAGTGACCATGCTCCGCCGTTGCTGGGGTATGTGTTGGTGTTTATGCGCCAGGGCACCAGCCTGGCCCGCCTGTATTCCATTGCCGTTTCCCCCGCGGCCCACGGTTTGGGGATCGGGCGCCGCATGCTGGAAGAGGCGGAGGAGGATGCCGCAGAAGAAGGGCGTATGTTCATGCGCCTGGAGGTGCGGCGCGACAACCAGGCGGCGATCCAGCTCTACCAGCGTTTGGGCTATCGCCAGTTCGGACTGTACACGGATTATTATGAAGATCACGCCGATGCCCTGCGTTTCCAGAAGCGGATCATTCCCCATGAGCGTTTGGAGGAGCATCTGGCCGAGCCCAGTGAGCGGGTGGCCTATTACGCCCAAACCACTGATTTTACCTGTGGCGCCGCCTCGTTATTGATGGCCATGAATGACCTGGATGAATCCGTAATCTGTGACCGGCGCTCAGAGTTACAGATCTGGCGTGAGGCCACCACCATCTTCATGACCTCCGGCCATGGTGGGTGCGGGCCCCACGGTTTGGCCTATGCCGCCGCCAAGCGCGGTTTTAACGTGGATGTTTATGTTAACCAGCCGGGCCCGCTGTTTACCGAAGGGGTGCGCAACGACAGTAAGAAGCAGGTGCTGGAACTGGTGCATCATGACTTTCTGGAGAAGCTGACAGAGCTGCAGGTGCCGTTGCACCAGGAGGTCCTGTCGCTGGCGCGCATGAAATGGTTGCTGGACGACAACGCGTTGCCGTTGGTGCTTATCAGCACCTATCGCTTCGACCGGCGCAAGGCACCCCACTGGGTGCTGTTGGTGGATATGGACGATGACTTTGTCTATATTAATGATCCGGACATCGACGAAAATGAGCAGAGTTCCCAGCTGGACAAGCATTATCTGCCCATCCCCAGAGACAGCTTTGAAATGATGCTGTACTTTGGCCAGAACCGTTTGCGTTGTGCTGTGGTTGTCAGGGCGGGCCACAGCCATGCAGGGCGCTTCAAAACAGAATAAAAGGCCGCGTTGCCAAAGTCCGCATTGCCAAAGACCGCATTGCAGAGCCAGGCACGGCCAAACCGAATTGACGCAGAACAACAACTAAGGGCTGTATCGGGTGAATTTCCCCTTTCCCATTATCGATCCCCATATTCATCAGTGGGATCTGCTCAATACACCACGTATTCTGACCTGGCCGAAACGCCTGTTGGGGTGGAACCGCTATCTGTACGAATCCGCCATTCGCCTGGGGGCCAGTGAAACCGATAAACGTTACGTGGGGCGGCCGGATTTTGTTGCCCATAATTATCTACCGGCGGATTACGCAGCCGATGCCGCCGACCTGCCCGTTACCCAGGTTGTGCACGTTGAAGCGGAATGGCGTGATCGCAAGGGTTTGGGGCCGGCCCAGGAAACCCGTTGGCTGGAGCAGCTTTTTGGCGACAGTACCCCGGGCCTGGGGGCGGTGGTGGGTTATGTGGGGCTGGAGCAAGCCAACGCCGCCCAGCTGATTACGGCCCATATACAGGCCAGCACAAGGTTTAGCGGTGTGCGACAGATGCTGGCGTTTGATCTGGATGACGGCATCATGCGTTTCTGCCCGCGCCCCTATCTTTCCCGTGATCATCACTGGCGTCGGGGCCTGGCGTTGCTGGAACAGCACAATCTGAGTTTTGATGCCTGGTTTTTCCATCATCAGCTGGATGAGCTGGTGGCACTGGCGAAAGATTTTCCCGGTATCACTTTTGTGCTGGATCACATGGGAACGCCCATCGGTGTTGGCGGACAGTTCTCTTCCTATGGCCGCACCGCCGAGGCCCGTGACGTGATTTTGCGAACCTGGCAGATGCACCTTAATGAGCTGGCGGAGTTACCCAATGTGATGGTGAAACTGTCGGGTATGTTCATGCCGGTACTGGGCTGGGGGTTTGAGCACCGCGTTACCGCACCCTCACCACAGGAACTGATGGACAAGGCCGGGCCACTGTTTGATTTTGTACTGCAGACGTTCGGTGTTGAGCGCTGCATGTTTGCCTCGAATTTTCCCATGGACAAAGTGTCCCTGTCGTTGCGCCAGCTGTATGAATTTTACCGGGCGCTGGTGTCAGCTTATCCGGAGGCCAGCCAGCGTAAACTGTTTCATGATAATGCAGCCCGCGTTTATCGGATTGGCCTGCCCCCATTAGGCGAGTGAGGGAAAGTGTGAGTACAACCAGCGATATTAAGAATGCCTGTATCCTGCTGGTGGAAGATCATCAGCAGCTGGCGGAAACCACTCTGGATTTTCTCGAGGCAGCCGGTTTCGAAACCGACTACGCGGCGGATGGCTTGAGTGCACTGCAGCTGGCGGCGGGTAACAGTTATGATGCCATCGTTCTGGATGTGATGTTGCCGGGGGTGGACGGCTTTACGGTTTGCCAGCGATTGCGGCGGGAACAGGGCAGCGATGTGCCGATTTTGATGCTGACGGCGCGGGATCAACTGGAAGACAAGTTGGAAGGATTCCAGATGGGGACCGATGATTATCTGGTGAAACCCTTTGATATGCCGGAACTGGCTGCGCGCCTCATGGCCATGGTACGGCGTCAGCGCGGAGAGTTGGCGGCCAACCGGTTACAGGTGGCCGACCTGGTGCTGGATGCCGGTACCTTTGAGGTGATGCGTGCCAACCAGGTTATTTCGTTGTCCCCCACCTGTTTCCGGATTCTGAAAATACTGATGCGGGAGTCACCGCGCCTGGTTACCCGGGAATCGCTGGAGCAGGAGCTGTGGGGAGATACGCCGCCGGACAGCGATACCCTGCGCAGTCATCTGTACAAACTGCGCCAGGCCATTGATAAGCCATTTGACACAGCGCTGCTGCAAACCATCCCCGGGCAGGGTTTTAAACTGGCGGTCATGCGTTGAACCACAAGCCGTCCACCCTTTTCAGGTTGCGGCCACGTTGACCTGAAAACAGGAGCCTTCACCCGGCTGGCTGCTGACGCTGATCTCCCACTCCAGTTCCTGACAGACTTTCTGCACGATGGCCAGGCCCAGACCAAAGCCTTTCTCCCGGCGATGATCAATGCGGTAGAAAGGATCAAAAATGCGCGCCAGTTTATCCTCTTCAATCCCCATGCCCGTGTCTTTGACACTGAAACCTTCGGCATCAATGATGACTTCAACCCGCCCCCTATCCGTGTAGGCCAGCGCGTTTTTCAACAGGTTGGTGAGCAGGATGCGAATCAATTTGGGGGATCCGCTGAGTGAAAGAAAACCGTTGTTGATCACATCCAGGTGCACATCCGGATTGGGTTGGGTTTCCCGCAGTTGCTCTACTACCAGTTCCGCCAGATCGTTAAACAGCAACGGCTCATGATGCACGCTTTGATGGGATTCCCGGGCCAGCTCCAGCAGAGCATCCAGCAGGGATTCCATGTCCGTCACGGTGTTGTCGATGCGTTTCACCTGGCGCTTGCTGCGTTCGCTGAGCTGCTCCTGTTGCAGGTTGGCAACCGAACCCTTGATCACGCTCAGCGGGGTTCGTAGTTCGTGACTGGCATAGCGCGTGAAGTTGCGTTCACGCTCAACAAAGTCATCCATGCGGGTGATGAATGAATCGATGGCATCCACCAACACGAAGGTTTCTTCCTCGGCAGTCGTGCGCAGATCCGATAAATCCAGCCTGGTTGTCCGCGATGGTTCCAGCTCATGTTGTTCAACGCGACGTGCCAGGTGCATGATGGGAGAGACGGCTTTTTTGGCCTGGCTGTAGGTGAAATACGCCAGCCCGTACAGTACCAGCAGCACCAGCGTGAGCGGTACGATACCGAAGAAGAAGGAAAGCCGGCTCACCTGCTTTTCGTTGAAGATCAGGTACAGGGTGTCAGCCCCGCGCTGGGAGACGTGCACAATGGGTTTGCTGCTGTTGACCTCCACCCGGGACATTCCCTGGGGCAAACCGATCAGCCAGCCCGGCAGATTGCGGGTATCGCCGGACACAGACAGGTATCCCTGCAGGTTGAGGGAATCCGGCAGTGAGGCCCGCGGATTTTTCTGGTGGCGCTGCCAGAAGTAATCCGCCTCCCCCTCCAGGGCCTGGTTAACCAGAAATTCTTCCGTAATCAGGGCGGCCGCCAGCACCCCGAACACGGTGACGGTACTGATCAACAGAATCTGGATGAAATAGATTTTCAGCAGTTTTCTGCTGATGCCGGTACGTTGCAAGGGCGTTCCCTGAAAGAGGTGAATGACGTAAGCGTAGTTCATGGCATCACCATAGCGCCAGCGCTGTGAAAATTGTGTGAAGGTTTGGCCGGCCGCGGTTTCAGCGGTCAAGCCGCAGCCCTGGAAATTCGGTATCATGCGGGTTCTTTGTTATTAACCTGTTGTTGTTTATGTAGGATATTTATGAGGGAAACCATGTCTTTATCACCGCAAACCCTGTCTTTGCAGGACGCCATCACCCAGCGCCGATCCGTGCGCGGCTATCTGGATAAGGAAGTGCCACCGGAAACCCTGGAGGCCATCTTCATCCTGGCCCAGCGGGCGCCTTCCAATTGCAACATCCAGCCGTGGAAGGTGTATGTGGCGTCCGGTGCATTAAAGGATCGAATCCGCGATCAAATGGTGGCAAAGGTGATGCAGGGGGTGCCGTTTAACTCCGATTACGACTATCCGGAGACCTTTGATGGCGAGTACCGCAAGCGCCAGGTGGCCTGCGCCGTGGAACTGTATGGCAATATGGGCATCGAGCGCGGTGACAAGGAAGGCCGGGCTCGGGCGCACCTGCGAAACTTCCAGATGTTTGACGCGCCCCATGTGGTGTTCATCGGCATGGATCAAGCCTTCGGCGCCTCGGTGGCCATCGATGTGGGTATGTACATGCAGACCCTGATGCTGTCCATGACCGCCCATGGCGTCGGGTGTTGCCCCCAGGGCACCATGCGTTATTATCCGGACATCGTGCGTGAGGCCTTTGCCATTGATGGTCACATTAATATTCTGTTGGGGATCAGCTTTGGATTTGAAGATCCTGCCGTGCCGGCCAACCAAACCTGGATCGATCGCGAGCCCATCGACAAACTGGTGACCTTTAAACGCTGATGCAAGCCCTGACCTATTCCCGTTTCGGCAGCGCTGACTGCCTGCAACTGACAGAGCTGGACGCACCCCACCCCCGGGCCGGACAGGTGCTGGTGCAAGTGGCCGCCGCCGGGCTCAACCCCATTGATGTGAAGACCCGGGCCGGCAAAGGCTTTGTGGCGCAGCAATTGGGGCACCGTTTCCGGTTTGTGCCCGGCTATGATCTGGCCGGTACCCTGTTGCAGGGCAGCGATCGGTTGCCTGCCGGGGCAGCGGTTATCGGCATGGTGGGCTTTCCACTGGCCGCCGGTGCCTGCGCGCAGGTGTGTGCCGTGGACCCGCCCGCACTGGTGGCGGCCCCGGGCAACCTGCCTTTGGCAGAGGCAGCCGGCCTGCCCCTGGCAGGGCTCACCGCCTGGCAGGGGCTGTTTCAGCACGGCGCACTGCAGCCCGGTCAGCGCTTGCTGGTGCTGGCCGGTGCCGGTGGTGTCGGCCATTTGGCCGTGCAATTGGGGGTCTGGGCCGGGGCCAGCGTCGGGGCCACGGCCTCCGCCGGCAACCATCCGTTTTTGTCCCGGCTGGGGGTGTCGCAGTGCATGGATTACCGTGTGCCCGGGCACCTGGCCGGGGCGGGGCAGTGGGATCTGATTCTGGATCTGGTGGGGGGAAATACCGGGCGTGATGCGCTACCGTACCTGGCCCCAACGGGCCTGATGCTCACCGTGCCCACCATCACCGCCGCAGAGCTGACGGCGGCGGGAGAGGCCCAGGGGAAACGGGTTCTGGGTTACACGGTACAACCCAACCGCGAACACCTACAGCAACTGGTGGCGCTGGTGGAAGCCGGTAGCCTGCGGTTGCACATCAGCCGCCGCTTTCCTCTGGATCAGGCTGCCGAGGCCCATCGCCTGCTGGAGTCGGGCCATGTGAACGGTAAAGTGATTTTAGAAATGCCGTTAGGTTAAGCTGAGGATGAGACAAGACGGAATCGTGGCCGCCGGTTTCGTGCGAAGACAAGCACCCGTATAATGGCCCTCCCAGATGTGAGAGGTTGCCATGCCCGTTTCCGATTTTATTGCCCACCAGATTGACCGCGCCACCCCGGACCAGTCCGCCACCGTGCATTACCGCGATGACAGCATTGCATTGGATGATCACGCCAGCCAGTTGCTGAACGAAATCAAACAGGCTTTCAGCACCAAAACCTCCAAGCGTTATGGCCAGTTCAATCCGGATCTGGGGGAAAACCCGGTACCGGCCTGGCTGCGGGATTTTCTCAAACAGCAAATGCCGTTTTCCACCTTAAGCAAAAAGCTCACCGAGCATTTTGTGGTGCTGCTGGAGCAGATGGAAGCCACCTTTCAGGGCCACCTGCTGTTCTGGCAGGAAAACAACGCCGATGCGGAATGGTTGTACGTGGCCCACCTGCAACACCAGACGGGGCTGGTGATCAACAGTCATCTGGAGATTTCCGAAACCGTGTACGCGGATTTATCCCACATTGGTTTTTGTGCCCGGGTCAACCTGACCCATTGGGCTGATAACCTGTCGGAGAAATTTCTTACCATTTCCAAAAATCGCGGCAATCGGGAACTGCTGGATCTGTTCAACCAATGGATTGGTTTTGCGGACACGGTAAATGTCACCGCCGATACCAATGAATTTTTGAATATCGTGGAAGCCTACGCCGAGAACCTGCCGCAAGCAGAGAGCAAAGAGTATCGGGAAAAGGTGGTGGACTACTGCATTGAACAGGATAAACAGGGTGAACCGGTGGTGTACAAAGAACTATCCTGTTATCTGGATGACGCCGAACCGGAGCGCTTCGAGCGCTTCGTGCAGGAGCAGCAGGAACAACCGCGTGAAGATCTGATTCCGGATAAAAACCGCCTGCGCAAGTACGTGCGCTTCAGCGGCCGCAGCAAGGAGATGAGCCTGCAATTTGCCGCCTCCCTGTTAGGGGAGGAAGTGGAGTTCGACGCGGCCAATGAACGGTTGGTGATTAACAAGATCCCGAAATCACTGCTGGGGCAGTTGAAGAAACACCGGCAGGGGTAGGGCTTCTATAACAGTCTTTACTTTTTAAATGCATTTGAATTAATGCAGCCATGGTAAAAGCAACGGAGTTATATTGGCTAAGATTCTAATATTTGGAAACTCCGGTTCCGGAAAATCCACATTAGCCAAACACCTTTCAGAAAAAGAAGGTTTGGGTCATTTGGATTTGGACGTTTTGGCGTGGCTGCCAACATCGCCACCGCAAAGAATGCCCATTGAAGAATCCCGGGCCAAGATAGAAGCCTTTCTAAAGGATAATAAGAGCTGGGTGATTGAGGGATGTTATACGGATCTACTGGAGCTTCTGGCGCATGAGGCTTCGGAAATAATATTTATGGATCTTAGTATCGAGCAATGCATCAATAACGCGAAGAGTCGTCCATGGGAGCCACATAAGTACGAATCTAAAGAGGCTCAAGATGCAAACCTTGAAATGCTCATAAACTGGATTAAGGATTATAAGACCAGATCAGATCCGTTCTCGTATGGGGCGCACCTTCGGTTTTATGAGTCTTTTCAAGGCGAAAAAATGGTGTATGTCGAGAACGTAGAACATAAGTTATTTCATTGAGTTTCTATGTCGCATTTAGCTGCTTTCTCTGTATTTGATGCAGGTATATTTAAGTTGGCGAGGGGGGTATTCTCTAGGCTACAGAGCCTGCTATTTATGGATGTCAGAGTCTCAGATATTGGGTCCATAGCGCCTTTTACATGGCCATATGCGTTGAATCCAGATTGAAAATCAAAAGTGCCGTCTATGCTGTGGGTATGCATCTTGCGAAACGAACGGCCAGGAATACCTATAATCGTATCGTTGTTCTCCACGTCCTTGGTTATGACAGAATTTGACCCAATTTTAGCGCCATCTCCAACTTTAATGGGGCCGAGCACCTTAGCTCCAGCGCCAATCACAACATTGTTTCCAATAGTAGGGTGTCTTTTCTCTCTGTGCAAAGATGTTCCACCCAAGGTTACGCCATGATAAATGGTGACGTCATCACCGATAATTGCCGTCTCACCTATAACAACACCCATTCCATGATCAATGAAAAATCTTCTGCCTATTCTAGCGGCAGGATGAATCTCAATGCCAGTAATTGACCGCGTTACAGACGAAACGAAGCGGGCAATGACCTTTTTATCTTTGTGCCACAGGCG
Organism: Gammaproteobacteria bacterium UBA7310; assembly: GCA_002471665.1. GTDB lineage: Bacteria > Pseudomonadota > Gammaproteobacteria > Pseudomonadales > Ketobacteraceae > Ketobacter. The sequence goes on from DKQK01000057.1 coordinate 41,759, forward strand.
ATTGCTTACTCTGTATGCCATTGCGGCCTGAATGCCGGGATAGTTCAATAACGCATCAACTACGCCCAGGGCAGCCGGATCTTTTTCAATCGCAGAGTTTATATCTTCACCGAATTTCTTAATCATATCAATCATTTTGCATGTCCTATGCGCGTGCTCGGGTTCCGGCCAAAAGCAGGAATAACTGTAAGAAACTAAGTGGAAGTGATGGTGAAAATAAACCTGTTATATCTAACAGGTGGTAGCCATATTACGGCTGGGCATAATGACTCTCGATAAGGCGCTTGGCGCCACCGCTGTAGAGGACTAAATTTCAGCTTTAAAAGTGATTAGGCCTAGAAATCTAATCTGATGTACTAACTTAATCGCTGTCTGCGCTGTAGGAAGATTCAAGTATTTGGAATGCGTAAACTTAAGGATAAGTAAGATTTCATATGAGTGAATTCGTTAGAAACTACTTGACGCAAAAATTCCCGTATAGGCACGCGCATCAATACACTTCGGTGAATGTTGACTATCCGCTATTGCGTCGCATTGCGCTAGCATACGAGAAATCACACCATAGTCCTGATGATGATGAGGTGATCGAGTCATACTTGGCGTTTAAGCAGGAAATTGTTGTGCAATTTGAATATATGCTTGCTGAAGGCATAAAAATAACGCCATGGCTTCCGTCAGGACAACCCTATAACAGTTCGAGAGATCTATTAAGACAGGTGGCGGAAAGTAATCGATTGCATGTATTCCTAACTAAAAATGGCTACGGTGAACAGGAGCAATTGAGTGTATTGTCGCATCCGATGTTGGAAGAGACGGACTACGTCATCAATGGGCAACGACTCTGTTATAACGATGTTTTCAGGGCGGTGCATGACTATGTTGGACACTATCTATATCAGTTAGATTTCTCGGTGTTGGGAGAATGCCAAACAGCATTCAGGCATATGGAAACACTATCTGAAGCCGCATCTAAGGCTGTTTTCTCTGAAACGGCAGGCCAGATTTGCTTTTTCTATTATGGATCTCATTTATACGACAGCGAACTTTCATGCCCAAGTAAAGGTAATAGCGGCTACGTTCCATTGAGTTTAAGGCCGTATGCTGAACAGAAAGCCACTGTGTTGCCTGCTATCCTGCGGCAACGATTTGCGAAGATGTTTAAGTAGGTAAATGTTTAATTGTCAATGAGTGTGCATTCATGGAAGACAAGATAATAAACCTAAAAAAGAAGCTGCTTGCGGGTATTCCGGTATTGATGGACGGGGGCACAGCAACTGAGCTGGAGCGTTGTGGAATACATATTTGTGATCCAGAGTGGACAGCTGTAGCTTTGCTTACCGAACAAGGCAGAGATGCACTGTTAAAGGTTCATTGTGATTATGTAGAAGCAGGTGCAGACATAATTACTGCCAACACATTTAACGCAAACCCTTATTCAGTATGTAACTTTGCTGATGGCAGAGATCTCGATTCAGCAGAGCTGGTCCGTGATTCAATTAATATCGCTAAAGAAGCGGTGGCGATGTGTAGACAGGGAAGGTCTGTTCTGATTGCTGGGTCTATTGGTCCTGTAGGTGATGCATATATTCCGGACTCCAGGCCTGATGAAAAAATTCTAAGAGAAGATCATGCGGCGATGGTTGACCATTTAGCTGCCGCAGGTGCCGACTTGATACTTGTTGAAACCATGAATAACTGGATGGAGATAGAAATAGTATCCAAGTATTGCCACGATCGAAGAATTCCCTTCATGGTAAGTATTGTTTGTGGTGAAGATGGCTTGCTGTTGAACGGAGACAACTTTACTAAGCTAGCAGACTTGGTTGATAACTTTAGTCCACTAGCAATATGCGTAAACTGTTCGAGCCTAAACATTACGAAGTTAGCGTTAGATAGGCTTTCTCTCATAACTGATCTTCCGCTTGGTGCTTACCCTAATATTGAAGATCGTCTGAGTGACCGATCTCAATCTGATCCCAAGCTGGCTGTTACATCGTATCAGCTTTCTGAATTTATCAGAGAGAGCGTCAACAAGTTCAACCTCTCAATTATCGGGGGTTGCTGTGGAAGCACACCGGAACACATTCAAGCGCTTCGTAAGCTAATAGATGAGAACATAATATAAAAAATCCCGGGTAGATCACTGTGGATAGATGGGAGTTAGTATGAGTATAAGCGAGCTAAAAAACATGCAACGAGAAACCTGGAATGGCTTGGCTCAACCCTGGTTTCGGTGGAATGATTTATTTGAAGGTGGCGCTATTAGCGTTACTGAAAGGCTGATAGGTTTAAGTGAAATATGCAGATCGGATACCGTTTTGGATGTTGCATGTGGTCTTGGAGATACTTCATATTCAGTATCGAATACCTTATCGGCTGATGGGAGTGTCGTTGGAATAGATATCGCAGACACCATGATTGATATCTGCAAGGTTAGATTTCAAGATAGGCCGAATATAGAGTTTATATCAGGTGATGCTGAAAAGTATCTCAAATCTGATTGCTATGACGCCATTCTGAGTAGATTCGGATTAATGTTCTTCCCGGATACAGCTGCGATTCTATCTGAACTATACAAAGCCTTGAAACCGGGTAAAAAGTTGTGTTTCTCTGTCTGGGCAACACCAGAACATGTTCCATTGATTTCCTTAACGTTCAGTGAGGTTGCGAAAGCGCTCGCTCTACCTGCTCCGCCAGCATCTAACCCAGGTCCATTTAAGCTTTCAAATAAATCTGAATTAGTTGCTGAACTGGAAAGAGCAGGATTTAAGGACGTCCTGATTCAGAAGATTAGCGTTCCTTTTGAGCTTGAATCAGCAGAAGAATATCTCAGCTACTCAAAAGATATCCTGCCAAAGAAAATATCTTCTTGTATTGATAGTGACTTGTCACCAAGCGAGAAAGAAGCTCTTTGGAAAAGAATATTAGCAAGGAGTAACGAGTATGTGCAGGAAGGTATAGTGAAAATGGATTGCAAAGCGTATTGCATCAGTGCGACAAAAATTTAGGTAGGTATAGCTGCTTGGTAAAATAGGCGCTAGTCAATTTGAAACTCGAAAAACAGGGAATAAAAATGTCAAATGCTAACTATGATATAGCTGATATAGAGCTCGCGGGCGAAGGATATGAAACATCGAATTGGGCCAGGCGCCACATGCCGGTACTTGAGTCAATTCGTGATAGATTTGAAAAAGAGAAGCCCTTAAATAATGTGAAGGTGGCAGCCTGTCTACATATAACATCAGAAACATCAAATCTGGTAGAAACTTTATGCGCAGGTGGGGCTGAGGTACATCTGTGTGCATCTAATCCAATTAGCACCCAGGATCCGATTACGGCGCATCTGGTAAAGCAAGGGGTAAGTGTTTACGCGATTCACGGCGAAGATCTTGAGACTTACATGGCTCATTGTGTACAGGCGATTTCAGTTAAGCCTCATATCGTTATAGACGATGGCGGAGATCTTACTAAGTTGCTTCACACCGACTTTGAGCAGCACCGATCGAATGTGATCGGTGGATTGGAAGAAACCACCACTGGGGTAATACGAATAAAGAACCTTGAACGAGATGGAAAACTTGAATACCCGATAATCGCTATAAATGATTCGAAAACAAAACATATGTTTGACAACCGGTACGGGACTGGACAGTCGACTATAGATGCAATAATGCGATCAACGAATATTTTGTTGGCTGGAAAAGTCTTCGTCGTATCGGGGTTTGGCATGTGTGGGCGTGGCGTTGCCATGAGAGCAGCTGGGTTAGGTGCTAGCGTCATTGTCACTGAGGTAGATCCAGTACGAGCTCTTGAAGCAGTAATGGAAGGATACAAAGTCATGTCAATGGAAGAAGCAGTCAAAGTTGGTGATGTCTTTGTTACGGTAACAGGCAATAAGTCAATAATAGATGAGCGCCACTTTTCTCAGCTAAAGGATGGTGTCCTTCTGTCAAACGCAGGTCATTTCGATTGTGAGATAGATTTACAATACCTAAAGAAAAACTCTGCTGACTACAAGCGATTGCGCTCAGGTATAGAGCAGTACACGCAGAGTGACGGCAGAAGAATAGTAGTGTTGGGAGAGGGGCGTTTGGTTAATTTGTGCGCCGCTGAAGGCCACCCTGCTGAGGTGATGGATATGTCCTTTGCCAATCAGGCATTGGGTTGTGAATACCTTGTTAAGTCAGATCGAATGACTAATTCAGTCATAAAACTACCTGACCAGATAGATAATGAAGTTGCTGATCTTAAACTTGAATCTATTGGAGTGTCTTACGATCGACTCACCAGTAAGCAAAGTGATTACCTGGATTCGTGGGAAGAAGGAACGGAATAAGTATTTTCTCGGATTCTTGATCGATTACATGGTGAAGACTCACCTGTATGTTTTCGGAATATTCAAAATATTGGAGCCAGTTAAGTTGGAATTTAATACCAAATGTGTTCACTACCAGCAGCCCCCGGACAGCGAAAGTGGCTCAGTGATTCCACCGCTATCGCTTTCTACTACATTCGACCAATCAGCGCAGTCAGAGCTAAAATACTTCTATGGTAGAGGAGAAAATCCTACTCGTGAACAGCTTGAACATTGCTTAGCCGGCATTGAAGGGAGCGGAAAAGCCTTAACATACAGCTCCGGACAGGCTGCTGCGAATGCTGTGCTGGATCTTCTAAAGCCAGGTGATGAATTTATTAGCTCAGATGATGTATATGGTGGCACTCTGGGTCTTTTTGATCTGGCAAAATCATCTAGAAAACTGATCTACCAGCAGGTGGATACGAGCAATTATGACGAGCTTGAAGCATCCATAAACAGTCAAACCAAACTCATATGGATTGAATCACCAACCAATCCAATGTTGAAAGTTACGGATATTCAGAGAGTTTGTGATCTTGCGTCTCGTCATGGTATCAAGGTTTTGGTAGACAATACGTTCTGCACACCGTATCTACAGACCTGCATGGATTTGGGTGCTGATTTCGTTTTATATAGCACATCTAAGTTTATTTCCGGTCACGGTGATGCCATAGGTGGTGCTCTCGTTTGTAAGGATGAATATTTCAACACTCTTTTCAGCAATAGGACAGTGACTGGTGCTATACCCAGTCCTTTTGATTGCTACATCATACATCGTGGTATCAAAACACTTGGTTTAAGGCTGGATAAGCAGTGTGAGAACGCCAAGCTCATTGCGGAATTTTTAAAACAATCAAACAAGGTAGGGAAAATCTATTATCCGGGGCTAGACTGTCATCCTCAGTATGAGCTTGCATCCAGACAGATGAGAAAGTCTGGTGCGTTAATATCATTTGAATATCATGGTAACGTCGAAAAACTTCTTCATGGGCTGTCTTTGTTTCACTGTGCTGTAAGCCTTGGCACAGTATTCTCTTTAATAGAGTGTCCGGCATTGATGACGCATCGAAATATCCCTAGATCACTCAAGGTCAAGTTAGGACTCAACGATAATTTGATTCGTTTGGCTATTGGTATTGAAGATCCCGATGACCTTATTCAGGATCTGACACCTTTCTTCTCCTAGATATAATATATGAAAAAGGAATATGCATATGGAATTTGGCAAAGAAATTAGATCGGAGTTTCCTATATTCAGCAGCGTTGGAAATCAGAATCTGGCGTATCTGGATAACGCTGCAACTACCCAGAAGCCAAAGAAAGTAATAGATGCATTAGTTGATTTCTACTCAACGAGTAACGCTAATATTGGAAGGGGCATATACAAGCTCAGCATGGAAGCGCACCAGCAGTATGAAGATTCGCGCACAACCGTGGCAGAATTTCTCAATGCAAAGAGCGCAAACGAAATTGTGTTCACAAAAGGTACTACCGAGGCGATAAACTTTATTGCTGTTTCATACCTTGAGCCGAATCTGGAACAGGGGGATGAGGTCTTGGTCACTGGAATGGAGCACCATTCAAATCTTTTGCCTTGGCAAAGGGCCTGCGAAAGAACCGGTGCCAAGCTTGTGGTTGTTGAGTCTGACGAGCACGGAGAAGTTTCGTTAGAACGAATGGAGGAAAGTATAAATAGTAAGACAAAGTTTCTTGCTATAAGTCATATTTCAAATGTGCTTGGGGTGATGAATCCGGTTAAAGAGATCATACGAAAAGCCCACATACATAAAATTCCTGTACTTGTTGATGGGGCTCAATCGGTTGCGCATTGTAAGGTTGATGTGCAAGATCTGGGTGCAGATTTCTATTGCTTGTCAGGGCACAAGATGTACGGGCCAACAGGTATAGGCGTACTTTACATCAATCAAGCATTTCAAGAAGGTATGCTGCCTTTTTTAGTTGGTGGCGGAGTTGCCAATGGTGTCGAATATCAGAGAATAACCAAGTATCTACCAACACCATTTTGCTTTGAGGCAGGTACTCCAAATTTGGCTGGCGCGGTGGGACTGGCTTCAGCTATCGAATTTTTGCAAGAAGCCGATATGGCTGATCTGCACAAGCATGAGCTTAAACTTTATAATGAGATGTTAGCGATCTTGGAAGGGCAGGATAACGCGATCGTTTATGGTAATCCGGCAAATATCTCCTCAATTGTGTCGTTCAATATAAAAGACATACATCCATATGACATCGGGAACCTTCTGAATAGCCATAATATCGCCGTTAGAACGGGTGTCCATTGTGCTATTCCCTTTGTAGATAGTATGAATCTGCTTGGTACTGTCCGAGCGTCTTTCGGACTATACAACGACTTGGATGAGGTGCATCGGTTAGGTGATGTTCTTAAACAAGCGAAACCTGGAGACTGGACCAGAAATAGGCCCAATGTGCGTTATCTGGAGTGATCTGTACTCGATAGAGCTCCTGCATGGTACTAACCCCAACCTTGTCCATATGGACCGGTCTGATTATGAATGTTGAGAAAAGTAGATCCATCGCACTATACCCGATTGTTCTCGTAATATTTGAGGTAATAGTATACTTGTCTAACGACATGTACTTTCCTGCTCTTCCTCAAATAAGTGCTGAGTTCTCTGTATCTATCAGTAGTGTTCAGATCACTTTAACAGCATGGTTTTTGGGGGCTGCGTCGCTAAACCTGGTTGTTGGATTTATTTCAGATTACTTTGGAAGAAAAACCGTTCTCATATTGAGTGCAATTATCTTTATGCTAAGTTCGGTGATGTGTAGTCTTTCAGGCACACTAACTAATTTGGCATTGAGTAGATTCTTTCAAGGTACGGCCGTGGCCTCAATTGCAGTGGCTGGTTGGGCAACCGTGCACGAGCTGATGAGCGAGGATGATGCTGTCCGAGTCATTTCCTGGATGAGCAGTTTTACTGTGATTGCCCCGGCATTCGGTCCACTTGTTGGTGCGGGTCTGTTGCTTATACTTCCCTGGCAGGGGCTTTTTTCTGTGCTTGCATTAGCAAGTGCGTTGGCTCTGGTTGCTATAGTTGTATACTTCCCTGAGAGCAATCCTAAGGAGAAGCGCAGAACTGTGTCGGTCCACCTAGTTCTTGTAGATTATTGGAACATCCTAACTAATAAGACATTTCAGAATAATATTATAAGCCTTTCATTTGTTTTCTCGGGTACGCTGGCATGGTTAGCGGCCTGTCCCTTTATTATTGCCCAGGAATTCAACGGTGGCCCACTAACTATAGGTATGGTTATGCTGGGTGTGTTCGTTGGGTTTGTTGTGGGTAGTATCCTTATAGAAAAACTTATCGTTAAACACTCCACTCAAATCATAAGTATCATCGGGTTAATCGTTTGTCTGATTGCAAGCATAGCTTTGGTGATTTTCAATACCTACTTAACGTTCAATCTGGCTTTGCTTACTGCTTGTATGTTCATATTCTCTGTTGGCAATGGTTTGTCATATTCAACTTTACAGAAACAGGGCATTGAAAGTTGTAAAGAACCAATGGGTGCAAGAATGGCGATATTCTCCACAATGATCGCATTATCTGCTGCGTTCGGCAGCTTTATGTCAACCAGAATGAATGAAAGTGTATCTGTCTCGTTTAGCTATTTCCTTATTCAGATTTCGGTGATTGCAGTCTTTATAAAGATTATCGGTTTTTTATTGTCGATAAATAGAACATTAAGGTTTAGAACAACTAGCTAGAGAATGATGTAATTCGGGTACGAGTAAAATAACTGCGCATATGGAAGTGTTATGATCGCGAATGAATTGTGTTTCGACGCTGAAATTAACGATGAAGACATGGAGAAATTGATCGATAGCAGTCGACATCGTTCGAAATTAAAGTTGCTGAGAGAGGGATCAAGTCGGCGTGTATACAAGCTGAACGATGAAGTTCTACTGACCGAATTTAAAGACCAGGTTCATAGTAACAAGGACGGTTTTATTGTCGTTAATGGAACTTCCATAGAGAGAGTGCGAATCTACAAAATACTCAATGACTATCTGACAAAAAATGGCGTTCCCGGATCAGCTATAGCGTTTTACGATCGCTGCGTGGCTCATAGAAATCTTCCTGTCTCAGAAAACATAGAAGTCATTGTGAAAACTAGAATTATTGGATCCACTAAACACCAGTATGTCGGGCTTGGTGATGTTCAAACCCGGTTTGGCGGCTACTTAAAAGCGAACACTAATCATAGGCCATTTATTCGTTTTGATTGGCGTTCTGTTTCAGGTGACAGAATCTTGCCTAATCCTTTGGCAGACTATTTTATTGATACGGATGAAGCATCGAAAACAGTATATAGAGCGTTCCGATTGCTTTGCGATCGGTTCTCTGTGTGTGATTTGGATCTGATTGATGCGTGTTTCTACTTGACGTCGTGTGGACGCTATCTGTGTGTCGAAGTTAGCCCAGATAACCTTGGTAATATTGAATATGTGGGAAACGATGCTCAACTAACGCGAACGATCAATCACAAAGATAAAGGCAGTTATCTAACTAAATATAAGATGATAAGAACTTTGCTGGAAGCGACAATATGAATACTATTAATTGTAAAATAGCAACATTCCTAACCTCAATCGGATTCCATAACTCAGACGTTTCCCACATTTTACCTGATAATAGTAGTGCTGAGGCGATAGCAATAGATGGTATGGAAAATTTTTGTAGTTTCCATAAAACTATATGGAGCAGGATCAGCGCCCCTTTCAGTTTCCAGTCACTACCTTTGCTTGCAAGAGGTCAAAGTAAAGAAGTCCGCATGGTAAACGACCAATATGTAGCAATAAAATATATACCTTCTCTTTCATCTCACACGCACTCGCGTTTCGGCATGATTGCGGGAACAGAGTCGCTTAGAATGGATATGACTACTGAGCTTTTCAGTTATCTGGACGTTAAAGGAATTGATAATCTGTTCGTTACTCGAATTGATGACTACCTTGTGTTCAAAACAGTCTGCTCACCCCAACTTATTGAAGTTATATTTAAATTCTACCATTCGGGAACTCCAGTCTGGAGGTATCACGGGATAGACAAATCTGTGTGTAGAGATGGGAGTACTATTGAAGTCGAGGAACCCTATCCCAACTCGCCCATAATCAGATTTGATTGGCGAAATCCTGCCAGCGTGGCTTTCAAGATACCGCAAAACTCTGTTATTAAACTCTCCGAAATTCTCGGCGATGTTGTGACCATCGAGAAGCGAGAGTCTGAGTACTATGCGAAGATTAATCAAGATAAGGAGCCAGAGTATAAAGCTGCAATATTGCGCCACAAAGAAGAGCTCGGCCCGGATATCTATAGGGTTTTAGATATGAATCATTTTCTACATGATGAGGTGCTTCCAGATGATCTGGCTAATTGCTTCATTGATGTGGGAGAGGCGAAACAGCTGGCACAGTACTCAGTTTATCATGTGAAGAGTTTGCTTCTGCAGTCTGGTTATGAACTGTGGGATGGATGCATTAATATTACTGATGATGGTAAATCACTTTATGGTGAGCTTTCTTTTGATTGTTTGAGGATCAGGCGGTTGAATTCTAGTGGAAGTCAAGAATGTTATGATAAAGATCTGTGGAGGCATGGAGTAGATGAAGAAATAATATTGAAACGCTACGCGAAATTAGTGTCCGATGTGCAAGCAAACATTATGATATTTCTGAGCGGTGAGCATGGATGCAGTGATTGTGCGCTCGCAGTTTAGATTGAAATCGGATAATCGATTCCTGTTTCAAAAGGCAGTAGTACCCGATCCAGTAATGTCTGTACGTGTCTTATCTGATGATAGGATGTTCTGCCAGCAGGTTGGCAGGATGTTTAGGGGCCATGGTTATCTGATCAATATTGATTGCGAACCGGTAATAGAGTTCTATCGTCCAGATTCTCCATCAATGAGTGTTACTAGTTGCATTGATATTTTGTTCGAGCACTCGGTTGTAGATGTATCAACCGCTATTGAATCCTGGAAGGCTAACGCCAGAGATAATGACATATATATTCAGCACCATAGCAATTCAGTATTCGCATTCATGCTGGTAGAAGGGGAGTGCCGGCTTATTCTGTCGTTTTCTCCTGTGTGTGCTGATCGTAATTCTATGGAGAAGATGGACTATCTTGTAATTGAGGTGGCGCTTACATGGATATTGTTGAAATGTATAGATGATGGTGATTTGCGAATATTAAAGTACGCTTTAACTGAAAATGGGGAACCTGCGCTTTTCCTGTCGGGTCGCCTGGTTCCACACAAAGGAATCGAACTATCAAGTTATATAATCAGCAGTGAGCTATCTGCATCTATGGCGTCGGATACAGAGGCTTTCTTCTGTACGATATCTGAGATTATTTCGACGGTTTTGTTCCCTGTACTTAGTGTTCCTGTTTTTGAATTCGAGAAGAAGTTCATTGCTTCAAGATCTAATGATTTGGTCGTACATTTCCCATTGAATCACTTGGTTTCAAAATACAAGGAGAATATTTCATCTTCAAATGGTCGGCTGTTAACGCATTCCATTGTTGAAGGTATGGGGTCAGGAAATCCAGCAAAAATATGTATGGCGCTAACGCATTTGACGTGTGCCATACAAGAGTTAATGCCGTGCTTTGAGTTGTTCAGATCAAAATTGGTGGTAGACGATCATCGTCATGTTAACTTGGTACGCTGCACTACTGAAGAAATCATAAATGTTATGCCCGAGCGTAGCATTAATCCCAATGAGCTTGCTGATTATGAGGTAAGCAAGAATTTCTTTGTGCCCGTGAAAAGCCTGCCTGGAGAAAGTTTAGTAACGTTGACGCTGACACCAACGGACAGCGGTATAGCGTTGGGAATCAGCATGTCACACTTGGTCTCCGATGGTGGTAGCGCCAATTTATTTCTTGGTGCTCTTTACCGATTGGTCGGTCTTGAAAAGTTTATGCTGCCTTCCCTACAGAGATCTTATTGGGTGATGGAATCATACGTCGCTAGAGCATCTATAGACGCGTTGGTGAGATCATCTGTTTCACTGACTTTAGATGAGTGTGATTTGGTGGAGCTTTCAAATGAAACCAGGGTGTCTGGCTTGTATTACCCTCGTTATGTAGAAGTCCATAGGTTTAGTGATTTGCCAAGGGTTGATGAATACGGCTTTTCATCCTGTCTTAAGTATCCATCTAATAGTATAGCAATGGCAACGATGCTGGTTGAATTTGCTGACCGGTTTGGCTTTCACAACACAAAAGATTTGCAGGTAAAATCTGCCATAAATGCCAGGTCGCGTTTGCCCGGACTGGATGATAACTATGTAGGAAACGCTTTTATTGAGGTTCCCATAACGGTGCCTCGGTATTATGTCGATCGGGGGAATATACCCGAGCTTGCCAGACTCATAGATACAGTGTTTTCAAAGTTCAGTGATCCTGATTATATAGAATCAGTTTGTGAGGTTACTGAAGTTGGGTTGAGTTATACGCCACCGGACACTCTGGGTTGCGATTTATTTATATCCAATATATCGGCATTTAAAGACTTGACGAGTTCGAGCTGTGACTTCATGTCTGCGTATGTATCGGCTCCGGTGGGCATGATTATTCTTCAGCAAGAGGGGTTCGCATATATTCAACTCTTCTCCGATAAGCCATTTGTTTATAACGAAAGATTCCAAAAACAATCAATACTACTTAATAGTGAATAGTTGAAATGGACGTATCAGATATCTTAGATAATTACTCGGTCATAGCGTTAGATGGGCATGATGGAACTGGAAAAACGACACTTTCTAACAGGCTGGCCGCAGTACTATCTGCCGAATATGTTAAACCATTCACTGGCAATGCTGGGGAGTTAATGCTTCTCTCGGCTGAGAGTGGAGAGAATGAGTTCGCTCAAAAACTTGCAGAAAAGTTGATTTGTAACGCGTTTTCTACTGTGCGGAACAGTAGGGTGGTAATGGATAGAAGTTACCTGACCGTGCTGTCGCTTCTACCTGATTCTAACCAATCTGAATGGTTATTCAGACCTCGCACCATACTCTGTCATGCAGACTATGAAAGTATAGAAAAGAGGCTGTCGAGTAGAACATCTGAGGAGCTATTTCCTCGTGATTATCATGTTAAGTATCTGTCTCTGTATCAATCCCTTGCTGAGGAATTTGATGTGCCTGTTTTGCGCACAGATAGGTTCGGTGAAGATGAGTGTATTGAGCAGTTGCTAGTATTGTGCGATGAGCTATCTGTTTGAGGCTGGTCTGCCCCGCGTCGATGAATACATTTTACGGAAGATTAAATCATGGGAAATAATGTTCGAAAAGATGTGCTCTTTATGGATTTCGATGGCGTTATTTGTGACAGCTTCCTGGAATGTCTTGAGTCCGCATATGAAGTTTACTTCAATTTGAATGCTGGATCTCGCCGATCAAAGATTGATGAAGATGTTGTTCGCAAGGGTGCTGAAATCAGACCGTTCGTATTAAGTGGTGAAGAGTTCTATTATATTCCATATGCAATTGAAAATGGTTATCAGATTTCAAACCAATTTGAATTTGATGCATTGAAAAAAAGCATGAAATCTGATCATGACCGAATATCTAAAGAATTTTATCGTATTCGTGATTATAAAAAGCTTAACGAAACAAGTGCGTGGTTAAGTGCTAACAAGCTATATCAGGGAATGAAATATCATTTGCCTGCTTTAATTGAGCATTGGGATTTTTACATAGTTACAACCAAAGATGAGTCTTCGGTAGTAAGGATTTTGACATACAACGATATTAGATTGTGTCAGTCCCGTATAAAAGGTAAACGGGTTGGGAAATCCAAGAATACGATTATCAATGAAATACTTAAGGTTAGTGGTAAGGATAAAGGCTATTTTATTGATGATAGCATTCAGAATCTGGGTTCTATTAGAAATGATAATGTTGAGTGCTTTCTGGCTGAATGGGGGTATGTTGACAGAAGTTCTATAAGCCTGTCTGGCGCCACTCATTTTCAAATATTGAGTCTCAATCAGTTCTTTGACCGGTTTCTTCAGGGCGTTGAAGCATAGCCTAATAAATATTTAATGCGAAGATTAACGACTAAAAAAGCTTGTATATGATATCGATCCTATTTGTTGGCGGTTCTGGTAACTGGGCAGAAAAACATTATTACTCGGCACTCTATCGTTTGCGCGCTGACAGTGTCGAATTTAAGATTTCCGTAATTTGCGATATTGTAAATCCTGAAGCTGAAGATCCCACACTCTATGCAGTCGGTCGAGATAATTTGCGGTGTTTCCTCTCTGAGGATAGGCCTGAATGGTTGAGGTTTGATCGTGATAAGCCTTCGACGACGATAATGTCGCTAGATGAACTACATGCTAAATATAACTTTGGTCTGGTGATTATTAGTTGCGATCCAAATTGGCATTTTTTCTATTCGACCTGGGCGATCAAAAAGGGAATCAACACCGTATGTGAAAAACCTCCGTTGTTAACCAATTGTCCAGGTAGCAATCAGGAATCTGCGTTAACATTAGCCAGGAGCTTCGATGAGCTAAATAGGCTGGTTGACGGTGCGAAGAAAAATAATCCATCCTATCTTTTTCATATCCCTCTAAAAAATCGTCGGCTTCGACCATTCTGCTACGTTTCAACTAATCTACAAAATGTATATGAACGGACGGGGCAGGGGATCACGCATGTTAACCTCACCGTGAATAACGGATTGCATCGTTTTCATACTGAGTTTTTGAATGAAGGTGCACATGGTTATTTGGATGGAATCGGTTCGTTAGCCCATTCCTCTTACCACTATATTGACTTGATCGCCTGGTTTGTTCTGTCAGCCCGGGCTGACATTTCTTCGCTGCGCATCAGTGTTCCATATGTTATGCGTATTCGAGACTATGTTTCGAGTGCTGGATACTCTAGTTTAGGTAGTGTTCTCGGCTGTAAGGATGACTCATGTTGTTTTCTTCCTGAAAATGTGCTGTCGGCAGAGCTTGATTTTTCGATTAGTATTGCCTTGTGTGACAGCAATCATAATCTCATAGGAAATATTGCTTATCATTCAAATCACATGTCGTTTAGTTCTCGAACGTTAGGCTTAGATAGCAACGTTATGGAACCTGGTAACCATAAAGACGGTGGTAAGATGAAGCAAGTCTTACTTGATGTCCATCAGGGGGCAATGCAGAATTTTATACTTATAAGAAATCACGATAATAATGATAAGAAATCCTTCGCTTTGACTCATCGCTGCCATCCGGCAATAGGGGAATCGGTTTCGGAATTGGTTTTTGATGATGATCTCTATATTAAAGGGTCAAGCACAGAGGATCTACTACGACTTTTTCTTACTGGCGGGCATAGACAGATGGACTGCAGATTAACGCAAATCTTGAGTGCTTGGCGGGAAGATCAGTTGACACACCGAATTTTTGCAGCTTGCTACGAGTTGATCAGCCGTCAATCCAGTGGAGGAATTGGATACGGTGAATCGTTAGAAATATTTCTTGATTAATAGCGCCATCATAAGCATCGGTATAGAGGAGTTGGATTAATGGACTGGTTCGATAGGGTTCCTAAAGTAGAGCTGCATCTACATCTGGAGGGGGCTATACCATACGATGCCCTTTGGGCTTTGGTGCAGAAGTACGGTGGCCATCCTGATGTTTCGACTTTGGATGATCTAAAGGACAAATTTGTATTTCGAGATTTTCCGCACTTTATTGACACTTGGTTATGGAAGAGTCAGTTTTTAAGGGAGTATGAAGATTTCACCTTTATAGCAGAGGCTTTTGCTCGTTCTTTGGAAGAGCAAAATATTCGTTACGCCGAGGTTCACTATGTCCCCGGAGAGCATGCTATCAAAGGGCATTCGATTGCCCGATACCCTAAGAGGTTAAACGAATCTAGAATAACAGAAGCTTTACGAAAAGGATTGGACCAGGTACCTGGTGTTAAGGTGGCGTTGATTCTGGATATCTGCCGAGATATTGATCCCGAGGAAAGTGTTGATACTTTGAATCAGGCGCGTGATCTCAAAGAGCTGGGTTTGGTCGGCATTGGTCTTGGTGGCTCCGAACAGAGCTTCCCCCCGGCCTTATTCAGTAGCTTGTTCATGCAAGCTCGAGAGTGGGGGTTTAACACTACTGCTCATGCAGGGGAAGCTGCTGGTCCGAGTAGTATCTGGAGTGCACTCAATGATTTGGGCGTAAAGCGTATCGGTCATGGTACCCAGGCAATTCATGATTTAGAATTGATCGATTTTCTTTGGAAAAACAACATCGTGCTTGAGATGTGTCCTCTTTCTAATTTGAGAACCAATGTGGTCTCGGATCTTAGACTTCATCCCATCAGGAGATTTTTTGACTACGATCTGTTTGTTACGGTCAATACTGATGATCCCTTTATGTTTAATAACACGCTTGCAGAAGAGTTTCGGACTCTTGCAGAATTTCATAATTTCAATACACAGGAAATTCAACAATTAATTTTGAATGGTATTGATGGCTCCTGGCTTGAGCTTGAAGATAAAGAACGCTTGAAATCTGATTTTGAATCTGCGCCTGATTGGAATGATTAGTTTAAATCAGGCGATAGTTAACCGCTTTAACGCATGCGGCGGTCTTATTCGTAACATTAAGCTTTTCAAAAATATTGTTTAGGTGAAAGTTAACCGTGCGTTCTGAGATTCGGAGGATTATAGAAATTTCATGTGAGGTTTTACCGTCTGCGCACCATCTTAGAACATCTTTTTCTCGAGTTGTTAATCGTGCAAACATTTCTGGAAATCGAGATGGTGCTACGAATTGGCAGAACTTTGTATGTGCATAATGGGTTATAGCAACCAGATGTGATTGTATTGTAAGCATCTCACTATACGAAATTGGTTCACTGGATCGAGAAAAAGATAAGATGCCAGATGCCCCTCCGCTATCAATAGACTGTGAGCAACCATATGATACTCCATGGGATTGAGCTTCTTCCCAAAAGCTACCCTTAGTTGGATAGAGGTCACTAGACCAAATTATAGGCGTTGAGGATGACAAGGCAGAAGACACTATAGGGTCAACTGCATCATAGCGATTTTGTTGATAACAGAGTTGCCATTCTGGAGGATAGTTACTGATAATGTCGAGTTTGGGAGACGTCACAGGTAAGTGAACTCGAGTTCCAAATGCCACAAATTCGAACTCGAATATATCCCTTGTCTCCAACAAGGATACCATTAAATCATCTACCGATGATGCGCATAGAATGTTCTGTATTATGTCTGTGACCACAATTGCATCTATCCCTGAGATAGCTCATCCAGCGAACTTGTCATCCTGTAGTTTCCTACACCTAGAATATGACCAGATATTCATTACAATGAGTAGAAACAAGTTAATAATAATTTAGTGGAATTGTTTTGATTAATAGTAATAACAGCCCCCCAAGTGATGACCTGACAAGTTTTGATTGTCGGATCCAAATGGATAAAGACACACTTTTTCAGATTCAATTAAGGCATATGTATACCGGAGTTTACAACGACCCTTCGGAGTATGTAAACCTGTCCGATTCCGGTTGCATCTATGGCTTCTCGGAATGGGGTAGAAGTGACTATGCGGTTATATCAGTTGGCTGGGACTGGGTGTACCAGCCGGATTCGCGAGATAAGCGTGTTGAGATATATGGATTTCCATTTTCTAACGTTTTGATTGCAGGGGCAGACAGATTTCAGGGTGAAGAATTTGAGGTGCTCAAAGCGTTCGTTGATGGCCTTGATTGGAGGCCCAGAGTTCTGTCGACTATCAAAGACGCTTTCAACTAACAACTGAGACATTCGACAGTACTTTTCTTAAACACGTTATTGCTTAATGCGCTCTGTCTGTTCGAAGGAGTGTATTATGTTATTTGAGACTTATTCTTATGAAAGTATGTCCAGTTTAGCAAAATCCGAATTATTTAGTTATCGATATAAAGTATTTGTGGATATTCTTGGTTGGGATTTGGATACACCTCAGGGAATTGAGGTAGATCAGTTTGACAGCTCAGCTGCACATTACATAATCAGCAGGGATGATGGTGGTAACATTGTTGGATGCGCGAGGTTATTACCAACAACTCAGCCCTATCTTTTGTCAGATGTATTTCCCGAACTGTTGAGCGAAACCGATCCGCCTGCAAGCCCAAGAATTTGGGAGCTTTCCAGATTCACAACTATCGATGTCAATGCTTACCAATCCAATATGAACCCACGTGCGTACAGCAAGGTAACTCGTGACCTGCTTGATGAGTGCCTGCGTTGTGCAAAGCAGAATGGAGTGAAACAGTTGGTTACAGTATCCCCTATTGGTATTGAAAGATTGGTGAGAATCATGGGGTATGAGGTGAGCAGGATGGGGCCGGTTATAGATTACGATGGACATATAATTGTTGCGTGCAATATAGATATATAGAAGCTGGAGGGGAAGTACTGCTTTTATCAAATGGGGATACGGACGTTGCTGACGTATGATTTAGTAACGTCTATATCTCCATCAACAATATTGCTATTCCAGATAGACTCTTTATAGCGTCAGAAAATCAGGTATATTTAAACAAACAAAATCAACACGCCAAGCCCATATAAAACCAAGATTCCCACGCTTTCAAAACCGATATTGGCCACGCCCTGCCGTTCCCGGGCGAGCAAGCCCATGGCCAGCAGTCCGCCCATTGCCAGGTTTACGGTAATCCAGAAAGAGAGCCGGTCATCCAGTTTATGATAAATGGAGCCCTCACGGTAAGCGATATCCGAGAACGCCGCAAACAGCGCATCGTAGGCGTTACCGCCGATGATGCCGCTCACTGCCAGCGTCAATGCCCCTCTGCGCACCGCCGCTATCGACGTTACCAGTTCGGGAAGTGACGTTGCCACAGACGTCATCAGTGCTCCCACTACCACAGCTTCCATGGCGGTGATTTCAATCAAACGTGAGGCAGTGCCCTCCAGCACCCAGCCGGATAAACCCAACAGTAGCGCGTGGAAGGCAAAGCGTGCCCATAAGTGCGACAAGTTGAGGCGGCCGGAACCCTCTTCAGGCTCATCGGTTACTGTGTCCGAGGTTCTAACCGGACGCCACATGGGGCGCCCTTTGAAGCGGTTAATAAGGTGCACGCCATACAGGTACACTCCGATCACTATGGGGGTGCCGGGATGAACGCCCCAGAAGGTCCAGTCCGGGGAATAGGATGCCATCATTACGATGGATAAAACCAGCACCAGCAGTGCGCATTGCAGAATATTTTCCAGTGATGCTGCGGCGTGTTCCAGGTTAACTTTTCTCAATACCATGTCGGCAACGGCCAGAAACGCCATTTGCGCCGCCATGCCACCAAACGCATTACTTAATGCCAGATCCGGTGCGCCGTTCCACGCTGCACTGACCGATAGCACGCTGCCGGAAATAGACGTGACCGCCCCCAGTAATACACCGCCCATCAAGGCCTCACCCAATCCGGCACGATCCGCCAGTTGATCGGCTACTGCTGCGAGTCGGGTGCCGCTGAAGCCAATGATTCCGGCACAAGTCAGGAACACAGCGAGGGTCTCAAACAGGTTTTCAGGAAGCATGCTCACCATGTGACGTATCTATTCCCTGACAAGAACTGCAACTTCGTTACCTAAAAGTTGCGGTCAATTTCTTCGATCTGATGTAGAAGGGCCTCGGCATGATCCTGGGTATCTGAATCAAATTGAAAGGTATTGTGGAAGTTGAGATACAACGTGGCATGGCCGTCTTTCATGACGATGCTGTAACCATCCATGGAAGAAATCGCCTCAACGCCTTGCAGCTCGAAGCCTTCCTCTGTTTGCTGCCCGTTATCCCGAATTTTCTGGAACGCACTTAATACCATTTGGATATCAACTTTGTGTTCCATTGTAACCTCCCACCCTTAGGTGTCGATTTCAGTGCGGTAAAGTTCATGCTAACAAGCATTTGGTTAAAAATCGATATGTCATCTCGGTTCTAAAGTGCCTGATTAATGCACGTATAAGGGGCTGCGAACGGGGGACATGTTTCCAACATAAACAGGCAAAAAATGCCTGCTTCCAGGCCGCACAGGTCTTAATTCGTTGCTGTGGTTCTGCGGATCGCTTTCTAATGTGGATTCGGATTATCTACCCAATCGGAAGCGGACGCCAATCATGCCTATTACAAAGTTATTTTCAATAGTACTCGTTGCTCTGTTGATTTCTGCCTGTAAGCTTACCGTTGTCAACGAAGGCGGCGGCGTGGTTACGTCTGCCAGTGGGCACATTGATTGCGGTGAGGTCTGTATCGTGAATTCATCTGCCATAGAAAACAATGTGCCCCCGTTTGTTGAGGAGTTGATTGCTATCCCCGAGGAAGGGTTTGAATTCGCCGGTTGGCAGGGAGCTTGTACAGGTACGGAAACTTGCTTAGTTAAAGTCACCCACTTTTCGGGTAACAAACAGGTTAGTGCGTTCTTTCGGCCGGTGGATGCAACGAATGCAGTATTTGACGTTGGTAACGACCACGCATGTTCCCGCTTGGATCATGGTTTGGAGTGTTGGGGCCAGAATAACTATGGGCAATTGGAGATTCCGCAGGGTATCGATAAAATTCAATCCTTGCACACCGGGGCGCGGCACACTTGTGTTACCACGCCAGACGGCCTGCGTTGTTGGGGAGCCGGTGAGCAGGGTACTACGGGCTTGTATGAGTATGGACAATCGATTGTGCCTGACCATGTTCACAATCCAAGTGGCGTTGCATTGGGTTGGAATCATTCCTGCGTTATTGAGAATGGGCAGGTCTCTTGTTGGGGGTATAACGAATTTGGTCAGTTGGACATTCCCGAAGACATCGTAAACCCCCACCAAATAGTTGCCGGTGCCCATCATACCTGTGTCATTGCGGATTCTGGTGTGCATTGCTGGGGTGCTGGAAAAACAGATGAGGGAGGGTATCCTCAAGCCGGCCAAAGCATCGTTCCGGCATCGGTTACCCATCCATCGGCAATTGGCCTTGGCAATGCGCATACCTGTGCACTTCAAGATAATCAGATCTATTGCTGGGGAGAGGGGGCGTGGGGGCAACTTGATATTCCGGAAATTGAAGGTGCTATCGATTTGTTTGCCGTTGGTGGAACCCATTCCTGTGTGGTGGTCAATGATCAGATGCAATGTTGGGGCAGCAATCAATCGGGAGCGCTGGATATACCCGAGGGCATACATGAGATTACGGTAATAGCTGCGGGCAATAGAAATGTCTGCGCCCTGTCAGCCGATAAATTGGTTTGTTGGGGTAACAATCAATACGGATTAAGTGAAGCCCCCCGCAGCTTGGCGCGTCCCCTTCAGATATCGGCTGCTGAACAACAGATCTGCATTCGGGGTGACGATGGTGTGCATTGTTGGAGTAGCTTTCCTACCGATCCTGATAGTTTATCCAATGCAACGGATGTAGCCGTTGGAAATCGACATGGTTGCTACATAGATGATAACGGCCTGGCCTGCTACGGCGATAATAATCACCACCAGAGCCTGGTGCCCGATGCAATAGTTAACACCGCCGTCAATGTTGAAGCCGGTTATAACCATAGTTGCGCGATCAGCAATAGCGGCGGTGTTGATTGCTGGGGTGATGACTTTTCTGGTGCTACCCAGGTACCGGCCAGTTTGGGGCCAGTGCAGGTGTTAGGTTTGGGGCGCGATATTAGTTG
Source organism: Gammaproteobacteria bacterium UBA7310 (assembly GCA_002471665.1). Classification (GTDB taxonomy): domain Bacteria; phylum Pseudomonadota; class Gammaproteobacteria; order Pseudomonadales; family Ketobacteraceae; genus Ketobacter. The sequence continues at coordinate 62,860 of DKQK01000057.1, forward strand.
CGCTTTGCAGCCCACCGAAGCCGTATGCTGGGGTGATATAAACTCCTATCCGTTGACCCATCCTGTGGCCGTTGCTGCTGGTGTTGATCATAGCTGTGCCATCGATGATGACGGTGTACATTGTTGGGGGTATAACCGTTATGGCAAGCTGGATGTGCCCGACATGAATAACCCCACCGATATTACTGCGGGATGGGAACACAGTTGCGCCCTTGCCGATGAAGGAGTGCTGTGCTGGGGGGCTGGTGATGGCGGCTCGAATCCTAATTACGATTATGGTCAGAGCGTTGTGCCCCATGGTCAACTGGTGAACCCAAGAGATGTGGAAGCTGCCCTGACCTACTCTTGTGCCTTGGATGATTTGGGAGTGCGCTGTTGGGGATTTCGAAACTTTCGGGTTATTACGAGGTAGATTGTGATGAGAGTGAGTTGATTGGACAAGGCCTCAATGTGTGAAGCCTTTCCCAATCAACGATGCTTACACTACTTAAATCATTACCGCATAAACAACATCTCATAATACTTCGGCAGTGGCCACAGTTGGTCATCCACCAGGGTCTCCAGCAGATCCGCTTGTTCGCGCACCGCCAGCATCAGGCCGCAGAGTGTGTCGGCGCAATACTTCATGTGATCTTCGGTGGATGCGAAGTCGTGGGCCTCCAGGGCCGCCGACAGTTTGTCCACTTCGGCCATCATGGCGTTGGCGGTGGTGGCGATGCGGGTGGCCACGCCGCTGTCCAGGGTGATGGACAACGCTTTGGCGGCGCTTAGGGTTTCTGTGAGTGTGGACAGATAATTCACCGCTGCGGGGTAGATCATGGTGGTGGCCATATCCACCACCAGTTTGGCTTCCACTTCGATGGAGAGAATGTATTGCTCGGCGTAGACTTCGTAGCGGCTGGTGACCTCCTTGGGGGAGAGCACTCCGGTGCGTTCAAACAAGCCTTGAATGTCTTCGCTCAACAATACCGGCAGGGCATCGGCGGTGGTGGGAATGTTCTTCAGGCCGCGTTCTTCCACCGCAGCGCGGTGCCATTCACTGGAATAGCCGTCACCACCGAATACCACGTTGCCGTGTTCGATCATCAGATCCTGCAGTACGCTGAATACGGCCTCGGTTGGGGTGGCGCTGCTTTGCAGAGCCGGTGCCAGTTTGTCGGCAATCCAATCCAGGGAATCCGCCAGCATGGTGTTCATGGCCACCAACGGGCCTGAAACCGAGGCGGATGAGCCCACGGCGCGGAACTCAAAGCGGTTACCGGTGAAAGCAAAGGGAGAGGTGCGGTTGCGGTCGCCGGGATCGCGTTCGAACTTCAGTATCTCGGCCAGGCCGATGTCCATCATGCCGCCACTGAGCAACTCGCCGATGTTGCCCTCTTTAATGTCCATAAAGAGTTTTTCCAGCTGGTCCCCCAGGTAGACCGACAGAATGGCCGGTGGGGCCTCGTTGGCTCCCAGGCGGTGATCGTTGGAGGCCGAGGCGATGACGGCCCGCAGCAATGGCCCGTAGAGATGCACGCCACGGATTACTGCACCACAAAACAGCAGAAAGTTCAGATTGTCGTTGGGGGTCTTGCCCGGGTCCAGCAGGTTGCCCTGGGTGGCGTTACCCACCGACCAGTTCACGTGCTTACCGGAGCCGTTGACCCCGGCGAAAGGTTTTTCATGCAGCAGGCAGACAAAGCCGTGCTGTTTGGCGGTGATTTTCAGCAGGGTCATCAACATCTGCTGGTGATCCGAGGCCACGTTGGCGCTTTCAAAGTAGGGGGCGATCTCAAACTGCCCCGGTGCCACCTCGTTGTGATGGGTTTTGGCGGGAATGCCCAGGCGGTAGAGCTTGTCTTCCAGGGCTTGCATAAACACCTGCACCCGTTCCGGGATGGCGGCAAAGTAGTGGTCATCAAACTGTTGGCCTTTGGCGGGGGCGGCGCCGAACAGGGAGCGTCCGGCCAGCATCAAATCGGGGCGGGCAGCGGCCAGGCCGGCGTCAATCAGGAAGTATTCCTGTTCGGCGCCGCAGCTTGAGTTCACGGTGGCGATGTCGGTTTCGCCCATCAGTGACAGCACTTTCTGGGCCGCCTTGTTCATGGCGGCATTGGAGCGCATCAGCGGGATCTTTTTGTCTAGGGCTTCCCCGGTCCAGGATAAAAATACGCTGGGAATCATTAACGTAGCGCCGTTATCCGTATGCATGACGTAGGCGGGGCTGGTGGGGTCCCAGGCGGTGTAGCCACGGGCGGCGTTGGTCATGCGCAGGCTGCCGTTGGGGAACGACGAACCGTCGGGTTCGCCCTTGATCAGCAGGCTGCCGGTGAATTCTGTAATGGCGGCGCCATCGGCATTGGTGACGATGAAACCATCGTGTTTCTCCGCCGTGACATTGGTCATGGGGTAGAAAATATGAGAGAAGAATTTCACGCCTTTGGCGATGGCCCAGTCCTTCATGGCGGCGGCCACCACATCGGCCGTACCCGGATCCAGCGGGGCACCGGTTTGTACGGTTTTCTTCATGGCCTTGAAGGCGCTTTTCGACAGGCACTCCTCCATGGTGGCCAGATTGAACACGTCGTCGGCCCAGATTTTTTTCAACGGCAGTGGCATGTCGACGTCCACTGGTGGTCGGGTGGTGATGCCGGCAATGGCGGTAAGACGGGCTTGGTTTCCACTCATTGTGAGTCCCCTAACAAGCAAAGTTAAATGAGATACGGCCTGTAGCGAACAGGCCGTAAGGTGTGATGGCTCAACTTTGGCTGTGCAATAGCTGCGCCAAGTGGAAAACAGGCGCAGATCCGCAGGGGCAGGATTAATTGCAGGATGGCGGGGCGCCGGCACTCCCAAGGGGTGTGTACAGGGAATCAAAGCAACGCTTGGCAGGGGCCGGTGCCGGGCTGGGGTGCAACACGGCAGACAGGTCACAGGTCTGTTCCGGCGTCAGGCACCAGCCCTCCGGCTCAAAATGGGGGGCGTCGTTTTGCTTATGGCGAAACCGGGATACGGCATGATAAACCAGGCGCCGGGCTTTGCTGAGGCTGCCCAGGGGGCGCCAGTCGCCCACACCGTGCCACGGGTTCATGGACAGGTTTTCGCAAAAGCTTTGTTGCTGTTCGCCACTGAAACTTTGTGGCGGGATGTGCAGGCGGGCAACGGGAACAAAGGGGGATTCCGCCTCCGACCAGATGGCGGTGGCGTCGTCCAGCGGCATGGCATGGCCCGCCAGCCGTTGCTGCAGCATGAAATCGAAGCAGGCGGCACCGGATTCCAATTGCCCGGCCATGGCCTCGGTCAGGAAGTCGTGATCCTGTGGGTCGGCATGGGTGTGAAACTGCATACCGGCGCAGGGGCGCGCGGAAAATTTCACGGCGCTATTGCCCAGTTGATAGGGCAGCATGGAATAGTACTGTGGTTGCAACGGGGTGGTGATTTTGGAGGATACGGTCTGTGCCGCGATGTACAGGCGCCGTGGATGCAGGCGCGGAGGCCACAGGCTGACAAACCAGGCCAGGCGCTTCTGTTGCGCCAGGTATTTCATATCGGCTACGTAATCGAAAATATTGCGGTTAAAAAAAGCCGGGGTGTTGGTCATGATGAAATCCTGGGTTTTGGCGCCCTCCAGCTCCGGTGCGATCTTGTCCCCATCCACGTTCATCACTTTGATGGCCATGCCGCGGGCATCCGGTTTGCTGTCGGCCTGCACCAGCATGTCGCCGTTGGAAAAGCGGATCCAGGCCTGGTATTCCCGCCCCGGTTCGCTGAACACGCTGTGCTGAAAATGGAGGGGAATGTTGCCGTTGATGGAGAAGGTGGCGCGCACGCAACCGGTGGCTTTGGCGTGGGCGTCACGCCGGTAGGGCAGCCCGTTGTGTTTTTCCGCCCAGGTTGAAATCTGGCGGCCGTATTCCATGGCCTGGGCAATGGCGGTTTGTTCTTCCGGGCTCAGCTCCATTCCCAGTGAATCCATGGCGGGCGCAGTGGGGGGGGCGGCGTGGCCGATGCCGCAGCAGCCCAGCAACAGGGCGCTGATTGCGTTTATGATCCTGGTTTTTTTCATGGCTTGGGCTCCTGTTCCACTATGCCGTGGCGCAGATGATTGTTGCGGCATCGGGTGGCGCTCCATTGGTGTGGCGGCGGCGCGCTGTAGCGGGCCCAGTTCTGCGGATCGCCATTGAGTGCCTCATCAAAATCGGGATTGCCCATCACCTTAAGGTATTCCAGCAGTTCATAGCGTTGCATTTCACTTAACAGGGGGCCGATGCGGCCGGGTATGTCCACGTCGGTAAACAGGTGCCCATGATTGCGGTTGCCCTGGATGCGGGTGTCATGAAAAAAACTGCCTTCTGTTTTGTGCGTCAGGTAGCCCAGCTTCTGCGGATCGTATTCACGATTACCCACGTAGAATGTTGTGGGGCGTTGCTGCAGTGGAGACAGCAGGTGGTAGATACTGGGAACAGAGCCGTTGTGGAGGAAGGGTGGCGTCGCCCACACGCCGTGCAGCGGGCGGGCTTTGTAGGCCCGCTGATTGGCGATGCGAAAGGGCACGTTGAGGCCGTCGTAGTTTGCGATTTCAGCGCCGGTGATATCCCAACGTGCGTAGAGTTTTGGTACCAGCAGGTTTAACAGCACCTGTAAGCCATCCCCGGCATTCACCGGTTTTGAGCCGGGCACCAGTTTGCTGGCGTCGTAGCGGTTGTCCATGTAATTGTCCGCCAGTTTGGGATCGGTGCCGATTTCTTGGGTGCTGATCCACGGCATGGACCAGATAGTGCTGCGCCAATCCCGGCGTACCGGCCGGCCATCCTGCTGGCTGATGTCGCCGGCCATATCCCACTGCCAGTTACTGTTGATCTGGCCGGGAATCTGCGGGTTGGCCTGGTCTGCAACCGGCCAGGCATAAGGCTCGGAAATATGGGGGCCATGGCAGTGCTGGCAGTGATCGGCAAACAGTTGCTTGCCGGCCCGGGCGCGCTCGAAGTCAATGTTGCCCAGAATATCCTGCGGCCACTTGGGTGGTTTCAGCATGCGCAGTAAACCTTCGGCGCAATGCAGGCCATCCACATCCACCACGGTTTCACCCAGTTCGCTGGCGGGCAGGGGGTTGCCCTGTTTATCCACCAGTTTGATGGGTGCCAGCACACCCAGGGTTTCACCCACATTGCGGGCCATGGCCTGGTTGGTGAAACCGGTGTACTGCACCCAGTCAAAGCGCCAGATATCCCACAAAAACGGCAGGCTGGCAGGGGCGTCGGCGGGGCGATAGTTGGCCGGCACATCCATGTCGTAACCGAACACCACATTGGCGATGCGGCCGACAGCATCAATGCGGCCGCGGCCTTCCTCCACCGGGTAGTATTTGGGATTGCCGGCGCCCTGCATGAAGTGCTTCATATGGTCGGCGAAGGCCCACATCTCAGTTTTCAGTTGCTCCCGTTGCGCCTCGTCATGGCCGGCAACACGGGTGGCAAAGCGGTTCCACTTCACGGGATTGAGCAGGGTTTCGAACACAGAGGCCCCCAGGGTGGTAATGAATTCTCCCCGTTTGGCATTGGAGAGGCTTTGTACCGCCTGGCCCCCATCCACCCGCAGGGCAGTACCCTGGTAGTGCAGCTCGCCGGTATGGCAGGTGGCGCAACCGATATCCAGGCGTTCCTTGCCGGTGCCGGGGTCCACATGGCGCCCCAGTCCCACGGGCAGGTTACCCGGGTTCAAGGGATCGGCCTGTTGTCCCGGGGTGACGATGAATCCCCAGCCCCGCATATTGTCATCGGTGGCCAGCCGTTCGTGGGATAAAGGGAGTTCCAGATTGATGAACCACTGATACTCAATGCCCAGCAGTTCAGTGCCCTGTGGTGTGTAATAAAAATTCTGGCGTTGTTGTTGGGTCCAGCCATCATTCAGGTAGCGCACCTGGTAAACCGTCTCCCGGGTCAGGTTGGGGGTTAGAAACAGGCGGGCCTGATGCCAACCAATGGCCAGCACCACCACCACTACAACAGTGACCCTGAGCCAGCGTGGGCCAAGGCTCAGCCAGAGCGTCCAGAGGGCTTTCAGAATCCCCAGCAACCAATGGAGTGCGCCGCGGCAGAGGTGTTTTAGCGTGTGCATAATGTCAGAGTACTCCGTGGGTGAATGGGTAGGTTTTTATTGGGATCAATGTGGGATGTAGCGCTCACGTTGGGCATAGGGAACCGCTGTTGCCCCCTCCAGCTTGCTGTTGATATTGCGCAGATAATGCGTCATGAAATGCTCGGTGATGCTTTCATTGCCCAGGTTGTCCCAGAAGGAATCCACACCTTCGGTGCGAACCTGGTGCTGGGTTTGGTAGCTGTAGTACTTGCCTTGCAATAAGATCAGTTCCGGGCCCAGGTGTTCGTAGGCGCCATGGAGGGAGTCCAACAGATCGGTGGGGGGCACCAGGGGCACCAGATCATTTTCATCCGCCACTCTCAATAACGGCAGGTGGCGGTATTTTTGCGCTCCGGCATGATTGGTGACCTTGGGTTGGCCAAAATTGATGGAGGGTCCCAGGGGGTAACCTTCCTCGTACAGATACATCATCAGTAGGGTGGCTATGGCCGCACCCAGGGAGTGACCGGTGACGATAGTTGTGTATTTTTTGTTCAGCTTGGGTTGGATATCGCGAAAAATCTGGTCCGTATCCCGATCGAATCCGTTGTGTACGAAGATGCCCAGCTTGGGATTGCGGGATTCGATATAGGCCACGTCATCGCGAATGTTGCGCAGGTTGTCGGTACCGCGCACTGCGATGATCTGACGCTGGTGCTGGTGGTCCAGCTCCATAAAATATTGCACCTTACCCTGCGCGCTGGTGGCCACCAGTTGGGTGGCGGGAAAGGTGGCCCTGATGAGCGCTTCAGTCTGGTAGGCGGCTGCAGCCCGTTGGGCATACCAATCCACTTCATGAAACCGGATCTGTACCTTGTCGCTATTGTCCTGATTCTGGCAGGCTGTCAGTAACAGCACTACCGCGAAAATGAATGGCTTCATTATCCTGGCAGTCTGATTCATAGTGTCCGCTATGTCACTTGCTTCGCAATGTCACCGTGTCTAAATGGTGTTTTTGATTTATAGTTATCCAGGCTCGATTTATTTGATCGGCCTGCGTTGTTTCCCGGTTTGGGCTTTTTCATGATTCTAAAATTGATAGTAGCAGTGCTTTTGATATTTCCCCAGTTTGCTCTGGCGGTGAATGTCATTGATGTTGGGGGCCAGGAAACGGGCACCAAAACCACCGGGCAGCAAGAGATTCTGCACGATGTGGATGGGGATCTGGATATTGCTGCTGCCGCCAGCATTTCTGAGCGCGGTGCCTTTCAGCCGTTGCAGAGCGCAGGTTCCACCGGTTTAAAGCCCGGTGCCTTCTGGAGTCACTTTGCCCTGCGCAACGTAACGGATGAGGCAATTACCCTTGATCTGGAATACGTGGACCATCAGTTGATTGCCCTGGAGGCGTATACCCGCAACCTGGATTCCAGCGACGATTATCGTAATATTGCCCGCATGTCTCTGGCCGAATCCTTCAGTGAACGGCCGGTGGTGCACAATCGCTTTGTGGTGCGGGTGACGATTCCTGCCCGGCAGGTTAAGGAATTTTTGATTAAGTTCAGCTCGCACCAGGCGGGGTTTGTTTTTCCCAGCATGCGGATCTGGAACCCTGATCGCCTGCGGGAGGTGCATACCACTGAAGTGGGCATCATTATGTTTCTGTTTGGTGGTATCTTCCTGATGGCGATTATCTCGCTGGTGGGGGCACTGGCGACGCAGGATCGGACCTTTTTGATCTATGCGGTTTACGCGCTTTCCAAGATTGTCAGCTGGTGTACCATTCTGGGCTATACCCACCAATTCTTCATCAAAGAAGGCTTTCACTGGAACTATCTCTCGGTCAGTGGTGCTTTCGGGGTATTGGCGGGCACGGTGTTTGCCCGGGCCTTTCTGCAAACCCAAAAATACACACCGCGCATCGATTATGTGCTGATTTTTATGATGCTCAATGCGGTGTTTCTGCTGTTTTGCGCCTTGTTTAATCTCACCGCGCTCGCTGTGCTGTCAATTACCGTTGCCCTGTTGTTGTACCCCATGATGTCGGTTGCCGGTGTGGTGCGTTGGCGCCAGGGCTCGACGGATGCGGCGGTGTTTGCCCTGGCCTGGAGCCTGTTGGTGGTGGGATTGGTGGTGCAGGCGTTGCGTGATCTGGGGCTGGTGGAACACAGTATTATGAATTATTACTGGCCGGCGTTTGCCTCTTTTGTCGAGATGCTGGGTATTATGGCCGCCATGGGGATCAAGGTGCGCCGTTTGCGTTTACAGAAAGATCAGGCGGAACATCGCTATACCGAGCAGCTGGAGATGTCCAAGGCTGAACTTGAAGCGCAGGTGGTGGCCCGTACCCGCGAATTGGAGCAGGCCAAACTGGCCGCCGAACATGAAGCCCGTACCGATCCGTTAACCGGGGTTTATAATCGCCGCAGCTTTTTTATCGAGGCCGGAAAACGGATGAATCTGGCACTGCGTAAACACCAGCCCTTGAGCATCATGATGTTTGATATTGATCACTTCAAGTCGGTCAACGATACCTTTGGCCACAGTATTGGTGATGAAGCCTTGCGGGTGTTCAGTGATTCTGTGGTGCAGAACCTGCGCGACAGTGACGTGTGGGGGCGACTGGGTGGCGAAGAATTTGCGCTGGTGTTGAGCGAGGATCGCGAAGGCACATTGCAGACGGCGCAACGCTTGCGCCAGGCCATCGGGCAGATCGTGATTAATACCCCATCGGGCGAGCTGCGCATGACGGCCAGCATCGGGGTGGCCTATCTGCAGTCCGATCACAACATTGAGTTGTTACTCAATAAAGCCGACGATGCCTTGTACAAAGCCAAAAATCAGGGCCGTGACCAGATCGTTGAGTACAGCGAAGCACTCTGATTTTAGTCCATCATCTTCGCTTTCCAACGAAACGGGATTAACAGCTGTTTCCAATAGTTGTTCATGGGATAGCGTTCTTCGTGATGAATGCCCAGTTCTTGCGGGCTGCCATCGGGGCGGTAGTAGTGGGTGCCAAACATCACATCCCATACAATTAACACCGCGCCGTAGTTGTGGTTGGCTTCATCAAGGCGCTTCGAATGATGCCAGCGGTGCAGTTCATTGGTGTTGAACACGTAGTTCAGCCAGCCGTACCTCAGTTTGATATTGCAGTGTTGAATGGAGCCACCGATGGCCAGCAACACGCTGTTCAGAATCAATGCCTCCTGGCTGGCACCGATCAGGTAGCAGGGTACGACACCCAGGGCAAAGGTGCACAGATGGTAGAGCGGGTGAATGCGAAAACCATTGAGCAGGTGCATGCGCTTGACGCTGTGATGTACGGAATGCAATGGCCACCAGCGCAGGTTCTCGTGGCCCATGCGATGGAACCAGTACTTGGCGAATTCAATGATCAGCAGCACCAACAGGGTTTCGGCCCACAGTGGCATGGAATCCGGAATCAAACGGTAATTCTGCGGCAGATCCAATGCCAGGAAAGCATACAGTGCAATCAGTGGGCCTGCTTTTTTTAACGCACCTTCCACGAAAACCCCTACCAGAATCAGAGAGCTGAAATCCGGACCCAGATCACCCCGTGACTGGTTCCATTGCGGGTTCAGAGGATGGACCCGTTCAAACAGCATGGTAATCAACAATACGGATACGGAAATAACGAACGAGGCGGTTTCCACATGCTGGCCTGTGTGCAGGAACCAGGACATGGTGCCCAACGCGGTCAATGCCAGAGTCGGAAAGTACAGCCATTCAAATGCCAGCGTACCCAGTGCGGGGCCGGCAATGACAATGGGTGCGGAGTTGGCGTTATCCATGAACGGGATCCTCGGAATGGTGGTTGTGGTCAGTACGATCGAATATAAGCAGCAGCGCCGGTATGAACAGCAGATCCACCAGCAATGCAATGCCGATGGTGAGGGTGGTCAGAATGGATGTATTGGCGGTAATGTTCATGGCGGAAAAGCCAAGCATGGCAAATCCGGCAATGAGAATCAGCGAAGTAATGAGGATGGCGGGCCCCACCCGGGCAAAGGCGAAACGCACGGCATCTTCGCTATTCATATTCAGTTGCTGACGCCCGGTGCGGTACTTGCCCAGAAAATGAATGGTGTCATCCACCACGATGCCAAAAGCAATCCCCAGGGTAACCGTCAGGCCCACATCGATATTGCCATTGAGCATGCCCCACACACCAAAGGCCAACGCCACAGGCAGTACGTTACAGGCAATGCTCACCAGCCCCAGTTTGACGGAGCGGAACAAACGGCTGAGCACCAATCCCATGACAAACAACGAACCAATCAGGCCGATCAACATACCCTTCATGCTGCGCTCACCAATGTGGGCAAACATCAGTGGTGCGCTGGCGGATATTATCTGCGGTTGCCGCTTGGCGTGCTGTTGCAGCCAGCTGAACGCCTTTTGATTCAGTTCTATGTGATATTCACCGGCGGTGTTGTTCATGGTAACCCGCACCCGGGAGGCCTGACGGCCCGGTGCGATCATGGTGCTCAGATCCCCGCCGAAGGGCAGTGACATTTCGTAGAGCAGCAATAGCTGGGCAATGGCCTCGGGATCGTTGGGAACCTGATAAAAATCGGCATCATCGCTGTGCCATGATTGATTGAGGCGTTTGATAATGTCCGCCATGGAATCCACGTGCACCACGTGGGGTTGCTGTGCCAGCCACTGACTGAATTGATCCAGTAGATTCAGGTAATCCGGATGGGTAACAGGCTGACCGGCAGCCACTGGAATGGAAAAGTTCAGTGCCCCCAGGCCGGTGATGCGATCGTTGACGAATTCCATATGCTGGCGCATGGTTTGCTGGGTGCCGAAGTATTTAACGGGATCATCATTGATGCGGTTTAACGGCAGGCAGGCCAAGCCGGCGATAACCACAACCAGGCCGCCGGCGAACAGCGCGCGGGGGTGCCGGATAACCCAGTCCGCCACGGCATCCATGCCCGCCGCCGCGCCGGCCTGCTTTAGCGTTTGCTGCCGAATGCGGTGGGGGGCGATCATCACCAGTGCCGGTAGCAGCAGCGTCGCATACAGCCAGGCTGCAATCACTCCGGCACAAACGATATAGCCCAGTGCCTGATAGGGAGGTGAGTCATTGAAATGCAAGGTGAGAAAACCGGCTGCGGTGAACACGGAGGTGAGCAACACGGGCACTTGATTTTGGTACAAGCTGGTGCCCAGCGCGGTGACTTTATCCTGCCCCTGTTGCCGGAACAAACGATAGCGGGTGAGAATGTGGACACTGTCCGCGATGGCCAGGGTCAGTATCATGATGGGGGCCACGGTGACAGCCGCGTTGATTTTCATACCGGTCCATCCCAACAGACCCATGCCGGTGCCGATGGCGCACACGGCTGTAAGCACGGTAAAGACAACAAAGGCGACGCTGCGGAAGATCAGGCCCAGCAGTACCAGCATAACAACAAAGAACGCCGGCCACACAAACGCCATGTCGCCTGCGGTGGATTCCGGAAAAGCTTGATCCACTACAATCTGGCCGGTCAGATACGTATTGAACTGAGGGTGGTCCTGCTCGAACCGGGCGAGCAGATCGCGCACAAAGAACACCACCTTTGGCGTTTCCAGCGCGCGGTCTACACCGGGCAGCTTGATCAGAATGCGCATGCCGGCCACATCACCCTGTGCCGAAATCAGTGCGTTTACGGTGGCTGGCTCCCGCAGGGCAAATTGCTCGCGCTGTTGCAGATGGGCCTGGCTGAGATTGGCGTCGCTGCTGAACAAATCCTCCACCAGAAAATCATCCTCGTTGGCGAGGGTGTAGGGGAAATTGGTGAGGGAATCCACCCGCAGCGAATAGGGTGTTTGCCAGGCGGCTGCGGTCAGCTGCGCCAACGCCTGCAGATTGTGTTCACTGAACAGATGGCTGCCATCGTTGGTGGCGATGGCAATGAAAACAAACTCTTCGGATCCGTAAGTGGATTGCAGGTCTTCATAGGCTGCCAGTTGGGGGTTGTCGGCGCTGAAGAAAAAGCGGAAATCCAGGGTGTTGTGGTAGCGGCTGGTGCCCACACCACAGGCCACGGTAAACAGCAGGCACAGTATTAATGTGAGCCGGGGCCGGTGCAGTGGAAAGGATACCCGTGGCATCGACTCGGTCATGTTTATCCCCTGGTTATCCGCCATGGTGCATTACCAGCCTGATATCAGTTGGTGCTGGTTACCGGCGATGGCATGCAGCAAATTAAACAGATAAAAACTCACAATAAATGGCACGGAAAACTGGCGCGGGTTAAAGCGGCTGTTTCGATGGCGCAGAAACAACCTCAGGCTGAGTGCCACAAACAGCAGGCCCAGCAAGGGCAGCCAGCCGGTGAGGGCGGCGGCGCCGCTGTGTTGCCAGGGCCGGTTTATCAGTAACATGCCGCCGATCGCCAGCACCCCGCACAGGCTGCCCAGGGTAAGCGCCGCTGCGGTGCCGATTTCCGCTGAGTACAGTTTTTCCCCGGCTGCTGTCAGGTTCTGCCACATGCTTTTACGGATGATTTCGAAATGGAGAAAAGCCAGAATATAGCAGCCGATGATCAACAGCAGGTCGGGGCTGAAGTGCACCTGATGGGTGAACTGAACCTGCAACAGGGTATAAAAGCTCAGCGCAATGCTGACCGGATAGGTGAGCAGCAGATTGAAGAACAGGCTGCGATCCATCAACGGAATCGCTTTCTCCAGCCACATCAGCAGTAAACCATAGCCGATGTTCAACATGACAAACAAAGCCAGTGGCCAGGCAAGTACCAAGTTCACAGCCATCATGAGCAGGGTGCCTACAATGACGTAAGAGCGAATGTCCATCATGCTCACTGCGCCGGATACCAGGGGGCGATCCGGGTTGTATTGTTGGTCGTAGGCCAGATCCTTAACCTCATCAATGGCGCGCAGCACAAACAGCACGCCGAAAAAGGTGAATACCGATATCAGTGTGGGCAACCCCCAACGCCAGGTGTGCGTTTCACTGTGTAAGACAAACAATCCCTGGATGGATAGAAACCACAGGCTTGCAAACAACAAATGCTGTTTGGGTTCATAGATGATCCGGGAAAACTGATTCAGTCGTTGCCAGTAATGGGCGTGGCTCCGGGTGCTCTGGGCAATCCCCGCTGAGTCGTTCATGCCGCGGCTCCTTTGCTGTGCTCAAGAATGGTGACCACACCGGAGCAGCCATCAATCTCAATCAGGGCGCCGTCGGGAATGGCGCGGGTGGCATTGGGCAAGGCTACGATGGTGGGAATTCCAAACTTGCGGCCGGTAATGGCGGTGTGGGATAACATGCTGCCCCTCTCCACCACCATGCCCTTTGAGGCCAGCATCAGGAACAGCCAGCCGGGATCGGTTTCCCGTGCGATCAGTATCATGTCCTCGCCGCTGGTATCCACCGTGTTGGGATCCTGCACCACCCGGGCTATGCCCCTGACTTTCCCGGCGCTGGAGCCTAATCCCACCAGTGCGTTGTCCCCCGGCTGCGGCATGTCCCCGGGCCCCAGGTCGTTATCCCGTACCGCACCCAAAGTGGTGATCTGTTCAGCGGGTTCACTCTGGCTGAACTGCTCGAACTCGCCACGGCGCAAGTCCGCCAGAGCCTGCAGATTTTCGGTAACACCCATACCATTGATGTAGCCGAAGATCTCATCTTGCGTTAAATGGTAGATATCGCTGGTATCACGCAACACATTGCGGGACACCAGATAAGCGGCCAGGGCTTTGAAAATCTCCTTGCTGAAGCCAAACAACTCGCTGCGGCAATAGCGGGAATTTTCCCGATGGCGGATCAGGCGTCGCAGGCGCGGCAGGATGATTTTGCTGAGCAGTTTAAATTTCCAGGGTTGATCCTGCAGCAGGCTCGCCAGGGTGGAATCGGCGCGACGACGCACATCCAATTCATGCTGGCGGTAACTTTCCACCGTCACCTCCTGGGCGGCGTACTGGCGGATCATTTTCATCAGCACCCAGGGGGTGTCCCGTAAACTGGGCTGTTCCACCTTCAGCTCTTGCAGGCCGCGATCACCAAACCGGTGCAGATGGGTGCGCACCGCCCGGGTGAATGCGCGGGGTAGTTCGTCATGATCCAGTGCCTGCCATAAGGTGTGTTCGTCGTCTTTGGCAAAACGTGCTGCAAGTGTTTGATCCGCCCTTACCTGCTCCGCCAGATTAACTGCAGACAGAATGATTTCCACACTCAGCAGCTGTTCATCACCGCACAGTAAATCCGACAGCAGTCCGGGGTTGTCCTGTTCCAAATCCCATTTCCGGAACAGCGCTTCGCTCCAGCCGTACAAGGGGATCAGATAGGCGTCAGTGGTCAGGGTGACACCCCAGTGGCGACCCACTTCGGTCCACACCTGATAGAAGCGGTTTACCAGTGTCAGCGGGTCTTCGCCGCGAAAGGACTGGCCGCGCAGGGGGGCGATGGTGGTTTCCCACCAGCGGTGGTAGTGGTACATGGCGCGGTCATGGCCCAGGTAATCCACCAGGGTCAAGGCCAAGGCTTTGCCAAAGCGGGCCCAGCCACGCAATTTTCTGACAGCCGCTTTGAAGGAGTGGGGTTCCTGGGTGTGAAAGGAAGATCGCAATCCAATCATGTTTTCCCAATGGGCAGCGAACAGCGGGAACAGTGGGCTTTGTTTGTGAAGCAGATAAAAATGCGACAGACAATAATAAATACGGCCGTTGAGGTAACCAATCATATTGTCCAGTGGCTGGTAGTTACTCCAGATCTGTTCATTGCTCACGCTCAGGCGTTGGTACAGGTCACGGAAGATGATGCGGTAAAAATATTTGGCGTGGGTGAAGGTAAGTGTGCTGCTGATGCCGGGATAGCTCTCAGTAACATTGGTGTTGCTCCACACCAGTTGGCGATCAAAGTCCAGGGCAATGGGGCGGGTTTGCAGCAGATAGAATGTTCCATCAGCGGTGAACGTGCCTTCAATATCCTGGGGTAGCCCATACAGCGCTTCCACTTTGCTGCCGGCCTCCACCAACTGCCTGATTTCGGCATCCGTCAGGCAGGGCGCATTTTGCAGTGCTGGAGCCACCACCGTTTCGGTAAGGCCGTAGCCATCGGACTCGTTGAACACCAGTTGGCTGGTCTTGTCTGCAATGGTGTGGGTGATGGCCGCAGTTTTGCCACTGATAAAATAGTGGTCCACGGCCACTTTTTCCTGCACAACCCCTTCACCAATGCCATGCCCGGCAATGATGATTTTGTCTGCAGCAGCGGTTTTGGGGTCGGCGGTAAACAGCACAAAAGAACGCTCGCCAAAGACCATCGCCTGAATGCCCACGGCAACGCTGAAACCCATCAGGTCCATCTGCTGCTGCTGGCGGTAAATCAGGGATTCCTGCGAGAAACCGGAGGCCCAACACTGCTTGACCCGTTGCAGAATCTGATCGCGGCGCACGTACAGAAAGGATTCACTCATACCGGCAAAGGGGTTGGCCAGGGAATCTTCGCTCTCTTCCAGTTTGTGGCCCACCGTGGAGGCACGCACCGACACCAGTGTGTCCATGGCGAACAGGCCATCAAAGCTGCCTAATATGGTGTTTTGCTGCTCGCGGGTCAGCTCCAGGCCACTGATTAACGCCTGCGCCTGATCCGAACCTTGCAGAATGCTCTGGTGGCGGTTGAAGTCGATGGCGTGAAGTACCTCCCGTAGCGCGCCCTGAATGGGGCGGGTCACCTCGGTATAAAAATCCCGCGTCAGACACACGAACCTGGGTACGGGTAAGCCCGCGGCGATCAGGTCAGCCTGTTTGGCGAATTTGCCTCCAACCTGTCGTTCGTTTGGTTGCTGGCGGTAGTCGATGGTCAGTTGCATGATGATTCCTTGAAATGTTGAGCAAGTTCGCGGAAATACTCGAGGCTGTCCCGGCACAGAATATCGTCGTGCAAACGCGAGCGGGTCTCACTGATATCACTGTAGTGATCAAGACCAATCAATTGCAGTTGGGTGGCAAGGGACTTCAGCTTCTGGAACGGCAGCAGATTGCAGGCCGTAGCCAGTGCCGCCGGGTAAGGAATACGGCGTTTGATGCCGGTGCCGGGCTGAAGCCCCTGCAACGTGCTGAACATGGAAGCAAAGGACAGCGGCTGCTGATAACCCATGTTCAGGGGGATTTGTTCACAGGGTAGCGCCTGTGTATCAATGCGTCGGCCAAGCTCCAGCATGAGCTTGGCATAATCGTCCACATCGATGATGGAATACTGCTGACTGCCGTCGCCAATATAGGTTCCTTTTGCCGCCAGCCTGATTAATGCCGGCATTACAAACGCATCGTCCTTACCGAATATAAAACGTGGCCTCAGGCAATAACCGTTGATGGCGTGCTGTTTACAGTATTCCAATACCAGCGCTTCGGCGGCGGCACGGGAACGGGCCAGGGCAGTGCCCGGTGCCCGCCGAGCCGTGTTCGAAACCTGCTGTTGCCTGTGCTGCCCCAATACCGAAAGTGAACTGTGGTACAGAACACCCAGGGTGTGCGCATTACAGGAGGACAGCAGTTGCCGGGTGCCTTCCACATTGGTGTGATGATAGCCGCTGCCGTCATGGTCGATGTTTTTACCCGCCGCATGGATTAATACGTGGGGTACGTTCGGAAACAGCTCAGGGTGCACCTGCTCCAGACTGCCTTTGAACAAGCGAACGTTGTGAGCCGTTTGCAGATCATCAGTGGTGCGCGCCTGTGCCCACACCTGAACGTGCTGCGGGCAGGCGATGGCAGCCCGCATGATGGCGCGACCCACGTATCCATTGGCACCCAGCAGAACAATGTTCATTACCAGATTCCAGGTACCAGACGCTTATGGCATTCCGCGTATTGCGGATAACCCGGCAGTTCGAAAAGTGCCGTCTCTTCAACTATGATACGCTTCACGATGGCCGGAGCCAGTACCAGCAACAATGCCAGACAGGCATAGATGTTGAAGAACACCAGCACAAATCCCAGGTGGGCCATCAGCATTCCGGTATAGGCCGGATGGCGTACCCATTGATAGGGGCCGGTATCGACCACGCTGTGTGCTTCTACGAGCCGCACCCGGTGGGAATAGAATTTACCGAGGGTGTCGATAGCATTGAGGCGGAAAGCGATGCCGCCGGCAAAGAGAACAAACCCCAGCAGCATGATAAAACTGAAGCCTTGCCATTGGGTGTCCAGAATAATGGCGCTGAATACCGTAAGGATGCGGCCGAAAACATAGAGTTCGCAGGTGCCACGGTCCTTTTGGGTTGCGCCTTTTTCCTGTTCTGTTATGGAAACGTTGGCTTCAGACATCAGCCAGATGATGTAGCCCAGGCCGGTAGCCAGCCCCACCAACCACATTATCCCATCCCAGTGTTGCAATTTAAGGGTGGCGAAATGGGTAAACAGCACGATGGCTGACAGCATGGTATAGAGGGGGACTTTGTTTCTGAAATCGCGGGTGCCGGTTTCGCTCATGATGTTTGCCTTTACGTTAACGTGCTCTCTGTTGGGTATAGGTTTCCAGGCGGGTCACCTGGGCGGTAATTTGACTGCTCACCACCGTACTGCCGTTTTGCTGCCACAGCACGGTGATGGTTTGAAACGAATCCTGTTCCATGATGCCGCTGTTGGGGGCCAATACCAGACGCACGTCGGCATTGAAATCAATGACGTTGCGGAACTCCAGTTTGATGTCGATCAGATTGACGTGGGTGCCCATGGCCACACCATATTGTTCGTGGGACAGATAAGTCAGAAACTGACGGGTTGCTTCCAGTACATAAATCGGATTGAGGCAACTGTAGGCCAGGGATGTGTGGCCAAGGTAATGACCTGCTTCCGGCAGTTGGGGCCGACATTCCCAGCGTGTTTCCGATTGCTCGGGCTGGTTGATCAACACATTGGATTCGATTTGCTTGTGCAGCAATGCCATACCGGAGGTCATGATCTGGCGGGTTGCAGGCAGCACCATGGCCGGTTTGCGATGATGATAGTCCAGCCGCAGAAAGAACGTTCCGATACGCTGGCCGCCTTGATTGATATAACATTCCAGCTGAATGCTGTGGGCGCCGCCGCCACTGCACTGCAATTCGTAGTGTAGTGACCGGTCTTTTTCCGCAAATCGGTCAAACAACAGCGAACATTGCCCCACGCTGCGCGTCAGCAACGGGTTCAGTGGGTCGTATTCCTGGGTTGAGCGGCACACCAGTTCCCAGGCACCTGCCAAAATAAGAATTCCGGGAATATGGTCCAGCTCGTGATCAAAAAAGTAGGGGTGATCCTCGTCCACTCTCAGTGTCGCGCAGGGGCGATCCTGCTCATTGCGTTCCGGTGTGCCTGTCAGCACCGATTGGCTCAGGTTGCTGCGCTCCAGTGTGGTTTGCAGAAAGCGGTTGCTGGTGGTGGCGTTGCTGCGTACCAGCTTACGCAAAAACGAAGCCAGGGTTTCCACATTTCCGGATTTGAACAGGCTCAGGTGATCACCGGGAATGGTTTGCGAGTGGATCTTGCGACTGGTGAGTTTGTTCCATTCCCCCGCCGCCGCGTTGGCGATCAGATTTTCATGGGTGGGCCCGGTTTGGAAATGGCGTAGCTCGTAGGTTAACGACATGGGTTTGGATTGCAGCGCTTGCGAATACAATTCGAATAACTCCGCTTTGTAGCGCACTGCCCGTTGTTTCGACATCATTGCCTGGTGTGCCGTGATTTGTTCAATGCTGTATTGCAGAGTTTGCGCACTTACCGAGGATCCCAACAGGCAGGGAGCATCCACCACGCTGACGAATTTGATCTCTTCTCCCTGGTGTACCAGTTGGTTGGCCACCAGCACCGCCAGGGTGGCCCCTAAAGACCAGCCGGCGAGCATATACGGGCCGTGGGGTTGTTCGGCGCGGATATCATTAACCAGCAGATCCACTACGCTGTTTAGGGTGCGGGGGTGATGATCTTCGTTCAGGTCCGGCAACATCACGTACAGAGGTATGTCATCGCCAAAGGCGTTGGCCATATCCAGGTAATTCAGGGCGCCGTCGTTACCGGGGTGTACAAAGAACAGGGGCAGCACGCCGGCGTGACCTTCACGCATGACGGCACAATTACCGCGCACCTGGGTACTGGGATTCTGGTCGTGGTTGCCGAGCCTGGCGGCCAGCAGGATAACGAAATCCTCAATTGAGCGGGCTTTATTGAGGTCTCCCGGGCGGATCTCCAGCTTCAATTCGCTCTTCAGGCGGGAGAGAGTGGAAATCACGGTAATGGAATCTGCGCCCAGCTCACCCAGGGAATGGTTCAGATCGATGTCCATGGCCTGCCCACCCAGATTGGACGCCAGGCTGTGGGCAATCAGGTTGCGGATAATGTCGATGCGTTCCTCCATACCCACCTCCCGTACCTTTTCCGCCACGGTCTTGGCTTTTTGAACGCGCGATCGCAGCAGCATGCCTTCGATTTTCATCCGGCAATGGCCGCCTGTGTCCAGAATCAAGACGTCCAGTTCGGTGTGCTCGGCCTCTTCATTCCAGGAACCGACATGGGTGAGTTGGATAAAACCTTGGGCCGGTAATTCATCGCACCAGGCTAAGCTGCGTACGCTGTAGGGTGTAAATTCCACACCGGGATGCAGCGCATCATTCTGGCGTAAGGATTCACAAAAGAAGCCCACCACTTGATACAGGGCCTGCATGGCTTCCGGCTTGATCCATAAAGGGGAGGTGCTGCCGGCGATCAGTTCGGAGAAATCCATCTCACAGATCATGCTGTTGCCCTGCAGTTGCGTGGCGCTTACGACGTTCTTGTCGTTGGTGCAGTACACTGTGTGGGCAGCTTTCCCAGCCTGGAAAAACTGCGACATGTCCACGTCAGGTGCGGCCGATGTGTCGATCTCCAGCGGTTTTATCCGCGGTTGGCGGCCGCCGAAGGACGGCGCAATGCTGACCGAACTCAACAGCGCCCATTGCTCTTCATCACGATGGTCATTTTCCTGCGTATAGAAGTGAACCCGCAGCTCGTTATTGGCCCGCTGCTCGACGATGGTATGAATGCTCTGCGTATCACCGCGATGGGTGCGCATACGCCGATGCAACTCCAAATCCTGCAGGGTTAGTCTGTTGCTACGAAAAGCTTCGTGCCCCACTTCCATTGCCATTTCAAGAAAGTGGCTGAGATGAAAATGAATAACATCAGTTTGTTTAAAGGTGCTGGCCCAGTTGCCGGCATCCAATCCGGGATGGGCAACAAAATGCATTTCACCGTTTTTCAGATAGGGTGAATGCTGACGCTGCCCCAACAAAGGGTGGAACGTGTTCTGGGCTTTGCTGACCTGGTTTTGCGCAGACGTGGACACCGTGCCTTCAAGCCACGAGCCTTCAAGCCAATAGTACTTGCGTTGAAACGGATACAGCGGCAGGGGAAGCCGGGGTCGGTTTTGTACCTGTAAAAAACGCTGCCATTCTATATTCATGCCGCTGGTGTAGCACTGGGCGATGGCCTCCAGCAGGCACTGCATCTCCGCTTGCCCTTCACGCATCAACGGGATAATACGCACGCTGTCGCGATCAAGGCTGCGTTGGGCAATGGCGCTTAAGGTTGCCTTGGGTCCCAACTCAACCAGAATGCCGTGCTGATGCTTGGCAATTTGCTGTAATCCGCCCAGAAAATTTACTGTCGCAACCACGTGCCGGCACCAGTACTCCACACTGGCCAGTTCTGCATCCGCGTATTGGGCACTGACGTTGGATACCAGGGGGATAGATGGCGGCCTGAAGGTGACTGTACCCAAAACTTTTCGAAAATCAGCCAGCATGGGTTCCATCAATGGTGAGTGAAAACCGTGGGAAACCTTGAGCAGGCGGGTGTCAATATCCCGTTCTTCAAACTGTTGTTGCAAGTCACGCAGGCTTTGTTCACAACCAGACAGCACCACTTGCCCGGGACCGTTAAGGGCGCCGATGGATACCAGCGGATAGTCACTCAACAGGGGATCCACGTCTTCTTGGTGGGCGAACACCGCCATCATACCGCCGGGCTCCGCCAGCTGCTGCATCAGCCGGCCGCGCTCAACGGCGATGCGCAAGCCGTCCTCCAGACTAAATACACCGGCGATGGTAGCGGCAACGATCTCACCCAGGCTGTGGCCAATCACTGTGTCCGGGTACATGCCGCTGTCCAGTGCCAGTTGTGCCAAGGCATACTCATAGCAGAACAGAACCGGCTGGGTATGATCGGTACGATGAATCAGTACCTGGGCCTGTGGATCATCCTGCTGCAGCAGAAAACGTTTTAAGTCGATGCTGGAGTACTGGCGCAACAGATCATGGCAGTGATCAACGGCCTGGCGGAAAGCCTGATTGTGCTGGTACAGCGCACTGCCCATGCCCGCCTGCTGCGAACCCTGGCCGGTGAACATCCAGGTGATGTGAGGCCGCTTGCGGGTCGGGCGGCGTTTGCTGGAGAAGATGTTTTTGCCCAGGTTTGCCCAATTCAGCTGACGCAGGCTTTGCTGTAACTCGGCCACGTTGTCTGCGACCAGCGCCAGGCGTTCATCGAAATGTGTGCGATTGCAGTTCTGGCTGATGCACAGCGTCTGCAGATCGCAATCTGTCTGCTGCAGAAAGTTCACGTATTGGCGAACCTGAGCCTGTAATCCACTGCGATCCTTTGCCGAGAGACAAAACAACCGTGCTGATCCTGTTGTTGGGTTCGGGTTCGGCTCGATGTTCGATGTTGGCGGCTCTTCCAGAATGAGATGGGCGTTGGTGCCGCCAAAGCCAAATGAGCTGACGCCGGCTCGCCGGGGCACGCCAGCCTCGGTTAACCAGGGCTGGATCTGATCATTGACCCGGATGGGGTGGCGCGCCCAATCAAAACGCTGGTTGGGCGTATTAAAATGCAGGTTGCGTGGTAACAACTGCTTATGCAAACACAACGCGGTTTTGATCACACCGGCGATACCCGCAGCGGATTCCAAATGGCCGATATTGGTTTTCACCGCGCCCACCATCAGGGGGTGTTCGCGCTGTTCGCTATAGGCATTGGCCAGGGCCTGCAATTCGATAGGGTCACCCAGTTCGGTGCCGGTGCCATGGCTCTCTACAAACTGGATGTCGCGGGGTTGCAGGCCGGCATTGTGCAGCGCGCGCCGGATGGTCTTGACCTGAGCCGGGCCGTTGGGTGCAGTGATACCATTGGAGCGCCCATCCTGAGTAACGGCAGACCCTTTGATGACGGCAATTACCTGGTCACCGTCTACCATGGCGTCTGCCAACGGCTTCAGGATCACTACGCCACAGCCTTCGGAACGAACATAACCATCGGCGCTGTCATCGAAAGTTTTACAACGGCCATCGGCGGCCATCATGCCACTTTTGGAGAATGTGATACTCAGGTCCGGTGTCAAAATAAGATTGACACCGGCGGCCAAGGCCAGTCTGCATTCCTGTTGTCGCAGGCTGTTACAGGCCTGGTGAATGGCCACCAGAGACGATGAGCAGGCGGTGTCCAGCGCCACGCTGGGTCCGCGCCAATCGTAAAAATAGGAGAGGCGGTTTGCGGCAATGGAGGTGGCGATGCCGGTGCCGGCGTAGGGCTCGCTGCAGGCGCCTATGCGGCTGCAGTGGCGATCGTAATCCACATTGGAAACACCAACAAAAACCCCCACCTCTTTACCCGCCGTTGATTCCGGGGTCAGGCCGGCGTGTTCCAGGGCGTGCCAGCTGGTCTCCAACAATATGCGTTGCTGTGGGTCCAGCAAAGTGGCTTCCTTGTCTTTAATGCCGAAGAACGCGGCGTCAAAATCTTTCACCCGTTGCAGATATCCTCCCCACTTGGTGGCCATCTTGCCTGGTGCCAGAATGTCCGCATCGTAGTATTGCTGAGTACTCCAGCGGGAAGCGGGGGTTTCCGCGATGGTATCGATACCCTGTTCCAGTATTTGCCAGAACGCTTCTGCCGAATCGGCCTGGCCGGGAAAGCGGCAACCGATACCAATAATGGCGATGTCGCCCTGTGCCTTGGTCGGGTCCGGGTTTGTTGCGAGGGGGCCGTGTTCACACCCGCCCTGTCCACCAAGATACTCCGCCAGCTTGCTGATGCTGGGGTAATCGAAAAACAATTGGGGTGGCAGTGGCTGCTTGAGTTTCTGTTCCAGTATGCCGGCCAAACCCACCAGGGTTTTTGAATCGAGACCAAAGTCGGCAAAGGTCATTCGCGGACTGATCTGTTCGGCATTAATTCCCAGCTCTGTGGCGATGACATTGAGAATGGCCGCTTCGTAATGGGCCTGGGATAAAGATGTAACGTTGCGGTTGTCGTGCTCAGGCCGGGAAAAGAAATCGTTTGCCGTAAAGGCCTTGACCACCTTCAACTTGTGGTTCTGGTATTGCTGTGCCATGGCCGTGCGACGAATCTTGCCGCTGGAGGTTTTTTGCAAGCTGCCCTGCTCGATCAGAATCAGGCTTTTCAGTGCCAGTTGGTGCTGGCTGTTCACCGCACGCAGGGCGGATTGCGCCAGTTCCGCCAGTTCCTGTTCTGAATACTCTGCGCGATTGGAAAGTTCCTGTACTGCGATTACTGCTTCGTCGTCCAGGCTGAACACCGCGCCACAACCGACGCGCAATGAAGAGCTGGTGCTTTGTATGGTTTCCTCGATGTCCTGGGGGTACAAATTGCGCCCATCCACGATCATCATTTCCTTCAGGCGCCCGGTCACAAACAGGTCGCCATCGCGCAGAAAACCCAGATCCCCGGTGCGCATGAACGGACCCTCACCGGAGTCGGTCAGGTAGGCGGCAAACGTAGCCGCGGATACCTCCGGATTTTTCCAATAGCCTTGCGCAACGCTGTCGCCCTGAACCCATATCTCTCCTACTTCGTTATCAGCACAGCGGTGGCCGGTGTGCGGGTTGACAATGTGCAGGGTCTGGCCCAGAACCCTGCCACTGCTGACCAGTGTTTTAGCACTGCCCCGGTTATTGCCGGGTTGCGGTTGCCCCTGCTGCAGGCTGGCTGCGTCGACCCTGAACAGGTGAACCGGAGTACCAATGCTATGCTGGGTGACCAACAGTGACGACTCTGCCAGGCCGTATACCGGCAGAAAGCTGGTGTGCTGAAAGCCACAGGTGTGAAACTTATCACTGAAGCGCTGCAGCGTGGTTGCACGAATGGGTTCGGCACCGTTATACGCCAGCTGCCAACAACTCAGATCCAGCGTCGCCAGCAACGCATCGGGAATGCGCTTGACGCAGAGTTCATAGGAAAAGTTGGGGCCGCCGCTGTGGGTGGCGCGGTAATCGCTGATGGTCTTCAGCCATAGGTAGGGATTCTTGAGAAAGGTCAACGGCGACATCAGAATCGATGTCATGCCATTGAAGAGCGTGCCCAGAATGTTTCCGATTAACCCCATATCATGGTACTGCGGCAGCCAGCATACTACTTTGGCATCAGAGGTCAGTTGAAAGGATTCCTTGATCAGGCATTCATTGTGATACAGGTTGCCGTGGGTCAGCATCACCCCTTTGGGATTGCCGGTGGAACCGGATGTGTATTGTAAAAATGCCAATGTATTCGCGTCGGCGCTACAGGTTACCGGCGCTGTTTCCTCTGCCTGCAGGCTGTCGGTGCTGAGCAACTCGATGCCGGCCAGCTCAGGCGTCATGGCGATCGCGGCCTGTGATAGTTGGGCCAGCTGCTGGGTGGTAGCAACCAGGCGGGCTTCGCTGTTCAATACTATTTTTACGAAACGGGGCCAGTCCTTGGGTGAAGATGGGGGGTAAACCGGAACGGCAATCAACCCTGCCTGCACACAGCCGAGAAAAGCGACGATGAAGTCGAGCCCGGGTTGATAGGTGAGGACAACGCGATCGCCGGGCTTGGCCTGTTGTTGCAATTGGTGAGCTACCCGCTGCGTGTCGTTCAACAACGTCAGATAAGAAAGGGCGCCGGTTT
The DNA here is from genome assembly GCA_002471665.1 of Gammaproteobacteria bacterium UBA7310. Lineage (GTDB taxonomy): Bacteria > Pseudomonadota > Gammaproteobacteria > Pseudomonadales > Ketobacteraceae > Ketobacter. The sequence goes on from DKQK01000057.1 coordinate 87,856, forward strand.
CGTTGCCGTCGTCGCCTATAAAATGGAAGGCGACTTTGTCCGGCGACAGATTGGCCCAGTGCTGCAACCAACAGCCGATATTCCTGAATTGAGCAGGATCATTCAGCATGGCGCGAGCGTCATATCAGGTAATGTGGAGATAAAGCCATTGAGGGGCCGGCCGTAGCGGCCATCAATGCTGAGGTTTTTGCTGCGTCGTCCCTGAGTCTGGACCATCTGCGCTGGGCTCCCGTTCGCTGAGTACATTCAGTTCACGATCAGGTGCAACTGACCCGCTCATGTTGATTTTTGCAACAGGGCGGTCGGCGCATGTGGTTATTGTTATGGTGTTGTTGTGTTTGTAGACAAAATTCGTCCACCGGATCGATGTTGGAAATTATATTCGATAGGCGCACTAATGAAAGTAAAGAAATGTATATTTAGGCCAAACGAAAATTAACGAAAATAATGAGCAATAAAAACCTTTTTAGAATAATAAAATTAGGGCGGTCTGGGTCGGCCAGTCAACCTACTAAAGTAGGATTGTGTGCAAGGTTTGAAATTTCTCACAGAATTTCTCTACATTTTCTGGCTTGGTGTAGCCTGGGGGTGCAGTCAGGAGCCTGGTTGCAACCGTATTGGTTAAGGTACAGGACAACAAAAAACGGATGCTCCTACTACGTACCGTTACAGACCAGCCGTGCATAGAATAATAGAATGATGCGCGGGGCAGGTGGCATTGACCTGAATGCAGGCGACGCCAGTCTGAAAATGAGCAGTAAGGCAGGATTGCAACATGGCGATTGGAAAATGGTTACTGGCAGGATTGATGTGGGGGGCAGCGGCGCACTTGACCGCCGCCCCTGAGGTGCGCGTTGAAGGGCTGTTCAAGGGCGCTGCGGTACTCAAGATTGATGGCCAGCAGGTGATGCTGAAGAAAGGGCGCTCCCACAGTAGCGGGGTGACGCTGGTGGATGCCAACGCACACCGCGCCATCGTCGAGATCGATGGCCAGCGGCATGAGCTGGCACTGCACATGGCTATGGGGGGCACCTACCAGCAAGCAGACGTCACGCAAGTGGTCATTCGCAAGAACGATAACAATCAATATAAGGTCAATGGCAGCATCAACGGTCAACCGGTCCATTTTCTGGTGGATACCGGCGCCAACACCGTCGCCATGAATGAAATACAGGCCCGTAATCTGGGGTTACTCTATAAAATGGACGGGCAGGAATCCCGGGCGGTTACCGCCAGCGGTGTGGTTTCCACTTGGGTGGTGACGCTGAACGCGGTGAAGGTGGGTGAAATCAATGTGCCAAACGTCAGGGCCGTTGTCATTGAAGGCGCCTATCCACAGGAAGTGCTACTTGGAATGTCCTATTTGGAGTATGTAAAGATCCAGGAACACAACAGCGTTTTGATGTTGGAGAAGAATTTCTGATTTAATAGCGGCTTCCAGTTTTGACTTGGGAGTCGCTGATGAGTCACACCGCAAAAACCATTCTGGTTGCCAATCGGGGCGAAATCGCCGTCCGTATAATTCGTACCTTGTCTGAACTGGGGTGGCGCTCCGTGGCGGTGTACGCTGAAGACGATGCCCTGTCCCTGCATGCATTGAAAGCCGATATTGCCGTACCCTTGAGTGGGTCCGGTGCCTCCGCTTATCTGGATCAGGCGCAGATGATCGCCATCGCCCGGCAGCATCAGTGCGATGGTGTGCATCCGGGTTACGGCTTTCTGAGTGAAAACAGCGATTTTGCCCGTGCCTGCGAACAGGCTGGTCTGGTGTTTGTGGGGCCGGACGCAGACACGCTGGCGCTGTTTGGCGATAAGGCCCGAGCGCGGGCGCTGGCGGCAGAGTGTGGGGTGCCGGTGCTGCAGGGAATGGATCACTCGGTTTCGCTGCAGCAGGCAGAGGCGTTTTTCGCTCAGTTGCCGGCCGGCAGCGCGATGGCCATCAAAGCCATTGCTGGTGGTGGTGGCCGTGGGTTGCGGGTGGTCAGAGACAGTGCGCAACTGGCTGCAGCCTACGCCCGCTGTCAGTCGGAAGCTGAAAGCGCGTTCGGCGATGGTTCGGTATATGTTGAGCAGTGGGCCGCGGCGGCGCGCCACATCGAGGTTCAGGTGCTGGGTGACGGTAGTGACTGTGTGCATCTGTATGAACGTGAATGCTCATTGCAGCGACGCCACCAGAAAGTCATCGAGATGGCACCCAGTTGTCATCTTTCCCCTACGCTTAAGCACGGGTTATTTGAGGCCGCATTGGCCATGGCGCAGCGTGTTGGCTACCGCGGTTTGGGTACCTTTGAGTTTCTGGTATTTGAACAAGCCGGTGATAGCCGGTTTGTTTTTATCGAGGCCAATCCCCGTATTCAGGTGGAGCATACTGTTACTGAAACCATTCTGGGTCTGGATCTGGTGGCGTTGCAGCTGGCGGTGGCCTTTGCTGCTCCGCTGGCTGAGTTGCACGTGGATGGCCTGTCACCCTCCGGTTTTGCGGTGCAGGCGCGCATCAATCTGGAGGCTTTGCAGGCCGATGGTGAGGTAAAACCCGCCGCCGGCAGGATTACGTCGTGGGATGTACCGGGTGGACACGGTGTGCGCGTGGACAGTTATGTGTACAGTGGTTACCAGACCAGCCCCCGCTACGATTCCATGGTGGCCAAACTCATTGTGCACAGTGCGCGGCCGGATCACTCCGCCGCCCTGCGTAAGCTGTCCCAGGCGCTGCAGGAATTCAGGATCGGCGGATTGGCATCCAATCTGTCGGTATTGCGCAATCTGGCCTGCCACCCGGATGTATTGAATGGCGCGGTGGATACGGGCTTTATCGATGCTCACATGGCGGAATTAACCCAACCCGAAGAAAGTCTGCTGCCGGCGCGCGACGCCGGAGCGGATGAGTCAGGCCCGCAGTGGGTGTTGACCGACAACAGCATCGCGGCCCCCATGCAGGGCTCCGTTGTTGCTATCAGTGTTGAATGTGGCCGGCAGGTGAATAAGGGTGAAGCCCTGTTGATCATGGATGCCATGAAGATGGAGCATGTCATTGAAGCACCCGGTACCGGTTATGTGGAATCCTTTCTGGTGGCGGACGGTGATGGGGTAATGGAAGGGCAACCCTTGCTGGTGTTCCAGTTGAGCGATCAGCAGGGGCAATCAGCGCAGCAGGATGAGGTACTGGATCCGGATGCCATTCGCCCCGACTTGCAGGAATGCATTGACCGTCACGCATACGGGCTGGATGAGAACAGGCCGGACGCTGTTGCCCGGCGTCATGGCAAGAGGCAACGTACAGCCCGCGAAAACATTGCCGATTTATGCGATGACGGCTCATTCGTTGAATACGGCCCACTGGTGATTGCCGCTCAGCGGCGACGTCGTACGCTGCAGGATTTGATGGAGAACACACCCGGTGATGGCATGGTCACGGGGTTGGGATGCATCAACAGTGAGCTGTTCGGTGATGATGCCGCCCGTTGTGTGGTAATGACTTACGATTACACCGTGCTGGCGGGCACCCAGGGCATTCAAAACCATCACAAGAAAGACCGCATGTTCGAACTGGCGGAACGCATGCAGGTGCCGGTGGTGTTGTTCAGTGAGGGGGGCGGTGGCCGTCCGGGTGATACCGATGGTTTGGGGTCTTCTGCCGGACTGGACTGCCTTGCCTTTCTGTATTTTGCTCGACTGTCGGCGTTGGTGCCCCTGGTGGGCATAGCCAGTGGCCGTAACTTTGCCGGTAATGCCGCGTTGCTGGGCTGCTGCGATGTGGTCATCGCAACCCGCAACGCCAATATCGGTATGGGGGGCCCTGCCATGATCGAAGGCGGCGGCCTGGGTGTGTATCGGCCGGAAGAGGTGGGCCCGGTTTCGGTTCAGGCCGGCAATGGTGTGGTGGATATTGTGGTGGAGGATGAGCAGGCCGCCACCGCCACGGCGAAACGCTACCTTTCCTACTTTCAGGGTGACCTGTCGCAATGGCAGGCTCCGGACCAGCGCCTGCTGAGGACACTTATTCCTGAAAACCGCCTGCGGGTTTACAGTGTGCGGGCGGTTATGGACGGGTTATGTGATATTGATTCGGTGTTGGAACTGAGATCCGGGTTCGGAAAGGGAATGGTCACCGCATTGGCCCGGATTGAAGGGCGTGCGGTGGGTGTCATTGCCAATAATCCGGAGTATCTGGCGGGTGCTGTGGACGCCGACGGCGCCGACAAAGCGTCCCGCTTTATGCAGATGTGCGATGCATTTGATATTCCTTTATTGTTCCTGTGTGACACACCGGGAATCATGGTGGGGCCGGAAGTGGAAAAAACGGCGCTGGTGCGTCACGCGGCCCGAATGTTTGTAACCGCAGCCAGTCTGACCGTGCCCTTCTTTACGGTGGTGTTGCGTAAGGCCTATGGCCTGGGCGCCATGACCATGGCAGGCGGCTCCATGAAGGCACCGTTGTTCACCCTGTCCTGGCCCACCGGGGAATTCGGTGCCATGGGATTGGAAGGGGCCGTGAAACTGGGGTTTCGCAAGGAACTGAACGCCATAGCAGACCCGCTACAACGGCAGGCCCGTTTTGAGGAAATGGTGGCGGAAATGGTTGAGCGGGGAAAAGCCGTCAACAACGCCACCTTTTTTGAGTTTGACGACGTTATTGATCCGGCGCAGACACGGCACTGGATTGTGGCAGGCTTACAGTCAGCACCGCGGCCACGGGCGCGGCATGGCAAAAAACGCCCGTGCGTGGATACCTGGTAAGGTATTTATGGCGTGGTCAGAGCCGGCTTGATTTCCCTGAGCTGGCTTTGAATGCGGACGGTGTTACGGGGGCCCATGCGCCACAACAGTTTTTCCACGTCAGTGGCAGCCTCTTTTTCTGGATCGGCATAGCGATAGTACACCGCGGGTTGCTTCAGCTTTATGGTTTCTGTCGCCAAAGGCCGGACCGATAAAACCCGGTCGATGGCAGCCAGCATCCGGTCGTGGAACGCGCCGGGTTGGCCCAACTCTTTGTACGCCTCCTCCAGCAAAGGGCTCCAGGCCCGGTAGTAATGGGCTACCAACTCCGGGTCCAGGGCCACGAACGCGTCCACCAGTGGTTCCGTTCTTGCGTAATTGCTTTGTGCCAGTACGGGTTCAGCTTCGCTGCCGGTGACGGCAAATGGCGCGATGGCAACGCTCAAGGGCCGGTTTTTCACCGGCACCTTGCCCATGGCCATGTTGTCCACCAGCAGTACCCACTTGCGCAGCTGCTCTTTAGGGGTAAGCCACTGCACCGCTAAAGTGGAAAGATCCTTTACTGCCGCCAGCACCTGTTGGTCGCTTTGATCCAGTTCAGCGGGTGCCTCCACCAGAGTTGGTATGTTGCCTGCAGGTTGGGCAGCGGCGGATTCAGCGTCGGGCAGGGCAGAAGTGGACGGTAAATCCCGTATCACGGGGTGTACTTCCTTTGCTGCCGGGGGCTGCGATGTTTCTTGGTCGGCAACCGGAGCAGGCGGCGGTGGTGGTGTTTGTTCGGAATGCCACAACCAAGCCAGCCCGGCGCCTACCAGTAATGTCATAAAGATGCCAAAAACGACGGGTTTCATATGAAAACTCCCCCAGATTGTTATACTTGGCCCACCACTTTACCTGATTTGAGTACGTATTGGTCAGGCATAAATGGTGATATGGAAATTTTATCAATCATATAGTAACAATCAATTTTGTATATGATCGGTAAATCCCTATTATACCTTCATCAGCTTAACAACACCTTAGACCAGGAGGAAACATGGCGCTGATTAATTCAGAAATCAAACCGTTCACTACAATGGCATTCAAGGATGGCGAATTTGTAGAAGTGTCCGATACCGATGTTAAAGGCAAGTGGGCAATCTTCTTTTTCTATCCTGCCGACTTTACCTTTGTGTGCCCCACTGAACTGGGCGACGTAGCTGATCACTATGAAGAGCTGCAGAAGCTGGGCGTGGAAGTATACTCTGTTTCCACCGACACCCACTTCGTTCACAAAGCATGGCACGATGCTTCCGAAACCATCGGCAAGATCAAATACTACATGCTGGGCGACCAAAGCGGCACCATTACCAATAACTTTGGTGTGATGCGCGAAGGTCAGGGTCTGGCGGATCGTGCCACCTTCCTGGTGGATCCGGACGGCATTATCCAGGCTATGGAAATCACTGCAGAAGGTATCGGCCGTGACGCTGACGATCTGATGCGTAAAGTGAAAGCGGCTCAGTACGTGGCTGCCCACCCCGGTGAAGTATGCCCCGCAAAATGGAAAGAAGGCGAAGCCACGCTGGCTCCCTCTTTGGACCTGGTCGGCAAAATCTAAGATCGATTTTGCTGGCGGCGATACCGGAAGGGGAGCTGGTCTCCCCTCCGGGATCGCAAACTATTAAACCGTTCGTTGTAGTCAGTAATCAGGTGTGTGTCCCATGTTAGATGCAAATTTGAAAGACCAGTTGAAAACCTACCTCACCAATTTGAAACAGAAAATTGAATTGGTAGCGTCCCTTGATGATTCTGCCAAATCCGGAGAAATGCTGGCTTTACTGCAGGATGTGGCCTCCCTGACTGACAAGATCACCGTGAAGGAAGTGCGTGACGACGCAGAACGCAAGCCGTCGTTCCGTATCAATCGCCCTGGTGAAGACATTTCAGTGCGTTTCGCAGGGTTGCCCATGGGGCACGAATTTACCTCACTGGTATTGGCGCTGTTGCACGTGGGCGGTCACCCTCCCAAGGAAGATCAAACATTGCTGGAGCAGATTGCCCTGCTCGAAGGGGATTTCGAGTTCGAAACCTATATCTCCCTTTCCTGCCACAACTGTCCGGTGGTGGTGCAGGCGCTGAATCTGATGGCGGCGCTGAACCCCAATGTCAAGCACACCATGATCGATGGAGCCCTGTTCCAGGACGAAGTGGATAGCCGTCAGATTATGGCTGTCCCCACGGTTTACCTGAATGGCAAGGAATTTGGCGCCGGCCGCATGACCCTGGAAGAAATCCTCAATAAAGCGGACTCCAAGGCCAGCGAACGTCAAGCGCAGGAACTTAATGACAAAGAACCCTATGATCTGTTGGTCGTGGGGGGTGGTCCGGCAGGTGCTTCGGCTGCGATCTATGCCGCCCGTAAAGGCATCCGCACCGGCATCGTCGCCGACCGTTTCGGCGGTCAGGTGATGGATACCCTGGCAATCGAAAACTTTATTTCGGTGCAGGAAACCCAGGGCCCGAAACTGGTGGCACAGCTGGAAGAGCACGTGCGCCAGTATGAAGTGGATATCATGACCAACCAAAAAGCGGTTGGCCTGGTTACCGGTTCACAGAAAGGTGTTCAACTTGAGAACGGTGCCACTTTGAAATCCAAGGCCCTGCTGATTGCAACAGGTGCCAGCTGGCGCGAAATGAACGTGCCGGGAGAACAGGAATACCGCGGCAAGGGGGTGGCCTACTGCCCCCACTGTGATGGCCCCTTGTTCAAGGGTAAGCGGGTGGCCGTTATCGGCGGCGGCAACTCCGGGGTAGAGGCAGCCATTGATCTTGCCGGCATTGTTTCCCATGTCACCCTGATCGAATTCGACAACAAGTTGCGGGCGGACGCGGTGCTGCAAAAGAAACTGAACAGCCTGTCCAACGTGACGGTGATTGTGTCGGCCCTCACCAAAGAAGTGCTGGGCGATGGCAATAAGGTGGTGGGCCTGACCTACGAAGATCGCACCAATGGTGGCATGCACGAACTTGAGCTGGAGGGTATTTTTGTCCAGATCGGGTTGGTGCCCAACAGTGCTTGGGCCAAGGATGCCATCGAACTGGCACCCCGTGGCGAGATTATTGTTGATGCCCACGGCCAGACTTCAGTACCGGGCATATTCGCCGCCGGAGACGTCACCACAATACCTTATAAGCAGATCATCATCGCCATGGGTGAAGGCGCAAAAGCCTCACTGGGTGCGTTCGACTACCTGATTCGATCCTCGGTGGAGGATGACGAGCAGACGGACGCTGCCTAAACCGGGTTGGATCCCCGGTGCACGGGTCATTTTGAGCGGGGTGACCTGTGCACCGGTGCGATTCCGGACTAACCTGATGACATTCTGTTCCTTATAGAATTCGGCGATTTGGTTTGTATTTGCTATTCTTAGGCTGGTACCCACGGATGAGAACCATCCTGCCTAGAGGGATAGAATTACATGACGCAGGCCGATAGCCTTCCAGAATCAGGCCCCTGCTCTCAGCGACAGCGTGATACTGATCATCGATGATAATCCCAAGAGCATCAAAGCATTAAGCCTTATTATCCGTGACTTCGGCCAGGTTATTTTTGCCACCTCAGGACAGTCCGGCATTGCTATGACCATGAAAACCAAGCCGGATCTGATTTTGCTGGATGTGGAAATGCCCGGTATGAATGGTTATGAAGTGTGCCGGCAATTGAAGGCGGATGCGGCTACCCGCAATTGCAGTGTTATTATTGTGACCTCCCACAGTTCCGTAGATCACGAGGTGGCTGCACTGGAGGCCGGGGCAGCGGATTTCATTACCAAGCCGTTGAATGCACCCTTGGTTCGGGCACGGGTGAAAACCCAGTTGCTGGTAAAAAAGCAGGCGGATGAGCTGCACCGCCAGGTTGAGCAGGATGGGCTGACCGGAATTTATAACCGACGCTATTTTGATCAGCAGTACGCGCAAGAGTGGCGTCGGCATCAGCGCCAGCGCAGCCCTCTGGGGTTGGCGTTAATTGATGTAGACTTTTTCAAAGCGTATAACGACCATTACGGGCATCAGCAGGGTGATGAATGTTTGCGGCAGGTGGCCAAAGGGCTGCATTCTGCTTTGCGGCGGCCCGGGGAAACAGTGGCACGCTATGGCGGTGAAGAGTTTGCCGTTATATTGCCCTACACAGAACTTGGCGAAGCGCAAAAAATCGGACTTTGGCTGTGCGAAAGTATTCGGGATCTGCAGTTGCCTCATGCCCAGTCGGAGGTGGCCGCACACGTCTCCATCAGTGTTGGTTTGGCCAGTTGTGTGCCCGATGGCCGCAGCCTGCCAACCAGTTTGCTGAGTGATGCGGATGATGCGCTGTATAAAGCCAAAGCCAATGGCCGTAACAGGGCGGTGGTGAGCGATCGAGTGATAGATTAGAGCATGATCTCAACCCTAAAATTGGTGTTATGTGAACCTTAGTCGGTCAGGGGCGTTTTTGAACAGCGCATCGCTAGCGGCATTGTATCTGTTGTTGGCGGTGTTTTCCTATGGGGTCGCCAGTGACGCCCAAGGTATTGCCCTGGTCTGGCTGCCGTCCAGTGTGGCCGTCGTCTGGGTTATGGCCAGCCGCCGTTCCCAACGGCTTTATCTCTATGGTGTGGTCTTCCTCGCCAATGTCATAGTTGCCTGGTTATATGGCAGCGGCCTGCCCTGTTCGTTGGGTTGTTCGGTTGCCAAGCTGGCCGGCATTATGGTCGCGGTGGGGCTGTTGGGGCCATTCTACGGCAGAGCACTTACGGTACGTGATTCCGCCTATATTTTTTCCGGGTATTTGTTGCTGGCCGCCCCCGTTTCCGCCGCGATTGGGGCAACCCTTGTCTGGTTGGCCAATCCGGTTGAATGGAGTACCGCAGCGATGAACTGGTGGTTGGGAGAGACCATCGGAGCCGTGCTCTTATTGCTGCCTTCCCTCGCATTTTTCAATATGGACCAGAGCAACCGGCTGACCAGCGGAGTTTTGACTTCGGTGCTGGTGCAATTGGGCGGCCTCTTTGTCATCAGCTTTATTGTTCTGACCTTTGCGCTGCATCCGTTTGCTTACCTGGCGTTACCCTTAATGGCGGTGGCCCTGGCCTACGGAATGTTGCGGGTTGCCGTGTTGGCGAATCTGGTATTTCTGGTATTGGGGGCCGGCATTGCCTGGGGCTGGTGGGCGTTCCCCCTGATGAATGCCCAGGATGATCCCCGTGGCATCTGGGCGGCCAGTGCGGCGGTTATCTTTGGCCCGATGATCCTGGGTTTGGCCATGGATGAGATTCGGCGCCGACAAGCCGAATTAACCACACTGGGGGAACGATTGAACCTGGCTTCCCAATCGGTGGACCTTGCACTGTGGGATTGGGATGTGAAAAGCGGTGAGATTTATTGGGATAACCGCATGCGTCAGTTGTATGAAATTGGCCCCTATGATGAACCCCTGGCCGTACCCCAGTGGCGGGAGAAGCTGCATCCTGATGATGTGTTGCATGCCGAAACCAATCTGAACGATGCCCTGGCCGGCAAGGCGGAATACAAAACCCAGTTCAGAATTCAGCGCAATGACGGCAGTTATCGTTCATTGCAGGCAGCCGGTATTGTGATTCGTGACAACAGTGGCGCAGCAGTACGCATGGTGGGGATGAATTGGGATGTGAGCGAACTGGTACGTGCTCAGCGGGCGGTTAAAACCGCCGAGGACAAACTCAATGCGGTGATTGAGGCGGCCAGTGAGTTTTCCATTGTTGCCACCAATCAGGAAGGGCTCATTGAGGTGTTCAGTGCCGGCGCGGAACGTCTCTTGGGCTACAAGCGAGAAGATATAGTGGGTCAACAGACCCCGGCATTGTTTCATGATGACGCGGAGGTGCGGGAGGAGGGTGAGCGCCTGACCTTGAAACTGGGCTATGAGGTTGAAGGTTTTGAAGTCTTTGTGGCCCAGGCTCGACAGGGGGTGGCGGTATCGCGGGAGTGGACCTACCTGCGTAAGGATGGTCGCAGGATTCCGGTCAATCTTACCGTGACCGCAATCTATGATGATCTGGGCAAGATCACGGGTTACCTGGGTGTGGCGCGTAACATTATTCAGCAGAAAATCGCCGAACGGGAAATCCGTGCGGCACACAGTGTACTGGAGCAGCAAATCAAACTGGCGCAGCAAATGCGGGATGAGTTTGAATCCCTGTTTGAACTGGCCCCCGGAGCCATGTTGGTGTTGGATGGCGAAGGCTGTGTGGTGAATGCCAATAGCCGGGCTCACCAGATGTTTGCTACTGAACACACTATGTTGGGGCGCAGTATTACGCTCTATTTGCCTGACTTCAATTTATATCATCAATCCATATCCAAGCCCGTAAAGGGCTCCCACAGTGAGCAGGAATGGCTGGCCAATCGAGCCGATGGCGAGCGCTTTGAGGCACTGTTGGAATACGGCCCATTACTGCTCAACGGGGTGGTGCACACCATCGTTAATGTATACGACATATCCGAGCAGAAGGAAGCCGAACGTGCACTGCAGCGATCCCGTGATCTGGCGGAGAGCGCCAACCGGGCGAAAACGGAATTTCTGGCCAACATGAGCCATGAAATTCGTACACCACTCAACGCAGTATTGGGTGCGTCACAATTGCTGGGCTACACCTCACTGGATAAGAATCAGAGTAATCATGTGGGCATGATCAGTGCGGCAGGTAAAGCATTACTGACGTTGCTCAATGATGTGTTGGACGTGTCAAAAATTGAAGCGGGCAAAATGGAGTTGAGTCGCGCGCCGTTTGCACTGGATGATGTTATTGAGGCTTTGGCAACCATCATGTCAGGAAACGCGGCCGATAAAAACCTGGAGTTGATTATTGATGTGGCGCCAGAGATGCCCCGTGGTTTTATCGGCGATGAGATGCGTTTTCAGCAGATTCTGGTGAATCTGGCGGGGAATGCCATCAAGTTTACCGAACAGGGTGAGGTGGTGGTTCAGTTTGCGTTGCTGTCATTGGAGGCCAATCAGGCCCGCATCCAGATCCGTGTCAGGGATAGTGGGATCGGCATGGATGATGGGCAACGCGCCCGCTTGTTCAGCGCGTTTTCCCAGGCCGATACCTCCATTACCCGGCGCTTTGGCGGTACCGGATTGGGGCTCACCATCTGTAAGAAGTTAATCGAGTTAATGCAGGGAACGATCGATGTTCGCAGCACCCCGGGTGTTGGTTCAGAGTTCTGCTGTCAATTGGCGCTGGAAGTGGATACCAGCCTGGAGCATGACGTGCCGGTGGCTCAGCCTGCCAGGCGCGTGCTGCTGGCTGATGCCAGCCCGGCCTCGGCCAGCGCTCTGGTGGCCAGCTGTGAGCGGTTGGGGTGGGTGTGTGAAACCGTCGCCGATGTGGTGCAGGCGCGGCAGCGTCTGACCCGGGCCGATACCGATTTCGACGTGCTGGTGTTCAACCAGAACCTGCCGCACGCGGAACAGCTGACCACGCTTGAGCGGGGTATCCCGACGGTCAAACTGATGGGCAGTATGAACCACGAAGCCTTGATGAGAAATAATCTGACAGAAAGCCGGGTGGTTATCCTGTCCAAACCGGTGACGGCATCCACGCTGCTTGATGGTGTTAACGAAGCCTGCCTGCGCTACAGTAACCGCACTGTGGAGCCAATCAAACCGGAAGAAAAGCCTTTGCCCCGTCTTGATGGTGCCCGTCTTTTACTGGTGGAAGACACCGTATCGAACCAGGTGATCATCGAGGGAATCTTCGAACAGGTGGGTGCGCAGGTGGATGTTGCCGCAAACGGTGTTGAAGCACTGGACATGTTGTCGGAGTGTGCGGGGCGCAGCCAATACGATGCGGTGCTGATGGATGTGCAGATGCCGGTCATGGATGGTTTTACCGCTACCAGGAAAATTCGTGAGGAGCTGAAGCTATCGCTTCCTATCATTGCCATGACCGCCGGTGTGCTGGCATTTGAAAGGCAGCAGTGCATTGACAGTGGTATGAACGATTTTGTAGGTAAACCGCTGGATATACCTGCGATGCTGGAAACGGTATGCCGTTACGTATCCCCGCGGGTGGCGGCACCGCAGCAGCAGGTGCCGGCAGCCGCCACCGAATCGAACTCGAAGGATTTCCCCCAGGTTGTGGATGGGGTGTTTAACCCGGAAAAGATCATGTCATTCGTGCGTGGCAAGCCGGCCCGGGAGAAGGACATCATTAATATGATTGAGCGCATTGTGACTGAAGATCTGTTGCCCCTGGAGCAAGGCCGCCAGCTGCTTGAGGATGGCAGAATTGAAGAAGCAGCGCGCCATTTTCATACCTTGAAAGGGACCATGGGTAATTTCGGTGGCGATAAGGTGATGCAGGCGTCCCAGGCTCTGGAGCAGGCTATCAAGCAGCAGCAGGAGGCGGAATACGAAGGGCTGTTGCAGCATTTTGGTGAGGCTTTGCAGCATATGCTGACGGTGGCCCGGTCATGGCTGCAGAGCTACCACACCAGTGCCGGGCCGCAGACCGAGGTTGATAACGGGCTCAGCATGGGGCGGGCGGCTTTTCGCGCGGCCCTGGATGATTTAAAAGACAAGTTGAACTGTTCCAATATGGATGCGGCGGAAGTGTTTACCGGCATTGCACCTGAAATCAGCAGGCGCGTGCCGGCGGACACGATGGCGTCCCTGACGGAGGCCATTGAAGAGTTGCGTTTCAATGAAGCAGCCAAACTGCTGGAAGGCCTTTAGACGGCGTTTTTATTGACTTTGCTTTGTGCCAGTAAGGTGAGGCGCTCACGTATGGATTGTTCGATTCCCTCGGCGTTCAAACCGCATTCTGCGATCATTTCAGCCGGCTTGCCGTGTTCCACATAGTAATCCGGAATACCCAGGTTCAATATGGGCAGCACGACGCCGTTCCTGGCCAGCACTTCTGATACTGCGGAACCGGCACCACCCTGTACGGTATTTTCTTCAACCGTTACCAACAGGTCATGGCGGCTGGCCAGGTCCAGAATCAGGGTTTCATCGATGGGTTTGACAAAGCGCATGTCCGCCAGGGTGGCGGACAGGTGCTCGGCGGCTTTCAGGCCGGCACTGAGTACGGTTCCAAATGAGAGAATGGCCACACCGCTGCCTTCCCGTACAATGCGGCCTTTGCCGATGGGCAGTGCGGTCATGGTTTCTTCGATTGCAACACCGGGCCCGGTGCCCCGGGGATACCGGATCGCGGCGGGCCCCGGGTAGAGGTAGCCGGTATAGAGTAACTGGCGGCATTCGTTTTCATCGCTCGGTGCCATGATGACCAGGTTGGGAATGCAGCGCATGAAACTCAGATCATAGGCGCCTGCATGGGTGGGGCCGTCTTCACCCACCAGGCCGGCACGGTCGATGCCGAAGGTGACATCCAGATTCTGCAGCGCCACATCGTGGATCAACTGGTCGTAGGCCCGTTGCAAAAATGTGGAATAGATCGCCACCACAGGCTTTTGGCCTTCGCAGGCGTAGCCCGCGGCCAGTGTGACCGCGTGTTGCTCGGCGATGGCAACGTCTTCATATTGATCCGGAAAACGCCTGGAAAACTCCACCATGCCCGAACCTTCCCGCATCGCCGGTGTGATGGCCACCAGACGTTTGTCCTGCTCGGCGATATCGCACAGCCAGCGCCCGAATATATCACTGTATTTAGGCAGTTTGGGTTTCGGTTCGGCGGTTTTAACCGGTGGCTTGGGTTCAATTTTGGACAGGGCATGATAACCGATCGGGTCTTGCTCAGCGGGATAGAAACCGCAACCTTTGCGGGTAAAGACGTGCAACAGGTGGGGCCCCGGAATTTCTTTCAACTTACCCAGATAGGTGACCAGCTTGTCCAGATTATGGCCATCAATGGGGCCAATGTAATTCAGGCCCAACTCTTCAAACAGGGTGCCCGGTGAGACCATGCCCTTCATGTGTTCTTCGGTGCGGCGCACAAACTCCATGGCAGTGGGCATGTTCTCCAGCACTTTTTTACCGCCTTCGCGCAACGCATTATAGGTGCGGCTGGCCCAGACCCGGGACAGGTAGTTGGACAGGCCGCCGACGTTTTCTGAAATGGACATTTCATTGTCGTTCAGAATCACAATCATGTTGGCTTTGGTGTGGCTGGCGTGGTTGATGGCTTCGAAGGCCATGCCGGCGGTGAGTGCCCCGTCTCCGATGATGGCGACGTTATGGTTGTTGCGGCCCTGGGCCTGGCTGGCCAGGGCCATACCCAGGGCTGCGCTGATGGAGGTGCTGGAGTGGCCCACTCCGAAGGTGTCGTAGGGGCTTTCCGAGCGCTTGGGAAAGCCTGACAGGCCGCCCCGTTGCCGCAGGCTGAGCATGGCATCACGGCGCTCGGTGAGAATCTTGTGAGGGTAGGTCTGGTGGCCCACATCCCACACCAGGTTGTCTTCCGGCGTATTGAACACGAAATGCAGGGCGATGGTCAGCTCAACCACCCCCAGTCCGGCACCGAAATGCCCACCGGTCTTGCCCACCGCGTACATCATGTAATGGCGCAGCTCCTGCGCCAGTTGCGGCAGCAGTTCCTGATCCAGCTGGCGCAGTTGGGCCGGGTTATCGATCAGGTCCAGCAGCGGGGTACTGGGACGTTTGAGCGGGATTTCGGTAAACATCAATCAGGGTGCCTGTGTGCCAATCCGGTTGGAATCGGGTTAATCCGTCATTATACGAGTCTGGGAAGCAAAAATAACGCCCAAGCGGGAATTTCTTGCCTGTCCGGCCCGTCAGTGGCTACGGGAAACAATGTAATCCGCCAGCGAGCGCAATGGGTCTGCCTGTGGGCTGAAGTCGGTAAGCGCGGCCACCGCTTTGTGGCAGAGATCACGGGCCAGCTGGCGGGCCTGCTCCAGCCCCAGAATGCTGGGGTAGGTGGCTTTGGCCAAGGCCTGATCAGCGCCCTGCTGCTTGCCCAGTAACTCTGTTTCACCGATCACGTCCAGGATGTCATCCTGGACCTGGAAGGCGAGGCCCACGGCCTGGGCGTAGCGATCCAGCGCCAACAGCTCTGTGTCGGATACGCCGGGACAGGTCAATGCCCCCATGGCCACGCTGGCCCGAATCAGGCAGCCGGTCTTGTGCTGGTGGATGGTTTCCAGTTCCTGCAGGGTCAGGGTTTCGCCTTCTGCAGCCAGATCCAGTGCCTGGCCCCCGGCCATGCCCTGGGTGCCGCTGTTGGTGGCCAGTAACTGAATCAGGCGCAGTCGGGTTGTGTCGCTGTGCGTAATGGGTGAGCACGCCAGCACTTCAAACGCCAGGCATTGCAGGGCATCCCCGGCCAGAATGGCGGTGGCCTCATCAAAGGCGATGTGGCAGGTGGGTTTGCCCCGCCGCAGGGCGTCATTATCCATGGCCGGCAGGTCGTCGTGCACCAGTGAGTAGGAGTGCACCATTTCCAGGGCGGCGGCCACATCGTCCGCCTGGTGATGGTCGCCGCCGACCGCCGTCGCCGCCGCGTAGGCCAGCACCGGGCGTATCCGCTTGCCACCGTTGAAGGTGGCGTAATGCATGGCGTCCACCAGAGTAGGTGCCAGGCCGTTCTGTTGTTTGAGCCAGTATTCCAGGCGTTGATTGACTTGCTGTTGGCAAGCGGCAAGGTACTGTTGCAGATCAAACGCGCTCATTTAGTCAGCGTCGTCCTCGGCAAAGGGAGTCAATTCCTCGTCGCCGTTTTGCTGCAGCAGAATGTCCACCTTCTGTTGCGCTTCCCGCAATGCCTGTTGGCACTCTTTGGTGAGCTTGATGCCCTGTTCGAAGGCTTCCAGGGATTTTTCCAGGGTCATGTCGCCACCTTCCATGGATTCCACCAGTTGTTCCAGGGTTTGCAGTGACTTTTCGAAGTCGATAGCGGTTTTTTTCTTCGCCATGGGGGCTCCTGATTGCGGGGCAATACATGCTTTCCGGATGAGGGCGCAAGTTTCGGCCATCGTGCTGGCGAGGTCAATGCGCGGCCACAATAAATCACAATCCGTCCTGTTTGCGGAATTTCTCCAATTCCTGTCTAGACTTACTGGTATAGGCCACTCAAGTAACGTGTGTTGAATGTTTTTTAGACAGTTTGGAGTAGGGGTGTGGATCTAGCGACCCTCATAGGATTAATCGGTGCGCTGGTGATTGTGGTGATGGCCATGGTTACCGGCGGCGATGTCCTGATTTTCGTGAACGTGCCGTCCCTGTTGATTGTATTTGGGGGCACTATTTTTGCGGTAATGGCCAAGTATTCCCTGGGCCAGTTTCTGGGTGCCATGAAGGTCATGGGCAAATCCTTCAAGTTCAAGCTGTCTTCGCCGGAAGAAATCATTGTGGAGGTGGTTGAGCTGGCGGACGTGGCCCGCAAAGGCGGTTTGCTGTCCCTGGAAGGCAAAGAGGTTTCCAACGATTTTCTGCAAAAGGGCATTCAGTTGCTGGTGGATGGTCACGATCCTGAAGTGGTGAAGAGCATCCTCAGCAAGGACATGCGGGAAGGCATCGCCCGCCATACCATTGGCAAGGCGATATTCCTCAACATCGGTGACACGGCCCCTGCCATGGGCATGATCGGTACACTGATCGGGTTGGTGCAGATGCTGTCGGCCATGGACGATCCCAAGGCCATCGGTCCGGCCATGGCGGTGGCGCTGCTGACCACTTTGTACGGTGCCATGATTGCCAATATGTTTGCGCTGCCGGTGGCGGATAAGGTGGCGCTTCGTTCTGAAGAAGAAGCCCGAATCCAATCCATGATCATTGATGCTCTGTTGGCCATTCAGGCGGGTCAGAACCCGCGGGTGATCCAGGGGCTGCTGAAGACCTATCTGCCCGCCTCCAGGCGCGCCAGTGAAGGCGAGGAATAACGGAGATTCGCCATGGCCGACGAAGAAGAATGCGAATGCCCTGAATGCCCGAAAGGGCTACCTGCCTATCTGGCCACCTTTGCCGATCTGATGTCGCTGCTGATGTGTTTCTTTGTTCTGCTGCTGGCGTTCTCGGAGATGGATGTGCAGAAATACAAGCAGGTGGCCGGCTCCATGAAAGAAGCGTTCGGGGTGCAGGATAAGGTCAAGCTGAAGGAGGTTCCCAAAGGAACTTCCATCATTGCCCAGGAGTTTTCCCCCGGCCGGCCGCAGCCCACGCCGCTCAATGAGGTGCGCCAGTCCACCAGTGAAACCATGAACAACACCCTGGAAGTGCTGTGCTCTCCGGGTAAAAGTGAGCAACGGGAGGATGCCCAGGATCAGTCCACCAGCGCCTCCGATCACTCCGCTGAAATTCTGGAACGGCTGGTGTCCATGACCCAGGCGGACGCGGTGGAAGTGGCCTCAATGATGAAGCAGGATATCCAGAGCGGGGCCGTGGAAGTGGAAACCCGTAATCGCAGGATTGTCATCCGGGTCAAGGAGCAGGGTTCGTTTCCCAGTGGTTCCGCCACCCTGCGCCGGGATTTTGTGCCGATCATGGATAAAATCCGCGATGCCATCAAAGACATCGATGGTATTTATTCGGTGGAGGGGCACACCGATGATCTGCCCATCTCCACCACCCGTTTTCGTTCCAACTGGGAGTTGTCTTCGGCGCGGGCGGTCTCGGTGGCTCATGAACTGATGAAAGATGGGGGTATGGAGCCGGCTAAATTCACCGTAAAGGGTTTCGCCGATACCAAACCCATGGTGCCCAATGATGATGACGCAAGCCGGGCCCGCAACCGGCGTGTGGAGATCGTGATTGAACAGGGTACTGAGGATGAGAAATATCTGTCAGGTGAGGAACCGCTGCCGGAGGACCCGGAGTTCAACACCAGGTTGTTGAAAGAGGCGGGGATTGAAAATCTGGACGGCTTTGAATTGTTGTCGGGGGATGAAGCGGATCAACAAACCAGTGAGGCCAAGGGAGTCATCAGCGTGCTGGATTCTGAGCAGCCGCCCGCTGAAACCAGTGCCGATCAGCGCCCCGGCGAGGGTGAGCCGCAGCAGGATGGCCCCGCGTCGCAATCCCCCTTTGATCTGTCGGTGGATCCATTTGCCCCCCGCCAGGAAGATAAGTCGCAGGACGAATTTTTTTAGGTAAAGGGCGGGCCTTGCCATACCCTATTACGGCGGGGTATGGTTTGGTCATTTAGGGCCATCAGCGGACACCATATGGATCATCACCCCCACCCGAATTCCCCCCGGGAGCTGCCTGCCGAGCCGGAGCGCGAACTGGACAAGCTCAGTGCCAACGCTGTCTACGCTGCCTTGCTGGTGGAAATGCTGGTACAGCAGGGTATCCCGTTGGCGGAACTGCTGGCCGGCACCCACATCACCGTGGATGCCCTGCGTTCCCTGGAAGCCAGGCTCACGGCGCGCCAGTATCGGGCCTTGATCGAAAACGCGTTGCGCCTGTGCCCCGATCCCGCGTTGGGGTTTAAATTTGGATTCCAGTTGAAATTGTCCACCCACGGATTTCTGGGCTTTGCGGCCATGAGTGCGGCGTCCCTGGGGGAGGCCCTGGAACTGGCGGTGAAATACTGCCGTACGCGCTTCGATTTCTTCGCCCTGGAGATTTTCGAACAGGGTGGCTGCGTTATTCTACAGGTGGATGAGTTACTGAATATGGGCCGCTCCAGCGCGTTTCTGCTGGAATCCGTGATGGCCAGTTTCGGTACCATGAGCATCAACCTGCTGGGCGAGATACCCCGTGGGGTCAGCATCAAGCGAACCTGCGACAAACCACCGTATTTTGAGGCCATGGAAGACTGGTTTCCCCAGCGGGCGCCGGTGCACTTCAACCAATCCGTCAATCAATTGATATTCCAGAAAAGCCTGATGCAACGCCGGCTCAATTTGTCGGACCCCCTGGCCCGGCAATTGGCCGAAGCGCAATGCCAGCGGGAGCTGCAGACCATTCAAGTGGATGATGACCTGCTGTACCGTGTCCATCGGCTACTGAAAGAAGCGGAACCGAACTACCCCAAACTGGACGAAGTAGCCTCCCGGCTGTACCTGTCTTCGCGTACTTTCAAGCGCCGGCTGCAGGCGGAAGGCACCACCTTTCAGTCAATTCTGGATCGGGTGCGTATGCATCAGGCCAAGCAATTACTGACCGGGTCCAGGCAGTCAGTGGACGCCATTGCCTCGGCATTGGGGTATAGTGATGCCTCCAATTTCAGCCGTGCCTTTCGGCGCTGCGAGGGCATGACGCCGGCCCGTTACCGGCGCGAACACGTTAACAACAATCAGCAGCATTAAATCGTTTTTGAGGGGAAACTATGACCGACCAAACCGAACTGGCCAACAAGCTTCAGGAAGCGCACGTGCAGTTTCTGCTGGGCCGTTTACAGGATGAGGGGCTGGCCGCCAGCATCGACCGCGAATTGGCCGCAGCCTGGGAATGGGGTGCCGGCGTATCGTTGAACGATATTCTGGATCGTGAGTTACTGATCACAACCATTTGTCGATTGGTGGAAACCGCACCCTTTAATCAGGAGCTGCGGGCCATCGTGGTGAAAAGCGTGATTACCGGTATTCAGGCGGAATTCAACGATGGTGCCACGGTTCAGAGCCTGGTGCCGAAAGCGGAATACGACAAAGCCATCGCCCACTACGCCCAGTTTGAAAAAATCCGGGTGGATGTGATTCGTATGATCCTGGAAAGCCCCATCTACAGCGAGCTGATTACAGACGTGCTGTATCACGGCATCAAGGATTACATCACCACGGAAAATGTGGTGGTGAAAAAGGTGCCCGGCATGGGTGCCCTGATGAAGGCGGGAGCCAAAAGCCTGAACCGAGCCATGCCCAATCTGGAAAATGCGGCAGAAGGCACCATCAAAAAGTTCATTACCGGTAACCTGCGCAGCTCTGTTGAGCTTAGCGAAAAGATCCTCAACAACGCCTTGTCGGAAAACAACATCAAGACCATCGCCGACCATTTCTGGAAAACCGTCAGCGAGAAGGATTTCTCCAAGTTCAAGAACTACGTTACGGATGAGGACATCGACAACACCATTGCCATTGGTGATGAGCTGTGGAGCGAAGTGCGTAAGGCTGAGTATCTGCACAACATGATTGCGGCCATCGTCAACCATATTCTGGATGAGAACGGGGACAAGAAACTGGCGCAGCTGGTAGATGAGATCGGATACACCCAGGAGTACGTGGCCAATGAGCTGAAACAGATTCTGCCGGGCACCCTGGGGCGGGAGGCCTTGTGGAATTTCCTGGAAGCACGGGTGCGGGCTAATATGGCGGATTTCTACGGCAGCGAGGCGTTCACCCAGGCACTGGGTTGACCCAGGCAGCAACGGCAACCGCTCCGGCAAGGATGAGCAGCCCGCTGGCAAATCTTCGCCAGGAGCGCTTCGGGGTTTGGTGATTTTGTGATCAGTTTGCCCCGGTTGAAGCGGCATTTTCAGCCACGGTGACCGCGTTTGCCAAAAGCGGCGGACCTGGCAATGAGTTTGCATTTGTATGTCGGTACACGGGTATACAAAAGAGCCTGTCCCTTCATGGGGGGCTCCGGGATATCGCAAACAGGGAGCGAAACATGCAGCGCGTGTCCTCGAAGTTGAAAAGCTGGTGGCAACAGAAAAATTCCGCCAAACCCCTCAATACGCAAGCCGTGCCGGAAGAGATCATGCATCTGTTCCGGCTGCGGCGCGAGCACAGCCTGTTGCAGGCCCGCTTTAACGGTGTGGACGACGTGTTTCAGTCGCTGTTGCTGGAAGTGGATCTGGAACAGAATCAACTGCTGCTGGACGAGCCTTTTCCGCACCGCTTTCCGGTGCAGTACTGGGTGGGGCGCCGCATTGTGGTGTCCACCAGCGAGGGTGGCCTGGCGACCCGGTTTGAAAGCCGGGTCAGTGCCAGCATGGGGTTGGATCAGGGTAATGCGCTGGTGCTGGAAATGCCCCGCAGTATCATGGCGGCCCAGCGACGTAACAGTTTCCGAGTGGCGGTGAGTGGACGCATGCCGGTGGATGCGGTGGTGCGGGTGCCCGAACAGGGTAATCTGGCGGTGCGGGTACTGGATCTGTCGGCCTCCGGTATACGGCTGGCGATCCCCGGTGAGCTGGATGCTCTGGCGCAGGATACCCGCCTGGCGCTGCGTCTGGGCGCGGAAACACCACTGGTCAGCCAGCTGTCGGTGCGTTACATGCAGCCATCGCAGCAGGAGCAGGATTGCACCGAAGTGGGCGCTCAGTTTACCGGCATGAACAGCAGTCAGTGCAAAGTCATCGAACGCTTTCTGGTGCGGATGCAGCGAAGCCAGCGGCAGCGGGAGTTGGAAGCCGGTCTGGTGTAGTGTTCACACGACGCCCGCAGACCCAGGCGGGGGATGACGGGCTCAACACCCCGCGTTTGACGGAGGCTGCTAGGAAACGGGGTCGGTTTCCGGCAGGGTGATGTTTAACTCCAGAACCGCACAATCGTCGTTTTGATCCAGGGCCACCGAGACCATTTCATCGGTAATCGGAACGTACTTGCTGATCACCGCCACCAGATCCCGCTGCAGTGCGGGCAGGTAATCGGGCTGGTCACGAGCGGTCCGCTCGTGGGCCACAATAATCTGCAAACGTTCTTTGGCGACACTGGCCGTGCTTTTCTTTTTGGTTTTGAAGAATTCCAGTAAGCTCATTACCGCCCTCCAAACATTCTCGACAGCAGGCCTTTTTTACTGGCACTGAGAAAACGGTGTTCAATGTCTTCGCCCAGCAGGCGGCGCACCGCGTCATCGTAGGCCTGGCCGGCATCGCTCTCATCATCCAGAATCACCGGTTGCCCCTGGTTGGAGGCAGACAACACCGCCTTCGATTCCGGGATAACCCCCAGCAGTGGAATGGAGAGGATTTCTTCCACGTCTTTCACACTCAGCATTTCGCCCCGTTCCACCCGTTCCGGACTGTAGCGGGTCAGCAGCAGGTGTTCCTTAACCGGTTCCTCGCCTTTTTCCGCGCGCAGGGTTTTGCTCTGCAGGATGCCCAGTATGCGATCGGAATCGCGCACCGACGATACCTCAGGGTTGGTCACCACCACAGCCTGATCGGCGAAATACATTGCCATGTGGGCGCCTTTCTCGATACCCGCAGGTGAGTCGCAGATGATGTAGTCATAGGTCTTTTTCATCTCATCCAGTACTTTCTGCACACCTTCCTGGGTGAGGGCGTCTTTGTCGCGGGTCTGGGATGCGGGCAGAATGCTGAGATTCTCCACCCGCTTATCCTTGATCAGGGCCTGATTCAGATTGGCCTCGCCATTGATCACATTGACGAAGTCGTACACCACGCGACGCTCACATCCCATGATCAGGTCGAGGTTGCGCAGGCCTACGTCAAAATCGATGATGGCGGTTTTATGGCCTTTCAAGGCCAGCCCCGTGCCAATGGCCGCGCTGGTTGTGGTTTTGCCAACGCCGCCCTTTCCTGAGGTCACCACGATAATCTCTGCCAATGTCGTATCCTCTTTAATCGTTACAGTGGACTGATGATGAGTTGATCGCCTTCCAGCTCGGCCTTGATGGCCTGTTTCCAGAGTGAGCCTTGCAGGTCTTCGTTTACTTTATAGTTGCCGGAAATGGAAATCAGTTCCGCTTCCAGGCTTTGACAGAAAATACGGGCGCTGTCATCACCCTTGACCCCCGCCAGTGCACGGCCGCGCAATGGGGCATACACATGAATATTGCCATCGGCGAGAATTTCGGCACCGGCACTCACCGGCGCCAATACCACCAGATCGCCGCCGGGGGCATAGATCTGCTGGCCTGAACGCACCGGGGTGGTGATCACCTTGTTGGCACTGATGGGTACTTCTATTTCCACTTCGCGTACTGCCACCGCCGTATCCGGCGCGGGCTCAGGTGAGCGGGTACTGATGCTGGCCGGAGGCAGGCTGGGCAGGCCGGCCACGTTGGCCGACAGCAGTTGCTCTTCGCTGCCGCCCCGCACCGCCACCGGGATCATGCCGTATTCACGACACAGTTCACCCAGCTCGATAAAGTCGATGAAATTATCGGCCGGGCATTTCTCCAGGCTCAGTATGACCGGGGTCTGTTGGAAAAAATCCGGTGCGCTGCTGACAGTGGAGGAGAGGGTGTCGTTGAAGCTCTTGTAGTCATAACGATAGAGCTCCAGGATGGTCATAGTGACCCGGCTGCCTTTCAATTTGAAACAAGCTTCCGAATCCAGTGCGGCTTCTGTGTCCTGCATAGGTCCCAGTTTTATTTTGTTTTTTCTGAACAACTCCAATTGGCTCATGGTTTGAAGGCATCCTGTCCAGTGGATTTTGCGGTGACACCACCAGCGCCCTTATCGTGCTTGCAGAGCGGAAGTGACTGCCCACATTTTCAAACCATAACTAGCCCCAATTGTATCAGAACTGGAAAATATTGAAGGGAAAAGTTTGCGAATTCGTGATCTTTTGTTGTGAAATTGAAAAAGCGCTTGAGAAATTTATTTAGGTAACGGGTCGGTTTTGTACTGATAGCTGCGCGATAGTTCTTCAGCCAGGGTTTCGATGGCCAGGGGTTTGGTTAGGAACGCAACCATACCCGCCGCCATGCCTGCTTCCCGGTGTTCCTGCATGGCGTGCGCACTGAGCCCGACAATGCGGGTGCGTTCACATTGGCTCAGGCTGCGCAGTTGCGAGGTGGTCTGGTAGCCGTCCATGTTGGGCATCTCGCAATCCATCAGAATCAGGTCATAGGGCACCGCGGCATGGGTGACGCAGCGAATGGCTTCCAGTCCGTCGTTGGCCAGGTCCGGTTCGATGTTGAATTTTTTAAGCAGTCCTTTGACCACCATCTGGTTGACCTGGTTGTCTTCCGCCACCAGTACATTGAGTGTACTGAAGTCTTTGCTTTGGTGAGAGCCGTTGCTGGATTCCTCGAGGCCGGTGAACTGGCGCTGAAGTGTTTGCAGCAGTTGTGATTGTGTCACCGGATCCTGAATGCTGAGCCTGGCTTTGCTGCTGTTGTCGCCCATGGGCTGCAGGGGCAATACCGCGCAGGGCAGGGTGGCTTGTAGCGGCTGGTGGACGTGTTGAATAATCAGGTCCGGGGTGTCTCCCATGCCACTGGTGGGCACCACGATGCCTTGCGCTTCCAGGAGATGCCGCAAACTGATGACCGCTTCCGGCAGAGGGTCCATCACCAGGATGCGTTTGCCCGCCAACTGTGGATTGGGCTGGGGAAACGTCAACGGGCGGCAGGGCAATTCAAGCCAGAACTCACTGCCCTCTGCCAATGCACTTTTTACGTTGATCCGGCCCCCGAGCAGCTGGGTCAGGGAGCGGGAGATGGCCAGCCCCAGGCCGGTGCCGCCAAACTTTCGTGTGGTGGAGGAATCCGCCTGGGAAAAGGACTGGAACAGATTGCGCTGTTGCTCGTCACTGATGCCGATGCCGGTGTCGCGCACGGTAATGCGCAGTTCGGAGCGGGTGTTGTCGTATTGGGTGCTGAGTGTCACGAAACCCTGGTCGGTGAATTTTATCGCGTTGCCCAGCAGGTTAATAATGATCTGGCGCAGACGGGTGGGGTCGCTGATTATGATGCACGGGGTGTCGACGGATACGTCCAGCAACAGGCGAATCTGCTTTTGGGTAACGGCGGTGGAGAACAGCTCGATGCACTCATCCAGCAGATTGCGCAGATCCAGTTCGATTTGCTCAATGTTGAGTTTGCCCGCTTCGATTTTGGAATAATCCAGAATGTCATTGATGATGGATACCAGAGTGTCGCCGGAGTGCTTGATGGTGGTGATCAAGTGGCGCTGGTGGTTATCCAGAGGGGTGTCCATCAGCATCTGGGTGATGCCCAGCACACCGTTCATGGGGGTGCGGATTTCATGGCTCATGGTGGCCAGAAACTGGCTCTTGGTTGCCAGCGCCTGCTCCGCTGTGTGGCGGGCCCGCTCCGCCTCCTGTTTCTGCGCTTCCAGCTCCTGGGTGCGTTCTTTGACGGCGCCGTCCAGTTGCTGGTTCAGGCGTTCCTGCTGGCGAATAATCCGTTCTTTGTTGCGTTCGCTCAAACGTTGAACTTCGCGGAATTGATCGGTAAGCCCCATGTTGAGAATCACCAGGGTGAACAGGGAACCGATCTGGGATCCATAGGTGGAAAGAAAACTCACCTCGATCAGATCGAAGGCACGCAGGATATTAAGCAGGCCACCCAGCAGGAAACCCAGCCAGCCGATGATGTAATACTTGGCTGCGGTTTTTTGCAGGTAGAGTTGATAAAAAGCCACCGACAGCACATAGGGGGTGACAATAATCATGGCGATCAGGGATATCTTAATGGCCCAGGTGAACGGCATGGTGAGGGTGGCAATCATGGCCAGCAGGCCAACGGCAAGAATCGCCGGTTCAATATTCACACCCCCCATGCGGATGGTGCGCAGTTCAAAGTAACTCTTGGTCAGTTTAAGTGTCAGTATGCTCAACAAGCCGATGGCAAACGGGCGAATGGTTTTGGTGAACTCCGGGAAATCCTGCCACAGGTAAACGTTACCGGTGCCGTTCAGTGAAAGCTCCACCACGGCGTAGTTGGCCAACAGTGCAACATAGTAAATCTGAGCCTTCTGACGCAGAAAAAAATACAGGAAGGAATTGATCAGCAGGATAATGACGATGGCGCCGTAGTACATGCCAAACAACATCATGGCGTCCAGTTGTCTGGATTCCCAGTAATCCCGGGTGGCTACGGTAAGCGGCACAATCAAGGTGTCCCGGCTTTCCACCCGCCAGTAGAGGGTTTTGCTTTCGCCCTGCCGGAGTTGCACTGGGAAGGAAAAATAACGGTCTTTCAGCATGCGGCTGGCAAAGGGAAGCTGGTCGCCGGTCTGGTGTTGCTGGTAGGTTCCCTGGGCGTCGGGATAAAAAAAACGCACCTGATCCAACAGCGGGTACTCCAGCCTGGCAATAAACGTCTGTTGGGGCCCCTCGTTTTTCAGCGTGAGCTTCAGCCAGAGCGCGTCGTCGGTAAAACCGAAGCTGGTAAAGCGATGCTTCATGGGCTGCCATTCCCCGTCATGGCGCACCTCACTGAAGGTAAGGGTGTGGTTGGGGTCGATCAGGTAGCTGGCGCTGTGGGCCGCACTGGCATACTCAAACCGGCCATCCACCACCAGTGCGGAAGCATTGGCCGGCGTCGGCAGGCAGCTGAGGATCAGGATACATATGAATAACAATTGCTTGGGCATATACCCAGTATAGAGACTGTACAGCCTGTTGAGTATAAGGTCACAGCCTGTAAGCGGTTTGGGTCATTACTGTAGCCACCGCCGTCATCAGTTTTTTGACCGGAGTGGGCAGGTTCATGGCGCCGGCACTGTGCGCTTTGGCGGCATGACGGGCTTCGTCCTCGTGCATTTGCGCCAGAATGCGGCGGCTGCGCTCGTCCTGTTGCGGCAAGCGGGCCATATGGGTTTGCAAATGACGGCACACCTGGTTTTCGGTTTCCTCCACAAAGCCCAGGCTCCAACGATCACCGATGGCGCCAGCGGCGGCACCGATGCTGAACGACATGGCGTACCAGATCGGGTTCAGGACGCTCGGGTGGCTGTTCAGTTCCGCTAGCCGTTGTTCGCACCAGTGCAGGTGGTCTTCCTCTTCCTGGGCGGAAATCTCCATCTGGCGCCGAATGCGTGGTAGTCGCGCCGTGACCGCCTGACCCTGGTACAGGGCCTGTGCGCACACTTCACCGGTGTGGTTGACCCGCATCAGCCCGGCCACATGCCGGCGTTCGCCCCGATCCAGAGCGGGCACATCGGTACCTGCCGTGGGGTTGGGCCGATCCGTGCCCGCATGGCCGCCGGCCACGGTGCGCAATGCATTGTCAGCCTGGCTGATAAAACGGTCAAACACGCTGTAGCGGCGTTGGGGCTGGGTCGGGTTCATGGGCGTTCCTGTAAAACCTGGTTGGCCGGATCGGGTATTATAATGGGTTAAGTGGCATTACGGCAGGGGCCCGGGTGTCACAATATTGATTTGCAGCAATGTCGTCTATCCTGCTAAAGGGGATTACAGCATAGCGCAGCAGAGAAACCCGTTATTTAACGCAGATAAGGAAGTGTTCATGCCGGATTTGGTGGATCTGGAAATTATAATGTTGTCGCGGGTGCCGATCATTGTGATCGAAACCTTTGAGGAACCGCGGGCGTTGGATCTAATCAAGCGGGCGGGTATGAAGCTGCAAAAACCGGTTTTTTCCTGGTCGGTAACCGAAGGGGTGCAGCGCATCGACCTGGCTCATGGGGTGCCGGAGCACCTCACCACCGAACCGGATGCGGCCTTGGTCCACATCAAACAGACGGGCCGGGCCGGTGTTTATATCCTGTGTGACTTCCACCCCTTTTTGTGTGATGCCCCGAAAAATGTCCGCCTGTTGAAAGAAATCGCCATGGGCCATGATGAGCACCACCACACACTGATCCTGCTTAGCCATGCGCTCGACATTCCCCCGGAGATTCAGCGTTATTGCGCCAGGATGGATTTGTCGTTGCCCAACGACGAGCAGTTGATGCATCTGGTGAAGGAGGAGGCCAGCGTCTGGTCCAGCCAGAACCGGGGGGCCAAGGTTAAAACCGACAACCAAACACTGTCCAAGCTGGTCTCCAATTTACGCGGGCTGACCTATTCGGATGCCCGGCGCCTGGCGCGGGGTGCTATCTTCGATGATGGCGCCATCACCGCATCCGATCTGCCGGAACTGAACCGCGCCAAGTTTGAGTTGCTGGGGATGGAGGGTGTGTTGAGCTTTGAATACGATACTTCCAGTTTTGCCGATGTGGGTGGCTTGAACGGTCTGAAGGAGTGGCTGTCCAAACGGCGGGACTATTTTCTCAATCCGCGTGCCGGTGTAGACAGCCCCAAGGGAGTGTTGTTGCTCGGGGTGCAAGGCGGGGGCAAGAGCCTGGCTGCGAAAGCGGTGGCCGGCATGTGGGGCGTGCCGCTGCTGCGGCTGGATTTTTCGGCGCTGTATAACAAATACATCGGTGAAACGGAAAAGAACCTGCGGGAATCCCTGGCCATGGCGGACACCCTGGCACCCTGTGTGCTGTGGCTGGATGAAATCGAAAAGGCCTTGTCCGTGGATGCCAGCGATAACGGCACCTCCAAGCGTTTACTGGGGGCACTGCTCACCTGGATGGCCGAGCGCAGGCAGCCGGTGTTCCTGGTGGCCACATCCAATGATATTTCCCGTATGCCGCCGGAGTTGGTGCGCAAGGGGCGCCTGGATGAAATCTTCTTTGTGGATCTGCCTTCCGAGGTGGTGCGCCGGGATATATTCAGCATTCACCTGCGCAAGCGCTTTCAGAACCCGGAGGGACTGGATCTGGATAGCCTGGCGCGGGCCAGTGACGGGTTTTCCGGTGCCGAAATTGAACAGGCGGTGGTATCCGGCCTGTATCGGTGCCAGGCGGAAGCTGTTGAGCTGGATACCCAGCATCTGTTGCAGGAAATCGCCAGTACCCAGCCCCTGTCCATCGTCATGGCCGAGCGACTGGCGGAGCTGCGCACCTGGGCGGCGGGCCGCACAGTGGCGGCGGATTAGGGTTGCACGCGTTGTACCTGATCGGTGGCGCTGTTGCCCGCATGGGCATCCTGCCACTGAATCAGCATATCCCGTAATTCACTCAACTCAATGGGCTTGGCCAGATAATCATTCATGCCACACTCCAGGCTGCGCTCTTTGTGTTCATCCATGATATGGGCAGTGAGCGCAATAATGGGAATGGGTGGGCGCTGGTTTTCCTGCTCCCATTGTCGAATGGCGCGGGTGGCTTCAAAGCCGTTCATCAGCGGCATTTCACAGTCCATCAATATGATGTCAAAGGCCTGCTCTTTGGCTTGGTTGACAGCGTCTTCACCGTTGTCCACGGTGACTGCCTGCATACCCAGGCGAGACAGCATGCCACGCACCACTTTCTGGGACAGGTGGTGATCTTCCGCCACCAGAATGCGCATGGGGGACAGTGTCTCGGCCCGCTTATCGTCCTGTGGGTGATCGGCCTGGATGCGTCGCACATGGGCCAGCTCCTCCAGCAGGGTGACCTTCAGTATGCGGCCGGTCACCGGCTTGTTGATGACCCTGCGAATGCCGGCATTGCGTGCCGCGGTGGCACTGGGGGCCATCCCCAACCCGGTTAACATCATGACCAGGGGATCATTGTTGATCAGGGGATCTTCTTTGATGCGTGCGGCCAGTTCCATGCCGGTCATGCCCGGCATCTCGTGATCCAGAATCACCACATCGAAAGGCTCATGAATGGTGGCCTGATTATGCAGCATGGCCAGTGCCTGGCGGCCGTTGATGGCCGTGGAGACTTTCATGCCCCAACTGGACGCCTGCTGCTGCAGTACCAGGCGGCAAGAGGCATTATCATCCACCACCAACAGGTGTAAGCCGTTCAGTTGGTCGGCGAACAGCGGCACATCCTGCCCCTCCGGGTCCGGTTCCAGGGGCACGCTGAACCAGAATGTACTGCCGCGGTTGGCCTGGCTCTCGGCGCCCATCTCGCCGTGCATGATGCGCACCAGTTGTTGCGAAATGGGCAATCCCAGGCCGTGGTGGCTGAGTTGCTCCAGATGATCCCGTTGCTGGGTGAACAGATCCTGCAACTGATCCCGGTTCATGCCCACACCGGTATCCATAATGGAAAAGCGTATTGAGTTCTGGCCCTTTTCCAGGTCTGGGCTTACTTCGATAATGACTTCACCATGATCGGTGAACTTGATGGCATTGGAGAGCAGGTTGGCCAGAACCTGACGCAGGCGGGTGGGATCACCTTTGACCTGAAAGGGCACGTCGTTGTGTACATGGGTGATCAGTTCAATGCCTTTTTCTTCGGCCCGCTGGCGGTACAACTCAATGCATTCCGACAGCATCACCCCGATGTCAAAGGAGGTGATGTCCAGTTCCATATTGCCGGTCTCGATTTTGGAATAGTCCAGAATATCATCCAGAATCTTCAGCAGATTGTTGCCCGAGGCGCTGATGGTGCGCACGTAATCTTCCTGGGAAGGGGATAGAGCAGAGTCTTCCAGTAACTCCGCCATACCCAGAATCCCATTCATGGGGGTGCGTATTTCATGACTGAGCTGAGCCAGAAATTCAGTTTTGGCACGGCGCTCCGCTTGTTGAATGGCGATGTGCTGCCGTTGCTGTTCTTCCAGTTGGCGCACCTTGCGCTGTCTTACGTTGAGGGCGATCACACCAGCAAAACAATCGATAAACAAACTGGCCACCAGAATATGCAGCGTTTCCATGCCCACGGCCAGCATGCCGAATACGGTTTGGGCGGTCATTAAGCCGATGAAGAGAATAATCAGGCGTGGGGCCACCATAATGCGAGCGGGGTTGAAACCATCCAATGTGCGAATGGCGGCGTTGTAGAAATTCAGCGGTACTGCTACCAACGCCAGTATGATGGACAGACGTGATGCCAGTTGAACTTCCAGCAGGAACACCGCCACCACAGCGACCAAACTGGCGGCGATGATCAGGCGATTGAGATTGTCCAGGTGGCGGCGGCAGCGACGCAGTTCAAATAGCTTGCGACTGACCTGCAGCGAGGCGGCAAACATCAGGATCAGGGCTGAGGTTTCCAGTCTGGCATGCAGGTTGGTGGCCGCAAACCAGTAGTATCCGATGTAGCCATAGGCACAGGCGCAGTAGTAGGCGATGGTGAGCGAGTAAAGCGCAAAATACAGATAGCTTTTATCCCGGCTTTTGATCACGCCAACGATGCCGTACACAACGAGCATCAGCAGGGCACCCATGGCCAGGCCCATGATGAGCTGCTGATTGAACTGGGTTTGATAGAATGACCCGGGATCAGACACATTCAGCGTCAGTGATATGTACTGGCGGGAGCGCACTTCAATGAGGTATTCCGAGCGCTGCCCCGGCTGCATCAGCAGGCGCAGTACCGGGGCGCGATGCTTCACGAAACCGTGGATGTGGCTGGTCATGCCACCCACGCTTTCTATGTGTTGAAGCTGATTGCCGCGGCGCTCGTGAAGCGCCATAAAGCCGATGTTGGGTTGGCTGATGTAGATCAGGGAATTGATGGGGGTGGCGAGCCGGTTTTCAATCTGCACCCGCAGCCAGAGGGTGGAATCGGTGTAGCCCAGCCGCATAACCGGGGTTCGTGTAGGGGTAAATTGCTGCAGCAGGGACTCGTCGCTGAAATCGCTGGCCTGATACTGGTGCTCAGTGTCTTCGAAATAGCTGATGTTCTGGGTGATCTGGTAGTGATAGGTGGGGCTGTCGATGACCACCGCAGCCTGCCCGGCTACCACAACCAGCAGCAGGCAGAGCAGGGCAACACTTTGGCCAACTATGCTAGGGCGGTTGGATCGGCTCATCGGCTAAGGGCATCCTGCTCATCTGGTTAATTTTGTCTCAAGTATATTCAGACTAAGGGGCAAATCCCACCGCCAAGGGGGTGTTTCTCCCTACTTTTGCTTATTTTGCAGTCATTTACAGGGGATATTTAACCCGAATGTACAAGGTTAGTACTCACCTTGTACATTCGGTCCCGCTGGTTTTATTCGCTGTCCGATTTCAGTAGGTACGCCTGCAACCCGGCTTTCACCAGCAGATAAGCCCCCAGCTCGGCGCGGGGGCCGGCATTGTCCACCACCACGTAACAGGCCGAGCGGTCCAGATTGTCGCAGCGCTGGCGCAATTTATTGAGGGGGATATTGATGGAATTTTCCCGATGAAAATGCTTGAACTCACCGCTGAGGCGCACGTCCAGCAATACCAGTGCGGTACTGTCCGCCTGCATGGCATCCAAATCCTGCTCGGTAATACGGTTCATCACCGGCTGTTCCAGCAGGCTCTTGAATTCATCTTTTTCCAGGTACATCAGCGCGCCATCGGTTTCCATGGTCACCGTCGCATTACGGGTGGTTTCACCGATCAGCGCTTCCTCACCAAAGAACTGCCCCGGCCCCAGTCTGGCCACCTGTTCCACGCCGTTTTCCGAACGCTTGCTCACCAGTGCGCTGCCGTGCTCAATCACGTAGAAAAGATTGCCCGGATCGCCTTCGGCCACCACCACGTCACCCAGCGCACGCTCTTCATTCTTAAAGGCAGTAAACAGACGTTGAATGTTGGCGGGCGGGACCTTGGCGAAGACATCCGATTCCAGCAGGGCGGACATCCAGTCCACATCATTGTCGTCGCTCTCCTCTACCCGGTAGTCGCCGGCCTGCTCCCAGGTGATGGCCAGGTCCAGGCGGTTTTTATCCACTTTCAGAATTTCGCAATCACTGGTGGTGATACTGGAAAAACGGTGGGGTGGGCGGTTATCCAGGGCTCGCCGGCACTCCGGATCGTCGGCACTGAAACTGGTGATGTTGAAATCCTCGTCCAGCAGATCCACGGAGCCTTTTAACAGATAATACCAGTAGGCATCCCGTTCCCCCCGTTTGAATAGCTTCTTGCGGGGTGGTAACGTGAGCAATTCACAGCATTTCAGCGCTTCCTGAAATTGGTGACGCAGCAGTTCATTGAAGGGTACCAACTGCTTGATGGCGTCTTCATCCAGGGGGGGTGCGAGCTCGGCCATGGCGATTCCTTTGCTGACTGATGAATAGGAAAAGTATAGTTCAGCTGGAGGCAGGTACTAGTCTGATGTGGGTGGCGAATCGTTAGTCTGTGATCGGTTTCAATGGACTGAAAACTGTGCAGGTACTATAAAAAATAATCAGGCGAAGCGTGGGTGAATCTGGTATAAACGCGCCTTGATTAGGCTGGCTCCAGCTGTTTCCTGCTTTCTCCTTCAACCAAATTGGATTCTTTATGAAAGTAGCCATATTATCCCGAAACTCCAAACTGTATTCCACTCAGCGGCTGGTGGAGGCGGGAGAAGCCCGTGGCCACGAAGTGCGTGTTATTGATACGCTGCGCTGCTATATGAATATGGCCACTCACAAGCCCACCATCCACTATAAAGGCCAGGCGTTGGAAGGATACGATGCCGTGATCCCCCGTATCGGCGCCTCGATTACCTTTTACGGTACCGCGGTGGTACGTCAGTTCGAGATGATGGGGGTTTATTCCGTTAATGAATCTGTGGCTATCTCCCGCTCCCGTGACAAGCTGCGCTCACTGCAGTTGCTGTCCCGCAAAGGGGTGGGCATGCCGGTGACCTGTTTTGCCCACTCTCCCGATGAGATTCCGGATCTGATTGACATGGTGGGAGGCGCGCCCCTGGTAATCAAACTGCTGGAAGGAACCCAGGGCATTGGTGTGGTATTGGCGGATACCCGCAAGGTGGCTGAAAGTGTGATTGAAGCCTTTCTCGGGCTGAAAGCCAACATCCTGATTCAGGAGTACATTGCGGAATCATCCGGCGCGGATATCCGCTGCCTGGTCATTGGCGATAAGGTGGTGGCGGCCATGAAACGGCAGGCCAAACCCGGTGAATTCCGCTCTAATCTGCATCGCGGTGGCAGTGCGACTCTGGTCAAGATCACGCCGGAAGAACGGACCACGGCTGTGCGTGCTGCCCGCATCATGGGGTTAAGCGTGGCAGGGGTGGATCTGATACGCTCCAATCACGGCCCGCTGGTGATGGAAGTCAACTCTTCGCCGGGCCTGGAAGGAATTGAGAATGCCACCGGTAAAGATGTTGCCGGTATGATTTTCAGTTTCATGGAGAAAAAAATCATCGATGGCAAAGCCACCAATCGTACCATTGGAAAAGGATAACAGGGCATGGCGCGCCGCTCCCGGGCCATAGAGATTTTTGGTGAAACCATTGCTGCGTCAACACAGCGCACCTTCAACATTCCCATCGGACAACTCTATACTCACACGGATATTTCCATTCCGGTGCAGGTGGTGAATGGCAAAACCGCTGGCCCGGTGTTGCTGATCTGCGCCGCCATTCATGGTGATGAATTGAACGGTATTGAAGTGGTGCGCCGGGTGCTGAAAGCACCCTGGCTGAAAAACCTGCGGGGCACCCTGATTGCCGTGCCCATGGTGAATGTACTGGGTATTATTCAGCGTTCCCGTTATTTGCCCGATCGCCGCGATTTGAATCGCTGTTTTCCCGGCTCGGAAAAGGGCTCATTGGGTGGACGAATTGCGAACTTGTTCGTGCAGGAAATTCTTACCAAGTGCCAGTACGCCATCGACCTGCATACCGGTGCGGCGCATCGCTCCAATATGCCGCAGATCCGGGTTCATCTTGAGAACCAACAGGCAGCGGAACTGGCGCAGGCATTTGGGGTGCCACTGGTAATCGATGCGCCCATCCGCGACGGCTCCTTGCGGGGTGCCGGCGATGATCTGGATATCCCCATCATTACCTACGAGGCCGGCGAAGCGTTGCGGTTTGACGAGCCCGCCATCGCTACCGGTGTAAAGGGCGTGCGTAACGTCATGACCCACCTCCAGATGCTGCCACCACGCAAGAGCAGCAGAGCCCGTCCGCCCAGTTTTATTGCCCGATCTTCATCCTGGGTGCGCGCACCGGCAGATGGCCTGTTCCGCAGTAATCTGCAACTGGGGGATCGGGTGGCCCGCGGAGAAGTGTTGGGTATTATCGATGGCCCGTTGGGGGGCAGTGAAATCCCGGTAACATCACCGTTTGCCGGAATCGTGATCGGCAATACCAACCTGCCGCTGGTGAATGAAGGTGAAGCGCTGCTGCATCTGGGGCGCTTTGATGACATTGATGACGTGGAAACGGTGGTGGAAGAATTCCGGCAGGAATTTGATGGTGGGTTGTAGTCTGCCTTCGTTGTGAAGACAGACTTCCGGATTCAATTGTCTGACGCTTACCCCTGTTGCTCGCGTTCTCTGGCCACCGCCCGGTAACCGATATCATCCCGGTAATACACGTTGTTCCAGTTGATCTGCTTGGCCAGATCATAAGCCTTGGATTGGGCTTCCGCCACGGTGCTGCCCAATGCCACCGCACACAGCACACGGCCACCATTGGTTCGCACCCGTTCACCGTCCAGGGTGGTACCGGCATGAAATACCTTGCTGTCATCCTGCTCTGATTCCGGTAAACCAAATATCTGGTCGCCTTTCTCGTAGTGGTCAGGATAACCGCCAGCGGCCAGCACAACGCCCAGTGAAGCGCGCTCATCCCATTGCGCCTCCACCTGATCCAGCTTGCCGGCAATGGCCATGTCACATAAATGAACCAGATCCGATTTCAGACGCATCATAATGGGCTGGGTTTCCGGGTCACCGAAGCGGCAGTTGTATTCCAGCACTTTGGGGGTGCCGTCTGCCGCAATCATCAAGCCGGCATAAAGAAACCCGGTGTACACATTGCCTTCTGCCGCCATACCGTTCACGGTGGGGTAGATGACTTCATCCATGACCCGCTGCTGAATATCTGGCGTTACCACCGGTGCCGGCGAATAAGCGCCCATGCCGCCGGTATTGGGGCCTTGATCACCGTTATCCCGGGCTTTGTGATCCTGGGAGGTGGCCATGGGCAGCACGTTTTTTCCGTCCACCATGCAAATAAAGCTGGCTTCTTCGCCCACCAGGAATTCTTCAATCACCACCCGGCTGCCGGCCTCACCAAACTTGTTGCCTGCCAGCATGTCCTCAATGGCGGCAATGGCCTCTTCCTCTGTTTGTGCCAGAATCACACCTTTGCCCGCGGCCAGGCCATCGGCTTTCACCACAATGGGGGCCCCTTGTGCTTTGACGTAGGCGACGGCTTTGTCGATCTCGGTAAAGTTGCCGTAAGCTGCGGTGGGAATATTGTGACGGGCCAGAAAATCCTTGGTAAAGGCTTTGGAGCCTTCCAGCTGGGCGGCGCCCTTGGTGGGGCCAAAGCATTTCAGCCCGGCGCTGCGGAAGGTATCCACCACGCCTTCAACCAACGGTGCTTCGGGCCCGACGATGGTGAGTTGGATGTCATTGCCCTGGGCAAACTGCACCAGCTCGTTCAGTGCCAACACGTCAATATCAACATTTTCGATCTTGGCTTCCAGCGCCGTGCCGGCGTTACCGGGGGCAACATAGACTTTTGCCACATTGGGTGATTGTGCTGCTTTCCAGGCCAGAGCATGTTCCCGGCCGCCGCCACCAATAATCAGAACGTTCATTGTTTGCCCTCAATTTTCGTTAAAACCGGGATACCCGAACCTGCCATGCACATCAGAGTTCGAAGGTGAGATCCCCTTGGCGTCTTGCCACTGTGCTGGCAGAA
Organism: Gammaproteobacteria bacterium UBA7310; assembly: GCA_002471665.1. Classification (GTDB taxonomy): domain Bacteria; phylum Pseudomonadota; class Gammaproteobacteria; order Pseudomonadales; family Ketobacteraceae; genus Ketobacter. The sequence goes on from DKQK01000057.1 coordinate 124,752, forward strand.
ACGCTTCCGACCTGGTCATTCAACAAGTAACCGGCAACAGGATCAATGGCGGAAATGGCGCATGCCCGTGAACACCATGGCAACGTCTGCTTCATCCGCCGCCGCAATCACTTCTTCGTCGCGGATGGAGCCGCCGGGTTGAATTACTGCACGAATGCCGGCTTTGGCCGCCGCATCAATCCCATCACGGAACGGGAAGAAAGCGTCCGATGCCATCACCGAGCCTGGCACCGTCAAGCCTTCGTCTTCGGCTTTGATGCCGGCAATCTTGGCGCTGTAAACGCGGCTCATCTGGCCCGCCCCGATGCCGATGGTCTGCAGCCCTTTGGCGTAGACGATGGCGTTGGACTTCACATATTTCGCCACCTGCCAGCAGAACATCAGATCCTGCATTTCTTCGGCGGTCGGTGCGCGCTTGGTTACGACTTTCAGGTCGTCCTGGGTGATCATGCCGTTGTCACGATCCTGCACCAACAGGCCGCCATTGACCCGTTTGTAGTCGAATCCGGCAACCCGCTCACCCCACTGTTCACAGGTTAGCAGGCGCACGTTTTTCTTTTCGCCCACAATGCTGATGGCAGCAGCGGATGCCCCGGGGGCGATGATCACTTCCACAAACTGTTTGTCGACGATGGCGCGGGCTGTCACTTCATCCAGCGCCTGGTTAAACGCAATGATACCACCAAAGGCGGAGGTGGGGTCGGTTTGGAAGGCCCGTTCATAGGCTTCGGTGATGGAGCTGCCCACCGCCACACCGCACGGGTTGGCGTGTTTAACAATGACACAGGCCGGTTGTCGGAATGACTTGACGCATTCCAGCGCGGCATCGGTATCGGCTACATTGTTGAAAGACAAGGCCTTGCCCTGTAATTGCGTGGCGGTGCTGACGGAGGGTTCCGCCGGGTTGGCTTCCTTATAGAAAGCGGCCTGCTGATGCGGGTTTTCGCCGTAGCGCATTTCCTGCACCTTTATAAACTGCGTATTGAACGTACGGGGGAAGGCTGTTCGTTCACCATCGGCTTTCAAGCTGCCCAGATAGTTGGCGATGGCGCCATCGTAATGCGCCGTGTGTTCAAAGGCGGCCAGGGCCAACTCAAAACGGGTCTGATCGCTGACCACGTTGGCATTGCTCTGCATTTCATCCAGAATGCGCCCGTAATCCCCGGCGTTCACCACGATGGTCACCCACTTGTGGTTTTTGGCCGAGGAGCGAACCATGGTGGGGCCGCCGATATCAATATTTTCGATGGCGGTGGCCAGATCACAGTCAGGATTGGCAACGGTTTGCTCGAATGGATACAGATTTACCGCCACCAGATCGATGGGAGTGATGCCATGCTCATTCATGGCGCTGTCGTCAGTACCGCGGCGGCCCAGAATACCGCCGTGGACCTTGGGGTGCAGCGTTTTCACGCGGCCATCCATTATCTCAGGGAAACCGGTGTAGTCGGACACTTCCGTGGCCTTGATGCCATTGTCCTGCAGCAGCTTGAAAGTGCCGCCTGTGGAGAGGATTTCAACGCCCATGCCTTCCAGGGCCCTGGCGAAGTCAACGATACCGGTTTTGTCGGAAACACTGATCAGTGCGCGTTTGATTGGCTTGCTCATGATGGATGTCTGTACTGTCTTGGTGAATCAATGAATGAGGGGGCAGCGGGTTGCCCGAAAGGGGCGCATTGTAGTCGGAAACCCGGTGGGATTTAAGACTTGGGGGGTAAAAAGATTTATGCCCACGACGCGACAGGTCGAGAGCGGGGGGCTAAAGTGCTGTTGAGGCTACTCGCTCAACCCCTGTTACTGCTAAGGGTTGAGCGTAACGTATTGAAAACGTTAAAGTTCAGATCAAACCGTAGGTTTTCAGCTTTTTCCGCAGGGTGCCGCGGTTCAAGCCAAGCAATACGGAAGCCTTGGTCTGGTTGCCTCGGGTGTATTCCATTACTGTCTCCAGCAACGGCGCTTCTACTTCAGAAAGCACCATCTGGTACACATCGGTGACCGGCTGGCCGTCCAGGTGCGCAAAGTAATTGCGCAGAGCACGGTGCACATTATCACGTAATGTGTGGCTGTCCTGATCAGCTGATGTAATCAGGTGTTGCTTCAAATCGGTGTTGTTGGCCGATGTGGAGCTGCTGGAAAATGGAGTTTCGTCATTGTAGTTTGTATCGTTCATGCCGCCATTACCTCTCCCTCGATTAGATGCGCAAAGTATTCCTGAGCACTGGCGAGTTGTTCCGACGCTAAGTTAAGCTGGTTAAAACGTGATTTAAATTGTGCTCCCATTGGAAGGTGTTGTACATACCACCCGAGATGTTTTCGGGCTATACGCACCCCCATATAGTCGCCGTAAAAGCCGTGCAAACGATGCAAATGCTCAATGATCACTGCCGATATATCCTTATACGACGTCTTTGGAAGCGTTTCCCCGGTTTCGAGGTAATGCTGGATCTCTCGAAATAACCAGGGGTTCCCCTGTGCTGCCCGGCCAATCATAATCCCGTCTGCTTTGGTGTAATCCAGTACCTGCTGAGCCCGTTCCGGTGAGGTGATGTCGCCATTGGCAATGACCGGGATGCTGATTGCTTCCTTGATCATGGCTATGGTGTCGTATTCCACCTCACCCATATAGGCGCAGGCACGGGTTCGACCATGTACCGCCAGTGCCTGAATACCGCAGTCTTCGGCAATCCTTGCAATGGTGATGCCATTGCGTTGGTCGGGTGACCAGCCGGTGCGGATTTTCAGTGTAACCGGTACATCTACCGCGCGTACCACGGCTTCCAGAATGGATTGAACCAGTACTTCATCCTTAAGCAATGCTGATCCTGCTGCTTTTTTGCACACTTTTTTGGCGGGGCAGCCCATATTGATGTCCACTATCTGGGCACCACGCTCCACGCAAAGTTGTGCCGCCTGGGCCATTTGATCGGGCTCGGTTCCGGCGATCTGAACAGATCGGGGCTCCGGCTCGTCCGCATGGATCAGGCGCAGCTGAGATTTGCGGGAATTCCATAGTCGGGTATCACTGGTTAACATTTCAGCGACCACAAGGCCGGCGCCGAGACGCCTGCACAGCAGCCTGAAAGGTTGATCAGTGACGCCCGCCATGGGCGCAAGCACCACTTGGCTATTCAGGGTAAAGGGCCCGATTGTTATGGACACGCCGCACTCCTGTGTATAAAAACGCCTAATGGTTTTCAGCCATGCTTAAAGATCGAGCTATGATAGCCGGAAGAACGGGCGGAATAAATACGGTTGTGCGCACTTTTGTAAAATAATTCGACTATTTGCCAATTGGCTGGACATTTTGGACGAATGGCCACCAGGGTGGCCTCAGCTTGCACTGCTGTGGGGCAAAAACAATAACTCGTAGTTAACGGCACTGCGGCCGGGGTCTTCTATTTCCAGCGTCAGGTGAATGGGGGTATTGCTGGGCATGCTGTCCGGGGTGACGGCTTTATCACTGATGTACTCAGCAGGCGCAAAGCGGCGGCTGGCCACCGGTTGCCCATTGATGTCCTCAAAGTTCAGCTGAACCACCGGATAGGGTTGGTCGAATTTGGCCTGGTTCTTGATAATCACATCAATCACCAGTGCATTCTTTTCATAGGGGTGTGAGCGCACCACCAGATTGGTGCCCACGATCTGGGTGACATCACTTTGCGGTGCCGGTTGGCAGCCGATGATGGGGCAATACTGGGTGATCAATGGGCGCAGTGCCGGCATCCGGGAAAGGGTATCGAAGTTGAAGTAGGCATACTGGCCACCCAGGCTGAGCACCAGCAGGATCATGGCGACGATCCACAGGCCGGTATGGGATGACTCTTTGCGGCTCTCTTCGGCGCCATACTCCAGTGCACTCAGGCGGATTTGCTGATTGATAACCTCGTCACTGTCGGCAAACAGGTTTTCCGGGGTAATGGCTTCGTCTTCCAGATCTTCCAGTTCGTCCAGATCCTGGAGCTTGGGTTCGGCCCGCTGCTTGGCAGTGTCGGGGGTATCCTCTTCAAACAGCCGGAAAAAGTCTTCTGTCTCGTTGTTGCGCAGGTTTCCCTTGTTTTCTTTGCTCTTCGTTTGCTGGTTTTTGGAAATGGATTTCAGTTTCTCTTTTTCTTTCTTGGCACGCTCACTGATTTCTTTCTTGTCCTTCGATAGGTCTTTGGCGGCAAACGGGCTGTTGTCCTCGGGCTCTTCCTCGTCCATCATGATGGACAGGCCTTGGGATTCCGGCTTTTTCGGTGCATCCTCCTGCTCCAGCTCATCGAGCATGGCCTTGGCCCAGGATTCATCATCGGATGACGCCTCCCCCTTGCCGAATTCATCTTCTTCAATGTCGCTGATGGCGAAGGGATCATCACTGGAAAAATTACCCAGGCTGACGAAGGTGTCGCTGAGTTCGTTGCCTTTGCTGGGTTTCTTGGTTTTGCGTCGAGGTTCTTCATCCAGGGTAAAGGCATTGTCGCCGCTGATGATGCCGCCGCGGTCATCGGACTCGTCAGCGTCCTGAATGGGCTCGTCTTCCTCGTCTTCACCCAGCTCCTTGAGCAGTTCTTCGGCCCAGGATTCATCGGATTTGTCTTTCTTCTTGGGCTTGTCTTCCCGGTAGCCGAATTCTTCCAGTGAAGATTCCTTATCCAGTCCGGCCCGGTATTCTTCGCTGAACACTTCCTCGTTGGAATCTTCCAGGTTGAGATCATCTGAGTCGTACGGGTCCATGCCTTCGTCGGATTTCATGTCGAAGGCTTCTTCCACGGGATCGGGTGGTTTGGTGACGGTGCGGCGCTCTTCCACCACGGAGGTTTTGACGATGTGTTCCGCGGCATGGAAAACCTGATAGCAGGCGCCGCAACGCACGGCCCCGCCGGCGATGTCCAGTTGCGCCTGGGTCAGTCTGAATGTGGTACCACAATGTGGACACTTTGTGAGCAGATTGTCCGGCATGGCCCGAAGAAATCCTTGGCTAATTGTTCTTATGATTGTACACAGTTTAGCGTTTAACGTTGTGATCTGCTGAGTATTTTAGCTGGCTTTTACCCCGCTGAGCCGCACCCAGTCACCGTCGATAGCGGCAGGATCCATGCTGAACCAGCGGGCATAGGTTGCACTCACCTGGTGGGCCTGATCCTGCAATATACCGGACAGCACCAAATGTCCGCCGTCTGCGGTGAGCGACGATAAATGTTCGGACAGGCTCATCAGCGGCCCGGCCAGAATGTTGGCCAGCATGACATCGGCCTGGATTTGCGGCATGGCACCGGGGGGGAATACCTGAATGATGTCGCCCACCTGATTGCGCTCGGCGTTGTCACGGGTGGCGGTGAGTGCCTGGGGATCGTTGTCCACGCAATAGACGGCCTTCGCCCCCAGCAGGGCCGCTGCAATGGCCAGAATGCCGGAGCCGCAACCGTAGTCCACTACGATTTTGTCCTGCAGATCGGCGCTGTCCAGCCAGCGCAAACACAGCGCTGTGGTTTCATGGGTGCCGGTACCGAATGCCAGGCCCGGGTCCAGCATCATATTGACGGCATTGGCGTCCAGCGGGGTTTTCCAACTGGGGCAAACCCACAACCGGTGGCCGAAGGCGATGGGTTCAAAGCTGTCCATCCACTCGCGAATCCAGTCTTTGTCTTCCAGTGCTTCCACTTTGATGGGAAGTTCGGTACCAAGGTTGCCGCGCAGGGCGGCACACACCAGGTCGGTGTCGATGTCCGCTTCAAACAGTCCGGTGACGGTGGTGTCATCCCAAATGGGCGTGGCGCCGGGCGGTGGTTCCAGCAGTGGCTGGTCTTTGCTGTCTTCCAGTGTGACGGAAACCGACCCCAGCCCCATGAGCAGATCTTCCACATGGCTTGAGTGGGCACCGGTGGTTTGCAGTTTGATTTGAATCCAGGGCATACAGCGCTCTTGGTTGAGAAATGAAGTGCGCCGGGTGGCCGCGCGCAAAACCGCATTTTACCCGGGTTTTGCGCGGGCGGACAGGCTCAGTGCAGGCCCAGTATCTTTTCCAGGTAGTGGATGTCGACGCCGCCTTTATTAAAGCCGCTGTCTTCCATGATGACATCCCGGTGCAACGCAATATTGGTCTCAATGCCTTCCACCAGAATTTCGTCCAGTGCATTGCGCATCCGTTGCAGGGCGATGTCGCGGTTTTCCCCCCAGGTGATCAGCTTTCCGATCAGGGAATCGTAGTTGGGCGGTACTTTATAGCCAGTGTAGATATGCGTATCCATGCGCACGCCGTTACCACCGGGAGCGTGCCAGTGGTTGATGGTGCCGGGGCTGGGAATAAAGGTTTTCGGGTTCTCAGCGTTGATGCGGCATTCAATGGAATGGCCCAGGATGTGGATGTCTTCCTGCTTGATGCTGAGTTTTTCTCCGGCCGCAACGCGCAGCTGCTCCTTGATGATGTCTACACCGGTGACCATCTCCGTTACCGGGTGCTCAACCTGAACCCGGGTATTCATTTCAATGAAATAGAATGCTTCGTTCTCGTACAGGAACTCGAAGGTGCCGGCGCCGCGATAGTTGATATCGATGCAGGCCTGGCGGCAGCGTTCACCCACCTCACGGCGCAGATGGTCCGGAATGCCGGGCGCCGGTGCTTCTTCCACCACTTTCTGATGGCGGCGTTGCAGTGAGCAATCACGGTCTCCCAGGTAAATGGCGTTGCCCTGGCCATCCGCCAGCACCTGGATTTCCACGTGACGGGGGGTGGTGAGGAATTTTTCCATGTAGACCGTATCGTCGCCGAAGGCAGCGCGGGCTTCGGCCCGGGTCAGGGACACGGACTTAACGATGTCTTTTTCGTTGTGTACCACCCGCATACCGCGACCACCACCACCGGAAGCCGCTTTAATGATCACCGGATAGCCGATGTCGCGGGCCATCTTCAGGATTTCGTTGTTGTCGTCGGTCAGGGGGCCGTCAGAACCGGGCACGCAGGGTACACCGGCTTTTTTCATGGCTTCAATGGCGGACACCTTGTTGCCCATCAGGCGTATGGTGTCGGCTTCCGGGCCGATGAAGATAAAACCGCTGTCGGTCACCCGTTCGGCAAAATCCGCATTTTCTGCCAGAAAGCCATAGCCCGGGTGGATCGCGGTGGCGCCACTGATTTCGGCAGCGGCGACAATGGCCGGAATATTGAGATAGCTTTCGGCGGCGGAGGCCGGGCCAATGCAGACGGCTTCGTCCGCCAGTCGAATGTGCATGAGTTCCTTGTCGGCAGTGGAATAGACTGCGACAGTGGGGATGCCAAGCTCCTTACAGGCACGTAACACCCGCAGAGCGATTTCGCCACGGTTGGCGATAAGCACTTTTTCCAGCATGGTGAGAGCCTTATTAGTTGATGACGAATAGGGGTTGGTCAAACTCCACGGGTTCTGCGTTATCCACCAGTATCGCAACCACGGTGCCGGATTTGTCGGCCTCGATCTGGTTCATCATTTTCATGGCTTCGACGATACACAGGGTGTCGCCGGCTTTTACGGACTGGCCCACTTCCACAAAAGGCTTGGATTCCGGTGATGAGGCGCGATAGAAGGTGCCGACCATGGGCGATTTTACTTTGTGGCCGTCGGGTTCGTTGCTGACGGCAGCCGGAGCCGGGCTGGGCGCCGCGGGTGCCGGGGCAGGGGCCGGTGCCATGGGTGCCTGCATGGGAGCGGCGTATTGTTGTGGCATCGCCATCGCCTTGTTGGAATTGCGGCTGATGCGCACCGATTCCTCACCCTCTTTTATTTCAATTTCATCGATGCCGGATTCTTCCAGAAGCTCGATCAGTTTTTTTACCTTGCGAATGTCCATGTGAATTTCTCTTTTATTATGGTTAGAAAATATTGGTCTGAAGCCTCTATCGGGCAGCGAGCTGTCGGCCCGCCGCCTGCAGTGCCAGCTCGTAACCCTGAGGCCCCAGGCCGGCGATCACGCCCACCGCGATGTCCGACAGATAGGAATGCTGTCGGAACGCTTCGCGGGCGTGAACGTTGGAAAGGTGCACTTCAATAAATGGAATCCCCACTGCCAGCAGGGCATCCCGCAGCGCAACGCTGGTGTGGGTAAAAGCTGCCGGGTTAATAATGATAAAGTCCGTACCATCGGTGCCCGCGGCATGAATACGCTCAATCAGCTGGTATTCCCGGTTGCTCTGCAGGCATTCGCACTGATGGCC
>DKQK01000013.1 GCA_002471665.1 Gammaproteobacteria bacterium UBA7310
ATCACGTAGTGAATGCTGATCACGGGCCGTTGCATATATCTTATGGGCACCGCGCTCCACTAGTTGCATGGCCAGATGCTTGCCCAGGCCACGTGATGCCCCCGATACAAAAACCACTTGCGATTGATAGATATTGTTCATGCTGCCTCCTTACCTTCTCTATTTGGCCTCCATGGTAAAAAGTGCATACTGATCAATAAAGTCATACTAACTCATCATATTAATGCATATAATGCATTAATGGATACTGAGATTCTTCATATTTTTATCGACGTTGTACATGCCGGCTCTTTTGCTAATGCCGCAAAAAAGCGCAATCAAGATCCGTCCTCAATTTCCCGCGCCATAGCAGCTCTGGAAACTCAGCTTGATGCACGCTTGTTTCATAGAACGACAAGAAGCATTACGCTAACCGATGCAGGAAGGATCTATCTAGCACGAGTAGCTCCCATTTGTGATGAGCTGGCGCGTGCGGAAGACGAGATCAGATCAGCCCAACAGCAGATCAAAGGGCGTATACGGTTTTCCACCTCAGTGGCTTTTGGCCAGACCTGGATTGTGCCATTGCTGCCTGAATTACGGCAGCAATATCCTGATCTTGAAATTGATATGAATCTCAGTGATCGTAATCTGGATATTATTGATGAACGGCTCGACTTTGCCATTCGCTTAAATAAAGTTTCTGATAACCGATTCATTCGCAGCCGCTTAAAAGATACCAAATATCGCGTTTGCGCATCCCCTGACTATATCAAAAACAACAGCAGGATCGGCTCACCGGAACAGCTTTCTGATCACCAGCTTATCGTATTCGATTTGCCCAATTATAAAGATAAATGGCGCTTTAAGTGTGGGCGAAAAAAAATCAAAGTGATTGATGTTTACGGGCAGATTACGTTGTCCAATGCGCTTGCAATCCGGGATTGCACACTACAAGGATTAGGTATTTCTCTGCTGGCGGACTGGTTGGTGGATAATGATATCGCTTCCGGCAAGCTGATTAATTTGTTTCCCGAACATGAAGTGTCGGCGGAAGATTTTGACTCCGGCATCTGGGTGATTTACCCGGAGCGGGCATTTCTTCCTACCAAAACGAGGGTTACCATTGATTTCATAAGGGCTAAACTGGCGCAAAAATATGATGACAGGCAACCCAGCAAAAGGTATCCCATTGAGTGATCAAAGTTAACAACTCAAAAGATCTGGCGCGTTTGCGGCGCCTTTGCCTGTCTGCACAAGGTTTACTTCAAAGCCAACCTTTTGGGCAGGGTTTGGCAGGGGCACGCAAAGCAATTAACCACTTGGGCTATGTGCAAATCGACACCATATCGGTTGTAGAGCGCGCCCATCACCATGTTTTGCATTCCAGAGTACCCAAATTTAATCCCGCCATGACCAATCAAATGTTGGTAAACGGTGACATCTTCGAATATTGGACTCACGCTGCCGCTTTTATTCCTATCTCCGATTTTCGCTTCTCATTACCGTATAAACATGCAATTAAAAGCGGCCAAACCCACTGGTATAAAACACCCAATAGAAAACTCATGGCGGAACTGCTGGCTCGCATACGTTCCGAGGGCCCGTTGCGATCCCGCGACATAGAAACCAACAGGCCAAAGAACTCAGGGTGGTGGGATTTAAAACCCGCCAAAAAGGCCCTTGAGCAATTGTATATGGAGGGGGATCTCATGGTGAGTAACCGCGAAGGATTCCAAAAGACCTATGATCTGACCGAGAAAGTGTTGCCCTCCCATATCAATTCAAAAATGCCTGATACGGAGGAGTTTGCAGCGCATATTGTAGATCAGCAGTTACGTTGTCATGGCTTTGCGTCACTGAAAGGGATGACTTACCAGCGCCGGAATTCCGGCCTCAGGAAGGCAGTAAAAGCCCTGGTAAACGATAGGTTGGCGCAAGGCACGCTAGAGCAAATACAGGTTGGTGGTGATGTGTTCTTGATGGAAGCCGATGCCCTGGAGCGCCGCCTGCCCAGGCTGAATAACCGCCTTTTAATTCTCTCACCATTTGATAATGCCGTGATTCAGCGTGAACGGCTTAAAACGCTGTTTGAATTTGACTATCAGATCGAGTGTTATGTACCTGCCGCCAAACGTCAGTACGGTTACTTCAGTTTACCGTTACTTTATCAGGATCAGTTTGTGGGCCGGATGGATTGTAAAGCACACCGAAAATCCAGGCACCTGGAGATCAAAGCACTCTATTTTGAGCCACACCATTTTGATGAGTCTGCAGTTATTGCGGCATTCGCAGATGCCGTCACAATATTTTGCCGGTTTCAAGAATGTGATTCTGTGTCGTTAACGAAGATCCACCCCAAAAGTCTAACCCGGCAATTGCATCATGCGTTAAAGCCACTGGCATGAACAGCACACTAAGTTAGGAATCGTACTAATTTGATTGATTTATGATGTCATTTAGTTTGATCATTGTATCCCATAGAAATGTAGCGAGAGAATGAAATGTTGATGATGTTATGCGGTAAAATGGGTGCAGGAAAATCGACTAAATCCACAGAGCTGGCAAAGGAGCGTAACGCGGTTCTGCTTTCGGAAGATGAATGGCTTGAATCTCTATACCCCAATCAAATTCGCAGCTTAAATGACTACGTGAAGTACTCAACGCTGATCAAACCGTTAGTCAAATCTCTTGCCCAAAGTATACTAAAATCGGGCTCAAACGTAGTGATGGATTTTCCCGGGAACACCGTCGCACAGAGGGCATGGCTTAAAAGTGTATTTTCCGAAATTGGTGCTGATCACGAATTGGTTTACCTTGAAGTTCCAGACGAGGTTTGTTTAGCGCGAATAGAAAAAAGGCGCAATGAGCAACCAGAACGTGCCGCTACCGATACCGAAAATATGTTTTTTCAAGTGACCAAATACTTTGTTGAACCTTCTGCTGACGAGGGTTTCAACTTAACGACTTTGAAGCTAAATGTATAAGGTGCGCTTAGTAACACATCACTTCCGCACCTGGCCCGATCATGCAGCATTAAACACCTGTAAAAGAGCAATATCACCCATTTAGAATGTCATTTTCTACTACCCCCTCTGATTACTGTTTACTAGGCTTTAATCACCCATAATGTGTCTTCGCTAATCAGCAAAAAAACACGCAGGAAACACAATCGTTGACATTATCAACAGTGGCTATTGTCCATATTTAGCAAGGAGTGCTTTTTATGAAAAATCAAACAGTTAATTTGGCTATAGTGAAGCAACTACTTTCCGTGATAATCTCGGCAACCATTTTTGCTACCCCAACTGCCTATTCAGAAGAAGACGGAAAGGTATACGCATCTTCTTTTTGTGAGGCGGCACCCACCACTGAACCTGACAGTATTCAGCACTGGGGCGGCGCTTTAATCAATACTTCTACCTCAGTTAAGATTCTAGTTAATTGCCCCATAGTAAAAGATAAAGTTTTTTCATCATCACAAGTCAAGGGAAGCCTGGAATACACCATCAAGCAGGCGTCGGAAGTCAATAACACAGCCTGTTTATGGGCTTCACTTAAAAGTCTGCGTCCGGGGAATGGAACGGTATACACACAAAACGCGGGCGATTGTGGTGCGGAAGGAGGTAGCAAAACGATTTATTTTGATCCCATGCCAGTCCATAGCCGTGGCTATCTTTACCTCCATGTGTATATGCCTCCTGGCTCCGCCATTCTCTCCTATCGCGTCGATGAACTATAAACAGAACCATATTAATCCTCAGGTAATGAACCGCTCTTTAAGGAGCAAACCATGTGGCAGCACATCACAAGCCTTCTGTTTCTTCTTGCCGTGGCATTCAGCGTGGTTTGTTGGAATGGGTTTGCAATGGAAAGTGCACACAATGTTACTTCTTCAAGCCCTACCAATACCGTGCAACAAATCACCCACTTGACAGAGTCCAATAACAGGCTGCAGTATCAAATCGCCGATCTAAGACAAGATATCGAACAGCTGAAACAACAAGTCACACAACTAAACAAGGCGCCTTTGGAGCCACAACAAGCGCTTGGTGACACAAGCGGCACAACAGCTCATGAAGCCCCCCCCGAGCCCCAGCCCACGCACCCACTGGATCACGCCGATACAATCCTGGAAGCACGGTTTGCCGAAGACCCTCTTGATCCTAACTGGGCAAGCTTCGCTGAGGCGGAAGTCAGCAATAGCATAGTGAGTGTTACGTCAACTCAGTTGGATACAATTCAATGTCAATCCACCTTATGCCTGCTATCGGTTCGCCATGACAGTGTCGGAGCTGAACTTACGTTTATGATGAGCCTCGCAAACCTGAGTTCGTTTGCCAATGGGTTTTCATTTACACAGCGCACAGAACATGAAGATGGCTCTGTGCATAACGTTATTTTTATTTCACGGTCTGGCCATGCGTTGTTTCCCGCGCACTTTGAATAATACCGATTGATCCCTGCCATCCAATTTATCCCTTGCCATGAGGCATTTTTAAGTCTATATTTCGGAATATTACGATATATGGATCACATCATGTCTGCACAAGTTTCGGCAAACGATGCCCTGCTGGCGTTCTCCAAAGCCCTGGCCAATGAAAAGCGCCAGCAGATTCTGCTGGGTATCTTTACCGATAAGCAGGAACATACCGTAGGTGAGATTGCCGATCGGGTGGGGATTGCCCCATCCACGGCGTCCGAGCACCTCGCGATTCTCAAGCGGGCCGGCGTGTTGCTGGCTCAAAAGCGGCAAAAGGAGGTGTACTACCAGGTGAACAAGGCCCGGGTGCGTGAGCTACTGGCAGTGATTCAGCGCTGGTTGAACTGTTGTTGATTTTTCTTTGATCAATCATATCGTTAATTCCCGAAATATAAAAATATATCGCCTGCTGTGCAGGTGAACAAACTGTGGAGAGTGGTAATGACATTACGTGGCGTGTTAACAAAGTTGGCGGCTCTGGTAGTTGCCCTGATGGTGATCATCGGTGGGAATTGGTTTGCCGGTTATGCCTGGCCAAAGCTTACCTTTCTATGGCCGAGCCAGGTGCAGGAAAACTTCCGACATCTGGCACAGGTGTTTCCCGTGCGCGAGATAAAGCAATCCAATGCACCTGTACCGTGGCAGACCGCACCCAAGCAACTGTCAGTGAATTACCGCTACCATGATCAACCCCATACGCTGGAGGCCTTTCTGCAGCGCAGTGCAACCACCGGTTTTCTGGTGATTCACCAGGGCAGGATAATCGACGAGCGCTACTTCAACGGATACAACCGAAAAAGTCAGGCAACCTCCTTTTCAGTGGCCAAATCGTTTGTTGCGACGCTGGTGGGCATAGCGCTGGAGGAAGGCCTGATTGGTAGCCTTGAGGATGAGATCACCGATTATGTGCCGTCGTTGCGAAGGTCGGGTTTTGCTGGGGCCAGTATCGCAGATGTGCTGCAGATGTCGTCCGGGATTGATTTCAGTGAAGGTTACGATGATGATAGCTCCGATGTGATTCGTATCTTTGATCAGATGTACCTGTGGCGTCATGGCATCAACGACATTGCCGGCCAATTTGGCAGCAGTGCTGCACCGGGTCGTCAATTTCATTACGCCAGCATCAATACCCAGGCACTGGGCATGCTGGTGAGCACCGTCAGCGGCCAATCACTGGCTGACTATCTGCAGGATAAGCTCTGGCAGCCGTTGGGCGCCACCGGGGATGCCAGCTGGATGACGGATACGCATGGTAACGAAGTGGCGTTTATGGGCCTGAACGCCACCGCCCGTGACTTTGCCCGGCTCGGCCTGCTGTACCTGAATCAGGGGCGGGTGGGCACGCAGCAGTTGCTGTCTGAGCAGTGGGTGCAACGCGCCACCACACCGGACAAACCCTGGCTGCAACCGGGGCAGATTGACCAGGATTGGGGGTATCAATACCAGTGGTGGGTGCCGCGGGGGAACCAGGGCGATTTCAGTGCCATTGGCATCTGGGGGCAGTTTATTTACGTCAATCCCAAAGCCGATCTGGTGATTGTCAAAACCAGTGCGGATGCGAACTTCAAACCCCATGAGTTCGAGGCCATGACCGCGTTTCGTGCAATCGCCAATAGCCTCACGGATAACGGGTGGGTATGGGCAAACTGAAAAAGTTGCCTGCGATTGTCGAAATCGAATTCGCTGATTCGACCAAGCATAAAGCGATTCGATTCCGCGTAAAATTCAGCGTAAAAAAAGGGAGGGCTAAATTCATGTCAGATACCATTTTATTGGGCACCCGCAAAGGTACCGTCATTGTGGAGCGAAACTCATCCCGATGGCAGGCCCGGCCCATTGTGCACCAGGGAATCCCGGTCTGCTACGCCGCACGTGATCCCCGCGACGGCACCTTGTGGGCCTCACTCGATCACGGTCACTGGGGGCCCAAGTTATCCCGATCCCGCGATGGCGGCACCACCTGGGAGGACGTGTTGTCACTGAAGTACCCGGAGGGGGCACGCCACATCATTCAATATCTGCCGACGCCGGATTTCGATCCGGAGGCCCCGGCGGGGGAGCCTCAATATAAGGATGCCACGGTTTATAAGATCTGGAGTATCGCGTTTGGCCCGGCAACACAACCCGGCCGGCTGTACGCAGGGACCATTCCCGGAGGATTGTTTGTCAGCGATGACGGTGGCGATTCCTGGGAGCTTAACCGGCCTCTGTGGAACCATGAAAGTCGCGGTGGCGATCTGTTCAAGGGTGAAGCAACCAGTACCACCCATTGGGGTGGCACACCGGCAAGCATTGACTACGGCGTATTCGAGCCGGGCATTCATTCCATCGTGATTGATCCACGCAATGCCGATCATCTGTATGTGGCCGTATCTTCCGCCGGCATACTGGAAACCAAAAACGGCGGTAAAACCTGGGTAGGCCGCAACAAGGGCATGCGGGTGGATTACCTGCCCGACCCGGAAGCAGAATGGGGGCACGATCCGCATTTTGTTACCGCCTGCCGCGATCAACCGGATCACGTTTGGCAACAAAATCATTTCGGCGTTTACTATAGTGATAACGGTGCACAGTCCTGGAACAAGGTCAGCCTGCCGGATGCCGGTGTGCATTTTGGTTTTCCGATTGCAGTAGACGCGCAGGACGGACGCACCGCATGGGTGGTGCCTGCGCGGGCAGACTCAGAACGCATGGCACTTGATGGCGGCTTGTTCGTGGCGCGGACCAGCGATGGCGGGCAATCCTGGCAATCGTTTCGCAGCGGCCTGCCGCAGGAGAACGCCTACGACATAGTATTCCGGCACGGATTGGATGTGGCCGGGGATTGCGTGTGTTTTGGCAGCACCACCGGCAACGTCTATTTATCTGAAGATCGCGGCGAGCACTGGCACTGCCTGGGCAACCATTTTCCACCTGTGTATTCCGTACGATTTGGTTAAGAACAATGCCCACCGTAGAAATGACATCCCATCTATACCGGTTCTTCCCCGCACTCGAACAGCGTGAGATTCGCGTGCGGGCCGGCTCCATCGCTGAAGTATTAAAAGCAGTGGACGCGATCGCCCCCGGGTTCTCCGATTACATTCTGGATGAGCATGGTGCTCTGCGCCGGCACGTCAACATCGCCATTAACAATACGCTGGTTGTGGACAGAAGCACCCTCTCCGACCAGGCCACCGAGGATGCAACCGTTTATATTTTTCAGGCATTAAGTGGCGGCTGAATTGATTGATGGTATGAAGGCACCCTACCACCTAAGCCCGCTGCCGATCGGTTGCCTCGAAATGGGCAATCTGATCGGCATACGCTTTTTTAAATGCAGGCCGGCACCGCTTTCGAAAAGTGACAGTGCTCCATCACGCAGGAACGGCACCTGCCCGAACGGTTGCTGAGCAAGATGATTGGTTTCACGATCATCAAAGGGGATTGTCTCTACCCGGTATGGAATTTCAGCTTCCTCACAGGCCCACCGCAGCCGTATATCGCGCACAAAGCCCCGTGGAAGCTCAGGCACCCAGTCTAACGTCCAGATGGTCAGTTCGCTCATATCAAGAATCCTCTGTTGCGAATCCGCTATTGTTATTGGGTTTGAATTCTCGCGCCCACCAACGCGAACAACGCTCCCTGTGGGTCAATACCTTTGACGATAAAGTCTCCTCCGGGGATCTCATCGGGGCCATGCAGGATTTGACCGCCATGCTCGGTGATGGCGTTGTAGGCCACGTCGATATAGGCGCAGCGAAAATAGTAGTGCCACATGGGTACCGGCATGGCCTCCGGTTTGGGCATCACCGCACCGATTACGCCGTTGTGGCGAATAAATTCATAACGGCCCGCTGGCCCCATTTCCATCTCACCATCCTTAGTCCAGCCAAATTCCCTGAAATAAAACGTTTTCGCCGCTTGTGGATCAGGGGTGATGAGTTCATTCCAGGCGCAATGACCCACCCGAGGCTTGTCTGCGGCAAATGCCAGACTGGTTTCATCACTGCGCCCCCGCATGACATAAAACGGCGTGCCCTGTGGATCGGTCACCATCGCGATGCGGCCGACCTTGGGTATATCCGTGGCGGGCATCTGCAGCTGGCCTCCGGCTAAGACGATGTCGGTCACAGCCCGGTCCACATCATCAACGCCGATGTAACCCAGCCAAACCGGCTTGGCACCACCCTGGATCATTGCATCCGTGAGTTGCATCAGGCCCGCCACCTCATGCTGCTCGCCGGTGTCAGCATCACGGGCATGCAGAATGCGGTAATCCATGCCCGGTTGGCCACTGTCGCTGGCCACCCAGCCGAGAATGGCTTGATAGAACCGCTGTGCGGCATCGCTATCGCCGGTGAGTAATTCATACCAGATAAATTCGCCGTGTTGGTTTGGCATCGGGGTCTCCATATTGACGCTGAGATTAACAGGTAGTTGCACCCCTTAGTCGGTAACCGTGTCGCTATTTCGACAATGGCCCCACTTTTTTATGCGACGGTTTGCATTGGTTAACGAGGCAAAGTGGTTGAACTACCAACCTGCCAGGGTGGCGCCGCCAGCGCCTGTGCCAGAAACTCGATAAAGGCCCGGGTCTTGGCGGGCATATACTCGCGCCGAGGAAATACCGCATAGATGTCCCGGCTTACGGAAGTCAGTTGGGGAAACAGATTGATCAAGCTGCCTTTTTCCAGTTCCCGGCCCAATAGAAAACTCGGTACTCTGGCGATGGCGCCGCCGCCGAGGACGATCTCTTTGATCGCCAGGCTGTTGTTGCTCACCACCGCCGCAGTGAGTTTCACAGATTGCGGCTGCCCCTCGTTATCCTCGAATGTCCACTCCAATGCCGATTCCTGAAACCGAAAACTGGCAATACGATGATGAACCAGGTCCTGGGGTGATTGCGGCACACCGTATTGTTTCAGATAGGCGGGGGCGGCCACCACCTGGTGACAACAGGTGCCGAGACGGCGGGCAGCCAGGGAGGAATCCTCCAGCTCACCAATGCGAATGGAGACATCAAAGCCCGGGTCAATCACATCCACCTTGCGATCGTCAAAATTCAGCTCCACCTGCACCAATGGAAACTGCGCCATGAAAGCGGGTATCAAAGGCGCCACATGCAGGATGCCGAACGACATGGGCAAATTGACGAACAGCCGCCCTCGGGGCTCCTGGTTCAGTGACCGCACTTCATCCACGGCGGCATCGATGCCACTCAGGCTGACGCTGCATTCCTGGTAGAAACGCTCCCCGGCTTCAGTGAGGCTGAGGCGCCGGGTGGTACGATTCAGCAGGCGCACACCCAACTGGCGTTCCAACTGGCTGAGTCGCTTACTGATCACAGAACGTGCGCTATTCAACTCCTCCGCAGCCCGGGTAAAGCTGCCCGCCTGCACCACCGCAACAAAATTTCGGATCTCTTCCA
>DKQK01000030.1 GCA_002471665.1 Gammaproteobacteria bacterium UBA7310
TCTTTGCTCACCAGGAGCACGGTGCTGGCGCGGGTACCGTAGCCCATCGCCTGGCCTTCAATAAAGCGCGATGACAGTATACGTTCCAGTTCCAGGCTCACGCCGGTGGCCGGTAATTGGCGGTCGCTGGGGCGCTGTCGATGGTTGAGAATGGGCAGCAGCTGATCCGGTGACAGGGTGTCGTTTTGGGTCAGGCTCTGCTGCAGCGCCCGGCGGCCACCTTCCAGCTTGGGCCAGGGGGTGTTGAGCAGTGCGTTGCTGACACCATGGATGCCGGCGCCCAACGGCTGGGGAGGGCCGTTGCGATTGCTGGCATAGTACAGCCGGCTGACGTGACCGCATATCAGGTTGAAACCGTTGTAGCGTTCCGGCCGCAGGTGCCGCAGGTAACTGACTGCGGATTGTTCAGCGGTGAGGAACTCGCTCACCAGGTGACCCCGGCTGATTACGCCTTGGGGCTCGGCTACGTCCGGTTCCCGGATATTGGTGAGGGCGGCAAAGCGGCCGTTGCGGTTGATGCCGAGCCAGGTGCCGCCGGCGCTGAGATCCCGTCCGGCCAGCAGCTGCGGGGCATCCGGCCAGAAACCGGCGGGCAGGCTGGGGCGTGCGAAATACTCGTCCCGGTTGGCCGCCACCACCAGGGGATACTGCGGGTGAACCTGGCAGGCAATCAGAATCAGACACATGGTTTGAAAGCCGTTGATTGGTGTACACTAGTGCCCCTGCAAATAGACCGCAGTGGGCAGGCGATTGCAGAGCACATAATAGCCCACACTCGCGCCGGTTGATATTGCCTCCGGTGAACTTCAACGTTCTCGTTCGACCACGATCGACTTAGTTTGATAAGGAATTCCGCCATGTTGATGTATCCGGAAATCGATCCGGTGGCGATCCAGCTGGGCCCCCTCAGTGTGCGCTGGTATGGCATTATGTATCTGATCGGATTTGCCTCCGGTTACTGGTTGCTGTCCCGCCGTGCCCGCAAGCCCAATTCCGGCTGGACCACGGAACAGGTCAGTGATCTGATTTTTTATGGCGCCCTGGGGGTGATTCTGGGGGGGCGTATCGGCTACGTGCTGTTCTATAATTTTTCCGCTTTTCTGGGTGATCCCCTGCTGCTGTTCAAGGTCTGGAATGGCGGTATGTCGTTCCACGGCGGGTTTCTGGGGGTGATGCTGGCCATGTGGCTGTTTGCCCGCAAAAATCAGAAAAACCTGTGGGACATTCTGGATTTCGGTGCGCCCATGGTGCCCATCGGCCTGGGTGCCGGCCGCATCGGCAATTTTATCGGCGGTGAGTTGGTGGGGCGGGTCACGGATGTGCCCTGGGGTATGGTGTTTCCCCACGTGGATAATCTGCCCCGCCACCCATCCCAACTCTATCAGGCGGCGTTGGAAGGGGTGGCGTTATTCTGCATACTATGGTTCTTCTCGGCCAAACCCCGCCCCCGGTACGCAGTTTCGGGCATGTTTGCGTTGTGGTATGGCATTTTCCGTTTTGGCGTCGAATTTGTACGTCAACCGGATGGGCATCTTGGTTTTGTGGCCCTTAACTGGCTCACCATGGGGCAAATACTGTCACTGCCCATGATCCTGCTGGGTGCAATCCTGTTGTATCTGGCGTACGGCAAACGTAATGGAATCCAATCGACATCATGAAAGAATACCTTGATCTTCTGCGCCACATCAAAGACAACGGCGTGAGCAAAAGCGATCGTACCGGCACCGGCACCAGCAGTGTGTTCGGCTACCAGATGCGCTTTAACCTGGCCCATGGGTTTCCATTGGTAACCACCAAAAAAGTGCACTTGAAATCCATTATTCATGAGCTGCTGTGGTTTATTCGCGGCGAAACCAATATCGCCTATCTGAAAGAAAACGGCGTGTCTATCTGGGACGAGTGGGCCGATGATAACGGCGAGCTGGGCCCGGTGTATGGCAAGCAGTGGCGCTGTTGGGAAGCGGTGGACGGCGGCGCGGTGGATCAACTGGGTCAGTTGGTGGAAGAAATCAAACGCAATCCGGATTCGCGCCGCCTGGTGTTGAGTGCCTGGAACCCGGCGGTGCTGCCGGATGTCAGTAAAACGCCGAAGCAAAACGCGGCGGAGGGCAAGCAGGCGTTGCCGCCCTGTCACTGCCTGTTCCAGTTTTATGTGGCCGATGGCAAGTTGTCCTGCCAGTTGTACCAGCGCAGTGGTGATGTGTTTTTAGGGGTGCCTTTCAATATTGCCTCCTACTCCCTGCTGACTCTGATGGTGGCACAGGTGTGCGGCCTGCAGCCGGGGGATTTCGTGCATACCTTTGGCGATGTGCATCTGTATTCCAATCATGTTTTTCAGGCTGAGCTGCAGCTGTCGCGGCAGCCGCGCCCGTTGCCCACCATGAAAATAAACCCGGCGGTGACGTCGTTGTTTGATTTTGTGTACGAGGATTTTGAACTGGTGGATTACGATCCCCATCCCGCCATCAAGGCACCGGTCGCAGTTTAGGGGGCAGGCATGATATCCCTCATTGTGGCCAAAGCCGACAACGGTGTTATTGGCCGTGATAACAAAATGCCCTGGCATATTCCCGCGGAGCTGAAGCATTTCAAGGCCCGCACCATGGGCAAGCCCATCATCATGGGGCGCAAAACCTTTGACTCCCTGGGGCGGGTCCTGCCCGGGCGCCCTCATGTGGTGATCAGCCGCAGCGCCTTGTCTTTGCCCGAAAACTGCTACGCCGCGCGTTCACTGCAGGAGGCCATCAGCACGGCACAAACTCTTGCTGAGCAGGGTGAAGTGGTGGTGATCGGCGGTGCCGAAATTTATCGGCAGGCATTGCCATTGGTTGATCGCCTCTACCTTACTGAAGTGCACATAGAACCTGAAGGGGATACCTGGTTCCCCGAATTGAATCCCGGTGACTGGCAGGAAACAGAACGTGAAGACGTGCCTGCTGACGCCGACTCTGCAATTGCCTACAGCATTGTGACCTATCAACGTAACTGACACGACGATACGACATGTTTAAAAACCTATTCAAACCCAAATGGCAAAGCGCCAAACCCCACGTGCGCATTCAGGCGCTGCAGACTTTGAATGTAAGTGATGAGAACGAGTTTCACATTATCGAATTGATGGCCAAGGGGGATGTGGAAAACGAAGTGCGGCTGGCGGCCATGAAACGCATTCCACAGCGGGAAAAACTGCTCACCCTGATCAAGCAGGAAAAAGACAGCAGTGTGCGCTTTGCGGCCATAGAGCATTTGATTTCCGTGTTGTCGGAAAACGCCAATGGTGTTGATCCGGTGATACGGGATATGGTGGGTGAACTGGATAGCCACGCCCTGGCCGCGATTGTTGAGCAAACCCAGAATGTCGATCTGGGCTGTCTGGCGTTGGCCAAGATCAGTGATGAAACCCTGTTGGAAAACTATGCGGTGAAATTGCCGTTGGCGCAGCTGCGGCAGGCCGCGGCCGGCAGGCTGCAGGCAGAGGATGTACTGGAGCGGGTGCTGAAAGCCAGCAAGGGAAAAGACAAGAGTGTGTGGCGCATCTGCAAGGACAAACTCAACGGCCTGCGTGCGGAACAACAACAGGAAGCCTCCATGGAACAGCAGATCGGTGAGCTGTGCCAAAGTCTGGAAACCTTGTCCCGCCTGCCCTATGACAATCTTTACGGGCCCAAGCTTGAGCATTTGCAGAAGCAATGGCAGCGCATGCAGCATCACGCCGATAATGAAGCCACGCAACGCTTTAATCGGGCCTATGCCCTGTGCAAGGCCACCATTGATGACATCCACAATGAGCAGGACCGCCTGGCGGAAGAAACCAAGCGCCAGCGGGAAGCCTTGCAGGAACGGATGGCCGCTTGTGAGCAACTGGAGGAAGCGGTACGTCAGCTCAGTTCCATCGCGGTGCTGCAGCCTGGTGATATTCCGGCGTTGCAGGCCCTGTTGAACACGCAGAAAACCCGCTGGGAGGAAGCCGCCACGGTGGTGGAGCCGGCGGCCGATGAGCGCAAGCGTTTCGCCCGAATTCACGGTTTGTTGCAGCGGGCACTGGACGCGGTGCGTTTGCTTGGGGAGCGGGATGAGGCCATCCGAGAGGCGGCCACTGCAGTACTGGAACTGCAGGAGGCCACCATGGCGACGCTGCAGCAAAAGCAGAAGCGACTGGCGCGTGCCCTGGGCGATCTGAAATGGCCGGAGGAGCTGGCCTGGCCGGAAGCGCTGAAACTGCATCAGCAGGCGCTGGATCATTTTGCCCGGCTGCAGACCAAAGCCGGCGCCATGGAAGAGGACGCCATCAATAACATCAAATCCCTGCTGGCGGACCTGGCCAGTGAAATTGAGCAGGGCCATCTCAAGCCCGCCAACCGGCTGCTGAAGGAAGCCAATCAGCTGGTCAGGCATTTGCCGGTGAAAGTGGCGTCCGGTTACCAGAAAAAACTGCGTGAACTCACTGTTCAGATTAATGAATTGCGTGACTGGCAGGGGTTTGTGGCGACACCGAAAAAAGAAGAGTTAATAGGTGAAATGGAAGCCCTGGTGGACAGTGAGTTGGATCCGCAGGCGCTGTCCAATAAAATTCGCCGGCTGCAGGAAGAGTGGCGGGGGCTGGGTGAAGCGGATAAAGGGCGCAACAAGGAATTGTGGGAGCGTTTCAGCGCCGCGGCCGATAAAGCCTACGAACCGTGCCGTGGCTATTTCGAAAAACTGTCTGCAGTACGCCAGGCCAATCTGGATAAACGGCACAATGTGTGTGAGCAGTTGGCAGCTTATCTGCAACAGTACGATTGGGATAATGCCGACTGGAAAGCCGTGAACGAAGTGTATGAGACCGCCAAGAATGAGTGGCGCCTGTACACGCCGGTGGAACGTAAGGAAGGCAAAAAAGTTCAGGATCGTTTTAACGGTCTGCTGGATCAATTGCGTGACCGGCTGCATGGTGAGTTTGAGCGCAACAAAGCAAAACGGGAACAACTGATTGCGGCGGTGGAAGCGCTGCTTGAGGTGGAAAACCTGGCGGACGCCATCGAACAGGCCAAGTCGTTGCAGCGGGATTGGCGTAACGTGGGCCTGGTTGCCCGGCGCGATGATGCCCGCTTGTGGAAACGTTTTCGTGCTGCCTGTGACAAAGTGTTCGAGCGCCGTGATCAACAGCGTGAAGTGGTGCAGAAAGAGCGTGAGCAAAATCAGGTACACGGTGAACACCTGTGTGAACAGATAGAACAACTGGCAGAGGGCGATCTGCTGGACATCAAGGGTGCGCGCCAGGAGTTCCGCCAGCTGAAGCAACGTTTCCAAGATCTGGGCCCCATGCCGCGGGAGCAGCTGGAGGCAATCAAGTCGCGCTTCCAGAGTGTGTGTGAGCTGTTTCAGCAGGCCGTTGACAGGGCCGCCGCCGCGCAACGGGAACAGGGATTCAAAGAGCTGTGGCGCCGGGCGGGCATTTGTGACGAGCTGGAGGAAACCCTGGTGTCAGCCAGCCAGGGGGAAATGTTCGGGGCGGCACCGGATTCGGAATGGAACAGTGAACAGGCCCTGCCGGATGAGGCGGAGCCGGTTATCCAGGCCCGCTATGAGCGGGTACTGGCGGCCATGCAGGATGGCGCCCTGCCCGCTGCCGAGGAGTTGGCGGATAATGGGGCCAAGCTCCATGAACTGTGTTTGAAACTGGAGATTGCTGCCGGTGTGGATTCCCCCGCTGAAGACCAGCAGCAGCGCATGGCATTGCAGGTAAACCGGCTTAACGACGGGCTGACCCATCGCGGTGAGGCACAAAGCGGCCGCGAACTGATTGAGCAGATGCAAATTGAGTGGGCTGGTATTGGCCCGGTAACCAGTGAAGCCCGTGAGCGTTTCGGCGCGCGTTTCCGGGCAGTGTTACGTCAGATTCAGGCGTAAATCCGCAACGGGGTTGCAGAACCCCGTTTGGACCCTTGTTTCAGGAGGCGATGCCCAGTTCCTTGCGAATGCGCTCGCAGGAGCTGCTGACCATGGACAGCAGGGACTGGTTGTCGGTGGCAACAATCACGTTCTCGATGACATCATTACGAATGGACAGGGTGACCTTGCACTCTTTGGCGGATATACCTTTCTCCCGATCCAGATACACCCACACCATGGCGCCGGAGCGGGTCTCACTGCGTTTGTTCGGCAGCCCCAGTTTCTTCTCCACATAATTGACCGGTTTGCCGGTGAGGTCGATTACGATAGGGTCATCCTGAGGATTCACCACGGAACTGCTGCAACCACCGAGCAGTAACCCTGCGGCGGCGAGCGCTATTATGGTCTTCATGAAACTCCCTCTTGGTTTGTCTTTGTTATTGTTCCAGCTATTTGACCAAAGGCGAGGGTGAGAGGCAAGCAATCTATGCGGGCAGATACTGTTGTGCGTTTCAGTGTATACCTTCAAGCCAGCTGGCGATGGCGGGGCCGGAGGCATCGTCCAGCTCGATACCCACCAGGTAACTTTCCCGTTCGGTGCTCTGAATCCAGCGCACGATGCCGCTGATCAGCGTGCGCTCGCCGGAATCCCCATTGATCCATAAGGCAATTTCGGCGTCTTCCAGCACCGCGAAATCCAATTCCACCTGCAGGCCGGTGCTGGAGGCGTTGATGGCATTGGCCCTGGCGGGCTCTACCATGCTGATCTGGCTGGAGGATACAGACTCGATGAACAGGGTATCCTGAATCGGTGAGCGGGGGGCATTACGGCGGTCTTCTTGGCTGGCCATAGGGGGCTCTCTTGCTGGTTATCTCTTTGTTTTCTATCGGAAGTCACCACAAGCATAGACCCTGCCCGGCGTTTCAGGTAGCCCGCGGCCTAATCCGGCAGTTGAATTGAGAACTCCACCCCGCCGCCATCCGGCAGATTGCGGGCCTGCACCTGGCCGTGGTGGGCTTCGGCAATCAGGCGCACGATGTACAGACCCAAACCCAAATGGGGCGTGTCGCCTTTTTGCTGCTGGTCGCGCCGGGACACCAGGGAGTCGAATAACTGCCCCTGCAGCCGGTCCGGCAGCTGTGAGCCCTGATTGCGTACCCACAACAGGCGCTGGTGACCGGATTGCTCCAGCCCCAGGCTGATCCCAGCCCCCGGCGGTGTGAAGCTGCGGGCGTTATCCACCAGCTTGTCCAGCAATTGTGCCATCAGTTCCGGGCTGCCTTGTAACAGCGCCCGGGGCAGGCGGATGTCGGTGCTGAAATGGTGTTCCGGATAGGCATCGCTGTAGGCAGCGGCCAATCCCTGAATCAACGGCACCAGGTCAAACTCCCGGTGTTCGGTGTGCTGGATGGTCTGCTCCACCCGGCTGGCTTCGCTCATGGCCGACAGGATCTGCCGCAAGCGCTCAATGCCAGTTTCCGCCCGTTGCAGGTATTCAGTCTGCCCGGGGCAGGATTGGGCCAGCTCCAGGGAGGATTTGACGATGGCCAGGGGGGTGCGCAGTTCGTGGGCCAGCTTGCCGTTTAAGGTCTCCAGGTATTCTGTATAACCCTGTACCCGCTGCAGCAGGTGATGGTAGCTGCGGGACAGGTCACCGATTTCATCGGCGTGCCGGGAGGGCTGGAAGGGGTGTACTTTGCCGTCTGTACTGATGGCGTCTTCTGCGGACCGTTTCAGTTTGCGAATACGCCAGGACAGGCTGCTGGCAAAGGTCACCAGGGTAGCGATCACCAACCCCAGCACCCCCAGGGTGAGATGGGTTACCCGCCGCAGGGCGTCGTTGGTGAGGCTGATCAGGGCGTCCCCGGTCTGGGACAACAACAGATAGCCCGAGAGGGTGCCTCCGTCATAAAGAGGCTGGCTCACCAGCAGGGCGGAACGGCGCTGATCCTGCAGCTGGTACCAACCGGCCCGCGCCGTATCCGTTAACGGCAGTCGCTCCACTTCAAAACGGCCCTGGGCATGGCTCAGTTCTTCTTCACTGAGGGGCCACGGGCTTTGGCTGCCACGGGGGGTGAGCAGGTCGATCAGCAGGCGATAGAAGCGACTCATGCCCTCGTTGAGCAGGTTCTCGGGGGTGGTGGGGGATGGCAGCTCCGGCGGCTGACTGACCCAATCCCGCTGCGGTGACAGGGGCCAACCCTGCGGGCTTACCAGTACCGCGTCCAGCTGATGGGTGCGTTGATCCTGCAGCAGTCCGGCCAGGGCGGGTATCGGTTGCAGCCAGCGATCCCCCTGCCCTGACGGCGACGTCCGGGAGGACGCGGTTTTCACCGCCGGCTGTCCGGCTTGCTGTGCCCGGTACAGATCCAGCACCAGGTGGTCTTTCAGGGCCCGGGTGGCGATGCGGATCTCCACGTTGAAACCGCTGTGGGTTTCTTGCCACCAAACTTTCAGAGCCTGGCTGGGGTGCAGTTCCCGCCGCTGGCGCAACCACTGGTAGGCTTGCAGTTGTCCGGGCCCGCTGGTGAACAGTACCCACTGGCGCTGTTCCTGGCCGTCGTGGGTGGTGAAGCGCAGGTGATCACTGTGGCTGAAATCGAGTCCGGGATCGTGGTATTGGATGCGATCGGTGGCCACCTTCAGCAGCAGGTAGAGGTGGTCATTGTAGAGCGCCTTTTGCAGGCTAACCCCGGGTGCCAGTGTGGTGCTGAGATGATTTTGCCAATCGTCGTCATAACCGTCCACCTGTACCGGCTGATAGCGCCTGGGGGTATAAAACACGGCGCTGCCCGGATCCGGTGGCAGGTCTGCCGTTTGTACCAGCTGCCCCAGCAGGCGCGCCTGTTGCAGCAGGGCCTGACTTTGGTTCTGCCGCAGCGCCTGCTCCATTTCCTGCACATAATGACAGCCTGCCCAGGGCAGCAGCAGGGTGGTGAGGGATACCAGCAGCAGTTGTGTTCGCAGGCCCAATGGCTAGTCTCCGGCGGCGGGCTGGTGCCAGCGGTAACCCATGCCGTACACGGTCTGGATGCCGTCAAACTGCGGGTCGAGCTGATTGAATTTGCGGCGGATACGCTTGATGTGCGAGGTGATGGTGTTGTCGTCCAGCACCACGCTGGCGGCATCCATCAGCTGCTGGCGGTTCTTCACATGCCCCGGATGCTTGGCCAGGGCGTGCAGGATCCAGAACTCGGTGAGGGTCAGGTCCAGAGGTTGCTGCTGCCAGCTGGCGTGCAGGCGGTCCAGGTCCAGCAGCAGCTCACTGCGCTGCAGGCGGTTATCCTCCTGGCGGGGTTGGTTCAGCGCATCCAGACGCCGGAACAGGGCGGTGATACGAGCCGACAAATGGGGCAGGCTGATGTCCTTGGTAAGGTAATCATCGGCCCCCAGGCGCAGGCCGGAGATGGCGTCGAGTTCGCTGTCGCGGGCGGTCAGAAACAGGATCGGCAGGTGCGGTGCCCGCTGTCGCAGTTCCCGGCACAAATCAAAGCCGCCTTCAATTTCATCCTGCAGACCAATGTCGATGACCGCCATGTCCGGTAACTGCAGATCCAGCCCTGCCAATGCCGCGGGGCGGGATTCATAGGTGCTGACCTGATAGCCCTGGCCCTGCAGATAGGCTTTGTAGTTTTCGCGGATGGCCGCTTCATCTTCGATCAGTGCAATGTGTTTTGCCATAGTACGCTGGATCCGTTGGCCCTGTGTCCGGCTGAGATTGGGTGTGGTGTAAGTGTACATCAGTCACGGGCGGGCAAAAGGCCTTGCCACAATTCATCAGAATTCATCGCTGTGCTGCCATCGCTGGTGCGCGCTCCTGCCATGCTCTGAGGGTTTACTGGGGGAACATTCAATCGCGGGAGGACACACTATGTTGACGCAATGGAGCAACCGCTGGTACGTATTGGTGCTGAGCCTGGCACTGCTGATGTTTGCTTTGGGGACGGGCCAGCGCAATCGCGCGCCGCAGCTTACGGTGCCGCTCTCAGCCTACGCTGAACCCGTGGATCGAACGCCGCGTTAAAGCAGGGGGCAGGCCATGGTTACCACCACGCTTTTTCGCCCGGTTGGCCCCGGTCAGTTGCAGGCTGTGCTGGAATGCGACTGTCGCCGTTTTCCGGCGCGACGGCCGAACCAGAAGTTTTTCTATCCCCTGTTGCACGAATGCTTTGCCCGCCGCATTGCCTGGCAATGGCATGTGCTGCGCTCCGGCGTCGGTTACATTACGGCGTTTGAGGTGATCACGGATTATCTGCAGACGTTACCGGTGTTTACGTTGGGTGGCCCTGAACATCGGGAATACCGTATCCCGGCTGCCCAGCTGGAGGCATTTAACGATCAGATTGTGGGGCGCATACGTGTAGTGGGTGTAGTTCTGGCG
>DKQK01000016.1 GCA_002471665.1 Gammaproteobacteria bacterium UBA7310
GATCACTGGCAGGTGGGTGGTTTTCTTGCCCTGTGGATTATCGGCTATGGCGTGGTGCAGACTCAGGCACCGCGCCTGACCGCGCCGACCGGCCGCACACCGGATGGCCGTGATGCCCTGGGTTGGGCCCTGGTGCTGTCTATCGTGCCTGCGTTGATCGCTGCCCTGCTGTGGCTGGAGGTGGCGGTGCAATGGAGCCTGTTGATCGGTTTGCTGGTGTTCGGTGTGGTGTTTGCGATTAACTCCTCGCTGCACAGTTATCTGATTGTCCATTACGCCGACGCGGACGGCGTATCGCTGGATGTGGGATTTTACTACATGGCCAATGCCATGGGGCGCCTGATGGGGACGCTGTTGTCCGGCTGGCTGTTTCAGTCCCATGGATTGGCGGTGTGCCTGTTGGTGTCGTCCGGGTTTGTGTTGCTGGCGGCGTTGCTGTCGGCGGGGTTACCCCATCACCGCCGACTTAATCCTGCAGCCTGAAGTCGATGTTATCGATCAGGCGCGCTTTGCCCATCCTGGCGGCCGCCAGGATCACCAGATCCTTGTCGCCCGCTGTGGCCGGTGCCAGCGTATCGGCCCGACAAACGTTGAAATACTCAGGCTCGAAGCCGGCGGCGCTGAGGGTTGCGTGGGCCTGCTGTGAGAGGGAGTCGTAATCCCGCTCGCCATTCTGAATGCGCTCTTTGGCAGAGCA
The DNA here is from genome assembly GCA_002471665.1 of Gammaproteobacteria bacterium UBA7310. Lineage (GTDB taxonomy): Bacteria > Pseudomonadota > Gammaproteobacteria > Pseudomonadales > Ketobacteraceae > Ketobacter. The sequence goes on from DKQK01000016.1 coordinate 698, forward strand.
CAGGCATTGATACAGGGCCGCTCCACGTTCTTTCTCATCGACGCTCAGGTAGCCGTTTCGGGAGCTCATGGCCAGGCCGTTGGCCTCGCGCACGGTGTCAATGCCAATCACATCGATATCAAAACACAGGGCGGTGGTCATGCGCTTGATTACGGCCAGTTGCTGAAAGTCTTTCTTGCCGAACAGGGCCACATCGGGTTTGACGATGTTGAACAACTTGGTGACGACGGTGGAGACCCCATCGAAATGGCCGGGCCGGGCGGCACCGCAGTGACGTTCCGTGATCTCGGTGACCACCACTTTGGCCCATTGGTCCTGGTCACCGGGGTACATCTCATCCACCGATGGCGCGAACAACAGGTTGCACCCGGCGGCCTGCAGTTGGGCGGCATCCGCCTCCAGGGTGCGGGGGTATTTATCGAAATCCTCGCCCGGGCCAAACTGAGTGGGGTTTACAAAAACGCTGGATACCATGACATCGCATTGCTTCAGGCCTGCGGTGACCAGGGTGATGTGCCCGGCGTGCAAATTGCCCATGGTGGGTACAAATCCGATCCGTTTACCCGCCATGCGCTGTTGGTGCACGTGATCGCGCAGTTCTTTGATGGTGTGTACTGTTTTCATCAGTCGAAACCATGCTCCGCTGCGGGGAATGAGCCATCTTTCACGGCCGCCACGTAGGCGCTGAAGGCGCCCTGTATGGTGCCGTCACCCGCGGCCATAAAATTCTTCACAAATTTGGCAGGTTTGCGGGTGGTGGCGCCCAGCATGTCGTGCATCACCAGCACCTGGGCATCGGAAGCCGGCCCGGCACCAATGCCGATGACGGGAATGGATACTTTGGACATGATCTCCTCCATCAGGTCGGAGGGAATGCATTCAAACAAGAGGATCGCTGCGCCGGCCTGTTCCGCCGCCAGTGAATCCCGGATCAACGCCTCCCGTTCCGCCGGATCGCGGCCCTGCACTTTGTAGCCGCCAAACTTGTTCACCGATTGCGGGGTCAGGCCCAAATGAATGCACACTGGCACTCCGCGCTCGGTTAATTTTTTAACGCTGCCCGCCAGCCACTCACCACCTTCCATTTTGACCACATGGGCGCCGGCGCGCATGAGGGCGGCACAGCTTTCCAGGGTCTGTTCTTCGGTGGCGTAGGTCATGAATGGCAGATCCGACATGATCAGAGCGCCCTGGTTACCACGTTTGACACACTCGGTATGATAAATCATATCCTGCAGAGTAACCGGCACCGTGCTGTCGTGGCCTTGCAGTACGTTACCCAGGGAATCCCCTACCAGCAACACTTCCACCCCGGCGTTGCTGGCCAGGTGGGCGAAGGTGCTGTCGTAGGCCGTCAGGCAGGTAAATTTGCTGCCTTCCTGCTTGAGTTTGTTGAGGGTGGAAAGGGTAATAGCCATGATTGGTGCTGCTCCTTCTGAGTTGCTGTTCTTTCAGGAAATACCGCGTTCCTGATTAGCCGGCAACTGGATTGAAGTAGTGTCTGCCACTGCGAATGGACAGAATATACTCCACCAGATTTTCATAGTCACGGGTGCTTTCTGCCAAGTTGAGGTGCTCGGTATTGACGATCAGTAACGGCGATTCGTCGTAGCGCAGAAAAAAATCCACATAGGCTTCACTGAGCCGGGCCAGGTACTGATCAGTGATGTTTTGTTCGCAGGCGATGCCCCGTCTTTTTATGCGGGCTTGTAACTGGTCTACCGGTGCCTGCAGATAGATCACCAGATCCGGGCACGGAATGCTGGAAATGACATGCTGGTAAACCTTGTCGTAGAGGCTGAATTCATCATCATCCAACGTCAGGCCGGCAAACAGGCGATCTTTATGAATCAGAAAATCCGCCACCCGCACCGGTTCGAACAGATCGTTCTGGCGCAGAGCATTCAGTTGTTCGGCGCGCTGCAACAGAAAATATAACTGGGTTTGTAACGCCCATTGCTTCTGATCATGGTAGAAACGTTCCAGAAACGGGTTTTCATTGGCCCCCTCCAGCAGCAGGTCATAACCGAACGTGGCGGACAGTTTATGGGTGAGAGTTGTTTTACCCACGCCGATGGGGCCTTCCACCACGATGAATTTCATAGGGGCCACAGACCCTGGTGGTCGAGCATCGCCATCAAATCCTGAACCCTGCGGCCATCCGGCAGGGCCAGGTCCGGATTCAAGTCCAGTAGAGGTTGCAAGACAAAATTGCGTTCAGTCATTCTGGGGTGTGGAATCTGTAAACGTTCGGTTTCGATCTGCTTATTGTCAAACAGCAGCACATCGAGATCCAGAGTTCGGGCTACCCACTGCTGTGGGCCCCGTGCGCGCCCCTGTTCCCGTTCGATGGCCTGCAGCTGATCCAGCAGGGCATGGGGCTGCAGCCGGGTTTCCAGCAAGGCCGCGGCATTGACGTAATCCGGTTGCTCACCGGGGCCAACGGCAGTGCTGCCATAAAAGGGGGATACGGCCACGAGGGTTGTTTGGGGGATCTGGCGGATGCGGTCAACGGCGCGTTGCAGTTGTTGCAGGGGGTGTTGCAGATTGCTGCCCAGGCCGATGTAAACCTGCTGCGTCATGGGTTGGGCGGTGTACTGCGGCGGCGGTTCTTGTAACGGCGACGGCGGCGGGGTTTGTTGCTGCCACCCAGCGACTGGCACAGGTTGGCCCGCTCTTCGGCATCGGCTTCCTGGTATTGGGTCCACCACTGGCCCAGGCCGGGTTCAATTTCACCGGCCTCTTCCCGCAGCAGCAGCATGTCGTAGGCGGCGCGGAAGCGGGGGTGCTGAACCAGGCTCTCGCAGCGTTTCAGTGAGCGTTGTGCCAGCCGACCCTGTAGTTCCCAGATTTCGCGCATGGGTATGCCGAAGCGTTTGGGGATGGAGGTACTCTGGGTTTGTTCGCTGATGACCTTTTGAATGGCTTTTTGCAGTGCCGGGGTGGCATGGGTACCCTTTTCCTGCTCTTTTTTCCAGGCCATCTGCAGCGGGCCCCACAGTAACACCGCCAGCAGAAACGCCGGTGTCACCGGTTTGCCTTGCGCCAGTCGATGGTCTGTGTTGCGCAGGGCCAAATCAATCATTGCCTGCATGCCGGGTTCGTTGTTGACCTCAGGTACCGATTGCGGGAACAGCCAGCGGGCCAGCTCATACTCCACCAACAAGGGCCAGACTGCCTGGGCGTAGCCACCCAGAAACAGTTTCAGCACTTCTTCAAACAAGCGTGCCGCGGGAATCAGCCCCAGCAGATCAGACAGCTCGCGAATGGGGGCTGCGGTTTTGGGTTCGATATCAAAATCCAGCTTGGCGGCAAAGCGCACGGCTCGCAGCATGCGCACCGGGTCTTCCCGGTAGCGTTGCTCCGGATCGCCGATCAGGCGCAGGGTACGGTGCAGAATGTCTTCGTAACCATCCACGTAGTCCAGTACCGCACCATCGGTATGGCGGTAGTAGAGGGCGTTGGCGGTGAAGTCGCGGCGCACGGCGTCTTCATCCAGGGTGCCGAACACATTATCCCGCAGCAGCATGCCTTCTTCCGATTGGGATGAGTGGTTTTCATTGGTTTCCGACTTGCTGTGACAGCCCCGGAAGGTGGCTACTTCAAGTATTTCCCGGCCAAAGCGCACATGGGCCAGGCGAAAGCGCCGGCCGATCAGGCGGCAGTTACGGGGAAATACTGCCTTGATCTGTTCAGGGGTGGCGCTGGTGGCAATGTCGAAATCCTTGGGGTGCAGGCCAATCAGGCCGTCACGGATGGAACCGCCCACCAGATAGGCTTCGTAGCCGGCATCGGTCAACCCATCCAGTACCGTGAGGACGCTGCGGCGAATGTCTTCTTCCGGAAAGTCGTGCTCGCCCCGGGGAATGACTCTGGCAATGGGGGTTTCCGTGTTGCCTGAGAGGAGGCCTTTGATTTTTTTAATAAGCCGTTTAGGCATGCTGCGGGTCGCGTATCCGTATTAATTGAACGGTTGGGTTGGTTGGGGTCTGATTCTAACACCGACTGACCGGAGTAATACACTCCATTCAATAGGTTAGACGCCTATTTGGCAGGTTGGTAGGGTTTTTCGGGTGATCCTAAAAGCAAAAAGGGAAAGCCTTTCGACTTTCCCTTACGCTTCATGCTTGTAGTAGTTTTTATAGAAGCTCTATTCTTTTTTCTGACTGGGCCCGAAGGCCCAGTCTTTGTGCCGACTCTTATTGTTGTTGTTTAGCGATCTGTTTTTATTGTTATTATCGCATTTCTTATTTTTATTTTCGTTTTTTTGGTGGTTGTGGCAGTAAGAGGGATTTTTCAATCTAAGCCATTTATTATTGTTCTTGTTATGGCTCACAACCCGAAGGTTGTCCTCTTTCTGTATGCCACTTAAAAAGTGACCACCGAGCTTTATTATTATTTTTATTGCTTTCGACTGTTCAAGGGTGCCGTTTTATTATTGTTATTAGTTATTTCGGCTTACCCTTGTTGGTACGCTAGATATATAGCAGGGCGCGTGCCAACTTGGTCCAAAATAAAAATATTCATATATAACATGTAGTTATGAATGTTACGGGATGTAAACAGGGCAAAAGGTCAATATTCTGTTACCGGGTGACTGTGTAAGTGTTCCCGCTGGTGTGTAGGTCGGTAACACTTGTGTGTAGGGGAACACAAGTAACACGCCCGTTACGCTTGGTTAAATTTGTTAACATTTCAACGTTTTGAATGGGAAAAACCTTCAGTGGGTAAGGGGCGCAGGAATGGTTTGGTCACTGTGCAGGGTGCAGGCAGTAACAATCCGTAACATAAGGTCAAAATTTAGACAGGTGTTACCGGTGGAAGTGTGTCGGATTTCTGTCTTTAGCGGGAGGCGGGCTTTTTACGGGGGATGCCAAGTCTTTGACGGCGTTCCCACAGGCATTTGCGGCTGATACCCAGTTTCTGGGCTAATTCGGTTTCGGTCATCTGTTCCTGATGTTCCAACACGAAACGCTGGAAGTAGTCCTCCAGGGACAGGTCTTCAGCCGGGTCTTCCACGTCATCGTGATTGTTGCGGTTGATGGGTTTGGGCAGGGGAACGTCATCATCCAGCTGATAGGCAGGCTCTGAATGCATGTCCAGCGCCAACAAATCCGGCGCAATCACCTGGCCGTCACACAGGATCACGGCCCGTTCAATGGCGTTTTCCAGTTCCCGCACATTGCCCGGCCAACTGTATTTGTTGATGGCGGCAATGGCATCATTGGTAAACGACATCTCTTGCTTGGCCATGCGCCGGGTGGTGCGGGCCAGCAGTTCGCGGGCGAGCTTCTCAACATCAGCACCCCGTTCCCGCAACGGCGGTAGCTTCAGCTCCACCACGTGCAGCCGGTAATACAGATCCTCCCGAAAGCGGCCCTCTCTGGCCAGGTACTTCAGGTTGCGGTGGGTCGCCGCCACCAGGCGCACATCCACGGTTTTGGATTGTACTGAGCCTACACGGCGGACTTCTTTCTCCTGCAGCAGACGCAGCAGGCGGGCCTGGGCTTCCAACGGCAGTTCGCCGATTTCATCGAGGAACAGGGTGCCGCCGTCGGCCGCTTCCACCAGCCCCTTGCGATTGGCATTGGCACCGGTGAAGGCACCTTTCTCATGGCCGAACAGCTCGGATTCAATCAGGGTTTCCGGTATGGCGGCGCAGTTCACTGAAATCAGCGGGCCGCCGTGACGCAGGCTTTGGTCGTGTACAGCCCGGGCCACCAGTTCTTTACCGGTGCCGGATTCACCCAGTACCAGCACGGTGGAATCCGTGGGCGCCACCTTTTGGATATTCTTGAATAACACCTGCATGGATTCGCATTCCCCGATCATGCCGTTCAAGGGGTAATCGCGGCTGATCTGGGATTTCAGGGCGTGGTTTTCCCGCTCCAGTGCCTTTTCTTTCAGAATGCGTTCCACTGACATCAGCATTTCGTCATGATCGAAGGGCTTGGCGATGTAATCAACAGCGCCCATCTTCATGGATTCGACGGCAGACTTAAGGCTGGCGTAACTGGTCATTACCAGTACCGGCACGCCTTCCGCCTGGGGAATGATGTCGGTGCCGGGGGCGCCGGGCAGGCGCAGGTCGGTGACGATAAGATCGAAATCACCCAATTTAAAAGCATCGATAGCATCCTGTACAGCTCCGGCTTCGCTAACCTGGTAACCGTTTCGCTCCAAAAGACGACGCAAGGCGTTACGTATGACTGCTTCGTCTTCAACGATCAGGATGTGGCTCATGCTGTTCCTCGTGGTCGACTTCGGAATTCTCCCCGGATAACAGGGTATAGCGGGGGAGAGTTATGGTAACACGGGTTCCGCCTTTTTCGGAATCCAGTGGGCTATGTATTGCGATCTGACCGTAGTGCTCTTCAACAATGCTGTACACCAGCGACATACCCAGGCCGGTGCCTTTTCCCGGATCTTTGGTGGTGACAAAGGGCTCGTAAATTCGCTTGAGCACTTCCGGCGCAATGCCGCTGCCGTTATCCTCGACGTCAATGACGATGGTGTGGTCTTTTTCGTGGCTGATGACCTTGACTTCACCGCCACCGGACATGGCATCCCGGGCATTGCTGAGCAGGTTGATGAACACCTGCGTCAGACGCTGCTGATCACCTTTGACGCAGTGGTTGGGGTCGGCAAGGTTGGTGAAACTGACCTGAGTGACCTCTTTGTTCAGGCTCAGCAGGTCAATGGCCTCCTGGGCACACTCAAAGACGTACACCGGCTCCATGGCCACTTCGGTGGTGCCGCTGTGACTGAAGCTTACCAATGACTGTACGATACGACTGATGCGTTTGGTTTGATCCAGAATCTGATCGGCACTGTCCAGTATTTCCGGTTGCTTGCTGTCGTAACGCAGGTTCTGCGCCAGGCAGGCGATGCCGGTGATGGGGTTGCCGATTTCGTGGGCGACACCGGCCGCCAGCCGCCCCACCGACGCCAGGCGCTCATTGTGGGCCACATGGTGTTCCAGCATCTTGACCTCGGTGGTGTCTTCCACCACCACCACCTGTCCGCTGTTGGCTTGATTGAGCTTGCCCAGGCCGATGGCTGCTTTATGCAGGCTGATCCAGCGGTGGACACCTTCGAGCTCCACTTCCACCTGCTGATTGCGGGATTCGTTGACGATGAACTGGCTGAAGACGGAGTTCCAGGGTTCCGGCAAATGGCTGATCTGGGAGCCCAGGATCTGATCCGGTGACACCCGGGTAATGGCTTCCAGGGCGCTGTTCCAGCCCAGCACCTCACCGTCGCCACCCAGGGAGCAGACCCCCACCGGCAGATCCTGCAGAGTTTGCCGGTGGAAGCGGCGCAGGCTGTCCAGCTCACCGGCCAGGCCGGTGAGCTTGTCGTGATATTCTTCCAGCCGGCTTTCGATAAAATGAATGTCCTGGCTGTCGGTGTTGTTGGTCTGAATCACATAGGGTACCGAGCCGTTCATGATTTCATGGGCCACCGACGGGCCCAGCAAACCGGACAGATTGCTTTCCAGCTGGTCGCGCAGACGGCGCAGGGCATAGGGGCGGGTTTCATCCAGGCTCATGGCCAGATCGTTGAGCGCCAGTTCCACCTCCCGGCGGGCGGTGCTGGCCCCCAGGGGTTTTGACAGGCGGCCGATGAATTCGCGGGCCGACGAGATGGACAGCTCCCAACGCTGCGGCCGCCGCAGGTTGTCGACATTGCAGGTTTCTGCGGCCTGCATTTCGGCGGGGGACGATTCCGTCAGCATGGAGACGATGCCGAAAATGGTGGAATTGATGAAAATAGCGAAGGTGGCCACCATGTAACTGTTGTTGGGGGTGGGAAACAGATCATCGAACAGCAGTGGTGCCGAGATCTGGAACTGGATCCCCAGCAGTACCGGCAGCAATAGGCCGAACAACCACACGCTGAGGCCCGCGGCCAGACCGGCAAGAAAGCCGTCCTTGTTGGCTTTGGGCCACAGCAGCACCCCAAATAAGCCGGGTACAAACTGCATGGTGGCCACAAACGCCAGAAAGCCCAATTCCGACAGGGTGTGCTTGTTCTGCATGACCACATAAAAGCCGTAGCTCACCAGGATGATGGCGGTGATCAGCAGGCGGCGCATCCACAGCAACCAGGAGTACAGGTTGCTGCGGCGATAGAAAGGGGCCATGGGCAACACAATGTGATTGAGAAACATGGCCGACAGCGACAGGGTGCAGACGATGATGACGCCGCTGGCGGCAGACAGCCCCGCGGCAAAGCCGAGAATGGCCAGCCAGCGGGATTCAAGCGCCTGCGGTACCAGCAGGGTGAAGTATTCCGGATTGCTGAAGATGTTCAGTTTGGCCGCCGCCCAGACGATAATCAGCACCGGTAGCGCGATCAGGAACAGATACAGGGGCAAGCCCCAACTGGCGGTCATGATGGCACGGGGGTTGAGGTTTTCGGTGAACGCCATATGGAACATGTGGGGCATGGCCACTGAGGCCACGAAGAAGGCTGCCACCAGGGCGCGCCAGGGGCCTTCCTCCAGGGGTTGGTAGAGTGACACCAACTGCTCCGGATGATCCGACAGCCAGTCGTTGAGGCCGGCGGGGCCACCGAACACATCGATCAGAATGATGGCCCCCAGCAACAGGAAACCCACCAGCTTGACCAGGGATTCAAAGGCAATGGCCACCACCAGGCCTTCGTGTTTTTCCCGGGTGCTGATGTGGCGTGCGCCGAACAGAATGGCAAACATGATGATCAGCAAAACAAAGACAAAGGCCAGCATCTCCTGGGAGGTATCTTCATTCAGAATGTGGACTGCATCGGAAACCGCCTGAATCTGTAACGCCAGCAGCGGCATGATGCCCACCAGCATGGTGATGGTGACCACGGCGCCCACTACCGGGCTGCGGTAGCGAAAGGACAGTAAATCCGCCAGGGAGCCCAGTTGGTAGGTTTGGGTAAGCCGCAGAATGGGCGCCAGAATGATGGGTGCCAGCATGAAGGCGCCGGAAATACCCAGGTAATAGGCCAGAAAGTTGTAGCCGAAATCGTGGGCGAAGCCGACCGCACCGTAGATGGCCCAGGCGCTGGCAAACACCCCCAGCGACAACACGTAGGTGGCCGGGTGGCGAACAATGCGGGCAGGGATATAACCGTGCTCAGTGAGGTAGGCAACCAGGAAAAACAGCAGCAGGTATCCAACACCGATACCGAACAGCTGGGCAACACTAAAATCCATCCAGATCCCGACTCCGAGCAATCCAGAATGTAACGGCAATCAGCAGGCCCCATACGATAAACGGGCGCCACCAGGCCGTTCCGCTTTCTGCCCACCATTGCATAAGGGAGGGCGAGAGCACGTAGGCACCAGCGATAAAGATGAGAACCAGCCGATCAATGTACATGACAATAACCAGTATAAGACGTTTGTTGATGGTACGTGAGGACGCAGGGTTGTGCAAAGTCAGAGTTGTGGTGTCTCTCGGGTCGGAGCCTGCTACGGTTACCGGATCTGCTGTTGCGGCAGATAGCGCGCGGGCGGTACCCGTTCTAGCTGCCAATGTTCGCAGGCCCATTGCAGAATGGAATGGGCACTGGCGCCGTTCAGTGTTGCCGGTGGTTGCTGACCCAGGGTCTGCAGGCAGTACATCAAATAGGGAGCCGGCGCGGCCAGGGGAATGGGCTCGGCATGGGTCTGCTTGGAAAGTTTCTGTCCATCTGCATTGACGATGACCGGCAGGTGCGCGTAGTGCGGGTGCGGCAGGGACAGCACCGTTTGCAGGTGCCAGTGAGCAAAGGTGGATTCCAGCAGATCGCTGCCGCGTACGATATGCGTAATGCCCTGATCGGCATCGTCCAGTACCACCGCCAGGTGATAGGCATACAGGTGGTCTTTGCGTTGGATAACAAAGTCGCCGCCCTGTTGTTGCAGATTGCAGTGCAGGGGCCCTTGCAATGCGTCTTCGAAATGGATATCGGCATCCTTGACCTGCAGCCGGATAGCATGGGGCTTTAGCGGTGGGATGCTGCAGCCCCGGCAGGTGCCGGGATAGGTGTTGGAACCGCTGCGCGCCTGAATCTGCGCGCGGGAGCAGGTGCAGTAGTACGCCAAACCCTGATCCAGAAGCTGTTGCACGGTGCTTTGGTAGCGTGCCTGTCGCCGGCTTTGGTACAGCACGTCGCCATCCCAATGCAGACCAAAGTGCTGGAGCGTTTCCAGAATGCGATCGGCGGCGCCTGCCATCTCCCGGGGCGGATCGAGGTCTTCCATGCGAACCAGCCATTGGCCGCCGTGGGCTTTGGCATCGGCGTAACTGGCCACTGCCGTCAACAGGGAGCCGATGTGCAGGGGGCCGGTGGGAGAGGGGGCAAAGCGGCCGATGTAAGTGCTGTCGGGGGCGGGCTGATTCATGGTTGGAACGGAATGTGCCGGGTGCTACAACAAAAAAGGCACGGTGATCGAACCGTGCCTGAATTGGTTGAGCAGAGATGCTGGATCAGGTGCCCCACTGTTTCTCTTTGATTTCCTGCAGCGTTTTGCAGTCGATGCAGAGCGTTGCGGTGGGTCGTGCTTCCAGGCGCCGGATGCCGATTTCGATACCGCAGGCATCGCACCAGCCGTATTCTTCTTTCTCGATGGAATCCAGTGCCTGATTAATCTTGCGGATCAGTTTGCGCTCGCGATCACGGGTACGCAGTTCAAGGCTGAATTCTTCTTCCTGGGTGGCACGGTCAGCCGCGTCGGGAAGGTTGATGGATTCATCTTTCATGTGGTGAACGGTGCGGTCCACTTCTTCCATCAGTTCCTGGCGCCAGTTCAGCAGAATCTGCTTGAAATGCTCAAGCTGGCCTTTGCTCATGTACTCTTCGTCTTTCGCCGGCTCGTAGGGTTCGAAATGGGAACGTGAAAGCTCGACGACGTTTTTCTTTTTTCTTGTTGCCATTAGCGTATTCCTCGCAACTGCTCAATCTTTAATCTATATCAGCAAATTCCAAGATTGGCAAATCCTTGATATTGCTTGACCTTATGGTATTCCACATTAGGCTTTCCATCCTGTGGTGCCGGGGCCAATCCACTCAGGGTTGTAATCATCGGGCCTGTTAGTTCATTGTTCAGGCTGGCGGCCGCCGAATATAACTGCGTGTTATATGGGGCAGAATCGCCGTCCTCCGACGACAAGCGCCCGATCATAACCCCATTTTCAGGGCTATGGAATACTATGTGGGTGTGATCTTTTACCACTTTTATGAAAAAACAATGACAAGGGGATGGCAGCTTTGCGAAAACTGGCAGACAGACTGGACAGCATTACCTCATTCCACGTAATGGTGCTGATGGAGCAGGCGCAGCAACTGGAGCAGCAGGGCCGCGATATTATCCATCTGGAGGTGGGTGAGCCGGACTTTCCGACACCCCAGGCGGTTGTGGCTGCCGGGGTGCGCGCCATGGAGGCGGGGCAAACCCGCTACACCACTGCGTTGGGGTTGCCGGCGTTGCGCGAGGCCATTTCCGGGTTTTACCAAAGTAAATTCGGGATTGATGTACCGGCGGGCCAAATACTGATTACCCCCGGTGCCTCCGGCGCCATCGGCTTGCTCACGGCGTTACTGTTCAATGCCGGCGATGGTGTGCTGCTCACCGATCCCGGTTACCCCTGCAATGATAATTTTCTGCACCAGGTGGGTGCTCGTCCACAACGCATTGCGGTGGGCGCGGACACAGCCTATCAGTTATCGGCCGGTTTGGTGCGACAGCACTGGCAAGCCGATACCCGTGCTGCCTGGGTGGCGTCGCCGTCCAATCCCACCGGCACCGTGATTCCGCTGGCCGAGCTGGACGCCATCAAACAAGCGGTGGATGCGCGGCAGGGCGCCCTGCTGGTGGATGAAATTTACCATTGTCTGGTTTACGATCAGGACCCGGTGACGGCGTTGTCTCTGCCGGATGAACAGGACAGCCTGTTTGTGATCAACAGCTTTTCCAAATATTTCAATATGACCGGCTGGCGATTGGGTTGGTTGGTGGCGCCGCAGCAGCATGTGGCGGATCTGGAGAAACTGGCGCAGAACTATTATCTGGCGGCACCGACGGTGGCCCAGTATGCGGCGCTGGCGGCCTTCAGCGAGGATACGCAGGCGCTCTACGAAGACCGTCGCCGCATTATGGGGCAGCGGCGGGACTTTCTGCTGGAGCACTTGCCGGAATTGGGGATCTCGGTTCCCTGCCGGCCACAGGGTGCCTTTTACCTGTATTGTGACGTTTCCGCCATCACCGATAACAGTTTTGAATTCTGCCAGCGGTTACTCCACGGTTGCGGGGTTGCGGTGACCCCGGGCCTCGATTTTGGTGCCCACCAGGCCAGTCGTTACATTCGCATTGCCTACAGTGCCAGCCAGGAGCGCCTGCAGGAAGCCATCGATCGAATCGCCACCTTTATCGCTTAATTTGAATGATCCGGATACCTTATGAAGTTTGATCCCCCTTTGACTCAGGGCACGCTGGTGAAGCGCTACAAACGTTTTCTGGCGGATATAGTCCTGCAAGACGGTACTGAACTGACCGTGCATTGCCCCAACACCGGTTCCATGAAGAACTGCAATGAAGCCGGCAGCACCGTGTGGATTTCTGACAGCGGCAATCCAAAACGCAAATACCGACACACCTGGGAGCTGGTGTCGGTGGGCAATGGTGCCATTGCCGGAATCAATACCGGCCGCGCCAATGGGTTAGTGAGAGAAGCCATAGCGGCGGGCCAGGTGCCTGAACTGGATGGTTACGACGTTATTCGCAGCGAAGTGAAATACGGCGCGGAAAACAGCCGAATTGACTTGCTGCTGGAGTCGGCCGCGGCGCGGTGTTTTGTCGAGATCAAGAACCTGACCCTGGGTGAGGGCGACATCGGGTATTTCCCGGATGCGGTCACCGAACGTGGCCGCAAACATTTGCGTGAGCTGGAAGCCATGGTGCAGCAGGGTCATCGTGCGGTACTGTTTTTCTGTGTGCAGCACAGCGGCGTAACGGTTGCCAGGCCGGCGGACCATATCGATCCGAAATACGGCGCAGCCTTACGTCAGGCCCATGCCGCGGGCGTGGAAGTGATGGCCTGGCAATGTGACTTAAGCGCTCAGGAAATCGTGATCGCCAGGCCGTTACCGGTGCAGTTGTAAGAGTATCAAGCGGCGCGCGGTTCGGTCAGGGTCATCAGGATGTCGGCATACCAGGCGCAGTTCAACCCCAATGCTTCGTCCAGCTGTAGATCCCGGGTGCCCACGTCCAGACGCGAGGAGTGCACGCCCAGCAGCAACCAGTGGAATTCCGGTTGCTCCGCCGGGCCTGATTCCACCCGCATCACCACCGGTGCGCCACTGATACCGCGATGGGTACGTGCATCCGTCAAAAAGTAACCCATGCCCTGAAAACGCAAACCAAAGGATGACGCCAGCATGGCCTGCCGCACCACCGGCAGGTTATGCAGGGTATCGGAAAATCCCAACGGAAATCCCACCACCATAAGCGGTGTTCCCACTTCCACTTTGGTATCCGGCTGGCACAGTGTGTGGGGGGAAAACGCCTGATATAAAACGCTGCCGGGCAGGGCATTCTGTTTCAGTTCGATTGCCACCACGTCAATGGTACCGGAACTGTCTTTGGCCTGAATCCATTGCGCCTTGCCGGACTGGTACAGCGGAATGGAAAAGTTGGCCGACTGGGCCAGGTTATCGGTGTTGGTGAAGAGTTTGATCTGAATCCGGTCCGGAAAGTGATTGTTGTTTTCATCAATGACCACGTGTCGGCTGGTAATCAGGTAAAGACGCTCATCGCGTTTGAAAAAGAAGCCGGTGGCATTGGTGCGTTCCTGATTCTGAACAAAGGTACTGATCTGGGCAATGGATAAAAGAATGGGGTCGACAGCGGGCATGACAGTTCACCTCCGAAGGGGCACTACCATACCAAATTTCAGCGGTTTCCACAGGCAGAAGTTGAGGTTTGACCCTGATTCATCAGCTCTTTCTGCACGATCAGTCTGGCTTCTCCCATGCACTTGCCGCATTTGCCACCCAGGTTGCAGTGGCGTCGCACCTGGCCAAAACTACAAGCCCCCCGGCGTATGCTTTCCCGCAGCTGACGGTCGGTGACATCCTTACACAGACAGATATACATGGTGGTATCCCGCTTTGACGCTACTAGTCTCTATTCTGGCCATTGCACTGAGAGTGACAGGCATGAACAATTCAGCAAAAGCCGCGCCAATAGCAATCATTTGCGCTTATGGTGATATCTTTCTGATTTTGTGAGATATTTCCAGCAAGGCACGGGCCGTGCCTTGCTGGGCTTTTTGTTGCAAAGGCAACAATGGCGACGCAGTCATAACGCGACATGCCCAGTGGGCCGTTGATGGCAGGCCTGTGCGATCCATAAAAAATCAGGATTAGGGGGAAACATGACAATTGCATACTGGTGTGTGTTGGTGGCCATTCTGTTGCCGTATCCATTCACAATGATCGCCAAGGCCAGCAAACGGGGCTTTGATAACAGCAAGCCCCGCAGTTGGCTGGGAGAACTGGAAGGGCGCGGCGCCCGCGCCAATTGGGCGCAGATGAACACCTTCGAGGCATTACCGGGGTTTGTCGCCGCGGTGATCGTGGCGCATCTGGCCGGGGGGCCACAATACTGGATTGATTTGCTGTCCATTAATTTCATCGCCCTGCGCATTGCTTATGGCGTTACCTACATTGCGGACAAGCCCACATTGCGCTCCCTGTTCTGGTTTTTGGCGCTGGGTTGTGTCGTGGCTTTATTCGTGGTCAGCGCTTAAAGCGTGACATAAACAGAGCTCGTTATGTTCTGCAATAAAGGAGGCGGCTTATGCCGCCTTTTGTTTTGATTGTTCTCATTTTTTAAAGAAAGCCTGCCTGCTTCGGTTGTATTGGGCCAGCCCGGTTTAATATTTCCCCTGTATTAACAATTGATTTCGTTAGCTGTTCAGTACTATGAGGCTGTTGCGGGTGAAACTGAGCCTGCCGTTTGAAACACAGCTCTTAACTGACAACAACAATACGGATCATAACAATAATGAAACGTCGCGATTTTTTCAAAGCCGGTGCCGCTGTTGGTGCCGCCGGTGCATTGGCTTCGGCTTCGCAAATAGCCGCTGCCGCTACCCCCGAAGAAAAATACCGTTTACAGGTTCCTGAACTGTTCAATCCGGTCAGCCGGCCCCCGGCCTATACCCCGGCCATCGTTATAGGGTCAGGCTTTGGCGGTGCCATCTCTTCCTATCGTCTGGCTCAGGCCGGCATTCAAACCACCGTACTGGAACGGGGTTGTCGTTGGCCTATCGACCCCTGGCGTAAAATTCATCCCAATGATTTTTTCCCGGATGGCCGTGCCTATTGGCATCGTACCAGCGCGAAAATGCTGACTGGCCTGACCACCAGTTTTGATAAATTCGGTGGTCTGCTGGACGTAACAGAATACGAAAACATAGACGTGTGGCGTGGCGCCTGCGTCGGTGGTGGCTCGAAAGTATTTACCGGTGTGATGATTGAACCGGAACGTCAGTATTTCGAAGCCATCTTCGGCAATGTGGTGAATTATGAAGAAATGCGCAACGTGTATTACCCTCGCGTGCGCGAGATGTTGCGGTTGAGCCCGCTGCCGGATGATCTTTATTATAAGCCGTCATTTGGCCATTCCCGGGTCTGGGATAAACAGGTGCGCCTGGCGGGTTATGAGCCGGAGCGCATTGACGGCATCTGGAACTGGGATGTGGTGCGTAAGGAGTTTCACTACCGCAGCCGGCCTTCTGCCTCAATTGGTGAAAGTAATCATGGCAACAGCAACGGTGCCAAGTTTGATTTAACGCAGAACTATCTGAAATACGCAGAACAGAGTGGGTACACCAGTATCTATCCCGGTATGCAGGTGAAAAGCCTGGGTCAGGACAGTAACGGTCGCTACCTGGTGGAGATCGAGCAGATTGATCCCATGGGGGAGATCATTGATCAGTTCACGTTATCCTGTGACTACCTGTTTATGGCTGCCGGCTCCATCGGCACCACTGAACTGTTGCTGAAGGCCCGTGAATTGGGTGACCTGCCTAACCTCAATGAATTCATTGGCGAAGGCTGGGGAACCAACGGTGATACTGCGGTGGTGCGCACGGTGAGTGAATTGCAGGGGCTGTACCAGGCTTCACCTTCTGCGGGCATCATCCGCGACGATCGGTTTGGCCCTCCCATTACCATGGAAAACTGGTATGCCCTGCATGTGCCTGTGAACCTGACCGCCATTGGTTCCCTGGGCATGGGCTTTGATATGACTAACCGGTGCCGTTTCCAATACGATCCGGCGACGGATTCCACCACCTTGTTGTGGCCACGGGAGGGTAACGCCGATGTGGTGGCGGCTACCCGTGAGATGAACAACCGGATTGCGGATGCCAGCCTGACTCTGCCCGGCTTGTTGGGTGTGGTGCCGGATGTAAATGATTCCTTTACTGCACATCCATTGGGCGGTGCCATTCTGGGACAGGCCGCGGACGCTTACGGTCGTCTCAATGGTTATGACCGTCTGTATGTGATGGACGGTGCCATGATCAATGGCAGCACGGGTGCGGTGAATCCTTCCCTGACTATTTCGGCTTTGGCAGAGCGCAATATCGAAAACATTCTGATGAATGATTTCTGATGGCGGCATAACAATAACAACGAAGGTTTGAAACGATGAAAAAAAATAGGATAGTCCGATGCGCGATGCCTGCTCTGCTGGCGTCGGCTGTGATCATGCTGCCCGGCTGCGGTGGTGAGGAACAGCCACAGGATGATGTGGTACGTAAAACGTCAGGCAGTGCCAACACCCAGGGTCTGTGGCGCATGATCGAAGAATTTGATGGGGAAACTTTCTATTCTACTCTTATGATTCAGGGTACCGGTGCCAGTGCCACCATGGTGGACTGCAGTCGCGCCTTTGAGGTGGATGCCATTACCCGTACCGGTAATGTCTACACCGGATATAACCATGATCTGGCACCATTGCAGGTCATCAACAACGACACCATGGAATGGCGCTACGACAATCAGATCCGTGAGTTCGAAAAAATGGATAATCTGGCGCAGTTCAATATGGGCGAGTTTGAAGTAAGCTCGCCCCTGTTGCCGGATGTGGTGGCGTCGAATCTGGTGTGTGTGCAGTATTCAGAAACGGATCTGGGTGATTCCCTGGTGTTGAGCACCAAGGTTTTGGGTCAGCCGTTGCTGGTAACGATCCGTACCGAAGGGCGAATGGCGGAAGGAACATACAACATCGAGCCCTATGGTAATGAAGATGCCATGGTGATCCTTGCCGGTTCCTACTGGGCCAATACGACGTTGACCGGTTACGATGAAATCTCCGAGGGTACCCTTACCATTCAATCCCGCGGCAATGTCTGGATTGAAGGAGAGGTACAGGGCGTGCTCCGCAATGGTATCACGCCCATCCGTGTAAGCTTTAACGTGGAAACGCCACTTAACTGATATTGAAGAAGGCGATTTGTTCTTCCAGCCAGCCATGGTCAGCCATGGCTCGCTGGCTGTGTTTGCGCCTGCCATGGTCTCAGTGTCCAATCCAAAGCTTCAAGCCCAAGCAAAAAATCACGTAGCATCCAAACCACTACAATTCCCCTTGTTATGTTTACAGCAGAGATGCAGCAACACATTCAGTGTGTGATTGTCCATCTATTTAAGAATGAAAAATCAGAATGACTTTCGGGGATTATTGATCCATATCATTATGTAGCACACCACGACTGGTATTTATAGTATTCAGATGGGCTCTTTCACCAACACAAAGGAGTTGTCTAAATGCCAGCTAAAGGCCCCTTCTCGCCAACTTTTCCACTGCAAACCTTTCGTGCTGTACATCCGTTTTTTAAGCGACAGCTACACCATGCACCTTTTTCGCTGATTCAACCCATAATGGAACGGATTATGAGAGATGCATTCGCAGAAGCATTAGCAACGGGTGAACTAGACTGTCTAATAGGACGTTGGCTGGAAATCGAAATAACAGACATACCTTTGAATTGGTTCGTGACCATGGGCAAGCATTATCCGGTACTGGTTAAAACTCCGATGAACTCCGATGCGAGTATTAGAGGGACACTAAAAGCGTTTATTCAACTTGCAAATAACGAACTGGATCCGGACACTTTGTTTTTTCAACGCCGCTTATGCATTGAGGGGGATACAGAGCTCGCCCTGCAGATTAAAAATCTGTTATATGCAACCGAGCTCTCGGGTGTGGCTCGATTCGCCAGCAAAAAGCTAAACCGGTTTATTCATTTGGCAGAACCAGATTAAACCCTGGTTTCCCCCACCAATAACCATTGCAGGTGGTTGATGCCTCGATTTCCACGGGCACGGGTACTCCTTGCCGATAAGTGGACAGAATCGAAATGGGGCGCTCTATTGCCATATCACCTTCAGCTACCCTGTAATGAGTTATCCCTAAAGACAACATTTTATTGTAATAACCCAGCAAATTGCAGCTGGCTTCGGACTGGACCTGGATACCATTAATCCGAAACAAGGGTTGGTTGTCTTGACTGTATAAGGGCATCCCCTCGGCATAAGCGCCGCAGCGAAATTCGCATTGATCTTTGGGTCGGTTTTCTGAGCGTGCGGTAAAACAGCGAGCAGAATGAGCAAGGGTAATTCGGCCAAAAACAAGCAATTCTGTTTCCAGCCCATTCAGCTCACTCTCTTTAGAAAGTCCTAGCAATAGGGCTTTAA
>DKQK01000029.1:0-64616 GCA_002471665.1 Gammaproteobacteria bacterium UBA7310
GCGTCTTTCACTTCCGAGCCGGGGGCGAGAAGTGCCTGGACGTCAACCGGATTCACGGTGTTGATGCCGTTGGGGAAGAAAATACCTTCACCCCAGCTGATTACCTGTTGCCCTAAACGAACGTTAAGTGGCTTGTCTCCAAGCCACCAGTCGCCCCACACAAAGGCATCCAGGATATCGGCACTGCGGCCATCGCTTTGGTATGGGTCCAGGGGATTGCCATTGGCATCCTGGCGATAAAAGGCGGGCCGGTCGGTAACCCCATCGCCGTTGACGATACGGTGGTCGTAGAACGCTTTGCCCCGTATAAAGGCGCCGTAGTTTTTGTAGTTCAACTCAACATCAACGGTGGCTTTGATGACTTCTGAGAAGGTAGAGCCTTTTTTCCACATGAGGTTGCCGCCATCCTGGGAGCTGGTGCCGGCATAATGACCGGACTCACCGGCTGCTGCGGCGTTCGCTGAACCAACCCCCCGATAATCCCGGTCCTCGGCCCGCCAGGAGGCACCTACGGACACCGTGGTATCAACCTGCATTCGAAAATCATCTTTAACGTACTCGAAGCCATACGCCGGTACCACTGACCCGGCTGCAGCGACCGCCGCGGCCAGAGCAGATACCTTAAATCGCTTGTTCATTGCCATTAGAGTCGAACTCCATTTAAGTATGTATTTTTATATGGAAGACCAAACCGTGCAGGAATCGAATAAGGAGGGATAACAATAAGGAATCTGGGCAGCAAATTTGGGTTTTCTTATTGTTATCGTTGAACCAATTCGATAGACGCACCTTCGCACTTTGGTTAGCAAAAAATATATACGTAAAAACACAATACGTGAAATTTTATAGCGACATTTTTAACAAAATGGCCGTTATTTGATGGATTTTTGTCAATGACGGGCCCCTTTATGGATAAAAAGCGTAGCGGTGACGGGTTTTTATTATGTTTGGCACTTGTTGGGACAAATGCAGTAAAATGCCGCGATGCAACATTCCTCGCTAGTACAGTCTCTTAACAGTGCCCAGGCACAGGCAGTTACCTCCCAAGCGGATCGTCTTTTGGTGCTGGCCGGTGCCGGTAGCGGCAAAACTCGGGTGCTGGTGCATCGCATTGCCTGGTTGATCCAGGAGCAGCACCTTTCCCCCCATGCCATTCTGGCGGTCACCTTCACCAACAAGGCCGCCGCCGAGATGCGTCACCGCATCGAATCCCTGTTGCATGCCCCCAGCGGTTCCATGTGGGTGGGCACGTTTCATGGTATTGCCCATCGTCTGCTGCGGATGCATTGGCAGGATGCCGGTTTACCGCAGAATTTTCAGATTCTGGACTCCGAAGATCAGTTGCGGCTGGTGAAGCGGGTCATGCGCCAGCTGGAGCTGGACGATGCCCGTTGGCCTCCCAGGCAGGCACAGGCCTTTATCAACAGCCATAAAGATGAAGGCCTGCGCCCCGAGCACATTGATGATCACGGTGATGTCTACCAGAAAACCCTGATTGCGGTGTATGGCCAGTACCAGGAGGCCTGCGAGCGGGGCGGCATGCTGGATTTTGCCGAACTGCTGCTGCGCAGTCATGAGTTGTGGCTCAAGCAGCCGCAGTTGCTGGCTCACTACCGGCAACGCTTCCGCCATATTCTGGTGGACGAGTTCCAGGATACCAATCGCATTCAGTACGCCTGGCTGCAGATGCTGTCCGGTAACGAAGTGCCTATTACCATCGTGGGTGATGATGATCAGTCCATCTATGGCTGGCGAGGTGCCCGCATTGAGAACATCCGCTCCTTCGGCGATGACTTCGGTCGAACCGAGGTGGTGCGCCTGGAGCAGAATTATCGGTCCACGGCGACGATTCTCAATGCCGCCAATGGGGTCATTGCCCATAACCGGGATCGGCTGGGCAAAGAGTTGTGGACGTCGGGCGAGGAAGGCGAGCCGATTTCGGTGTACGCCGGCTTTAATGAGGTGGATGAGGCGCGCTTTATTGCCGAGCGTATTCAGCAAGGGTTGCAGCAGGGGTTGCGGCGCAGTGAAATGGCCATTCTGTATCGCTCCAACGCCCAGTCCCGGGTACTGGAAGAGGCCATGCTGCGGGCCGGCATCCCTTATCGGATTTACGGTGGCCACCGCTTCTTTGAACGCCTTGAGATCAAGAACGCCCTGGCCTACCTGCGCCTGATCTGCCACCGTGATGATGATGCCGCATTCGAGCGGGTGGTGAATACCCCACCCCGTGGGCTGGGGGATAAATCCCTGGAGCGCATCCGCAGTACGGCCCGCGAGCTCAAGCAACCCCTCTGGCAGGCCAGCCTGACCGTGCTGCAGCACAAAGAGCTGGCCACCAAGGCCGGTAAATCCCTGCATGAGTTTCTGGGGTTGATCGAGTTGCTGGATCAGGAAGTGCGCGGGCTGGGTTTGTCGGAACAGGCAGAACGGGTGATCGAAGCCAGCGGGCTGATTCCCTATCATCAGAATGAGAAGGGCGATCGTGGTGAGGCGCGGGTGGAGAACATCAAGGAGCTGATCAGCGCGGCGCGGGAGTTTGAGCTCAATGGCGAAGGCGACAGCGCCTCACTGGCGGCGTTTCTGGATCATGCGGCGCTGGAGGCAGGTGATAATCAGGCGCAGGCGGATGAAGACTGTGTCCAGATGATGACATTGCACTCCGCCAAAGGGCTGGAGTTTCCGGTGGTGTTCATGAGTGGTGTGGAGGAAGGGCTGTTTCCTTCCATGAAATCCACAGAAGACCTGAGCCGCATGGAAGAGGAGCGGCGTCTGGCTTATGTGGGCATTACCCGCGCCATGAAGAAGCTGTTTATCACCCACGCCGAGAGCCGGCGTATATACGGTTCGGAAGCCCTCCATGCACCGTCGCGTTTTATTCGGGAGATTCCCCAGCATTGCCTGCAGGAAGTGCGCGCGGCGGCCAAGATTACCCGCCCCATCGCTGCGCCGCGGGGCCGTGCCATTCAGGACGCGGACACGCCGTACCGCTTGGGCCGGTCCGTGCGCCATCCCAAATTCGGTGACGGAGTGATCATGGGGTGCGAAGGGCAGGGGCCCAACGCCCGGGTACGGGTGAATTTTTCCGGGGTCGGTGAAAAGTGGCTGGTGGCCCAGTATGCGCGCCTGGAATTGTTGTAGATAGGAACCACTGCAATAAACGCGGATTCGCTTGACTCCCCGACGGGAAATGGCGAGCCTTGCAGGCAAAATAAAAAAACCTTCAGGAGCCTACAGATGAAGCGGATGCTCGCAAGCCTGGCCGGTCTGGCTATGGTTGTACTCACGTTAAACGGGTGTGGCAAAGAAGAACCCACGGCGGCCACGGCGCAGGCCGCACCTCAGGACGTATTCGAATGGAAAATGGTGACCACCTGGCCGCGCAATTATCCGGGCCTGGGCATGGCGCCGGAAAACTTTGCCAAGGCGGTGAACGCCATGAGTGGCGGGCGCCTGAAAGTCAAGGTGCACGGCGCCGGAGAACTGGTGCCAGCCATGGGTGTGTTTGACGCAGTGGCCCGCGGTGCGGTTCAGATGGGCCACGGTGCCGCCTATTACTGGAAAGGTAAGAGCCCGGCGGCACAGTTCTTTACCGCGGTGCCGTTTGGTATGAATGTGCAGGAAATGAACGGTTGGTTGCACTACGGTGGCGGCATGGAACTGTGGCGCGAGGTGTATGCCCCCTTCAACCTGGTGCCCTTTGCCGGCGGCAGTACCGGTGTGCAAATGGCGGGTTGGTTTAAAAAAGAAATCAACAGCGTGGATGATTTGAAAGGGCTGAAAATGCGTATCCCCGGTTTGGCGGGAGAGGTGTTCCAGCGTTTGGGCGGGGTGCCGGTAACCTTGCCCGGTGGTGAATTGTTCACGGCTCTGCAGACCGGTTCCATCGATGCCACGGAATGGGTGGGCCCCTACAATGATCTGACCTTTGGCCTCTACAAGGCGGCCGACTACTACTATTACCCCGGCTGGCATGAGCCCGGCGCCATGCTGGAGTTTATTGTCAACAAGGATACCTGGGAATCACTGCCGCCGGATTTGCAGGCCATCGTAACCTACGCCACCCGCGCCATCAATCAGGACATGCTGGATGAGTACACCGCACGTAACAACTCTGCGTTGAAAGAGCTGGTGGATAAGCATGGCGTGCAGTTGCGCAAATTACCCGATGATGTGGTGGACGCATTGCGCATCGCCTCAAAGCAGGTGATCCAGGAAACCATTGCCGAGGATGAAACGGCGAAGAAGGTGTACGAATCGTTCCAGTCCTTCCGGGCGGATGTGATGCCCTATACTGCCATTTCGGAAGCGGCCTTTCTGGAGATTCGGGGCGACGACTAGGCGGCGCGAATGCTTCGCTGCCCGATGTTATACAGATGTTATACAAAGGCCGCAGTCAGATGAGTGCGGCCTTTTTTGGTGTTTGGCAGGTGTATGATCAGGCGCTGCGGGGCACCGGCCGGGTGCGGCGGTTTTCGTCTATGGCCACAAAGGTAAACTGGCCTTCGGTCACCTTGCGGCACTCAGCGTCATTGTGATGCTGGGCCCACACTTCCATGATGATGGTCATGGAGCTGCGGCCGATGTCTTTCACCGTGGCATAGCAACTCACCACTGAGCCTACCGCCACCGGGCGCAGGAACACCATGGAGTCGATGGCGACGGTGGCGACCCGGCCACGGGCCAGGCGATTGGCGCAAACCGCACCGGCCAGGTCCATCTGGGACACCAGCCAGCCACCAAAAATGTCACCGTCGGCGTTGGAATCGGCGGGCATGGCAATGGTTTGCAGCGCCAGTTCCCCCTGGGGTGTGGGAATATCGTCGTTTTCGTCTTCTTCTATTTCCACGATGTCGTTCATGAGCTTCCTGTCTGGAAAAAATGGGTCGGTCTTTAAGAGTTATAGACTATATCCGGCAACCATGTTGCAAGTGAAGGCCAAATTGCAATTAGTGACAAAGTGACAATCTGAATCAGAATAAACGGCGCCACACCGCGGTAAATGGTGGGTGTGGGGATGCTGTCCGGGGTGACGCCGCGCAGATAAAACAGCGCAAAACCAAAGGGGGGTGTCAGAAATGAGGTCTGCAGATTGACGGCTATCATCACCCCGAACCACACCGGATCGATGCCCATGGCCAGCAACACCGGGCCTACAATGGGCACCACCACAAAGGTGATCTCGATAAAATCCAGAATAAAGCCCAGCAGAAAGATAACCACCATCACCAGCAGCATGGCGCTGAACACGCCACCGGGCATGTTGTGGAAGAATTCATGAATCATTTCTTCGCCGTTGAAGCCGCGGAACACCAGGGAGAACAGGGTAGCGCCGATGAGGATGGCGAACACCATGCAGGTGACCTTGGTGGTGGAGAGGGCGATTTCCTGCAGGTTCTTCCAGGTTAATTGCCGTTGTACCAGGGCCAGCAGGGTGGCGCCCACGGCACCCACCGCCGCCGCCTCAGTGGGGGTGGCAAGGCCTGCCAGAATGGAGCCCAGCACTGCGGTAATCAGCAGCAACGGGGGCAACAGACCTTGCAGGCATTGGGTCAGTAACGGGCGCTGCTCAAACTCATCCGTCTCGATGGCGGGGGCCACGGCGGGATTGAGCAGTGCGCGCGCCATAATGTAGACCATGTACAGCACCACCATGATGAGGCCCGGTACCAATGCGCCCACAAACAGGTCGCCCACCGACACCGTGTCGGCGTTGAACACACCCATATTCAGCTGCGCCTGTTGATAGGCGTTGGACAATACATCCCCCAGCAGGACCAGGGCAATGGAGGGGGGAATGATCTGCCCCAGGGTACCGGTGGCGGCGATGGCGCCTGTGGCCAGCGCCGGGTCATAGCCCCGTTTGATCATCGTTGGTAATGCCAGCAGACCCATGGTCACCACCGTGGCGCCGACGATTCCGGTACTGGCGGCCAGCAGCATGCCCACCAGGGTAACCGACAGGCCCAGGCCGCCGGGAAAGCGCCCGAACAGGCGGCCCATGGTGTTGAGCAGGTTTTCCGCTACTTTTGATTTTTCCAGGGTGACGCCCATCAGCACAAACAGGGGCACCGCCAGCAGGGTCTGGTTCTCCATAATGCCGTAAAGCCGGTTGGGCAGGGCATTGAGCAGGGTGGGATCGAATCCGTTCATCAACACACCGGCCCCGGCGAACGCCAGCGCAACACCGCCCAGGGTGAACGCCACCGGGTAACCCAGCATCAGCGCCAGGCACACCACCAGAAACATCAGTAAAGGAATCATAGGGGTTCAGACTCCTCAGATTGAGGCGCCAGATGACCGCTGATGATGGCCCCGTTGCGCACTATCTCGATCAGGCCCTGTATCAGCAGCAGTGCGCACATGGCGGGAATCAGAGATTTCAGTATATAGATGTAGGGCAGACCTTCGGCCTCCCCCGAGCGCTCCTGTATCTGCCAGGAGAAGGCCACATAATCCAGGCTGGTGTAGAGGATAAATCCGCACATGGGAAACAGCAGCAGTAAGGTGCCCAGCAGATCCACCCAGGCTTTGGTGCGGGGGCTGAAAGTGCGATAAAACACGTCCACCCGCACATGGCCGTTGTGCTTCAGAGTATAGGCGCTGGCCAGCATGAACAGAATGGCGTGCAGGTAAAGCACGCTTTCCTGCAGGGCGATGGAGCTGATGCCGTACTCCCCCAGGCGCAGTGCGCTGGCGTTGAAGCCATAACGCATCACCACCACCAGAAAAGTGATGGCCATGATGGCGATGGAGGCCAGGGCCAGTAGCCGGCCCAGGGCGTCGCTGGCTTTATCCAGAGCGGAAAGTATAGATGTCATGTTGGTGTGATAGGGTTCCCCGGACTTCAAGCGGCGCATTATAGCGGGTGCGGCGGGGCTGCGGCAAAGCCTCTGCGCCGGGAAAAATCCGACCGGCGGATTTAATCGCAATCAATCTGTAATATAATTGTCACACGCTGCCCCTATAGTTCCGAGGTCATGGGGGGCACACGCAGCAGAGTTACCCCGAAATAAGCCCATAATCTCGGAGAAAATCCATGAATTTCAAGAAATTAGTTGCTTCTGTCGCAATGACCGCCAGTGCGGCTCTGATCGCGACAGGCGTTCAGGCCGAAACCAAAGTTGATCCAAAACTGCCTGCCTACAATAAAGTCGGTGGTGTATCCGGTAACATCTCCAGTGTTGGCTCTGATACTCTGGCGAACCTGATGACGTTTTGGGCAGAAGAATTCAAGAAGCAATACCCCAATGTTGCGGTACAGATTCAGGCCGCCGGTTCCTCCACTGCGCCGCCGGCCCTCACAGAAGGCACCTCCAATCTGGGCCCCATGAGCCGCAAGATGAAGGATAAGGAAATTGAAGCCTTCGAAAAGAAATTCGGCTACAAGCCCACCGCCATTCCCGTGGCGATCGACGCCCTGGCGGTATTTGTCAACAAAGACAACCCCATCAAAGGCATGAGCATTGAGCAGGTTGACGCCGTGTTCTCCTCCACCCGCACCTGTGGTTCCGCCAAGGACATCACCAAATGGGGTGATCTGGGCCTGAGCGGTGACTGGGGCAGTCGTGACATTCAGCTGTATGGCCGTAACTCAGTATCCGGCACCTACGGGTACTTCAAGAAAGTGGCGTTGTGCAAAGGTGACTTCAAGAGCAACGTAAACGAGCAGCCCGGTTCTGCCTCCGTGGTTCAGTCAGTGGCCACCTCTCTGAACGGGATCGGTTATTCCGGTATCGGTTATAAGACTTCCAGCGTGCGTGCCCTGCCTTTGTCCAAGAAGGGTGACAAGTACGTCGAGGCGTCACCTGAAGCGGCTTTGAATGGTTCATACCCTCTGTCACGTGCTCTGTATGTTTATGTGAACAAGGCGCCGGGCAAGGATCTGTCACCGCTGGAGCGTGAGTTCATCAAGCTGGTGCTGTCCAAGCAGGGTCAGGAAATCGTGGTAAAAGATGGCTACATTCCCATGCCGGCAAGCATGGTTGCCAAGACACTGGGCAAACTGGGTATCAAGTCAGAAGTTGCCGCGAAATAAACTTCCCTTTGGGAAAACAAAACGAACGGGGCTGCAGCGATTGTGGCCCCGTTTTGTCATAACTGAGAAGTGAGTTGTGTTTCCATGGAATCAACAAGCGAAGCATTATTTGGGGTGTCCGAACAGCGTCTGACCAAGATGCGGCGGTATCGCAAGTTGAAAGACCAGGTGGCAGCAGTGGGCATCAGCGCCGGTGGGGTGAGCGTTATTTTCGCCATTTGCCTGATTTTTTTCTATCTGTTGTACGAAGTATTACCGCTGTTTATGCCCGCCTCCATGGAAGAACGTTCCACGTTAGTGAATTATGAATTATCGGAACCGTATTTCACGGTGCTGGAAGAGCAGGGCCAGGTGGCACTGACCATAGACCGCCAGCGGGGGCCGGTTTTTTTTGATGCCCGCAGCGGCGCGGTGATCAGCACCCCCGGTGTGGCCAGTGACAGCGCCATCACGGCGTTTGCCAAGGATGCGCCGGGCACCAAAGCCTATGCCCTGGGCTTTGCGGATGGTTCCGTGCTGATACAAAAGCCCGCGTACACCATCGAATACGGTGCCACCACTCAGGATAAAACCGTAATCCCCGCCATTGAATATCCCCTGGGGCAAGAACCGATACAGGTGCTTCAGGGTGAAGCCATCAGCAAACTGGCCTATCGCGAATCCGATGACCAGGTACGCATCATTGCGGCCAATGCAGCCGGGCAGCTGTTTATGAAGGATTTCGCCAAAACCGAAAGTTTTCTGTCCGACGAGGTGGAGCTGGAAGAAATCGATACGGTGCAGCTGCCGTCACCCTCCGGCGAGCTGTCCAACGTATTGTTGAGCCTGGACCAGCGCTGGTTGTTCCTGGTGGAGAACAAAGGCAAGGTCGAGGTGCTGGATTTACGCAATCCCGCATCCGAGATGCGGGTGCACATTGCGGATGTGGCCGACGCGGAAACCCACATAACCGTGAGCGATTTCCTTTTAGGTGGCTTCTCTCTGCTGATCGCGGATGACTCCGGTCGCATCAACCAATGGTTTATTGCCTATAACGACAACAACAAACCCTATCTGGCCAACGTGCGCACATTAACCCTGGTCGAGGGCGTGGCCATCACCAGTCTGCAAACGGAACACCGCCGCAAGGGGTTCATTGCCGGTGATGCTGAGGGCAATATCGGCTTGTTCAACACCACCGCGGATCGTGAAGTGGCGGATGAGCAAGTGGCGCAGACAGCCATTGACTGGATCGCCATGTCCCCCCGGGGCAATACCATGGTGTTTAAGGCGGACGGGGATGCGCCGCGCAATTATCATGTGGATAACGAGCACCCAGAAGTGTCCTGGTCTTCCATGTGGCATCAGGTCTGGTATGAACGTTATGACGAGCCCAGTTTTACCTGGCAAAGCTCATCGGCCAGCAATGATTTCGAGCCCAAGTTCAGTTTGATGCCGCTGACTTTCGGCACCATGAAAGCAGCCTTCTATGCCATGTTGGTGGCAGTGCCCCTGGCCATCTGCGGTGCCGTCTATACCGCGTATTTTATGGCGCCGGCATTGCGCACCAAGGTCAAACCCACCATCGAACTGATGGAAGCCATGCCCACCGTCATTCTCGGTTTTCTGGCCGGCTTGTGGCTGGCTCCCCTGGTGGAGGCCAATCTTGCCGGTATTACCTCCATCCTGGTGCTGACACCGTTGTTTTGTATTCTGGCGGCGTTGTTGTGGTCACGTTTGCCGCGTGATATCAGCACCCGTGTGCCGGATGGCTATGTGCCGGTGATTCTGATTCCGGTGGTGGTCTTCGCGGGAGCCCTCTCCATGTGGCTCAGTGATCCCATCGAGGCCACTTTCTTTGGTGGCAGCATGCGCGAATGGCTGACCAACAGTCTGGGCATCGACTTCGACCAGCGCAATTCCCTGGTGGTGGGATTGGCCATGGGGTTTGCGGTGATCCCAACCATTTTCTCCATCACCGAAGATGCCATTTTTGCCGTACCCAAGGGTTTGACTCAGGGCTCGCTGGCCCTGGGTGCCACGCCCTGGCAGACCATGGTGAGAGTGGTACTGCCCACCGCCAGCCCGGGTATATTTTCCGCCTTGATGATCGGCCTGGGGCGGGCCGTGGGTGAAACCATGATTGTACTGATGGCCACCGGTAATACGCCGATCATGGATATGAATATCTTTGAGGGTTTGCGTACGCTGTCTGCCAATATTGCCGTGGAAATGCCGGAGGCGGAAGTGGACAGTTCCCACTTCCGCATACTGTTCTTATCCGGCCTTGTGTTGTTTATTTTCACGTTCCTGGTGAACACCACCGCGGAAGTGGTGCGCCAGCGACTGCGTGAAAAATACGGCTCGCTTTAATTGGGGGAATAGAAGATGGATTCATTGAAGCTTTGGTTTCGTAAGGGTGAGCCCTGGGTCTGGTTGAATGCCGGCGCGGTGGCCATCAGCGTGGTGATGGTGGTGGGTTTGCTGGGGCTGGTGGCCGTGCGCGGGCTTTCCCATTTCTGGCCCCACACCATCATTGAAGGTGTCTACACCGAACCCGATGGTTCATCTTATACCATCATTGGTGAAGTGGCCGATGAAGAATGGGTGGCTGCCAGTCGTGTGCGCGGCACCGGGGTTGCGATTCCGGAAGAGGTGAAGGTGGTTAAGCGCATGCTGATCAAAACCGGCAACCGGGATATTACCGGCCTGGATTTCCGCTGGTTGATCGCAGAAAACCTGCAGGACGTGACCACACCGGAACAGCTGATGGTGGTGGAACGCCGGGAGTGGGGTAATTTTTACGGCTATCTGGTTGCGGTAAAAGAAAACGGCCGTGTGGTGGCCAGTGGGGAGTCGGCATTAGCCGAACTGGAAGCTCGCCTGGAGCGGGCACTGGACCTGACCGAAGAGATTCATGAAATTGAAAACGCCGAGATCGGGGCGATTAACTATCAACTTGAACGCCTGCGACTGAAACAGCGCCGGCTGGAGCTGGATGACGCCTTGACCGACGCAGCCCGGCTGGAGCTACAGGAGGAGCGGGCGGCCCTGGATGCGCAATACCAGGGGTTAAAATCCCATCTGGATGAACTGAATGTGCAGATTGGCCGCGACAGCATGGTTGCCCGCAGCATGAATGGAGCGGAAAAAGAAATTCCGTTGAAACTGGTGGTGCAATTCAAGCAGCCCAATGCCATGTCGTTCTTTGGCAAGGTAGCGGATTACTTTCATCAGTTGTGGCTGTTCCTGTCCGATGACCCCCGGGAAGCCAATACCGAGGGTGGCGTGTTCCCGGCGATATTCGGCACCGTTTTGATGGTGATTCTGATGTCGGTGATCGTGACGCCGTTTGGTGTGGTGGCGGCTGTGTATTTACGGGAGTATGCCAAGCAGGGCCCGCTGACCCGTACCATACGTGTTGCGGTGAACAATCTGGCGGGTGTGCCTTCGATCGTTTACGGTGTGTTTGGTCTGGGCTTTTTCGTCTATTTTCTGGGTGGTAACCTGGATGCCCTGTTCTATCCGGAAGCAGCACCGGCGCCGGTGTTCGGTACGCCGGGTTTGATGTGGGCGTCGATCACCCTGGCGTTGCTGACGCTGCCGGTGGTGATCGTGGCCACGGAGGAAGGCCTGACACGTATTCCAAAATCCCTGCGCGAAGGCTCCCTGGCATTGGGAGCAACCAAATTTGAAACCATTACCAAGGTCATTCTGCCCATGTCCAGTCCGGCCATGATGACCGGTTTGATTCTGGCCATCGCCCGCGCCGCCGGTGAAGTGGCACCGCTGATGTTGGTCGGGGTGGTAAAACTGGCACCCACGTTGCCGTTGGATGGTAATTTTCCCTATCTGCATCTGGAACGAAAATTCATGCACTTAGGGTTTCATATCTATGATGTGGGCTTCCAGAGCCCCAATGTGGAAGCGGCGCGGCCGCTGGTGTATGCCACAGCGGCATTATTGGTGGTGGTGATTGTGGCGTTGAATTTAACCGCCATCATGATCCGTAATCGCCTGCGTGAAAAATATCGAGCTCTGGAGAATTAAGATGACTGAACTGAATTCAGATGTAATGGAAGGTGGCAGCACCATGACAGCAGCGGAAACTCCCCGATCCAAAATGGGTAAAAAAGTGGTGGACATGGATCATGTTCCCAAAAGTCTGAGCGACGAGGAGATCTGCCTCGAAGTGAAGGATTTTCGTTTGTACTATGGTGAAAAGCGCGCCTTGCACGGCATTAATATGTCGATCCCGAAAAAGCGGGTAACGGCCTTCATCGGGCCCAGTGGTTGCGGTAAATCCACCCTGCTGCGTAGCTTTAACCGCATGAATGATCTGGTGGATATCTGCCGTACCGAAGGTGAAATACTCTTTGATGAGAAGAATATATTTAACCGTACGGTGGATGTGACTGACTTGCGGCGGCGGGTGGGCATGGTATTTCAGAAGCCAAACCCGTTCCCCAAAACCATTTACGAAAACGTCGCTTATGGTTTGCGCATTCAGGGTATTAATAAAAAACGTGTCAT
This sequence comes from Gammaproteobacteria bacterium UBA7310, assembly GCA_002471665.1. Classification (GTDB taxonomy): domain Bacteria; phylum Pseudomonadota; class Gammaproteobacteria; order Pseudomonadales; family Ketobacteraceae; genus Ketobacter. Next base: position 12,551 of record DKQK01000029.1, read on the forward strand.
CGATGAGCGGGTTGAATGGTCACTGAAAGGGGCCGCACTGTGGGATGAAGTGAAAGACCGGTTGCATGATAATGCATTGGGTTTGTCCGGTGGTCAGCAGCAGCGACTGGTGATTGCCCGAACCATTGCGGTGGAACCGGAAGTCTTGTTGTTGGATGAACCCTGCTCTGCCCTGGATCCGATTTCCACATTGAAAGTGGAAGAGTTGATCAGTGAACTGAAAAACCGCTACACCATCGTCATCGTAACCCATAACATGCAGCAGGCAGCGCGGGTTTCCGACTATACTGCGTTTATGTACCTGGGTGATCTGATCGAATACAAGGACACCGATACACTGTTTACCAATCCGGAACAGAAGCAAACCGAAGACTATATAACCGGCCGTTACGGCTGATGCACGCAGAGGAAGAAGGTGGATGAGTAGCGAAGAATTTACCCAACATATTTCCAAACAGTTTAATGCTGACCTGGAAGAGGTAAGAAGCCACATTCTTGCGATGGGCGGCATGGTTGAAAAGCAGGTCGTGGACGCCGTTCAGGCATTGGTGGAAGGTGACAGCGGCCTGGCCACGGAAGTGATCAGCAATGAAAAACAGGTCAATGGTATGGAGCGGCGCATTGATGAAGAATGCACGCGCATCATTGCGCTGCGGCAGCCCGCTGCCAGTGACCTGCGCCTGTTGGTGGCGGCCACCAAAGCGAATACCGACCTGGAACGCATCGGTGATGAAGCCAACAAAATTGCCAAGATGGCCATCAGGCTGTCAGAGGATGGCGCCATACCCCGGGGCTATATCGAAATCCGCCACATAGGAAATCATGTGAATGCCATGCTCAGGCAGTCCCTGGATGCCTTTGCCCGCTTTGATGTGGAGCAGGCCATTGATGTGGTGCGTGAAGATAAATCCGTCGATGTGGAATACGAGTCCGCCATGCGCTTGCTGGTGACCTTTATGATGGAAGATCCCCGCTATATCAAACGGGCCCTGAACGTGATGTGGAGCCTGCGTGCATTGGAGCGGATCGGTGATCACGCCCGCAATATTGCCGAGCAGGTTATTTTCCTGGTGAAAGGAAAAGATATCCGCCATCTGCCGTTGTCGTCACTGGAAGACTCGGATTTCGTTAACGATGGTGAAGGTGTGTAACGCCTTGCGTTAAGCCAATGAAGTGCAGGCCGCACCTTGATGGGTGCAGCCTGCAGCAGCGGTTTCTCAGAAACCCACTTCTCAGAAATCCACGCCCAGTTGAAACGCCCCGCCCACATTGTTGTCGCTGAATTGGGCCGCCAGATCAAAATGCACTGCAATGATGTTGAAACCCACTCCGGCCGTCAGCATCTGATCGTCACTGTCGGCCAGGTTGGAACGCACACCGCCCCGCAGCCGTACCAGATTGGCAACGTCCCATTCCACACCGGCACCCAGGAACTGTGTGTCCTCCCCCAGGAAAAAGGGCTGGTTCTTGGTCAGATCCAGGTCTGCCGCCACCGTTAAACCCAACGGTGCATCCCAGGCAACACCGAGGCGGGCCTGAGTGTCCACGTCAAAGCTGAGTGATTCTCCGGCGGCGGATTCGCTGGTGTCATATTGGTTGGAGATGAGGTTTTTCACTACCAGACCCACGGTAATGCGGTCGTCCAGAAAGGTGGTGGCGATACCCAGATCCAGATTGACATCGTTGTCATCCTTTTCACTGTCTTCCAGTTCGTCTGCCAGATCGTAATCTTCGTTGTCCAGATCCTGCACGCTGGGCACAGCGTAGTAGCTGGTGACGGTCTGCAGTTTTGGCGTAACGCCCACCGCCACGGTACGGCCGAACAGTTTTATTTCCTTGGACAGGGCAACACCCACTTCGGTGATGGTGACACCGGCCACCAATACGTCCGAGGTCAGATCGTCAGTGGGATCGTTGATGTCACCCAGGGTGATGATGGGATTATTATCGCAGCCGGCCTGATTATTGGGTGATGCTTCCGCCGCGATCAAATCCGCCTGACTGTTGATGCCTTCGAAAAACCGTATGTAGTCCTCCAGCAGTTCATCATCACACCGGGAAACCCTGGGGGAGGTTTCAAGGGTGGCATTGGCGCTGGCAAAGGCGGATAAGCCCAGATTTTTGCGCGGTGCACTAATCGCTGCAAAGGCGGCGGCATTGATGCGAAAGGGTTGCTCGCTGAGATCCCCCAAACTGTTGTTCAGACCCCGGGCATTGTTGGTGAAATCATTTTTGGCGCTGACTAACTGCGCATCAGTGAGGGCGTTTTCCATGGCCACAATGGCATCGTCAATTTCATCCAGATATTCTTCATCCTCGATATCATTGTAGGCGTCCAGGGCATCGGGATCGGCGAACACACCAATGCCCAGGTTGGGCACAATAATATGTACGTGATCGGTTTCGTCACCAATGCTGAGCAGGGCCGGGTTGAACAAACCGGCCGCACCGGGCCTGGCAGAGGCCACACCGGTATCACCCATGGCCATGGAGCGGGTATCCATTGGCGCAAAGGGTTGTGCCCACAGGGATGCGGATATAAACAGAGAAGGAAGCAGAAGCGTTTTGTGTTTGATCATCGCAATATACGTCCGTAGGTGATGGTTGACCCTGACCTCACTCACCTGTCCGCCGGCAAAGCGGTGCAGGCAGGCGTATCAGGTACGGCATTATTCAGCTGGCATGCCCAACGTCATATCAATGCGCTGCATGCGTTCATCCATGATGCGTTGCACATCCTTGGCCTGTTCGATCAGTTCGGGAATTTCAGTAATCGGAATGGTGGTGGGGACGGGCAGGCTGTCCTCCAGACCTTCACCATTGGCCAACGGATTGTTTTCAACGATGGAATTGGTGTTTTTCGGTGTACGGCCAAAAGCCGCATCAATCTGTTCTTCACTCATGCCCAGCAGCACGTTGGCGTCCGGGTTGGTCCGCACCACCAGATTCAGGGTGTTGCGATTGGGCAGCTCGCTGAACTGCCAGATACCGTCCTCATCCTGCCAGCGATAATAAATGTTTGGTTGGGGTTGAATGTCCAACACCGCCAACTGTTCCCGGGTGAGCTGATCCGGTTGAAACGCGTTATTGTCATCGGACCATTGGATCCATTGCTGACCATCGTCAGCGCTGACCAGATTCACCGCATCATTCAGATCGGGTGTTGAAAAATCCATGCCGGGCAACATGTCCTTTATTTGCAGCAGTTTCTGCATGCCGTCCGGGCCCATTAACAGGTAGGGGCCTGCCAGGGCGAATACGATTAAAAAAAAGATGAGTTTAACGACGAATTTCATGCCTCCGGCACGCTCCTGCGGTTGAGCCTGTCTTATCCAGTATAGCCACTTTGGTGGCCTACACAGTGGCTTCACGATAGATTACTATGTGCCAAATTGCACGTTTTGAGGAAAATCATGCCAACGTTCGATATTGTTTCTGAATTGAATATGCACGAAGTGGATAACGCCGTGGATCAGGCCAAACGGGAAGTAACCAATCGTTTTGATTTCAAAGGCACCAAGTGCGCGTTTGAGCAGGATAAGGATGTCATTACCCTGGTGGGGGATGCGGATTTTCACCTGCGCCAGCTGCTGGATATTCTGGAAAACAAGCTGATCAAGCGTGGCATTGACATTGGTTGTGTGGATGCGGCGGAGCCGGAGGTGAATCTGGCGGAGGCCCGGCAAAAAATCACCCTGCGCCAGGGGTTGAATTCTGAGCAGGCGAAAAAGCTGGTGAAGCTGATCAAGGACAGCAAGATGAAAGTGCAGGCTTCCATTCAGGGAGATAAGGTGCGGGTCAGTGGCAAGAAACGGGATGATCTGCAGCAGGTGATTGCCCTGCTGCGGGAGACCAAATTCGAAATGCCCCTGCAATACGACAATTTTCGCGATTGAAACTGTTGTTCAGGCGACGGATTTCTGCGTGTCTTTTACCACGCATTTGCGGGGAAAGCGGCAGGTGAAGATGCTGCCTTCCCCCAGTTCGCTGTAAACATCCAGTTTGGCGTTGTGATGTATCAGCACATGCTTGACGATGGCCAGGCCCAGCCCGGTGCCGCCGGTTTTGCTGTGGCGGCTTTGATCGGCGCGGTAAAAGCGTTCAGTGAGCCGGGGCAGGTGCTGGGGATCGATACCCTGGCCGTCATCCTCCACTTCCATGCATAACCCGTTATCGTCATCGTACCAGCGTAACGTGATATTGCTGTGTGGTGGGGTGTATTTGATGGCGTTGATCACCAGGTTGGAAAACGCGCTGCGCAACTCTTCCTCATCACCATTGATGTCCAGATCACTGCTGATTTCCAGTTGGATATTGTGTTGTTTACTGTCGTTCATGGCCAGGGCGTCAGTGTGGATCTGGCGCAATAACCGCGCCATGCCCACCGGCTTCAGCACCCGTTCGTTTTGTTCGGTTTCCAGACGGGACAACAACAGCAGATCATTCACCAGTGCTTCCATCCGCAAGGCCTGTTCATTCATTCGGCTAAGACCACGGCTGAGCTGGGGGTGATCCTGTTGCAGGTTGTCCATAAAGGTTTCCAGATAGCCTTTGATCACCGTCAGCGGGGTGCGCAGTTCGTGGGATACATTGGCCACAAAATCCTGCCGCATTTGTTCCAGGTTGTGTACCCGGGTCACATCGCGGGCCACGATCAGGCGCTCCCCTTCACCGAATACAGTAACCTGAAACTGCAGCACCACCCCAGATTGATGGGAAGAGGGAATTTCCAGGGGACGCTGGTAGTTGCCGGCGTCGAAATAGCGGATAAAGCGCGGATCGCGCAGCAGATTGGTGAGGTTTTGCCCGCGATCGGTTTTCAACTGAAAACCCAGCAGGCGGGTGCCGGCGTCGTTCCACCATTCCAGGTTGCCGTGCACGTCCACCACAATGACCGCATCGCGGATGGCATTGGTGGATTGCTGGGCGCGGATGATGATGTTCTGCAGGTTGCTGATCTGCCCTTTGTAGCTTTTGTTCTGCTGGTACAGGTTATCGAAGATCTGCCCCCACAGGCCGGTGCTTTCCGGCGGGTCGGACTTGTCGCCCCCCGCCAGCCAGCGGGCCAGATCCCGGGTGCGAAACAGCATCCACAGGCAGTAGGGCACACTGACCAGGGCCACACCGATGCCGGGGTAGCCCAGGCTCCAGCCGCCCACGGCGCCAATGATGATCAGAATGATGAACTGGTTCAGTTCGATGTTCCATTCTTTAAACACGCGCTGCACCCTGATTTAACGATTTCGGGGGAATACTAGCGTACTGTAGTAGCAAATCTGTTGCGCTGTGACAATAACTCTATTTGAAACAGGGCAACTTATTGATTTTAATTAGAATTTCGTCGAGAAGCGATAGCCGGTTCCGCGCACTGTCTGGACCAGATGATCGTATTTGTGGGGGGCCAGTGCCTTGCGCAGGCGGCGGATATGAACATCCACGGTACGGTCTTCCACATACACATTGCCGCCCCACACCTGATCCAGCAATTGGGCCCGGGAATAGGCCCGATCCTGATGGGTCATGAAAAACTCCAGCAGGCGGTATTCCGTGGGGCCCATCTCCACCGGGCGTTCGTCCGCGGTGATGCGATGGCTGACCGGGTCCAGCGCCAGGCCTTCCACCAGGATGGCTTTGTTCTGGTCGCCTTTTACGCGGCGTAGTACGGCGTTGATACGGGAGATCAACTCCCGGGTGGAGAACGGCTTGGTTATGTAGTCGTCGGCGCCGGCATCCAGCCCCTGGATCTTGTTGTCCTCTTCGCTTTTTGCGGTGAGCATGATAACCGGAATCTCGCTGGTGGCTTCATCCCGTTTCAGGCGCCGAGCCAGTTCGATACCGCTGACACCGGGCAGCATCCAGTCCAGCAGAATCAGGTCCGGGCGTTCATCCACAATCATGCTGTGGGCCAGCTGCCCGTTTTCCGCTTCCATCCATTGGAAACCGGCCAGCTCCAGAGAGACAGAGATCATCTCACGAATGGCTTCTTCGTCATCAACGATCAGTATGTTTGCGTCGGCCATGGTCAACCTTGTTCACTACGAGTTCAGTGCCACCCATTAAAGAGCCTTAATGTTACAGAAAAATGACGCTTTTGGGTCAGCTCAGGCTGTAGTGCAGAAAGATCCCGGCGAAGACTACGGCTCCCACCCAATGGTTATGTAGAAACGCCTTGAAGCAGGCATCCCGCTCCCGCTGCCGGCTTTGCCACAATTGCCAGGCCCACAGCAACAGGGCGGCACCCAGGCCGGCGTAGTACCAGCCGCTGAATTCCAGGCGGCTGCCCAGCAGGGCCAGGGCCAGCAGAGCGGTGGCGTCCAGTACCCCCACCATCACCAGATCCATATCACCGAACAGGATGGCGGTGGATTTGATGCCGACTTTAAGGTCGTCTTCCCGGTCTACCATGGCATAGAGGGTGTCGTAGGCCATGGTCCAGGAGAGGGTGGCCAGGTAGATCAGCCAGGCGTGTTCCGGCACGGTCTCCCCAACGGCCCCGAAGGCCATGGGCACTGCCCAGGCGAACGCTGCGCCCAACACCAGTTGCGGCAGATAGGTGTGACGCTTCATATAAGGGTAGGCGCAGGCCAGCAGCAGGCCCCCTACCGACAATAAAATGGTGAAGGTATTGGTGAACAAGACCAGCACGAATGCCAGGATCCCGATCAGCGCCGCAAGAGTGAGTGCTTCCTTACCGCTTACTCTTCCTGTGGCAAGGGGGCGGTTTGCGGTACGGCTTACATGGCCGTCAAAATCGCGGTCGGCGAAGTCGTTGATGATGCAGCCGCCGGTGCGGGTCAGGAACACGCCGGCGATGAAGATAAAGATCAGTTTGAAACTGGGGTCGCCCTCGGCGGCGATCCACAGGGCCCAAAGGGTGGGCCACATCAATAGGTAGATGCCAATGGGGCGGTCCAGGCGCCCCAGGGCAATAAAATCGGGCAGGCGTCGCAGCGGCGAGTTGGAGAGCTGGAGTTCTTTCAGTGTGGCCACAGTGATTCCTTATTCTGATCCGGATACAGGGTGCGAATACATCGGGCAGGCGTGCAGGAAGTACTCGCTCACCAGCAATGGTTTGTCATACAGATAGAAGACCGATTGCCGTCCCCAGATAATACCCTGGCCGGCAAACTCCCGGCTGACACGGGCCGCATTCAGACGATACACCGCGATGGGGCCGCGCCGCACGTGGGGGTGGTTGAACAGTACCGCACCCAGGGGCTTGCTGCCAAGCCGGGTCAGGGCGCGGGCCGGCCCCTGCAGGGTTTCCGTTGGAATCACGGTACGGGCAAACACCCAGGGTTGCCGCTGGCACAGCAGGGCCACTTCCCGCAGGAACGGCCAGCTGCGTTGTTCCAGCTGCAGGGCCTCCCGTTCATGATCCGTGGCCCGTTGGTGGCCCTGTCGCAGCAGCTTCACGGCAAAATCCCCGGCGCTGGCCTGAATCAGGCGCCGGGTGAGGGAGCCGCGGTCCAGCAACCAGGGCTGATAGGGGCGCGGCACCCGGTAGGGTGGAATGCGGCCGCCGCCCCCCAGGTACAGCGCCTGATCCTGCAGAATGGAAGGGAGAAAATGCTGGTTTGCCATAAGGTATTGAAACTATTAGTAGAGTTGCCGGACATTGTAGCGAAAACCAGATTACTTTGCTGTGCCTGCTGGCGGACAATTGATTCAGTTGACTTGCTTTTTTGGGGTTTCGCACGTAATTTCCCCCTTCCTTACAGAGGTTGAGACAGTAGAAAGGTGTAAAAATGAAAAAATACGAATGCATCGTATGCGGCTATATCTATGATGAGGCAGAAGGATGGCCGGAAGACGGCATTGCCGCGGGTACCAAATGGGAAGATGTGCCCGACGACTGGGTGTGCCCGGATTGCGGTGTCACCAAAGAAGATTTCGAGTTAATGGAAGATTAACCACACCTAACACAGCAGGGGGGCTGTTATGGATCCTGTTATCATCGTCGGTACCGGTCTGGCCGGTTACAACCTGGCGAAAGAATTCCGCAAAGCAGATAAAGAGCAGCCCTTGCTGCTGCTCACCTTTGACGATGGGCGCAATTATTCCAAGCCCATGCTGTCCACCGGATTCACCAAAGACAAAACCGCCGATCAGCTGGCCATGGCCGATGCCGAGACCATGGCCACGCAATTGAACGCGGAAGTGCGCACCGGTGTCCATGTCAGTGGCATTGATACGGCGGCACAGACGCTGCAGCTGGACTGCGGTGACAGCCTTTCCTACAGCCAGTTGGTGCTGGCCTGGGGGGCCGAGGTGTTTCGTCCGCCCCTGGAAGGCGATGGAGTTGATCTGGTGTATTCCGTCAATGACCTGATGGATTATGGGCGGTTTCGCCAGGCTCTGTCCGGCAAGAGAAAAGTCGCCATTGTCGGTGGCGGTTTGATTGGGTGTGAGTTCGCCAATGATCTCACCAATGGTGGCTTTGAGGTGGAAGTGATTGAGCCCCTGGGCCGGCCGTTGCCGACGCTGTTGCCGGAGCGGGCCTCGGCGGCGGTGCAGCAGGGCCTGGAAGCCATCGGTGTACGTTTTCGTTTCGGGCCATATGTCACGGCGGTTAATAAAGCCGGTGAAAAACTGGCGCTGACCCTGTCTGACGGGGCCACCACCGAGGCCGATATCGTGGTGTCGGCCATTGGATTGCGGCCCCGGATCAAGGTGGCGGAGGCCGCCGGCATCGAGGTGAATCGCGGTATCAAGGTGGATCGGTTCCTGCGTACCAATGTGAAAAACGTCTATGCCCTGGGGGATTGTTCCGAGGTGGAAGGCAACGTCATGTTGTATGTGCTGCCTTTGATGGCGGGCGCCCGCGCCCTGGCCAAAACCCTGGCCGGCACGGAAACCGCAGTGGCCTATGGCCCCATGCCGGTGGCCATCAAGACGCCGGCTTGCCCGGTGGTGGTGGCGCCGACCCCCAATGGCACCGAAGGTGAGTGGGAGATCGAAGCGGATGGCCTGAACGTGAAAGCCCTGTTCAAGGATACGGCGGGGACATTGCGTGGCTTTGCGCTGACCGGTGAGGCGACCAGTGAGAAAAATGCCCTGGCCAAACAGCTGCCGCCCTTGCTGGATTAACCAGACCGGGCGTGAATGCCCGGTTTTTGTTTTTGTAGCCGGCGCGCAGTGTCATTATGTGGACACCTCGGCCATGCCCTGGCCGATTTGACTGCAACCGGGTCGCCTCGCTTTCCCTGGCCCGGCATCCATATTACAATCGCCGCTTTTGAGGGGACCTCACAGATGCAGAAATCAGAAGTGGAAGCGGCACTCGCAGAGAAGCTCAACATAACAAAAACCGCCGCGCGAGATCTGTTGAATGTGATTCTGGACCAGATCACCCTGGAAATGAGCCGCGGCCAGCGCGTGAGTCTGCCGGGGTTCGGTGTATTTGAGGTGCGTGCCCACGGCCCCCGCACCGGTCGCCATCCTCAGACCGGTGAGCCCATCGAGATACCGGCCGGGCACAATGCGCACTTCAAACCGGGGAAAGGTCTGAAAGACGCCGTATCCGGCTAATGTATTCAATCTTTTGGGAATGCCATTATGAAGTTTTGGTTTTTACTGCTCGTACTGGGCTGGCGCATGCGTTGGCTGGCCAACAACAACGATGCTTTTAAAGAAAAGCTGGAAGAGAAGGACATCATCCTGCAATTCCGCACGGAAAGCGGCAAGGTCGCCCGCTATTTCATCATCAAGAACCAGACCGTGAAACCCTTTGCTGGAATTCACCCCCAACCCAACATGTGCATGTCCTTCAAGAATGCCCAGTATGCGTACGCCACCATCATGAATGCCAGCAAGGACAAGATGGCTTTTATGAAAGGCATGGGGACCAAAGAAATTGTGGTCACCGGTGAAGCCCAGGAAATGATGTGGTTCATGAGTCTGATCAAGTTTTTCCCCCCGAAAAAGAAGAAAAAGTAACCTGTTTTCAGGTCATACGGTAAAACTTCACTTGTTTCGTTGCGGGTTTGTGACGAAACTTGTCGTGAGCTGGCGTTTCTCCGGGCCCGTTGATACAGTGTGCCTGCATAAAAATCATTCAATGTTGATGTCAGCAACACCAGTCAGAGGATAAAAAGAGGAATCGGGGTGACAGATTCGCCGCAGTCGGGGGCCAACCAACCCAGCCATCCTAAAGATACACTGACCATGCGCATATTTGCGGGTCTGGTGTTGGGCTTTGGGGCGGGATTGGTGATGTATTACAGCCGTGTTGCCTTTCCCGATGCGATGTTCGCTGCCTGGGTGCAGGAATATCTGATCGATGGCGTGTTTCTGGTGTTTGGCAAAATCTTTGTCAACCTGCTCAAATTGATGATTGTACCCTTGGTGCTGGTCTCCCTGATCTGTGGTGTGATTGCGTCCGAAGAAAGCAAAAGCCTGGGGCGGCTGGGCAGCAAAACCTTCGTTCTGTATCTGCTGACCACCGGGGTGGCCATCACCCTGGCCTTGGTGGTGGCCCAGATCTTCGATCCCGGCGCAGGGGCCGACCTCAGTGCGGATTTCGAACCCTATGCAGTGAAAGAGCGGCCGCCGTTCGTGCAGGTGCTGATCAATATCTTCCCCGACAACCCGATGCAGGCCATGGCCGAAGGCAACATGCTGCAGGTGATCGTGTTCGCCATTCTGGTGGGGATTGCGCTGAATCACACCGGGCAACACGGGCGGCGCATCGGTGCCATTTTTGAAGATCTGAATGTGGTGGTGATGAAGCTGGTACAACTCATTATGCAACTGGCACCCTATGGCGTGTTCTTCCTGGTGGGCAAGGTGTTTGCCGAGCAGGGCATCGATCTGCTCAAAGGCCTGGGTGCCTATATGGGCTGTGTGTTGCTGGCGCTGGCGCTGCATTTTACTTTAACCTATCTGGGCATATTGACCCTGGTGGCCCGCTTGAATCCCCTGATCTTCATGCGCAAAATGCGCGCCGCCCAGATGTTTGCGTTCAGTACCGCCAGCAGCGCCGCCACCATGCCGGTGACCATGGGTATTGTGGAGAAAAAACTGGGGGTCAGGAACTCCGTGGCCTCGTTCACCATTCCCCTGGGCACCACCATTAATATGGATGGCACCGCCATTATGCAGGGGGTGGCAACCGTGTTCATCGCCAGCGCTTATGGTATCGAATTGGGTATGGCAGAGTTTGTCACGGTGATCGCCACCGCCACACTGGCCTCCATTGGTACCGCGGCGGTGCCCAGTGCGGGCATGATTACGTTGGCCATGGTGCTGGGTCAGGTGGGGCTGCCGGCGGAAGCCATCGGCCTGATACTTGGGGTGGACCGGATTCTGGACATGGTGCGCACCGCCGTCAACATTACCGGCGACGCCGTGGTGACCTGTACCGTGGCGCACTCTGAAGGGGCATTGGATCAGGCTATTTTTGATGATCCTGACGTGGTAGAGGTACAACCGGGATGAGCTGGAATTGGGGATGGCTTCTGGGCCTGGGGTGGCTGCTGTGCGGATCGCTGTCGGCACAAACGGAATCCCCTGCTGCCGGGGCGCCGCAAGCGGCACCTGCAGAGTGGGAACACTTCATCGAGTCCGCCGGTGTGGCGCTGGTACTGGATCAGGCCAATGACCTGATTGAGCAGGAAATCCGGAACCTGGAAAAGGCGCCCTTGGGATTCACCCCGCAACAACTGGTGACCCTGCGTAACCAGTTTCGGCAACAGCTGGGGCCGGAGCAACTGAAGCAGGACATTGTTCGCCGCCTGCAGCGGGATTTTTCGCCACAACAGAGAGCCGAACTGCAGGCTGTGCTGGCGTCCAGCAAACTGCAGCAACTGCAAACCCTGCAGCAACAGTTGGACGATGCCAGTGTGCGCCGCGCGGTGCGTGCCTATCGCCTGAAAGTGATGGAGAACTCGCCGAACCAGCAACGCCTGGAGCTGTTGGCGGCGCTGGATCAGCAACTGCAGCAGTCAGCGCTGGAAACAGAGCTGAAAGTTGAACTGCGCAAGCAACTTCTGGCTACCGTATCCCACCTGAAAGCCAGCGAGAGTTTTTCTGAGGCCATGCTGGAGGATCAACTGCAGGAATACCGCGCCACGGTGGAGGGTGAAATCAGCGAGAACGCACTGTTCGCCTATCTCTATCTGCTCAAGCGTACTCCCAGCACTACGGTGCGTGATCTGGTGGTGTCCCTGGATCAGCCGGCCTTCGATGCGTTTATGGCATTGTGCGTGGCGGCGGTTCAGGCGTCTTTCCGTGATGCCCGCGAACAGATGCTGGAGGATGTGCAACTGGCAGGCAATTAGGGTTAGCCTCCCAGGTTCCCCGCCATCTGATTCAATTCATCTTTTCGGGTCACCACATGATTGATCACCGCCAGCGCGTCTTCCCGTTCCAGGCCCAGTTCGGAAAAAACCCGATCGCTCAGGGTATGCACCGGCCCCTGCACCAGATCCACACTGCGCAGCAGCTGGTTGGTCAGATATAACAGGCGCGCATAGACATTGTAATCACCCTGGTACCCCGGATAATTCTGCCAGCGCAAAGCGTGTATTACTTCCTCAGGCATGCTCCAGCATTCCATCAGTTGGCTGGCCAGTGTTTCCCGATCCACTCCCACCACATGCTGCTCAATCAGGTACGGGTCTACATGGCTGTTGGCTTCGATATTGCGGCAGATGACTTTGAAATAAGGGGGGAAAATATGCGCCAACACCAGATAGCCGTAATTGCTCAACAAGCCGCTCAGGTAGGCCAGGCCCAGTGATGGACGGCGTTCCGACGGCATGGCTTTGACCAGCCCTTCCATGGTGACCGCGGAATAGACCGAAGATTGCCAGAACGGGGTGACCCCGTGGGGGCCGTCTTTGGGCAGCTCCAGGGTACGGCCCAGGGCCAGGCCCAAAGCCAGATTGATGACCAGATCAAAACCCAGCACCCGCACCACGGCATCGTGCACGGATTTGATTGCACCGGGGGCGGCGTAGTAGGGGGAGCTGGCCCAGCTGACCACCTGCGCGGCCAGGCTCGGATCCTTCTCCACCAGCTCGGCCAGATCACCCACCCCAGCATCCGGATCGATGCGCAGTTGGATGATGCGCTCGGCGGTTTCCGGCAGGGGCGGCATTTCCAGGGTTTCTTCCAGGCGGCGTTTGATGCGCAATTGGGTAAAGCGTTGGACGGAATGTTCGATGCTGGCGCGGTCGTCGGAGCCGGGGCTGAAGTCTTCCAACGGCACACAGAATTCAGCTTCCTGAGCGTGGGTGAGTAATTTGGCGAACTCACTTTGCGAAAGCTTGAGGAAGTGGCCGCTGTTACCCATTTCAAGGTACAGGTCTGCATTGGCCATCAGACGTTTTTCCACCACCAGCGGTTGACTGTCACTGAGGGGAAAGTCCGGTACGTGATCCAGCCCCTGCGAACGCGCCATCTGTTCATATTCCTGCGGTGTGATGGCTTCCAGTTGCCGGCCTTTCAATTCGTTGAGCCGGGTCAAATCCAGCAGGCTGTCCGCCGGAATCAGCGCCTGCACGTGGCCCATGGAATCCTGCAGAATCACCAGTTTCACCATTTGACTCTGGTTCAGTTGATCCACGCTGCACAGTTGATGCAAGGGGGCAATGTCCACGTCGTCGATGATCTGATAGTTGATTCCCTGGGAGTTCAGCCGCTCGCTGACGGTTGGGGGTATGGGCATGGTACTCACCTCACTATCTGCGCCATGCAGTAAGCATAGTAGCGCCTCAGAATGCTGCCACAGGTTCCTTGGCCCGGGTTTTGTCGAATACCAGGCTATGTGACTGATTTCCCTTGTAGCGTGCGCGGTTGTGGACATTCCAGCAGCAGAAAAATCTTATTCTTGGCGGTTTTCTGCTTGAGGATCCGCCAGTGTTCCGGTAGCTGGGCAGGGGGGAAGTCGCTTTCTGCTTCCAAATAAAGTTTGGTGTTGGGGCCGATAAAGCCCCCGTACTCCAGCAGGTAGAGGCAGGGTTGCAACAGGTCCTGATGGAAAGGCGGGTCCAGAAAGATCAGGTCATAGGGTTCTGCTGCGCACTCAGCCTGCTGTTTCAACCAGGTTTGCGCCGGCAGATGATGCACCTGGGCCCGGGTGCAGGCCAGGGTTTGCAAATGTTGGCGGATGGATTGCGCAACCTGTTTGTTGGCATCCACAAAGTCCACATAGCGGGTGCCGCGGGAAAGGGCCTCCAGGCCCAGGGCACCGCTGCCGGCGAACAGATCCAGGCAGCGGGCGCCTTCCACATCGAACATCAACCAGTTGAACAGGGTTTCCCGGTAGCGGTCCAGGGTGGGGCGCAGGCCCTCAGCGGCGGTAAAGCTCAGGCGGCGGCCACGCCATTGGCCGCCGATGATGCGCAGTTCGCTGCGGGATTTCACGGCACGGTCTCAGCGGCGCCGCTGTCCTGGCCCGCCGTTACGGTGAGCAAAGCGTCTGGCTGAACGATCCGCTGAAATGCCTGCCTTACGTCGTCGACCTCGACTTGTTCCACGTTGCCGATGTAGGTATCCAGATAGTTCAGGGGCAAGTCGTAAAAGCCGATCATCCCCAGGTAGTCCACGATGTTGCTGTTGCTGGCGGTTTGCAGGGGGAAACTACCCAGAATATGGCGTTTGGCCGCGTCCAGCTCCTGGGCGGTTGGCCCGTTGCGGACGAAGTCGGACAGGGTGGTGTTGAGCAGGTCAAGGGCTTGCCGGGTCTGATCGCTGCGGGTTTGCAGATTGATCAGGAAGGGGCCGGCGCCGGCCATGGGGATGAAGTGACTGTAGACGCTGTAGGCCAGTCCGTGGTCCTGCCGGATGATCTGGTTAAGGCGGGAACTGAATCCGCCGGCACCCAGAATTTCGTTACCCACATAGAGCGCAAACCAATCCGGATCGCCGCGTTTTACCCCCAGTCCACCCACCATGATATGGGTCTGACTGGAGGGAAACTCCACATGTTCCTGTATGGCTTGCTGCAGTTTATTGGCGGCGGGTAACGGCGGGGCGGGTTGACCCGCCGGCAATTGCTTGTCCAGTTGCAGGGCGATCAGCTCGGCCTGGGTGCGGTCAATGTCGCCGATCATGGCCACCACCATGTTGGCCGCCACGTAGTACTGCTGGTGAAAACGCCGCAAGTCTTCGGTGCCGATACGATTGAGGCTGTCTTCATTGCCGTTGGGGGGAATGCCGTAGGGCAGCTCGCCGTACAGTTGCTGGAAGAAGGCTTTCTGAGCCAGTGCGCCGGGGCTTTGTTTTTCCTGTTGCAGGCCCAGCAGCATCTGGCCACGCAAGCGTTGCAGGCTGCTCTGTGGGAATGTTGGTTGCGATACCACGTCGTAAAACAGGGTCAAGGCCGGATCGCGGTATTGACTGTCGGACAGGGTGCGCAGGCTGACCACGGCCATGTCCCGGTAGGAGGCGCTGTTGATGCTGGCGCCCAAGCCTTCAAAGTGGCGGGCGATGGCGTCCACATCGGCAATGCCCGCGCCTTCGGTCAGCATGGAGCTGGTGAGCTGGGCCAACCCCGGTAGCGACTGATCGCGGGCCGCACCGGCGTCAAACACCACTTTAACGTCCAGCATGGGAATCTCCGGCGCCTGCACAAACAGCACCCGGGCACCGTTGGGTGTGTCCCAGGATTCGATATGAACCTTGTGGGGTTTGGCGTGGGCCTGCTCAATCATTTCCAGGGAGGTCAGCTTCAGGCCATCGGCCCGCTCCTTGAGGGCTTGATTCTGGCTCGGTAAAACCAGTGGGCCCGGTTGCTCCGCCCCGGGTTTGCGGCTGCCCGGCAGGTTGTAGAGCACCACGATAAAGATACACACCACCAGGATCATGATGCTGAGGGTTTTGCGGCTGATGCGGCTTTGTTCAGACATGGGGAAATGAAATCCTTTGCTTCAACGTTACAGTGGCTGCGGCTTAAGGATGGCCACGGTTTTGTTGTCGGGAATAAGATACTTGCGGGCCGCCGCCTGAATCTGTTGCGGGGTGATGGCGGAGAGTTTGTCCACCATGGTGTCTGCTTCCCGCCAGCTGCGGCCGATGGCTTCCATGCGCCCGATCTGGTTGGCCTGGCTGGAAATGGAATCCTGTTGGTAAATGATGCCGGAAATAATCTGGGCCTTCACCCGCTCCAGTTCCGCCGGGTCCGCAAGCTCGGTTTGCAGGCGTTCAATCTGCTGTTCGAAAGCCTCTTCCAGTTGTTCAACCGAGTAGCCCTCACTGGGTACGCCGCTGAAATAGAACAGGGTATCGCCCAGGGCAAAGCCACCGTAACCGGCACCGGCACTGGCGGCAATACCCTGGTTGCGTACCATTTCTGTTTCGATGCGGGCACTGTAACCACCGTCTAGCACACCGGCCAGCATGCGCAGGGCATACACGTCGGTTGCGTCGGTTGCGGTGTTGATGCCGGGTACATTGTATCCCACGTACAAGGTGGGAATCTTGGCCGGAATGGCGACTTCAATGCGGCGTTCACCCTTGCCGGCCACTTCCTTGTTGAGGGGGCGCTTGGGCAAATCCCCTGCCGGTATCGGGCCAAAATAGCGGGAGGCCAGGCCGAATACTTCTTTGGCGTTGACATCACCCACCACCACCAGGATGGCATTGTTGGGTACATACCACTGCCGATACCAGTTGCGGGCGTCCTGGCCGGTCATATTATCCAGATCGTGCATCCAGCCAATCACCGGGTTGTGGTAGCCGGACGACAAATAGGCCGCTGCCATGAACCGTTCATAGGCCACCGAGTTGGGTTTGTCGTCAGTGCGCAGGCGGCGTTCTTCCTTTACCACCTCGATTTCTTTGGCGAATTCCTCGTCGGGCATGATGGCGTTCTGCATGCGATCGGCTTCCAGCTCGATGGACAGGGGCAGGTTGGTGGCACTCATGACCTGGTAGTAGCCGGTGTAGTCATAGGAGGTGAAGGCGTTTTCACTGCCGCCGTAGCGGGCGATCAGCTTGGAGAATTCACCGCTGGGCACTTTGTCAGTGCCCTTGAACATCAGATGTTCCAGGACATGGGATACGCCGGTCACACCGGCGTGTTCGTAACTGGAACCCACCCGATACCAGACCTGGGATACCATCACCGGGGCCCGGTGATCCTCCCGCACGATGATCTTCATGCCGTTGTCCAGGGTGTGGGTAAAGGTGCGGTCGGCCACGCTGGTTTCGGCGCTGACCGGTGTGGCCAGGGCCAGGCTGGCGCCGGCCAGAATCAGGGTGCTGCAAATGTGTCGTATCACCATCATGGTTCATCTTGTTGGGGGATGGGTTAATGGAAATGCGTAAGCGTCCTAAGACAACGAATTCAACTGCTAATTCCCCACTCATCACTTTCCTGGCAGGGGCGCTGAGAATTAGCTGCTGAGTCGATTTCCAACAAATGGTAGGATACCGCCCAGAGAACTCTGACTGCAAAATGATTTCGAGGTTGTTCTATGGTTAACCCTGCTCACGAGGCTGCCGTGTTCGAGCGCCTGTTCGGCCCCGGCCCACATCTGTTGCGTGGTGCCGAGGTGCTGACTGAGCAAGCCCTGTTTGCCCGTTTCTTTGATGAAGAGGCGGCCAATCAGGCATTGATGGCACCGCCCCTGGAAGCAGTGGAAGAAACCGTTGTCGAACCGGAGGTTGTGGTGGAGGCGGTTTCATCGCCCGCGCCTGAGCCTGCCCCGGTGGCGGAACCGGTGTCTTTCTTTGCCCGGGTCAAGCAGGGGCTGACCCGTACCCGGGCCGGTCTCAGCGATGGTCTGGCCGGCCTGCTGCTGGGTAAAAAGGCCATTGATGATGAGCTGCTGGAAGACATAGAAACCCAGTTGCTGGTGGCGGACGTGGGCATGGACGCCACCGCAAAAATCATTGCCGCCATCACCGAGCGCATGAATCGCAAGGAACTGAAGGATTCCGATGCCCTGTACGACGCCCTGCAGGAAGAAATGACCTCGGTGCTGCGCCGTTCAGACGCCGGTGGCGGCCTGCAAATTGACTCCGGCAAACAGCCCTATGTGATTCTGATGGTGGGGGTGAACGGGGTGGGTAAAACCACCACCATCGGCAAACTGGCGAAAAAACTGCAGCAGGAAGGTAAGTCTGTAATGCTGGCCGCAGGGGATACATTCCGCGCCGCGGCGGTGGAGCAATTGCAGGTCTGGGGGGAGCGCAACAATATTCCCGTGGTGGCGCAGCATACCGGTGCCGACAGCGCCTCGGTGATTTTCGATGCGGTGCAGTCGGCCCAGTCCCGTGGTGTGGATGTGTTGATCGCCGATACCGCCGGCCGCCTGCACACCAAAAGCAACCTGATGGACGAGTTGTCGAAAGTGAAACGGGTCATGGCCAAGCTGGACACCAGTGCCCCCCATGAGGTGATGCTGGTGCTGGATGCCGGCACCGGGCAGAATGCCCTCAGTCAGGCGGAGCAGTTCCACCAGGCCGTGGGGGTTACGGGTATTACGCTCACCAAACTCGATGGCACCGCCAAGGGTGGTATTGTGTTTGCCATTGCATCCCGCATGGGGCTGCCCATCCGCTTTATCGGGGTGGGGGAGCAAATCGATGATTTGCGGCCGTTTGCAGCGGACGAATTTGTCAGGGCTTTGTTTGATCGGTAGTGCTGCAGGGCGGGTTGTTCACAGCGGCACTGTGCAGGGGGCGGAAGTAAAACACAACACACTCCGGATGCTATGATTCACTTCCATAAGGTCAGTAAACGTTACGATAATGGTAAGGATGCGTTGCTCAATGTCAGCTTCGAGCTGGATCAGGGCGAGCTTACCTTTCTCACCGGGCACTCCGGTGCCGGCAAAAGCACCCTACTGAAATTGATTATGTTGATCGAGCGGCCCAGTGGCGGACGCATGGTGATCTGTGATCAGGATGTGGCAAAAGTGGGGCGTTCCGCTATCCCTTATTTCCGTCGTCAGATCGGCATGGTGTTCCAGAATCATCAGCTGCTGTTCGACCGCACGGTATACGATAATGTGGCCCTGCCGTTGATCATCGCCGGGTATCGCCCCCGGGAAACCGGGCGCCGGGTGCGCGCGGCGCTGGACAAGGTGGGCTTGCTGGACAAGGAAGCCTTAAACCCCATCGCGCTCTCCGGTGGTGAGCAGCAACGGGTGGGAATTGCCCGTGCGGTGGTCAACAAACCCCGTATCCTGATTGCGGACGAGCCCACCGGTAACCTGGACCCTGGACTGTCTGCCGAGATCATGGACCTGTTCGATCAGTTCTCCCAGGTGGGGGTGACCGTATTGATCGCCACCCACGACCTGGGTTTGATCGCCCGTTATGATCATCGCCTGCTGTCGCTGGATTCGGGCCGTTTGATCAGCGATGGTATGGATCAGATTGCGGCGGATCCGCACCACCAGATCTACACCGGGGGTTATTGATGAATCAAAAAGCCACCCCGGTCAAGAACACCGCGCCGAAAGGGGCCACCGCGGCAAGAACCACTTTCAAACAGCGCTTTGAAAGCTGGCGCGAGCATCATAAAGAAGTCGCTCTGGAGAGCCTCAACCGGTTGCTGGCAACGCCCCTGCCAACGGTCATGACGGTGCTGGTGATTGCCATCGCCTTGAGCCTTCCGGCAGGCCTGTATGTGATGCTGAAGAATGCCGAAGCCATCAGTGACGATTGGGATGGCAGCGCCCAGATATCGCTGTTTCTCCATTTCAAAACCAGTGCAGAGCAGGGCCGCAAGCTGGCGGACACTCTGGCGCAACGGGGCGATGTAAAGCGCACCGAGTACATTTCCCGGCAACAGGCGCTGGCTGAGTTCGAAGAGCAAAGTGGATTTGGTGACCTGCTGCAGGAGCTGGGGGAAAACCCGTTGCCGGCGGTGGTGGTGGTGTATCCCTCGGTAACCGATCTGGACGCGGCGGAAGCCCTGCGTCTGGATCTGGCCGCTCAGGGAGAGGTGGACCTGGCCCAGCTGGATGCCCAATGGGTGCAGCGGTTATACGCCATTCTGGATCTGGGGCGACGCCTGGTGGTGGCGCTCAGTATCGGCCTGGCGCTGGCGGTGCTGCTGGTGATCATCAACACCATTCGCCTGGCCATTGAAAGCCGGCGCGATGAGATCATCATCGTCAAACTGGTGGGGGGAACCGATGCCTTTGTGCGGCGGCCGTTTATGTACACCGGATTATGGTATGGACTGGGGGGCTGCCTGATTGCCCTGCTGCTGATTCAGACCCTGTTGTGGTGGCTGGATGGCCCGGTGCAGGCACTGTCGGAGTTGTATCGCAGCCAATTTGAGCTAAGTGGGTTAGGGCTTGAGGTGACGTTCCTGATGTTAACGGGCAGTATTCTCATAGGGTTAGTGGGTGCTCGCTTGGCGGTCAGCCAGCATATTCGCTCAATTGAGCCCGGTTAATGGGGGAATCTCAGGCGCGGGCGGCGGAAATATTCGGGGAAATACCGTGACCCCCCTTGAAAAGCACCGGCAAAACCCCCAACAATAGCAGGCCCGACCCCGACGGATGACCATGGATACGGGGAACTTTTGGCGGAATTAGCACTCCTATACTGAGAGTGCTAAACTCAGTCAGACCCGATGGAGGTTCTACTATATGAATAACGCCCTTCAACCAGCATTTGTCACCGCACCCGGTGTCAATCTCGAAGCATACGTGCAGTCTGTGCAGACTGTACCGGTATTGAGCGCGGAAGAAGAAAAGGCACTGGCTGAAAAACTGTTTTTCGAAGACGATGTGGACGCCGCCCGCCAGCTGGTATTGTCTCATCTGCGCTTTGTGGTGCACATCGCCAAATCCTACAACGGCTACGGTCTGCCCCAGTCCGACCTGATTCAGGAAGGCAATGTGGGCCTGATGAAAGCCGTCAAGCGCTTCGACCCCACGGTTGGGGTACGTCTGGTGTCATTCGCCGTGCACTGGATCAAAGCCGAAATCCATGAGTACGTACTGCGCAACTGGCGCATCGTCAAAATTGCCACCACCAAAGCCCAACGCAAGCTGTTCTTTAATCTGCGCAGCCAGAAAAAACGCCTGGGCTGGATGAACAGCGATGAGATTAATGCCATCGCCAAAGACCTGGGTGTGTCGGCTTCCGATGTGCGTGAGATGGAAGGCCGATTGGGCGCCTACGACGCCTCCTTCGACGCCCCGGTGGACGCAGACGATGACAGTGCCGGTCAGGCTCCGGTGTATTACCTTGAAGACAAGACCATGGACCCGGCAGCGATGCTGGAGAATGACGATTGGGAATCTGCCCACAACGAACGCCTCTATCAGGCGATGGCGACACTGGATGATCGCAGTCGCGATATCCTGCAGAGCCGCTGGTTCGAAGATGACAAAGCCACGTTGCACGAGCTGGCTGCCAGGTATGATGTGTCGGCAGAACGTATTCGCCAGTTGGAAAAAAACGCCATGAAAAAACTCAAAGTGCATATGCTGGAAGCGTAAAGCGGACAGGTTGCTGTATGTAAAGGCCGATCCCGTGATCGGCCTTTATTTTTACGTTGTGTAAAAAACCTTAACTGAAATACTCCTGGTATGCCGTTATACTCGCGGTTGATACAATTCGGCTTTTTTGTTTTTAGGGATCACGAATGAAGTTAGTGCGTAGTGTCGGGGTAGCACTGGCCGCTCTGGTTTGTGTTGTGTTTGCCGACGATGCTGTACAAGCGACAAAGGATGTGTTTGCTACTCAGATCGCAGAAAGTGCTTCCGCATTGGATGGTCTGTGGGTGTCCAATTGCTATAAGTTTGAAGAGGGCCGTTATCAGGTTCGTACTTTTGAGTTTGTACTGGATCACCTTGCCACCATCACCACAATCAGTTATCCCGATACCCACTGTGCCGAATCGCCCCTGGGTTCCGCTGTTATTTCCGCTACCTGGGATATGGGTGAGACGCTGGTTACCGAAGAGGGGCTGTTGGCGTACCGACTGGATGTGCTGTTGAAAGCCGGGCCGCGCCAGGAGCTGACCACGGTGAAGCAGATCGTGCACTTTCAGAGAGACTCTTTTATCCTGGGCATCAATCGCCTGCTCAGTCGTTACCCCGACAGTTTGGACTGGGAGATCATCTACTCACGCATCCCATCCCCACCACCGATTGATTTATAGCCACCCATTGTTTTAATCTTCGCTCCGTTCATAGGCCGGGACCAGGTTCTGCCTGGCTGGAATATTCGTTGGGGGTTAATCTGGGGCACACCGTAAGCTTGGGGCTGTTCTATCAAAATTATTTAACCGGTGATCTGGAAAACGCATTGGGCTTGAAGATTTCAGTGGGCCGGTTTCGCGGTAATTAATCCGTTTATAGTGTACCAAAGGCGGCGTGCTCTCCGGCCGCCTTTGGTTCTGGGGTAATGGGGTTATGAGGTAGTGGGATAAGGGGCTATGCGGCGTTCAGGTCTTTGGCCTCGGGTTCAGGTGCGGCGTCATCGTAGGTCATTGCCTGCAGACGTTTCAGGCCGCTCTTGCGATTCGCTTCGGCCGCCATGCTACGCTCTTCGGCGCTGGCATAGTGGGCATCCCATGCCAGAAGTTTCGGTGTCATCAGTTTGTGCCACAGTGGTGGAATCAGTGCTACCGCAATGGTAGTAAGGTAGCCGTTGATCATCATGGGCGCGTCATGATAGGGCTTCAGCTCATGATAAGGCACTTCACCCTGGGCATGATGATGGGAGTGCCGGGTCAGGTTAAACATGGACCAGGAACTGAAGCGTTTGTTGGTGTTCCAGGAATGGCGTGGTGCCACCGGGGTTTCCGGATTGCGCACCATGCCGTAGTGCTCCATATAATTAACGATCTCCAGCAGGGCTTTGCCCCACAGTCCGGCGGCGGTAAAAAACAGTACGCCACTCCAGCTGGCAATCGCAAAAGCGGCCAGTAGGATAACGCCACTCATCAGGTAACCACGGATGGCAACATTGTGCACGGACAGCAGGGGCTTGCGTTTTTTCTGCAGTCGCTCCCGTTCAATACGCCAGGCGCTGAGGTTGCCGCGCAGGGTGGAAATGATCACATGGGCGTAAACATTTCGCCCACGGGGTGCGGTGGCGGGGTCGGCCGTGGTGCTGACATAGCGGTGGTGGCCGTACACATGCTCAATGGCAAAGTTGCTGTCGAAGCTGAACGCCAGCAGCCAGCGCCCTACCCACATGGAGACAGGGTCCCAGGTGCGATGGGTCAGTTCGTGGCCGGTGATGGTGCCCACCATGCCGATCATCAAACCGGTGAGAATGACACCCCAGAACAGATTCCAGGCGCTGTTGGCGTCCCGGGCCGCCTGCATATCATAGCCGCTGAGTTGTTGTACCAGGGCGCCGTACCCGGCGGGATCACCAGACCCTACCTGCCACAGAAACACAAACAGAATAAAGGTCATCAGCGGCAGTGCCAGCCACAGTTGCCAGGTCAGCAATTGTGGGGCCCGGTAGGTAGGTGTGGTTATATCGTCGCCCAGCACCGCATCCAGTAGAATGTAGCCGATGAAAATCCCCAGAAAGCCGTAGGTCATCCAGTCGCCGCCCAGGGTCAGGAACAGGGCCGACGATAGACCGATGCCGTGAAACAGGAAGAACTTCAGGTAATGCAGCATAAGGTGTCCTCATTAAAAAATCGTGGGTGAAGGATGATGATCAGGCACTGTGAACCAGGCTGGATTTATCCAGGAATTTGTCACTGAAGATCTGCTCTGCCGGCACACCCAGCGCCTGCAGTTGCGCTTCGGCGGCGTCGACCATGGCCGGCGGGCCGCACAGATACGCCTGTGCATTGGGGCGGGTATGCTGCGCCAACACATCGGTCACCAAACCACGCTGGCCTCCCCAGGGCGATGAGCTGGGTTCCTCCGACAGCACCGGCACAAATGTGAAATCCCCGGCCCAGTGTTGTTGCAGATGGGCAAGCTCTTCCAGGCAGTACAGATCCGCTTGGGTACGGGCGCCAAACAGCAACACCACTGGCCGTGAGTTGTGTTGCTGGAGCGCGTCCTCCAACAGGGCTTTCAGGGGAGCCAGTCCGCTGCCGCCGGCAATACACAGAATGGGTTGCTGGCCCTCGCGCAGATAAAAATCGCCAAACGGGCCCTGTAGGCTAATGGGCGTACCAGGCGTGGCGCCCTGGGCCCAGCCGGACATTGCGCCGCCGGGCACCTGGCGAATGAAAAATTCCACGTCGGATCTACCGCTGCGGGTGCTGGGGGTGGCAAAAGAATAGCTGCGGGCCTCATCGACGATGCCGGGTACAGACAACAGCGCGTACTGTCCGGCGGCGTAACGCAGCGGCTGTTCCAGCCGCAACCGCAGGGCGCTGATATCGTGGGTGAGCCGGCGTTGGTCCGTGACACGCCCACACAGGGTCTGCGCCCCGGGGGATGGGCCCGGAACCTGTGCCTGTTCCAGTCTGATGGTCAGGTCGGTGCGGGGAACCGACTGACAGGCCAGAATGTAACCCTGGTCCAGCTCCTGCTCGGACAGCACATAGGCGGATTCGGTCAATTCCTTAACCTTGCCTTCCCTGAGCTGGCATTTGCAGGTGGCGCAACCGCCCACCCGACAACTGTGGGGAAAGGGGATGCCCTGGCGCAGTGCTGCACTGAGAATCGTCTCCTTGTCGCTCACCTCAATGGTCTGGTGAGCCTGGCCGTCGCTTTCGAACTGAATGCGCCTGGGTTTGGCGGTTTTGAAAAAACCAAACATAGTTTCGTTCCCGTTATAAAGTCATTATTGTTAGATTGTCCTACAATCGGGCAAAAGATAACGGATGATTCTGAAAATGGCAAGTTTCTTTGCTGAAAGCCTGTGGATTTTTTGGTTTCCTGCTCCCTACAACGGGTAGAATTGCCCCCTCTGCAAGCGGTTACGGGGAAAAGGTATGAAGAGTTTCATCGTCATAGGGGTGATTGCCATGGCCCTGGGGGTAGTGTTGGGGGCCTTCGGCGCCCATGGCCTGAAGGCGCGTTTGGAGCCGTCACTGCTGGCGGCCTATCAGACCGGAGTGGAATACCACCTGTACCATGGGTTGGGGCTGATTCTGGTAGGGGTATTGGGGTTCCACTTTCCCGGGGCCGCCGGGCTGCAATGGGGCGGCTGGTTGTTGTTGGCGGGTATGCTGCTGTTCTCCGGCAGCCTGTACCTGATGGCCATTTCCGGGGTGCGTTGGTTGGGGGCGATAACCCCTTTTGGTGGCATGGCCTTTATTGTGGGTTGGTGTTGGATCGCGTGGTCTTTGATCAAATCCCCCTGAAAGGCCGCCGGTAAGCGGTAAAAATGTGCGCCAAGTCTTTACGGCGTGTCAGCAAAGCAAGACAATAGTCAGCCAGTAAAAATGAGCATTTAATGAACGAATCAGCCATGCCGGAAGAGATCAGCTCAAAACAGACCATTCAGGTCACCGTGAACGGTGATCCCAGGCACTTTGCCGTCGGCACCACCATTGCGGATCTGATTGCAAGCCTGGATCTGCAAGGCCGCCGTGTGGCGGTGGAATGTAATCAGGAAATTGTGCCCAAATCCGCTCATGGCGGCACCCTGTTGAACAATGGCGACGAGTTGGAAATCGTTCACGCCATTGGCGGCGGTTGAGCGCACCGGTTGAGCACTACAGTTGAGCAGTCAATAACAGGAATCAGGTTACGACCATGTCGGATATTGCATTGAAAGTAGGAGAGCGCGAATTCCAGTCCCGTTTATTGGTGGGAACCGGTAAGTATAAGGATCTGGAAGAAACCCGTCTGGCCATTGAAGCCAGTGGTGCCGAGATCGTGACTGTGGCGGTGCGCCGTACCAATATCGGACAGAATCCCGATGAACCCAACCTGCTGGATGTGATTTCCCCGGATCGCTATACCATTCTGCCCAATACCGCAGGCTGTTATAACGCCAAGGACGCCGTGCGCACCTGCCGTCTGGCCCGTGAGTTGCTGGATGGCCACAACCTGGTGAAGCTGGAGGTGCTGGGGGATGAGAAAACCCTGTTCCCCAATGTAGTGGAAACGCTGTCCGCCTGTGAAACCCTGATTAAGGATGGCTTCGAGGTCATGGTGTACACCTCCGATGACCCCATCATTGCCAAAGAACTGGAGCAGATGGGGTGTGTTTCGGTGATGCCACTGGCAGCACCCATCGGCAGCGGCCTGGGCATCCGCAACCCCTATAATATCCGCATGATCCTGGAAGAGGCCAAGGTGCCGATCATCGTGGATGCCGGCGTGGGTACCGCATCGGATGCCGCCATCGCCATGGAGCTGGGCTGCCACGGGGTGTTGATGAACACCGCCATCGCCGCAGCGCAGCAGCCCGTGCTGATGGCATCCGCCATGCGCAAGGCCATCGAAGCCGGGCGTGAAGCCTATCTGGCCGGCAGAATGCCGAAGAAACTGTATGCCAGTGCCTCTTCACCCATTGAAGGGACGTTTTTCTGAGGCATCCGGCCTAATCGTGGCCGGTTCATAATCGCAGTAACCAGGTTTTGATGATGAATGAAATGGATCAGCCGCAGCGTCGTCTGCGCAGTTTTGTCCGTCGCCAGGGGCGCATGACTGAAGGTCAGAGCCGGGCGATGGAAACCCTGTGGCAGGATTATGGCCTGGATTTGCGGCAGGGGCTGCTGAACAGCACTGAACTGTTCGGCAACGACGGCCCGGTAATACTGGAAATCGGCTTCGGTGATGGGGTGTCGTTGCTGCAAATGGCACAGGCCGCTGCGGACAGCAATTTCATCGGCATCGAAGTGCATCGGCCCGGGGTAGGTAAACTGATCAACGATGCCCACCATGCCGGTGTGACCAATATCAGAGTCTTCTGCGAGGACGCCATCGACGTACTGCAGCAATGCATTGCAGACAACAGTCTGGATGGCGTGCAGCTGTTCTTCCCCGATCCCTGGCATAAGAAACGTCATAACAAACGCCGCATTGTGCAGGCGGAATTCGCGCAGTTGGTACGCACCAAACTCAAAGTGGGAGGCTATTTTCATATGGCCACCGACTGGGAACCCTACGCCGAACATATGCTGGCGGTGATGTCCGCCGCAGACGGCTATGAGAATCAGGCCGGCGCCGGGCAGTATTCTCCCAAACCGGACTATCGGCCCGTTACCAAATTCGAACGCCGTGGTGAACGTTTGGGGCACGGTGTCTGGGATCTGGTCTTTATTAAATCGAGCTGACATGACGTTGGGGCTCATAACAACAAGAAAGATATCAATTAAGGAATCATTAATGCACCGCTTTTTGATTGGATTGGTGTTGTGTGCGTGCAGCGTGATGCACACCGCCTGGGCCCATATGCCCGAAGACTCTGCCCTTTTGATGCCGCGACCGTTCCAGAACTGGAAAACCCTGGAAACGGATCACTTTCGCATTAATTATCGTGATCGGCATTTGCCGTTTGCCCAACGTATGGCGGCGGTGGCGGAAAAGGTCTATGCGAAACAAACACCGCGCCTGCAGTGGGAGCCGGAGTCCAAAACCGAAGTGGTGATTATTGATAGCTACGATGGCTCCAACGGTGGTGCCACGGTTTTGCCCTTCAACCGATTTTTCATATTTATGAATGCTCCGGTGGAAGGGGAGTTGCTGGATAACAGCCCCTGGATTGAGCAGGTGTTCACCCATGAATTTGTGCACATTCTGCATTTGGATCAAAGCGCGGGTGGGCAGACCACTTTGCGCAATATTTTCGGACGTTTCTTCTTTGCTTTTCCGCAGATTTTCAGCCCGGCCTGGGTTTCCGAAGGGATTGCAGTGTATGAAGAAACCGACGCCGATAAACAGTTTGGGCGCGGACAAAGCGCATTTTACGATGCCATGATGCGGGCCGAATACCAGAAAGGGTTTCGCAGTTTTTCCCAGCTCAGTTATCAGGGGTATTGGGGAACAGACTGGCCATCCGGTCAGGTGTATCTGTACGGTTATTATTTCTATGAATTCCTGAGCGCTCAGTATGGTGAGGAAAAGGCCTTCGAATACCTGCGTAACTGGAACAGCAATATCATTCCCTGGCGCATGCAGTCGCGGGCTTACCAGGTGTTTGGTTTGAATGCGGAAGCCCTGTGGCAACAGTATCAGGCGTACCTGGAAAACAAGTTTGAACAGCAGATGGCACGGCTGCCGGTGGTGGACTATGAGTCGGTGGTGGAAGGCGGCCGTGTGAACGCCAATCCCGTGTGGATGGCGGATGGGCGTTTTTACTATTACCGTGAAGATGGCCGCCATCATCCTTCATTGCAGGTGATTGACGCAGACGGTAATGACAGCAAAGTGACGGATGTACTGGAATATCAGCACATCGACGTGCATCCCCAGGCCGGTGTCCTGTTGTCCCGCCACACGGTTTGCAACAACGTTGATGTACACGCCGATCTGTATCGGCTGCGGGATGGTGACTGGGAGCGCATCACCGAGTGTGGCCGCTATCCGCGCTTTGCCTGGTCCCACTCCGGTCAGCGCATTGCAGCGGTGCATACCGAGCGCGGTTTGGCGCAGATTGCCATTCTGGATCAGCGCGGTACCTTGCTGCAGTTGTTGCCCCCACTGGCATCCGGGGAAGTCATCGGCCATTTGAGCTGGTCGCCGGACGATAGGCAACTGGTGGCGGCAGTGCGTCGGGAGCAGAGCGGCTGGAATCTGGAGTTGCTGGACATCGAACGCAGCACCTGGTCACCGTTGACGCGCAACGATCACCTTGAGCAACGGCCTCGCTTCTCTGCTGATGGTCGTTGGGTGTATTTTATTTCCGATCATCAGAAGGTGATGAATGTGCGTCGTTTGCGATTGTCGGACGGTCAGGTGGAAACCGTCACCCGTACCCAAACCGCCATTCTGGACTACAGCCTGAACGGGGATCAACGCCAACTGCGCTTGGCTGAGTACACCCCGGACGGTATTGCCATCCGGCAGCAGCCGATCACACCCTGGGGTGAGACCTATGCCGGCCTGTGGCAAGAGCGGCCCCCGATTCAATCCATAGCCAATCAAGCGGATTATTCCACCGAGGCGTTCACCGATATCGCCGACTATTCACCCCTGGACACCATCGCGCCCACATCATGGTTTGCCTATCTCTACGCCGACAGCGATGACAACAACTGGATTCAATTTATTTTGCAGGGTCAGGATGTGCTGGGGTTTCATCAGTGGCAGCTGGCGCCGGCCTATTATTTTGACAAGGAAGAATTTGGCGGCAGCGTGGCGTATATCGCGCACCACCGCCTGGCTTTGCTGGCCGAACGGGAACTGGATACAGTACGTGATGAAGCGCCCGGGGTGCCCGGTGTGTGGCGTGAGGAAACCCGGTATCAGGCGGTCTGGAAGCAGCCGTTCAATCGCTTTGAAGGCACCTTTGAAGTGGATATCGGCGTTGGTAAGGAAGATGTAAAACGGATACTGGATGGCTTTGGCGAATACGATTCCTACCGCGATAATTTTGCCGGAGTGTCACTGAACTGGTCCGATTATGAAAAATATTTACACTCCATCAGTGTGGAGGATGGACGCCGCATCAAGCTGCAGGCGGAACATTACGACGCCTTCGGTGACGGCTTTCACCAGGGTGATGTTTACAGTCTGGATTGGCGCGAATATCTGAGCCTGTTTGACAATCATGTACTGGCATTGCGGGTGGTATTGGGTAAAGCGGACGATACGGCCAAATCCTTCCAGTTGGGTAATGAGCTGGATGAGCTGCAAACTTTGGGTGCGGTGATCGGTTTCGGTCGTACCGGTTATACCCTGCGCGGTTATTCCGACAACCAGAGTCAGCTTGCCGGCACCAATCTGCGCCTGTACTCCGCAGAATACCGTTTACCGGTGGGGGAGTGGTTTGACGGGCTGACCAGTGTACCCATCGGCCTGGGTAAGGCCGGCGTGCATCTGTTTGTGGATCACGGCGCGGCCTGGGATAGCGGCCAGGACAAGAACTTTTATACCGGCGTTGGCTTTGAAGTGCGTCCGGATCTGCTGATCGGATATTCCACCTTCAAGTTGGAAAGCACCCTGGGCTTTGCCAAGGGGCTGGATGATGACATCGGTGAGACCACGGTTTACTTGCGTCTGGGGGCGAACTTCTAAGTAATAAGCGGCAGAATATCGACTATTCTTAGGTGTGCGTTCCCCTGCACACAAGGATTGGCGATGACCCGTTTCCGTATGCCATTGATGTTTGTCGCCACCCTGGCGGGCTACTGGTTGTTGGGAACCGCTTCCGGGTTATTCGCCATTCCGCCGGGCTATGCCAGCCCCATCTGGCCGGCCGCGGGGTTTGCCCTGTTTATGATTGTCACCGTTGGGCGGCGTATTCTGCCGGCGGTGTGGCTGGCCTCCTTTCTGCTCAACCTTGGCTTCGCCGATGCTTCCCTGCTGCAGCCGTCTGTGGACTGGCTTATTGCCGCCGCTATCGGCCTTGGGGCGGCCTTGCAGACCTGGCTCGCTTTCTGGCTGATTCACCGTTTCACGTCGTTTCCCGCCTGGAGCCGTACCGCCGACCCCATTTTGTTTGCCTTGCTGGGTGGGCCGGTTGCCTGCCTGGTGTCCTCTACGGTTGGGGTGGGAACCCTGTTTATATTTAATGTCCTGCCGCTTGAAGTCTTGCCGATTAACTGGATTAACTGGTGGGTGGGGGATGCCATCGGCGTGATGTGTTTGTCGCCATTAATCGTGGCGGTGCAGGGCAGAAACACCTGGTCTTCCAACACCCGTCTCACCAGTTTTGTGTTGGTGTATTTTGCCTTGGTGTTTGTGGCCAGCTCCAGCTTCTTATACTTTCGGACCCAGCATGAGCGTTGGGTGGAGAACGTGTTCAGCGAACAGGTGGCGGGTATGCACCGGGCGTTGCACAAACAGCTGGATAATATCGCTCATGTTTCCCATACCCTGGCGGGCTTGTTCTCCACCTTCGGTGATGTAAGTTATGCCCAATTCCTGCAGTATGCCAATGGTCTGTACGAACATGTACCGGGTACCCATGCACTATCCTGGATACCCATTGTAAGCCAGGCGGAGCGGGCCCGTTATGAACAGGACATGGCACGTTATCTGGGGCGGGAGTATCGTTTCCAGGAACTGACCACTGACAAGCGTATGCAGGTGGCCGGCCCCCGGGAACGCTATTTCCCGGTGTACTACATTGCGCCCATTGCGGGTAATGAACGGGCAATGGGACTGGATCTTGGCTCCCACCCCGGACGCCTGCAGGCTATCCGGCAGGCCATTGACGACAATGCCATGACGGCAACGCAACCCATTACCCTGGTGCAGGAAAAAGACACGCAACAGGCGTTTCTGCTGCTGACACCGGTGCGAGCGGACGACCGCCTGCTGGGTTTGGTGTCCTGCGTGTATCGGGCGCGGGATTTGCTGGAAGCGGCGTTTGATATTCGTGATCTGGAACGGGTGTTCATCCGCATAGAAGATGTAACGGAAAGCAATCATCCCATCGAATTCTTTACCGCCCGTGTTGAAGCCACGGACAAGCGTATCCTGCATCACATTGAGTTTGCCGGCCGCCGCTGGCAGATTACCTATTCACCGGGTATGCAATATCTGAAGAATACTCAGTCCACATCGGTGTGGGTGGTGCTGATTTCCGGTTTTGTGGCGGTGTCGGTGTTCGGCATGATCATTCTTATGGTGATGACCCAGAAGTCCACCGTGGAGCTTGCCGTGCAAAGGCAAACCGTGGAGCTGCAACGCGCCCTGGAACGGGCGGAAACCGCCAGCAAAATAAAAAGTAACTTTCTTGCCAACATGTCCCATGAGCTGCGCACACCGCTCAACTCCATAATCGGTTTCAGCGTGCGTGCGCAGAAAAAACTTGAAGGCGCCGGTCAGCATCGGGTGCTGGATTCCCTGGGGGTAATCGAGAAAAACGGCCGCCATCTGCTGAATTTGATTAATGACATTCTGGATCTTTCCAAAATTGAAGAAGGCAAGTTACAGATAGCGCGGGCGCCCCTGCCGTTACCGGCGGTGACCCAGGAGGTGGTGTCGGCGCTGCGCCCCATGGCGGAAGAGCGGGGCCTGACCCTGAGCCTGGATTTGGGCGGGGTTGAGACCGTCTATGCGGATCGCAAGCGCTACTCGCAGATACTGTATAACCTGATTTCCAACGCCATCAAGTTCACCGAACAGGGCGGCATCAGTCTGAGTTACCGGCAGCAGCACCGTAAGGGCCGGCCGGGTGTCTGCATGCAGGTGGAAGATTCCGGTCAGGGCATCAATAGCGACGATCTGAAGCGGTTGTTCCGGCGCTTTGAGCAACTGGGTGACAGCTTCAGTAACCGGGATCTGGGCAGTGGGCTGGGCCTGTCCCTGGTGCAGGAGCTGGTGGATATGCACGGCGGCCAGGTGGATGTGCACAGTTGGCCCGGCCAGGGCACTGTGTTCGAAGTCTGGTTCCCCGATGATGAAAAATCACCCTGAAGCGCCATGAAAAGGCCAAATTAAGCGGCATTATCGGCCTGAAGGGAGCGTTTTTTTGATCCAACAGGCCGTGCTCTCTATTATCCCTGGGGTAGATCACCCTTACCCATGTTAACCAAGAGGACAAGGCATGCAGAAGTTACCCCGCGACAAGGAAAACGATTACACCAGGGAGATGGCCTCGCAGCGCCGCGACGTGGTGAACGCGGAGACCGGTTCCAACCTGGAGCATGTGGGCTCTTATTCCATTGATCCGGGTGTGTTGCCGGGCAATATTGAGAATTTTGCCGGAGTGGCGCAGGTACCCCTGGGATTCGCCGGCCCCATGTTGGTCAATGGTGAGCACGCCAAGGGGGAGTTTTATGTGCCCATGGCCACCTCGGAAGGCACCCTGGTGGCCAGTTACAGCCGCGGCATGCGTCTGACCCGGGAAGCCGGTGGCATCACCACCACGGTGGTGGACGATGCCATGCAGCGGGCGCCCGTTTTCATCTTTGACAATGCCCGCTCAGCCTTGCGCTTCGGCCGTTGGGTGGAGGAAAACTTTGAGGCCATCAAGGCCAAGGCGGAAGAAACCACCTCATCCGGCAAGCTGCGCAATATTGAACAATACACCGCCGCCAAGATGCGCTGGTTGCGTTTTAATTTCACCTGTGGCGATGCGGCGGGCCAGAACATGGTGAGCAAGGCCACCCGTCACGCCTGCATGTGGATGCTGGATCAGGGCATTCCCGGCCTGGAGAATTTCAGTCTGGCGGCCAATTTCGACACGGATAAAAAGCATTCCTATGTCAACAGCCTGCATACCCGCGGTAAACGGGCGGTGGCTGAGGTGACGTTGCCGGCGCAACTGGTGAAAGACATCATGCATACCACGCCGCAGGATCTGTTCCGTCAGCGTCAGTATTCCAACATGGGGGCGCTGATGGCGGGTTCGGTGTGCAACGGCGCTCACTTTGCCAATGGCATCACCGCCATGTTCATCGCCTGCGGGCAGGATGTGGCCAATGTGGCGGAATCTTCCGCCGGCATTGTCTACAGCGAAGTCACCGAGCAGGGTGATTACTATTTTGCCGCCACCATTCCGTCGCTGGTGGTGGCCACCTATGGCGGTGGTACCGGTTTGCCCACGCAGCGGGAGTGCCTGGACGTATTGGGTTGCTACGGCAAAGGCGGCGTGCAGAAGTTCGCTGAAATTGTGGCGGCCACGGTGCTCTGTGGTGAGCTATCCCTGGCGGCGGCCATCGTGGCGGATGAGTGGGTGTCCAGCCACGATGCTTATGGGCGTAATCGCCCCTGACCTGTGCTCAGACCGCGGACTTGCCGCTGAAGTAGCGGATTGCGTTGGTGGCAGCGGCCGGCGGCGCAAACGCACACCATTTAGTGTCTTTCTCAAAACCTGAAACCCGCTTGTTCAGACCTTTGAACTGAAACTGGGCCCAGCGTAGACTTTGGGAATTCAGGCCCTTGTTCAGGTCCGGGTCCATGGACTGGTAGGGGTCATTGATCCAGTTACAGACCTTGCAGGTGTTCTTGTTGTCTTCCAGCGATTTGTAGCCACAACAGGGGCATGTGAATTTCATGATTGCTCTCGACTGATACTGCATTTGGGTTGTTGCTGTTAGTAATATTAGACGGTTCCGGGGGCCAACAGGTCACGTAAATATTCACAAAAGATGACTGACCGGGATGAATGTTCAAAAGCAATAACCGGTTGGCTTTTGCAGCTGGCCGCGATCACAGGAAATCTGTGACTAAGTACACAATCAGCAGGCTGGCAGGGCGGCGCTGAGGCGCAAGAATCGGGTGTTCAAGGTAGCCGCCAGAGGGGATACTGGGCACTGTTTTCCAGGCTACCTTACGGGATGCGTATGCAGCACAGTCAGCATTATCAAAGAATCGCCTCCGCTATCCGTTTTTTTACTGAGCGCAAGGCACAACAACCTTCCCTGGCGGAACTGGCGCAACACCTGGAGTTGAGCGAATTTCATGTGCAGCGGCTGTTTTCCGAGTGGGTGGGTGTGTCTCCCAAGCAGTTCTTGAAATTCCTCACCAAGCAGGAAGCCAAACGGCGTCTTCTGCAGACCAACGTGTTGGAGTCGGCGCTGGATGTGGGCCTGAGTGGCAGCAGCCGGTTGCACGATCTGTTGCTGAGCTGCGAGGGGGTGACACCGGGGCAGGTACGGCAGCTGGGTGCGGGCCTGAACATCGTTTACGGGCGCATTGATACACCGTTCGGTGAAGCGTTGTTGGCGCTTACCGGAAAGGGCATCTGTAAACTGGGGTTCTGTGATGATGATCGGGCGTTTGAGCAATTGCTGCTGGAATTGCATCAGGAGTGGCCGCGGGCCACCATCAGCCAGGATCAGGGCCAGGTGAGCGCCGAGGGGGGAAGGGTGTTCGCTTCCTGCCTGAGTACGCTGCGCGGGCAGTCAGTGAAGTCAGCTGCGCAGTTGCCGCGCCTGGGTCTGCTGATGAAAGGCAGCCCGTTTCAGCTCAAGGTCTGGGAGGCGTTGCTGGCCATCCCGGAGGGGCAGATTCGTACTTACCAGCAGGTGGCAGACGCCATTGAGGAGCCCACTGCGGTGCGGGCGGTGGCCAGTGCCATTGCCCGTAACCCCATTGGCTACCTGATCCCCTGCCACCGGGTGATACGCAGTACCGGGGAATTCAGCCAGTATCGTTGGGGCCCAACACGCAAGCAGGCCATGATCGGCTGGGAGGCCTGCCGTCATTGAAACAGGGTCAGCAGTGAGTTCAAAAAGCGTTGGCCCAGAGCGGTGGTTTGCCAGCTGTGCTGGGTTGCGGTCATCAAGCCCTGATGACAGGCCTTGGCAATGGTCTGGTTAACCATGTCGGGGGTAAGAAAAGTGCGCTCTTCAAATAATGATTTGGGAATGGCTTCCTGCAGGCGCAGGCTATTCATAAAAAATTCGAAGGGCAGATCGGCAGCGGGCACCGACCACTCTTTGGCGCAAAAGGCTTTGTCCGGGTTCAGGTAATCCTGGGGCAGACGGGTTTTCTGGTAACGCAACACGGTGCCGGTCTCCGGGTCGGTTATTTTGCCGTGGGCGCCGGCGCCGATACCTAGGTAGTCGCCGAAACGCCAGTAATTCAGATTATGCTGACACTGAAAGCCCGGCCTGGCGTAGGCACTGGTTTCATATTGCTGTAGCCCCGCCTCCTGCAACAGGGACTTGCCGGCGTCTTCAATATCCCCCAGATCGTCCTCATCCGGCAGGGTGGGTGGTTTGCTGTAGAACAGGGTGTTGGGTTCGATGGTCAACTGGTACCAGGACAGGTGGCTGGGCTGCAGATCCATGGCCTGTTGCAGATCGGCCAGGGCAGCCTCAACCGTCTGCCCCGGCAAGCCATGCATCAGGTCGATGTTCAAGCGCTCAAAACCCAGCTCGCGGGCGGTGGCGATGGCCTGGATGGCTTCATGGCGGTTATGGATGCGGCCCAGTGCCTGCAACTGGTGTTCACTGAAACTCTGTACGCCAACGGACAGCCGGTTGATGCCGGCGTCTTGAAAGCCTTTGAATTTACGGTATTCGAAGGTACCGGGATTGGCTTCCAGAGTAATTTCCGCCTGGCCGCTGATGGGCACAATACGGTGGATGGCCTGCAGCAGGTGCCGGTAACTGTCGGCACTGAATAAGCTGGGGGTGCCGCCACCGATAAACACCGTCTGGATGGCTCTGCCCTGGGCCAGCGCCTGATCGTGCTCCAGGTCCGCCAGCAACGCCGAGATGTAATCCGACTCCGGAATATGGCGGCTTTCATGACTGTTGAAGTCACAATAGGGACATTTGCGCACACACCAGGGGATATGAATGTAGAGCGCCAGAGGAATGGAGTTCACAACGGGATTACGCTGTCTGGCGGGCGGCAAACGCGGCCATCAGCTGCTGCAGGGCCAGACCCCGGTGGCTGAGCTGATTCTTGATCTCCGGGGGCAGTTGGGCGGCGCTGCAGCCTTGGTCCGGTACCATAAACACCGGGTCATAGCCGAAGCCGTTATTGCCGCTGGCTTGATCCGCAATATAGCCTTCCCAGGTGCCCTGGCAGATCAGTGGCACGGGATCCTCGGCATGGCGCAGATACACCATAACGCATTGAAAGCGGGCCCGGCGCTGGTGTGACGGCAGTCCCTCCAGGGCGGCCAGCAGTTTGGCCACGTTGTCGGCGTCCGTTGCTTCCGGCCCGGCGTAGCGTGCGCTGTAAATTCCCGGGGCACCGCGCAAGGCATCCACCTCCAAACCGGAATCATCGGCTAAGGCGGGTTTGCCGGTAATGGCGCTGGCATTGCGGGCCTTGAGAAGGGCGTTTTCCACAAAGGTCAGGCCGGTTTCTTCTATTTCGGGCACCTCAAATTCTGCCTGGCCCCGCGCCTTGAGGCCGAAGGGGTTCAGTACCTGATTGATTTCCTTGAGTTTGCCCTGATTGCCGGTGGCGACGACGATGTCTTGCATTGAATAATCCACTGCTGCCGGAAAATGAGGCGACAGTATACCGCAGTCGGGCAGCAGTGGATCAGGTTTGCTGATCAGGGAACCAGCAGGGTGACGTTGGCGGAGATGCGGCGTCCGGTCACCCGGTGCTCAAATACCGCTTCCACGCTGGTGCTGCTGGTGGGCAGGCTGCCGCCGCCGGGCATGGACACCGTATAGCGGCCACTGCCTTCCTGGACCCTGATCCAGCCCAGAGCATTGATGTTATCCAGATTGGCCAGACGGTAATCGTTACTGCTGATGGTACCCTGGCCGTTGATCTGAAAGATGCTGCTGGAACCGGAAGCCAGTTGTGGATTGCCGTTGTTGTAGTTGAACCAGACGCTGCGGGGCAGATTGTTGAGCCCGGTCAGTTCGCTGTTATAGGTGTAATCGGTGGACACATAAGTGCCACTGTGACGGACAATGCCGATACCTTTGGCGAACAATAAGCTGTTGCTCAGGGTTTCATCGATATTATAGGTGGCGCCCAGGATGCTCACACTGGCAGTGACCGCCGCATTCAACAAGGCAGCCCGTACCGGCAGCGTGCCGTATTGGCCGTTGTAGACGCTGTCCACGTTGACCGTTTGATAGGTTACGTTGATGTTGTTGAGGGTGCTGCTGGAACCGCCTGCACTTATTACCGCACTGGCCAGGGTCGTGCCGCCGCTGGCACTGGTACTGGATTGCAGCGTGATCGGATTGTCAAAGCGCAGCTCGTCCAGCTCAAAGGCAATGTTGCCGCTGGTTATGGCGATGGGGCCGTCGATACCATACAGGCGAATACGGTTGGCATCGCTGGAGAAAAAGAAACTGAAGGTACGGTCGCCACTGTCCATGGTGACTTCATAAATGTCGTTGCCGGTTTGCTGGCTGAGCTCTTCGTTCAGAATGTGCATGCTGTCGATCGCACCCACATTGGTGTCCTGGTAACTGAGCGACGCGCCTACCGCCAGCGGCAGGTAGGGATTGAATTGTTGTTGATAGGGTGGGTCCGGATCGGGCTGGTTGTCACCGCCGCAGGCGGCCAAGAGAATGCTTGCGCACAACCAGGTCAGGTTGCGCACCAGAAGGCGTAATTTCATCATGTGTATTCCTGTTTTTGTTTTTTTAGCGTGTTCAGGCAATGCTAATCGCCGGGACAGCCTCAGTTCTAACACGGATAACGAATAGTTATTTGGAAAGGCAGGCCAGATTTCGAAGTAAGCGGTCAGATCGGAAAGGTTTGCCGGGGAGAAGCAAAAGAGCCCTACGTTGGTAGGGCTCTTTCAATCTATAGACATTCAGGGGCTATGCTGTTAATCAATCAGAGTAACGCTAGTGGATACCCGTTTCCCGGAGCTGATATGTTCAAAAATGACTTGGACTGAGTAGGGTAGTGGCAAGGTATCCAGTGCCGCATCATAAGTTGTGACAACCTGAAACTCGCCGGCATTATCTGCCTCAATGTTGAGCCAGCTTGTTGCACTGATATCCGCAGCATTGACAAGAGAATAGTCACTGGAGTTTACGCTGGTACCGTCAATAGAAAAGTAGCTGGTACTGTCTGGATTCACGGTTGGTGCGTTGTCAGCAACGAAATCCAGCCACAGAGGATAAGGCAACCCAGATACCGAGCTGATGTTACTGGCAATACCGAATGTCAGGCCGACTGCGGTGTGCTCATGGCGCAGCAGTCCGATACCTTCTGCCATGGTGAGTTCTGTATTCAGCGTTGCTGTCGGAGTAAGTGTCAGTAAGCCAATTTTTACAGATACAATACGCAACTCCAGTGAAGACACGCGAGATGGAAGATCTCCGGCGCCAAATACCAAGTTGTCTTCATAGACGCCATTGGTTTCGGTTTTATCATATTCGAAATTCAGCGTTACATCGGTGCCACCCGATTTTCCAGTGGCACTGACACTACGACCATTGATGGCAGGTCCGTCATCAAGCAGAATTACCGGTTCATCGAAGCGAACCTGATCCAGCTCCCGAGTGCCTACAACAGGAAGGTCCATCTCAATGGGGCCGTCGATACCATACAGTGTAATGCCATCAGAAGTTGAGTTTACATACAGGGTCAGAGGCTGCATGCCAAATTCGTAGTCGATGGAGTAGATATCGGTACCGTTTTCGTCACTAAGCGCTACATCACAACTCACTGCCCCTGATGTGGCATTGAAGTCGTAATTGATGGATGTGTCTTCTGTTAATGGCAGAAATCGGTTAAACGTGTTGCCAAGACAACCGGTTGGGGCTGGCGTTGAACTACTGTTGTCACTGCCTCCGCCGCCACCTCCACCACCGCCACCACCACCACAGGCGGAGAGTACCAATGTGAAAAGTGAAATCAGAGCAATGCGCGATAAAAGAATGGAATTCATGCAGTATCTCTTCTTAATTGTTATTGTCTTCGAGTCAATTGTGATATCAGAGCGCTAACAATGTGACGTTGGCGGATAAACGCTCTTCACTGTTGCGTTTTTTAAACAGTACCTGAACACTGGTCAGGTCCGACGGTAGTTCCGGATCATCATTGATTTGTATATCGAATGCATCAGCGGTTATTGAGCCCACATCCACGGTTAACCACCCCAGGTCATCCAACTCGTTTTGATTCACAATTACATAGTCCGTGCTGGTGATCGGTGTGTCGCTCGCTGTGTCCGGGTCGGCTAGGCTGAATACCATGCTGGTACCCAGGGCTTCAGTGCCATCTTGATTAAAGACGATAATATTAGGCAGTTTGTCCAAATCGTAAAACCGAATTTCGTACGCGGCATCGGCTGCGTCATTGATCACGGCAGAATGACTGACAATACCAAGCCCCTTAGTGAAATCGAATGTCATATCCAGCTGCATTGGATCACCACCTATGGCAGTTAAGGTGATTTCCATATCCAGCTCGGCACGCAGGGTAGGGAATACCCAGTTGTTGTCATCGCTGGTAAAGCTTTCATCGGTATTGTTGCTCAGCGAATAATTGATTGTTAACGCTGCATCATCAGCGGATAGGCTGCCAGCAAGGTCGGCGGTAGCGTTAATGGTACGGCTGCTGGTGTTGCCGATCAGATTCACAGGGGTGGCAAAGCGTAGATTATCAACGCTTACATCGTCCAGGGTAACAGGGCCATCTATGCCGATGAGCTGAATGTTGTTGGTTGTTGAACGAAAGTATAAATCCAGATTGAGACTGGAGTTCTGCAGCGCCAGCCTGTAAACAGAGTAACCTTTGCTGTTAGACAGGCTGATGTCATAGGTTACCAGTGTTTCCAGTCCACCCGGGTCGCCAGCACCCACTAATGAGTAAAACAACGTCGTGGCATTGGTCAGCGGCAGGTACGCGTTCTGTTCCACTTCCATCTGTACACTGGTGACGGAGTCGGATTCCTCGTCACTGTCCTCATCGGTTTCCAGGCCGCAGCCGCTTAGCAAGAAGGTGCCAAAGGCAAGATAAAACAAATACTTCGGTAACATTAAAATACTCTTTCGAAACTTATAATACTTATTCCGTAGGATTGTATCCCAGCAGAATGTAATTGAGTGTAGAGAATTGTAGGGTGATCTTTATAGACGGGAAAGCCGCCCGGCAGGGGTGTGCCGGGCGTTAACTGCTTGTTCTGACAGCGGGTTTTCTGCAGCGCGTTTTATTCAGAATAGAAACTCTGAGAAAAACTGACTTTCAGCGGAGCGCTTTCCGGGGTGGGGCTGACGTTGATAGCAAAATCCAGCTTGTCGCCATCCCGGACCCTGAATTCGGCCAGGTAGTAGATGGCATCGCCTTCTTCAACCACCTGGAAATCCAATGGGATCTCGCTGCCGCCCAGTTGGCCGGTGTAACCCTTCAACTGCGCCAATACCGATTTGGTTAAGCCGCCGGGCTGCTTGCGCTGTACCGAAATATTCACAATGCCCCGTTGCCGGCTGCGCATCAGGCCATAGGCGCTGGCCACTTCCGGGGTCAGCAGGGTGGATGTGAAGGCGCTGTAGTGCACCACATAGTCCTTGTCTTCGATAAATTGTTCCGCCGCCGCCAGCTCTGCTGTCAGCAGCAGTGCAAGCGCCAGTAGTGATGCCAGAATAATCCGAATGTGGGTTATTTTTATGGTCATATCCTTAACCTCTCTATTTGGTAACGTGGTATACCGCCACTTCGCCGAACAGGTTGGGGAACAGTCGCATCATAAATCCATCGCGATAATTCATGTCCACCACTGTGCGGTTCAGTATCTTCAGATGCTTACGATAGCACAGAGCCTCAAAATCCTTGAAGGTACACAAGTGGATGTTGGGGGTGTTATACCAAGTATAAGGCAACTGTTTGGAAACCGGCATGCGGCCTTTGGTCATCAGATACAGGCGGCAGCGCCAGTACCCGAAGTTGGGGAACGTGATGATGCATTCCTTGCCCACCCGCAGCATATCGTCGATCACTTTGTCCGGGTAGTGAACCGCCTGCAGGGCCTGGGTCATGATGACCATGTCGAAGCTGTTGTTTTCGAAATTGGCCAGTCCGCAATCCAGATCCTGCTCGATCACATTGACGTTTTTCTTAATGCATTCAAGGATCTTGTCCTGGTCGATTTCCAGGCCGTATCCGAATACATTCTTTTTGTCCCGCAGGTGGGCCAGCAGGGCGCCGTCGCCGCAACCCAGGTCGAGAATGCTGCAATCCGGTTGTACCCACTGTTGAATGGCTGCCAGGTCCTGACGCATGAATCAGTGCTCCCCATCCAGTGCAATGGAATTCATATAAGCTTTGAACAAATTGGTATAACGGGGCACGTTCAGCAAAAACGAATCATGCCCCTGTGGGCATTCGATGTCGGCGTAGGATACGTGCTTGCGTGCCGCCAACAGGGCCTCAACGATTTCCTGCGAGCGTTCCGGTGAAAAGCGCCAGTCGGTGGTGAAGGACATGACCAGAAAACGGGCTTTGGCTCTGGCCAGCGCCTTGCTCAGATCATGGTCGTGTTCCTCGGCCGGATCAAAATAGTCCAGCGCCCGGGTCATCAGCAGGTAGGTGTTGGCGTCGAAATTCTTGGAAAACACTTCTCCCTGATAATTGAGATAGCTTTCCACCTGAAACTCCACCTCAAAGTCGAAACTCTTTGCGCCGTCACGCAGCTCGCGGCCGAATTTTTCCCGCATGGCGGCGTCGGAAAGATAGGTGATGTGCCCCAGCATGCGGGCCAGGCTGAGGCCGATCCTGGGGTATTTGTCGTGTTCGTAATAATGCCCCTCACAAAAATCCGGATCAGACAGAATGGCTTTGCGAGCCACCTCATTGAAGGCAATATTCTGTGCCGACAGTTTGGGGGCCGCGGCGATGATCACGGCATTGCGCACCTGATCGGGGAAGTCGATGGCCCACTGCATGGCCTGCATGCCACCCAGGCTGCCGCCCACCACGGCGGCCCAGTGGGGGATACTTAAATGCTGCATCAGGGCATGCTGGCTGTTGATCCAATCCCGCACGGTAACGATGGGAAAATCCGGCCCATAGGGTTTGCCGGTATCCGGGTTATGGGATTTGGGGCCGGTACTGCCGTGACAGCCCCCCAGATTGTTCAGGCTGACCACAAAAAAACGATTGGTATCGATGGCTTTGCCGGGGCCAATGCAGGCATCCCACCAGCCTGGCTTTTTGTCGTCACTGCCGTGGAAGCCGGCGGCATGGTGGTGGCCGGAAAGGGCGTGGCAGATCAGGACAGCATTACTCTTGGCCGCGTTCAGCTTGCCATAGGTTTCAAACACCAGCTCATAGTGGGGCAGGGTTTTGCCACACTGCAGGGTGATGGGGTGGTCGCAGCGGAAAATCTGGGGCTGGACGATGCCAACGGTGCCTTCTTGCTGGGTGGCATTGTTCGGTAGTGCTGTATTCAATCCCGGTGTTCCTGAACGGCTGTCAATGAAGTGCGCAGTCTATCAGAAATAAGGGAGGGGCAGGAGGGAGGGTTTGCTATTCAGCACGTGATCCGGTGATGACCTGGGCGGGCCGGACCAGTACTGCGCGCTCGGGCCCAAATACATGGGCATTGTGGAAAAAGTGTCACCGTCGTGTAAACGACGGGTCCGGGAGCTGGCTGGTAATAACGGGAAATACCTTGCGGTTCTGATGAATGGGGGCGGGTTTGCGCAGGCCTTTGATCATGTCCTCCACTTCGACGATCTGTTCGTCCAGATCTTCCAGCATGGATTCCATGTTGCTGATGCG
The DNA here is from genome assembly GCA_002471665.1 of Gammaproteobacteria bacterium UBA7310. Classification (GTDB taxonomy): domain Bacteria; phylum Pseudomonadota; class Gammaproteobacteria; order Pseudomonadales; family Ketobacteraceae; genus Ketobacter. Next base: position 55,633 of record DKQK01000029.1, read on the forward strand.
TTGCTCGGCGTTATCATCGGCGTTGCCCAGGGCGCGCAGTTTCTGAATGTGTTCGTCCAGCAGGTGCTTTTGCTCCTGGGCGTTCTGGAACAGGGGCAACAGCACATCGTTGAGCCAGGATTTGGCGGCACGTTCGTACTGACGGTAAATGGTGGAGCCTTCATTGACAATGGTACTCAGGAAACGTTTGGAGGTGGCCTTCTGCTCGGTCAGCAGTTTGCGCAGGTTGCGGCGGAAGCTACCGGATTTGGTGCGCAGGTCGTCCAGGCGGGTGACGTATTCCCGTGGCGAAAAGCGTGGGTAATCCAGGGGCGCCATGCCCAGTTCGGCTTCGTATTTGGCGTAGATGTCCGCCACCAGAGGCTGGATTTTCTCCTGGCGCGCCGCCAGCTCCGACATATCCCGTTTCAGGTTGTCAAAAAAACTGTCGATGGCGTTGTTCATGCCGACGATGGTCCAGCTGCTGGTGAGGGCCTTGCCGGCATCCTTCAGATACTGATTCAGCTTGTCGCTGTGCACGGGTTCCAGCATGGCAGTGCCTTCCCGCAGGATCATCTTGCGGCTGGATTTCAGCAGAATCAGTTTTTTGTGGTAGAACGCCTGCTCGTGGCGGGCCTGGGACAGCATTTTTTCCAGCTGGGATTTGCGATCGGATTCCTCGGCTTTCAGCACCCGCAGTTCCGCCAGCACTGATTCCCGTCGCCGCAGCAAGGTTTTACGGCTGCCATGAAGCATGGAATGAATGTCTTTGATGACGCTTTTTTGGATCAGGTGCTCTTTGCGTCGCATCATGTCATTGGAGAGCAGTTCTTCCAGCTCGGGCAAAAAGCTCTGATCCAGCCGCGTCATGTTGCCTTCCACCTGGGCCAATAACCCTTCCTTGGCCGATACGCAGAGTATTTCGTCCGGGGCGATGGCCAGCTGGCGGGCGCATTGGGCGCGAATATCCCCCAGCACCCGCTTGTTGAACTGCTCGTCTTCCAGTTCATCCCATACGGAATCCACCTTGTTGAGAATGGCGTAGACGCCGGTGGATTCGCGCAGGGCCAGATCCCGGATATGGCGGTTCCAGATGTCCAGGTCGGTGGCGCTGACACCGGAGGAGGCAGATAGCAGAAACAGGATGGACTGGGCTTCGGGCAGCAGGCTGAAGGTCAGTTCAGGTTCGCAGCCCAGGGCATTGAGGCCCGGGGTGTCAATGATGGTGAGGCCCTGACGCAACAGCGGATGATCGAAGCTGATCATGGCGTGGCGCCAGGCTGGAATCAGCACTTTACTGGCGTTGTTCACATCCTTTTCCAGCAGGTCGATCTGGAAACCCATGGCCGATGCTTCGTTGGGGGAGACCGACTTCAGTTGCGCCACTTCGGAAAAGGCTTTCTTCATCATGCGTGGATCGTCGGCATTGAGCGGGACAAACACCCATTTTTCGGGAATCTTACGAAAACTGGCCAGGCTGGAACCCACCATGCGGGTTTCGATGGGCAACAGGCGAATGTAGCTTTCGCTGGCGCGGTGATCGAACAGCAGTTCGGTGGGGCACATGGTGGTGCGGCCGGCACCGGAAGGCAGAATACGGGTGCCGTAGTGGCTGAAGAACAGGGCGTTGATCAGTTCGGTCTTGCCGCGGGAAAACTCCCCCACAAACGCCAGCGTGATTTTGTCGTCTTTCAGGGTTTGCAGCGCCTGTTCCAGCTTGGCTTCCAGCTCGGCATTCTGCACATTGTGATCGATCAGCCAGCCACGGTAACGCGTCAGCTCGCGGTGGATTTCCTGCCGCCACTGAAGATAGGCATCCATCTGACTGGAAAGACGCGCTGACTCCATCTGGTTAAATGCTCGCTAAAATGCAGTTGGGTTGACGATATACCAAAGCCAAGCCGACGGTAACCCCTTGACCCCTCAGGGCTTGCTAATGTTCAGCTTAGCAGGAATTTTAACCGGTGAATGTATCCGAATGCGCTTGCTGCGGCTCAATTCGCCTTTTTCGATCACCACCTGGCTTTTGCTCACACCAAAGCTTTTGGCCAGAAAGCGGGTCAGGTGGGTGTTGGCCTTGCCGTCCAGCGGCGGTGCGGTGATGCGTATTTTCAGATCGCCGCCGTGATCGCCCACCAACTCATCGGCCGACGCCTTTGGTTGCAGACGGCAGGACAGGATCAGATCCGGGCCCTGCCACTGGTACCAGTCCGCCATCGGCGTCAGGGCATTCCCGTCAGGCCAAACAGCTGTTTGACGAATATCAGCCCGATCATCACCAGCATTGGGGAAATGTCCAAACCACCCATGGGGGGAATGATTTTGCGTGCCGGGCCCAGCACCGGTTCGGCAATCTGGTTAAGAATATCGGCAAAGGGGTTGTAACCGCCACCGGCGGCGGTGACCCAGCTCAGAATGGCGGACACAAAAATCACAAACAGGAAGAAATTGATGATGGTGTTGGCCATGGATTTGATAAAGAAGATCACCAGCGGCAACACCTGGACCGGGCCCGGATCATGGAATACGAACACATACAAGCCCAGTTTGACGGCAATAATCAGCACAAACAGCACCAGAGAGGCAATGTCCAGGCCGCCGAACCCCGGTACGATCTTGCGCAGGGGTATTAATAACGGGTTGGTGGCTTTGACGATAAACTGCGAAACGGGGTTGTAAAAATCTGCCCGCACCATCTGCAGGATGAATCGGGCCAGTACGATGGAGATATAGATATCAAAGACGGTGGTGACCAGAAAGAGAAAGGCGCCGCTTACATTCATTATCCAGGTTTCCTAGCGTTAGCTGTTCCAGGTTTCGGGACGGTTTCCTAATCATAACAGGAAGTTCGCACATTGGGGCCCCTTGCCCGGGCCCCGGCTACCAGCCCTCAGTCGGATAGTTCCTTGGAGCGCTGATAGGCACCCTGCATGGCTTGGGCGAAGATCTGCCGTAAATTGTTGTCTTCCATGATACCGATGGCCCGTTCTGTGGTGCCGCCGGGGGAAGTCACCCGGCGCCGCAGCTCCGCCGCCTCCACATCACTGGTGATGGCCATTTGGGCGGAGCCCAGTGCGGTTTGCAGGGTCAGTTGTTTGGCCACTTGTTCACTCAATCCGAGGTCTTTGCCGGCGGCGATCATGGCTTCCATTACCAGGAAGAAATAAGCCGGCCCGCTGCCGGATACGGCGGTGACCGCGTCGATCTGATCTTCATTATCCACCCACAGGGCCAGTCCGACGGCGGCCATCACCGCGCGGGCCTGCTCCCGTTGCTGCTCGCTGACATGGGCGTTGGCGAACAGCCCGGAAGCGCCGGTTTCCACCAGTGCCGGGGTATTGGGCATGCAGCGCACGATGGGCATATCGGCACCGATCCAACCCTCCAGCTGGCTCAGGGTAATACCGGCGGCGATGCTCATCACCACCGGCTTGCGTTGCTGGAAGGCTTCCTTTAGGGGTTCCAATACCTTTCCCATGACCTGGGGCTTGACCGCCAGCACCACCACGTCTGCCTTGTGGCAGGCGCTGATGTTGTCGCGGGTGGTGTTGACCTGGAGCTGTTTTCGCACCTGTTGCAGTTGCTGGTCATTGATGTCGGACAGGGTGATGTTATTGGGGTCCATGCCTTTGGCGATCATGCCTCCGGCCAGGCTGCTGGCCATATTGCCGGCGCCGATAAAGGTAATCTTGATAGTCATCTGGTGATCTCTAGCGTTAAATCTGCAGGGTAGGATAACTATTCTATGACGAATTTGTTACGGTTTTCTGGCTGGCGGTAAAACCGGTGGTGCGGTACGGCAATCAGGTTGCATCGGGTTCAGGCGGCACTTTGCCGGGCCAGCGCCCGCAGTACGATGCGGCACTGGTTCTCGCCGTATTCCCGGATGGCGGCCACGGTGGCGGCGGCATCCCTGGCCAACACGTTACCCACCAGGCGCTGAAAGATGCTCAGGGAAACATCGAATTCCGTGGTTTCCGCCCGCAGGGCAATGTAGGAATAGCGCTGCAGTTGCGGCAGCAGTGCTTCGATGTCCTGCGCCAGGTAGGCGTTGTGGGCAAAGCGCTGATTGGCGGTTTGCAGGAAGCGAAACGCCACTTCATGGGCAGCGGGCAGGTCGTTGTTCTGGAACAGTACCCGCAGCTCATCCACCATGGCGATCAGGTCTTCAATCTGACCATCCTGCCAGCGCTCAGCCGCCTGCGCCGCCAAGCGGCTCAACAGCAGGAACAGGAAATCGTAGAGATCCCGTACTTGCTGGGGGTTTACCTCGCACACCCGCACCCCCTTACGTGGTTGCAGTTCCACCAGGTGCAGGTTCTCCATCAAACGAAAGGCTTCCCGCAGTGAGTTGGTACTTACTTCAAGCTCTTTCGCCAATTCATTCTCAGGCAGGCGCATGCCCGGCGCATATTCACCGGTAACGATTTTCTGGGTCAGGTGCTGGGCAATTTGTTCGCTCAGGCTCTTGGCTTGCAATGGCATGACGGCATGGCTCTCCGGGGTTGGGGAGGATTATCACGAAAACCGACCTTTGAATCAATTCTTGAATTGTTTGACAATTCAAGAATTGATAAATAAATTGGGGCTTCTGAAAAGAACAAGCCGAAACCGAGGTAGTCGATGTTTGAGTCAATGTTGCCGGACCGTATGCTGGCGTTGAAGAAGTGGGGATATTTGCTGTTTTGGGCCACCATGGTGCCGTTAGTGCCCTTTTCCGCCATGATCGGCCAGGATGCCGGTACCCAGAATTACTGGGCGTTTTTTCTTTATGCCGTGGTATTCGGCATTATTCCGGTGCTGGATTTTGTGATCGGCAAAGATCCCAGTAATCCCGATGAGGCGACCCAGGTACCGGCCATGAGTGACGAGCGGATTTACCGTGTCTTTACTCTGATCATGGCCGCGGTGTGGTTGGTTGTGCAGGCTTACGCCGGATACGTGTTTATCCACAATGACTTTTCCTTTTGGGGCAAACTGGGCTGGATGTTGTCGATTGGTACCGTGGGCGGGATCATTGCCATCAATCTCGGGCATGAGCTGATCCATAAGGATCCACGGCTGGAAAACTGGACCGGGGGCCTGATGCTGGCGTCGGTGACCTACGCCGGGTTCAAGGTGGAGCATGTGCGTGGTCATCATGTGCACGTGTCTACCCCGGAAGACGCCTCTTCCAGCCGCTATAACCAGAGTTTGTACCACTTCCTGCCCCGTGCTTTTGTGCGTAACTTTGTCAATGCCTGGAAACTGGAGAAGGAGTACCTGGCGCGGAAAGGCCATGCCAACGTCAGCGTCTACAACGAATTAATCTGGTGGTATGGAATTTCGGCGTTGTTTGCCCTCGGTTACGGCCTGGTCTGGGGCTGGATGGGTGTGGTGTTCTTTATTGGGCAGAGTTTCTTTGCGGCACTGACCCTGGAGGTGGTGAATTACATCGAGCACTACGGTTTGCATCGCCGGGAAAATGCCAATGGACGTTATGAGCGGGTAACCCCGGCCCACAGTTGGAACTCCAATTACCTGCTTACCAATGTGGCCCTGTTCCAGTTGCAGCGTCACAGCGATCACCACGCTTATGCCAAGCGTCGCTATCAGGTGCTGCGCCACTATGACGAAAGCCCGCAGCTGCCGGCAGGTTACGCCACCATGTATGTGCTGGCCTGGTTTCCGCCCCTGTGGAAAAAAATCATGAATCCCCGCGTGGAACAGTATTACGAAGGCGAGATGGATCAACTGTTCCGCAACCAGGGCCGGGTCAACAATATCCAGACGGCGGCATAACGCCGTCTTTATTGAGCCGGTCCGGTGGATGGGTTCAACTGGAAGTACGCCAGACCCCGATCCCTGTGCTTGATGGGTGCTGTCTGAAAAGTGGCATCCAGTGTCTGGCGCAGGGATTGTTGTTTGGACCTGGAGTTGTCGCCCAGTTTTGCGCTACTGACCCAGGTTCCCGTGATGGCCTGCATGGTGCTGAGCCGGGTTTGCCAGCCCTGATGTTGCAACAGGCTGGACTGTGGCGCCACCAAAGTCAGCTGATCTGCCGGTAAGCGGTGGGCGATGGCCGGCCAAATTCCCCGTTCATTGAAGTCGGCAATGATAAAGCGGTGTTCCGCGATGGCCGCAGGCGGGCCGGGGTTTTTCTCAGGTTTGTTGAGCAACAGCACCCCGGGCAGGCAGATCAGAACGATGGCCGCATAACGATAGGCCGGCTGCTGCCAGAGTGGGTGGATCAGTTGCCCCAGCAGCAAGGCCAGCAGTGGCCACAGCGTCGCCAGGTAGCGCCCCCCCATGGCGTGTTTAGGGGCAATAAAGCCCAGATAAGCTGCCGCGATGAAAGCGAAATTCAACCCCACCAGGCAGTACAGCAGGGTAGGCACGCTGCCCAATGCCAGTTTGCCTTGACGGCGGGCGAAGGTCACCAGATACAGTACCGTCAGGGTGGCAAAGAGGCAGAACTTCAGGGGTTCCTCCAGGGTATTGCGCAATCGGAACAGAATATCCGCAGGGTTCAGCTCGGCACTCCAGGCGCGCACCTCCTGTGATTGCTGTAGCAGGGCAGGGTAAAGCCAAAGCCCCAGCAGTACCCCGCCACCGATGGCGATCCCACAAGCGAACACCCGCCCGGGCTGCCGGTAGTGCAGCAGCAGAATAGTGCAGGACAGGGCCGCGCCCAGGTACAGGTATTGGTAGTTGGTGAGAAACCCGATCAGGATTAAGGCGCCGAACAGCACAATGGACAGGGGGTCGAGATTCTGCCGGCTGCTGGTGCGGGCCAGTACCAGCACCGACAGCAAACCGATACTGGCCATCAGTTCGTAGTGCCGGGCAATGATGCTGGTCTGGATGCTGGGTGTTGCCACCGCCCAGATCAGCAAACCGATACCGGCCGCCTCCTGGCTTGGCAGCAGGCGCCTGCCTAGTTGAAAGAGCAGTATTCCGTTCAGTACATAGAACACCGCATTGGACAGCCAGCCGCTCCAGGGTCCGGTGTCCGGCAGGGCACGCAATACCAGATTGAGCCACAGAAAATAGACCGGCGGATGGATGTCGTGCTGCTGCAGGTTGTGGATGGTTTCAGCTAGGGAGGCGGCCATTGGCTCCGGGCCCGGCCGCAGATAATCCCGCCAGACGCGGTTCTCCAGCCAGCGGGGTTCTGCCTGCAGGTCGCTGATGGTTTGATGGTAGTCATCCAGATGAGCGGTGGCCACCATGTAACTGATGACGTCATCGTGAGGAATCTTTTCAATTTGACCGGCTTTATAGCTTCTGGCCGCCAACCCTGCCAACAGAATCATGGTTACCAGCAACAGGGTTTTCCCGCTCAGGGCCTGCGGATTGTTCACATGCGTTCTCCAAACAGGGCGGAACCTATCCGCACTATCGTACTGCCTTCTGCAATGGCCGGTTCCAGATCGTCAGACATGCCCATGGAGAGGGTATCGGCGCGCAAGCCGGCCTGTTGCAGCTGCGCCTGCAGGCCGGCCAGGCGCTGAAAGGCCTGCGCCGGATGGGTGGGTGCCGGTATGCACATCAAACCCGCCAGTTGCAGCCGGGGCTGCGCCGCGACACTTTGTGCCAGGGGCAGCACGGCTTCCGGCAACACCCCGGATTTGGTTGTCTCCCGATCAATGTTCACCTGCAGGCACACGTTCAGATCGGGCAGGTGGTTTGGCCGCTGCTCACTCAGACGGCGGGCAATTTTTTCCCGGTCCACGCTGTGCACCCAGGCAAAATGTTCCGCAATGGGGCGGGTTTTGTTGGATTGCAGGGGGCCGATGAAATGCCAGATGATATCCAGGTCTGCCAATTCCGTTAACTTTGCTTCCGCCTCCTGCCAATAGCTCTCGCCGAAATCGCGCTGCCCCAATTGGTACAGTTGGCGAATGGCGGAGCTTGGGTGTTTTTTGCTCACAGCCAGCAGGGTGGGGGCGGGTTTGTGCTGCGCCCGGGCGGCATCGTCGATGCGTTGGCGCACCTGCCGAAATCGTTGTTCCAGATCGTTCATCATGGCTTTGGGGTTGAGTTACGGAAATTTTGGTCAAAGTGTGGTATTTAATCACAAAAATCATTTAGGTGTTTAGATCTGAGAAAGTGGCGGGCTGAATGTCTGCTAATCTTGAAAGAGTTCTATTGTTAGCAAAACAGGATCTTCGATTCAGGTATCACTTCAACCCAGTTCAGAGAAGGTATCCCATGGACATTACCGAATTGCTTGCCTTTGGCGTTAAAAACGGAGCGTCGGACTTGCACCTGTCGGCCGGTCTGCCCCCCATGATCCGGGTGGACGGCGATGTACGTCGAATCAATCTGCCCGCTATGGATCATAAGCAGGTGCACGGCCTGATTTATGACATCATGAACGACAAGCAGCGTAAGGACTTTGAAGAATTTCTGGAAACAGACTTCTCCTTTGAAGTGCCGGGTGTGGCCCGGTTCCGGGTGAACGCGTTCAATCAGAACCGGGGGGCCGGCGCGGTATTCCGAACCATCCCCTCCAAGGTTTTGTCCATGGAGGATCTGGGGCAGGGCCAGGTGTTCAAGGATATCTGCGAATTTCCCCGCGGTATTGTGCTGGTGACCGGCCCCACCGGTTCCGGTAAGTCCACCACCCTGGCGGCCATGCTCGATTACATCAATGAAACCCGTTACGAGCACATCCTCACCATTGAGGATCCCATCGAATTCGTGCACGAATCGAAAAAGTGCCTGCTGAACCAGCGCGAGGTGCACCGAGACACCCTGGGCTTTGCTGAAGCATTGCGTTCCGCGCTGCGGGAAGATCCGGATATCATCCTGGTGGGTGAGATGCGGGATCTGGAAACCATTCGTTTGGCGCTGACGGCGGCGGAAACCGGGCACCTGGTGTTCGGCACCCTGCACACCACCTCCGCCGCCAAAACCATCGACCGGGTGGTGGATGTATTCCCCGCTGCGGAAAAAGCCATGGTGCGATCCATGCTGTCGGAATCCCTGCAGGCGGTTATCTCCCAGACTCTGTTGAAGAA
>DKQK01000029.1:65021-132901 GCA_002471665.1 Gammaproteobacteria bacterium UBA7310
CGGGAAGACAAGGTGGCACAGATGTACTCCGCGATTCAGACCGGTGCCTCGTTGGGCATGCAGACACTGGATCAATGCCTGGGCGACCTGGTGCGTAAGGGTCATGTCAGCATCGAACTGGCACGGGAGAAAGCAAAGAACCCGGATGCTATCAAGTAATCCCGGCTGTTTTCGACAGCAAATCATGGTGCTTTGCTGTCGGGCGATTTAAGAGGCAACTATGGATTTTGAAGATCTACTCAAACTGATGGTGGAAAAAGGCGGCTCCGATTTGTTCATCACCGCCGGGGTTCCTCCATCCATGAAAGTCAACGGTCGCATTGTTCCGGTGACCAAGACCGCGCTCAGCCCGGAAAAAACCCGGGAAACGGTGTTGGGGGTGATGAACGAAGCGCAACGCAAAGAGTTCATCGAAACCCACGAGTGTAACTTTGCAATATCCGCTCGTGGTATCGGCCGGTTCCGGGTCAGTGCCTTTTACCAGCGCAATCTGGTGGGCATGGTGTTGCGTCGTATCGAAACCCGCATTCCCACCATTGATGAATTGAACCTGCCGTCGGTGGTCAAGGATCTGTCCATGACCAAGCGCGGCATCGTGATTTTCGTGGGGGCAACCGGTACCGGTAAGTCCACCTCGCTGGCCTCCATGATCGGGCATCGGAACAACAACTCCAAGGGCCACATCATCAGCATCGAGGACCCCATCGAATACATTCACCAGCATAAAGGTTGTATTGTTACCCAGCGTGAAGTGGGGCTGGATACGGAAAGTTTCGACATCGCCCTGAAGAACACCTTGCGACAGGCACCGGATGTGATCATGATCGGCGAGATCCGCACCCGGGAAACCATGGAGTATGCGGTGGCATTCTCCGAAACCGGGCACCTGGTGCTGGCCACGTTGCACGCCAATAATGCCAACCAGGCCCTGGATCGCATCATTCACTTTTTCCCGGCGGATCGTCATTCCCAATTGTGGATGGACCTTTCACTGAACCTGCGGGCCATGGTGGCACAGCAGTTGATTCCCACTCCGGATGGCAAGAGCCGTCGCGCGGTAATCGAAGTATTGTTGAACACGCCCTTGATGGCGGATCACATTCGCAAGGGTGAAGTGCATCTGTTGAAACCGCTGATGGCAAAATCCCGCGAGCTGGGTATGCAGACTTTCGACCAGGCGCTGTACGATCTATACAGTGCGGGCGAGATCACCTATGAGGATGCGCTGGCCCACGCGGATTCACCCAACGACTTGCGCTTGATGATCAAGCTCGGTTCGGAAAGCTCGGCGGATGCCCTGGACACCGCCACCAAAGGTCTCACACTGCAGGATGATGACGGCATGAAAGGTGGTTGGTAATGGACAGTTTGGCAGTAGACACCCGTAATGACCGTTTTATATTAATTGTGCTGGGGTTGAGCCTGGTGGTCAGCCTTGGGCTGGCTGGGTGGTACAGCACCTGGGCTGAGGCGCTGGTAATCGGCGGGCTTAGCTTTTTTGGCGCGTTTGCGGTGTACCAAATGATGCCGGGGTCATTGCTGTCCCGCATGACCAATGCTCTGGCCCTGATGATGATGGTGGCGCTGCACATTCATCAGGCCCACGGCATGATTGAAATGCATTTTGGCGTGTTCGTGGGGCTGGCGTTTTTGTTTGCCTATCGCGACTGGCGCCCTTTGTTGTTGGGTGCGGTGTTGATCGCCCTGCATCACGTGAGCTTCAACCTGTTGCAGGAGCAGGGTGCTCCTGTGTGGGTGTTCGATAATGACCGGCTGGGTTGGAACATCGTGTTCATTCATGCCATTTATGTGGTGGCCGAAACCGCTGCCCTGATCTGGTTGGCGCAAATCACCAGAGAAGAAGCCCGGGTCAGTCAGGAGGTCGTGCGCGTGGCACAACAGGTCCACCTGGATGATCGCACCATGGATTTGAGTGTGCGTTGTGATGCGGCGGGCAGTGGCGTGCTTGAAGGCTTTAACAATATGCTGGCGAAGATCGAACAACTGGTTAAAGACACCAAAGCGGTACTGACTGAATTGGTGCAGGTGGTGCAGCACTCCGCTGAGTCCAACCGCAAACTGGAATCGCTGTCGCGCGATAAGATGGGTTTGTCTGAACAGATTGCGGTGGCCATGGACCAGTTGACCCAGTCGGTGGTGTCCATTTCGGAAAACACCCAGGAAACCTCCCGCAATACGGATCAGGCGGTATCGGATAACCGACTGTGCCTGGAGAATGTGAATCTGACTCAACAATCGATCCGGGGTTTGTCCGGATCGCTGGTGGGCGCAGGCACCAAAATTGAAACCCTGGCGGAAAATTGTCGAGCCATCAGTGCCGTGGTGGATGTGATTCAGAGTATTGCAGAACAGACCAATCTGTTGGCGCTCAATGCGGCCATCGAGGCTGCGCGGGCCGGAGAGCAGGGCCGTGGCTTTGCGGTGGTGGCCGATGAAGTGCGGGCGCTGGCTTCACGCACCTACGATTCCACCAAGGAAATTAATAACCTGATTGTCAACCTGCAGTCCGGCAGCGAGGATGCAGTGGGAGCAATGACCGGTTGTCAGCACAAGGTGAAAGAAACCGAACGTTACAGCACGGAAGTGGTGGAGCGCCTCAGTGAGATCAATACCGGTCTGGAAGGTGTTAACGGTATGATTCAGCAAATTGCCGCTGCCGTAGAGGAACAGTCTGCGGTGAGTCGCGATGTGGCGGAGAATGTCAATCACATCAAGCAGGCATCACAGGATGTGACGTCTCATTCCAGTGACGGGTTGCATGAAGTGCAGCGTGCAGAGCAGTTGGTGTCTGAGCTGAACGGCAAGTTGGCGGGCTTTCGGGTTGGTTAGTGGATAGCAATCAGCGTCGAACCTTGCTCAAGGCCAGCGTGTTTTTCGTGACTTGGGTGCTGCTGCTGGGTGGCGCCTACTGGTATTTTCTGGTCAAGCCGAAACAATGGTTTGATGCCCAGATGCAACAGCCTCCGGTGCTGGCCGATATGGCGCAGCAAACTGCGTTGCGTACCTTGCTGCGTCAACGTTTCCCTGAGTTAGAGGATGGTCGATCCTGGTTTGTTCGTTTTAAGCAGGATGATTGCGGCTGCGAGCGGTTTGTTGAATTGTATCACCAGCGCTTTACGGCCGAGGCGAATCCGGCGCAGATGCAGGTTGTGGCCGTGGACCTGGCCGCGGGTGGGTTTGGGGCCGCAGATCGCAGATTGCTGGCACAATGGATTCCCGCAACCCCTTCTGTCGTTCTGTTCAATCCGCGCGGACAGATTCAGTATTTCGGCCCCTATCACCAGGATGGTATCTGCAATGCAGAGAACAGTTACCTGGAGCCGGTGCTGCAGGCCTTGCGGTCCGGGCAGGAGCTGACGGTATTGAATACGCTGGTATTCGGCTGCTTCTGCAGTACAACCCGATAGGGGCCGTGCTGTTAATCGCGGATTATGCCTGCCGAAAGCTGACGGTGCCGTCCCGCAAGGTCAAGGTTACCCGGCCCTGTAATGTGCGTCCGATAAAGGGCGTATTCTTGCCCGCGGAATAAACGCTATCGGTGGTCAGTGTCCAGCGTTGGTTGGGGTCGAACACGCACAAGTTGGCGTTGCTGCCGATACCCAGGTGGCCGGCATCCAGCCCGATCAGGAGCGCCGGGTTCATGGCAATGCGTTGCACCCATTCGGATTCGGTGAGCACGCCCTGGTGCACCAATTCATAACTCAACGGCAAGTAGTGGGAAAACGCCGAGATGCCCGCTTCGGTATTGGGGAACGGCTCAGCCTTGGCCGCGGCTTCGTGGGGTTGGTGGTCGGAACACAGAATGGATATCACCCCGGACTTCACCCCATCGATCAGCGCCTGTCGGTCGGTACCGGTGCGCGCCGGCGGCTGCACATGGAAGTGGCTGTTGAAGCCATCGATCATGTTGTCTGTGAGATAGAGCTGATGCACGGCCACGTCGGCGGTTACCGGCAGACCCTTGGCCTGGGCGTTGGCAATCAGCTCCACGCTGCGGGCGCAGGAGATCTGGCCAAAGTGGGCCTTAACACCGGTTTGCTCCACCAACAGCAGGTCCCGGCTCAGGGCGATGGTTTCCGCACATTCCGGAATGCCCGGTAAGCCCAGGCGGGTGGCGGTGGGGCCGGCGTGCATTCCTCCGCGGGGGCTGATGGACTGATCCTCACTTTGGAAAAACACGATCAGATCGAAGGTGCTGGCGTATTCCAGGCAACGTAACCACACCTGGCTGTCTTTCACCGGGCGCCGCAGTTGCGAGACACCAATGCAGCCGGCCTCGCGCAGGGCATGCATTTCCGACAGGTGTTGCCCTTCCAGCCCGTGGGTGAGTGCACCGATCGGCATAACGTGGGCGTAACCGGATTGATAGGCCCGCTCCTGAATCAGCGCCGCCACCGCCCGGGTATCAATGATCGGGGTCGTATCCGGCGGGCAGCAGAGGTGGGTGATACCGGCCGCTGCCGCGGCATGGGTTTCCGAATGAATATTGCCTTTCTGCGACTGGCCCGGTTCCCGCATGCGGGCGCAGAGGTCAACCGCACCGGGGATGATCAGCATGCCCTTGGCATCGTATTCCAGATCCGCTTTGAAGCCCACCGGGGATTCACCGATGCTGGCGATCACGCCGTCGGCAATGTAAATGTCCGCCTTTTGGTTCAGTACCTGACTGGGATCAATTACCCGGCCATTGCGAATGACAATGCGCTGATTGAAATGGGGGCGGGAGAAATCAATCACGGGGCGCCCTCCCCATCGGTGAGCGCATTCTGGGACTCGGTCTGCCCGCTCATGGCCATGGACAGCACCGCCATGCGCACGGCGATGCCGTAATTTACCTGCTGCAGAATCACTGAACGATCACAATCGGCCACCGCCGATTCGATTTCCACCCCGCGATTGATGGGGCCGGGATGCATGACGATGGCATCGGGTTTGGCGAACGCCAGCTTTTCCATGGTGAGGCCATACAGGCGATAGAATTCCGCTTCGCTGGGCAGCAGTGCCGACTGCATGCGTTCTTTCTGCAGCCGCAGCATGATCACCACATCCACATCCTGCAGGCCTTTCGCCATGTCGTAGTAGATTCTGGCGCCCAGGCTGTCAAAATCCGAGGGGATCAGGGTTTTGGGTCCAATCACCCGGACTTCGCCCACATTCAGGCCACGCAGGGCATGGACCTGGGACCGGGCCACCCGGGAATGCAGCACGTCGCCCACAATGGCCACGTTGAGATTGGTAAAATCCCCTTTGTGGCGGCGTATGGTGTACATATCCAGCATGGCCTGAGTGGGGTGGGCATGGCGGCCATCGCCGGCATTGATCACCGCCACCGTAGGGGTGACGTGTTCGGCAATAAAATGGGGCGCGCCGCTGGCTTCGTGGCGCACCACAAACATGTCGCTGTCCATGGCCTCCAGATTCCACAGCATGTCCATCAGGGATTCGCCCTTGGAGGTGGCGGAGGTGCTGATGTTGATGTTGAGTACATCGGCGGATAAGCGCTTGGCCGCCAGTTCGAAGGTGGTGCGGGTGCGGGTGCTGGCTTCGAAAAACAGATTGACCACGGTTTTGCCGCGCAGCAAGGGGACTTTTTTCACCGCCTGTTTGCCCACACTGACGAAGGAGTCAGCAGTGTCGAGAATCTCGGTTAACAGGGCGGTGCTCAATCCTTCGGTCGTCAGAAAGTGTCGCAACTGACCGTTCTCGTTCAGCTGCAATTGATGTGGCGGTGTCGTTGGCGTCATGCTTTGGGTTCGATCAGAGTCAGGGTCAGCGGCTCAGGGCCGCTTAATTTTATCCTTTGTTTGGGGTCTAAATCCATTCTTATACCCCAAACATCCGGCTGAATGGGCAATTCCCGTCGCTGCAGGTCCACCAAGGCCACCAACGACACGCAGGCGGGGCGGCCGTAATCAAACAATTCGTTGAGGGCGGCGCGGATGGTGCGGCCGCTCATGATCACATCGTCCACCAGAATGATGTGCTGGCCTTCCACATTGAATGGCAGGTTGGAGGGTTTCACCTGCGGATGCAACCCCTTACCTTGAAAGTCATCCCGGTAAAACGAAATGTCCATCAACCCCAACGCCTGTTTCAGGCCCAGCGTTTTGTGCAGTTCCTTGGCCAGCCAGGCGCCACCGGTGTGGATACCCACCATGGCGGGTTCCTGTTTGCGCTTGCCGAGCAGGGTGCGGGTGATGTCGCTGGCCATGGTGTCCAGCAGAGGTGCCACTTGCGGCATGGTCATGGGGAAACTTCCTTCAATAATTGCGGCCACTGTTCCGTGAACCAGGATTGCAGGATAAGGCTTGCGGCGATACTGTCAACCAGGCTGTCCTTGCGCTTGGCTGAGCCCGGCTCCCTTGATGGCTGCCGTTGGTACTCGCGGGCCTCGAACGACGTCAGGCGCTCATCCATGGAGAACCAGGGCAAACCAAAGCGCCCCTGCAGGCGCTGGCCGAATTTGCGGGCCCGTTGCGTCAGCTCAAATTCTGAGCCATCCATTTGCACCGGCACCCCCACCACGAACGCGTCCGGTTGCCATTCGGTGATCAGTGCCGCTACCTGCTGCCAGTCCGGCTGTCCGTCACGGGCGCGCAGTTCCGGCAGAGCCTGGGCAGAACCGGTGATCGACTGGCCCACAGCCACCCCTATTTTCTGGGTGCCGAAATCAAATGCCATGATGCTGACCTGAGGTGAGCTGGGGAATTTTGCCATCGTATCTGACTGCCGGATCAGGCGTGACCGATTTGGTCGGAAAGCAGGTTGAGATCGATGCCCAGCAGGTTGGCGGCGGCTTGCCAGCGCTGCTCATAGGGGGTGGAGAACATGATGTCGGGGTCGGCTTTTACGCTGAGCCAGGCGTTTTGGGCCATTTCCTCATCCAGTTGGCCGGCACTCCAGCCCGCGTAGCCGAGCGCGATCAAGGTGTCCTTCGGGCCTTCGTTGTGGGCGATGGCCATCAGGATATCGCGGGAGCTGGTCAGGCACAGGTCGCCGTGCACCACCTGGCTGTTTTCCCATTGCTCCGGATCCGAGCGGTGCAGCACAAAGCCACGCTCCATCTGGACCGGGCCGCCACACATCACCGGTATGTCGTTGTAGCCGTCGTCGTAACTGTCGATGTTCAGGTGGGACAGAATGTCGCCCACCATCAGATCCATGGGCCGGTTCACGACAATACCCATGGCCCCTTCCTCATTGTGCTCACAGATGTAAGTGATGGAATGAGCAAAGTTGGGATCGGCCATGGATGGCATGGCGATCAGAAAGTGGTTCTTCAGGTTGGTGGGCTTGGTTTCAGTCATCTATTCAGTATTGGGGGTTCAGCCGAGGGGTTCAAGTGAATTTTTTGGAATGACCAGTCCGGGTTTTAGCAGGTTGACCCGGACCGGAAATCAGAAGGACGATAGAAAATCACCTTTACCGAAGCGCCAGGTGCGGATGATTTCCAGAATATCGGTGTCTTGCTTGATTTCCGGGGGAAACACCGAGAACGGCGCGGCGATTCTGACGATTTCCATGGCGGCCTGATCCAGAATGCGGTGGCCCGAGCTTTTCAGGACCTTCATTTCACGCAGGGTACCGTCGGAGTTGATGGACACCAGCAAGCGCAATTCCCCGTGAATTCGACGTTTCTTGGCCTCGTTGGGGTAGTTCAGGTTGCCCAGGTATTCGATCTTGCGGCGCCAGGACTCCAGGTAGGCCGCATCCGCCGCCCGTTTGGTGCTGGCTGAGGTCAGCACCCGTTTCTTGGGGCGCTTGGCGTAGGCTTGCCGCTTTTCTTCCAGGGCCGCTTCGTAGCTTGCCATTTCAATCTGGCGATTGAGGTTGGCCAGCATCTCCTCCTTGGAGATTTTCACCTGCCGGTCCAGGTCACTGGTGGGGGTTTTGATGGTTTTCTGTTCGGTTTGCCCAGTGCTGCTGAGCTGTGTGGAGGTGGTGGGCTGCACCGGCTTCTGGCTGGCTTCCTGCGGCAGGGGTTTTACATCACGGATCACGGCATCATCAAAACTGGCCACCTGATCGGTGGTGGGTTTCAGCTTTTCCGCTTCCGTACCGCTGCCCACCTGATTGGATTGAGCCAGAAAATCCGCCTCCTCCGGCTCTTCATCCGAGTGGTGTTGGGCCAGAATGACCTCCAGGGAGGTGGCCGCAGGCAGTTGATCAGGCAGCCCGATGTGCACACCAAACAGCAGAATCAGGTGCAGCACCAGCGCCAGAAACAGCGTAAAGGTAAAACGGTCCGTCGCGGAAACGACGGGTTGTTCGGCAACAGCAGCCATCATTATTGTGCGTTACTCAACTTACTTCAGTTTCTTTTCAATTGCGTCCATCAGCAGCCCGGCCACGTTCAAACCGGCACCGGCGTCGATTTCACGAATGCAGGTGGGGCTGGTGACGTTGATTTCGGTGAGGTAATCCCCGATCACATCCAGGCCGACGAAGATTAACCCTTTTTGCAACAATGTGTCGCGTACCTGATCGCAAATCCAGCGATCGCGATCCGAAAGCGGTTGTACCACCCCTGAGCCACCAGCAGCCAGATTGCCGCGCACTTCACCCACCGCAGGTATGCGGGCCAGGCAGTGAGACACCGGCTCACCGTCAATGACCAGAATGCGTTTGTCGCCTTTGCTGATCTCGGGGATGTACTTCTGGGCCATGGCCGGGGTGCGCCCGTGCTGGGTCAGGGTTTCGATAATCACGCTCAGGTTGCCGTCATTGCCACCGGTACGAAAGATGGAGGCCCCGCCCATACCGTCCAGGGGCTTCAGAATCACATCCTCGTGTTCTTCCGCAAAGGCCCGCAACCGGCGCTTGTCGGCACACACCAGAGTGGGGGCGCAACATTGGGGAAAATGGGTGGCGAACACCTTTTCATTGCAGTCCCGCAGGCTCTGCGGGTGATTCACCACCAGTACGCCGCGGGATTCCGCGCGATCCAGTATGTAGGTGGTGTAGATGAAGTTCATATCGAAGGGTGGATCCTTGCGCATCAGGATCACGTCCAGGTTGGCCAGTGGGGCCTGGGTTTCCTCGCCGAACTCAAACCACTTTTGCGGATCCTGTTTGGGGTGCAGGCGGGTCATGCGGGCGCAGGGTTCACCGCTGTCGATGTACAGATCCGACTGCAGCAGGTAAAAAATCTGCCAATTGCGTGAATCCGCCTCCCACAACATGGCGAGGGTGCTATCCTTTTTATAAGTGACAGATTCGATGGGGTCCATCACCACCCCGATTTTGATTGTCATGGTGTGCTCTACTGACTGGGAAAGGTCCCCATGGGACACAAAAACTCTCTATAGGTTACACTGGATCTGTTGTTCTGGTTATAAATATTGTGCATTTATTGGGGCGAAAAAACGCTTTATCCACAGTGGTTTATAGATTGAATGTAAAAACTGTGATAAATATCATGCTGCGTTGTATATCCGGCAGAATTTCTCGCCTTCTGAGTTTGCGAACTGCCCATAACGATATTATAACTATAATAAGATTGCTGACTTATCGCTGTTAATAACAAAGGCAATGTCGATGGAAGATAATTTTGAGAATCTGAAAGTGATGGTCATTGACGATAGTAAAACCATTCGTCGAACCGCCGAAACACTTCTGAAGAAAGCAGGCTGTACTGTGATCACCGCCACTGACGGGTTCGACGCGCTGTCAAAAATCGCCGATACCCAACCCAATATTATCTTCGTGGACATCATGATGCCCCGCTTGGATGGTTACCAGACGTGCGCTTTGATCAAGAACAACAGCGCGTTCAAGAGTACACCGGTGATTATGCTGTCCAGTAAAGACGGTTTGTTCGACAAGGCCAAAGGCCGTATTGTAGGCTCTGATCAGTATCTGACCAAGCCTTTCAGTAAAGAAGAGTTGCTGGGGGCAATTCGCGAACACGTGGCGGCAGCCTGATTGCCGGTGTTCGATGGCCGTGAATGCAGCGGTCTGAAATGTTCCAACTATATTAAGAAGACTACGGAGGAGCTATGCCTCGCGTTCTAATCGTTGATGATTCACCGACTGAAACATACAAATTCAAGGAAACCCTGGAAAAACACGGGTTTGAAATCATCTCCGCTGACAACGGTGCAGACGGTGTTGCGGTGGCTCGTCAGGAGCAGCCGGATGTGGTGCTGATGGATGTGGTGATGCCCGGCCTCAATGGCTTTCAGGCCACTCGTCAGCTGAGCAAAGGCGAGGACACCAAGCACATTCCCGTGATTATTGTGACCACCAAGGATCAGGAAACCGATAAAGTGTGGGGCCGCCGTCAGGGCGCCACCGATTACCTGACCAAACCGGTGGACGAAGCGGTGCTGATTGATACCATCAACCGAGCCATGAGCGGAAGTTAAACAAGACTATGTCTGAGGTTTCCCAAGCCTATCTCAAACTGATTGAGATATCCGAGCGCAGCCGCCAGCATGCGCACGGTCTGCCGGAACAGGAGCAGGCCAAGTCAATCTGGAGTGGGGTTGGTTTTACTCTGAATGATCGGCGCTATGTGGCACCGATGGATGAAGTATCCGAAATTCTCACGGTCCCCCGTTATACTCAAGTACCTGGTGTACAGAGCTGGGTCAAGGGGATCGCCAATGTGCGCGGTCGCCTGATGCCGGTGATGGATCTGATGGCCTTTCTCAACAATCCCTCCCAATTGCAACTGAAACGGCGGCGTCTGCTGGCGCTGGAGCGCGGTGAGCTGTACAGCGGTCTGGTGGTGGATGAAGTGCTGGGTATGCAGCATATTGCACAGGATCTCTACACCCAGACTGTGCCCGGGGAATACGCCGACACCATGCCCTATCTGAAGGGCGGATTCGAAACCGAAAAAGGCTTTTTTGCCTGGTTTAGTTTATATGAGTTGGCGCGGGACCCGCGCTTCCTCAATGTGGCTTCCTGAACAGGGAAGCATTGTTATTCGTGCGGTTCTCGCAAGAGGCTGCTGAATGGGGGCAGGGATTGCAGATGGTTTCACGCCCCACTTGTGTGAACAGTAATGTTCATAACTTAAACGATAAGGCATCTTTCAGAATTTGTTCTTTAATTAGTTAAGGGACAGGTGTTGAAAGGCGCCTTTCTTGTGTAATCAATAACAAGTGTTCATAAAACATGTGTTGTGCACTAAACGGCCAGGAGTCCGCCTATGTCGTCTAGCACTGGAAAGCTGGAATCCAGCAAGTCCACTAACCTGATACCGGTCTATATTATTGGCCTGGTTATCACCATTGGTCTGATGCTGCTGAACTTTTACTTTGTGGCAAATCACAGTGAGCAGTCAGCGAAGTACGTAACCAAAGCGACAGAATTGAGGGTACTCTCTCAAAGGATCGCGAAAAACGCCCTCGAGGCTGCCGCCGGTAACGGAGACGCGTTCTCCTTCCTGGATCAGGCGCGGGTGGATTTCGGTCTGGAGTGGGATGCCATCAAAAACGGCTCTCCCGATGAAGGCATGGCCGCCGATTCAATCTTTATCACCTCCGCCCCCCAGGAAATGGGTGACGTGGAGCGGGTCTGGAAGCAGGTGTCCGACAGCTCCGACGTGATTCTGGAAGGTCGCCAGACGGTGATTAACCTGCACGACGTGGCCCGGGCTCTGAACGAAAACATCCCCGTACTGCAGGAAGAGTACGATCTGGTGGTTCAGACCCTGGTGGACAGCAAGGCACCGGCAGACCAGGTGGCGGTGGCACAGCGACAGTCGCTGCTGGCAGAACGAATTGTGCGTTCGGTTAACAAGGTGCTGGAAGGGGGCGAAGACGCGGTCATGGCCGCCGACAGTTTCGGCCAGGATACCGAGCGATTCGGTCGTGTACTGCAAGGTATGTTGGAAGGGGACAAATCACTGGGTATCACCCGGGTGCGGGATAAAGCCGCGGTGGAATCCCTTAATGAAATTTCTGACCTGTTTGCCGGTGTGGCGGAAAGCGTGGACGAGATCCTGGAGAGTTCGCCGGAACTGTTCCAGGTGCGTGCGGCAGCCAACGGCATCTTCAAGGATTCACAAACCCTGCTGACCGAAACCGGTGCACTGGCCCGCTCCTTCGAGGGCACCCCGGTAGCCGGCTTCTGGTCGACACTCTTCGGTATTATCTTCGCCGCTCTGGCACTGCTCTTCCTGCTGCTGATCTTCTTCTCCTTTATCGCCCAAACCCGCTCTCGTCTGGCGGAAGAGGAACAGCGTCGTGAAGAGAAAGAAATGCAGAACCAGCATAACCAGGAAGCGATCCTGCGACTGCTGGATGAGCTGGGTGACCTGGCGGATGGTGACTTGACCATCCAGACCACGGTAACCGAGGATTTCACCGGTGCCATCGCCGACTCCATCAACTTCACCATCGACCAATTGCGCTCACTGGTATCCACCATCAATGAGACAGCGGTGCAGGTATCGGCTGCGGCCCAGGAAACCCAGGCCACGGCTATGCATCTGGCGGAAGCGTCCGAACATCAGGCCCAGGAAATTGCCGGGGCATCAGCCGCGATCAACGAGATGGCGGTGTCCATCGACCAGGTATCGGCCAACGCGGCTGAATCAGCGGCGGTTGCGGAGCGATCGGTATCCATCGCCAACAAAGGTGCGGAAGTGGTACAGAATACGATTCACGGGATGGACACCATCCGTGAACAGATTCAGGAAACCTCCAAACGGATCAAGCGACTGGGTGAATCCTCCCAGGAAATCGGTGACATCGTATCGCTGATCAACGACATCGCCGACCAAACCAACATTCTCGCATTGAACGCGGCGATCCAGGCCTCTATGGCCGGTGAAGCGGGTCGCGGCTTCGCGGTGGTAGCGGACGAAGTACAGCGCCTTGCGGAACGGGCCTCTGCGGCCACCAAGCAGATCGAGGCACTGGTTAAAACCATCCAGACCGACACCAACGAAGCGGTAATCTCCATGGAGCAAACCACCTCTGAAGTGGTGCGCGGTGCCCGCCTGGCGCAGGACGCGGGTGTGGCCCTGGAAGAGATCGAGAACGTATCCAGTAACCTGGCGGACTTGATCCAGAACATTTCGAACGCAGCGCGTCAGCAGGCAGCATCGGCAGGTCACATTTCCAATACGATGAACGTTATCCAGGAAATCACCTCGCAAACCTCTGCCGGTACCACCGCGACGGCAACGTCCATCGGTAACCTGGCGGAACTGGCGGTGCAGATGCGTAATTCAGTTGCCGGTTTCAAACTGCCGGAAACGGGAATGTAAAACACCTTGGCCCGGTGGCTGTGGCAACAGACATCGGGCCGGTTACAGGTGTTGTGGCCGGGAGTGATGTCAGTGCCAGCAGAACGATGGAGTCTTCAAAAAGCCGAACTGAACGACGAACAGTTCATGCGCTGGCGCAATCTGCTTGAAGATCGTACCGGTATGCAGTTATCCATCGAGCGTAAATCCTTCCTGGAAACCAGCCTGAATATCCGCATGCGCGAGATTGGCTGTACCAGCTATGACACCTACTATGAAAAGCTGATGTCCGGTTTGGCGGGCGAAGTGGAGTGGGCCACGCTGGTTGACCGTCTCACTGTTCAGGAAACCAGTTTTTTCCGCCATCCCAGCTCCTATGAATTGGTGCGCAACTATTGTCAGAGCCTGTATCGCGAACAGGGCCGCAAGCATATTGAGCTGTGGAGTGTGGGTTGTGCCACCGGCGAGGAAGCCTACTCCCTGGCCATGGTGATGGAAGATCTGGTGAGCCTGCAGGATGAGCGCCGCTATTACGGCATCACCGCCACAGATATCAGTTTACCGGCGTTGTCCAAGGCGCGGGAAGGTGTGTACAACATTCGTAAGCTGGAGCGCGTGGATCAACGTTACGTCCAGCAGTTTTTTGAAAATTATGAGCGTGGTCGATGTCGTGTGGTGCCGCGCTTGAAAGATCGAGTCTGTTTTGCGCAGGTTAATGTGCTGGATCTGCGGCAGTCGCCGCTTCAGAACGTGGATCTGGTGTTCTGTCAGAATTTGCTGATTTATTTCCAGAGTTGGCGCAAAAAAGACATCGTTACCCATTTGGCTGATCGATTGGCACCAGGCGGCATGATGGTGCTCGGGGTGGGTGAAGTGATTGACTGGCAGCGTCCGGATATGGAACGCATTCAGTACAAGGACACCCTGGCGTTCGTGAAACGCAATCACTCATAGTGCAGTCAAGATAACCAGAGCCAGGAGCAGACATGGCTGATCAACACGATTTTCAAGCGCTGGATTGGGTTAAGGGCGAGATCGAGGAAACCCTGAAACAGGCGCAACAATCGTTGGAAGCGTTCGTGGACAACCCCGAAGATTCCACGCGCATGCGCTTTTGCCTCACCCATTTGCATCAGGTTGCAGGTACCCTGCAAATGGTGGAGTTCTTTGGTGCGGCCCTGCTGGCAGAAGAAATGGAAAACCTGGCTATTGCGTTGATCAATGAAAAGGTGCAGCGGGTGGAAGATGCCCAGGAAGTGCTGATGAAAGCCATCCTGCAATTACCGGTGTATCTGGACCGGGTTAAGGATGGGCAGCGCGATATGCCGGTGGTGGTATTGCCGCTGTTGAATGATCTAAGGGCGGCCCGGGGTGAGCCTCTGCTGTCGGAAACCGCATTGTTCAAACCGGATCTGGAAGCCGGCGGCGAGGCGGCGCCAAAAGATGCCGTATCACAGGAAGCCCTGGCGCAACTGCCGCAATTGCTTAAAAAGATCCGTCAGCTGTACCAATTCGCCCTGGTGGGTTTGATCCGCAATCAGGATATGCCCACCAATCTGGGGTACATGGCCAAATCCCTGGCCAAACTCGAGCAGTTATACAGCAACACCGCCATGGGCCAGTTATGGTGGGTTGCAGCGGCGCTGGTGGAAGGCGTATCCCGTTCCTACATTGAATTGGGTACTTCCGTAAAAATGCTGTTCGGTCAATTGGACCGTCAACTGAAACACAGTATTGATACCGGAGCCAATCGGGATGAGGCCCTGCCCACCGATTTGCTGAAAAACCTGCTGTTCTACGTGGCGCGCGCCGAAGGTGAAACGTCCCGTATTCAGAAAGTAAAAGCCGCCTTTAAGCTGGATCGCGCCTTGCCCTCTGAAGAACGGCTTGATGATGAGCGTCAGCGCCTGACCGGCCCGGATAAGGCCGCCATTGCTTCGGTAGTGTCTGCGTTGCTGGAAGAGCTGGGCGGTGTCAAGGAAACCCTGGATCTATTCATGCGCGGGCAGGCGGTGGATGGCGCGGAGCTGCGCAGCGTGATTCCGGTGCTGAAACAAATCGCCGATACCCTGGCGGTACTGGGCGTGGGTAATCCACGCCGTGTTATCGTCGAACAGATTGATACCATTGGCCGCATCGTGGATGACAGCAGCGCGCTCGACGACAACATGCTGATGGATGTGGCCGGTGCACTGCTGTATGTGGAAGCCACCTTGCAGGGTATGGCCATGGACCCCAGCGCCGCCGCTGCCGGTGATGATGAGGAGGATGATTCCCAGTTTGTGTCGCCTGAACAGATCAGTAAGGCGCGTTCCGCGGTGATCGAGGAGTCCCGTTCCGGTCTGGAGAACGCCAAGGATGCCATCTCCGATTATATTGGCTCGGATTTTGATCCGGATTCGTTGCAGGCCGTGCCGGATATTCTGCACAGTGTACGGGGTGGTTTGATGATGGTGCCGCTGGCCCATCCGGCGGCCCTGTTGCAAAGCTGTATCAACTTCATCAGTGAACAGTTGATCGAAGGCGGCGTGCGCCCGGACTGGAAACAAATGGACACCCTGGCAGATGCCATTACCAGCGTGGAATATTATCTGGAACGACTGGGTGACCGCTTCCCCGGCGACGAGGATATTCTGTCAATTGCCGAAGAGGCGGTGGCGACATTAGGCTATCCCGCTGAGCGGATCGATCCCAATGACATGGCGCCCACGCTATTGGATACGCAAGATGGCGATGCCTCTGGCAAAGGGGATTCAGCGCTGGAATCCGCTGCCGATGATCTGCAGCCGGAGTCCGATGACGACATCATTCAGATCGAGTTTACCGATGCGGATCTGCTGGCAGCAGGCGAAACCGTTGCCGCCCAACCCGAAGTGGAAGACGAAGACGATCTCATCGATGAGGAAGTCATTGAGATCTTTATTGAAGAAGCCGGTGAGGTGCTGGAAACCATCCAGGAATACCTACCCCGCTGGACCACCGATCACGATAACGAAGAAGCCCTGAAGGAATTGCGCCGCGCCTATCATACCCTGAAAGGCAGCGGGCGCATGGTGGGGGCCACCGTTGTCGGTGAACTGGCCTGGTCGGTGGAGAACATGCTGAACCGGGTGCTGGACAACAGTGTGCCCACTACAGACGCCGTCACGGACATTGTGGCCCGTGTCACCGGCGTGATTCCGGAGCTGGTCAAGGCGTTTGAGGAGCGGGTTAAGCCGGGGATCAATGTGGCGCCGTTGGCTGCGGTGGCCGATGCTCTGTCCAAGGGCGAGACGCCTCCCGCGATACCGGATGATCTCAGCGTCGGCTCGGCTGCGGAGGCAGCACCGGTGATGGAGCAGTTGCCTGAGGCGACGGAAGTCGAAGCGGAGGATTCCGGTTCAGAGATTGATCCGGTATTGGTGGATATTTTCAGTCAGGAAGCATCCTCCCATCTGGAAACATTGAAAGGGTATTTGGCGCAGGAGGAAAAGCAAACCCTCAGTGATGATATGCTGCGGGCGCTGCACACTTTGAAAGGCAGTGCCCATATGGCGGGAATTGGCCCCATAGCAGAGCTGGCTTCACCCACGGAGCGCTTCTTCAAAGAGTGTCATCTGCAGGGGGTAACCGCAACGGATGATATTTTTGAACTGCTGGACGACTTTGTGCAGCTGATCGAACAGGGGCTCGAAGACCTGATGGCGCACCCGGATGCGCCCATTGCCGGTAGCGAGACGTTGCTGCAACGGATCGAGCAGTTGCGCGAAGAGAAACTCAAGCATGTGGAAGAGGAAGAGATCGCTCAGTCCGGGCGCGCCGATCCTCAGTTGCTCAGTATGTTCCTGGCCGAAGGCATGGACCTGATCATGGATGCCGGCGATGTGCTCAGTCACTGGGAGCAGAACCCGGTGCCGGGGGACGACCTGGATAAACTGCGTCAGGAACTGCGTATTCTGGCCCGCAGTGCCAGCGCGGCGCAACTGAATGAGGTAGTCGAGCTGAGCATGACCCTGGAAGAGCTTTATGAGGCGGCTGCCAATGGCATGATCACGCCGGATCCGGTGTTCTTCCGGACTGCCCATAAGGCTCATGAATCCCTGGTCAACATGATGGATTTCGTGGCCGCCGGTCAACCGGTGCTGGCGGATGCCGTGGTCATCAGTGAATTACAGTCACTGATGGATCAGGCACCGGAAGTGACGGAACAGCTGGATGCCGCAAGCCAACATGCAGAAAGCGGGCAAGCGGACGAAGCGGAAGAAGCCATCGACCTGGGTGCATTGGCGGCCCCGGAAGCGGACGCCGATGAGTTTGAGTTTTCCCTGGAAGACGCTTCCGCCGAGACAGACAATGAGTTTGTGTTGGAAGATTCTGAGGCCGAGGACAGCGCGGAATCAGAAGCTGAAACAGAACAAGCTGATGATCTGGAGTTTGATTTTACCGCTGAAGCTGATGCTGAGCAGATCAGCGCCGATAGTACGGCGGAGTTTGCCTCCGAAGAACTGATTATCGATGATGCGGATGCCGAGGATACAGAATTCAGTATTGAAGAAATTGACGAACTGGATGATGAACCGGAAGCCGAAACACCGCCGGAAGACATGGCCAGCGACTACGATCCGGAGCTGGTGGAAATCTTCCTGGAAGAAGCGTCTGAGATTCTTGATACCACGGCCGAACAGTTACAGGCCTGGGTGGATGAACCTGCCAATCTTGAGGTGGTGGCCGGATTGCAACGCAGCCTGCACACCTTAAAGGGTGGCGCCAGAATGTCGGATATGAAAGAAATGGGGGATCTGGCCCACCATCTGGAAAATCTGTACGAAGGCCTGTGCCTGGGAACCTTCACGGCGACTGCACCGTTGTATAATTTACTGCATCAATGCCACGATCGCCTGGCCGAAATGTTTGAGACCATTCAGAGTGGCCAGCAGGCGAAACCGGCCGATGACCTGATCGGTAAAATCGATGACTTTACCCATGGCCGTCTGACGGAGGAAGCGCCTTCAACCCAGACCGCGGACGAACCGGAAGTACCGGTGCTGACGGTGGCGGATAATGCGTTGGAGCCGCGGGCCGAAGCGGACACCGAAGCCTTATCGGCCCTGGGTGGTGCCGGTGAGGAAGTGGATACCGAAATTCTGGAGATCTTCCTGGAAGAAGCAGAAGAACTCACCGAGGGCATCGACAATACCATTAATGCGTGGCTGTCCGAACGCGACAATCAGGAACACCTGGACGAGATGAAACGCCTGCTGCATACCCTGAAAGGGGGCGCGCGTCTGGCCGGTCTGGTGCACATTGGTAATTTGAGTCACAGTTTTGAAACCTTCCTTATTCAGAGCGAAACCGATCAGGTGGCCATGGACGATGCGTTCTTTGCCCGGGTGCAGTCGGAACACGACAAGCTGTTTGAACAGATGGAACATCTGCGACAGCATGGCGGTGAGCTGATTTCCACTGCAGGCGAGGAGCATGCTGCCGAGTTTGAATTCTCCATGGAAGACGAGGCTCCGTCGCAGGAGGCGGTAGCAGAGTCTGCAGCAGAAGAGCCGGCGGACAACGTAGTGCCCATCACTGCCCAGCCCACGCCCCAGGAAACCTTCGTGGCACCGAAGCCGGATGAAATGCTGCCGGCTTCTGCCTTCCATACAGAAGACAAAAAGCGCTCCAGTGGTGAAAGCGTTAAGGTGTCGTCGGAACTGATGGAGGGATTGGTAAACCTGGCCGGTGAAACCTCCATTATTCGTGGCCGGATTGAGCAGGAGATCACTGACTTCAACGGGGTCATCAGTGAGATCGGCATGACCATAGATCGTGCCCGTGAATTATTGCGCCGACTGGATATCGAAACCGAAGCCCAGATTTCCTACCGTTATCAACAGGCCCAGACCGAGGGTCAGGGCTACGAAGATTTTGACCCGTTGGAGATGGACCGATACTCCACGCTTAACCAGTTGTCGCGGTCATTGGGTGAAACCGTGTCGGATATGATGGACCTGCGGGACTCGCTGACGGATCGGGCCCGCGATGCAGAAACCCTGTTGATCCAGCAGGGCCGTATCAACTCCGAATTGCAGGAGAGCCTGATGCGTACGCGCATGGTACCGTTCTCCCGCATGGTGCCCCGCCTGCGTCGTATCGTGCGGCAGATTGCCGGTGAAGTGGGCAAGAAAGCGGAACTGGAAATCATCGGTGCCGAAGGGGAAATGGATCGGACGGTGCTGGAACGTATGGTGCCGCCCCTGGAACACATGCTGCGTAACGCGGTGGACCATGGTTTGGAAACCCCGGAGCAGCGGGTGGCCGCCGGTAAAAAGGACACCGGCCGCATCACCATTCACCTGGCCCGTGAAGGCGGTGAAGTGGTACTGCGGCTCACCGACGATGGTAAGGGTATCAATCTTGAAGGTGTTAAGAAGCGGGCTATCGAGCGGGGTTTGATGAAAACCGATGCGCCCCTGACCGACAAGGAAGTGATGCAGTTTATTTTCAAACCCGGTTTCAGTACGGCGGAAAAAGTGACCCAAATCTCCGGCCGTGGTGTGGGTATGGATGTGGTGCACAGCGAGATCAAGCAGTTGGGCGGTAACGTGAAGCTGCACTCTGCCCCCGGCGCCGGTTCCCAGTTTACCATTCGCCTGCCGTTTACCGTGTCGGTCAACCGTGCCTTGATGGTGCGGGTGGGTGAAGACCAGTACGCCATTCCCTTGAACAACATCGAAGGGATCGTGCGGGTCAGCCCCTATGAACTGGAAGCGTATTACCAGCCGGATGCACCCAAGTTTGAATACGCGGCGCAGCAATACAGTATGCGTTATCTGGGGCGTTATGTGCATAACAATCCCATTCCCAACCTCACCAGCCATACCAAACCGATACCGGTGCTGCTGGTGCGCGGTGGCGATCATGCGGTGGCCCTGCAGGTGGATGCGCTGCTGGGTTCCCGCGAGGTGGTGGTGAAATCCGTGGGGCCGCAATTAGCGGCGGTGAGCGGTATTTCCGGTGCCACCATTCGCGGTGACGGTAGCGTGGTCATCATTCTTGACTTGAATGCGGTGATCCGTGCCGAGCAGGCACAGCTCAGTCTGGAAGAGAATCTGGAATTGTCCCAGGAAGCGGCCCGTGCGCGGGAAGAAGCCAATGAGACGCCGCTGGTGATGGTGGTGGACGACTCTGTGACGGTACGCAAGGTAACCAGTCGCCTGCTGGAACGTCACGGGTTTGATGTGGTGACGGCCAAAGACGGTGTGGATGCCATCACCCAACTGCAGGACATCAAACCGGATGTAATGTTGCTGGACATTGAAATGCCGCGGATGGACGGTTTTGAAGTGGCCACCCTGGTGCGGCACGATGAGCGACTGCAGGATACACCGATCATCATGATTACCTCGCGCACCGGTGAAAAACACCGTGACCGGGCCATGAGCATCGGCGTTAACCGTTACATGGGTAAACCCTATCAGGAAACCGTTTTACTGCAGACCATAGAAGATCTGATCAAACAGGAAGCCTAGTGTGTCCCACAAGCCCGGCACCCGTAAAGGGAGCCAGAACCCCCGGGTGGGGGTCATTGCAGACTCAACACTGCAACGACACGTGGTCTGCAAGACCATTGAGTCGGTGGGCTACGGTGTGGCAGTTACCTTGTCGCCGGATAAGGTAAGCGACGAGTTGATCATGGGCGACCAGGCGGATGTTTGGTTGGTGGACATCGAAGACGAAGACAAATGGTCGGATTTCATTGTGCACTTGTTTGAGTCTTCCACGGTTCCGATTCTGTTGGGGGAAGGCAACGCTCCCAGTATCAGCAGCCTGCAGTTTCAACGCTGGGAGCGCAAGATTTTCTCAAAGTTGAAAGACATTGTGGGTAAGCCGATGCCCTGCGATACGGAAATGCAGACCCTGGCCCAGGCGGTGACGGAGCCGGTGCAGACGGATAACGCCGACACCGAAGAAGAAGGCGATCCCGCTTCCAACGTTTGGGTGTTGGGGGCCTCGTTGGGCGGTCCGGCGGCGGTGAAGGAGTTCCTTGACGCGTTGCCGGCAGGATTGCCCATTGCCTTTGTGATCGCGCAGCACATTGATCCCGGATTCCAGGAAACCCTGAGCAAGGTGTGGAGCCGCAACTCCCATTTTACCTTCAAGGAACCACGGGCCGGACGCTGCCTGAGCCACGGGGAAATACTGATCGCGCCGGTTGAGCAGGTGATGTCGGTGAATCAGTTTGCCCGGGTGGAGCTGTTTGAGGAACCGTGGGAAGGGCCGTATTCACCGTCCATCGATCAGGTAATGGCGCTGATAGCGGACCATTTTGGGGTGCAAAGCGGCGCTATACTGTTCAGTGGCATGGGCAATGACGGCGCCATCTCCGCCGCCAAGTTGCGACAGATGGGCATCGAAGTCTGGGCGCAAAGTGCCGAGACCTGTGCCAACAGCTCACAGCCGGACTCAGCACGGGCCACCGGTTGTGTTAGCTTCAGTGGCTCTCCCCGGGAGTTGGCCCGTAAACTGGTCGAATACACCTCGGAGCACTACTCCGAATCATTGTTAAATTAGACGGAACATTCTATGGCTGAATTACCCGAACAAATTGCCAGCTTGTTGATCCCCATGATGGGGCGTCCACTTTTGATTCCCAACGTGGCAGTGGCGGAGATCGTCAGCTGGGATCAACCACAGAAGCAGGAAGACACTCCGGACTGGTTGCTGGGTACCGTGGACTGGCGCGGGGTTGAGCTACCGGTGATCTCACTGGAGCGGATGAACAGCTCTGAGATAGAGGATGCGGATGTGGGTCAGCGTCTGGCGGTGATTAATGGTGTCGGTGAGTGCAAGCTGCCGTTCTACGCGATTTCAGTGCAGGGATTACCCCGTTTGGTGCGGGTGTTCCCTGAAGAGTTGAGCAGCGAAGAAGTGTCGGAAGATCCGGCCTACGATACCCTGGTGATGGTCAGCGGTGAGCGTGCGGTGATCCCGGATCTGTCCAGTGTGGAACGGCAACTGAATCAGGTAATTTAACCTTTCTGAGCCACCCGCTTTGCTGCCAAACCACAGGCTGCGATACAGCAGGCTGCACAGCCTGTTGCCGTCCTTCTCGTCTTCCGCCCCATCCACCGGTTGAACTTTGTTATTATTCCCTGCTCTAATGAGCACGGTAAGCATTCCCGTAGTGTTAGTCTGAATAATGTATCGAATTGAGGTTGGTTGGCTTTTGCGCTGAGCAGTGGTCAGTCACGGGCGTTTTGAGGGGAGAAAGGAGTCAACCATGACCAACGGCGATCCAGCAGATAATCCGCCAGCTGAGCAGAGTGCGGAAGAAGCCGACCGCTTGGAGCAATTGCTGGCCCGTATTGCATTGCGGGATCAAGCGGCATTGCAGCAGCTCTATGGACTGGTCGCCGCCAAGCTCAACGGCATCGCCATGAAACTGCTGAACGATGCCGACCAAAGCAATGATGTCCTGCAGGAGACGTTTCTACAGATCTGGCACAAGGCCGGTGAATACCGACGCCACCAGGGCGAGCCCATGACCTGGATGACCTCACTGTTGCGTTATCGAGCCCTGGATAAGCTGAGATCGGATAAGCGTGAACAGAAGCGCCGGGACCAATACGGGGAAGTACAGGAACTGTTTGGTGAAACCAGCGCCGAATCGCCCATCGCCGGCATGCTGCAGAAAGACACCGACATCAAACTCAATCAATGTCTGCAAACCCTGGATACGTTGAACCGTAACGCGATTCTGATGGCGTACTACTACGGTTATAGCCGGGAGGACATTGCAATCCATGTGGAGCAACCCATCAACACGGTCAAATCCTGGCTCAAGCGGGGCTTAACGAGGTTGGCACAATGTCTGGGTCACTAAGATATCAAAATCCCGAACTGCAGGATCGGTTGGCATCCAATTACGTTGCCGGTACTCTGCGTGGCCCGGCTCGCAGGCGTATGGAAACCCTGATGCTCGATGACAGCGGTTTGCGAAATCGGGTCAGGCAGTGGGAGCATAAACTGCAGTCGCTGCACCATTACACGCCGGAGCTTAGCCCGAAAAAATCTACCCTGAACAATATCCTCAGTGCCATCAACGGCGCGGCCGATCCCATGTTGGAAAACCTCAAGAAGAAACTCGGCTTTTATCGATGGTTTTCCGGATTGGCATTGACCTGTGCGTTGGTGCTGGCCGTGCTGGTGTGGGCGCCGGTGGGTCAACCGCCGTCAGCCGCCATTAATTATGTGGCGGTCATGAAAGACAGCAATGCCCAGCCCACTATGGTGGTGACCCTTACCCAAACCGGCCGCGTGCTGGCGCTGGATATGCTGGCAAAGCCCAAGTTGCAGAACGATCAGAATCTGCAACTTTGGGCAATCTCGAAAGTGGATGGCAGCATTACCAGCCTGGGGGTCATCGATGTGGAGAAACGCATCGAGAAATCCCTTACCAAACCCCAGTGGGGTCTGATAAAGGATGCGGAGTATCTGATGGTGTCAGTGGAAGCGGCAGGCGGTGCCAGCATGCCCAGCAACCGCATCGTCTCCAAGGGATTGTGTGTCAAAGTGGAAGGCTGGAAAACCGAAACCGGCTGATTACCACTTGGAAACGGTTTCCGGCCTCTGCTCCCGATTGTCGATCATGGCCTTTAGTTTTCGGTATTCCTCACAACCGAAGAAACAGGCTTTATCCAATCTGCTGAGCATGGCGTTGGCCTCGTCCAGGCGCTGGGTTTCTACGTAAAGTTCACCCAGATACTCCATGGCACCGCGGTGATCGGGGTCCAACGCCAAGGCACGCTGATAATAGTCTTCAGCCACCTCATAGCGTTTCAGTTTGCGGTGGGTGTAGCCCAGCAGGTTGTAGGCGTCGGCGTTGTCTGTGTCTTTGGCCACAATGCCTTTCAGATCATGGATGGCGGCCTCGTACTGCTGGTTGTTGATGCGTTGCTCCACCTCGGTCATGGCATCGGATTTGCCTTTGTTCCATGAAGATGAGGTGTTTGCGGCCAATGCCGGCACTGACAAGGTGGACACCAGCAGGGTACAGATGACGAGATTGGTCTTTTTCATGATTGAATTCCTTTGGTTGTTTTAGGTGAGTGTTCATAACCCAATACGCGGTGATGAGTCAGAAAGTTGCACCCAGCGTGAAAATTACCAAAGGTGGGAAGGGAAGTGAGGGCCGAGCCGGGATTACAGGAGGAAATCCCCCCACGACAGTTGCACCAGGCTCAGCAGCACTATCGGGGCGGTTTCGGTACGCCATACCCGGGGGCCCAGGGTAATACAATCGAAGCCGTAATCCTTCGCCTGCTCCACCTCTTCCTCACTGAATCCGCCTTCCGGACCCACCGCAAAGCACAGGCTTTCCGGAGCGTCAGCGCTGAAAGGGTTGCTGGGCAGGTCTTCGGTGTGCAGGATCCATTTCCGCTCGGCTTCCGCGGATTCGGCCCAGCGCAGCAAGGTCATGGGGGGGTGGATGGTGGGTACGATGTTCATGCCGCATTGCTCACAGGCACTGATTAGCAGATTCCGCCATTGTTCCAGTTTCTTGTGCATCCGCTGGGAGGACAGTTTCACCTCACAGCGTTGGCTCAACAGGGGGGTGATCTCGCTGACACCAAGCTCCACCGCTTTCTGTAGGGCGTAATCCATATGGTCGCCTTTGCCCAGTACCTGCCCCAGGTGAATCCTCACAGGCGAGGTGCGATCCACCTCATTGAAGAAATCTAATGATACGGATACCGCTTTCTTGTCCACGGCACTGATCTGGCCATGGTATTCGCCGCCGGTACCGTTGAACAGGATGACCGGGTCTCCTTCCCCCAACCGCAGCACTTTGCTAAGGTGGCGGCTACCGTTTTCATCCAGCTGAATGGTGTTTCCTTCCAGCAATGGCTGGTTTTGAAAAATTCGAGGCGTACGCATAAAGGCAGGTTACAACGTTATCTGCAATGGGTGTAACCATCATTTTAGAACAGAATGGCAGCGACTGTCCTGATTGTGTCCCCACGGCGGACAACCAGGCGGTTGCTGAGACAATAAAACCGCCATCACGAGGTAGGTATGAGCAAATTACTGGGCTATGGTTTTCTGATTTTGGGTGTGGGGTTGCTGGTATTGGGCGTTAATCAGCTGGGGATCTACATTAAAAACCCGGATATATTTCCTATCTATCACATGCTGATCAACCTGCCGGAAGCGGATCGCACCATCAGCCTGCAGCAGGGCAGCATGGTGCTGCCGGTGGGTTTTTTCAAAGTCAGCGGCCTGCTGTCCATTATTCTGGCCGGGTTTCTGTTTGTGTCGGTGGTGAAACTGATGATCAGCACCGGAGTGGGCATGATCAAGCCCAATACCCGGGATCTGGCGCGGGATCTGGTGGCCGAAGTGCGCAGGCTGGAGAACCGGGGTGCTAACGGATGAACAGTTTTCTGATTTGGTCACGTTACAACCAGTCCATGAACGAGCGCTTGTTCTCTGCCTGTGGCCGGTTATCGGCAGAGCAGTTCAGGGAAGATCGCGGTGCTTTTTTCGGGTCGGTGTGCCGCACCCTTAATCATATACTGATCGCGGATCATTACTGGCTGTGCCGTTTTTCACCCCCTGATGCGGCACCGGTGCTGCTGGATGAGCAGGGTGAAGCGGTGAAGATCCGGGCTCTGGATCAGCTGATCTATGAGGATCTGCCCACACTGAAGCGGTGGCGGGCAGAGCTGGATGACCGGATTGTGGCGTGTATGGCGCGCCTGCAGCGCGAGCAGGCGGACCTGTCCCAGAGTATGACCCATCGGCTGGCGGATGGCAGCCACACTGAATTTACCCGGCAAAAAGCCTTATGCCACTGGTTTAATCACCAGACCCATCACCGTGGTCAGGTCACCACCCTGCTCACACAAATGGGGGTTGAGGTGGGGACAACAGACCTGTTGTTAATGGATCTGGGCTAAGTGCCTTTAATCTTTGGTGGCGATTTCGATGCCTTCCCATGCGACTTTCGCCAGGTGATCAATCTGTTCCTCCGTAATAATATACGGTGGCATAAAATACACCACGCTGCCCAACGGCCTTAACAAGGCCTGGTTTTTCAGCCCGTGCTCGTAGACTTTCAGGCCGCGCCGTTCCTGCCAGGGATAGGGCGTCTTGTCGGCTTTGTTCTTGACCATCTCGATGGCCAGCACCATGCCGGTCTGGCGCACCTCGGCCACATGGGGGTGATCGGAGAAATGTGCTGTTGCATCGGCCATCTTCTGAATCAATTTCTGATTGTTGGCGATGACATTGTCCTGCTCGAAGATATCCAGTGTTGCCAATGCGGCGGCGCAGGCAAGGGGGTTCCCGGTATAACTGTGGGAATGCAGAAAACCGCGCAGGGTGTCGTAATTGTCGTAGAAGGCGTCGTAGATCCGGTCGTGGGTGAGTACGGCGCACAATGGCAGATAGCCGGCGGTCAATCCTTTGGACAGGCACATGAAATCAGGCACGATATCCGCCTGCTCACAGGCGAACAGAGTGCCGGTGCGGCCAAAACCCACGGCGATTTCATCGGCAATCAGGTGCACATTGTAGCGATCACAGGCTTCCCTTAACTTTTTCAGGTAGATGGGGTGATACATGCGCATGGTGCCGGCACACTGAATCAGTGGCTCAACGATGACCGCGCAGATTTCCTCGTGGTTTTCTGCCAGCAGCGCGTCCATTTCGGCAAATTTACGCAGGCTGTAGTCTTCCCAGCTTTCGCCCGCTTCCCGGTTGTAGCAATCCGGGCTGGGGGCAGTGAAGGTGGTCATCAGCAGGGGTTCATAGGTTTTCTTGTACAGCTCAACGCTGCCCACCGCCAGCGCGGCCAGGGTTTCGCCATGATAGGAATTGCTGAGGGTGACGAATTTGGTCTTCCTGGTATTGCCCATGTTAAGCCAGTAGTGGAAGCTCATCTTTAAGGCCACTTCGATGCCGGAGGAACCGTTATCGGCGTAAAAGCAGCGGCTTAATCCCTTGGGGGTGATATTCACCAGGCGCTCTGATAGCTGGATCACCGGTTCATGGCTGAAGCCGGCCAGGATGACATGTTCCAGATTGTCCAGCTGTTCCTTGACGCGGTTGTTGATGCGGGGATTGGCATGGCCAAACAGGTTTACCCACCAGGAACTCACCACGTCCATGTAACGGTTGCCATCGAAATCCTCCAGCCAGATGCCTTCCCCCTTTTTGATGGGAATCAGCGGCAGGGTTTCGTGATCTTTCATCTGGGTGCACGGATGCCACAGTACCTTCAGATCCCGCTGCATCAGTTGCTGGTTTAAAGACATGGTATAACCGTTTTGGTTGATGGATTGGAGCCACTAGGGTAAGCACATGGGGGCGCCGGTTCAACCCTGCACAGACTAAGGGAGTTCGATGTGCAGGCTCAGGTAGGCGCCACGCCCGGCATGATGGGGAATAGAGTTAACTGCAGGGCGGTTCATACTCGGGAAATAAATTTCCTGGTCCAGCAGGTTGTCCAGATACAGGGACAGGCTCAGATGCTCCAGCCCGGGTTTAAGCAGCCACCGGCCCACATTGGCGTTGAAATTCAAGGTCAGCAGGTGATAGCCGGAAGGGTTTTCGTTGTAATACAGCGCCTCTTCATTTTGCAGGGTGGCGGCGGCGAAGTAGTGATAAAACAATCCGGCGCTCGCCCCGGCGGTGAAATCATGGGCGATGCCCGCTTTCAACATCCAGTCCGGGCTGTAGGTAACGTCGTTGTTGTTGTCTGCATCCGCATTGGTTTGATAACTGGTGTTGGCAGTGAACAGCCAATCGGCTGCGGGCGCATAGCGGCCTTCCACTTCAATGCCGCGGTAGCGTAGTTCGCCGCCATTGATAATCCGAACCGGGGTGCCGGGCTGGCGGGTAATAATGTCTTTCTGTTTACTGTGAAACACCGTGATGGTGAAGGAGTCGGCTCCGGAGAAATAAAACAGTTGCGCGTCCCAGGTATCAATGGTTTCCGGTTTCAGGTTCTTGTCACCCACGACCACAGGGGATTCAAAGTAACGATCCAACCCGGAAGGTTCACGAAACGCGGAACTGAACAACAGTTTGCTGCCCCAGTTGGCGTTGAACTGATGAATAAAGCCAAGGCGTGGAGAGGTATGGCTGCCGCCGGAATCCGGAGCATTGTATTGCAATCCGGCAATGACCTGGTTGTGCGATGAGAGCTTGAACTGCCACTGGGTATAGAGGCTGCTGTTCTCGGCACTGAACGGCGTGCTGGCATCGGCCTCGGTTTGCTGATGATTACCACCCAACAGAACGTTGATCCAATGGGACAGCGTACCCTGGAGCGTGAATTCCCCTAACCAGTGTTGAGCCCGGTTGAGGGCGCGGGTATTCAAAGGCGGCGGTAAGATGATCAAGTCAGACTTGTAGTCCTGATAGGATAGGTTGAAGTTGGCATACCAGTGGGTGGTGATATCCGTTTGGTAACCCAGATCCAGGTAGCTGCGCCGGTATTGGTGGGTGGTGGAGGGCAAGGCAAACACCGATCGGGCATTGTCGGTTTCGGTATCGGAATACAGCGCGGTCAGTGTCAGGTTGTTATGGCTCATTCGCACCAAGGCCTGCTCACCTTCGTGCCCAGCCTCGAAGCGGCCCTGTGTGCCCAGCTCATCGGTCACCGGGTCGAAATCCCCACCTTTGGTGCGGCTGCTTCTGATGCCGCCATACACATTGAACCCGCCTTGATTGACACCGCCGCTGACATCCAGTTTTTGGGTATCGAAGCTGCCCCCGGTCACTGCCAGCTGTAACTCCGTCTCGGAAATCGCTTCGCGGGTAATGATGTTGATCACACCGCTGAACGCGTTGGTGCCATACAGCACAGAGCCGGGGCCGCGGATGATTTCGATCTTTTTAATCAGCGTCACGGGGAAAAAATCATAGAGATCATGGTTCATACTGGAGACCACCGGCTCGCGGATGGGGCGGCCGTTAAGCTGAATTAATACGTTGTTGTCGACGTGTGATGTGGTGACACCGCGGATGGTGGCTTTATTGTGGGGAAACAGGTTGGAGCCCACGATTTGGAGGCTGGTCTGGCGGTTGAGGATGTCACGCAGGTTGCGGTAGCCAAACCGCCTGATATCAGACTCTGTGATTACCGAGACGATGCCCGGGGCCTGGCTGATGTTCTCATCGCGCTTGGAGACCACCTTAATGGTCAGCAGTTGCTCCAGGTCCAGTTCCAGCAGGCGCCCTAGTTCCGGCGATGCGATTGACGGGGCGGGCAGCCACATGAGCAGCCCGCAAAGCAGATAAACCGTGCTGATAGGGCGGTGCGTCGCCAATCCGTCGTCCATAACCGGGGCATCCTTCAGAACCAACCCTAAACATGGCCCACATTGGTGCCTAAATCAAGGTTACCTCGCATTGGTTATGGGCACGGGTCACGGTCATGGGTCATGGGCATTGGTCACGCGGAAAATTGATCCAGTTGGGTCAGTAATTCCCGGGTTTTGGCTTCCATCAGGGGGATGTCGCCCCTGGACTCCACGTTGAGTCGCACCAGTGGTTCGGTGTTGGAGCAGCGCAGGTTGAAGCGCCAATTGCCCATGTCCATACTGAGTCCGTCCACTTTACTGACCGCCTTGGCCTGGCTCTGGTATGCGTTCTCAACGGCCGCGATGGCGGCCGGGGCATCGGCGATGGTGCGATTGATTTCGCCGCTGGCGGGGAAGGCGGCAATGCGTTCGTCCACCAATTGAGACAGGGTTTTTCCAGTCTGCGATAGCAGGGCCGCCACCATCAACCAGGGGATCATGCCGGAATCACAATAGGCGAAATCGCGGAAGTAATGGTGGGCACTCATTTCACCCCCGTAGATGGCGTCTTCTTCACGCATGCGGGCTTTGATAAAGGCGTGACCGGTTTTGCTTTCAATGGCAACGCCGCCGGCTTGCTGCACCAGCTCCATGGTGTTCCAGGTCAAACGGGGGTCGTGGATGATGCTGGCGCCGGGTTCTTTTTGCAGAAACAGTTCTGCCAGCATGCCGACGATGTAATAGCCCTCGATGAAGCGGCCTTTTTCATCAAACAGAAAACAGCGATCAAAATCGCCATCCCAGGCGATGCCGAAATCGGCTTTGTTATCCAGCAGAGCCTTGGCGGTCAGTTCCCGGTTTTCTGGCAGCAGTGGATTGGGTACACCGTGGGGAAAATGGCCGTCGGGTTCGTGCAACAGTTTGATGAACTGGAAGGGCAGATGCGGTTGCAATGCATCGATGACGATACCGGCGCCACCGTTGCCGGCGTTGATGGCCACGGTGTAGGGTTTTAACTCGGCCACGTTGATATAGCCCAGCAGATGTTGGATGTAATCGTCCATGATCGCCAGCGGTTGTTCGGTACCGGGTCGTTCGGCATCGGTAAAGTCACCGGCTACTTGTGCTTTGATTTCCAACAAACCGTTATCGGAGCTGATGGGGCGGGAACCCTTGCCCACCAGTTTCATGCCGTTGTAATCCTTGGGATTGTGGCTGGCGGTGACCGCAATGCCGCCATCCAGGCTGTAATGAAAGGTGGCGAAGTAGATCTGTTCGGTGCCGCTCAGGCCGATGTCGTACACATCGGCACCGGCGGCGGTGAGCCCTTTGCGCAGGGCCGCGGCCAGAGCCGGGCTGGACAGGCGTATGTCATAACCCACTGCGATTTTTTTGGCGCCGGTGACTGCCACATAGGCGCGGCCGATGCGCTCAATCATATCCTCGTTGAGCTGATCAGGGACCCGCCCCCGAATGTCATAGGCTTTAAAGGCACTAAGATCCATACTGCTACCCCTTCGGTCTGGAAAAGATTCGATGACCGAAGGGTATAACGAGCATTATCAGATCACAAGTTGAGATTATCCCAGATGGCGATGGTGGGCTCCGCCTGGTTCATGGTGTAGAAATGCAAGCCGGGAGCGCCCATGGCCAACAGCTCTTCACACAGGCTGGTGACGATCTCTTCACCCAGTTGTTTGATGGACTGCTCATCACCGCGGAAACACTCCATGCGCATACGGATCCAGCGAGGAATTTCGGCACCGCACATGCTGGAGAAGCGGATCAGATTGTCAAAATTGATGATGGGCATGATGCCGGGGTAGATGGGCAGATCCAGGCCCATTTTTTCGCAGCTGTCCACAAAGAACTTGTAGGCATCCACATTAAAAAAGTACTGGGTGATGGCACTGTTGGCACCGGCCCGCACTTTGGTTTTAAACGCCTGCAGATCGGCGTCCATGGATTTGGCTTGCGGGTGCATTTCCGGATAGGCCGCCACTTCCAAATGAAAGTGATCACCGCTTTGCTCACGGATGAAAGCCACCAGGTCGCTGGCGTACTTGAGTTCCCCCAGAGAGGCACCCATGCCGGAAGGCAGATCGCCGCGCAGGGTGACAATGCGATTGATGCCGGCATCCT
Organism: Gammaproteobacteria bacterium UBA7310; assembly: GCA_002471665.1. Taxonomy (GTDB): domain Bacteria; phylum Pseudomonadota; class Gammaproteobacteria; order Pseudomonadales; family Ketobacteraceae; genus Ketobacter. Next base: position 96,672 of record DKQK01000029.1, read on the forward strand.
GGTATTGATTCAGTAACTGGGCCAGTTGCGCTTTGGTATCACCGACGCAGGACAGATGCGGTGCGGCATCGATACCGGTTCTATTCTTGACGTTGTTCACGGTCTCAAAGGTGCGGTCGCGGGTGGAACCGCCGGCACCGTAGGTCACCGAGAAAAAGCGGGGCTTTTTTTCGGCCAGTGTTTGTTGTACCAGATTGAGTTTTTCTATGCCTACGTCGGTCTTGGGCGGGAAAAACTCAAAGCTGAAACGCTTTTCGTGTTGTTGTTGAGAGTTCATGTTCTGCTCACTTATCCTCGCATTTAAGTGGAGTCATCGCCCGATGCGAGTGCGTTGGTCTGAACAGGTGATTGGGGCATCAGCGGCCATGGATAGGCTGGTAGCGTTCCCAATTCACCTGTTCAGACTGAAGCACGGGAACGCTACGGCTATAAATTAATACTTATAGCTATCCGGCTTGTAAGGCCCATCCACCGGTACATTAATGTACTTGGCCTGGTCGTCGGTCATGCGGGTAATCACGCCGCCAAAACCACGCACCATTTCCGCCGCCACTTCTTCGTCCAGCTTTTTGGGCAGCACTTTTACGTACAGTGCGGCTTGCTTGTCGGCCTCCGGCAGGTCAGCGAATTTGCGTTCCCACAAATACATCTGCGCCAACACCTGGTTGGCGAACGAGCCATCCATGATGCGGGAAGGGTGGCCAGTGGCGTTACCCAGATTCACCAGGCGGCCTTCGGACAACAGAATCAGGTGATCATTGGTGTCCGCGTTGCGCACGATCTTGTGCACCTGGGGTTTTACTTCCTGCCATTCCCAGTTCTTGCGCATGAATGCGGTGTCGATCTCGCTGTCGAAGTGACCGATGTTACACACCACGGCGCCGTTTTTCAGATTCTTCAGCATGTTGGCGTCGCACACGTTAACGTTACCGGTGGTGGTGACCACCAGATCGGTGTTCTGCAACAAGGCTGTGTCGATGCTGGCTTCGGTGCCGTCGTTAATCCCGTTTTTGTAGGGTGACACCACTTCGAAACCATCCATGCAGGCCTGCATGGCGCAGATAGGATCGATTTCGGTAATCTTTACGATCATGCCTTCCTGACGCAGGGAGGCGGCAGAGCCCTTGCCCACATCACCGTAACCGATGACCAGGGCTTTTTTGCCGGACAGCAGGTGATCGGTGCCACGCTTGATGGCATCGTTCAGGCTGTGACGACAGCCGTACTTGTTGTCGTTTTTGGATTTGGTCACCGCGTCGTTAACGTTGATGGCGGGAACTTTCAGCGTGCCCGCTTCCAGCATTTCCAGCAGACGGTGCACACCGGTGGTGGTTTCTTCAGAGATACCGTGAATGCTGTCCAGCATGTGCGGGTATTTGTCGTGCAAAACCAGAGTCAGGTCACCGCCGTCGTCCAGAATCATATTGGCATCCCACTCTTTGCCGTCTTTCAGAATGGTTTGCTCGATGCACCACCAGAACTCTTCCTCGGTCTCCCCTTTCCAGGCGAACACAGGAATACCGGCGGCGGCGATGGCAGCGGCGGCGTGATCCTGAGTGGAAAAGATGTTACAGGAAGACCAGCGCACGTCCGCACCCAGCTCGATCAGGGTTTCGATCAGCACCGCGGTTTGAATGGTCATGTGAATGCAGCCCATGATCTTGGCGCCTTTTAAGGGCTGATGCGCTTTGTATTTGCTGCGCAGTGCCATCAGGGCAGGCATCTCACCTTCGGCGATTTCGATTTCACGGCGGCCCCATTCGGCCAGAGAAATGTCAGCAACTTTGTAGTCTGAGAAATTGTTTTCCAATACGGCATTCATAGTATTTGCCTCGTTTCTTCAAGTAAATTACAGGTTGGCAGCAGCGCGCAGGGCGTCGGCTTTGTCGGTGTTTTCCCAGGTGAAGCCCTGATCTTCACGGCCAAAGTGGCCGTAGGCAGCCGTGGGGCGATAGATGGGGCGACGCAGGTCCAGCATCTCGATCACACCGCGGGGGCGCAGATCAAAGTGTTCCCGTACCAGTGCGGCGATCTGTTCTTCGCTCACCTTGTTGGTGCCGAAGGTGTTGATGGAAATGGAAGTGGGTTCGGCTACACCGATGGCGTAGGAAACCTGGATTTCGCATTTGTCGGCCAGGCCGGCGGCAACGATGTTTTTGGCAACATAGCGGCCCGCATAAGCAGCGGAGCGGTCCACTTTGGAAGGATCCTTGCCGGAGAAAGCTCCACCACCGTGACGGGCGGCACCACCGTAAGTGTCAACGATGATTTTACGGCCGGTGAGGCCGCAGTCGCCTACCGGTCCACCAATGATAAACTGACCGGTGGGGTTGATGTGATATTTGGTATCCTTGTGCAGCCACTCAGAAGGCAGAACGTGTTTGACCACCTCTTCCATGATGGCTTCCTGCAGGTCGGCCAGTTTGATGTCTTCATCGTGCTGGGTGGACAGCACGACGGCGTCAACCGCGACCGGTTTACCGTTTTCATAACGCAGGGTCACCTGGCTTTTGGCATCGGGGCGCAACCAGGGCAGGATGCTGTTTTTACGCAGGTAAGCCTGACGTTGTACCAGTCGGTGGGAATAGTGAATGGCGGCGGGCATCAGCACGTCGGTTTCGTTGGTGGCGTAACCGAACATCAGGCCCTGGTCACCGGCGCCCAGATCTTTTTGTTCGCCTTCATCCACACCCATGGCGATGTCGGAGGACTGTTTGCCGATGGCGTTCAGCACCGCACAGGAGGCGCCATCGAAGCCCACGTCAGAACTGTTGTAGCCGATGTCCAGAATCACCTGGCGCACGATGTCTTCCAGATCCACATACGTGTTGGTACGCACTTCGCCGGCAATGATGGCCATACCGGTTTTCACCATGGTTTCCACGGCAACACGGGAATGGGGATCATCTTTGATGATGGCATCCAGAATGGCATCGGAAATCTGGTCGGCCATTTTGTCGGGATGGCCCTCGGAAACAGACTCGGAGGTGAAGATGGAATATTCGCTCATTGCACTCGGTTCCTTTTCAATCGGTCACAATAATCAGGAGTTGGGTTTATCAAAACGTCGTACCTGTATCTGAAAGCCGTTACGCAATCCCACATACAGGCTGTCTGTACTCACCAATCCGGCATCGTTCGCCCAATCGGTCAATTCTTCCGGATCAAATCCAAGCCACAGATCACCGCAGCTTTGTTTGGCCCAGTCCTGATCGTGGCGACACAGGTCTGCCACGATCAAGGCGCCGTCTGCATTCAGCAATTGGGCGCAATCTTCAAATACGTCAGCGGGGGAGGGCACGTGATGCAGCACCATGTTGCAGACGATGCGATCCACATGAATCCCCTGTTGTACGGCATCTTCCGTATCCGCCTGCAGCAGTTGAACGTTGTCCAGCGCTTGCTGCCGGCGCACGGTTTCTGCTTTGTCGAGCATTTCGCGGGAAATGTCGATGGCGGTGACCTGTTGAAACAGATCCGCCAGGGTGGATAAGAATGCCCCTTCTCCGGGGCCGATTTCCAGCGCCGTGTGGCCCTTATGCGGATTGGTTTGCAGCAGCAGGTCTCTTACGCTTTCTGCGTATTGATCGAACAGGGCAATCAGCTCCTGCTGCTCACGAAACTGCTCCGCGTGGCGGTCAAAAAACTCGCGGGCCACCTCTTCCCGTTCCTGTTTGATGGCATCGATACGGGTGGCGGTGCCATCACTCAGCGCCACCTGGTCAATGGCGCTGTAGAGGGCTGCCAGTAGTTGCCCCTGAGGGATACTGATATCCGCCAGCATGCGCCGGTAGAAAATGGAGTTGCCCTCGCGCCGGGTGGTAACGGCGCCCGCCTTGGCCAGGACTTTCAGGTGGTGGCTCATGGCGGGTTGTTTGGTATCGAAGATCTCACACAGCTCCATCACCCCGAATGAATCGGTACGCAGGCTGCGCAGTATTTCCAGGCGCAACGGATCGCCGGTTCCTTTGCACAACTGGGCTAAGGAAGTTAGTTGATCGGCGGTGATGGGGGGGAGGCCAGCGTTCATGGAAAGGAATACTAGCAGCGATCGAAACCTATATCAAAGTTTTTTGATATAGGTTTTTTGCGCGAGATCAGACTGACCAATTACGAATCGGTAATCCTTCCGTTCAATAGTCGTCCTGGGCTCCCCGGCGCCATTTCTTCAACTTGGCACTCAAACCATGAAAAAAGCGGTGCTTGCTGTTGGCGGCTGCGCTGGTGAGGAAGTTGATCTGGATGGATTGGCGCTTGCCCTCGAATGACGGGTAGCCGTGCCAGCCGTGGTCGGTGACCTTGAAGGCCATCAGGGTGCCGGGCCCGGGTATGATCTCGTCGGCGTAGTCTTCCATGTCATCGCCGCTGCGCAACACCCGCAGGCGGCCGGTTTCGGCGGTCCAGTCTTCGTTCAGGTAGATGAGGATGGTCAGTACCTTGGTTTTGGAATCGGTATGGATACGGCCGTCTTTCTTGCGGGAGTAGCCACGCAGGGTGATCATCATGGGCAGGTCCATCACATCCACGTCGAACTTGTCGCACAGGATGCGGCGGAACTCGGGGGTATCCAGGGATTTCAAGAACTTATCGAATTCCGGGCCGACTTTCACGTCTTCCAGGTTGTAGCTGCCGCCATCCTGAATGGAGGGGAAGTCGGCAATGACCGCCTGCACAGCGTCGTCGGCAATGGATTTATCCACTGTGAAGTATGGGTAGGGCTCGGTATTGAGGTTGGCATGCTGCAGGGCGTCAAGATTAAGGATGTTGGTCATATTTTGATCCGAAACTGGGTTCGCGCGTGAAGATGGGTCAGGCCAAAAGTATAGGGAGTTTAGGGCGGGGGAAAAAGCGCTATTGGCCCATTGATTGACACAGGTAAAAGCTTTAGCGTTTCGAACTCTGAGTATTACAGTCTGAGTGTTACAGGTAGTTGTATCCTATGCCGTCATTTTTACTGGCCCTGATCGATGGCCGCATGAATCGAACCCACTATGTCGCGGTGGTGGTGGTGGCGTTGTATCTGCTGCCGTTGCTGTTGAGTGCCCTGTTCCGGGCGCTGGGAATTCCCCTTTTTTCGCTGGCGGCACTCAGCAGTGGGCCGGTGAGCCTGATGGCGTTCTGGTATCTGCAGATACCTTTATTCGCCTGGGCCACCCTCCGGCGGGTACAGGATGTGGGCTGGCCCCGCTGGGCCGCTGCCGTGCTCTGGCTTCCCATCGTGAATTTCGTGCTTTGGTTCTGGCCGGGGCAGGTCACCGCTAACCGCTGGGGTGAGCCGCCCCCGGCATCCGGCCGTTGGGTGAAAGGGTTGGCTTACGGGGCACCGCTGTGGATTATTCTGTCTTATCTGGTGCTGTTGTTGGTGCTGGTGAAAACCGGTCACCTGGGTTGAGTGAGCATGCGGATTGAAGATAGTGGATGAATGGGGGTGCTGATTGCTTAAGCTAGCGGTGTTGTTGTGGTTGGGGTTTGGGCTTTGCGCGGGGCTTGGAGCAGCGGAATATAACATTAACCTCAATCTGACGGATGCCGGCCTGAAAGCTTATCGCTATGCGCCGGCCTTCAGTGGCCAAGGGCCCATCGCAATTGCAACCGCCGCCGGCTGGCGCCAGTACTATTATTATGTGCCGGTGGGAGCCGATATCCACTCGCCGGTTTTGATTCTGCTGCACGGGGCCGGTCGCGATGGCCGCTCCATGATTGACACCTGGAAAGGGGTTGCGGACCAGCATCGGATTCGATTGCTGGCGCCCAATGGTGAGAGGCATAACTGGTCTATGCAGGCAGCCCGTGAGGGTAACCTGTTACAGCAGATACTGCGGGCTGTGTATCCGGATATGGCGGGTAAACCGGTTTATCTGTTCGGCCACTCCAACGGTGCACGAATGGCTCTGCGCCTGGTGGCAGCTTATCCGCAGGCGTTCGCTGCGGTGGCCGTACACGGGGGTACGGAGCCCGGGTTGACGTTGCCTGCCCGGGCGCAACGCCTGCCGGCACTAGCACTGTTTCTGGGTGACCGGGATGCTATTTTTTCCGTGGCTTCCGGGCGCACGACGGTGGGCCGGTTTGAGGAGGCGGGTTTTGCCGCATCGCTGTATGTGCTGCAGAATCACACTCATTGGTATTACAGCGATGCGCAGCGTATCAATAAGAGTATCTGGGCGTTTTTGGCACGGCAGCTCCCGCGCTGAAATGGTTTGATTGCATGGCTATTGCCACGGCACGCCCATCCGTTGCAGTTCCCGTAACAGGTTGCTTTTGCCTTCGTCCTTCACATGGTTGAGAAAGGCCTCGGTAATCAGCGACAGAGGTTTTTCCCGCTGCCAGACAAAATACCAATGGGTTGCAATGGGCAGGCTCTCAACATTGAGCACCGATAACCCCGCCTTGCCACCGAACGCCAGTGTGTGGGCCGAGAGTATGGAGACGCCCAGCCCGGACATGACCGCATGCTTGATGGCTTCATTGCTTTCAATGGTCATGTTGGAGTGCAATTCGATCTGTTTTTTTCGCAAAAATTCCTCAATGGCATAGCGTGTACCTGAGCCTGCTTCCCGCATCAGAAAACGCTCATTGCAGAGGTCGGTGATGGAGATGTGTTTGCGCTGGCTGAGGCTGTGTTTACCGGCGCTGATGGCCACCAGCGGATTAGGCAACAGCTCAATTTTCTCCAGCTTTGTGTCTTCCGGCGGATGGCTGATGACATAGAAGTCATCGCTGCCTTCCAGGAGCCTTTCCAGGATCTGCCGACGATTGCCGACTTTCAGTTGAATATCGACGTCGGGGTAGCGCTTGCAGAACGGCCCCAGCAGATGGGGTATGAAGTACTTTGAGGTGGTGACCACCGCCAGTTTCAGGGTGCCGGATTTCAGCCCTCTCAGGTCTGCCAGTTGCATGTCCAGTTGGGCGAATTGATCCAGCACCTTGCGGGCGGTAGCCACCGTGGCCAGCCCGGCATCGGTGAAGATCAGTTTTCTGCCGACCTGGTTGTACAGGGGGGTGCCAATGGCATTGGTGAGCTTTTTTACCTGGGCTGAGACCGTGGGTTGGGTCAGGTGCAGGGCTTCTGATGCGGCAGTGATGCCATCGTGTTCGTAAACCGCCAGTAGTATCTCCAACTGGCGTAAAGTCCCGATGTGGGCGTGCAGGCGGCTGTGCATGAGGCTGATAATACATAGATAATTGTCTATATATTTAATACATAATATCTATTTTTGTCTATTTAAATAATTTGGCAAGATAGCCGCCCGCGGCGTTTGGCGTTGCTATAGGCCTGCCCAGATGCTATAGCGTCTAATGTTGTGGTGTGGGTGCCGTTGCTTGCGCGTTCGTCACGTGGTTTATGAATTAACAGGAGTCAGTATGTCATTACCAATCGTCAGTATCATCATGGGGTCCCGTTCGGACTGGCCAACCCTGACGGAAGCCGCTCAGGTGCTGGATCAGTTGGGTGTGCCCTACGAAACCAAAGTGGTTTCTGCGCATCGGACCCCGCAGCGCTTGTATGAGTTTGCCGAACAGGCTGACGGGCGTGGCATTAAGGTGATCATTGCCGGTGCCGGTGGTGCGGCGCACTTACCGGGTATGACGGCGGCCATGACCTGCCTGCCGGTGATTGCCGTGCCGGTTTCCAGCCGCCAACTTAACGGCCTGGACAGTTTGCTGTCGATTGTGCAGATGCCCAGAGGGGTGGCGGTGGCCACGCAGGCCATCGGTGCGGCGGGCGCGTTTAATGCCGGTTTGATGGCAGGCCAGATATTGGCGTTGCAGGATGCCGAGCTGCGCAGCCGGTTGCAGGCGTGGCGTGCTGAGCAGACCCAATCGGTACCGGAGGAGGTGGAGTGATGCAGGTTGCCATTCTGGGCTGTGGCCAGTTGGCGCGGATGATGGCCCTGGCTGGAATCCCATTGGGGTTGCGCTTCAGTTTTCTGGCCCAGGCCGAAGAAGACACAGCGCCTGTGGAAGGCCTGGGTACGGTGTACAGGCTGACGGGTAACGAAAGCTTTGAGCAGATTCATGAGGGCTTGAACCGGCCTCAGGTGGTGACGGTTGAACGAGAACAGTTCCCCATTGCCGTATTGAGGGGGCTTGCGGAATATTGTGCGGTGCACCCCAACCCGGATGCCATCTACCGCTGTCAGCACCGTCTGAGACAGAAACGGTTGCTGCAGGAAGTGAAGGTACCGCATACCCCCTATCGGGTCATTGCATCGCCTGCGGCTTTGACCCAGGCAGCGGAGGATTTTGGATGGCCCCTGGTGATCAAGAACACCGAGGATGGTTACGATGGAAAGGCCCAGTGGCGATTGCATAATGAAACCGATGGCGAGCGTTGGCAGCAGGATGTGAACCCCTTCGCCGGCGCGGATGATCGCTGGATAGCGGAACCCATGATGGCATTTGATGCCGAGATTTCATTTATCGCCGCCCGCAACCAACAGGGTGACCTGCTGGTGTATCCGGCCACGGAAAACGAGCATACCAATGGTGTGTTGGTGCAATCCCTGGCGCCGGCGTTGGCTGTACAACCGGTTGTGGTTGACGAAGCGGCTGCGGCAATAGAGCGGTTGCTGGGCCATCTGAACTACGTTGGTGTGATGGCAATGGAATGTTTTGTGGCGGGTAACCAGTGGTGGGTTAACGAATTGGCGCCAAGAGTGCACAACAGCGGTCACTGGACCACAGAGGGTGTGACCACCTCCCAGTTTGAGAATCACATGCGTGCGGTGGTGGGCTGGCCATTAGGCAAACCCGACATGATGGGGGCGGTGGGAATGCTGAATCTGCTGGGAGTGCCGTTGAATCATGATGTGCTGCTGACGGAAGCGGCTTCTCTCAGTTGGTACAACAAAGCAGTACGGCCGGGACGCAAAGTGGGCCATATGGTATTGCGCGATGCGACGGCGCAAGGCGCACGGGAAAAACTGACGCAACTGCATGCCAGGATATACGGCAACGTCTAGTCGTCATCGTCGTCGTCATCCTCGTCCAGCACCCGTGTAATGGGGCGGTAGATCTCGATGCGGTCACCGTCCTGCAGCGGCTTGTCCAGTTTGGTGAACTTCCCGTAAATACCTACTTTCATGGTGCCCAGATTGATTTCGGGAAACTGCGTCAGCAAGCCGGATTGTTCAATGGCATCGGCTACGGTGCTGCTGTCATCCACCTGCAGTTCCAACCAGGATTGGGCCAGGTCACCCACGTATGCAACACTTACCTGCATGTCAGCGTCCTCCTGCAGACTAAGGCTCAATGGCGATCAGGTCGCGGGCGGCGCTGCGTTCCTGCCGCACTTTGGCCCAGCGATCGATAAGCCGTTTGATGGCGATCAGAAAGCCCAGCGCCATAAAGGCACCCGGCGGCAGAATAGAAAGCAGGATGCCGGAAAAATCGGGAATGATGGTCATCTCCAGCCAGGTAAAGCTCTCCCCCAGCAGCAAGGAAGCATGGGCAAACAGCGTACCGCTGCCAAGAATCTCACGCATACCGCCGATGGCAACCAGTACCCAGGTAAAGCCGATACCCATGGCCAGCGCGTCGGCCATGGCGGGCAGCACTGCGTTTTTGGAGGCAAAGCTTTCCGCGCGGCCGAAGATGGCACAGTTGGTGACGATCAATGCGATGAATAAGCCCAGTACTTTATACAGCTCGTGCAGCCAGGCGTTGATGGCCATGTCCACCAGGGTCACCGCAGAGGCGATCAGTACGATGAAGACCGGGATACGAACCTGTGGGGTAACGATGCCGCGAATCAAAGAGATAAGCGTGTTGGTGAGCAGCAGCACGGCCAGTGACGCGATACCCATGCCCAGTCCGTTGGTGGCGCTGGTGGTAACGGCCAGCAGCGGGCACAGGCCCAGCATCTGTCCCATGGCAACGTTGTTGTCCCATAATCCATCGCGAAAAATCTGTGAGTAGGATGTGGTCATGACGCGGGCTCCTTGTGTTGCTGTTGCCATTGTTCATAGAGCTGCAAACCGGAATAGACTCCCTTCACCATGGCCCGGGGGGTAATGGTGGCGCCGGTAAACTGGTCGAACTTGCCGTTGTCTTTCTTCACCGCCCATTGAATGTGGGAAGTGTTGGCCAGCGAGGCGCCATTGAATCCGCTGATCCAATCGTCTTTTTCCAGTTCGATTTTGTCCGCTAATCCGGGGGTTTCTTTATGATTGATCACACGGACCCCCAGTATTTCACCGTCACGGTCCACGGCCATAATGAAATTGATCGGCCCACCCCAACCCTGAACCTGAATCTGCAGGGCCGCACCGGCAAACTCATTGCCGAGCCGGGCAGGCAGTACTTCCACCGGTGCCGAGAACCATTGTGAATCGGTAATGAGTTCAGCGTCGGTCACCGGATCGTTGTCATAGCGGGATGCGGGCATCACCTGGGCCAGTAAATTGAGCTTGTCCATCAGTTCGTGTTGGGCGATCTGCTCCTGGGTGGCGCTGTTGCCGCCGATCAGCAGCATGCTCATCAGGTAGCACATGCCACCCAGCAATGCCGCCTGGTAACCCAGGCGGGTTCGATAGGTTGGGTTCAGAATCGTGGCCATAATCCCTCCTATTGAACTTTACGGGCGCTGATGTTTTTGATGGCGTTGCCGCGTCTGTCCCGGCCATAGGCGCGGGGTTTGACACTGCGATCTATCAGTGGCGTTAAGGCATTCATGAACAAAACCGCAAAGCCCACTGCTTCGGGGAAGCCGCCCCAGGTGCGAATCAAAAACAGCACCAGGCCACAACCGGCGCCGAAAATCAGCTTGCCGGTGTTGGTGGACGGCGAGGTGACGTAATCGGTGGCAATGAAAAACGCGCCCAACATGATGCCGCCGGAAGTTAGGTGTGACCAGGGATCAAGATAAAGCGAATCATCTATTGAGTGGAAGATTGCGGCCAGCAACAGGGTGCTGAGCAGCATCGAGACCGGTATATGCCAGCTGATGACACGGGCGCGCAGCAACCAGAGTCCACCCAGCAGGATGAGCAGCGCCGAGGTTTCTCCCAGGCTGCCCAGGGTATTGCCCACAAAGGATTGGCCCAGAGAATAATCCCGGGATGCCAGTTCAGCCATGGAGGCACCACCGTTGGCGGCCGCCTTGCTGGCCCCCAACAGTGTGGCGCCGGTGAAGCCATCGGGAATCCCCTGCTCACCGAAAAAAATGGCCAGCGATTGGGACAGCCCGGGTGCAATGTCGCTGCCCAGGGGCATTACCTGAACCCAGGTGGTCATTTGCACCGGAAAGGAGATCAGCAGCGCAACCCGTGCCAGCATGGCCGGGTTGAAAACGTTTTGCCCTATGCCGCCGTAGAGGTGTTTGCCAATGGCGATGGCAAAGAATGCGCCACTTGCGGACAGCCACCAAGGGCACCAGGGCGGCATGCTCATGGCCAACAGCCAGCCGGTGAGCAGGGCGGAGGCATCTTTCAGCCGCCATAGCGATTGACCCTGTAACCACAGGCATAATGCTTCAGTGGCGATGGCGGCCAACACAATACAGAGAAAGGTGAGGATGGCGGGTAGGCCAAACAAATAGAGTCCATATAAGGTGGCCGGTGTCAGCGCCAGGCACACCTGCAGCATGATGCGTTCAACGCTGGAGCGGTCATGGGCATAGGGTGCCGCGCGGTGGCCACCGCCTGCGGGTGCCGGGGAAGGAAGGTCAGCGTTCGCATTCATGATTCAGACTCCGCCGGGGATTTGGTTTTGCGGGAGGCGCGTTTCTTCGCTTTTTTGGCGGCGGCCTTGGCGGCCTTTTCCCGTTCCACGCGCTCGTTGCGCTGATCCATCAGGCGTTTGGTGTATTCCTGTTTGCTCTCGTTGTTGCGGCGTTCCCTCAGCTCGCCCTTGGCGTACTCAAAATATTGCACCAGCGGAATGTGAGAAGGGCACACATAGGCGCAGGAACCGCACAGAATGCAGTCGCGCAGACCGAAATCCTGTGCCTGATCGAAATCATCGGCCCCGGAATGCTTGGCCATTTCCAGCGGTACCAAGCCCATGGGACAGGCATCCACACAACGTCCGCAGCGAATGCAGGGGGCGGGCAGGTGCTCGTTCACTTCACGCTGGTTCAACGCCAGAACACCGGTGGTGCCTTTGATGACCGGGCTGTCGATGGATGGGATAATCTGACCCATCATGGGGCCTCCCATCAGCAGACGTGCCGGATGAGCGGTGAGCCCGCCACAGGCTTGAATCAAATCCCTCACCGGTGTGCCCAACAGTGCTTCCACGTTATGCGGTGTTTTGACGCAGGCGCCGGTGACGGTGACGATGCGCGAAATCAACGGTCGACCCAGACGTAGTGCCTGGTGAATGGCATACACGGTGCCCACGTTATGCACTAATACACCGATGTCGTTACTGCGGCCGCCGGCGGGCACTTCTTTACCGGTAACCGCCTGAATCAATTGCTTGGCGGAACCCATGGGATAGTGGGTAGGAACGTTGATGACGTTGATCATGCCGTAGGGAGCTGCCGCTTGTTTCAGGGCAGCGGTGGCGTCAGGCTTGTTGTCTTCGATGGCGATCACCACTTCATAGGCTTCTATGATGTGTCGAATCATGCGGGCGCCGTCGACGATGGCGGCTGCCTGTTCCTGCATCAAACGATCGTCGCAGGTGAGATAGGGTTCGCACTCGCTGCCGTTGATGATCAGGGTTTTGATCTCAAAGCGGCGCCCCTGGCGCAGCTTGACGGCGGCGGGGAAGATGGCGCCACCCATTCCCACAATACCAGCCTCTTCCACCCGGTCGGCCAGCTCATCCGGGCTTAGGTCCAACGGATCATTCAGGGTGGGCAGGTCCTTCCAGCGGTCTTCCCCATCGCTTTCGATGACCATGGCCACCGCCGGTAAACCCGAAGGATGTGGCGCCACAATGGGCTCAATGGCGGCGATGATCCCGGAGGTGGGTGCGTGCAGATTGGCGGACAGCGAACCACCGGAACGGGCCACCAGTTGTCCTTTCAATACTTTGTCGCCGACCTGCACCTGGGGGCGGGATTCCACCCCGGCATGCTGCGACAGGGGTAAATACAGTTTCTTGGGTAGCGGCAGTGCCGTAAGGATTGACCGTTCTGATGTCAGATCCTTTTTGGTTTCAGGATGAACGCCACCGCGAATGGATTTCAGGCCAAACATGTCAGGCTGCCTCGGGTTTGGTCCAGTGCCAGTTGTTCAACGTAACCGGCTCCGGCGCGAGTGTTATACAGTTTTCCGGACAGACATCCTTGCACTTTGAACAGCCGGTGCAAGCTTTGCTGATGACCGCGTGAATTTGTTTGGTGGCACCGACAATGGCATCGGTGGGGCAGGCTTTATAACATTTGGTGCAGCCGGTACAGAGTGAAGCCTCGATGCGGGCCAGTTGCGGAACCGGAGCATCCCCCAGGCTGTTCAGATCCACATTCAACAACTCCGCCAGGGCCTCGGTGAGCGCCCGGCCACCGGGCGGGCAACAGTTAACAGCCGCAGTGCCTTCAACCATGGCTTCGGCCGCCGCGCTGCAACCGGGGAAGCCGCATTGTCCGCACTGACTGCCGGGCAGCAGGGATTCCACTTCGTTGACAATGGGGTTTTCCTCAACGGCAAACACTTTGGCGGCCACTCCCAAGAGCCAGCCCAATAATAATCCCAATGCAGTCAGTACCAGTGTGGCGGTAAACATGGTGGCCTCCTCAAATCATTCCACTGAAACCCATAAACACCAATGACAGCAAGCCGGCCGTAACCAGGCTTACCGGTGTGCCGGCAAACGTAGCGGGTACATTCGCCAGCGCAATGCGTTCTCTTAACCCGGCAAAGATAATCATCACAAGGCAAAAGCCCAAAGCCGATCCCATGCCAAATACCAGGCTTTGAATCAAACTGTATTGTTCGCGTATGTTCAGCAGGGCAACGCCCAGTACGGCGCAGTTAGTGGTGATCAGCGGCAGGAACACACCAAGATTCTTGTGCAGCAGGGGGCTGGTTTTGCGTACCACCGCTTCAGTGAATTGCACCACCGCAGCAATGATGAGAATAAAAGAAAGAATGCGCAGGAATTCGATGTTCAATGGCACCAGCAAAAGGTGTTCGATGATCCAGCTGGCGAGCGCAGACAGGGTTAAAACAAACGTGGTTGCGAGCCCCATACCAAAGGCGGCGCTCAGATTATTGGATACACCCATCAACGGACACAGCCCCAGAAACTTAACCAGAACGATGTTGTTGACCAGTACGGTACTGATAAAAAGCAGCAGGTAATCCATAGTCCGTCACCCGTTGATTGGTGCCTAATGCGTTAAAGGTACATCACGAGGTTGGTTCGCCGAATGGCTACGGCATTGTCGCGATTGTCGCGTCTGACCCCTGATTTCGGGTGAAGGTGCATGATGTATGCCATGGAAAAAAGCCGACAAAATCCAGTGCGGTTACCTAATCAATAATGGCTTCCAAGCCCCGCTTTTTGTTGTTTCCTGTGCGCTTGCACAGGGATAGTGCGGTGGCTTGGCGACAGTCTTGTCGGGTTTACGACAAAAGCATTGATCCGGGTCAAAGTAGGATTGTTCGTTATGCTACAAAAACAACAAAATGACACGACAAACCCCAGCAATGACGGCATTTAGCGGGCGGCACGCATTTTGCTGAACCTGCTATACCGAAGTGCTGATACCTGGCATTGATACTGAGTTACGGTGCGCTTGCATCGTTCGGGGTGAAACATGAGCAAAAACCTGTATGCAGAACCGCATGATCACGATGAAGAGGGCAATGTACCCGCCGGCATGACCGTAAATGAAACACTGTTGGCGGATGAGGTGTTCTTTCAGGCAGTAGAGCATTGCCCCGTTGCCATTTCCATAACGGATCTGAAGGCAAATATTGTTTATGCCAACCGAGCGTTTACTCAGGTAACCGGTTACGCCAAAGACGAAGTGATTGGAAAGAACGAATCCATTTTATCCAATCACACCACACCGCGCCTGGTGTATCAGGCCTTGTGGGGGCGCCTGGCTCAGCAGCGCCCCTGGACCGGGATGCTGTTGAATCGTCGTAAGGATCAAAGTTTGTATCTGGCGGAGCTTACGGTTGCTCCGGTTATTGATCAGGAAAATAAAACGGTGCACTACCTGGGTATGCATCGCGACAGCACCGAAGTTCATGAGCTGGAACAGAAAGTACTGAACCAGAAGCTGATGATCGAGGCGGTGGTGAACTCAGTGCCTTCTGCCATGGTGCTGCTGGATGATGCCGGCCGCGTGGTGTTGGCCAATCCCAGTTTCAAACTGTTGGCGCAGGAGCTGGCACCGGATGAGCCGCTGGAATCGTTTCTGGAGGTGCTGGATCTCAATATGGAGGGGTGCATCTCTGCCTTGAAGCAGCAGCGCAAGTGTTTTGATGGCGCCGAACTCAGCATTGACCTGGGGGGTGGTTCCCCCAAATGGTTCTCTTGTTTTGGTACCAGTATTGAGGTCAAAAATGAAAGTGCCGATGGCTTCTTTGAACAGGTCATCAGTCATTATTCCCTGCTGATGATCAATGATGTCAGCTCATTGCGCCGGCGCCAACAGGAAACCCACCTGAATTCGCTGAAAGCACTGATGACCGAAGAAGACATGGTGCAGGGTATGCGTGAAACGGTGAACGGCGCCATTCACCAATTGCAGGGGCCGGTGAATCTTCTATCCGCGGCGGTGAATATCCTGCAACGTCGGGCCGTTGATGATAAGCAGGACGGCGCGGTTCTGTCGGCCCTGGAAGAGGCTCTGCAGGCGGGGCAGGCGGCGTTGGATAATCTGCAGGAATCCCTGCCCCCACCGCTTCAGGAAACCAAACAACCGGTTAATATCAATCAACTTATCCGGGAAGTTATTTCGATTGATGCAGAAAAACTGCTGGCGCAGGGTATTACCGTTGAGTGGAACCCTTCTTTGCGCCTGCCGGCGCTGATCGGCCGGGAGCGCCGCCTGCGATCCATGTTCAAGCAGCTGTTCGACAACGCCATTGACGCCATGAGTGAACGGGTGGTGAAACACCGTGAGCTGACCATTGTGACCCGGGAAGAAAAAGAGATGGTCATTATTGAGATCAGTGACAGCGGTGAAGGTATTCCGGCGGATCTGCACGTCAAAGTATTTCAGCCTTTCTACAGCACCAAAGCCAGCGGCCAGGGCTGTCGGGGTATGGGTTTACCAATGGTTCAGGAGATCGTGTCTGATCACTCCGGCACGGTCTACATCGACCCCAATTATCGGAATGGTTGCAGAGTCATTGTGCAATTGCCTGTTACATCGGCAGGCTAACGGACAGCGAGTGTAGTAATGAATACTTCGATAGTGACTAAACGTGGGTTAAGTGTGGGCAGCCGTGCGGAACTGATTGAACGTCAGTTCAAAGCGCTGTGCCTGGTATCGCAAACTCTTTGTCGCGCCAAAAATATTGAAGAAACCCTGGATGGTATTCTGGCAGTGTTACACAAGGAGAGCGGGCTGTTGCATGGTGTGATCACGCTCTCGGACCCTGAGCATGCAATGCTGCAGGTGGGCGCGCTGTACAGCGAAAACGAATCCGTCAGCAAGGCCTCATCCGGCGTTCGTTATCAGGCGGGTGAGGGCATTGTGGGCCGAATTCTGCAGCATAATACCTCCATTGTACTGGGGCGCATCTCATCAGAGCCGCGCTTTCTGGATCGGTTGGCTCTCTATGATCTGGAGTTACCGTTTATCGGGGTGCCGATTCGGGGCACGGATGGTTCTGCGATCGGTGTATTGGCGGCCCAGCCGGATGTGCCGGCGGACGACTACCTGCCGGATCGAACCGCCTTTATGGAAGCGGTAGCGGATCTGTTATCACAAACGGTGCGCTTGCTGGTGAACGTGGAGAAGGGCCAATCCATCGCCAGTGAACGGGACGAGCTGCGCCGGGAAGTGCGGGGCAAATACGGTTTTGAAAACATGGTGGTGGGGCATTCGGAAGGCATGCGCCAGGTGTTTGACCAGGTGCGGCGGGTGGCCAAGTGGGACAGCACGGTACTGATATTAGGTGAATCAGGCACCGGAAAGGAGTTGATCTCCAGCGCCATTCACTATAATTCGCCACGGGCCCACAACCGGTTCGTGCGCCTGAATTGCGCCTCCCTGCCGGAAACCCTATTGGAATCGGAATTGTTTGGCCACGAGAAAGGTGCGTTCACCAATGCGGTGAAACAGCGCAAAGGGCGCTTCGAGCAAGCCGACGGCGGCACCCTGTTCCTGGATGAAATCGGAGAGATCTCCCCCATGTTTCAGGCCAAGCTACTGCGTATCCTGCAGGAAGGTGAGCTGGAGCGGGTAGGGGGCGGCCAAACCATCAAAGTGGACGTGCGCATTGTCGCCGCCACCAACCGCAACCTGGAAGCGGAGGTGGAGAAAGGCAAGTTCCGTGAGGATCTGTACTACCGCTTGAACGTAATGGCCATCCGCTTACCGGCGCTGCGGGAACGCATTGTGGATGTGCCGGAGCTGTCGAAGTTTCTACTCAGTAAAATAGCCAAACAGCAGGGACGGGATCTGCGCCTGACGGATAACGCGATCCGTATGTTAATGGGTTACGACTGGCCCGGTAATGTACGTCAGTTGGAAAACTGTCTGGAGCGGGCGTCGGTGATGAGCGAAGAGGGCACCATTGATTGTGACGTCATTGCCTTACCCGATAACTACGGTGGTGGCAGTGCCATTATCCCTTCGGCCCACAATATCGTGCCTGAAGTGGACCTGAACAATCCGGAAATGGATGAACGTGAGCGTTTGATTGCGGCACTGGAGCAGGCCGGCTGGGTGCAGGCCAAGGCGGCACGCCTGCTGGGTATGACCCCACGCCAGATTGCTTATCGCATTCAAACCATGAAGATCAACGTACGCAAAATATAACTCTCTCCAGGCACTGACATTGGTGCCGTTCCCTACATCCTGAATTGTGAAATTGTTGTAACAAAGGCCACAACGAACAAGCTGCAAGAAAATTAAGTACTGTAAAAACAGTGAGTTAAGAATAGGCACAGCCATTGCACTTCTTCTCATACGTTTGGGTGAAACAGCTAGAGGAGTTCTCGTGATGGAACTGACAGTGCTAGATCAAGAAGCGAATAATAGTGAAGCCAGTAGCTGCGTCTCTGGGTCATGTGGCAGCGACAATGATCAGATGAGCCATTTGACGGATGAGATCCGTGAAAAAGTACAGAACCACCCGTGTTACTCCGAGGAGGCGCATCATTACTTCGCACGGATGCATGTGGCGGTCGCACCAGCCTGTAATATTCAATGCCACTACTGCAATCGCAAGTACGATTGTTCAAATGAATCCCGCCCGGGTGTGGTGTCTGAGCTGCTGACGCCGGAAGAGGCTGTCATGAAAACCAAAGCTGTGGCGGCCACCATTCCGCAGATGACCGTGCTGGGCATTGCCGGGCCGGGTGATCCGTTGGCCAATCCGGAGCGAACTTTCGATACCTTCCGTATGTTGTCGGAACAGGCACCGGACATCAAATTGTGTGTGTCCACCAATGGACTGTCATTGCCGGAATCGGTTGACGAGTTGGCGAAGCATAACATCGACCATGTAACCATCACCATCAACTGTGTTGATCCGGCGGTGGGTGAAAAAATCTATCCCTGGATCTATTGGAACAACAAGCGAATCCGCGGCAGGAAAGCAGCCAAAATACTCATCGATCAACAGCAGAAAGGCCTGGAGATGTTGGTGGAACGCGGCATCTTGGTGAAGGTGAACTCGGTGATGATTCCAGGTGTAAACGATGAACACCTGAAAGAGGTAAGCCGTATCGTTAAACAGAAGGGCGCATTCCTGCACAACGTTATGCCGCTTATTGCGGAAGCCGAGCACGGTACGTTCTATGGTGTGATGGGGCAGCGTGGTCCGGAACCGGAGGAACTGCAGGATCTGCAGGATGCCTGTGCCGGTGATATGAACATGATGCGTCATTGCCGCCAATGCCGGGCGGATGCGGTGGGCCTGTTGGGCGAAGATCGGGGTGAGGAGTTCACCCTGGATAAAATCGCCGAAATGAACATCGACTACAACGCTGCCATGAAGACACGAAAGGTGGTGCACGAAGGCATCATCGAAGAGTTGGATGAGAAACGTGCCAAACGTGAACGTCTGGCGGCTGTCAGCATTCCCGAACCCAAAGATCAGATTGCAGCGCACTACCGGCCGGCATTGATGGCGGTTGCCACCAGTGGTGGCGGATTGGTAAACCAGCATTTCGGGCACGCGACTGAGTTTCTGGTGTACGAGGCGTCGCC
Organism: Gammaproteobacteria bacterium UBA7310; assembly: GCA_002471665.1. Taxonomy (GTDB): domain Bacteria; phylum Pseudomonadota; class Gammaproteobacteria; order Pseudomonadales; family Ketobacteraceae; genus Ketobacter. The sequence continues at coordinate 115,963 of DKQK01000029.1, forward strand.
TACCGGAGTGCGCTTCATCGGCCACCGCAAAGTCGATCAGTACTGTATTGGTGGTGATACCTGCGGCGAAAAGGAATCGGCGTTGAGCGGTAGTATTCGAGCGCTGAAAGGCTGTGAATCGGTGCTGTGTTCAAAGATCGGTTACGAACCCTGGTCGCTACTGGAAGAAGCCGGTATCGAACCCAATGGCGAACATGCCATGGAACCGATCGAGGAAGCCGTATTGGCAGTGTACAAGGAAATGATTGCCGCCGGAAAACTGGACGAAGCAGCACCGGAAGAAGCGGCACAACAGGTAAATGCGGGATAAACCCGGTCAGCTCATACCATGGCAGGTGTTGTGGTGTGAGCGATCACCAAATCAGTAGAGAGGAATTTGGTCATGGCACTGAGTATTGTTGAATCCTGTGTAAACTGCTGGGCCTGCTACGACGTGTGCCCCAGTAATGCAATTTATTCAAGCTCGCCGCACTTCAAAATCAACCCGAAAAAGTGCACAGAGTGCGAAGACGATTACAAGCACCCACAGTGCGCGAGCATCTGCCCCATCGAGGGCGCCATACTGGATGCGGCTGGTGAATCCATGAATCCGGCGGGCTCATTGACGGGCATCCCGCCAGAAAAGCTGGAAGAGGCCATGCGCGAGATACAGGCTCGGTAAGCTGCTATGTCAGTGCCGGTACTGGAATTCTATGAAAAGCCCGGTTGCATCAATAACCGTAAACAAAAGGCGTTATTGACGGCCGCCGGGTTTGAATTGAATGTACATAACCTGTTGACGCAGCCATGGCAGGTAGAAACGCTACGTTGCTATTTCGAGGGTTTGCCATTGCCCCAGTGGTTTAACCCCAGTGCCCCGCGTATCAAGCAGGAGCAGATCAAGCCGTTTCTGCTAACAGAAGAGCAGGCACTGGCGGAAATGGTAAAGGATCCTCTACTGATTCGGCGGCCGTTGATTGGTTGTGGCAGCCTGCGTCGGGCAGGCTTTGATCTGGATACCTGGCTTCCGTTGTTGAATGGACAGGCCGCCGATACGATTTCGGTGCCGGACGATATAGAGACCTGCCCCCGTCAGACGCAGTTGGAACGGGGTAAAGCTGGAGGTTGTGAAGCATGAATGCACGGGCAAAGCTAACCAAGCAGGGTTGGACCCGGATTCGCCTTGGAGCAGAGGCTGACACCAACGGCTCAGAACATCATTCTGTCACCGATAATCCACTGGCAGTCAGAGATCAGATGCAGCATGCCCGATTACTTTCCCGTTTGATCAGCAGCCAGCGCCAGGGGCGGGGATGTTTGCCGTTTTGTCTGGGGCTGATGCCGGTGGAATTTGTCTGGGTAGTGACACAGCATTTTGCTGAATGCCCCACGTTGAATGCGATCCTGGATGTAACACTGCCTGCGAACAGTGTTGCCGTTGACAAGGGGCGACTGCGTCAGGACCTGTTAACCCTGCGTCAGGATGAGTGGGTGGAGATACGGGATCTGTTACTGTCCGCACGGGCCGGCAAAGACAGCTTTGAATTGCATCTGGCCGCTATCGTGGCGGCAGCCTGCCTTGGGGGAGACCACTTATGGCGGGATCTTGGATTAGGCACACGTACTGAACTCAGTGAGTTGATGCAGGTGTATTTTCCGGATCTGGCATGGCGCAATGCCGCCGACATGAAGTGGAAAAAGTTTTTCTACAAACAGTTGTGCGAACAGCAGGGGGGGTATGTGTGCCGTGCGCCCAGTTGCGACCAATGCGCAGCGTATGACGATTGTTTTGGCCCGGAAGACTGAACATAGGAGTAATGAACATGAAAGCCTATCGCTGTATATCGGTTGAAGAAGCGGAAGAGCTGATACTGGGCTCCCACACACTGATCCTCGACATGCGTGACTTCCGCTCCTATATGGCGGGACATCATCCAAAGGCATTGCATTTGAGCGACAGTAATCTTCGCTCATTGCTGAAACACACCGCGAAGCATGTGCCAATTCTCATTTATTGCTACCACGGCAATTCCAGTCAGGATATGGCGCAACTGTTTGGTGATTTCGGATTTGAACAGGTGTACAGCCTTGATGGCGGATGGGAGGCCTGGTTTCAAGTGATCACACCACCCACCAAACCATTGAGCAATATGTTGTGCGGCTGGCTCGAACTCCATAGCTTTGACCCGGACAACCTGGATGCCAAAGGTGAGAACCACCATACTGCATTGATGGTTGCGGCACTCGAATCCAATCTTGAGGTGTGTGAAGAGCTACTGGAAAAAGGGGCCTCGATTCATCCGCTGAATAAAGATGGCAACAATGTGCTGTGGTCGGCCTGTGTGGCAGGCAATATGAATCTGATTCGTTTATTGGCCCGGCATGGTGTCGACATCAATAATCAGAATGATAATGGTGCCACGGCATTGATGTACGCCGCCTCCCACGGGAAAACCGGCATTGTGCAATTGCTGATGGAGTTGGGGGCAAAGAAAGATCTGGTAACGCTTGATGATTTCAGCGCGTTGGATGTGTGTGCCGACCGCGAGACGCTGAAATTGCTGCGCAACTGGGGAGCAGAACCCAGCCTCGGTCAGGTACAGCACTACTAAACACGATACGTAACAGGAGACTCATATGTCCACTGACAACCCGTCCAGCACCGAAGCGATCATTCGCGATCAATTGGCGCAGAATCCGGTGATTCTGTACATGAAAGGAACGCCGGACGCGCCGGAGTGTGGCTATTCCGGTGCAGCCGTGGCCGCCCTCAAGCAAACCGGTAAGCCTTTTGCATTTGTGAACGTATTGCAATCCCCCTTTATTCGGGAACGGTTGCCACGGGTATCCAACTGGCCCACTTTTCCCCAGCTGTTTGTTAAAGGAGAGCTGATTGGTGGTAGCGATATTATTGTTGCCATGGTGGGTGATGGTTCGTTGATGCCCATGCTGGAAGAAGCCGAGGCGGTGTAGATGCAGACGGAACAGGTAGTCCAACGAATTGAAGCTGCCCTGCCTGGTGCAGAAGTCAGTGTGGAAGGAGAGGATTGCAGCTTTTCAGTTGTGGTGCTGAGCCCGGAATTTGCCGGCCTGCCGGTGGTGAAACGCCAGCAGAAAGTACTTGCAGCGTTTTCCACCGAATTGCAAACGGGCGAACTGCATGCATTGACGGTAAAGGCGCACACGCCTGAGGAATGGAAGTCGTTTCAGCAGGCAGGTCTGACGCAAATTGAAATGTGAGGCTCTGACAGAGAGGGGAGTAGCTCATGAGTGATGTACCGAATCTAAGCCGGGAGGCGGCACTGCGGATTGCTCTGGCATCCAGGGTTTTGCCCGGGATTGATCTGCGGCAGCTGCTGGACGTGTTGCACCGCCGCATACCCGGTGAGCTGAATGAGGAATCCCTGACCACGGTGACCGTAACGGATCTGAAAACCGGATTCGGCAGCGCCGATGGTGAGGAGGACGGAGAAGACATCAGTGTGGGTTTACCTGCGCTGAAGGAAGCCGTGCGTATTCTTTGGGGCGAGCTGAGTGACGATAACCTGCCTGAGATTGTACCCTGTGAAACGCCCCTTGATAATGCCATTCGGGTGGCGGTGGCTTCTAACAGTGGTGAATCGCTCAACGGCCATTTCGGATCCTGTATCCGTTTTCTGGTGTATGAGATGAATGCAGAGCAGATCCGCCTGATTGGTATTCGCTCCGCCCTGGAAGCCGATTTTTCTGATGATCGCAATGGTTACCGAACGGATCTTATTCGTGATTGCCACGTACTATACGTGGTGTCCGTGGGGGGGCCGGCCGCGGCCAAGGTGGTGCGGGCCGGCATTTATCCCATTAAGCAGATCGATGGGGGAGAAGCCTTGGAAGTGCTGGCCAAATTGCAGACGGTCATGGCCGGTTCTCCACCGCCCTGGCTGGCCAAAATTCTGGGCGCTGATCCTGAAGATCGAATTCGATACCATCGTGATGAAGAACAGATCGCCAGTTAGCAAAAAGGGCATGTGATCATGCCCTTTTTTTTGACTGTGGTTCAGGCTCGTAACAGGGCCTTTGCCAGCCGCTCAGACAGTTGATCCTCGGTAAACTGAGGTTCGTTGGGGGGGTACAGTGAATCTTCATCAAACTCAAAACCATTGTCCCGCGCCAGTGCGAACATTTCTTTCATTTTTACACAGGCTTTCAGCTTCTCAGCCAGCTCGGGTTCGGATTTCGCCTTGGCAGAAAATCCAGCGATTGCTTCAACAGACATAGTGCTTATCTCTCTTACAGGTTGTTATTCAAGGTGCAAGGGAGCAATAGCAGAAAGCGGGCCAACAGCAGGGTTCTGAAACAGGATCTTGAAACGTGCTAAGTGATTGATTATCTGAAAGTGTTGCGCCCACGGAGCTGACTCCCTTGTGTGCTTTACGACAGCCAGTTGCTTCAGGGTGGGTTTACGACATTCCGGCCGTACGGGTGGCGGCCCAATCGGTGATGGCCGGCACAATCTCTTCCCAAGGGTAGTCAGTGACGGGTTCCACGCCCCTGGCCCTTAATTTATCCGCCGGGCCGTCGCCCACTTTCGCCACAAAGACAGCCTCACAGTCGCCTATTGTGTCCAGTATTTTCTGCAGGGCAGATCTGTCGCCATGTCCACCAAGACAATAGTGATCCACATGACGCTGTTCCACCAGCTGTACACCGGTTTCGTGCAGAGCATAAATGAAAAACAGTTTGGCGTGGCCGAAGTGTTCATCCACCGCTACGCCGTGTTTTGATGCCACCGCGATCTGAATGGCCATTGCTGTTTCCTTTCTCAGTAAGACGTAATCAATGACAGTCTTGCTGCAAAATTCACACCGCAGGATCAACAAAAAAACTGGTTCAGATCTTGCTCTATATCAATGTAATTACAGAAAACGGTGTAGTTTGTTCGAAATCCTGTGGCAGATACCACACAGCCTATGGCTTTCGTCGTGATTGCTTCACGTTTTTTGTAATGGGTCACCACTACGAAAATCCGACGTTACGACTTTGAGATAGAGAGAGGATCACATCATGGCAGAGTTCTACATTGAAAAAAACGAACGAGAAACCGGAGATCACCTGGTGCATTTTTCGAGCTGCAAAGTGCTGCCCCGAGCGGACAGCCTGCGTTATCTGGGGTCCATTGCCAGCTTTGACAGCGCATGGCAGGAAGGTAAAAAAGTGTATCACCAGGTAAGTGCCTGCACGGAGTGCGCGGCCAAGTATGCAATAGCCTGATGTGGAATTAGTGCTGGGTTACTGTGTCGTTAAGATTGGGGGATACCGGCTCAGGCATCCCCCAAACCAGTATCAGGCGACACTGGTTAGGGCCGACTTGTCCAGAGCCAGTAAAGCGGTCCAATCCGCGTCAATGATCTGCAGGTTTTTCTTGGCGCAGAAACGTTTTTCCTTTTCGTTGGCATCGGGCAGCATCACCCAGCCGCTGGGTTCACCCGCTGCATAGATGATATCGCTCAACACCATGCGCTCGGTGTCTCTCTGCATGCGCAAACCCATGAACAGATACTGCTTTTCTTTGCGGTATTCCTTCAGGAACGATGGAATGGCGAAGCCCCCCATCAGTTCAGTAATGTAGTCAACATAATCAGCATCCGATGCCACATAGTTGGCTTCCGGCCAGGGTGTACCCATGGGTTTGAACAGAATCGGCAGTGAGGTGTCCACTTCTTGCTGTTGAACCTCAGAGTATTCAGCACCATTATGCTGGTATATTTTGAAGCGAAAGTCGGTACCGGCCATACGGGCCAGGCCGACGATCAGAATATGCGGGCGTTGGCTATAACATTGCTGCAGTTGGGTGTCACGGTTGATGTCCACTACATAGTTGGGTTTAAGTTCTGTCAACCACCGGTGAAAGCCGGATTGCGTCCATTGGGTTTCAGCATAGGTTCTGGTGAGAAATTTCTCGATAAACTTGCGGCCACGCTTTTGTTCCAGGTTCATGGCAGCGCGAGGAAACTCATACATAAGCCTGGGCGCCATGGGTTTGCCATCGTTCATGGCCAAAATCAGGCTGTCGCTGTCTGCGGGAATTGCCTCGCCGTTCTCTGCATTCACCACGCCCTGTAATACGCCTGGGCCAATGTAAGGAACCACGTTACCTGTTTGGATACCGCTGATTAGATCCGCTAGTAGTTGTGTATCTGCCATGATATTGCCTCGCTCGTTATAGGAAACATAGAAGCTGCTTTAGTGGAAACACCTTCTTCTATAGGGAAAAACCAGTGGCAAGAAACACGCCAGCGTTAACTGCATGATTTTATGAAAGAATCGATTGTGCCTGTCGTAACAATGTCAGAGCGGGGGGCCTCCGGCGGATGTCTTTGGCGCATTTGCGACAAAAAAAACCGCTGCGCTGCCCCTGCGATTGACGCACATCAATTTGTTTAAATTGCCGCGCATAATTTGTTGTTATTACGACACCATTCCTGTTTGTGTAGCCTACAAAACGCCGACAGCGCGTTACCTGCTTAATCAATAAAACAATATAAAACAATAAGTTATCAAGGTGGTGCGCAGCTGGCACAGTGCCTGCACTTGGTTAGGCGTGTGCAGGCATCCACACCTTTCACTCATTGCAACGTTGTCTGCCGCACAAAGTTTCTTAAGGCCACCTAGCGCCTGGAAAAACCTAGAGGAGAACGATTATGGCAATGCGTCAATGTGCAATTTACGGAAAAGGCGGCATCGGTAAGTCAACGACTACTCAGAACCTGGTTGCTGCCCTGGCAGAAGCGGGTAAGAAAGTAATGATCGTGGGCTGTGATCCTAAAGCAGACTCCACTCGTCTGATTCTTCACTCCAAAGCACAGAACACCATCATGGAAATGGCTGCTGAAGCCGGCACCGTGGAAGATCTGGAACTGGAAGATGTATTAAAAGCCGGTTACGGCGACATCCGCTGTGTTGAATCCGGTGGCCCGGAGCCAGGTGTTGGATGTGCCGGTCGCGGTGTAATCACTGCAATCAACTTCCTGGAAGAGGAAGGTGCATATGAAGATGACCTGGACTTCGTATTCTACGATGTACTGGGTGATGTTGTATGCGGTGGCTTTGCTATGCCGATCCGTGAAAACAAAGCGCAGGAAATCTACATTGTGGTATCCGGCGAAATGATGGCGATGTATGCCGCCAATAACATTTCCAAGGGTATCGTGAAATACGCCAATTCCGGCGGTGTTCGTCTGGCTGGCCTGATCTGTAACTCACGTAATACAGATCGTGAAGACGAGCTGATCGAAGCTCTGGCTGCCAAGCTCGGCACTCAGATGATCCACTTCATCCCACGAGACAATGTTGTACAGCGTGCTGAGATTCGCCGTATGACCGTCATCGAGTATGACCCTAACGCCGGTCAGGCCGATGAGTATCGTGCTCTTGCCAACAAAATCATCAACAACGAAAAGCTGGTCATTCCAGAGCCTTGCACCATGGATGAGCTGGAAGAGTTGCTGATGGAATTCGGCATCATGGATGAAGAAGACCTGAGCATCGTAGGTAAAACTGCGGCTGACGAAGCCTAAGCAGTTCCGCCTGGGTGCGCTCAGGGTTTGTTCGGGATAGGGCAGATTAGCCCTATCGAATACGGTGGCGCAGATACAGCAGTCGCGCCACCTGTATTCGCGACCCGTCAACCTAAATAGAGAGGAGACTGACCATGTCTGTCATGTCACGCGATGAAGTTGAATCCTTGATTCAAGAAGTACTGGAAGTTTATCCGGAGAAGGCGAAGAAAGATCGTACCAAGCACCTTACGCCCAATGACCATGAAGTAGAACAGTCCAAAAAGTGCATCACCTCCAACAAGAAATCCTTGCCCGGTGTGATGACCATTCGTGGATGCGCCTACGCTGGTTCTAAAGGTGTGGTGTGGGGCCCCGTTAAAGATATGATTCATATCTCACACGGCCCTGTTGGTTGTGGACAATACAGCCGTGCTGGACGCCGTAACTACTACATCGGTACCACCGGTGTGAATGCCTTCGTTACCATGAACTTTACCTCGGATTTCCAGGAAAAGGACATTGTTTTCGGTGGTGACAAAAAACTGGCCAAATTGATTGATGAAATCGAAACCCTGTTCCCCCTGAACAAGGGTGTGACCATCCAATCAGAATGTCCTATTGGTTTGATCGGTGATGACATTGAAGCGGTTGCCAAGAAGAAAACCGCTGAGCATGGCAAAACCGTTGTCCCGGTTCGTTGTGAAGGCTTTCGTGGCGTTTCCCAGTCTCTGGGTCACCACATTGCCAACGATGCGGTACGTGATTGGGTGCTGAGCGCCCGTGACGAAGACGACAGCTTCGAAACCACTCCTTATGATGTTGCCATCATTGGTGACTACAATATCGGTGGTGATGCCTGGTCCTCTCGTATTTTGCTGGAAGAAATGGGTCTGCGTGTGGTTGCCCAGTGGTCCGGCGACGGCACCATTGCTGAAATGGAATTGACACCCAAAGTGAAGCTGAACCTGGTTCACTGCTATCGTTCCATGAACTACATCTCCCGTCACATGGAAGAGAAGTACAAGATCCCCTGGATCGAGTATAACTTCTTCGGCCCCACCAAGACCGTTGAATCCCTGCGTAAGATCGCCTCGCACTTCGATGAAACCATCCAGCAGAAGTGTGAAGAAGTGATTGAACGCTACCGTCCTGAGTGGGATGCTGTCATTGCGAAATTCCGTCCTCGTCTTGAAGGCAAGCGTGTCATGTTGTACGTCGGTGGTCTGCGCCCACGTCACGTGATCGGAGCCTATGAAGACCTGGGTATGGAAGTGGTTGGTACTGGTTATGAATTCGGTCACAACGATGACTACGATCGTACGATCAAGGAAATGGGTGATGCCACCTTGTTGTATGACGATGTCACCGGTTATGAGTTTGAGGAATTTGTGAAAGCCGTCAAGCCTGACCTGATCGGTTCCGGTATCAAGGAAAAGTATATTTTCCAGAAAATGGGTGTGCCGTTCCGTCAGATGCACTCATGGGATTATTCAGGCCCTTATCATGGCTTTGATGGTTTCGCCATCTTTGCCCGTGACATGGACATGACCCTGAATAACCCTTGCTGGAAAAAACTGCAAGCACCCTGGAAAAAGACAGAAGCTGCTGCTGACGAAGCTGTTGCCGCATCTGCTTAATTCCATAAACCATACCCAGTTACCCGCCGGACCACAGATTAGTGGCGCGGGAGGAGGCAAAGATCATGAGTCAGGAAGTTGACAACATCAAGCCGAGTTATCCCTTGTTTCGTGACGAGGATTATAAAGAGTCACTGAAGAACAAGCGTGAAAACTTCGAAGAAGTACACTCACAGGAAAAAATCGATGAAACGTTCCTGTGGACCACCACCAAAGAATACCAGGACCTGAACTTTCAGCGCGAAGCGCTGACAGTGAACCCAGCCAAGGCTTGCCAGCCTCTGGGTGCAGTACTCTGTGCCCTGGGTTTTGAGAAGACCATGCCATATGTGCACGGTAGTCAGGGTTGTGTGGCGTACTTCCGGACCTACTTCAACCGTCACTTCAAGGAGCCGATTGCCTGTGTATCCGACTCCATGACAGAAGACGCTGCTGTATTCGGTGGACAGAAAAACATGATGGACGGGCTGGAAAACTGTAAGGCAACTTACAAGCCTGACATGATTGCGGTATCGACCACCTGTATGGCTGAAGTAATCGGCGATGACCTGAACGCTTTCATCAACAACTCCAAGAAGGAAGGTCATGTTCCTGATGAGTACCCAGTACCGTTTGCCCATACCCCCAGCTTTGTGGGTAGTCACGTAACCGGTTGGGATAACATGTTCGAAGGCATGATTCGTTACTTTACTTTGAACTATATGGAAGACAAAGAAGTCGGTAGCAACGGTAAGATCAACATCGTACCCGGCTTCGAAACCTATTTGGGTAACTTCCGTGTTATCAAGCGTATGCTGAAGGATATGGACGTGGATTTCACCATGTTGTCCGATCCCGAAGAAGTGCTTGATACTCCAGCGGATGGTGAGTTCCGCATGTACGCCGGCGGTACCACGCAGGCGGAAATCAAGGATGCACCGAATGCGCACAACACATTCCTGTTGCAACCTTGGCATTTGCAGAAAACCAAAAAGTTTGTCACCAATACCTGGAAGCACGAAGTACCCAAAAACCTTATACCAATGGGCCTGGACTGGACCGATGAGTTCCTGATGAAAGTCAGCGAAATTACCGGCAAGGAAATTCCTGAATCCCTGGCCAAAGAGCGTGGCCGTCTGGTTGATATGATGACCGACTCCCACGCCTGGTTGCACGGTAAGCGTTATGCCCTGTGGGGCGACCCGGACTTTGTTGAAGGCATGGTCAAGTTCCTGCTGGAGCTGGGCTGTGAGCCTATTCATATTCTTTGTAACAACGCCAACAAGCGCTGGAAAAAGGAAATGGAGAAAATCCTGTCTGAGTCACCCTATGGTGCCAACAGTGAAGTGCACATTGGTAAAGACTTGTGGCACATGCGTTCGCTGGTGTTTACCGACAAGCCCGATTTCATGATCGGGAATTCCTACGGTAAGTTCATCCAGCGGGACACCTTGTACAAAGGCAAAGAGCATGAAGTGCCGCTGATCCGGATCGGGTTCCCGATCTTCGATCGACATCACCTGCATCGTCAAACCACTATGGGTTATGAGGGCGCCATGCAAATCCTCACTACCCTGGTGAATGCAGAGCTGGAGCGCTTGGACGAAGCCACCCGCGGCATGCAGACAACAGACTACAACTACGACCTGGTTCGTTAAGTAGTAACTTCTCCCAGAGGTTGTTTGTAGATCGTCCTTTATTCCGCAGCGGGAATTCCCGCCCGCTGCGGAACTTTTTAACGCGACTTGTCGCGATTAACCGCAACAGTGAGGTGGTGTTATGCCAAACGTAATGATTCGTAAAGATGAAGCGGGCAAGATGACGCTTTATGTCGCCAAGCGGGACCTGGAAGAGGATATTGTTTCCATAGAACATGAAGCGGAAGACCGTTGGGGCGGTGAGATTACCCTGGCGGATGGTTCCAGTTACTATGTGGAACCACTGACAGCGGCCCCTTCCTTACCCATCACCGTCCGCGCCAAGCGTGGCGAGGCAGGCTAATATGGTGTCCCAGGCTGTTAATGACGATGTGGCATTGCGCATCGGCCTGGCAGCGCGCGCGTTGCCGGATGTTGACGCAAAATCATTTGTTTCTGTAGTGATATCTGCTGTAGGTCAACCTATTACCACCAGCAAACTGTCAAAATTGCGCCTTAACCGGTTGAAGCAGGCCGGCAATGGTGTATTGGATATTGTGGATGAGCACGATTTGAAACGTGCACTTTCGTTTTTGAAAGGCCGTGGCATCAAGCTCGAAGCGGAACCGCTACCTGAAGTCAGTGCCTACCAGCCGGGAGATATGCCGGGTTCCATTCGGGTGGCCTGTAGCTCAGACAACGGCGATAAGATCGATGGCCACTTCGGCTCCTGTGAGCGATTCCTGATTTATCAGGTGGCCGCCGATGAGATCCGCTTGATAGAAATTCGCACCATACCCGAGATCGACCCGGAAGCGGACAAGAACAAACACCGCGCCGAGTTGATCAACGACTGTCATGTACTGTGTACCACCTCCATTGGGGGCCCGGCGGCGGCGAAAGTGATCCGTGAGGGGTTGCATCCTATCAAATTGAAGGCCGCTGCTCCCGCCGATGAATACATCGCAGAGCTGCAGACAGTGCTAAAAGTGTCCCCACCGCCCTGGTTGGCCAAGGTGATGGGTGAAAAGCCGGAACAGCGGGTTCGATTCAATCAGGAGGCAGCATCATGATTAACCGACATTCATTACAAGCCATTTTGGATTATGTGGATCAAAAGGGATTGAGTGAACAGACCTTAACTGAGTTGCGCGGTCAGTTCCCGGATTGTCATTTCACCTATTGCATGGACGATGACGTTATTTATTCTAAAGCCTATGCCGAAACGGAAGGTTATAACGTTTACCTGGTGGATTCCCGCGCTCACTGTTCCACGCTGACAGCGGATGCCGATGTGGCATCGGGTATTGTCTTTGCTGAAGTGGTGGCGGAAGAAGCCGCCTGAACAGGATGTGGACGTGATAATGGATTCCCGTTGCGATGATGACCTGACCCCCATAGCCGATTGCCGTATGTGTCAGTATCGGCGCACGCTGTTGCTGTCCGGGCGTTGCAATCCCGGTGACAGCTGTGTCGTGGTGGACAGTGGGCGCCAGATCGATCGTTTCTTTCGCATCAACCCGGAGTTGGCACCTTTATATACCCAGGATAAGTTTTGGGAACGGCGGGCCATTGCCGCACGTTACCTGCCGGTGGAGAAGTTGACCCAACTGATGAACGATCCGGATGAGGCGGTGCGCCGCGCCGTGGCCTATCGTCTACCCCGGGAACAGTTGGTGGCCCTGATCGATGATGAAGACCGCGAAGTGCGAATTACCGTGGCAGACCGTTTACCTATCGAGCAGCTGGAGCGCATGGCGTCCGACGCCGACTACCTGGTGCGGGCCTACGTGGTGCAGCGCTTGCCGGTAGGCCGCTTGTTTCGGTTTATGCGTGATGCCGACCGTCAGGTACGCAAGCTGGTGGCCAAGCGGCTGCCGGAAGAAAGCCTGGGGTTGATGGCGATGGATCCGGAGCCCGAGGTGCGCCGGATTGTGGCCTCCCGCATGAGTGGGGAATCGGTGAAAGTCCTGCTGGATGACGAGGATTGGACAGTGCGTCTGGCGGCTGTGCTGAATGCACCGTTATCCTGTCTGGAAGCGATGACGGAGGATGCTGATCCTGAGGTGAGGGAAGCGATCCAGGAACGGCTGCTGGCGGAAAGCACCTCAAACACTGACTAGGATCAAGCCTTCCGGGTCGTGGGCGCTGATTAGAAAAATACCAAGCCCGACAGGCAGATAGGGTAGGCGGCCGGTATTTGAAGTTGCACCCTGTTCGTTTTCTGTACAAAACCTTCCAAAATTTGAGCTGAAACCATAGTGTAATAAGCGCGGTTTGGTGGTAGGTTACACGCATTTTGTGATCCACCACTAAAACGAGCAGCAGAACATGTCTAAGGAAACGGTCTTGACCGCGACACCCACCCATGTTTCAGATAGCCACGCAGCTGAGCTGGCACATGGCCCCAGCTGGTTGAAATGGCTGAAGATCGCCGGTTTGGTATACCTGCTTCTGGTTTCTGTTTCCCTGATTGGTGGTGGTTTCAAGCTGGCCGCCGGTGAGCACGCCAAGGAGCTGTTTGCTTTTGCCAGTAATCCGGTGGCCGGTTTGGTGGTGGGTACGGTTGCCACTGCTCTGATTCAGTCTTCCAGTACGGTTACCTCCATTATCGTGGGCCTGGTGGCAGGCGGGTTGCCGGTGGGGATTGCGATTCCCATGATCATGGGAGCCAATATCGGCACCACCATTACCAACACCATTGTCAGCTTGGGCCATGTGCGCCGGGGCGATGAATTCCGACGTGCATTTTCGGCGGCCACCATCCACGACTTCTTTAACATCATGTGTGTATTGATTTTTTTACCCCTCGAGATCATGTTCGGCTTTCTGGAGAAGGCCGGTGGCTGGCTCTCGACGCATTTGATTGGGGCGGAATCCATGTCCATGAAGGGAATGAATTTCATTAAGCCCGTGGTAAAACCGCCGGTCAAACTCATCGAGTCGACCATGAACGGCCTGCCGGACATGCTCACCGGTGGGGTGATGATCCTGTTGGGTGTGTTGACCATTTTTGTGGTGATTACCTTCATTGGGAAGCTGCTGAAGTCCCTGATGGTGGGCAAGGCCAAGGATATTCTCCACTCTGCCGTGGGCCGTGGCCCCATCAGTGGAATTACCTCCGGTACGGTGGTGACTGTATTGGTGCAGTCCAGCTCAACCACCACCAGCCTGGTGGTTCCACTGGCGGGCAGTGGGGTCTTCTCCCTGCGCCAGGTTTACCCCTTCACCCTGGGCGCCAATATCGGTACCTGTATCACCGCATTGTTGGCAGCCACCGCCATTGTGGGCCCCAGCGCGGTTTTTGCGCTTCAAATCGCGTTGGTGCATTTGCTCTATAATGTATTAGGAGTGCTGGTTATTTACAGCATACCGTTCCTGCGTGAGCTGCCCATCAAGGGCGCCGAAAAAATCGCTGATGTTGCCGTGCGCAACAAACTGGTGGCCTTGGGCTACATCGCAGGGATGTTCTTTGTCATTCCTTTTGTGATGATCGGCATCAGCAATCTGATTGCCGCGTGATCCAGTCAGTGGGGAACCAAGCCATGAACGTAAAGCGCCAAGAGCTGGAACGCAAAATTGAAGAGATGGAAGCTGCCCTTGCCAGTATGAAGCAGCAGCTGAACCGGGCGGTGGAAGAAGAGCAGCACGAAAGTATCGAACATCTGGATGAGCACCTGCAGGAGATGGAACACAAGTGGGAAAACATCCGAGAGTTTTGGCCGATTGTGGTTAAGGAATTTCGTGAGCGCTTCGTTGCCAAAAAATAATCCTCTGGCAAACCAATTGCATTGACTCCATAAGGAAAACAGAGACACCGCTGCCCTGTTTTCCTTAACACCCTGACAAACGGGGAATTACAAGGAGCCATAGCATGATTACCCTTTTACTATTGGCCTGGTGCCGTGTCAGTTTTGTTGGCTTTGCGACAACCGTAGAGGAAATCCAACCATGAGCCTGAGACACGTCCACAATGGCGACGCAATCTACGCTGCCGTTCGTATCGTAAACGACGGATCTGTTCCTCATGCCGACGACAACGAGGTGTTTGCCGAAGTTGGCACCATGGGTATGTTGATCAACACCGGCCATCTGGAAGAAAACCCTAACGAAGAGTTGTTCCTGGTGAGCTTTCAGCTACCCAGCGGGGAATTGGGCCCACCTGTAACCTGTCTCGAGCATGAGCTGAGTACCACGCCACCGGTACCCCACGTTAAAGTATGACGGATTCTTCCAACCGGGATCTTGTTGTTCAGTACCATGATCGGACCAAGCATCGATTGGATGGCTATGCCAGGGGCCCTGATACCCTGGATTGGGATGCGCAACCGGACCCATTCCGGCGTTTTGACGGCGCTGAATGCATTGCCCTTCCGTTGGTGGCTGATCAGTTATCGGTGCCGTTTTCGAACCTATCATCAAGTGATCCAATACCCGTTCATTCGTTAGCGCTCACCAGTGTTTCCATCTTGCTGGAAAACGCGTTGGCACTCTCAGCCTGGAAACAATATGGTGCCGCCCGCTGGTCGCTGCGGGTGAATCCCTCCAGCGGTAATCTTCATCCCACTGAAACCTATGTGATCGCGGAGAGCGTAGCAGGGCTGGCTGATGGTGTTTACCATTATCGTGCCGATGAACATGCCCTGGAACTGCGTTGCGCCTTTTTGGAGGAGGGCGGCGACAGTGCTCCACGCGATGCAGCCCTACATGTGGCGTTTAGCTCCGTACATTGGCGTGAGGCCTGGAAGTATGGTGAGCGTGCCTATCGTTACTGCCAGCACGACGTGGGCCATGCGATGGCTGCAGTCAGTTACAGTGCCGCCGCGTTAGGGTGGAGCGCAAAACCTCAATTGCACATGGGCGATTGCAGTCTGGGCCATTTGCTGGGGCTCGAACGGGATGCGGATTATGGTGATGCTGAACATGAGCACCCTGACCTGCTCATGTCGATGGTGACAGACCAGTGCAGCAACCCTTGCCTGGATGTAGAGCGCTTATTGCTACGATCGCAACGAGGCACTTGGTTTGGGCAGGCTAATGTATTGGATCAACGTCACCTATACCAATGGAAACTGATCGACGACGTGAGTTCGGCCTGTGAAAAGCCGGATTCCGAACCTATGGTGATGAACGAGGAAAGCTGCGACCACACCACTCCGGGTGTTGCCGTTCCAACGAATCATCCGGGCTCGGCCGGCAAGCTGTTTCGTCGGCGCCGCTCAGCTCAGGCGTTTGATGGTAAAACTGAAATGCCGCTACCTGCTTTTGTGCGTTGTTTGGATCAATTGCAGGTTCGCGCCTCCATGGCACCCTGGAGCGCTGCACCGTGGTTGCCCCAGTTGCACCTGATCCTGTTTGTTCATCGGGTGGAAGGGCTTGCACCTGGGCTGTATGCAATGCCACGAAGTAAAAAAGGGGAGGGCATGATGCGCCAGTCACTGCGCCGGGAATTTCTGTGGCAACAGGCAGAAGTGGCCCCTCCAAGCCTGCCGCTATACTGTTTGTTTCTGGCCAAAGCAGAACGCACCATCTCGAAATTAAGTTGCCAGCAGTCCATTGCCGGTGACAGTTGTTTTAGTGTGGCGATGTTGGCTGAATTTGATGCCGCGCTGATACAAGGTTCCTGGCATTACCGCAGGTTGTTCTGGGAGGCGGGGGTAATGGGGCAGGTGTTGTACGTGGAGGCGGAGGCCGCCGGCCTGCGTGGCACCGGAATCGGCTGTTACTTTGATGACCCCGTGCATGAATTGCTCGGAGTATCTGATCATACTCTCCAAAGTTTGTACCACTTCACCGTGGGTGGCCCGTTAGTGGACCACCGCATCACGACCTTACCGCCATATCCCCGGAATCGTTAGCCCCTAATTATCGGCCTTGTGTTCATCTGTGGTTGGGACGGTGATCTGGTGAGGCTTGTGTAAAATTACTGATAATTATTTAAAAAACATTACCTTACCGACAGGAATGAGATGAGGGGATATAAGTCGTAGAGACGTATATCTCGGGTGATTAGGTGAATTTAAATAAGTGCTATATCATTGTTTATCAGATAGTTAGGAAGATAAATGTACGGATGTGGATAGGTTGATATCGTACTCAAGACGGTTGATTTGGGGATATACGTTTTTGGTACGTAGATGTAAATGTTAAATGGTGCCATGTAGTTTGA
>DKQK01000029.1:133281-133435 GCA_002471665.1 Gammaproteobacteria bacterium UBA7310
CGCTATAAGTTTGGGTAGTGGTATTAAATATTTGAGTGGCTGATAGTGATCACGTTTGTTGAACTCTACCAGCAATGAGTGTTGCAATTGTATTATCCAAGTAGCGCTGAAACATAAATTGCGTGGTTTTAAATAGGTCTAGCAGGCTGTTGAA
>DKQK01000023.1:0-1565 GCA_002471665.1 Gammaproteobacteria bacterium UBA7310
AGGGGGAGCACAGGATTTCAGGGGGTTTTCAGCAGGCTCTTAAGTAACGTCATAAAAACTCCTATTATTCACACCAGGCAAGCAAAGCGGAATCGATAGCGTAGCGGTAACCTGGCTGAGGCAGGGCCCCATGGAAAAGCGGTCAATTATTGGGTAAGGTGTGACAACATCATCACCATTCTTATCTTCGGCCAGGCCATAGGCAGCATCCAACGCCACCATAGGACACAACAAGAGAACAATCCTGTATCAAGATTAGCCAACCACGTTTGATAATACCGCCGCTTCGTGCGGCAACATCAACGATCCTAAAAATCATTGCCATGGGCAAACCCTATACGCAGCTCAGATCCATCGGGGCCACGGAAATACCCATTACTTACCCAAGCCCAGAAATAACCCTTGTACCACACTCCATCCCCACTGTAGTCGTAATTTATCATGGCACGAAAGGGAAACCCATCGGCTCGAGTCTGATAATACGATTGCTTTTCTAAATCGCGACCAGACTCATCAAACAATGCCCTCACATAGCCTTGACCCGACTGAAAAATCGCATACTCATCTTCTGTCACATAGGCTATATCGCCAGCCAAGTACCTTGTCGTTCCGTAGTCTCGAAGAATAAAACCAAATCCTGATCTAACCTTAGACGCCACGTCCATCACCAAGCTTCTATCGGACATGTATCCAGGCCAATCGGCAGTTGAGTTGATTCCATACGAAGGACAATATGCTATATTACTAATATTTCTCGCCCCACCAACGAAGCAGTTGATGATCTGATTATAGGAGTTCCGTTCAAGGGAGCAATCCAGGCTCCCCCCCCTGTCTCCTAAATAAAAGACATCGTCTGAAAATTCGTAAATAACTCTATCCGCCTCACACCACCATCTGATTACCGCTTCAACACCCCCAAACTTCTTCGACATCTCAATTTTAAACGTGCTCAAAGCATCCAAGATATCCTGAGGTAAGTCATCAGGTGGGAAGTTCCAATCTGGCTCCACCATTCCACTGAAGTTCTGAGCACGAGATGACAACACAACGGTAAACTCCTCAAGATTAGGAGTAAAACCACAACTTCTGGGGCTTGTCTCATCCACTGCCGGCAAACATAAATCCGTTTCTAAAAACTCAGGAACCCACGAAATAACCTGATCCTCATAACCGCTGTCGGCCTGGGCATTCAGCAGCGCATCCGAAACCTGGGTGGCACACTCATTGGCTGCATTCCCGGAACACAAGACATACTGATTAACGATCATGGCATGACTGGCGATACGCAACATTGATGCCTGTGACAAGGCCTGGTTACCGAGATTTCCCACAAGGAGCTCAAGCTCATCAGCAATTTGGGGAGAAACATACCCTGTTTCGATCTTGTCAGAAAAGCCACCGTTACCTACCAGGTATCCGGTTCGTTGGGGTTGATACGTCGAGGTGTTAATCCAATCCTCTTGGCGGGTTTTCAAAAAATTGAAATATCCATAAACCACGCCATTGCGAACTACTCGTTTCGGATTACCGTCCTCGCCCCATGTGATATAAACGTATTTTCCATC
>DKQK01000023.1:1970-101421 GCA_002471665.1 Gammaproteobacteria bacterium UBA7310
AGGTGCTCTTTATTCCCGGACTCCGACTCAGATTCTATATGCGCAAGCACCCCCGGGCCGGTCAGGGCACCATTCCAACGAATCGTAATACCCGAAACGGACTCATTCAGTACCTGATTTAGATTTGATATTGCCGTCTGAACATCGGCATTATCAGCAATCAGGTTTGATGCTTGCTCACGGGACAATAAAACACCCTCCGGAGCATAACGATTCACCAGATCCACAACCAGTTCATCCGTAGCAAAAACAGCATCGCTGACAGCAAAAGTAATGATGCCGGTGGCTCTTCGGGTTTCTTCAGACAGGGAAATCTCAGGTGTATCCGACACGTCCAAGCTATTCAGCAATCGGGTAATATTGTAGCCAGACTGTAAACCAGCGGGTTGACCGGGAGCGGACAGATCGAAAGGCGTGATAATCGCCCCCACAACGGAACACCCCAAACGCACCTCGCCGATATAAAAACAAACCGGGTCGGAGCTATTGGCATCGTACTGGAACTCACCATCGTCGGTGTAGCCGGTGATTCGACCATGTTCATACCGCAAACCCGTCACCGGGGCATCCGTAAAGATCCCGGTTTGCAGATCCTGCGGCAACTCAGGTTCTGGGTTATCTTCCAGATTGCTGGGTGAAGAATCACCACCCCCACCTCCGCCGCCCCCGCAGGATACAAGAACGACGAATGTTAAAGCCCATAAATTCCATTTAAGTAACGTCATAAAAACTCCTATTATTCGCACCAGGCAAGCAAAGCGGCATCAATAGCGTAGCGGTAGCCTGGCTGAGATACCGGGCAACCCTCATCTGCGTACATAAACCCATCATCGAATATAGCTTCACCATTGTCATCATAAAGGCTGTCTACACCATAAGCGCCCTCTACAAACATTCTGTAATCAACCTGAACTTGGCCAGACTGAGCCAGGACACCCATAGAAACGCCGTCAAATATTGGATCAGGCGCGACAACACCATCACCACTTTTATCCTTGGCCATGCCGCACGCAGCATCCAACGCCACCAGGTAGTTCGCAGACCGGCCATCTGAGCAGACCATTTCATCAAATCTCAAAGCGAAATTTTTATACCGCTGGAGTTTTCCGAAGTTTATTATTTTGTTATTGGCCATCGACTCATCAAATACGATCTGCATTCTGATCATATTACTCGCGACTCCGGACGTGCTTCCCGACACATCTTCACCCAGCAGGCCCGAAAATCGACTGAGATATTTCTCTGGTACGATTTGTTCAATGGCATATCGATCCCCCAGATCATCACAATCCTCAACACCCTCGATCTGATAGCCCCAACCGTTATATAGAATCGGAAAGCCAAGGGCGTTATCCAAAAACTGATCCGGCATCTCGCAGTCGCCTCGATAATCGCGGGGCCAAACACCACGTTCAAGCCTGTATTTGTAGGCCATGTTCAGGACGCTATGAATTTGAGAAAGAGTAAACTGAAATGCTACGCGTTCATTCTTGATCTTTACTTCATAAGAATACTGAATCAGGGCCAGGGAAAGCGCAGTGGATAATACTAATACCCAAATCAAAGACATCCCGGTTTGAACATTAGCGGGTTTCACAATAGGTGATCGCCCCCACATAAACCCGGTTACCATCACAGGTGGGTATGCCGGAAAACTCCATGAAATCACTCACGTTGTTATTTTCCTCTCCGTCTGCCACCAACAACTGCAGCTCCCAGTAATCGTCGTCGTCATCGATCTCGTCAAAAAAGTAGCCTCCCAACCCCTGCGCGGAAGCTGGCATACAAATCGCTTGGGGCAGCAGGATATGCGCGGGATCATTACGTCTACCCGGGCAGTCCGGTTTGCTCAGGCGAAATATACCTCGTTCTTCGAGCGCAATTCGATAAAAACGATAGCGTTCTGATGCTCTCCTGGGTGTTGCAACATAATGCGTTACCACAGGCCCCTCATCATCATCCACATCTTCATTCACTGATGTTGGCAAATAGCTCATCAACATCTGGGCCTGATCATCCGCGCCAAATGGAAAATTCACGGATATCAGCAATGTTCTGCCAAGATCACCTGTATCTTCACAACGGGTGGCCAGCGTTATACCATCCGGCCCCTGATATCCACCAACAGCCACTGGAAAGGCTCCAAGCCCACCCAATGTAGCTATCAGATCATCGCAATCCCCATTTTCCTGATCAGGCCACTCATTGGTCTGGGAAAAATACGTCATCGACGCATTTGCCAGCGTCAATACATCCTGAGCCAACGCTTCCACCACCCGTTCCTGCACCTGTTGAATCTGTATATGCACGAAATAGGCCGCTACAATGGAGATCAGTGCCACTGATGCCAACACCTCAACCAAAGTAAATCCGCCCAATGGGGTTCGTGTAACAACCTGATGTTTAATCTGCATTGATGTAGTGATTTACTCCATAAGCAATATTCAAGGCACTGCCCACTGAGGGGCCGACAGTCCAGGTGACGGTGCTGATGCCAGTATCCTCATCCACCTCCACGGAGCGAACCGAAGAGGGAAAGTTAAAATCCTGGAATTCATCTCCGGATAGACCAAATGACACCTGCGTCGAATAGCTGTTGACCGTAACAAAAAACAGCTCTTGCGCTGTGTAGCCTTGGAACTCAAAAGGATCGGTTATCACTACCATATAATCCTCCACCTGGTTATCAGCATCGGCAATGAAAGCGGCCAAACTGCCTTCGAAGGGTTCCACCACACCCATGGCACGGCCATAATCAATGCTGGTGGCGATCTGCTGCGCCTTGCGAACTGCGTCGGCCACCTCCTGATACTGACGTTCAGAAAAAAACGTCGGCAATGCAAAGGCGCTGAAAAGTGAAATCAATGCCACTACCGTCACCATCTCAACCAGACTTATACCGTTGTTTTCGTCCAGCGCATTCATTCAGGTACCTACGTTGGATGCGGCACCTGCCAGCGGCAAATAGAAGCCAAGAACGGCAACCACGGCAGCCAGAACCATCATGGCAAATCCGATACGTGACAGGAATTTTGAGATCTGGCGACTGGTGTGAACATTTTTCAGGTGCAACGTATCTTTGACCGAATCCAGGATAAACCCCTGCTGCTGCTCGTCAACCTCATTGAAAACCTGCATCGCCTCAATCAGGGAATCATCCCAGTCTTCAGCCGCCAAGGCACCAGACAGCTCTTCAGACTTCGCCAGATGCGCGTACACCCGTTGGTACTTGGAGCGAAGTGCCCCACGGGTTGATCTCATTAACTCTGCTACTATTTCTGAATCCACATACCCGGCCTTGTGCAACATTTCATAGACCGAAATGAATTCAATGGATCGTTCCTGTACCATTTTTGTTTCCATCAGATTAAACAACGGAAGTCGCTTAAGCACAGTCCAAACCAGAGACCGATAGAAAAAACCTACCAATAACAACAGGGGAATAATCCACGCATAATTTTTGGTGAACTGCCCCATGGCCATTAGAATATTGGTGAACCGGTTGGGCTTAACAAATCCATTACTACCAATACCCATTAAGGATTGCAGGGAATTGTCCAGGAACGCCGGCACCACAAAAAAGAAAGCAGACCCGACAAAGATGTATACCAAGCCGGTCTTAAGCTCAGAGCTGACCTCTGATTTGATCTTTTCCCTGGCCAGTAGAAACTGTGCTGCCTGGCGCAGTGCATGGGAGTAATCACCGGCCTTCTCGGCTGCTCTGGCCATCAATATGGCAAAGTGGTCGAAGCGAAAAAGCGCAAGGTAGTCGGCGAGACTTTCACAATCATCGATCTTCTCCTGCTTTGCTTTTAGCCACCGATTCTTAGTTATTAGCTGCTCAACACTCTGCTTTACTGTTTTGCCACTGGACAGCGAACTACTCAAGGATTGCATAAACAAAGCCTGGTTCTTGCGATCCGGCCCGGGCGGCTCAACCGCAAATGCAATCTGTCCGAGAACATCTTCCCGTACCGCGATAATGCGGCGTTCAGGAATTCTGGAATGCCACCTTGCCTCTTCCCGGGTAGAAGCCTCCACTTTAATGGAGGCCTGTTCACCTTTGGCATCTAAATATTGAACAACGTAATACATGGTGGCTTAGGAGCAGCTGTACACGATAGTAATATCGCCAGAAGTAGCGTTCTCATCCAATCCATTATCTATTGACACTATCTGGGATCGGTTCTCAAGATTTGAGGTTAAAGCGGCAGCCACATCACCAGCGTTGGTACCGGTCAGCGGGAACACCAGGGTGATCTCACGTGTTGCATTATCAAAGGTGGCCTCCCATTCATCTGCCCAGGGTGTCGTACTTGCCAAGCCACGGGCCATTAACAGATCCTTCACCGTGACAACGCCATCACCATCCAAGTCGTCTCCGTTATTCTCTGGATTTACCATGGTTACACAGCTGGACAAATGCCGCGCCCGATAAGAGGAGATGGCACTGGGCACATTCGAGGTCAGGAACGCAGTCGCCAAACCAATCTTGGCATCGTCACTGGACTGATTGATTTCAATGGTTATGTATACAGCAATCATGGAAATAATCGCCACTACCGCAATCAATTCCACCAGGGTGAAGCCATTCTGTTGTTTAAACTGCTTTATGCCCATTGTGTTTCCTCTATCCTTTTGGTCAGAAAAAGTGATCTATGCTTGCTCCATGTCCAGCATGGGGCCTTCTTGTTTATTGAAACTGCGGGTGGATGGCCTGGTGTAATCTGCTTTGCGATAGGCACGCGCCACTCGAATTGGATTAATCCGGTTTTCCAGTGCTTCCAGTGTGGTTACACCTTCCCTTACCAAGCGTATGCCATCATCCCATAAGTCATTAAACACGCCGCGGCGCGTCTGCAGACGGCGGATTTCGTTGGAGGGCAAACCTTCTATGATCTGACTTTCTGAATCTGGATCATTCATAAACAGTTCACACACCAGATGGCGACCGGTATAGCCAAAGTTGCAGTGCTGACATCCTTCTTTATTAGACACCACAGGCACTAATATTTCGGGATTTTTCAGCTCTGGAATATGTTGATATTTGGCCCACAGTTCCTTGGATTGGGTAATCGGCACCATGGTACTGCAATGCGGGCACACCTTATTGACCAGGCGCTGGGCTGTTACTGCCATGAGATTCTCGGCCATCAGGGCATTATCCAGACCCAGATTGCGTAACCGGTTAATGGCGCCGTGGGAATCATTGGTATGCAGCGTTGTTAATACCAAATGCCCCGTCATACTGGCCCGTAAAGCCAGCTCGGCTGTTTCCCCGTCTCGGATTTCACCCACCATAATTACATCCGGGTCATGGCGCAGCAGTGATCGCAATGCCTTGGCAAATCCCATGTGCTTGGTTACCTCCAGCGAGGTAATGCCATCGAGCTGGTCTTCTACCGGATCTTCAATACTGTAAATGGCTTTTTCAGGAAAGTTATCGCGAATGTCTTTAAGGATAGCCTTCAAGGTAGTGGATTTTCCGCTGCCGGTGGGGCCGGTAATCACCAGCATACCGTTAGCACGGTGGCCAAGACTGCGCAACTGGGTTACATGGGCGGGGCTAAGCCCGAGACTTTCCAGTTTGTTGACACCACGCTGATTATTAAGCAAGCGAATGGTAATTTTGGGTTGAATTTCTGAATAGATCTTAACGGGTGCCATCTCCAGACGCATGCTCACCTGTTTGTGCGCCGACTGAAACACCAGATAACCGCTGCAAGGTTCCAGATAATTGTTCTGTTTGCCGACCCGCTCCATCAGATTATTGGCCACCAACCGAAAACGCTCGCGCTCTATGGTCTGCAGCCCTGGAATGCGACAGACCTGGCAACGGCCGTCGATGCGAAATTTGATTACGCCACCGTGGGATTCCGGATTGATGTGGATGTCGCTGGCGCGGAATGAAATCGCTTCGTTGAGTAATTCATCCACGAAGCCTTTGGCCCAAGCACCCGACACTTCTGATACCGACACGCCCTGATCATGTGTCGCCTGGATGATCAGATCAGACTCGAAATCCGACATTGCAAGAATACCCAGCTTCTCGAATTTGAGCTTGTCCTTGGGATCATTCTTGCGCCGCATCAACGGTTCGATCTGACTGCGATCGTACGGATTGGAGACATAAAGCACCCGGTCGACGATCAGCCATGGGCAACGGTCATTACTGCTGCGTATCAGACTGTCCCGATCCCGTACAACTCCATTGAACAACTCCCTTTTGAACAAGTTGGAAAGCGATTGCGCCAGCTTGACATCATCAATGCCCCCCTCCCATAACCGGGGAACAATTTCACCTGCCTCGGTAGGCAAAGGCAGATTTCGGCACGATTGCTCTGTTAGCGCTTCAAGCCTGATCAGCTCCTGCAGCAGCTGTTCGAACTGTTGATGTAATCGAGAGTGTTGCTTATCGGACATTATTCACCCTTACCAGGCGATATCGATATCATACCGCATTCCATTCTTTTGTAATCGCACACCGTCTCGCATGCTGATGGCCACCACTCGATAGCCACCGGGCAAAGTCTGACCTACTTTTCCAAACACTTTGCCCTCTTCGGTTTCAAAAGCCGCCCGATTATTTTCAATGTGGAGCACTTTGGGTAAGTGATCCTTTTGCTTTGCACTGGTGTTCTTGGCAGCACCGGGAGTAGTCGTTGCATGTGAAGATGGAGGTAGTTGTACCCCCAGGTCAGATACATCACCCCCGTACTTCTGAATTTCTTCCACGTACCTGGCAATCTCAGCCCTTTGTTTGAGGAGCTCGGCTTGATATTCCAAGCGCTGAACCTCTTTGGCCCGCTCCGCTTCTTCCATCAAAATTTTGGAGCCATCCATTTCGGCCTGCGCGATTACCGCCACCCCAACCAAACCCAGTGTCAAATAACGTTTCATAGTTTCACCTATTCACTGCCCAAAACGGAAAAATTCAATGTTGCTTCGCCGCTTTTGATTACGATCTGATACAAAAAAGTGGGCACGGTTTTCTGGACCTCCAACGCCGCCACCAAAACTGATCCCACCCGCCCGGAGAGTTGCCCGTGCCATGCCTGTAAAGGCCCGTCGTACATGCCACTCTGCTTTTGCGCCAACACCCTGAGCTCCACCCCATACTGACTGGCGATGGCAGGAATGTACTGCCACTGGCGTTCTACCGGTGGCAATACTTCGAGCTGGGCCAGGCGCTCAGCCATGGTGTTGTATTCCTGTATGTTCTCATCGATCACTTCCACGCTCTGCTGATCAAGTGCCCGCAGTCGAGCTACCTGATTCTCGTAGAGTTCTTTCACCGATATGGCCAATACAGCAGCCATCGCAAGCCAATGTACCCAAGTCCAATACTTTACAAAGCTCACCTTTGCAGATATCCAGTTCATGTCACCGCCCCCGGTTCTGCATGGTGATGGTAACCAGGCCTTTGGGATCGTACCGACTCTTTAACCACGTATAGTCGGGCACGCTTTTAAATCCTTGCTCGCTGTGGTAGGTCAACACCATGGATGGGTGTTCAAGCGATTGACTACCTTCTGTTTCAATATTGGGGTATTCCCTCCACAGAATCGCAAGGCGCTCCAGAGTCTCCTGATCATTGGGTACTTCCGTCAAGCGCGTGGTCCGAAGCTTATCCAGACCGCTCTGCAGATCCTCCAACATCGCGTTTTTACTCTCCAACTGTCGATGGGCGCGATCGTAAACTTGGGCTAGTAAAAAATTCACCCCAAAGGCCATTGCCACAACCGTCACCACACTGATTGCAAGATAGGACCATGCCTGTCGCGTAACCAACTGACGCTCGAACCGCAATTCGGAGGCCAGTTTCGCCTCCTGATCCGGTAATACCAACTGCTCAAGATCGGCATTGACCACTTGCGCTTCATCCAGGGTGAATCCGGCATCCGCGGCAAAGAAGCCTGCTTCATAAATACCGGAATACTCTGCACGCCCCAAGTCACAATGGATGTAATAGCCATCATCCTGAGTGATGGGTATCACCTGCAATGTGCGCTTGAAAGACACCAGCCCGCTGTTTATCAGCACATGCCACAACCCGTAAACCGGATATTCCGGATAGCGCTCGCGCATCTCTTCAATGTCGGTTTCACGGACATGGATTGCCGGGCAGGTGTTGCTGGCGCCACAGGATTCGACATACTGGTGTTGCTCACTGATGGGAACCGGCCCCACCAGATCGGGAAGCAACACCACTTCCCGGCCCTGTATGGCTACCGGACGTTTGATAAAATCCGCCAGCGAGCTCACCGGTTATACTCCCTCCACGATGGTGGGTGTCACCGTGAGCACCAGCTCTCGACGCTTCAACTCGTTGGATTCAGAGCGGAAAAGTGGGTTGATCACGGTCTGGGTCACTGAGTCTTTCCAGGGTAGATCCTGCAGGCTCTTGGCCACCGAGCGCCGGATGAAACCACCCAGCTGAATGGGCTTGCCACTCTCAGTGATCACTTCTGTGGACAGCTCGTTCAGAGCGATATTAGGTACTTCGTATTCCAACCCCTCGAAAGTGTACTTCTCGCTACCCGACACGGAACTGATGACCGGCCAGATCTCCAGCATAATGCGGCCATCCCCCAATATGCGGGGCGTTACTGCCAAGGTCACCCCTACGCGAACCGAATTCAGTGTCGCGGTGGTTCGATCGTTATTGTTGTCACCTTCCTTCACTTCGATTTCGCCGATAAAGGTCAGCTCTTCACCGGTTGAAATGTACGCATAGGAACCGTTGCGTACCGTAACATTAGGTTGTGTGAGCAGCTCCACCTCACCATAGGTACTGAGGAAACGAACGATAGCCTGGGCATTCACTGAGTCGCTCTCATAACCTACATTACTGGCAAAAATCCCATTGGTTTCATTGACAACATTTTTGCTGACATTGGTATTACCATTGCTTGAAAGGATACTGTTTAGACTGAAATCAAGTGGATTACCGTTGATGGTGGCATCCTTCAGCGCCAGTTGAGTCCAGTCGATCCCCGCACCGCGATCGTCATTCAACGTCACGTCGTAGGCCTGAACATTGATATTGACCTGGCGCTGCCCCCGGGTAATCAGATTGGAAATGAACTCATCCAGTGCATTAACACGGCTGGCCTGGCCACCCACACTGATGGTGCCCACGGAACGGATGGCCTGTACGTACGGATTCAACTGCTCGGGAGAGTCCTTGGCCTTTTTACCGGTGATATTAAGAATATCTCTGGCACCGTCCACCAGGATGCTCCACTCATCATCGTTATAGGTGCTCTCAATCTTGTTATCGTTACCGCCACTGGAGGATGTTGCTCCGTCGGCCCGGGTGGTGGTACTTTCTGTGTTAAATGTGGAACCCACCTTCAATTTAACCTTTCTATTGGACGCAAAAGCAGCGACATTCCACTCTTTCCGCACAAAGGATCTTACGGTCACCACACCGGCTGAATACTCGATATCATAGCCGGTAACGGATTCCAGGTAGCGGAAATAATCTTTCAAATACATGTCCTGGGCGAACACGCTGACCTGTTGGTTCAGTAATACGTTTTCGTCACCGGGGATAATATTGACGTCATCCAACTGAGTGCGAATGGCGTCGATCAGGGCAACCCGGCCGCTGAAGTTAATCTTGCGACCAAAAATCGCCTCTTCCGGTGTCACTTCACGCACATAGGTGTCACTGCGCTCAACAACCAGTTGAGTCGGCTTTTCCTGCAGCGGCTGATATTTTTCTTCTTCGTTGTAAGGCGTTACCGCACAGCCGCCAAGCAATGTGGCCAATAAGAAAGAAGATGAAAATGCTTTTACGTTAAAATACATGATGTGGCCCCCTGCTAGCGCTGACTGATGACAAGCAATGGCTTCTTCGCGCCGGCTTCATCTTTCAAATCGAAGAAATACTGATGTTTCAATCCAATGGGGGATAACAGATCCCTGAGTGCCTGATCCCGGCTCTTTGTACTTACGTACTGAAAGCGTTTTTGCAAAATGTCCTTGTTCTTAACATCCACCAACACCCGCCAATCAGAGGGCATGATGGCAACAGCGATTTCTTCCACCGTTCCGGCAGCAATTTCCACGGCCACTTGCCCGCGCTGAATCTCAACCGGGGTCAAATCCACAGGCATGTCATTCACCGCGACGACTTTGCGTATCTGGTTGGCCTGCTGTTGCGCCTCTACCACGATCTGCTCAGCAATGTGTCGCGCCTCTTCAATGGCAGACCTGGCCTCTTCAAGCTCAGCTCTTACGTTTTCCAGCTCCGCCGGCTGTGTAGAATCTTGCACAGCCCAGGCAGCTCTGGCACAACAAAGCACCCCAAATAGCGTCAACCCTAACGCAACAGATCGAATCATCACCAACTACTCCCAATTCTCTAAAGGATCGATATAAAAGACATACAAGCCACAAAGAAAAACAAAAAATTGCTCAACTAATTCGAAGCCAGTGCAGAAGTTCGCGCATTCACTCTCAGTTCCGGCCCTTCACCCAGCAAGGATGCCAATGAATCGTGTCGGGTCACGGCATCCGACTCCTTGAGGTAGGCACCCACATAGATGAAGTAGCTGGGCTTCTCCGGATTGGAACCACGCCATTTATCCTGTTCATTGACCGCTTCCAGTTTGTCCCACATCTCATTCCAGGGTTTAGGCTCCGGATAGACGTAAACCAGCGAATAGTTGTAACGCGCCTGACGTACCTGTGTGTCGGCGGTTTGCCCAACAACATCACCCGCTTCACTGCGTTGCACCCGGCCCGCCACCGCAATTTGGGTATTAATGGTGGCAACCCCATAATCGGAGGCAGACTCCATTGGATCATGCCCGCCAGCATCCGCCACTTGAGGGTTGCCTGTTGTATCCAGAGCAGCAATGGCACGATCGATAATCTGAATTGCCCGATCAGCCTTGCTGCGCAGCCGTGCCAGAAAATCATCGGCCAGTGGCTGAATGGCCGATTGACCGGATTGCGGTGCCGTGCTGGATGTTGCCTGATCAGCGGATTTCCCCATCTGCGCTTTCAGGTTTGCTATTTCCTGCTCCAGTTCATAGAAGCGCTGCCAATAAGGATCCTGGCTCGCCACGGGCTTTGGCTGGAAGTAGCCATCCTGGCTGGGTGTCACCATGTCGCCAAACAACGTACAACCCGACAATACGCCAACCAAACCACTGACCAGTACAACTTTGTGAATCATTTATCACCCCCACCAACACCACATTACGATGAACAAATTACCTACTACGAAAGACAGGGAGAGGTTAAAAAAAGCCGGATTTATTACCCTGCACTGTCTCTTTAAAAGCACCTTCCAAGAGAGTTCTTATGCCCGTTCTGCCCAATACAACCAAAGCCATTTTGTTAATCAGCCTTATCACATGCAGCGCTGCTATCTACTGCCAGCTCTACAACCAGAGTTTGCGTGATGCTCAGTTGCGTCATGCAGTCATGCTGCAGCAGCTGCAGGGCGGGCTGGCGAGTATTGCCGGTAAGGCAGAGGGCCTGCTGAATGGATCAGAAGAGCTGGCGTCGCTGAAATCGTTAAGCGACAAGAACATTGTCACCTATCAAACGATTATGAACGGCAGCATCAAACAGGATCTGACCGCCGTCGACACCCTTATCCCAGACGATATCCAGCCCTTCCAGACAAGCTTCGGTCAGTTCTCTGATCAGGTCGCCAAGCTGATTCAAAGCCGTTCGCAACTTGTACAGCTGGAGAGTAAACGGGAAGAGATAATTCTGAATGCACGGGTTCTGGCTGAAAAAGGAGCTGACCTGGCCGTTGGAATTCACCAGTTTGGGGCCACTTCTGATCAGATCGCGGCCACCTATGAACTTGCCTTACAGTTAAACAGGCACTATCTCAACGTTACCCAGGTGTTTTCGGACAGCGGCCGGTACCGCGCATTGGAGCTGGGTGCTGTTTCCAACACCCTGACGAGTATAAGTACAGGACCAGGCGCAACCCAGTCGGCCATACTGAGGCGCAGCGCGGCCCAACTGCTCAGTGATATAGAGTCCTTCTCACAGACCGCCGCCGCCATCGAAGAGCTTGAGCAGCTGAAACAGAACCTCAACCAACAATTGCAAGGCATCCAGGTTGCGCG
Source organism: Gammaproteobacteria bacterium UBA7310 (assembly GCA_002471665.1). Lineage (GTDB taxonomy): Bacteria > Pseudomonadota > Gammaproteobacteria > Pseudomonadales > Ketobacteraceae > Ketobacter. The sequence continues at coordinate 14,075 of DKQK01000023.1, forward strand.
CTCTGCCCTGTCAAACGACATCCACTCCCTGCAAGAGGCCGTAACCTCAAACCGTTCCCCGTCCTTTCCACTGGCTTTAGCCGCCTGGCTCATCAGCGTTTCATCTGCGTTGGCCGGTTGCCTGATGGCTGCCAGAGCAAGCGCTACAGCGACCGCACCAGCCCCTGTACCAGTACCCGAACCAGCCAGCGAGTTGACCAGTGGCTATTATCTCAGCCAGATTAAAACGGATAAAAACAAACTGATGAACGATATCAGACCGTTGGCGGATGGGATTCTGTACCTGCGTGCGGATGAGCACCTGGAATCCACCGGCGATATCGCCAAATGCTTTAACCGCAGCCGGGAAGCGTTGATTGAAAAAATTGACACATTGCGCACATTGGTGAATCGCCTGCAACAGGCGGTAGATACCAATAATGAAACAGGCGCGGGCGATGCGCCCAGGCTCAGTTTGGATACCGCCCCGATCGAAGATCTGACATTCAAAGCCCAGGCGGGGCTGGAAGGCATTAGCCGCAAAATCAGGCGCCAGAGTATTGATGATACGGTGACCCGCAAAGAAGTGCTGATTCAATGTCGACAGACAGACGCTATTCTGGATGAAATCCGGGTTCGAGTGAAAAAGTGCGTGAAGGAGTCAGTGCCCAACCCCCTACCGGAAACGACTGCCCAGATGCCGCAATCCCACAACGTTGAAGTGAAAAAACTGATTACGAGCATTATAGAGGGCCTTGACGAATTCCAGACACAGCCTCCTGCCAAGGTGCGCCGTAAAGCGGGTTAAGCACTACAGACTGCGTCTTTTCTTCCGATCAGGCGTCTTGATATTGTACCGGCTCATTTTATCAATGAGGGTTCGTCGCGGAATTTGCAGTGTTTCTGCGGTTCGCGTCTGATTCCAGTTATTGGCTTGAAGGTGCTGCTCGATGACGGAAATCTCATAGGCGTTTACCGCCTTCTTCAGGGAAGAGAAATCCTGCATGGCTCGGGACTGGTGAATCAGGGTCTCCCCGGATCGCCTGCCTACCACAACCCTGCCCTGCGTACAATCCTGTATGGATTCAGGCAGGTGTTCGATCAATAGAGAACCCCCATCTTCGCACAGCAGGACTGCCCGCTCTATCGCGTTCTGCAACTCACGCACATTACCGGGAAACGGGTAGTTCAATAGCAAATCCAATGCCGTAGGGGAAATTCCGGCAATCCGTTTTCCATAGAGCCTGGTATACTTCTTGACAAAATGATCGAGCAGCAGCTTGATATCCGCGTCTCGATCCCGCAGCGCCGGTAATACGATGGGAAATACATTAAGCCGGAAAAACAGATCCTCTCTGAACTCACCACTTTTGATTTTTTCAGGCAGATTACAGTGGGTGGCAGCAACAACACGCACATCCACCTTCACTGATCCGGTTGCCCCCAAGGGTCTGACTTCACCTTCCTGTAGCACTCGCAAAATCTTGCTTTGCAGATTCAAAGGCATATCACCGATTTCATCCAGAAATATGCTACCCCCGTTGGCCAGTTCAAATAGCCCCTTTTTTTCCGACGTAGCCCCGGTGAAAGCACCTTTTTTATACCCAAACAGTTCACTTTCCAGTAGCTGTTCCGGCAGCGCGGCACAGTTTTGAGTAACAAAAGGCTTGTGTTTTCGCACACTGTTTTCATGAATTGCCCGGGCAAACACCTCTTTACCGGTACCGGTTTCCCCTGTCAGCAAAATACTTACTGCGGTGTCCATGGCCTTTTCCATAAGCCGGAATACCCGCTGCATAGCCTCACTTTGCCCAATAATGTTGTAGTCCGGATTGCGGCTATTACGCGCTTTCAGGAAACGGTTTTCCTTTTCCAAACGCTGATTGGTATCGTTCAACAGTTCGATCAAATGGCTATTGGTTTCAATCAGAAGCGCATTATTAATGCAAACCGCAGCCTGCGCTGCGAACGCACAAATGATCGGTTCGAGGGACTTGAATGATACATAGCGCCTGTTATAGGCATCCTTGGCGTTGACCAACTCCAGTACACCGATTGTCTGCTTGTCATGGTCACGCAACGGAACCAGAATGAGGGATTGAGTGCGGGTACCATTGACCTGATCATGCTGATAGATATATTCAAGGTCAAAGCCGGTATAACGGTAAACATCATCGATCAGCACCACAGAGCTGGTCATGCCACAGAACATTAACGGATCGTTTGCCGCACTGGAACCCATCTGGCCGAAATCCCTGATGCGATACCAGTCATTCTGTGGTTCGCCCCCTTCCCATTGTGAGATGCGCAGCTGCAGCTTTGTCTTGGTAACGTCCAACACATAAACACGCCCAGCTTCGCAATTGGTAAAATTTCGGGCGGACGCCAGAACCTTACTCAACAGACTTTGCACGTTGCGTTCAGTGGCCAGAGTCGTTGTGGTTTCCACAAACTCTTCTATGAAACTGAGCGCCTTGACGAGCTTTCCTATATCATTCATATCTACAAAGACAGCCAGGGGTTAAATAGAACGATGATCTGACACACAGATTCGAACCGGTTCAATATCGCTGAAATCATCATCACCGAGCACATAATCCCAACCCAATTCCCGCGGCGCACCGACCTGCCGCGCTACACCATGGCCGGCAGGTACAGGATGCAGCCAAAGCTCGTATTCCAGAGGATCCACCATTAAAAACTGCAACAGATCAACCAGTTCATCAAACTGCTCACCCTCGGGCAGAAAGTGCCGGTACAGCTGGGAACCCAGCCCCTTCAAATGCAGATTGAACTTTCCATTGCAGTCCTGAATTGAGTCCCCCATAAACAGATCCTCCCCCAGGCGGGCATTCTTCATCCCCATTGCATTACATTGGCTTTCAGGAACCTCTATTGTTCTGATCACCCAAGGTTCGAATACAACCTCAGGAATGCTGAAATACGACGACAGTACTTTCGCCATGGCATCAGCACTGGCACTCCCATTGGCTAAAACGCCACTGAACGGCAGTAATCGATGCCACTTTAATCGACCGGATTCTTTCAGCAGCGCCTGATCAACCCCTGCCATGGAGAGCAACCAACGTGAGTAATGGTCGCCACCATCAACCGAATACTGGATGTAATAACGATATTTCTCCCAGCAGGTTTGCAGCAGACTGATCAGGCGGTGATTGAACAAATCCATCAGATCCCGGCTGGGGTGCTGAGGATCGCTGGATTGCAACACACGCTCAGTATAATAAGCAGGCAGTGGTGATGCCGGGCCGTAGAGCCCCATAAAACTAACGGTGAGCTCAATAAAGTCTTCATTTGGCTCTTCAAGCCAGGCGCCCCCGGCAATATCAGATGCGGGAAACCCCAGGCTGGCCAGTGCCCTGTATCTCAGGTTGACTGGCTTGTCACTGGCTTCGTTATAGAGGCCGCAGAATTGCTTTAACAGGGCATTAAGTTGGTAGAAAGCGTATTCGTTAACCCGCCCCAACTCGCTGCTTACAAAAGACGATATGAGCCGGTTTTTGGTTTCCATTCGTAAATCTCACCATTTTCGACACCCAGTACCAAAAGGTGATGAAAACTGTTCATCGTACAATTTAAGGCAAACAATTCATTGAGTATCGATGCAAAAAGAAACATATCGCCCTCGGTTGCGAAGTGGCTTTCTTTTAACCTCAACACGGTTTTACGACCTCGAACCGGCAATCCATTATGAATTCTGTCCTCAAATCCGCTTTGAATACCATCAAAGGCATCCAGTCGATGTTGACTGGCCAGGGCCTGCTGTCGATCGTAGTAGCTTTTGTAATCGTAGGTGGACAGAATTGCCTTTAATGATTTCATGTCGGTGAGTGATAAATAGTTCAACGACATGTTGGAGATCAGGCGCCAGTGAAACGCCTTATCCAGTGGTGGCGCAAAGGACGGTGTAACATGAGTGATGTTTCTAAAGGTGGCGTATTCAGGGCTGCTACCGGTTTCCACGCAAATATCGCCAACACCCAACAACGTCGGCAGATGGCGGTTGGTGCATACCAGGTCGATGGATATGGTTTCCGTTTCAGGAAACACGCTACTTTCGTACTGATTTACGAAACTGATATAACTGTCCAGACCATAGCCGTTCACGGATGGCTTCTGCCGTTCCCGGTAGAATCGTTTCTGATTGTCCACCGGCGCACTTTCAAAGTGTTCGAATGATTCAAAGCGTTTGAAATCCTGGTGGTGGTGCGTTTGGTGCCCCCACCCCCGCACCGTATCAATATCAAATATTTCGTAATGCGAGGGATTCTGGCCGGCAGGCAGAACCCGATACTCTGCTTTTTTGTGATCCGCCCGCAGTGGAATCGCTTCATGCTTGAACAGGTTCACAACAGGCGTGCAGAACAGCCTGAAATTCTCTTTTGTTACCGTAATATGATTATCCAAAGCCCGATCAAAGTTGAACTTCACTTCAATATGGGCCGCGGTTGCCACTCGCTCATCCCGCAGGGCCCGCAATCGTATGGCATCCAGTTGTGTGAGCTGGACAAAATGGAACTTCTCAGGCAGTGCATAGTATTCCTGAACCAGACGGTAACCATTCAACAGATAGGGTGATGCCGGTAGCAGGTTCTGGCTTTCGCTGAACCCCAACGGTAGTACCGCATCGTCTGCCAGTCGGGTAATGAGAATTTCATCACCATCGTTGGTATGGGCAACCAAATCAATGGATTCAAGATAGCGGAACATCCACAAGTACAGTGATTGCGCCACATGGACTTCTCCATGCAGGTAACAAGGCAAGGTATCCATCTGCACGTCCTGCCAGGATACGCGGGTCGTCAGGCCCAGAAAAAGGGATACGCTGGCGCCACTGGGGCGCTGATACTGCCGGGTATCAGCCACAGCCAGAGGCAATAAGGGCACTTCATAGCACGTTTGAAACACACAGGCGGTTCCATCCACCCGCCGCGATTCAACCTCAACGCCTTTGTCAATTATCTGCTCTTCCGACAGGGTTGGTGATGGTGTGAACTCCAATATGGACAACGCCGGTATGGGCCTAAGAAAATGTGGCCACATCAACGCCATCAGGGAATGGGTGACCTCCGGCAGTTCATCATCCAGCTTCTGGCGCAGCCTTCCTGTCAGAAACGCAAACCCTTCCAACAAACGCTCAACATCCGGATCCTGCCCTTCTACGGTGAGGAACGGAGCCAACCGGGGGTTGCGCTCGGCAAACTCGCGCCCCAGTTCTCGGATGGTGGACAACTCATCGTGGAAGTATTTATTAAAGGACACACTTATACCCTGACGGTGGCCTGACCGTTGCCAGTCAATACCGTGTCGAAAGCAACCCGGGAAACCTGATCCTGATAGCGCAACCGGCCTTCAATGGCGAACTTCATCAACAAGGGTTGTTCCGGATCGGGCACGTAGTAGACATTCACGCTCTCCAATCTTGGCTCATAGGTTTCAATAAAATGCTGAATGGCGTTGCGAATATACTGTACAGCGTCAGGAAACTGATTCACAACATCGTTAAAGTCCGGCATGCCGAACCCCTGCAACGCCTTCACACTGCCCAGGCGCACATTCAGCATGTTCTGGATATTCAGGGTGACGCTGTCGAGAAAAGAATGCCAGTCAAACCGGGTGGTGTAACTGGCTGGAAGCGCTTCATTATCCAACCGGTCCAATAAACTGTGTTCTTTTCTCACAACGCCGCCCTAAATTGTACGCATCAGGATTTTTCCAGTTTACCAACCAGAGACAACTCGAAATCCGCTCCCATGTATTTGAAATGAGGCCGTACTTTCAAGTCCACTCGATAGATACCGGGCTGCCCCTCCACATCCTCCACCACGATGTGTGCCGCACGTAATGGTCGACGGCTGCGCACCGCTGCCGATGGGTTTTCCTGATCCGCCACATAGGAACTGATCCAGTGATTAAGCTCCCGCTGCAACTCAACCCGATCCTTCCAGGTGCCGATATTCTCCCGCTGCAACACTTTCAAATAATGGGCCAGGCGATTAATAATGAACATGTAAGGCAGTTGCGTGCTGAGGCGATAGTTCAACTCCTTTGACTTGGCTTCTTCGTTGTTACCAAAGAACTTGGCCTTCTGCACGGAATTGGCAGAGAAAAACGCTGCGTTATCGCTGCCTTTGCGCATGGTCAGGGGAATGAATCCCTCCTCGGACAGTTCGAATTCCTTGCGATCGGAAATCAGAATCTCCGTTGGCACCTTGGATTCCAGCTCCCCCATGGATTCATACACATGCACCGGCAGGTCTTCTACTGCACCACCACTTTGGGGGCCGATGATATTGGGGCACCAGCGATAGTTTGCAAAGGATTCAGACAAACGCGTTGCAAACGCAAAAGAAGTGTTGCCCCACAGATAGTTTTCGTGGGACGCACTAACCGTTTCCTGGTAGTTAAAACCTTTGGAAGGATTATCTTCCGGATGATACGGCGCCCGCAGCAGGAAGCGTGGCAACGTGAGGCCAACGTATTTGGCGTCTTCCGACTCCCGAAAACTGCGCCACTTTGTGAATTGCGGACCCTCGAATATGGAGCTCAGCTCTTTCAGATTAGGCAGGCCTTCAAACTCATCGAGCCCGAAAAACTTGGGTCCGGCCGCCGCCACGAAAGGCGCATGGGATACCGCCGCCACCGCCGCTGCATTCTGGATCACTTTCATGTCGGCCGAACTTGGATTCAGCTCATAGTTGGCAATGATCGCGCCCACCGGCTCACCACCAAACTGGCCGTATTCCGCGGTATAAGCGAGCTTGTAAAGCCCGGATTTGGTAATGTCCGGTGCGTCTTCGAAATCATCGTATAAATCCTGCTTGGAGGCATTCAGCATCTCAATCCGGATATTTTGAGAGAAGTCGGTACGCTCAACCAACAGCTTCAGACCCCGCCAGGCGGATTCCAGTGACTGAAACGCCTTGTGATGCAGAATTTCATCCATCTGCGCGCTCAGCTGTACGTCCAACTCATCAATCATGCGATCAATCAGATTTTTATTGACGCGCTCTTCTTTGTTTTCCGGCCTCAGCAATTCAGCGATGAATGCGCCAACGCCACGCTTGGCAACGTCATAGCCTTCATCGCCCGGGTTCATTCGGGTTTGCGATACAATCTGGTCCAGCAACGAGCCTTCGGTGACTTCCAGCGCGTTCTCACCATTTTGTACCATGCGTTCGGGATTGCCCATGATACTCTCCTGATCAGTGGATTCTGTTAACCTTCAATCTTCAGTTCACCCAGCACCAAACCGCGCTGTTCCTCATCTTCCAAAATGCTTTCGATGGCCTTGCGAAAAGCCGGCACGTTGCCCAGGGGCCCTTTCAGTGCTACCAACGCCTCGCGCAATTCAAGCAGTTTTTTCAGTTCCGGTACCTGCCGGGCCACGCTCTCGGGGCTGAAATCCTTGATGTTTTCAAAATTCAGGCTGACCCCCATTTCGGCATCTTCTTCCTCGGTGAGGCGATTGGGCACCGATATGTCAACGCCGATCTTCTGGTTCCGCAGAACTTCATCAAAGTTATCTTTGTCAACATTGATGGGTTTACGCTCTTCAATGACCCGATCGTCTTGCCGTTGAGTGAAGTCGCCCACCACCATCATTTTGAAGGGCAGTTCGATGGATTCCTGCGCCCCGCCATGCTCTGAGCGATATTTAATATTGATGCGCTCTTTCGGCGCTACCGTACCCTCTTTTGACATAACGTCACCTTTCCTGGTTATCCTGGTTAGTCGTTTATGATTACGTGGTTAATGTGTGGTTAGATCAAATGCCAAAGCCAGATCCAGTTTGCACAGCCGGGCATGCAACATCCCTATGCAGCGACGCCCGTCTTCTGAGGCTTCGCCCTGCTGATGACAACGCAACAAAAGCTCAAGTACCCGTTTTGAGACCTGGGGTTCCCACTCATCCACTCCCTGCCGGGTGAGCTGGTCGTCCAGTGTTTTCAGCAACGGCAGCGCCAGTTCCAGCAACCCTTGTTCGACACAAAATCGTGCCTGGTTGAAACGCCACAGTGCCTGTTCGCGTAACGATGTAGAACGCATTACGCCATCCTGAAACAGGGAAAGCGCATCCCTTAGCTGTTTATCTTGGGCCAGGCTCGTTGCCTGCTGATAGGTGTCTTCCCAATCCTGGCTGATACCCGAGGTATCCACGGTAAGGGCCGCACCCATGGCGGGGCCAGGCCCAGACTGCTGAATCTGTTGCAGCCACTGCCGGGTTTTTTCATCGGCAAAAGGTGTATCGTCGTTGAACGTCAGGTTCACCACCCCGGGCAATCGGGCGACAAAATCCCTCACCCCCTGCTTTACCGCGTTCAACGCGCCTTCCGCCTGCAGTTCATCCAGTGCTTCGCAGACCATCCGCTGCCCACTCATCCAGAACGGCGCTTTCACCAGACTTGGCTCCAGTTCCGCCACCAGATCCAACCAGCGTTGTTCCTGGTACAGGCCGCTGATCACATCCAGTTTTTCCTTGGCAACCGGCCGCAGTTGCGTCTTGTTCTGGGTTGCGGGGGGCAGCTGGTTTACACCCAGCCAGGTGATGAAACGGTTTATCCGGAACACCTCTGTATCCAGCCCGTTTCTGGCTGCCAGATAGAGGCTGGCATTGCGCAGTTGATCCTGACACAGACGGTAGACCGCCATCAGATCACGGTCGCCGCCGACCCGGGTCGGTGCAGCGGCGCTGGCCGCCGCCTGGGAAGTGGACCCAGACGCCGAAGCAGTAGGGGCCGCCTGAGTGGCAGCGCCGGCCGGTGTCGGCACCGCAGCGGTTTTCTTGCCCTGCTCCACTTCCAGCCCCTGAAGCATGCGGCGGAACGCCTGTCGGAACTCAGCCATATTGGGTGCCTGTTCGGACATGCGTTCCAGTAATTCACCATCAAGGGCGGACAGGCTTTGCTCCAGCTGTTTCAGCGGCTCCAGATCCTGCAACCGCGGCTGATAGGCTTCCAACAATGGCTGGCATTTTTCCACCAGCCACTCAAACGCCTGGGAACGCCCCCGCATGCGCTTTTTGGGTGGAAAAGCGTGATCCCAGAACTGCTCCACCAGACCCTGGGCGATCGTTAGTCCCTGCTGTAATCCCTCCAGCAGATCTGCTTCGCACAGTGCCCGGGTGAGATAGCAGGCCACCAGAAAATCCTTGGACTGTTCCTCGAGTATCTGGCGGGAGGTGGCAATAACATTACCCCAGCGCACCGGATCATCGGTGGTGAACGAATCCAGCTTTGCAATTTCCTGCTCAATGGATTCAAACGCCTGCTCCAGACGCACGTTGACTCCCGCCGGGTTGTCACCGGGTATCGGGTTGGCGGTCAATAATCGAATCTCGTCCACCGTCAGCAGGCTCATTCACACTCCAACAACGTTAAACTGTGCAGATTTATGTAAATAGAGACGGAACGCCGTTAAAAATACGGCCCCATTTCTGAAAAATCTTTTCGCTTGTGTTCGAAATAAGCAAAAGGCAAGCTTATCGGACGATCTGTAGAGGTAACGGGGGATGGCAATACCATGCTGGTCACCAACATCGAGTTGATTCCCGGTAAACGAATCACGCACCACCTGGGAATGGTGCAAGGCAACACTGTACGCGCCAAGCATGTGGGCAGGGATCTGATGGCCAATGTCAAAAACCTGTTTGGCGGGGAGCTGAAGGGATACACCGAGTTGCTGCAGGAGGCCCGTGACCAGGCCACCGATCGCATGTGCGAACAGGCCAGAGCCATCGGCGCCAACGCGGTCATCAATGTGCGCTACTCCACCTCCTCCATTACCGCCGGTGCGGCAGAGCTGTTTGCCTACGGCACCGCCGTCCGCCTGGAGGACGAATAACCCCATGGATCAACTGCTGCTGTTCCTGGCCTTGCTCATACTGGGCTATGTATTTGGCCGTGTGGCAGAGACCCGTCACCTTAAATCCATCCGGGAGCGCGAACGCGATTTACGCGGCGTTATGATTTTCAGCAGCCGCTTCTGCCCTCCGGGGCGGGTTCCGGAACAAACGCAATTGGTGAGTGGCAGCGTTGTCATATCCATTGATTACTTCAAGCGATTCCTGGCGGCGCTGAGAAACCTGTTTGGCGGCCCGGTTACCGCCTACGAGTCGTTACTGGAAAGAGCACGCCGGGAAGCCATCCTGCGCATGAAAGCAGAAGCCAGCGCCAGGGGAGCCGACATGATCATCAATGTTAAAACCACCACCGCCCCCATTTCACAGGGTATCTACAGCACCATCGGCTGTGTTGAGGTGCTGGCTTATGGCACAGCGTTGATCCGGTGAAGTACGAAAACCCTGACATACCGGAGGGCATCAACCTGACCCCGGTGAACCCTCTGCGGGAACTGGCCCGGCTGTTCAGTGGCCTGATGTTGGTGATCACGGTGACCATAGTGACACTATCGTACCTGGCGGGCTCATTGGCGCAGCACATTCCCTTTGCCTGGGAATCCCGCCTGCTGGAGAACCCCATCAACCAATTGATGGCCAGTCGGGAGCGGCCAGAGCACCTCAAAATCGAGCGTTACCTACAGCAATTAGCCGATGGTCTGGCCGCCGAACAGGGATTGGCGGAGGGTATGTCCGTCACCATTCACTATTTTAACGGCCCCATGGTCAACGCCTTTGCCAGCCTTGGAGGTCACATTATGGTGTTCAGGGGTGCCTTACAGAATGTACCCAACGAGAACGCCCTGGCCATGATCCTGGCCCATGAGATCGCCCATATCAAACACCGTGATCCGATTGTGGCCTACAGTCGCGCGCTGACCGTCAGCATGGCCCTGTCCAATCTGATGGGGATCGACCCGGGCGGGGATCTGGCCCGCCTGGCGGGCACCTCCAGCGCTCTGGCCCAGCTCAGTTTCACCCGTGCCCAGGAAAGCGCAGCAGACGACCAGGCTATGGGCACCCTGCTCCGCTATTACGGCCACACAGGCTGGGCAGACAGCTTCTTTCGCTATGTTGCAGCATCGAAACAGGGAGAATATCCGCCCAAATTCCTCAGCAGTCACCCCAATCCGGAGGCCCGTATCGCCCACGCCCAGCAATTCCGCAGAAAAAATCCGGATACTTCTCAACCAATTGCCACTCCACTACCGGATTTCATTTTAGCGCTGAAAACCCAGTGAGCACTGAAACATGGTCTACACTTAGCCTATTAGGTAGGAGTGGGGCCCATGAGTACTGAAGAAAAGTCGATTCGTTATGAGATTTTTTTCAAGACCCAGGATTATGTCTTTGATCAAACCATCGAATTGAACGATGAATCTTATGAGCATGCAGCACCGGATGAGGCAATCCCCGAGTGGTGCAAACTTGAATTCAAAAAATGTCCGAACTGCACCCTGAGCAATATCTGGCATGAGTACTGCCCGTTGGCGGTTCGTCTTATCCCGTTTGTGAAGTTACCTGCCTGCAACTCCTACGATGAGGTGCGCGCGGAAGTGACCATGAACAACAAAACGGTGATTGCGGAAACCTCGGCCCAGGAAGCGTTCAGTTCTGTGCTGGGTTTGGTGATGGCCACCAGTGGCTGCCCGCACACCAGCTTCTTCAAACCCATGGCATGGTATCACCAGCCTTTCTCTACGCCGGAAGAAACCATGTATCGGGTCTGCACCGCCTATCTGTTCTCCCATTTCATCCACAAGCGGGCTGGAAAAGAGTTGAATTTTGAAGCCCTCAAGGTGATTTACCAGAACATCCACCAGATCAACGTCAATATTGCCGCCCGCATCAAAAATTACTCGGACACGGATTCGGCACTGAACGCAATTGTCCTGCTGGACCTGATCACCAATGACCTCCCCATTGCGGTGGATGAAGACCTCAATGAACTGAAACAACTGTTCGAAAGCCACAAGAGCCTGTTCGATTAAGATCTCCACCAGATTCCACTGAGCTTTACCCTCCTCGTGTCTATATAGAGGAACAACTGATGCTCAGGAACGGTCATGAACGCAAGAACAGGTTTCACCAGTGCACTCGTCATCGGCTGCTCGCTTGCCGGATGCAGCACCAACACCAAAATGGATGACGCAGCCTACCGCTCAATCGGTCAGCAGGCGCCCAAGCAAGTGCAGAATTACGTGGATGATCAGCTGCAAAGCCAAGGTGCCAAGGTGGATACCAGTAGCGTTCCGGTACCGGATTTCCCGGGGGAAACCACGCAACTGAATTATGAATCCAGGCAACCCGCCGCAACGGGCTCCCACCTGGTTCGCTATGGGCATCCCAAGATTATCGACAAGGTGGTGAAAACCGCGCGCATCCACTGCCAGCCTCTGGCCTTTCAGATAAACACCACCGGCAACAGCTTCTGGGGCAAGGAAAAGGGAACCTTGCAGCAATGCACCTACCGTTTCCCACAACATTGCGGTGCCCACCAGTTTTCGATCCTGAGCTATGGCAAGAAAACCATTCTGATCTATCAGCCGCCGGAGCAGAATCATTACGTCATCGATACCCTGCAGGGCACCCCCAAATCCCAGTTGGGGTTGTGGGATCAGGACGATCACCTGGGGTCCAGTACCACCAATGCCAACTACCTGTTCCAGAGTGATTACAACGCCAACTATCAGCAACCGTTCAACCCGGTCAACCTGGGCTGGATAATCAAGGCTTCACACCAGGATGAAGCGGAGTTCGGCAAACTGTATCACCGTGCCCTGGAAGAGATCACCGGCTGTTTCTGAAGCCTGCCCCCCTCAACCTGCCGGCGATTTAACGTGTCCCAATGACAGATGCAGAAAAAAAGCTGGGGCCTTGCGGCCACCAGCTTTTTTGTTGTATTTCAGCCTGAGCGACAGAAACTACACTTTCAGCACACGCCAATCGTCGTGTCCGGAAGTACCGGATACTTCGTGTGTCCAGGTAATCTTACGATAGGTGAAAGACACGTCTTCCAGGTGGGTGAAATGAGACTGGCCGGGATCCTGACAGTTGGGCATGTATGCCTTGATGTCTACAATGATGGCGTCTTCCAGCTCGATGGTGAAGTAGTGCTCCTGAGTACCCGTCGCGGACGTTCTCCACCATTCAATTTTACAATCCGTCATGCGCTCGCCCGAAGTCAAGGCTGAATACAGCAGTGGGGAACACTTATCGAACACCTTGGTGATGGTCACCGGCTGGTGGACACGCTGACCGGTAGGCTGACCGCTTTGCGGATCGCGAGGCAGAATGATGTTGTGCTTGAATGCTTCAACCAGGATCTGATCTTCGTGACCTTCCTGATAGATGTTTCCAACACTGGGCTCTGTGAAGTTTCCGGCGGTGATCAAACCTTGCATTTCGCCTTCGATGCTCATATACGCGGGAGTTGGCATTGCCTATACCTCTATTAATAAATCCGATTAATATCCATATTGTTGGTGGCGGCAACGGCAACTCTTTTACTGTGAGCGTTGCCGCCTTAACCCCTATTGGCCGGCGCTGCGCCGACGAGACTTACATATCAAGAGACATGCCACAAAGCCTATCTTATTGTTTATAAAGAACTTTTTATCTTTTATCGGATAAAAAACAAAGTTCATTGCTCACAGCCGGCCTGCACCCCATTCAACTTGAGCAGTAACCTGCGCAACTTTTTTGCATATGTACGAAGTACCGCCAAATTGATCCAGGTTAATTATTTGAGGTTTGCATATGCACTAAAATCCGGGGCCCTATGGGTTCTGTAAACAACGTTTGGTGTCAGGATTATGCACAAGCCCGAATTGCTCTCCCCCGCCGGGACTTTGAAAAGTATGCGCTACGCCTTTGCCTATGGCGCGGATGCCGTCTATGCCGGTCAACCCCGTTACAGTCTTCGGGTACGCAACAACGAGTTCAATAAAGAAGAAAATCTGGCCCGGGCCATCAGCATGGCACACGCCCAGGGCAAACAGTTTTACCTGGCCGCCAACCTGGCGCCCCACAATGACAAGATCCGCTCTTTTGTGCGGGACATGGAACCGATCATTGCCATGCAACCCGATGCCCTGATCATGTCAGACCCGGGATTGATTATGTTGGTGAGGGAACACTGGCCACAGCAGCCGGTGCATCTCTCCGTGCAGGCCAATGCCGTTAATTGGGCAACGGTGAAATTCTGGCAACAACAGGGTATCTCCCGGGTCATACTGTCAAGAGAGCTGTCTTTGGACGAGATCGAGGAAATCCGCCAGCGGGTACCGGAAATGGAGCTGGAGGTATTCGTGCACGGCGCCCTGTGTATTGCCTATTCCGGCCGCTGCCTGCTGTCCGGTTACATGACTCACCGGGATTCAAATCAAGGCGCCTGTACCAACTCCTGCCGCTGGAAGTACGATGCCCACCCGGCCCGGGAAACGGCCGGGGGCGACATCGTTGCCGTGAACACCCACATGCCACCGGCCGAGGACAAACTGTTTCTATTGCAGGAACAAGGCAGACCCGGAGAATACATGCCCGCCTATGAGGACGAGCATGGCACCTACATCATGAACTCGAAGGATCTGCGTGCGGTGCAGCACGTGCAACGCCTGACGGACATGGGCATCCACTCTCTCAAGATAGAAGGCCGCACCAAATCACACTTTTACGTGGCACGCACCGCTCAGATTTACCGCCAGGCCATTTCCGATGCGTGCAATCGCTCTGAGTTCAACTGGGCATTGATGGATCAACTGGAAGGACTGGCCCACCGTGGTTACACCGAAGGATTCTATCGACGCCACTTACCGGCGGAGTTTCAGAATTACGAGGAGAACAACTCTAATTCAGGCACTCAGCAGTTTGTGGGAGAAATACTGGATTACCACCAGGGTCAACTGACCGTACAGGTGAAAAACCGCTTTGCCGTGGGCGATACTTTGGAGTTGATGACGCCACAGGGGGATTATCATTTTATTCTGCAACAGATGGAAACCGAGAAAGGCGAATCCGTGGACGTGGCCCGCGGGGATGGTTGGACGGTGCGCATTCCGGCTCCGGCGGAGATCAATCCGGAGTACGCCCTGCTGATGCGCAACCGCACGGGAATGGCGGACTGAAACCGCTGCCCGGTTAACGCTATTGCAGTGCTCGCACCACACGAAAGCCCAGTAAGGCTTGTCCTTCCGGTGCACTCCCGGTGATACGATCCGGGCGGCAATTCGCCAGATCGGTATAGGCATCGCCGCCGGCCGCCCATAGCTGGTTTGCATTCCCCAACCATTCCGCCGCGTTTCCAAACAGATTCACCAGCCCCAACGAGTTCTGATAGCCAACCTCAGCCGCCCGCAGACTCTGCCCACGAACCCAGCGGCCCCCGGCGTACACTTTACAGTTATGATCCCGTACACCGCTGTCATCACGGGCCATTAGCTGCCATTGCCGGATAGTAGGCAAGCTGTAACGGCGCCCGCTCATCTTGGATAACCATCGCAGGTAATCTACTACCTCGGTGTAATGCAATCCCGTAATTGGGAGCTCGTCACCGGCACGGGGTTCACAGGTTTTGTAAAGACGGCAGTAATGATTATAGTCATTCACGGTTACTTCCAAGCGGCTGACAGCAAAGGTGGCCACTGAACCGGCGCCCTTGACCACCACCAGTTCAGGCCCCTTCACAGACGCCGTCAATGGGTCGCGACAGCGATAACGGGCATTCGCTCCACCATTGGCCAACACAGATTGGCAGGGGTCCCGGGGATGCGATACGGATTGAGGTTCTGCCTTGGCCAACAGCGCGTTCTTCAACGCCAGAAGCTGCGAATTCCGCAGCCGCTTATCCGCCAGAAATCCGTACAGGCTTTCCCTCACCACCCCGTACATGGCGGGATTCTGCTGCTGCAGTTCCTGTAGAAAACCCATAAGGCCATCCACCTCCACCAGCTCCAATCCGGCCGCCATTTCCGCCGCACGCTGATAGCTCTCCAGCCATTGATCGGCAAAATGTTCGGGTATCGCCGTATCGCCCTGGGCCACCACCTCCCCCTCAGACTGTTCCGCTCTGGTGAGGATGCCTTGAAACGCGGTGGCAGCATCCGGATAAAGCCGTATCGCCTGTTGCACGATAGCCCGGGCCTGGGCGTGGTGGCCCAGATAAATCGCCAGGCCTGCCTCCCGTGCCAGCAAATCCTTGAACGGGTTTTCAGTCAGCACCGGGTGATCCGGTGCCACCCGACGCAAATCCGTTAGCAGAGTGCTGAACTGCGGCGCTGTGTCGGCGTAACGCCGTTGCTTGATGCGCAGCGTCAGCTCGTCGGCCAGTTCGGAAACAAACACCTGGTGCTGCTGCTGAAAACGTTGCCATAGATCCTGCATGGCAGAAGAATCCGGATACAGGGGCAGCACCAATTGAAATTGGCTCTGTGCCTGTTGATAGTCCTCAGCCTGCTTCAGTTGCTGTAACCGCGCCTCCAGATTTGCCATGGCCGCATCCCGGGCGGCATCCAGAATCAGCAACGCGTCCGCTTCATCAAACGCCTGCAATCGCCGCACCCCCTGTTCCAGCGACAGAATATTTTGTACCGACAACAACGCTGTCACTGCACGGTGTTCTCGATGGGTAAACCAGTTAAACAGCAGAATGCCCGCTATTACCATTACCAGCAGCGCACACGAGGCCAGCGCCAGGCGCCTTGACTGCTGGGTGCTGTCACCAAAATAGCGGGCTTGAAAATATTCCACGCTAAGATCTGGTGGCGGATGAAAACTTAACAGGGATCTGATGGCCCGCCATTGTGAGCGGGACAACTCTGGAATGCGTTTGGGCTTCAATGCGCCGGCATCTGCCTGCGTTGCCTTACATTTGCCATAGGGATGCTGTCCGGCAAACAGCATATAGAAGATACAACCCAGTGCGTACAGATCATCCTGGGGGCTGGGTGCCGCACCACAAAGTACACGGACACTGGCATAGGCCGGTGTGAACGCCTGAACCTTGGTCGAATCCAGAGTGGCGGATTCTGCATAGATCGCCCGCGCAATCCCGAAATCCAGAATTTTGACCAGGCCACTGGTGGTAATAAAAATGTTGGCAGGTTTTAAGTCAGCATGGACGATGCCCTGCTGATGTGCGTAGGCGATGGCATCGGTCACCTGACGCAGAATGTGATTGGCGCGGGATCGAATCAGGCCGCTTTTGTTCTGCTTCAACAACTGATCCAGGGATTGCCCAGGCAACAACTCCATGGTCATAAAGGCAATGGAACCATCCCGATCAAAATCGTAGGCACTCACAATATTGGGATGAGACAAGCGCTGCGTTTTTTTGGTTTCCTGCTGCAGGCTCACCAGGGCGTGCTCGTGACGGCAGAACGTCTCATTAATCACTTTGACCGCCACCCAGGGATCGGCATCACCGGCTTCCACCTGACGCAAATCCCGGGCCTTGAACACCGACCCCATACCGCCGGAACCCAGCAGTTCGACCAGCTCGAAGCGTTGCTTCAGCACCATACCCTCGCAGGCGGTACTGACCCCGGTTGCACCCCGGGGCTCCGACGATTTAGCGTCCAGCCCCGGGTTGCCCAGTACGACGGTTTTACTCACCGGCGCCACGGCAGCGGATTTTTGCACCACCGTTTGATCAACCGATTTTCTCATGGGGCCTGACTCATGGTAGGGGGCGCTCAGCCTTGTTCCACGGCTATAACATTCACCGTCACATTGTCTTTGGCGGGCCCGGACAGAACCGCTTCCAGCAGGCGGGATGCACCGGTATCACAGTCGTCCGCCGCGGTCAGAATCGACAGGATCTGATCCGGGCCAATTTCCGAATAGAGTCCATCACTGCACAGCAACAACACATCATTGGGCACCAGGTCCAGGGCCAGATAATCCAGCTCCAGGCGCGGATTGGCACCCACCGCCCGGGTGATAACATGGCGCTGGGGATGAGACAGGGTTTCCTCTTGCCCGATCAAGCCCTTATCCAACAGTTCCTGCACCACGCTGTGATCTTTGCTCAGTTGGTAAAGCCCGTGCTCCCGCAGCAGATACAGTCGACTATCACCGGCCCAGACACAGGCACACTCCTGATCACCGGTTATCAGAGCCAGCACCGTACACCCCATCATCGCGCTGCCCGCCACCAGCGTGTGCTCCTGGGTCAGGCGGGTATTGGCATCATGAATGGCAGAGCGAACGCAGGAAACCTTGTCTTTCAGAGCAGCCGGTTTCACATCAGCCTGCGCGGTAATACCCTGGACCGCTTGGCCGATCATTTCCACCACCAGCTGCGCAGCCACCTCTCCGGCCTCGTGCCCTCCCATACCGTCCGCCACGCACCAGACCCCCTGCTCCACATGCTCACAGAAGGCGTCTTCATTCAATTCGCGCACATTACCCGCGTGCGAGCGCGCGGCGGACCGGAATCGGAGCACCATGGCGCTAGAGCCTCCCGGGCAGACTGAAGTTGCCCAGATAATCCCGAGCAAACGGGTTTTGGACACGATTGGCGTGCAGCTCGTACACTGCTTTGCGCTCCTGGTCGGTGACCGTTAACTGGTAGCGATCACCATAACGGGTTGGCTTCAGTGGAAAACGGTCCAGCAACCGGAACAGCGCCCAAACACCCCCCACCTGATCACGGAACTGCACACCGTAATGATCCTCGAATACATAGCGAATGGCGTTCTGGCTACCCTGGGTGGGCCACGACAACTCGTTACGACGGGCCGGTCCATGCCGGTATTCAAGTCGCTCTCCCAGCATGTTCAGCTCGAAGCGATTGATGTTGGCATCAAGGTAGGTGGCCCTGATTTTGAAGCTGACCTGTGGTGCATCACTGTCGAGGAAGAATACGTCTCGGATCTGGTTGGCCTGCTCGAATCTGGCCAACGTTCGCTTGCTCAATGCCAGCCCCTGGCCGTCCACTGCCACCATGCGCCAGGGTGAACGCCGGGTGTCCACAAACGGAGCCAGGTAACCCTCAAAAAACTGCTGCTCAATCCCGCCCGGCTTGAAGAACTCGGAAAAATCCGCCAGGGTTACCTCGACCTCGGCCTGTTTGTCCAGCGGATAGCGCCCGGCAAGACTGCGCTGGTAAAACGGCCTCACCATCCCGTCGTACTCGGCAGCGATATGAGCGCGGGCCGCACCCAGCGTATGCCCCCAGGCGCGGTCCGTGAGCGCCTGAACCCACTGTTTAACGGGTTCCGGCAGATGCCTTGCCTCCACTTTGAGACGGCCGATGGGATCAGAGCGTCCGTTCTGCATACGCGCCACGGCAGCATCAAACGCACCCTGGGAGGTTGAGCCCGAACTGGTAATCCCTTCCAGATAAAACTGCAACTCTGTCAGCGCGGAGGTAACCCGGTCGAAGGGGGCGGCTTGTCCATTACGGGACAACATCAAATCATGCAGCGGTTCAAATCGGTTATCCACCAGTGTCGCCGGGTTTTCCGGTAGCTGCATCATGCGGCTGCGACCGGCCATGCTCGCTATACGGCCCAGCTTTCCGGCCTTGGGACTGGCCAGGCGTGCCAACTTGCCGGCGCCTTCCACGTTGTCGACGATGGCGCCGGGATCAATCAATGGCTTGGATAACTGGGTATGCACCACCACCTCATCCAGCACACGGCGCAGTGGCGAGCTGCCACCCAGCATTTCATTGAGCAGTCGAACATGTTCATCCAGAGATGCTGACGATTGCAGACGCAGGCTGCTGACGGCGGATTGCCAGTGGTCGATGTAATCATCCAGATAACGCTTTTCGATTTCAGCCTGAATGTTGGCAAGATCCAGATCACTCATGTCCTGATTGCGGTTACCCACCACCCAGCTGTCATCCGCCAATTCTTCCATGATGTTGGCCTGCTGGGGTTTGAAAAAATCATGATAGCCTTCGGCCGTATAGAACCAGGGAATGGATTGAAACTCACCGGCAAACACGTAATGCACATCGTGCCCGATCTGGGTATCGAAGCGGTAATTCATCGGCTCCTGCTGGCGGGCCTTGTCCTGCAGGGAAGCGTAAATCTGCTGCGCCAACGGCACCTGCCGCAACACCCGCCGTGTTTGTTCCACCAGCTCGGTATCGGATGCCAACGCCGGCCATTCCATTGCCAGTAACTGGGTCAGGTGTTGATTCAACGCCTCCTGTTTTTCCGGTTGATCTGCATGGCGATTACGCCAGTCCGCCCGCAGCCAGGTTTCCACATACTGCTTGTCCAGGCGTTCCGGCAGGCTAAGCATAAGATAGGCTTTCAGGGCATGATGCAGGTATTCCGGCAAATCCTGGTTCTGCTGCAATTGACTGGCCATCTGGTTCTGCAGTGCGGACAGGAATTCCTGCATCAGTGCGGTGCGGTATTCCGCTGCGGCGGCACTGCTGACCGCATCGCCCTGGTACAACCCGGCGCCAATCTCCCAACTGTCTTTGGGCGGCTGATACACGTCTCTTAATGCCAGCAGCGGCTGCAGGGTGGTCACCACCTGCTCGGGCCCGGCCCGCTCATTGATCAGGCTCCGCTGTTGCTCATACTGTTGCAAGTGTGTCTCGACGTTGTTGAGCCTGGATTCATTCAACCCATAACTGGTCGACCATACCACAGTGGTGGCTGTAGCCCCGGCCAGCGTGGCGCCGTATCCCAGGTTGCGCGCCCATCTGAGTTTGCTTTCATAGCGACGGTTGGCGCCGGCCAGCTCCGACTCAGGAAACACGACATTCTGAAACAGACTGTTGAGAAAATAACTTTTCCCCTGGGCAGGCACACCCAGCAACGCCTCCTGACTGAACCCCATCTGCCCCGCCATGCTCTGCATGATACGCTGCATACCGGCACCCTCCTGGGTGCCACTGGTAAAATACACGCCCCGCAGCAAATAGTGATCGTGAAACCGGGATTCGCTGAAAGTACGGCCAACAAACTCGGAAAAGGCAAGCTTCAGCCGCTCGAACTGGGCGGGAAACGCCAGTATTTCCGCACGCCGGCGGAAATCCCGTTCAAAATGAAATTTGCTCAACACCCCATCGTGCAGGCGCTTGCTTAACAGGTCGTATTCTGCATCGAACAACTGCTGATAGGTCTGCTGTGGTTGCAGCTTATCCGGAAACGTCATCCCCCACACCTGCGCACGTTCCTCTTTACCCATCATGTCAAAATACGGGTTAAAACCAGGGACCAAATCGCTCTTTGTGATCAACAGATACACCGGGAAATTAACCCCAAGCTGGTCTTTCAGTTCTTGCAGACGGGCCCGCACCGCGTTGACGTTTGCCACCCGTTCAGTTTCACTTTTGTGCACCAGTTCATCCACGCTGATGGCCACCAGTACCCCATTGATGGGGCGTCGCCGACGATACTTTTTCAACAGGCCGAGAAAGCCTTTCCAGGCGGCCGCATCGGCACTGGCATGACTGTCCTGGGTGGTATAACGACCCGCGGTATCGATCATCACGGCTTGATCCGTGAACCACCAATCGCAATGCCGGGTACCGCCAACGCCCTGAATAGCACCCCGGCCGAACTGGGATTCCAACGGAAAATCCAAGCCGGAGTTCACCAATGCAGTGGTTTTTCCGGTGCCGGGCGGGCCGATAATGATGTACCAGGGCAGATCATAAAGATAATGCCTGCTGTAACGGCTGTTACTGCCGCTACTGCGGCGCAAGGTTTCCATGGCATCCTTGAAACGGGAATTCAGCAACGCCACTTCACTGGATTGAGAGTTGAATTGAGGGTTGGATTGATCACCTTTATTGTCGTTCTGTAAATCCACCGCCAGTTTTTCGTGCCCGGCTTTGGCCTGCATGGTCAGACGCAGATTATTAAGGCCCCATGCCAACACCAACAGCATGATGATCAGCAGGCGCACAACGTCACTTTCCAGGAATTTTTTATCGGCAATGGCGATGTAGGGGCCGCCAAACCAGATCAGAATGGACAGCGCCAGAACGCCAATCAGGGTAATCACCCACTTCTGTTTCAGCATGACTCGTTAACCTTTAATCATCGATTTGTTTCGCTCTCCAGTGGGCGCTCCAGCCGAGAGATCAACGCATCACTGCGTTCATTGAGCAAGTAGGAAAAACCGGAGTACGTGCCCAGCATGAGCACACCCACCACCGCCACCACCACCCACAACGGCAGATAACGTGACAAGGGGTTGCGGCGCTGGGTCACCCGCTGCCAGTGTGGAGACAGATCCCGCTCCGGCTCACCTTTTTGCAGGCGGATCAAATGGAAAAGGTTATCGCGCAACCCTTCCAGTTGTGCAAAACCACGGGGATCAAGACGGAACTTGCCTTCAAATCCCAAGCCCAGGCACACGTACATCAACTCCAGCAAATGCAAATTTTTGGCCGGGGATTGCTGCAGAAATTCCAGCAACTGAAAAAAGCGTTCCCCGCCGCCGGTCTCGCCGTGAAACTGGCTTAACAAGGATTGCTTGCTCCACCGGCCACTGCCCCAGGGGGTCTTGTTAACCAGTTCATCCACCACAGTGCACAGCACATAGCGGGCATAAAAACGGGTTTCTTCACTGACTTCCTGCTGCAGCAATTGCTGCTCGAACCGCTGTATCTGCTGTACACAGCTATCACGATAGGACATCACATCCTGTTGCGCCTCGGTTTGATTCGCCAACAAAGAGATGCGCTCCAGCAATCCGGCGCCCGCGGCCAATAGCGGATTGTCCAGCGATTTTGCTGCGGGGCTGTATCCCCAACCGGCGGCGGCATCGACACCGGGTTGAAAAAAAGCGGCTGGATGCGCGCCAACCGCGCCGGCACTCTCCGGCTCCGCCATCGGCCGCAGCGGTGGTGGCGGCGCTTTGGGGCGCCCACCGGGATTGGGCCGGGCAAAGCCACCGGCAATGGGGCTGGAGGTATGCGTTTCGCCGTCCGCATTGCGAATTTGAATCAGGGTTTTGTCTTCAGCACTCATACAATTGGCATGTCCCTTGTTTTAATACCCGGTGTTTTAACACCTGGTTTCACCCCGCTAGCCCTTCACTGCCCACAATTCCAGCTCCAAACCAGGAATATCGCCGGAGAAGTGAAACGCAATACCGCCGGATTTTTTCAGTTGCGCCCAGTGTTCCGGGGTCTTCTCCAACAGGAAATAGCAACCGCCCGCAGCGTAGGGAACCTGCCGTGGCGCCACCGGCTGGGGAACCAGGCTGATGCCCGGCAGTTGCAGGTTCACCAGCTCGCGCAATTGCTCCACACCACCGGCTTTGACCGAGCCGGGCAAGCTGGTACGAACGCGCTCCGGGCTCCACTCCGATTTAACCACCAGATAAAACTGGGCCTGGTCCAACAGGGCGCGATCCTGAATGGGTGCCACCCGCACCCCAAAACGACGTTCCTGCAACGGCAGTGCAATGGCGGTCTGCTCAAACACCAGGCTCAGGGACTGACGCACTTCACCCATCAGCCGATTGAAACAATCACTGAGATTACGGTGATCATAGGGCGGTTCCGGCTGGGGCCGCTTTGATTCCGCAGTAAAGGTGGACAGTTCCCCGTGCAGCATCACCAACTGCTGATAGAGCGACTCGGGATGCAGGTGTTGTAACTGATCCAGGTGCCGCAGCCCGGACTGATAACGGTTCACCATCTGCAACAGCATGAAGTCTGCGATGTCCGTGGAGCCACGGTGGCCAGAGCCCGCCGCCAGGCGTGAGGCAATGGCCTCGGCGCGGTGTGACAGCAGATTCAGGGTTTCTTTCAGGAAATAGGTCAGACGTTGTGACACGGCCAGGGTCAGGCACGGAGGGATATACTGCTCATCCAGTTCGATGCGCCCATCCGCGAAGCTTTCCTTGATGCGTGCAACGGCAATGCCGGTGTAATCGGCGGTTAACTCCCCCTCCTGCATGAGTTTCAGGCGCGGCTGGGCGGTACTGATATTGACAGTTTTACTGCTGCCCAGATTACAATCCTGGATGTCTTGCGTCGCGCTTACCCAACGGGTCAGGCTGTTCTCGTCTTCCATTGGGGCGGTTTCATCCGCCCCCAGCAACACCACCGGCAGGGCCAGGTAAACCAGTCTGTTCTGCGTGCCTGGTTGCACCTCCATCAACAACCGCTGCGCACCACTGTTAACGGAAAACACCGTACCATCAGGGAAAATGCCATCGGCCATGGTCAGGGCAAAGGCCCCTTGCTGCAGCAGCTGCCCGTCGATTTGCAACTGCCGCAACCCCCAACCCAATGGATTGAGCATCTGGGTTCGGGTGCGAAATTGCTGATCCAGAAAGCGATCGTACTGCTGCAGGTGTTGAGGGCGTAACAGCATGCCCTCACTCCAAACAACCTTGTCATAAGATGACATGGAGCCACATCTCCCTAAACATGGGTTTATTGCTTAGAGAGACATGGCCGGGACAAAAATCCGGGCTTTTGTGTGCAGAAAACTACACTATTTTTAGCGGGGAGTGGCCAACTCGATGCCGCGCTGGTTCAGCAGCACCGTCAGCTCATTTTTCTCTTTGATGGCCAGGGGCAGCACCAGGCGCCAATTGGCTTTTTCCAGCTGCCGGTAGGCCGCCAGAACCCCCACGTAATTGGACTCCGGTTTCAAGGCAAACTTCAGATCCTGAACATCCCCGGGCTTGAACTCGAATTCCTCGGTGGCCACCAGGTCTGAACCCAGGGTCTGGGCCTCATTCTGATACAGGGCGAAAAACTCCGCGCTTTCAAACACCGAGGGTGATTTCAACTCCACCACGCGCACCACAACCGGCGATGGCCGGCCATTGTCATCGGGATTGACATCCCCGCCGGCCACAATACGCATATCCACCTTGGTCAGGTCAGACATGAAATAAGCGCATCCCCCCACCCACAAAGACAGGGCGATGACCACAATCCTGATCCCCAACTGCATGCTGTTTCCTCTTCTTAACCGGATCAACGGTGTGTTAGCTGTTATGGTTTTCTGCTTTTTTTGAGTCTGGCTATCTGTTCGTCATAGGCGCGGGCAAACGGCTCGGCGAACAGGCTGGCGAAGATATCATCTTCGGCCAACAAATCATGGTGCAGCTCCTTGAAGGATTCCCAGTAACGGGCGTTCTTGGAGCCGATGCCCAATCCCCCGCTGCGTGCCTTGTCGAATCGCTTCTCCAGTTCCTGGGGAGACAAGGTATCCATCAGCTCCAGAAAGGCACCCTGCATACCGGCCATCATGGCCAGTTGATGCTCCTGAAAATCATCAAAACACTCGGCTAAAGCACGGTCCATGGTCATGAAGGATCCCGGATCTTCCGTCAGCATGTGCTTGACGGCCTGCTCGCCGTTGGCGGACAGTTTGATGGGATTGTTGTCCTTCATGTTCACCAGGGTCATATCCAGGCGGAACTCGTTTTTCATACTGGCACGGGCCTGCGACGCACTCACCAGGCCCCGCATACACAGCCGCAACAGCAGACCGGCCCGGCGTAAAAAATCCACCCCGCCGGCGGCCTCCACTTCGGACAAACTGACACCCAGACCTTCGGCAAAGGCACGCAAAGGAGCCTCACGATCTTCACGCCGATCCTGGGTCAAAGGCGCGATGGCGGTCTCCATATTGCCTTCTTCCCACTCCGGCAGGGGCGGAATCGAGGCTTTGCCCGGCAAGGGCTCTTCCACGGAAGCCGGTGGCCTGGAGACGGGTTCGTCCCACCAGTTTTCCGGTAGTTCTGCCACGGTGGGTGAACGCGGTGACGGTGCATCGGGTTGCACATTGGGCGGCTGAAACGGTTCCTTTTCCGCAGCCACATCGTCCGGCATGGAATGGGATTGCCGATGCCAGCCCTGCGGGGCGCCGGCTTTGGCTTTGGCCTGCTCAGCAGCCCACTGATCCACTTGCGCCATCGGATTATTGCCTGCTGCGGCCGGCCTGCCACCCACCGGGGGCCTGGGAATCTGCACTGCCGCCGGCGGCGGTGCCTGCTCCGCCTCCATATTGACCTGAATCTGAAAATGAATCTGCCCCATCAACAGGCGGTCCCCGTCATTGATGGGCGTGGCGCGATTCTTTTCCAACGCCTCCACACCGTTCAGATAGATCCCATTGGTGCTGATATCTGTGATGAAAAACTGACCTGATTCGCAGGAAATAATGGCATGGCGGCCGGACATATGGCGTGTTTGATCAGGAATCACCCAATCACACTCGGACGAGCGGCCAATCACTCCCCCGGCCGGGTAGAACACATGACGGGCTTTTGCGCCCATCAGGTGTTTCTCCGTACTCACCACTTCCAGAACTAGTTCCATTCTCTAACTGCCTAACTTTTCAGCCATCTTGATGTATTTCAGCATAGTCTAAACGCTCAACCCCGGTTTGGCCGGAATTTTTACTCGTTATCCGTCTTTATATAAGCAACCAATTATTCAACACCAACCGCCCACCGGACTCAAGCCAGCCGACCTATGACAACATCCCCCGCCAATTCAAGCCGCCTCAGCATTGCAATACAGGGAATCCAGGACAGCTTTCGTCTCACCTCTCTGGAGGGGGCCTGCGCCGTTGGTGACCTGTACCAATATGACATTTGCTGCGCAAGTAAAAGCCGAAAAATCGATCTGCAGACACTCCTGAACCACGCCGTACTGATCACCCTCCATGATCTGACCGGTGGCGGCAAACCGCGGTTTTTGCGGGGCATCATCAGTGCGGCCAGTTACCTTAACCACGGCCGTGAATACAGCGAATACCGGCTGCAAGTGGTGCCTGCCCTCTGGATATGCACACAAAAGCGCAACATGCGCATTTTCCAGGATCAATCGCCCAACCAGATCATTGCCTGCATTCTGAAAGAGCACGGCATCAGCGGCGATCTGTTCGACGATCGCACCACAGCCGCACCGAAGCGGGCCTACTGCACGCAATACGGGGAATCGAACTACGACTTCATCAGCCGTCTTATGGCGGAAGAAGGCTGGCATTACCATTACCAAAACACCGCCCATCAACAGATTCTGATCATGGCCGACAGTAACACCGCTTTTCAGGTTAAGGCCGGAACCGAATCCCTGCGCTTCGAACAGGAAACCAGCCGCCCGCAGGATGAGGAATGTGTACATTGGTTGGTCGGTCGACACAGCGTCACCGTGGACGCCATTCGGCTCGGCGACTACAACCATGAGAAACCGGCCCTCTCCCTGCAGGAGATCAGTGCAGGCCAACAACCTCAACGGGAACACTACCAGTTCCCCGGACAGTTCACAGCACCTGAACGTGGCCACCACCTGAGCCAACGTTACCTGGAGCAACGTCAGCAACAGAGCCGGATCGTTGAGATGGAAACCCATTCCATCCACTGTGAAGCGGGGCAAACCATGATGCTGACCCACCACCCCAACCCTGAATTCAATCAACGCTACCTGATCATCCACAGCCAGATCATCGCTGAGCAACCGCAATCGCTGGATTCCGGTGCCAGCAATAAACCCGCCCGTTGCATCAGCCGCCTGCAGTGTATTCCCTACGCCAAGGCCTTTCGTATGCTGTGTTCGTTCAACCGCCCGCTGGTACCCGGCCCCCATAACGCCATCGTCACCGGCCCGGCGGGTGAAGAAATCTACACAGACCAGCAAGGGCGCATCAAAGTACAGTTCTATTGGGATCGGGAAGGCCAGGGTAACGAAAAAACCAGCTGCTGGCTGCGGGTCAATCAACCCATTGCCGGGCTGCAATGGGGCGGGCTGGCGCTCCCCAGAATCGGGCAGGAGGTCATCGTGGAGTTTGAGCACGGCGATCCCGATCGACCGGTGATGACCGGCCGGGTCTACAACGCCCAGAATAAACCGCCCCTTGTACTGCCCGATCACAAAACCCGGTCCACCTTGAAAAGCCTGTCCAGCCCTGGCGGTGGAGGTTTTCACGAATTGCGGGTGGAGGATAAAAAAGGCGCTGAACAAATCCTGCTGCGTTCAGAAAAGGATCTGGATCTACGGGTAATCCAGGATCTGAAATCCCAGGTAAACCACGATCAACACCTCACCGTAGGCAATCAAAACGCACAGGAAATCGGTAAGGATCTTCACACCACCGTGGGAGGCAACCAAAACGACGCGGTGGGGCAACAGCTATCCATTACCGTGAGTCAGGATCTGCAACTGAAGGTATCCGGCGCCCATGTAATCGAAGCCGGCAACAACCTCCATATCAAAGCCGGCAGCAAAGCCATCCTGCAGGGCGGCATGAGCCTTTCCGTCAAAGGCGGCGCCGGTGTTATCACCCTGGATCCCTCCGGAGTCTCCATTTTGGGCCCACTGGTGCGCATTAATGAAGGCGGCGGCGGTGGCTCTGCCCAGGCCGCCAACCCGACCCAACCGGGGTTGCCGGCGGAAGCGGATAACGATGCGCCCGGTGCCAAACTGCGCGCTGCCAGCGGCCCCACCATCCCCTTCCCTTCTGCCATTGATTTCGATCGCGCCAAGGCCCAGTTGGCCGTGCTGCAGGAGGCCGACCGTTTGGGCGCACCGTTTGTGGAGGATTGCCCGGAGTGTGCACTGGCGGCCCAGCAGGGGGCTGCGGTGTTAGGAATCGTAACCGCCCCTGGCGAAAACGCCGTAAAGGAGGAAGAGGAAAACTGGGTTGATCTTTATTACAGCCACGCAGACGGACATGGTGTGGCTGGCGCAGGCTATACCATCTATGACACAACCACGAACGAGGTGATCCAACGCGGTACATTGGATGATACCGGTTGTTCCAAGGTCGCACTGCCCCTGGACAAAACCAATATCCGGGTGGAATACCACAGTGATCCTGCGCCAGCCACTGAAATCGAGCCCACCACCACCCAACAGGTAACAGCACCGGATGGATGGGTACAACGTATGATGCAGGCCAAAGGTAAGGAATCCGATAGTGACTGAGGCGGCCACCGAAACGGAAGAAAGTACCCTGGATTGGATTTGGGGCGCCATTCAGGGCGACTTCAACGAAAATCCTACTATAGGACAGATCATTACCAACGCTGCTATTACTGCTATCCCACTGGTTGACCAAGTGGCTGATGGCCGTGATCTTGTGGCCAATCTAAAAGCATTGATTTGGGATAAGCGCTACAACGAAATGGCAGTTTGGGTCGGCCTGTTCTTTACCCTGATCGGCTTGATTCCCTCCCTGGGATCACTGCTCAAAGGAGTACTAAAACTGATTTACCGTGGTGCCAAACTGGACGATGTATTCAGGGCATTTAATGCGCTAGCCAAAGGCAATGCCTGGGAGTGGCTGAAAAAACTGAGAGCCGGAGAACTGCGACAACACGCAGATGAAGCCGCCCGAATGCTGAAACAGGTTTTCGATAACATCATAGCCACATTGAAAGAAGCCCTATCCTATGTTCCAAGCTGGGCGGATGATCTGTATAAAAACATCAGTGATTTGATCGCAGAGATGAGAGCAATTCGCGATCAAATTGACGAGATGTTCGGTAAAATCACCGCTGACCTTGAGGCCAAACTGGATGATCTGCTAAAGCAGCAGGCCGATAATAGTGTCGAGGGTAATTCCAGGCAGACGTTGATGATGAGGCAGGAGGCTGAAGCCCCGAAGAGAACAGATGATTTTGGGAAAAACCTTTCAAACATGTCGGAAGCAGATGCGAAACGCATCATAGAATCATCTTCAAAAGCTCAGCTAAAAAAATTAGCAGCCACGTCAAGGGCCGGAGTTTCTGAGTTAGGCATACTCTCTAAGAATTACGAAAACCTGCCTGCAAAAATCCCTTCTTTCCCTGGCGTATCTGTTGATGGAAAAAACTTTACTATTACAGACGATAAAGCCTATATGCAAAATCTCGAAGCGATGTATGAAACATCGGGTAATCCACTACACTCCAAGACAAAAACAATGATACAAAATCAGTTAGATGTCATAAAAAGTAGGCGTCCACCGGTATCAGATACTCTAGCAGGGTTGCCCGGACTGCATGCAGAGGTACAGTCGACCAATGATATTTATGGGCAACTTGAAAAAAAAGGGCTCAATCCCTTTTCATATGATGATAAAATAGAAGTTGTAACTTATAAAATCGCTCCTTCCTCAGGACAGGGTGGCGAGTTTAACGCCTGCACCAATTGTAGCGGCATATTGAAACCACCAATCAAGATTCTGACAGGAAGAAAGTCCTGATGTTGAAAATAAAAGCTGAAGCTCTTACGAATAAAAATGGGGTCTATTACTATCAAGACATTCCGTACAATGGATTAGCTGTTCATACCAATGGAAACATCATTGACAAGATCATACTCTGCAGTGATGGTTTACCGGAACAGATAGAATCATCACGTCTACTACCCTCTCCACCCGCAGGAGAGCACATTGATGCTGATTCACTTATGTCGGAAGATAGTGATGATGAACCTTACTTGTTAAATGGAATCCCATTTACAGGCGTGTCGTATGTTTTTAATTCCAATTATCTAGACGGAATTCAACACATCAAAGATGGATGTATTAAAAAAGAGATCTCATGGTATAAAAACGGGCAAACAGCTACTCTAGATATTTACGATGACGATTTATCTCAGGAATACTGGTGGAATCACGATGGCACCTCAAAACGTGTATGTATATTTACCCCTCCTGACAACCAATTAAAGCTTGAATTCAACGATGAAGGTCAGTTGCTAGGAGTTACAATTACCAACGAGATACTAAATGCACCACAATATCAGAACAATCTAGCATACTCTGAATTTTCATCACCAACACATATATTTTCCTATCCGATAGCAGAAAAAATAATCCTGTTTGGAAATGGAATCACTGATCCTATTATGGATAAAATCCTACAGGTACTAAAAAGCAGCCACGTAAAGAAAGTGAGCATCCGCAACACAAAAGCAACATACAAGTCTCTACAACACCTCCAACAGATTAAAGATCTTAGTGAAGTTACCATTACATCAGATCACTTATGTGCGAACGAAGTAGCAAACATCATCTATCGATCACTTGCAGATTGCTCTGTCAACATTATTTAGTTTAGTTACCTGCTTTTAGCTGTTGTCGAACTAACTGATCGGCCATTCTTGTCGTTTCAGGCAGACGATAATTAGGCGAAAGTTTCAACACATATTCAACTGAAGACTCTATCGAAACCCTATGCCCTGGCGACACAAATACCGGCTTCACATTAGATTGTGTTCTTAGAACAGATCCTACGTACTCATCTTTATCAAACAGATAAGAATAAGCTCCGCGCATGACCTCTGGCTCTACAAATTCTCCTAACAATTTAGTTTTGGCGCACCCGATACTCGGTATATCAAACAAAACCCCAAGGTGGCTAGCCAAACCAAATCTGCGGGGATGGGCAATACCCTGACCATCGCAAACAAAAAGATCGGGAGCAATTTTGATATCTCTCAAACACTTAATTATTGATGGTAATTCACGAAATGAAAAAAGACCTGGGACATATGGAAAATTTTGTTTAGCTCTCGCCCAGTTTGAATCAATTACATCGAATGAATCTAAATCTATTACAACGATTCCAGCAACTAATTCATTTGCTTCTTTATCATATGCAACGTCTACACCGGCAACTGTATTTATCTCAGAAAAATCATCATAAACCTTAACCATACTAGACAGCTCACATTGTAGATAATATGCTTCGTCTGGGCTCAATTCCCAGTCGTGAGAAAACTTTGTTTTCAAACGGTCTCTCTCTTAGAGTTCTGTAAACTGAAATATGAAAATGCACTGAAAATATACCGTGCCGTGTAGAAAAATAAAAGTGTAACAAAACGCACATCTATAGCGCCTAAATAGCAATGAAAGGCAAACAGACTATGCGCTAATGTCCTCCTGACGAAAGAGGAAGGTTGATACCAGAGCAAAGTCTCCACGCCGCCTGCCACCTTTACCAGAATCTATGGACGAAGTCATGAAACGCATGGATGACGCCACTCAAAAAGTTCAACAGGCACGGGCCAACGGCTCGCCTCTGCCCTAATCCCCCTACACACTGGACGACAAGCTGGCCATCGTGTGAGCCGGATTGAAGAAAAATACATTGTTCGCGTGATCAAATCGAACCATGCCAAAGATAGTGGCAATATAGGCTGGGTAAACCCGGATACGGACCGTTCCAATTATTGGACTACAACCTATACACAACTGGAACATGCCGATAAAGACGCGGAGTTGATTGCCGAAGCGGTCGGTACCGATGTGGACCCTAAGTTGATTGATCAGGCGATGACGCCTGAGTATTCTGAGCGGTATGCGGAGTTGTTTGACAAAGCTAGCGCAAAAAAAGTGGATCTAGGAAGCTCCCAGCAGCTGCAGAAATTTGTCAAAAGCCAAGGGCTTTCTCCTAAGGAAACAGAATTGCTGAAAACCCGCCATAAAATCAACAAGAACTATGGCGCCAACGAACAATTCCTGGGCATCGGGATCACCAAAGATGTCAATTCCCCCGGCGGCCTTGGCATCGTTGAAACCTATAGCCTCGACAAGAAACCGGGACAACTGGGCGATCTTGAACAGGCGGGCATTCTTAAGCGTGTTGGCTTAACCTCTTATTAAATGAATACCTATGGAAGCATACATGAAAACGTTTTCCGAAATCGATCCACTCACTATCCAACAGAACTCCTACGTAGTGAGCAGCCTTGTTGACAATAGAACATCTACTATCACCTATTTTCTATTAATCATTGAGGACTTTGCCTTAATCGCTGTTTGTGACTGGTTTACCGATGGAGAAACCGGTGAATCAGAATGGCTCACCTACCAACTGGAGATGCCCAAATCGGGTATTTCCTGGATCGTCAACACGCTGGAAAACAAGTTCTTTAAACTCTCCCACGAAGGTGGTCTACCCGCCGACGTACGCCACTATGAAGAGGTGGTTGACGGAGAAAAGCTTGGCATTTCCCGCGCCATGAACTTGGGCAGTGGAGATAATCGAGAGGGGGGTTACAACTTTATAACCATGTCTCGATCTGATCCGGGTGAACGAATGGGAAAAGAAATGAGCTTCACTGACTCCTTTCTCTTCGAGCACGGCTTTTTCGATTTACTCAAAAACACTGCTGAAAAAATCCAAAAAGGTGAGCTGTAGAAGAATAAAAGCTTGGGCCGTGGTCAATTTTATTTGGGGAGATCCTGACACCCAACATCAACTTTAACGATTGGGTAACCCTAGTTTACTCCATTCTTGATCTTCAATCAGAACACCGTGTGACAATGAGCGTATGCGAATACACCATTTTTTGCCACGTGGTGCCGTCCAGTGGAAACCACAGGCCGGAACGGTGCTTGATGCACTTGTTAGCATATTGACCACTTTTCTACCTATATTCTAGGTATCTGCACTGAACTCTTCATCACAAATGGGCTGGGCATGATTCCCGTTATACTCCATCGCTTCCACGAACACCTCCTTCCATTTCTGACCACAGGCACACTGATAATATGCGTCCTCAAACCAACTGCCGCCTCCCCGGATCAAAGAGAACTTAAACCCAAGGCGCTCTAGATCAATAATACTTCTGGGATATCCTTTACGGCGACCAGATGCTCTAAGACCCTCAAATTTGCAACTACAGTGTGTTGACGGTGGCACAACTAGTTCAAAATTGTAATCCCAGAGCTCATACCACTCCCACTCACCAGACAGGTAGCGATCTATTTCGACCAGACTTGCGCTAGAAACCTTACTAAACTCATCAATGTCGCTTTTATCCCGTGGAGTTAATTTTCTCAAATTGCGCCTCGGTAACTAATCGAATCGTTAACGCCATGTTAACTTGCTCAGCGGAGTGGAGCCAGCATATGTTAAAGTGAACAAAGCGAACATATGCTGGTGGAACGTAGCTGGGTCCACGTTCAACACCTTGTAAGTTAACTTTCTAGAACTCAAAGTTAAGATCTAGTGATCGGGAACCATTTAGTTTTGTTGGTTTATACAATGCTACGAAAAATGGAATATCTATGGTTCTGTTATTCACGCTAGATGAGAGTGAATATGTAATTATTTTGGATTGCCCAGATTTAAGCAGAGCGAAACCGTAGTCATTATCCACTGTAATACCTGCATAATGAATGACGGAAAAGTAAGCAAAAGTAGCTTCAACATTAGTAATGTTTGTGATTTCTACCGACACCGAGTAGCCGCCATCCGGCCTGACCAATTTATCAATCAACTTTAGTTCGACATTTCGCTCTGGGAACACCGTAACATCACATTGGTTGAATTTTATCGTTCTTGTGGAAGCAGAACCGGTTGACATAAGGCTGCTTTCTCCCATCTTAAACTTTACAAATTCGCTCGCGCTATCGAGCTTGTAGATTGACCCAATAGGTGGAACACTTGCAATAACAGCACTATTTCTTATTGGTGTTTCATTTTTCATATTTAGAAATGGAAATCTCTTAAATTTGAAATCGAAGTAAAAGTCGTTAGTATTGACAGTGTTTGCACCGAAATCTTCTATAGATACAACATCAATTGTTCCTATTGATTCTTTATCCTCTGATAAGTCAACTGAGAAATCTCCGAGCAACCAGTGATGACCAATGAACTTGTTTTGGTACCAGCTCATTTCGACGCTATTTTGTTCATTATTTAAATTAAAAACGTTTTGTGTATCTATTGGTATTGTAGCTGTTCCTGTACCAACAAATTGGACATTAAAATCACCTGGAATTCCCGGTAGTTTCATTTTGACATCCGCAACACGAGCAGCTGCACATGCGGCACTTGTAGAATTACGAAATGGTAAATCTTCGGACGTGATTGCTGTGATTTTCATTTCATTTCTCCTGTCAATTGGCTGGATATAAAGCTAGCGTCAGCTTCAGTGGGCAACCGCAGTGGAGCCATATTGGTGGTAAAAAGGAGCGTAGCAACGCACCATAAATATGGCAGAGCGTAGGTTGCTCCACTGTATGCCCTTGTATGGCGCATTATTCCTGAACATATTCAATCGCAATTTCTAGCTCGATATAATTCCCGCAAGAATCGCCAATCTTCCTGCCTTTTGGCGTACCCTCGTGTCCATTACAATATAAAGTCTCTGTTAATCTAGTTTCACGGCTTCGGATCGCAGAACCGATCAAAAACTGTAGATCATGACCACCCTGCTGGCATCGTGGATTTGAACAGTGTAACAGAGCAGGAATAGATGACTCACTACAGTTGATCAGTCCTCTTGATTTATAGGTAATAAAGGACATCTCAGGGAAATCACCATGTTCCTGGCCCGTTAGCCTCAGAGACTTAACTTGTGGATATAGCTTTTTGAATGTGGTCGGTTCGCCACTTAATAATCTTTGGTTCATGCACGAATCCTTTGGCCGCCTAACAACTTAGTGAACCGACACCTTCATGATATCCAAGGAGCAAATCACGGAATCTTCGGTATATCTCGAAAGCAAATACCGGCATAACCAAATTATCATCTTGCTTTGTACAGCTTCTGTCTACTGTATATATTTACACAATTCTGGCTTTTTTGAGGGGTTACTAAGTGCAGTACAAATCTCCCCTTTAGAACGCAGCGCTCAACGTTGGTTGTAGCGAAGAAAAAATCAAAGAGGTGTACTGCAAATGGCAGTTTATGCAGGGTTCCCTGCAGCTTTAAAAAATTGCTCTTCCTTATTGCTAAGTACCTTATGAGCCTTCTTCTCAAAACATAGGCAATACTTTTTATTGGGATCATGGGTATTCATACATGCCTCATATAGTGAAGGCTTGGGCTTGGCACTTTCTGCCATAGCATTTTCCAAAACAATACCCGACTCCTGCAAAGACGGCTGTGCTTTTGCCGTGCGCAAAAAGTTTCTCTTAATTGGTAAACAGCATTAGCCTTTAACCAACGGCGGCAGTATCGGCCCGCGAGCAGCGGGAGCCCCCAGCAGCTGGGGAGCAAGCTTTTGCATCACTATCGCCATGGGGATAGAAATTGCCAAACTCAACAGGGTTATACCTATAGTGACCAGCACCGGGTACGCCTGAACGTAGCTGTAAAACAGAACAATCAAGCGAACGTTGATAATGTGAAAAAAGACACTGGCAAAGAACAACAGCGGCAAGCTGAGCTCCCCTATTTTGGCAATCCAGCCTGATTTTTTCACCAGATCCACAAACAGCCCCAGGCTCGCAATCCCCAGCCCCGCACTCAGCAAAAACCAAAGTGGATCGCCTATCTGCGCAATGGCCAGGATAACCGCCTCTTTATCCCGCAGAAAGGGCCCGCTATTAAACGGGGCCAGCCAATAGGCCAGGGGTAATAGAGCCACAGCCAGTACAACTTTCGCCAAGGTGGG
This sequence comes from Gammaproteobacteria bacterium UBA7310, assembly GCA_002471665.1. Taxonomy (GTDB): domain Bacteria; phylum Pseudomonadota; class Gammaproteobacteria; order Pseudomonadales; family Ketobacteraceae; genus Ketobacter. The sequence goes on from DKQK01000023.1 coordinate 50,267, forward strand.
CATTGCAGAGGGATGCACTTGATAGGTTTTTAGGGTATGCCCCAAATACAGAAAAAAGCACGCCATGGGGGCATTATTGATAAACCAAAAATTGTTCTGAATGTGCAATATCTCAGAAACCAAATCGATCTTTGCAACCGAAGCGGCACCCACAATAAACAAAGCCGGTAAAAACACCCATTTCATGCGCGCGTAGAGTGGGTAGGTAATCCAGAAAAGCACATGGGCTGAAAACAGGCAAAACAGGAACCAGGCAGGCCATGCGGTTTTGGGAAATCCCCCCAGCGGGCTGAGCAGCATCTGGATATAGTGCACCATCTGGGCGCCGCTATTGGTGAGAAGATCGTACACGAACTGCAATCCGGTCATCAAAAGCACAAAAAAGCTGGCAGGAACCACCAGAGTAAAAAATTTACCGCGGATAAACCGGCTGAAGGTACCCGATGGGGCTTTCGCCACATAGCCTGATAGAAAGAAAAACAGGGGTATATGAAAGGAATATATGTACTGGAACTGATGGTACAGGGCCCCGGATCGCTGATCGCCGAATGCAATCTCGATGACATGGCCATGAAATACCAAAATCATCCCAAACGCCTTAAGGCAATCAATCCAACTATCACGCTTCTGCATGCAATGACGATTCCATCGTGTCTTTTAAATAACTAAGGAGTAGATTATTATTTCTTCACCTTTAATACCAGACACAAATCAAACTGCTGCGGGGTCACACTTTGGCACAACCATTCGCTGCTTTTCGAGATATACGGTTAAACCCGCAGCTTCTGCTGCTGTTAGCGGTACCGCTGCTGCTTATACAGACGTTTATCCCTATTGAGAATTTCATTCACCGGGGTGACGATGCGTTCTACTACTTTAATGTCGCCATCAATTACCACCTGTTCGGTCACTGGACTTACGATGGCATCAACAGCACTAACGGTGTGCAACCATTATGGGCAATGATATTGACAGCGGTTGCCAAGCTCGGTTACTGGGTTGGAATACGCGAGCCCGACACCTTTGCGCGGCTGTTTGTGGCCCTGACGACGTGTTTGCATTTGGGCTCTCTGTCAATCCTGTTGCACTTGTTCCAGCGGAAAATAAGCCTGCTTGCGGGCATTATTACGGTGGGGGCCTTTGTGTTTCCCCTGGGCATTGTCTGGTCACGTTTATGGGGAATGGAATCCAGCCTGTATGCCTTTACGCTGGTTAGCACCATCGCTTATTACCACTTGTCCTTCCAAAATCGCCCCACTATCAAAAGCGCCATTACACTGGGAATATTGCTGGCCTTAACGGCACTTTCCCTGCTCAATGCGGGCCTTTTAATCGCAATACTGCTATCTCACTACCTGGTATTGGGCCATCAACCAGGGTTTACGCACAGGCTTAAGCTGGTACTGGTGGCGGGAATCACCAGCAGTGCACTGATCATACCCTATGGTATCTGGAATTATTTAACCACCGGACACATCGGCCCCATCAGCGGTGCCGTCAAAGCGGTGACGGTCCAGCAGCTACTGGAAAGCTGGAACGTGCAGAGCGTGTGGTCAATCGATTTTCTCAAGAACGTATACTGGCATCATCTGCACGCATTGGAATGGTTTGTGACTGCACGGATGAGTGATGCTCTCTGGCCAATCGGAGCAAGAAACATCGTTGGCCTGGGTGGTTCACCCACCTTGGCGGTGCTCGCCATGGTGTTTGTCGCCTGCCTGCTGGGCCCGGCTCTGTTTGGCCATCCGAAAGAGTGGTCCAGGTATTTGGCACGGGATCTCAAAGCACTTTGGGGTTTCAATTACGTATTGATTTTTGGCCTCTGCGACGCCGTAGCCAGCATTATGATCTACCCCAATCAGATCGGTTACGCCATGGTGCGCTGGTGGTGGGTGGAGAATGAGATCATAATCGTCGCCATCACCAGCGTGTTCCTGGCATCAGCACTCAGCTATTGTGGCCAACAGCTTCTGAACGTTCAGCTTCGCAAAGCGGTATTGGTGTGTGTATGGCTGATAGCGCTCGCTGTAAGCCTGTTGCATTCTCTCAATTACTATTGGACAGTGCCTTCCAAAAATTACGATTGGCGCTTGTCCTGGAATGATGCAGCTTATAACGCGGCACTGTGGCTGAATCAGAACATTCCTGAATCCGCCATCGTCGGCTCCTGGAATGCCGGGGTAATTGGTTACTACAGCAAACAACCTGTAATAAACCTGGATGGGCTCATAAACAATTTCGAGCTCTTACCCTACATCGCAGAAAACCGCATAGACCAGTACATTCTGAATAAAAAGATCGATTATATTGCGGATATTAAACCCACTCTCGACCTGCACCTTGCTGACAAGTCGCTTTCGGTCACCGAAGTGTATCGCGCACACAACTCATTCATGGGTCAGCCTTACATAATATACAAGGTAAACGATGAATCCCCCCAAGGTGCAGAGTAGTCATCACTGAACGTCGGGGCCTTTTTCCGGTGCAGCGCGAACGGTGTGGGTTATCTGTTCAATGATGGGGTCATCCACATTCGCTGAGACACTTAAAACCACGCCGGATTCATCCACATCAAAGGGCTCGAATTGTTTTAGTTGCTTTTCCATGATCTCTACGCCGGCTTCAGATGCATCGTTGTTCCGACTCTGCCGTGCTTGAATTCTTTGTTTCAAGGTCGCATGGGGTACATCCATGTGCACGATAAAATAGGGGAGCGCATGGTCAGCGGCCAACTGCTGAAAAACAAGTCGGCTATTACGGGTAATAAAGGTCGCATCCACGATAACAGCATAGCCCAACCTGATCACCTGTTCTGCCAACACCTTCAGCCGGTCGAAGGTCTTACGGGTATATTCCGATGAATAGAGGGCATTGGGGTTATGAGGATCTATCCCGCTACTGCTCTCAAGCGGTTTTAACCCAGCCAGTTGTTTTCTGACGACATCGGAGCGCAGTTGTATGGCTTGGAGTCGGCCGGCCAATTGCCGGGCCAACGTACTTTTTCCACTGCCGGAGACACCACAGGTGAGCACCAAACAGGGTTTGTTCCCATGGATTACAGACTGGGCATAGTCAAAATACTGCTGTATCTCTCGCTTTAAGCTGTCCTGCTCTTCTTGCTTGGTTTGTTCAAGCTTCAGCACCGCCACCTTGGCACGAACCATTGCCCGATAAACGCGGTAAAAATCCAGCACCGCTAACAATTGATAATCACCACTGTATTCCAAATAGCTGTTCAGTACCGCATTGGCCTGTTGTTGATAGTTGTGAATTTCCAGATCCATCAACAAAAATGCCAGATCATTGGCAACATCAATCCAACGAAAGCGTTCATTGAATTCAATGCAGTCAAACATGACGGCCTTAGCGTTTATCAGCGCAATGTTCTGCAGGTGCAAATCCCCATGACACTCCTTCACCCTGCCCTGCTTTTTACGCGCATCGAACACCGGCTCCAGGTGCTGCCACTGTTGAAGACTCCACTGCTCGATTTGCTCCAGCCGTTGCTGGCCATCCACCAGGTTCTGCCGGGCTTTAATCTGCCGAAAGTTTTCTTCTACCGGATATAACACGCTGGCGGCACTGCCGTAGTCTTCCCCCGCTGCACATTGTTTGGCTTGCTCATGAAACGCGGCTAGCTCGTAGCCCAGATTCTGCAGGAATGGCCAATCAGAAAGCAGCGATTCCATGCGGTTCAACAGCAATGCATCCGGATCAAACTGCCGCATTTTCACCGCATAGTCCACAACCTTCCCCTGGCCAACAAAGTTAAGCCGGCCCTGGTCTGAACACAGGGGTTCAACTGAGACGTAAAGATCCGGCGCCGTGCGACGATTCAAACGCAGCTCTTCCTCGCAGTAATGCTTACGTTTTTCCAGGGTGGAAAAATCCAGAAACCCAAAGTCCACGGGCTTCTTGATTTTATACACCCAGTCACCGGTCAGGATGATGGTTGAAATATGCGTTTCAAGCCAAGTAATGTGCGCGGTTGGGTGTGGGAACTGATCAGGCTGATCGATATCCTTGGCTTCCATAGTGCTGCCCTTTTCGTTGCTACTCGTTGCTACCCTTTTCGGCTTGGAGTATGGTGATTGATACACATCAACACCGTGCACCAAAATCTATAGCATTATGCTAGAGAGTCTATACAGAGGTTACACAAGCTTATGGCCAATACAAGTGATTCCCGACAAGCATTGTTACCGCAAACGATACTGGCCAAGGACGTGATGAGCACTTCATTACTGGCAGCCCATGAATCCTGGACTGTGGCTGAACTCGCCCACTTTTTGGTGAGCAATGGCATCACAGGTGCCCCCGTGCTGGATGACGATGAACAGTTGTTAGGGGTGGTTTCCGTAACGGACGTCGCCCGCTTTACCAGTATGGAGCAGGATGAAAGGGATGAACGTGGACGACACGGCTATTACACAGACAGCCTGGATTTTGATTCCCGCCTGGGTTATCTGGATGACGAATACAATGATGCGCTGATGGAAGCAACCACCGTCACCGATATCATGACTCCCGCCGTGTTCGATGTGGATGCCCAGGCCCCGGTGAACCAGGTTGCCCGGGATATGGTTGCCAATGGCATTCATCGGGTATTCGTGCGGGATAGAGGAAGGATCGTCGGTGTGGTCAGCGCGCTGGATATTTTGAAGCTCGTAGCGGATTAAGCGGCTTCGACTTGCGGACGGGTTTGGTGTCAGGGTCTGCCCGAAACGGATCCTGATGCAGCAACACGTCGGCGCTGGGAAACTCGTCTTTTATTTCCTTTTCCACTTCATCACAAATATCGTGAGCCTGCCACAACGGCATATTGCCATCCAGTTCAAGATGCAGCTGAATTATCTTCACGCGCCCGGATTGTCGTGTACGCAGCTCATGAACACCAAGTACCTCAACATGATCCATGGCAATGCGTTCGATTTTGTTCTGCTCCTCTTCGGGCAGCTCGCGATCCAACAAATGTTGAATGGATTCGGTCCAGATCATAATGGCGGTGTAGAAAATATAAATCGCAATAGCAATGGCCAGCAGTGGGTCGACCTGTTGCCAACCAAATTGGGTCAGCACCAGCGCCACCACAATCCCTATATTGGTCAACAGGTCAGAAACGTAATGCAGCGAATCCGCCTTGATGGCCACTGAATGGGTTTTGCTTATCACCCAGCGCTGGTATAACACCAGCATTAGCGTTGCAATGATGGAAAATCCCATGACACCCACTGCCACGTCTACCTGCTCCAACGGCTGTGGATTGATGATCCGCTCCAACGCCTGAACAAACAGGTAGATGGCCGAACTCATGATCAGCAGGGATTGCCCCAATCCGGCCAGCGATTCCGCCTTGCCGTGGCCAAACCGGTGCTCTTCATCTGCAGGCTGCAGGGCATAACGCACGGCGATAAAGTTAACGCAGGAGGCCAGCGCATCAATCATTGAATCCGCCAGCGAGGCCAGCACACTGACCGAGCCGGATAACCACCAGGCGTAAGCTTTCACCACCAGTAAAAGAATGGCGGTAAAAACCGACGCACTGGCTGCCAACTGCAACATGCGCCTTTCAGAATGGCTTGTAGAATACACTCCGCTCATAACAAATTTGTATAACGCGTTTGCGTTTGGCTCCCATCAAAACCGTCAGTCCAAACCGGATACGGTATTGAAATAAAGTAAATTGCCTCCATTATAAGCCAAGAAGCTCTTTGCCTGAACAAATAGAAGGCGGTGAATATGAGAACCATCAGGGAACCAGCCGTAGCCGGCCTGTTTTATCCGGACCAACCGCAGATACTGGACGCAGCGGTTGAGAAATATTTGTCAGGCGTACCTGCAAACAAGAATGATTTAGGTCAAGATTTAAGGCCTCCCAAGGCCTTGATTGTTCCCCACGCCGGATACCTTTATTCCGGCGCCACGGCGGCCCGCGCTTACCATGAACTGGCGTTATCTGCAGACCAAATCAATCGGGTGGTGTTATTGGGCCCGTCACACCGGGTGGGTTTTCATGGCATCGCGTTCTGCGGTTCCGATTTTTATCGAACCCCCCTGGGGGATATTCCAATCGATCATTCCGCCTTGGCGATAGTGTCCGAATTACCGCAAGTGGGGCTGCTGGATCAGGCCCATGAACACGAACACAGCCTGGAGGTGCAGCTGCCGTTTTTGCAAAAAATACTGCGCAGTTTCAAACTGGTCCCTTTGGTGGTCGGGGAAGCAGACACCCAGTCCGTAGCCGAAGTCATCGAGCGTTTGTGGGGTGGCGAGGAAACCCTGTTTGTGATCAGTTCCGACCTCAGTCACTTTCATGATTACGCCACCGCGCAGCAAATGGACGCCAAAACCTGCGATGCCATCGAATCCATGACCCCCGCTCACATCGACGATGACCAGGCCTGTGGCCGCAACCCGGTGAAGGGATTACTCAACGTGGCCCGCCGCCGACACATGCGCGTCAAGACACTGGATATGTGTAACTCCGGCGATACCACCGGAGATCATGACCGGGTGGTGGGGTATGGTGCCTGGGCATTCTGGGAAGCATCATGAGCCTGTCGGCAGAACACCAGCGCATACTGCTGGATATCGCCTGGCGCTCTATCCAATCCGGATTGCAGACCAACACCCCGCTTAACGTTGAGGCTGACAGCCTGCCGGCGCCGCTTACGGCACCGGGTGCCAGCTTTGTAACCCTGGAACAGGGGTCGGACCTGCGGGGCTGTATTGGCTCGCTGGAGGCTTACCGGTCTTTGGCCAGTGATGTGGCCCATAATGCGTTTTCTGCCGCCTTCAAGGATCCACGGTTCCCCCCGCTGCAGGCCGCGGAGCTATCGAATCTGACCTTACAGATATCGGTGCTCTCAGCGCCGGTTGAGGTAACCTTCAGCGGTGAGCAGGATTTGCTGCAACAACTGGTCCCGCAGCAGGATGGATTGATCCTGCAGGAAGGGCAACGTCGCGCCACGTTTCTGCCCCAGGTCTGGGAGCAGTTACCAACCCCGGAACAATTCATCACCCACTTGAAACTGAAAGCGGGATTACCTGCCGACTATTGGAGTGACCGCATCCGCGTCCAGCGCTATCGGGTGGAAAAATTCAGCTGACCACCTGACATCCAATTGCGCGCTTTATATACTGGCCTATTTCCCAGTGAGCCAGAGTATGTCCAACGATTTACGTCAGGGCGCGATTTTGCTGCTGTCCGGCGAACTGATGCTGTCCATTATGGCGGCGTTGATCAAGTACCTGTCGCAGGATGTCTCCCATGAAATGCTGGTGTTCACCCGCAATCTGTTTGGCCTGCTTTTTCTGCTCCCGCTGATTTCCCATCACGGCCTGCGCAGCCTCAAGACCACTCGTTTTGGCGCGCACTTGATGCGATCGGTTGTGGGTGTCGCCGCCATGTACGGCTACTTTTATGTCATCACCCATTTGCCCCTGGCAGAGGCCGCCCTGGTGAAACTATCTTCGCCGTTCTTTTTACCTTTGATTGCGTTGCTCTGGCTTGGCGAGAGAATCAATCTGCGCACCATGTGGGCCATCGTCATTGGCTTTGTGGGGGTTGTGTTTGTGCTGCGCCCGGGGGCTGAAACCTTTCAGCCGGTGGCACTGGTGGGTGTGGGCGCCGCTGCTCTGGCCAGCCTGGCCAAGGTCACCATCCGCCACATGGCGGACACCGAGCCCGGCCACCGCATTGTGTTCTACTTCGGTATTCTGGCCACCCTGGTGTCCGCCGTCCCCCTCCTGTGGGGCTGGACCAGCCCCGGCCTCTCCACCCTGCCCTGGCTTGCCGCGATCGGCCTGACCGGCACCCTGGGACAACTGCTGATGACCAAAGCCTACCAGGTTGCCAAACCCGGACAGGTGGGGCCGTTCACCTACACTGCGGTCCTCTATGCCGCCCTGTTCGGTTGGATGTTTTGGGATGAAGTGGTGATCATAACCACCCTCATCGGCAGCGCCCTGATCATCAGCGCCGGCATTCTGAATATGAAATCCAGCCAAAAATAGGCTTGTTGGGCGCTGCACTGGCCCCAGCAGCCAGGCCCGTGCCGATTTTTACACTCGGTTCAGACGGCCATCGGGATAATAGGAGGCCTGACGGGCGAAAAACGGTTACAGATTGACTGATCTGCCGACTCACCGACGTTACAATGCCAATGCTTTACAAATCTGTTATAAGCATCATCAAGCCACAAACACAAGAATCAACCTAATCATTGCAGTGCATAACAAGGAGACGCCAATGAGTCGCGATCCAATCGGATTAGCCATGGCCACCATGAGTCGCATCGCCAGTTCTTCCTTTGTGGAACGAATGGGGCTGCGCACCACCATCGAAAAACTAACCTACCAAGGCACCAAGTCTGGATTCAAGGCATTGGGCGTGGCCTCGCGCCAGTTTAAAAGTGCATCCCAGCTGCTGCGGCCGGAGCGGCTGGAAGCCCCGGCCCAGCCAAAAACCCAGTTCGACCTGACCATCAGCGACGAACAGCAAATGATGCGGGACAGCGTGCGGGCCTTCGCCACCGAAGTCCTGCGTCCCGCGGCGGCCAAAAGCAATGACGATGAAGCCATGAGCGCGGACATCCTGGCCCAGGCCAACGAGCTTGGGCTTTCTTACTTTGCCGTTCCTGAAAATCTGGGGGGAGCGGCCACCGAACGTTCTCCTGTGACCAGTATGTTGATCGCAGAAGACCTGGCCTATGGTGATATGGGGCTGGCGGTCGCAATACTGTCGAGCATCGGGGTCGCCAATGCGCTCACCCAGTGGGGTACCGCAACGCAGCAGTCCAAGTACCTGCCGGCGTTTCTGGAAGAAAACACCTTGCAGGCAGCCATTGCCATTAATGAAAAGCGCCCCTTGTTCAATGCCAATGAACTGACCACCGTCGCCCTGGAAAAATCCGATGGCTACCTGCTTAATGGTGAAAAAACCATGGTGCCGCTGATCGATCAGGCGGAATTGTTCCTGGTGGCCGCCAGCTTAAACGGCAAACCGCGCCTCTTTATTGTGGAAAGCGGAAGCCAGGGGGTCACCATCGCCAAGAAGCCCAATATGGGTGTAAAAGCGGCGGCCATGGGCGATCTCAGCCTGGAGCAGGTCAGCGTCAGCAAAGATGCCCTGCTGGGTGGCGACGAGTTCGATTACCAAGCCTTCATCAATATGGCGCGGTTGGGCTGGTGCGCGCTGGCAGTGGGTACGGCACAGGCCGTGCTGGATTACGTTATCCCTTACTGTAACGAACGGGTGGCCTTCGGCGAGCCCATCAGCCACCGTCAGGCCGTCGCCTTTATGATCGCCAACATTGGTATCGAAATGAATGCCATGCGGTTGATGACCCAAAGAGCCGTGGCCCTGGCCGAACGCGGCAAGCCCTTCGCCCGTGAAGCCTACCTGGCACGGGTTATCTGTGCAGACAAGGCCATGGAAATCGGCACCAATGGTGTCCAGCTACTGGGCGGACATGGATTCACCAAAGAACACCCCGTGGAACTGTGGTACCGCGACCTGCGCGCCATCGCAGTGATGGACGGCGGACTGCATCTTTAATCGAATCAATTACAGGGTGAACTGATTATGTATCTGGAACTACCAAAAAAACTCAAAGTCCTCGGTGACATGGCCACCAACCTGTCCGTGGAAATGCTGCGGCCGATTTCCCGCAAGTACGATCTGGCGGAACACGACTACCCCAAGGAACTGGATCTGGTGGCCTCTATGCTGGACGGCATGAACGATGGAGAAGGCGGTGCCGGCGTGGGCGCTGATCAATCCAAACAGAAAAGTGAGGACAACAACGGCGTGCGCAATGGGGCCAATATGGCAGCCTGTGTGGGCATCCAGGGTTTCTGTTGGGGTGATGTTGGGCTGCTGCTGACCCTGCCCCGACAGGGGCTGGGTAATGCCGCCATCGGTGCTGTTGCCAACGAAGAGCAGGCCAAACGCTTTCAGGGCAAATGGGCTGCCATGGCGATCACCGAACCGGGAACCGGTTCGGACTCTGCCAACATCAGTACCACCGCCAAGCTGGATGGTGATCACTATGTGTTGAACGGTGAAAAAATCTATGTCACCGCGGGCTCCCGCGCCGACATCATTGTGGTGTGGGCAACGATTGATAAGAGTGCCGGCCGCGCCGCCATCAAGTCCTTTGCCGTGGAACGCGGCACCCCCGGTATGGAGGTTACCCGGCTGGAGCACAAACTGGGCATCAAGGCTTCCGATACCGCCGCCATCTCCTTCTCCGACTGCCGTGTGCACAAAAGCAACCTGCTGGGGAACCCCGAGATCGATACCAAAAAGGGTTTCGGCGGTGTTATGCAAACCTTCGACAACACCCGGCCTTTAGTGGCAGCCATGGCGGTGGGTGTTGCCAAGGCCGCGCTGGATCGCACCAAGGAGCTGATGAAAGACTGTACTGAGCTGAATTACTCAGCCCCCATCAACTCCGTCAGTGCCGCCGAAGCGGAAATCTATCGCATGGAAGCCGACTGGGAAGCAGCCCGCTTGCTGACCCTGCAGGCGGCCTGGATGGCGGACAACGGTAAACCCAACTCCATGGAAGCTTCCATGGCGAAAGCCAAGGCCGGCCGGGCCTGTAATGCCATTACGCTGAAATGCGTGGAACTGTGCTCCGGTTTGGGTTACAGCGAAGACGAGCTGCTGGAGAAATGGTCGCGGGATTCCAAGATCCTGGATATATTCGAAGGCACCCAGCAAATTCAGCAGTTGATCGTAGCCCGCAGACTGTTGAACCTGTCATCGGCGGAACTGAAATAACCCAGCCTGAGCAGTCGTGCCGCCAGCCTTGGGGTTGGCGGCACTACCCCGCGCTCACCCGCAGCAGGGTTTCCATGGACCGGCTCTTCAGCAAATCCTTCAGCGTATATTCCTTCAGGGTGTTATAGAACGCCCGCTCTGCTTTTCCCAGCACCCCCTTGAGTGTACAGGATGCCGTAATAATGCACGGCTGTTCATCACAGTCGATCAGCGGCTTGCGCTTCTCGGTGATCTCCACCAGGTTTCCAATATTGATTTCCGCCGGTGTTTTGCGCAAAACAAAACCACCGTTCTTGCCGCGATAGGTCTCAATAATTTCGTGTTGCGCCAACATATGAACCACTTTGCGCAAATGCTCCCGCGAGATGCCATAGCAGTCGGATATTTCCTGCATGGACACCCGCCTTTCCTGGTTGGCACCAAGAAAAAGTAAAACCCGCAGGGCATAGTCGGTATAGAGGCTCAGTTGCATAAGGAGGGATCCGGAACATGACCGGCCCATGATATTTGAGTTGAAATTTGAATACAAACATATAAGATGCATTTGTGATACATCTTATATGTTTGTATCACTGGACTGCAATTAGAGAGATAAATTGAAGAACCAAATTGAAGAGATAAATTACAGAGAGAAACTGGAGAGAGAAACATGAGCTTATATGACGACCTGGGGGGCGCCAAAGCCTTGGATGCCGTGGTGGATTCGTTCTACAAAAAAGTGCTTGCCGATGAGCGGGTAAACGGTTTTTTTGATGTAACTGATATGGAACGGCAAGCCAAAAAACAAAAAGCGTTTCTGGCATTTGCCTTTGGCGGGCCCAACAACTACACCGGAAAAAAAATGAGCGATGGCCATGCCCATTTGGTGGAGCGCGGGCTGAACGATTCCCATGTGGATGCCATCATTGAAATCCTGGGAGCCACCCTCACGGAATTCGAAGTACCTGCGGAAAAAATCCAGGAAGCCGCCGCGGTTGCCGAAAGCGTACGGGATCAGGTACTGGGTCGAGCCCAATAATCTGGTGGCCCTTCACAACAGGCCACGGTGGCTTTGAGCTGGGCCTGTCCGGATCACTGTCAGCATTCCTACATCACATGAAAATACATTGTTGTGGGAATAACGCGGGCATAACATTGTGCTGCACCAGACTGGGACTTTCCCACTGCCATTGAGTTAATTGTGTGCCAACCAACACCATCTGCGTTGTGACAACCCCATTGCGCAGATGGCCTCGCATCGCCCTTCCTGATCGATAATAACAACCGAATATCAACTGGTTATCCGCATTTGGAATGGGTTAGCCTGACCACCACGGCGGTGATATCCCGCCCCGCAGCGGCAACCATCCCCCAGTGCAGGCCGGTTTGGAGCAATAATTGCTTGCCACCCTCTAACCGTTCGTTAGAGGAAATCCGATGCCTACCATCCTCTATGAAAGCCAACACATCACTTTGAACACCCATGAAAACCTGTTGGACGGTCTGGAAAGGGCCGGCGTGGAAGCGCCATCCAGTTGCAGCTCAGGTATATGCCACGGTTGCATGGCGCAAGCGTTATCCGGCACAGTACCACCTGATGCACAGCGGGGCCTGACGGATCACCAACGCCGATTGAACTACTTTCTCACCTGCCAGTGCTACCCGGAAGCGGATCTGCAATTTACATTGGCAGGCAATCTCAATGCCCGCACAGCCGCGACCCTGGTGGACAAGCGGGTTCTGAATCAGCGAGTGCTGCGGGTACGATTGCAAGCGGAGATAGACTGGCGCGCAGGCCAACATATCATCCTATGGCGCACCCCGACCCGTGGCAGAACCTACTCGCTCGCCAGCACCCCGGAAGAAGGTTTTCTGGAACTGCACGTTCGACGCCGCCCCGACGGGCTGGTCAGCCATTGGCTGGAACACCAGCTTGGTATTGGTGAGCAAATTCAGATCAGCCCCGCCACCGGAGATACTTATTACAGCCCGGCCATGCCGGGGCAACCGCTGTTGCTGGTGGGCACGGGCACCGGTCTGGCACCGCTTTCCGGCATCCTGAAACAAGCACTGAACGATGGCCACCACGGCGAGATATTTCTTTATGCCGCCGCTGGCGAACCCCACCAGTTGTACCTGTGTGATGAACTGAACGCACTGGCCGAACACCATCGCGATTTCCACTATTACCCGGTGGTACACCGCAATCAAAACAATCTGCCCAACCTGTTACAAGGAGACCTGGTGGATCTGATACCCCGGCGACACCCCAAACTGCGACGCTTTCTGGTCTACCTGTGCGGAGCACCAACGATGGTGGAGGCCCTGCAAAAATACTGCTTTTTCAATGGTGCATACATGGAGGACATTTTCATCAAAACGTTTTCGCCGGCCAGCAAAGAGTCTCCTGCGGCGTAAGGTCGCATCCAAAGCACCCCACAACATCCGCTCCACAGAATTCACAAATCATTAACCATTCCGCCACACACCTGTTGCATCCATCACCTATCCTATAGTTCAAAAGCATCACAAAAAGAACGTTGCAGTCAGCGACGACCACAGCGGCTACACACAACAGCGCGCCTTGTTTTAGTGACACAGGAGACTAATATGACCCACCAGCATGATGCACAACGCCGCCGCTTTATACGCAGCTCCACGGGCGTTGCGGCCCTGGTTATTGGTACCAGCCTGGTTAATATGTCACGCCCGGTGCAGGCCCAATCCCTGACACATCTGGGTGAGCTGCAAGCCCCCAACGACTTGGGCATTCGTTTGCCAAGCGGGTTTTCCGCCCGCATCGTTGCCCATGCCGGCGCACGCCTGATAAAAGATCGCTGGTGGCGGCGCACTCAATACCGCTGGCATACCTACGCCGATGGTGGTGCCACCTTCGCCACCGCCGATGGTGGCTGGATCTATGTATCCAACAGTGAAACCATCGGCCTGCTGGGTGGCGGTGCCTCGGCAATACGCTTTGACGCCGAGGGCACGGTGGTGGACGCCTACCGTATTCTTGGCGGAACCAATGTCAACTGCGCCGGCGGCGCAACACCATGGCATACCTGGCTCTCCTGCGAGGAGATCGATTTTGGCCGCGTGTATGAATGCGATCCATACGGTGAGCGTAACGCTCAACCACGCCCAGCCCTTGGCTACTTCAAGCATGAGGCGGTTGCCGTTGATCCCAACCTGGGCCTGCTGTACCTCACCGAAGACGAAGGGGACGGAAGGCTGTACCGTTACGTACCCGCTGGCCTGAACGCCCAGGGTGACCTGAACCTGGAATCCGGCACCTTACAGGTCGCCGCGCTTGCACCAGGCAGTGACACCGAAGGTTATATTACCTGGCTTGACGTACCCAACCCCACCCCAGGCCTGCTGCAGACACCTACCCGCAAACAGGTTCCGGAAAGCACCGCATTCAACGGTGGCGAAGGGATCTGGTACAACGATGGTAGCGTCTACTTCACCACCAAGGGAGACAACCGGGTGTGGCAACTGGACACCAACCTGAATCACCTGCAACGGGTATACGATGCTGCCACTTCGGATAACCCCATACTCACAGGGGTGGATAACATTACCGTGGCATCCGGGGGCGAGTTGCTGGTAGCCGAAGACGGTGGTGATATGCAGATTGTGGTGATCGATAGCGATGGCAATCTTGCACCATTGTTGCAAATCGTTGGCCAGGACGGTTCCGAAATTACGGGCCCGGCCTTCAGCCCGGATGGCAGCCGTCTGTATTTCAGTTCACAGCGCGGTTGCGCGGTCTTCGGCGGTGGAAATGGATTTGGAATTACTTATGAAATTACCGGCCCGTTTACCGAATTTATGTCAATTTAAGCGGGTACCGGGGGGCGCCTGTAGCGATACCGGCACCCCCATGGATTACACCTCGACTGTCTTGAAATATTGAATCGTCGGCGCAGCCTCCAGCAAGGCGCCAAGCTCGCCCAATACCCCATTTTCGTCGATGAACTTCAGATACCGCTGATGGCACTCCACTGACAACCATTCTTCGTCCAGAAGCATCTCATTAGTGGCGTCGTTGAACAGCACGCTCACACGCAGGTTGCCTTTAAAGCCACGGACATTCGGCAGATTTTCTTCAAGAAAGGGTAAAAGCGTTTCAAATTGGTCTGATTTTACCTGGCAATTCAGGGTTACTCGCACACTCATGTGGTTCTCCTACAGGGTTAACGTAGGCCAAGCTTATGTAAAGACTCTCGAACCCACTACCTGAGGACTGTCAAAAATGCCGTTTTCAGTTCACTTTGCCATTTTTAACTGCTTCGTTTTTAACTGCTTAGGGGTCTGCCCGTACTTTAGCCGGAATGCGCGAATAAAATGGGATATGTTTTCGTACCCCACCGCCGCAGCTGCTTCAGTCACCGAGCAGTCACCACCATCCAGCAACCGATGGGCGTGAGCCAGGCGCTTTTCCTGCAGCCATTTCTGCGGAGTCGTCTGGTAGCTTGCTTTAAAATCCCGCTGAAAACTGGATAGACTGCGGCCGGACAGTAGCGCCAGGTCACGAACGCTCAAATGCAGAATATCGTGGGCCTCCAACAGGCGCCGGAGATTTCGTTTTGGGGTTTGGGCCCCCTTGCTCAACAGCAATGCATGAAAACGCTGCGCATCGCCTTTCCAGGCGATCAAATGCAACAGTTCCTGTAGTTTGACGTTGAAGTATCCGGGCTCGGTAATATCCGTCTTTAGTGAAGCCATGAAAGACTGAAAATCCGCCTGCCGATCGTGGATAACGTAGAAATCACCACTGTTTGTATTCGCTGCGCCGCGGATTCCTGTTTTGCTTAAGTACTCAGTAATGACCTGCTGATCGAAAAACACCAGGCAGGCACGAAGTGACTGGGTTTGTTTGACGTAATCGGAATGAAGCGTTGCTCCCTGGGGAAGAAAAATCGCCGAACCGGCCTGCAGTTCTATCACCTCATTCTGAGCGTTGGTCAATACTTCGCAACCACTTTCGATATACACGAAACAGGGGTAATTCGTGTAGAACTCAACATCCACCAGATCATGCTCAAGGTGCTTCAGAAACATCACTGAGTTTGCACCCTGCATGACAACCGAGACATCTTTCATGGCATACAGCGCCTGGGGGATTACCAGTATATTTTCTCGGGTGTATTCAAATACTGTCTTCATCATGTGATCTGCAATCACTTAAACTAAACCGTCGGCTCAGGTAGCACAGGATCTTGCTTGATCCGCTTCGGGGGCAGCGCGCTGTAACAACAACGCTATCGCACCGGCAAAATACCCAGTTTCGCGCGTTCAATCAAGCCAAGGGGCATGCCGCGGGGCCCTCACACCAGCATAAAAAAAGGGCAAGCCCGGTCAGGCTCACCCTTTCTTTCAAACTGAAGCTGTATCAGATTGCGACAATGTTCTCGGCTTGTGGGCCTTTCTGACCCTGCGTCACAGAGAACTCAACCCGTTGGCCTTCAACCAGCGTTTTAAAACCTGAGCTGACGATTGCGCTGAAGTGGGCAAACACATCGGCGCCGGATTCACGCTCAATAAAACCGAAACCTTTTGCTTCGTTGAACCACTTCACTGTGCCATTTACGGTATTAGACATAATAGTATCCTGAAATTTAAATATAATTGTGCCTTCATGAGGCTTGAATAGCGGGAATAAGTGCTGGAATTTAGAAACTACAGGACGAGGTATTACGAATAAAACGACGAGATGAAGCGTATAAATAAAAGTCTTTCTTTCTAGCTGCAGCCACAGTATAGAAGGCTGTTCACAATGTAAAGCTTTTTCTCAGCAGACGATACACTTTGGAATGGCTTACCAGCCGGTGCTGATCTTCAGCCTGTGGAATGACCTCACTGTGCAACAGCTGTACCGAGTAATTGCCCTGGCACAGATCATCCAGCTCCCGGTCAACGGAGCGCGATTCCCGGCCGCCATCGGATTCAATGTCCTCTATGGTGAACAACAGTATGGGCGCGCCCTGTTCCGTCAGATCCATCAGTTTACTGACGTACGCGTGGCGTGATTCAGGTGGTAGCGCGGTGAGCGCCGCCCGATCAAACACCGCATCGATACGGCCAATCTGTTTGCTGCTCAACGCGAAAAAATCACCACACCAGATGCTGATGGTTTTCGCCCGCCAGCGCACAAAGTTGCCGATGCGCTGTTTCTTGGCTTGCAAATCCCGCTCCTTGAAAAAGGCTTCAACGGCGATGGGGCTGAGTTCAATACCCACCACTTCATGGCCCTGCTCTGCCAACCACAGCATGTCCAGGCTTTTGCCACACAATGGTACCAGTACCCGATGAGAGCGCTTTAACCCCAGTTTTTGCCAGAATCGCGATAACAACGGGTTCACTGCCAACTGATGAAAACTGCTTTGCTGCTGATCCCGCCAGAGCCGTAGCCAACGTTGATTATCATACCGGGAATCAGGCGGAACAGGATGGGAAGGCATGGAATCGGATGGACCAGTCATGGAACAGGCTCGCGTCTGTGATGGGTAATAAAAACGGCATCTTCAAGGAATGTTGCCTACCCGACAGCCGGTGGGAATTGCGCCACCCACAAGCCAGGCCAGTGTCCGGAAAGCGACACAAACGCGGGAATTGCCAAGCGGAAAAAGCATTCGGTCAATGCTTTGCAAGTTTCGATCCTGATTCAGGTTGGCAGCTCCGGCCATGTACAAAAAGCCCATGCGGTGACAGAGTAGCCTTTTTCACCAGGAAATTCATCACCATGAAGCGAATCCTTCTCATCACCGTCGGGGCGTTGCTTGCCATTACCCTCATCACCACGCTGCTGGCGGGCCATTACCGTCATGAGCTGTACCAGGCCGGAATCCAGTCGGAAGCCGCCGCCATCGGCCTGCAAAGCAACCATGTCCAGCTGGGCGATATCACCTGGACCTATTGGGAAAACGGGTTGCGCGGACAAAAGCCCACTCTGGTACTGGTGCATGGATTTGGCGCCTCCAGAGAGACCTGGCTGCCCATGAGCAAGCATCTTGCCCAGGATTTTCATTTGGTCATACCGGATCTGCCCGGCCACGGTGAATCCGGCTTCAACCCTGAGCTGAACTACAACCTGAAACATCAAACCGAACGCTTCAGTCAGTTTGCCAAGGCGCTGAACCTGGAGCAGTTTCACCTGGTCGGTAATTCCATGGGTGGCGGTATTACCGGCCTCTATGCAGGCACCCATCCGGACAAGCTGCTGTCGGCGATTCTGTTGAACCCGGCGGGCATCATTGAGCATCCCAGCGATTACCAGCAGCGGGTGGCCAACGGTGAAAACCCACTGCTGGTGAATACCGTGGAGGATCTGGATTTTCTGTTCGAATACGCCGTTGCCGAGAAGATCACCATCCATTGGCCGTTCAATCAGGTGATGGTGGACAGGGCCGTTACGAAACGCCCGATCATGAATAAAGTGTTCGCGGATTTAACCGCCGACCCCGAAGCCAACATCAAGGCGGCCGTCGAGCAGATCAGGGTGCCCACGCTGGTGGTGTGGGGCAAAGAGGACCGGATTATTGCCCCGGAAAACGCAGCCCTGTATCAACAGCTGAACCCCACCATTGAGATTAAACTGCTGGATCAGGTGGGGCATATTCCGATGGTGGAAATCCCCGCGGCCTGTGCCGACATGGTGCTGAATTTCACCACAACCGCAAGCCTGCCGGGGCGCCAGGGTGCATCCGAATCGTAAGCGGTGGGCGGCCCCCTAGCGCAGAATCAATACCGGAACCGTGCTGCTGGCCAGCATGCGGGTGGTATTGCTGCCCAGGATAAACTCCCGGATTCTGGAATGGCCGTAGGCCCCCATCACTTTCAGTTCAATGTTAAACCGGTTCTGAAAATCCGTGAGGCACTCAATAACGTTGCCCTGCAGCAAATGGGACTGCACCTGATGGCCATGGGAGGCCAGCAGATCGCAGGCACGCTGCAGCCGTTGGCGATTCTGCTGGCAGTCATTTCCCACCATCACCACATGGCCCGGTAGACCGGACAGCAGCGGGCTGTTGGCAATGCGGTCCATGGCCCGGTCGGCGGTTTCGCTGCCATCATAGGCCAGCATATAGTTTCCCGGTTTGGAAAACTTGCCAGTGGCCATGAGGATCGGCGTCTGCACCGCGCGCACCACACTTTCCACATGGGAGCCAATGGTCTGCTTCTGCAGATCATGGCCCCCACCCAGGCGGCCAATCACAAACAGGCGGGTATCGGCTTCGAAATGCAGCAGCGCTTCCAGCAACTCATCATGGCGCTGCTCCACCTGCACAGAGACCGCCCCGGCCGCGATGGCCCTGTTTTTGGCGTCCTGCAACAGGTGCTTGCCGTGTTCGATGGCCAGCTTATTGCGTTTTTCATCCAGCTCGGTCAATTCCGCCAGAAGATGTTCGCGACTACCCAGGCCAATGGCGCCGGAAAGATCCTCCTGGGCCGGCGTGTTGGATTTTTCCAGCACATGCAGCAAACTCAGGGGGGCATCCAGCACGTGACTGGCCCAGGCGGCGGTATCACACACGGCGGTGGAAATCGCAGAGCCATCAACACAGGCGGTAATGTGCACTTTTGTCATTGTTTTTCTCCGTGAAGTTAGTGGCCAGCCATGAGTTTTTCAACTTCTTCCGGCTTGTCATAAACACCGAACTTATCCACTACCGTGCGGGTAGCCTCGTTCATACCGACAATGTTGACCTCCGTGCCTTCCCGGCGAAAGCGAATCACCACCTTGTCCAGCGCCGCCACCGAGGTAATATCCCAGAAATGCGCCAGGTGCAGGTCGATGGTGACGCGATCGATCACCTCTTTGAAATCAAACGACTCGGCAAAGTGATCCGCCGAGGCAAAGAACACCTGCCCCACCACGTTGTACTGCCGGTGGCCATCCTCCCGCTTCTCGTTCTTGACCACCATAAAGCGGCCGATCTTGTTGGCAAAGAACAGGGCCGCCAGCAGCACCCCAACAAACACACCGATGGCCAGATTGTGGGTGGCCACCACCACCACCACGGTGGTGACCATGACAATATTGGTGGATAAGGGGTGCTTCTTCAGATTGATCAGGGAATCCCAGGAGAACGTACCGATGGAAACCATGATCATCACCGCCACCAGCGCCGCCATGGGAATCTGCCGCAGCCACTCATCCAGAAACACCACCAGAATCAGCAGAAAGAACCCGGCAACAAAGGTGGACAGCCGCCCGCGGCCGCCGGACTTCACATTGATGACCGATTGCCCGATCATGGCGCAGCCGGCCATGCCCCCCAGCAAACCGGCGCTGATGTTGGCCACACCCTGCCCCTTGCATTCGCGGTTCTTGTCGCTTTTGGTGTCGGTAAGGTCATCCACGATGGTGGCGGTCATCATGGATTCCAGCAAACCCACAATGGCCAGGCCAATGGCATAGGGCAGGATGATTCGCAGGGTTTCCAGATTGAGCGGTACATCGGGCCACAGGAAAATCGGCAACGTATCAGGCAGCTGCCCCATATCGCCCACGGTGCGAATGTCCAGATTCAACAGCATGGCCGCCAGGGTCATGGCAATGATGCACACCAGCGGAGAAGGAATGGCTTTGCCCACCACCGGCAGCAGTGGAAACAGATAGATTATACCCAGGCCGGTGGCGGTCATGGCGTAGACATGCCAGGTGACATCGGTCAACTCCGGCAGTTGGGCCATAAAGATGAGAATGGCAAGAGCATTGACAAACCCGGTCACCACCGAACGGGACACAAAGCGCATCAGGCTGCCCAGTTTCAAGAACCCGGCCAGAATCTGAAACACGCCGGTGAGAAGGGTGGCCGCCAGCAGATACTGCAGGCCATGTTCCTTCACCAGGGTCACCATCAACAGGGCCATGGCCCCGGTGGCGGCGCTGATCATGCCGGGCCGGCCGCCCACAAAGGCAATCACCACCGCAATACAGAAAGAGGCGTACAGCCCCACTTTCGGGTCAACACCCGCGATAATGGAAAAAGCGATGGCTTCGGGCACCAGCGCCAGCGCCACCACGATACCGGCGAGCAGATCACCGCGAATATTGGAAAACCAATCCTGCTTAATTGTATCTAGCATTTACTACCTAATTCCTAATGCGTTTCCCCAGGAGGCGGCAATCTTAACACGTTGAGGAGTCGATCCATATTGCCTGCCTGCTCCATCCGTCCGCCCCTTTATGCATTTCTAACAGTCAATCCCCGTCATTGCTTGGTTAAACAAAGGTTGCGCGGGCCATTTCGCTGCTGTTAAACCACCCAAGAATGACGCAGGAACCATCGTCTGATTTTCGCCCCGGCACGGAATATGATAAAACGGGCGTAGAAACCGGCGTATTCTCTACGGGGCAAGCATGCAGTTAAGACAAACCAATATTGCAAAACTGGGCAGTGAAACGTTCGACGTATTGGTGGTGGGGGGCGGCATCAACGGTGCCGTGTCCGCTGCGGCACTGGCGGGTAAAGGGGTAAAAGTGGCGTTGATCGACCGCTCGGATTTCGCCGCCTGCACCAGTTCCAATTCCTCCAACCTGGCCTGGGGTGGCATCAAGTATCTTGAAACCATGGAACTGCTGCTGGTGAACAAGCTCTGCAAAAGCCGCAACCATTTAATGAAAAGCTACCCGTCCACAGTGCAGGAGATCCGGTTCTTCACCACCATTCAAAAGGGCTTTCGCCTGCCGGTTTCGTTTGTCTATCTGGGCACCCTGTTTTACTGGATGCTGGGGCGTTTCTTTACCCGCCCGCCCCGATTTCTGACGCGAGCCAACATCGAATCCCTGGAGCCGGTGGTCAACACCCGCAACGCCAAAGGCGGGTTCGAGTATTCCGACTGCTACCTCTACGACAATGACGCCCGCTTTGTTTTCAACTTTATCCGCACCAGCATGAACTACGGATGTGTGGCGGCAAATTACGTGGCCTCCACTGCAGCGAAACGGGAGGGCGATTTGTGGCACGTCACCGCGCAGGACACCATCAGTGGTAAATCCTTTCCCATTCGGGCCCGCGCCCTGGTGAACGCCTGCGGGCCCTATGTGGATCAACACAACAGCCTGTCGCAGCAATCCACCGAACACCACCACGTCTTTTCCAAAGGCATTCACCTGATTGTGGATCAGGTCACCCCCAACAAGCGGGTGCTCACCTTTTTTGCCAGCGATGGCCGCCTGTTCTTTGTAATCCCCATGGGCCGCAGAACCTGTATCGGCACCACCGATACCCAGGTGGACGAACCGCAAACCCAGGTCACCGAGCAGGATCGCCAGTTTGTGCTCGACAACATTAACGCTTTGCTGTCACTGCCCACCCCCATCACCCACAACGACATCATTGCCGAACGCTGCGGAGTGCGCCCACTGGCGGTAACCGGAAAAGGGGGCAAGGCAGACTGGGTCAAGCTCTCGCGCAAACATGCCATTGATGTGAATCATGGGCAGAAACACCTGTCCATTTTTGGCGGTAAACTGACAGACTGCCTGAACGTTGGTGAAGAGGTGGTGGAAATCATTCGGGCGCTGGGTATTTCGATCCCCTACCCCAAACACCGCTGGTATGGCGAACCCAACGACGACATTAAAAAAGAATACCTGCACCAGGCCAGACTCATTGACCTGGACAGCCTGACCAATGAGATTTCCTCTGAACCATTGTCCGTGCGCTTTTGGCGCCGCTATGGGGCCGAAGCCATCGGCCTGTTGGAACGCATCCGGGCCAACCCGGCCAACGCCAAATTGCTGATCGAAAACGCCGAATACACCCGCTGCGAGATCGAACAGGCCGCCCGCCGTGAAATGATTACCAAACTGGAGGATTTTCTGCGCCGCCGTTCCAAGATTTCACAGGTGGTGCGCAAGGAAGAACTGAAAAACTCACCGGGGCTGAAGGAAGCCTGCAAGATTTTGTTCGGCGATCAGGCTGATGCAAAATACCACGAGTACTTTTCCGAATAATCATAGGCAACCGATTTTCAGCTTGAATTCAGCCTGATTGGTTACAGTGGTTCCTGATCAACAACATCAGGAGCCAACTCTCATGCAAGACACCACTACCCCGGCCACCATCAAGGTGTGGGATCCTCTGATCAGGATCTTTCACTGGCTGCTGGCGGCTGCCTTTTTCACAGCGTATTTAAGCGCAGAAGAATCCCAAACCATTCATACCCTTGCGGGATACCTGATCAGCGGGCTCATTGTGGGCCGCTTACTGTGGGGATTTATTGGCACACCGCACGCCCGCTTCAAGGATTTCATCGTCGGCCCCGGCCAGGTCATGCGCTACGGCAAGAGCCTGCTGCAACGCCGCTCACCGCGCTACCTGGGGCACAACCCGGCCGGCGCTGTGATGATTGTGCTGCTGCTGTTATCGCTCACCATTGTCGCCTGCTCCGGCATGATCACCCTGGGCATTGAAGAACACGCCGGTCCGCTGGCGGGCTGGGTGCAATCCATGGGTTGGCATGACGATGACGTGGCGGAAGAAATCCACGAGTTTTTCGCAAACTTCACCCTGTTATTGGTCTTCGTCCACATCAGCGGTGTCATTATCGAAAGCCTGCTGCACCGGGACAATCTGATAAAAGCCATGATTACCGGCCGTAAACGGCCACAATCTTAAACCAGGAAAAAGGCAGACTCATGTTCGAAATCAAGGGCATCGATGACCAGGGTCAACGTTATAAACTGTACCTCAATGCCGAGAACGGGGAAGTATTACCCTCACGGCGCGATGACTGATAACATTTCATCAACCAGCGAATCCGGGCAGGGTTTACCCCCTGCCCCAACACCCAAAAGCCAATGCCATGAACACATTCCATAGCATGATCTTACTGCTGATATTGGCCACCTCCCCCGCGCAGGCAGACCGGCACTCAGATCATGAAGAAGCGCGCCGCTTACGCATAAGCGGGGAAATACTGCCTTTATCGGAGGTGCTGCAGAAGGCAGAACAGGCCGGTATCGACACCCTGTTGGAGGCAGAACTGGAGCAAGAGAACCAACACTGGGTGTACGAAGTGGAAGGGGTGTCCAACACTAATCAGCTGATCGAACTAACCATCGATGCCCAAACCGGCAGGATCATCAAGCGCGAACACCAAAAGCGTCGCAACCGGGAAGCAGACTGATGCGTTTGCTGCTGGTGGAAGATGACCTGACCCTGGCCCGCGAACTGCAAAAGCAATTCAAACGGGACGGGTTCGCTGCCGATCTTGCAGCTTGCGGCGAGGAGGCCCGGCACCTGGGCAGCGAGGAAGCCTACGACATTGTCATCCTGGACCTGGGCCTGCCTGACGTATCCGGGCTGTCTGTCTTGCAAAGCTGGCGCAACCAGGGTCAAACCGTACCGGTATTGATTCTGACGGCGCGGGATGCCTGGGAGGAAAAGGTGGATGGGCTGAAAGCCGGTGCCGACGATTACCTCACCAAACCATTCCACTATGAAGAGCTGCTGGCCCGCGTGCAGGCACTAATCCGCCGCAGCAAAGGCCAGGCTAAACCACTACTGGAATCCAGGCATTTTTATCTGGATGAAGATACCCATACAGTGATGTTCAGTGATGGCCAGCAGGAACCCCTGACCGGTACCGAATTCAAATTACTGCGCTACCTGTTACTGCACCCGGGCAAAATACTCTCGAAAAGTGAACTCACCGAACACGTCTACGCCTATGATGCAGACAAAGACAGCAATGTGATTGAAGTGTACATACGCCGCCTGCGTGACAAAATTGGTAAAGCGTATATTGTCACCAAGCGCGGGCAAGGCTATGTCTTCACGGAGCCCCAATGACACCCTCCTTACATAAACGCGTAACCCTGGGAGGCATCGGATTTGCGCTGCTGCTGTTTATCGCGCTGATGGTGCTGGAGAGTTACTTTATTCAGCGGGTGGCGCAATTCTACGTGACCACCCGGCTGGAGCACGATGGAGAAACCCTGCTGGCGGCATTGCAGCCCCACCCGGATAACCAGAGCTACGAACTGGATGCCTCCCGCATTCACCCAATCTATCTGCGCCCCTTCAGCGGGCACTACTTTCAAATCACCCTGCCCGGCAACACCCTGCGTTCCCGCTCCCTGTGGGATGAACCCTTGAACCTGCCCCAAGATCAAGCGCTGCATCCCAGGGTACTCACCATTCCCGGTCCACAGGGGGAATCGCTGCTGGTTCTGATACAGCGTTATACAGTGGGTCAGGATGCGGTAACCATTGCCACGGCCGAATCCCTGGCACAACTGGACCCGTTGATTCGGCAGGCACAGATCTGGTCAGCGGCGGCCGCCAGTGTGCTGCTGATTGTTTTGGTGATTCTGCAGTACCGGTGGATGAGCGCAGGGCTATCCCCCCTGCAGGAACTCCAGCGACAACTGAAAGAACTGCAACAGGGCAAGCGTCAGCAACTGGTGTTGAACAAGGCGTTCGCCGAGCTGGAACCCCTGATTAACGAGACCAACCATTTGATCACCGCGCTGGATGATCGCATCGGGCGCCATCGCAACGCCATCGGCAACCTGGCCCATGCCTTAAAAACACCGGTATCCGCCCTGCAGCAACTGGCCCAGTCCGATGCCTGCGACCCCAGCTTCAAGCAAGCGTTGGAAACGCAACTGAAGCGCATCCGCGATCGCATCGACAATGAACTGAAACGCGCCCGCATAGCGGGTGCGCAGGGCCTGCGTGAAAAGCTGAACGTACGAGATGAAATCATCGACCTGAGCACTACCCTGAAAAAAATCCATCACCACAAGGCCATCGATATCGTGCTGGACATTGCCCCGGGCATCATCATTAACGCTGATCGCCAGGATTTTCTGGAACTGGTGGGAAACCTGCTGGATAACGCCTGCAAGTGGGCCCGGCAGCGGGTTGAGATCAGCGCAGAAATGACGGATGGCGGGTTTCGCCTCACACTGGAGGATGATGGCCCCGGCTGTGACGCCGCGGCACTGAACCGGATATCACAACGGGGTACCAGGCTGGATGAGAAGAATCCCGGCCACGGGCTGGGCCTGGCCATCGCGGAAGACATTGTGTCCCAATACGCCGGCGAGCTGCATTTTTCCAGCAGCCCCCTGGGTGGCCTGGCCGTGGCAGTGCGCCTGCCGCAGCAGGGGTAGACTAGGGTAAGGCGTTGATGGCGGCCTTTGCCTCGCCGCAGCGATCCGCCGATGCCGTGGCCCGATCCAGAATCCCCGTATACAGAAACGACATGCCGCCGGTGAGGAACGCGGCGCCACCGCTTAACAACACCCCTTTGCTGTTCAGCCCCACACTGGGTTTGGCCAGCGTTCCCCCCAGTTTGACAAAGGGCGTCACGAACATATCGGCACTCACCCCCACTCCGGTGCGGGGCTTGGTATTGAATTCAACATTGAGGGATTCATGGTTGAGATCAATGCTGCCGCCTCCCACCACCATCAGTTGATCACTCTGCAATAAAAAGCCCTCAATCTGGCCATAACCGGAATCAAACTTAAGCGCAAACAGGCTGCACTGCCAGTTGGTGAATTCTTCCTGCTCTGCAAACGGATTCACCAGCGTAAACAATTGCGCCAGGATATCGCCGGAGAACCGTTGCACCAGTTCATTGCTGACCTTGCCCTCCCCCTGGGTCACCACAACATCCCCATTCAAACTGGACGCCAAGGCCCGTGGGGTTGCGCCGCTGCTTTTCAAACGGACATTCATATCGGTAACCGGGATTTGATCCTCCGGCACGTTGGCACCGGATAAGGCGATGATACGCAGCCCCCTGACCTTGGTATCAATGGACACTTGCGCCTGCTTGTCGGTGGCGATGATGCGCACTTCATTTTCAAAATGCCCACCCAGATAGCCATCAAACTGATTGCTCAGTTGCATTGTGCCACGGGCGGCACTGGCCTTGAGCCTGACCTGTTTGATGTCGGAATCGTGCAGCAGCAAGTGCTCTACATCCGCTTTGATCTGCAGGTTCAGGTTTTGCAACAGAGCAAGCGGAAGCGGCTGCTCCTGGAAAACGT
Organism: Gammaproteobacteria bacterium UBA7310; assembly: GCA_002471665.1. Classification (GTDB taxonomy): domain Bacteria; phylum Pseudomonadota; class Gammaproteobacteria; order Pseudomonadales; family Ketobacteraceae; genus Ketobacter. Next base: position 77,062 of record DKQK01000023.1, read on the forward strand.
AAGGTGAGGCAGGCGATCCGTCCGCCTTCGCTTCCTCCGCCACTGCGGCATCCGCTTGGGTGATCGGGGCCGCATCCTGGGTGGGCTTGGGCTCCGGCAGCGGAAAGAACGGTGTCAGGTTGATGCGCTTTGCCGTGGCCTGGGCATCCACTTGCAGGGCGGGACCCGCGTCAATGCGTGCCGACCCCTGCACATCGCTGTCGCCCACCTTAACTTGATAGGAACGGACATCAAGCAAGGTTTGATCAATGGCCACCTCACTGTGCAGTGAAAAAGGTAATTCGGGCAAGCCCGGCCGCAGGCGATTGAGCCGATCACCATTCGCCTCCACCACCAGTTCAATCAGCCCCGCTGCATTATCCCGTGTACCGCTTGCGCTTAACTGCACCCCGGGCAGGGTTGCCTGCACCTGGCGCACAGCAATACCGTTGGTGGCCACCCCCACGCTGCCCTTCACCACCAGATTCTCATCCGGCAGGGTGTGATCCGGCAGCGCCAACAACGCCCCCAGGGTTGCCAACGATTCAAGGTGCACATCAAAGTCCACACCATCGGCGGGGAACTCAATGACTGACGTCATACCAACATCGCCCACCGCCAGATCGACATCGATACGATGTTGCGCCAGGGTGGCATCCAGCGCGACAGTATAATCCTGGTAACGGGCCTGACCTTCCAGCACCGTGGTGTTGCCATCCTGACCGCGGGCGGAAAGCGCATCCAGATAAAAAACCTGATCCTGAGCATCAGGTTGCCGGTAGGTGAGCTTGATACCGTCCACCTCGGCCCATTGGATCACCACCGGAATGCTGAAACCAGCCGCGGGTGTTGTGTCTGTGCTGTCCGACTCTGCCGACTCGGCGCCGGCAAACGCCCAGTTCACCTGATCATCCGCACCCACCTGCGCCAGCAGGTTCAGGTTCTCAAGCTCCAGCCGTTCCACCACAATGGGGCCGGTCAGCAGGGAAAACAGATTCACTTTCACATAGGCCTTGTCCGCCGCCAGCATATCGGTATCAGCACCCCACTGGGCATTGCCCAGCCGGACCTGCTCCAGATTCAAAATAAAATCCGGCAGCACGCGCAGCGTGAGATCCCCTTCTATGTAAAAGTCGCGCCCGGTCAATGTTTTAATCTGGCGTTCAATCTGTGGCTTGAGAAAACCGAAATCCACCCACCAAAGCAACAACACCAGCAGCGCCATCACCGACAGCAGCGCGATGGCCGCCGCCCTTACCATTCTGACCCACAACATTGCAACCCCCGACCCTGTACTCTCATCCTAGACAACACCTAAATGTAACGTTTTTAAGGTGGATTTTCCTGCACAGTCATTCTTTAGGCATCAAACCCGTGTATGCTGAAGACACATTGCCGTTGTCTGCCACAGGATTGCATTATGACCGACTTTCTGGCGAATTCGTCACATCGACTTTTTCAACGCCCTGGCCTGGGGTTGCTGCGCTGCATACTGCTGGGGGTTACATTACTGGCCCTCAGCAGCGGCTGCCAGAACGAGCAGGATTCCGATGCCACCTATGAGGAGGCACCCCGCCCGCAACAGCTGGTGCAACACTTTCAGTTTCATCGCGATATCAAACCCATACTGGAACAAAAATGCGTGGCCTGCCATGCCTGCAATGATGCGCCGTGCCAACTGAAACTGGAAGCCGCCAGCGGCCTGGAAAGGGGCGCCAGCAAACACAAGGTGTACGATGGCAGCCGCGCGGAAGACATCGCCCCCACCCGCCTGCATGTGGATGGCCACAGTGTGCAGGATTGGCGCCAGCAGGGCTTTTACTCCGTACTGTCAACACCCGGCCAGACACAGGCCGCCGATGCAAAGGCATCATTGCTGATGCAGATGCTGACCCTGGGCTACCAGAATCCCGTGGCCGTGGCTGAGCCACTGGATGAGCGCTACCGGCTGGGCATTACCCGCCAATCGCAGTGCCCCACCCCCGATGAATTTGCCGAGTACGCGGATGACAACCCACAGGGCGGCATGCCTTATGGGGTCAGCGGCTTATCGGCCAACGAATTCAACACCGTTAAAACCTGGCTTGAACAGGGTGCCGTAATCGATCAGGCACCCACTCCGTTCACCGCAGCACAGCAACAACAGATTCAGACCCAAATCGAAACCTGGGAATCGTTTCTCAATCAACCGGATATGAAATCACAGCTGGTGGCCCGCTACCTGTACGAACACCTTTTTCTGGCGCACCTGTACTTTTCCGATATCGGCGTACAACCGACACCGTTTTTTCAACTGGTGCGCAGTTACCGCAACGCCCCCGAGCCCATCGAAGTGGTGGCCACGGTACGCCCCAACGATGATCCGGGCCGGCCGATCTATTACCGGCTGCGCCCCATTACCGACACCCTGGTGCACAAAACGCACATCATCTACGGGCTGAACGACCAACGCATGCAACGTTACCGGGCATTGTTCCTGCAGCAGGATTGGCAGGTGGATTCCCTGCCGGGCTACGATTACCAGCACGCCTCCAATCCCTTCCTGGCCTTTGCCGCCATTCCCGCCCGCGCCCGCTATCAGTTTATGCTGGACAGTGCCGAGTATTTTACCCGCACCTTTATTCGTGGCCCGGTGTGCCGGGGCCAGATTGCCACCGATGTGATTCGCGATCAGTTCTGGGTGATGTTTGAAGATCCGGCGCAGGAACAATACGTCAGCAACGAAGATCACCGCCGCAAGGCAACACCACTGCTGGGCCTGCCGGGGGAAAAATCCCATATTCTGGATCTGGGGTCCGAGTGGCTGAAATACCAGAACAAGCGCAACCGTTACCGGGATCTGCGCACCCGGCAGTATCACCGTGCCTTTAACCAGGGCCTGAGCCTGAACAACATCTGGGATGGCGACGGCCACAACAACAACGCATTTTTAACCGTGTTCCGCCACCATAACAGCGCCTCGGTGGAACGGGGCTGGTGGGGCCGTAATCCCAAAACCCTGTGGCTGATGGATTACCCGCTGTTTGAACGCACCTATTACGAACTGGTGGTGAACTTTAACGTGTTCGGCAGCGTATCCCACCAGGCGCAAACCCGCCTGTATTTCGATTTGATTCGTAACGGTGGTGAAACCAATTTTCTGCAACTGTTGCCGCCACAACAACGCAAAGCAATCTATCACGACTGGTATGCCGGCAGCGGCAAAATCAAAACCGCCATCGCCTATCACACCCTGGATACCCGCACCCCCACGGCCATCCCCTTCCAACCCGATGCACCGGTGCAGGATCAGTTGATCGCCCTGGTGCAGGATCGGTTTGGCCACCTGTTACCGGCCGACCCCATTAACCGTTGCCGCCAACATTGCGAACAAAATCCATTAACCCGGCTGGCATCCGCGCCCGCCGCCCAGCTGCCGGGCATCGGCTTTCTGCCGGATGTGACCGTGTTGCGGGTGGATCAGGAGGATGGTGATTTCAAATTCTACAGCCTGATTCGCGACCGCGCCCACAGCAACGTGGCCTTTATGTTTGCCGAGGAGGATCGTTACCAGCCGGATGAGGATTCCGTTACCGTGTTGGATTTTCCCATCAGCAGCTACCCCAACTTTATGTTTCGGGTGCCACAGGCCGAGCTGGAGGATTTTGTCAAAACCCTGATTATGATCAGCACTGAACAAGAACGGGGTAAACTGGTGGATCGCTGGGGCGTGCGCCGCACCGACGCCGACTTCTGGAACAACTTTCACTCCGGCACCCGCTTTTTAAACCAGCACCGCCCGCTGGAATCAGGAATTTTTGATTTGAACCGGTATGTGGGTTGGTAACGGCGTTACCGCCGGCGGGACAACACTGCCGGCGGCTTCGGCATCATGGCCTGCAATACTCTAGAAGGGCACCGTAAAGCGCTTGACCAGCTCGGCCACCTCGCCTTTCAGCTCATCATTGAATTCAATATCAAAGGCGTCGATATCTTCCTGCAACTGCTCCATGGTGGTGGCGCCAATGATGGTGGACGTCACCCCATCCACCTGATCGCACCAGGCGATGGCCAGTTGCGAGGCGGTCATACCGTGTTTTTCAGCCAGGGCAACGTAGGCGGCAATGGCAGCGGATGAGGCCTCGGTATCCCGGAACAGACCGTTGCGTTGCATCATGGTCCAACGGCTGCCCTCCGGCCTGGCACCGCCCAGGTATTTACCGCTGAGCATGCCGCCGGCCAGGGGTGACCAGGGCAAAAAGGCCACGTTTTCCATCACACAGTGCTCCACCAGATAGGGCCAGTCCTTACTGTGCAGCAGATTGAATTCATTCTGAATCGACACCATGCGGGGCAGATCATGTTGCTCACTGAGCTTCAGGTAGGTGGCGATGCCCCAGGGGGTATCATCGGATAAACCACAGTAACGGATCTTACCGGCTTTCACACAGGCATCGAGCCCCTGCAGAATATCGAGCATACCGGCGGTTTCCGCTTCGGCACTGGCCGCGGTAAAGGCGTAACGGTTGGGAAAGTGCTTGCCGAAGTGCGGACTGGTGCGGTTGGGCCAGTGCAACTGGTAAAGATCAATGTAGTCGGTTTGCAGACGCTGCAGGGAATTATCCACCGCCTCGATCACGGTTTCCCGCGACAGCGGTTTGCCGCCCCTCACCCAGGGCAGGCCGGGAGCAATCTTACTGGCCAGAATGATATCGCCCCGTTGCTCGGCATGGCGCGCCAGCCAGTTGCCGATGATGGTTTCCGTCTTGCCGTAGGATTCAGCGGTGGGGGGAATGGAATACATTTCCGCCGTATCAATAAAGTTCACCCCTTTGCTCAGCGCATAGGCGATTTGCTGGTCGGCATCCTGCTGGGTGTTTTGCGTGCCCCAGGTCATAGTGCCAAGGCACGCCCGGGAGACCTCAAGCCCGCTGCTGCCCAATGGTGAATAGCGCATGGTTGGTTCCTTGTGATGAGAATGTGGTTAGTAGTGTAACGGAACTGGGATGGGATGCACCCCCTGCGGGGCTGGATGGAAGTGGGGCCTTGCCCGGATTCCTTTAACCATGGCCCGTCTCTATAGATGGAGCCCGGCTGCCCTCTGCATTCTGCCGGGGCCTCTGCTGATTATTAACCAACAATAAGGAAATTATCATGAGTAGCGCGGATTACGCTGCCAAGCTGGCAGACATTCAAGCCATTGACCCCCAAAACATGCAAAAGCCCAATATGCCCATCAAGGTTTACCTGCAGGAAGCAGAGAACATCGTTGACTGGGTGCAGCAGGATCAGGCGCAATTGCAGTCCGCCGGGCTGGACTGGGCCCTGGTGCAGGATCTGCCGGCACGCATCGGCGCCCTGCGGGAGGCCGAATCCATCTGGTTCAAAGAACGCTTTGGCCGTGAAGAAGCCCAGCAACAATGGGATCAGGATGCCCCGGTGGCCTATGCCCTGCGGGATCAACTGCTGCGCGCCATGCGCTACGCCTACCGGCGGGATAGCAGCCTGCTGAAACGGGTTGCAGACATCGCAGCGGGCAGCGGCCATGCCGACATGATCCAGGATCTGAACGACATCGCCACCCTGGGCCGGGCCAATGCCGAGCCTTTGGCCGCCATCGGCGTGATGGCTGAAGAACTGGATCAGGCCGCCGCCAGCGCCGACACGATGGCGGAACTGCTGGCCCAGGTCAACGGCGAGCGCGCCGACGGTAACCGTGCCCGGATTATCCGGGATCTGGCCTATACGCACCTGAAGGAAGCCGTGGATGAAATCCGCGACGCGGGGCAGTATGTGTTTTGGGATAATGAGGCAAGGTTGGAGGGATATTACGGCAAGTATTTCCAGGCCGCTAATGCCAGGCGGGCGGCACGCAATGATGCGTCATCGACTGAGTCTTCTCAGGAGTCAACTTTATAAGTCTTGGCCGGGGAACTTTGTTCCCTGGCGTCTTTTTTGGTGTCCTGTTAACCAGTCGGGGGTTCCTGTTGGGGAATTTGGTGCCCTGTTGATCAATGGGGGCTTCCTGTTCGGAGAAGTTGGTTTCCTGTTGATCAGTTGGGGTGTCCTGTTGAAGGAATTGGTGCCCTGTTGGTCAGTTGGGGCTTCCTGTCGGAGGAATTGAGGTTCTAGTGGTCAATACACCCAATGATTAAATGCCAACGGCATACTATTCAATAGGTTTCGCCTTTCCCGCCAATCGGGTAAAAACTTATCCATATAACTTCTGAATCGATCGTTATGTTTACGCTCAAGTAGATGCACTAACTCATGAACAAGAATATATTCCAGACACTCAGGAGGTTTTTTTGCCAACTCCAAATTCAGCCAGATCCGTCTTGACGCCGTATTACAGCTCCCCCACTTGGTTTTCATTTTCTTGACTCCCCAAGCAGATGCATCAACACCAATTTCGTGCTGCCAATAGCCCAACAAGCCGGCGATTCGCTCCTTGAGTTCATTCCTATAGAATTCGGAAAGCACACGTTCTCTGTTTTCAAGTGAAGTACCTGGATTCACATAAAGATAAATCCGCCCTCGTCCAGTCTTGATTTCGTGGCGACCTTTTCGCTCTATAAAATCCAATCTATAACGCTTACCCCATAAATAATGGCATTCACCACTCACCATTTCACGATCTGACTGGCGGGGTTGCTTGGCAAACTCGCTCTGCTGCTTCTTGATCCATGGAATACGGCTGATCACCGCCATGCGAATGGCGTTATCACTCATGCTTTTCGGCGCCGACACCCGCACCCGTCCATCTGGAGGCAGTACACTGATGTGCAGATTCTTGATCGCCTTGCGATTAAGCTGCATTTCAATTGGGCCGATCTGAATTTGCGACATCAATCGTACTCCCGCTGAGCTTTCGCTAATTCCATAACACTTTGAATATCTACGTCGTAGCCTGCTGTTTCTTCTCTAATGGCGTTAGCTATCTCACGTTCTTTAAAGCGGTCATTCTTCCACATGGCTTTTTTGGTGTACCGGATCGCACTGTCGATTTTCGTTGCCAGCAATTCATCCTTGCCAAAATTGTCGTAAAAGGCCCGCTTTGGTAGTGTATCCATCGACAAAGGGTAGTTCGATCCTGTTTGTTCCGGGCGAATCACTTGGCGGGACAACTCCCTAATGCGTTCCAGATATTCCTGATATTCGATTGCTTTCTGCCTACGAAGCACAATTAATTCATCCAGCAGAACAGACATCTGTTCATAGTATCTGGGGTTTACCGGGTTCTCATCGACAATGGTTCTACGCACGTTATTTTCTATGGTCTCAGCCATCGCTTCCTGGTTGTTCCGAATATTTTCTGGCAGCGAGTCTGTTGCATCTGTTCCCTTCTCAACAATCAGTTCAATCAGGCCTAATTCTTCGAAATCCATCAGAACCTCGCTGTCATCCGCACGGATATACATATCCAGCAAATGGCGCATGGCCGGCTCAAAACGTTTCATTTCCACCAGATCACCGCTGGCAAGCTTGACTTCATCCCTTACCTTTTCATAGTGTGCCACTTCGTTACGCACGGTTTCGATATCCGCTTCGGAATATCCTGCATCAGGCATTTCGTTAGCAATATTGGCAAAGGCACGCAGCAATTTAGCCACATTCTGGTATAGCGTTAGTCGCAAGGCTTCATTTTCGGTGAGTTCATCCTGATTACTGCCGGACTTACCACAGAAATAATGGATATAGTCTTCTGTATTGCGAGGGGCTTTGACCGGTTCACATAAAGCACGAACCATTTCCAATGCGTTCTCCAAGTCAAGCTTGGCTTGTTCCAGTCGATCTTTCAACAAACCAGCAACATCTTCCTTGTCGTAGCCCTCAAAAGCGCCCTGCGTATAGTCAGTGATCGCTTTATCCAAACAGCGGAACAGATCCTTATAGTCAACGATATACCCATATTCTTTATCGTCACCATCCAGCCGATTCACGCGGCAAATGGCCTGGAACAAGTTATGGTCGGCCATCTGTTTATCGATATAAAGGTAAGTCGCCGAGGGCGCGTCAAATCCTGTGAGCAGCTTGTCCACCACAATCAACAAGCGCATCTGACCCGGTTCATCGATAAAGCGTTTCTTAACTTCTTTCTCGAATTCTTCAACACGGCCCGCGGCCTTGTCTTCCGACTGTTCAAAATAATCCGCCAACATCTTGCGGTAGATATCGTATTTGAACAGCTTCTCCGTCTGGCCTTCGCCGGTTTCTTCACCCTTGATACTGGCAGCCGTCGGCTGGTAACTGGTAACAATAGCAACCTTACCAGCCAGATCTGTATGGCTGAACATTTCATAGGTCGTACAGGCCTGATAGACGCTGGAGCATACCAGCATGGCGTTACCGCGACCATCCATCAGGCGCTGCTTGGTTTCCATATCCATCAGAATATCGTTCACGATCTGTTGTAATCGTGATTTGCTGGAAAGCACCTTCTGCATGGTGCCCCATTTTTGCTTGATCTGGGTTTTGGCGATTCGCGACAAACCTCGGGTTTTCGCCTCAAACCAGTCATCCACTTTCTTTTGCGACGTAATATTCTGATCGATATCCCGCGCTTCATAGCGCAGGTCCAGCACCACACCATCAGCAACCGCTTCATCAAACTTGTAGGTGTGAATATAGGGGCCGAACACTTCCACTGACTTCTTCTTGTCTTTCTTCATAAGGGGCGTACCGGTAAAGCCTACAAACATGGCTTCCGGCAGGATAGACGCCATGGCTTCATGCAGCTTGCCCGATTGGGTACGGTGGCACTCATCCACAAACACAAACAGATCGCCCTTGGCCTTAAAATCCGAAGGCAGAGACTTTCTCAGTTCAGCGATAAACTCATCTGTGGCCGCATCGCTCTCTGCATCCGATTGACGGCCAAATTTGTGCACCAATGAACAGACCAGCCAGGGATTGGGTTGATTCAAGGTCCCAATCAAATCCGCACCGCTTGTGGTTCGGTAAATGTCTTCCTCCACCCCGGTGAATACTTTCTCTATCTGCTCATCCAGCTCGGTGCGGTCGGTCACGATCAACACTCGGCTATCGGTAACGTTTTCCCTTATCCATTTGGCCAGCCACACCATGGTCAAGCTCTTGCCAGAGCCCTGGGTATGCCAGATGATCCCGCCCTGGCGTTTGGCGATGTAATGCTTGGCAGCCTGGATACCGAAATACTGGTTGTGACGACAAGTCTTTTTGACTCCGGCATCAAACACAATGAAATCGTGAATCAATTGCAGAAAGCGCTGCTTACTGCAGATTCGGCTCAGGTGAAAATCGAGTTTATGCTCATAGGGATTGGCAACTTCTTCTTTCCACTCCAGATAATACTTTTCCGGGGTTTCAATGGTGCCGTAACGCAGGCCTTGGGAATCATTACCTGCCATCACCAACTGCTGAGTGGTAAAGAAGTTGCGAATAAAGTCTTTCTTCTGATTATCCAGATTCTGGCGAATGCCCTCAGAGACGGAAATCGATGAGCGCTTCAGCTCGATTACGCCCAGAGCAATGCCATTAACGTATAAAACAATATCGGGGCGCTTTTTATTCTCACCCTTGATGGATACCTCTTCCGCAATGGCAAAATCATTGGCCTCCGGATTCTGCCAGTCGATCAGCCAAACGGTTTCATTGTGGTGGCCGGCGCCTTCCTTATCTTTCACGCCATAGCGCAACAGGCTGTACACACCCTTGTTGGCATAATAGAGCTTCTTGCCTTCACCCAATGCCGCTGCGGTATCCAACTGGCGCAGGGCCCGATTGATTAAGGCCGTACTATAGCCTTGCGATGCTAACCAGCCCGTTAGAATATCCTGCTCCACATTCTGGTTCTGGGCTCTGTCCTCCCAGTTACCCAAATAACGGTAGCCAAGTTCAGATTGAAAGAACTTTACAACGCGTTGCTGCGTGAGTCGTTCGCGCTGCCCTACTTTACCCATGATTCACCCGTTTGTTTTGAGGTCATGTTGTTATAAATCAGCAGGTTAAAAACACCTAACCCTATTAGAAACTATGGCAGCCAAGGCCGGATCTGGCAACCTTATGCCCTGCTGACACATGAATATTATGTTATAATCTAGGCGTTTATCTGTCCCGACTATCTGAATCTACAGGTCTTTTAGCATGAAAATCAAACGCCCACGCAAGCCCGCCCAACCCGTTGCCAAAGACATGGTTCGGCGCTCCGTGGCCAGCTCCACCGCCATTGAAACAGGCCAAAGCGTGAAAGCCGTAGAAGCCAAACTGAAATCCAAACGCAACAAATTCAGCCATCTTGACCTTTCCGCCTGATCCACTCTCGTAAAAATTCACTGCGCGTTAAACGCCTGCTCCACCCAATGCATCATGGGCTCATAGTCCATATCAAGCCCGGCCTGAATCGCCGCAAAATAGTCTGGCTTGTTCTCATCCCATGGCGAGTAATCCAAGGTGCCATAACCAGCCTGTGACGCCATCACATCGGCAATCAAGCGGGCGATGCGGCCGTTGCCCTCCCGGAAAGGATGAATCAGAATAAACTCCACATGCACTTCGGCAATGGCTTGAATCAACGCCTCGTCCGCCAGATCAGTGCAAGGCGTGTGCTGCCTTAGATAATCCTGATCCAGCTTGTGCAGCAGCGACGGAATTTGGGCTGCGGCCGCAAAATGAAACGCCCCTTTGCTCAAGTTTACCGAGCGCTCCTCACCTGCCCATAGGTAAATGGCCCCCAACCATTGCCGATGCCAGGTCTTGATTAATTGGCTGCTGAGCACACCAGGCACTGGCTGATCCAGCAACACTTGCTGATACAGCTTCTCCAACAACGCCAGTTCGGCCTCATCCATGTCCGCTGGATCGGTGATGCCCAACTTATTCGCCAGCACCTGATCATTTGAGCCGGGTTGGTAACGGGCCTGGGATTCCGTCAGCTCGTACTTACCCATACTCCACCCCATCCTTCGGCACAAAGGTGGCACCCTGCCAGACACCCACCTGAGCGGACCGGGGTGCAAAACGGGCCAGCGCGTGCATGCCTTTGGTGGCCTGACTGCCGATCATATCCTTCACCGGGGACAACGGTGCCAGGCCCTGTTCAAACAGGTAGCGGGCGGTGCGGCGATACAGGTAAGGATTGGTGGCGGAATCGGCGATGGATCCGGCGGCGCCTTCACCATTGCTCTGTTGCCGAAAAGCCTGCGAGAAACCCAGGGGTGTGTCGATGGCCAATACCACCGATGGCAGATCATTTGGGGAATACGCCACCTGACAGCAATCCAGTAATGCCTGCACCCACTCGGCAGTAGTGTTGGCCTGATTGATGGCAGCGCACAGATTGCCGCGCCAGGGTTGGCCCAACAGGGTGCGGTTGGCATCCAGCACCACCAGGGCATCGCGGCTGCTTTTGTTTTTATCGCAGTTCCAGCCGCCGACGTCCCAGCCAATGTAGATTGCAAAGCCCCCTAGCGTTGAATTCATTAAGAGCCGCTCCATGCCAGTTGTTCACACATAATCAATTCTCAAACTCACTATGCGGACATCACTCAACGGAAATATTGCGCAATTCGGTACACAACTCGATCAATTTATCTTTTATCTTGTGCAAAGAAAATTTATCAATATCAGAAGAACAAGAATACGCCTCATGCCCGTTGAATTTTTTCTCGTAATTCTGGAATTGGCATTTTTCTAACGCAGCTATAACCCTATCAGGCAGGCCAACGTCAGTTTCGCAGACGAAGTAAGAATAGTACTTTCCATCATCACTCACTATATTTAGAGAGCAATACTCACCACTCGGTATTCTTCCACTAATTTTCACATAAGCTAAAGCATCACGCGATCTTACAGGCTCATATTCAACAAATGATAATGGATAGATCCCATCCATATTTTGGCGCAATTCATATTCCAGAATTTTCGAATACAACTCACTATGATAGTGATTTCTTTGAGATTCACTCAAAAGAATAAACTCATTATCGCCAATCTCAACAAACCCTTGATTACAACACCTGAATAAATCAGGATAAGTTATAAAAGCTCTCCTCCAATATTCAATGCCCTCGTCGAGAACAGCTTTATCACATATCTTCTGCAATGAAGGATCTACATCATGCAAATCAAACTCAGGATCATCCAACACTGCTTTGACATAGAATTGCTTTCGCTCAATATCAGTTGATCCAATACGTAACAAACGGCGCCAGCTATGATCGCGGTCTATGTTATTTTTGGTTAGCCTGGTACTCAGCAAATTAAAGCGATTCACAGACTTATCCGTAAAATAAACCCCCTTACTGAGCACTGCGCGTTCCCACAGATAATCAACAGCTGCGGAACTATTAAGAATCAGGCTGAATACTGAACCCGCCGATTCAGCGTATCGGTTAAAGCTCAACAGATAATTCTGGTCAGATCCACTATCCCAATCACAACACTCATTTTCTCGATAATATCCCAATATGCCTGAGAAGTTTAAAATGCAACCTATCTGACCTTTAAAAAATGGATGACGCTCAGCTTTAACTATGGCATCGCGCCACGTTTCCGATTTCAGAAACAGATGGGCTTTGATTCTTTCTTCCAGAATCTGTGGGCCGCTAAAGCCCGTAATATTTTGGTTGCTTCTCAAAGCTTCCAATACAGGCATGCCAGACTTGCCCAAATCTTCAATCGCATATAGTGCTTTGAAAAATTCATCAGCAGTATTAATAATTGTGTTTTCTGTCAGGTTATAGATAACTCGAACCCAATCAGTTAACTCGGAAAGATCTTTGGATTTCGACACTTGTTCGTAAAAAGCAAAAAACCTTAGCTTATCATCGTAGGTGGCTGAATTATTAAGAACCTTTTTGAAGGTGTCTTCCTCACCGTAATAATACTGATCAGATAGATATGCCTTTATTCCATGGCCATCCAATCCATCAGCATAGATCAGGTCGAAAACGTTAATTAGGCGAATGATCAACTCTTTATTAAAACAGTTTAACTGTTCGTACTTACCTATCGTTAACTGTCGCAAACTTCCCGCAAAACCAAAAAAAGCCCCTTTTTCTTCATCCGAGGACGAGCCTGATTCCTTGTTATCCAATATAAATTGATAAGCGATAACCAAGCGGAACAGGTTCATCATCTCATCATCGAAGGTATTGTCCTTCGAGCATACGTTTCGGTATGGCCAGAACAAGTCCGCCCAATCAGTATCTATTTTGTGGACAAAATAGTCGTATCCATCAACCACGTTCTCACTGAAAGGTAACCTATATTGGGGCCATGGCGCATCAAATGACTGAATAATCTGTTCCAGCTTTGCTTTAAAATTTTCAAATACAGTGAGCGGCTTACCACGAGCATTCATTTTTATGTAAAGCTCATCGGACAAGCCAAACGAATGTAAATCAAGAAACTGAAAGGTAATACAAGGAGCGTCTGTATCGGTCAATTTTTCATACATATCACTAGAATGTTCACTGAACATTCCCTGGATAGCATCCAGCATATTCAGGCACGCTTGCACAGTGGGATCATTCATCCAGGACAGAAAAAACCACTGACCATCACGCATCTGATCGCTAATATTTTTACTTTCAGAAAATTCAAAATTCTTGTTAGTTAAAGCATTAAAGAACTCAGTGGTGCTGGGCCTGGTCTTATAGGTAAACCGGGAGCGCCCATCTGCAGTAACAAATCGACTCTGAAAATCATCCAAACGATCATTCTTGACTGCCAAAAACCAGTGGAGCAAAAACAGGGTTGTAAGCCGCTGCTGGCCATCCAAAACCGAGAATGCTTTTTGGTCTCCCTCTTCATAATTGCCATATACAAAGTCCAAATCCAATGCCTGAGGTGAGACTGTTTGTTCTTTCAACAACGCATCATGCAGGGAACGCAGAAACAAATTTCTGACTTCAGCCTCCTCAATCCTACCTTGCGCGTAATCTCTCTGGAGTATAGGAATGACAACATAATCAACAACATCGAATAGACCATAAAAGGTCAAACTCATGCCTTCGCTCATCTGTGTACTCCCTCACCCCTGAAGAAACCACCGATAATATCGGCCATTGCCTGCTGATGATCCTGACTATCCTTGGATTCCCAATACAGCATTTTGTCGACTTGCTTGCTGTAATACTTTAAAAATACGTTCTTGGTACACAAGGGTACGAAGGTCGCCCTTTTATCAAGGGCAATGATATGGGCCCTCTTGATGGGGAACACTGCATTCTTATAACTACGGTTTGTTGAACTATCCAACAAAGTCAGGTTTCCAATAGAGTTATCTACTTCTTCATCACCCATTGGATCAAACAACTCTACGACGCGTTTATACACCCCTTCAAATTGAGCGCCATCGAATGAAGAAGCACTCAGCAAACGACTCGCCTCTTGCCTTATTAATTGGGCTTCATTAGATTCTATCGATTCGGCTTTGCTATTTTTGGATATATCGTCATTTGATATATAGTTGACCACATTAGAGAGCCATTCCCTCTGCTTTTCCTTAAAACTGGGCATCTCAGATGCGACAGAACGAATATGCTCAATATCCCAATTATCAAGCTTATATTTCTCAAACTGGAACCTGGCATTGGTACTGGGATTAGCCAGCAAGCTAGCAATATTGAAAAGCAAAAGAACGGATCGAACCTTCTTCTGCCCTGATTCGTAACTTAGCTGTGCTAACTCAGACTCTATAAGATCCAGAGAAATTTCCGAAAAAGCTTTATGAGGGAAGGCTTCGTTGAATATCTTTTCTAACAAATACTGCCTGAAGGCATGTTTAGTTGGGCTAGACTCGCTTAAGTCATACAGCTGCTCGACAGAATCGCCTTGTGTTATTAGAAACCCGATCAAATGGAATAACACGCGATCATTGAACCATTCGTCCAGCGTCATAAAACATTGTTTAACTTTAAGCCACTCTTGGGCCACATCAGCATTTTTTAAGCTTAACAAACGGTTAAACTGTAGAAATATCTTCAGCTTATCGCTATCAATAATCCCTTCGCTATCCAAGCGTCTTGCAGCCAGACGCAGAACACTTTCAATTCGATTGGTTTTCATTTTCTTGTTACTGATAAAAAACCAGAACGCGTCTTCCTGTAATTGCTTTTCTATTGCATCCCATTCCTGGGAAATATTGAGTTGCTGCAAGTATCTTGTGGTTTTCTCATCTTTATTGAAATTACTGGACTTCAGGAACAATGCCTTTACCAACTCGGCATTCACAAGTGGTATCTTGCCCATATTCAAGCGTGTAAAGACCTCGGTAGCCACCTGATTTTCATCAATTTGATACCAGATAACCTTGACGTTCTTACCAGTATCATCGTCGTTTATTAGCGTTTGAAGGAATTTAATTCTGTAAGTACCGTCTTGCTCACAAAACCATTCTTCTACAGCTTTCTTTGCTTCCACTATATGGAAGAAATCAATATTTTCATCACTGCGAGCATCCTCAATTTGCGATAGGAATTGCGCACTGTCTTCCCGGGTTTCGTAACTGAGTTGGTAGCGATTTTTACCAAGTATTGTAAGAATATCTTTAAGGTAGGTCAGAACAATATAGATTGTGGTCAAACGCTGTTGCCCGTCAACCAGCTCCCAGGCATCGCCATGTGGTTTTACCACAATGGGTTGCAAGCAATAGAATGCACCTTTAGGCCCGTCTTCGGCCTGTTGCTGGAATTCCTTTATATCATTAAGCAATTCCACTACCTGCCGTTTTGCCCACCGGTATCCCCGTTGGTATGCAGGTATAAAGAATGTTTCATCGAGCAGTGCACTGATGGGCTTTAGAACCAGTTCGGTATTATCAGACATTGTCTACCTCTATATCCGCTGCGAATGGCAGTCGGGTTTTGCCGGTGAGCAGTTCCTGCATCATCCCCTGTTTGATTTGGCGAGTTTTGGTGAGGCGTTGTTGTAGGGCTTGGATTTCGGAATCCATGTCGGAGAGGATTGTTGCGATTGCAGTTTGTTCTTCTATCTCTGGAAGGATTAGGAAAAATTTACGCTGCGCAAGAATTGGAACCTGATTTCTTGTGGACTGAGACATTACAGCAGAATACTGCTTAACAAAGAATTCAGACTCAAAATATTTCGCCAAAAATACATTTTTGATTTTCTCAGAATTACACCGATAATAAGTCGCTGTTGTACTGAGGATAACAAAATCCAAGCCTGTCCTTAGAATTGCAACAGGGCCAACCGTTGCATTGTGAGCAAAAAGAACATCACCATCTACCGCAATTCCTTTCTTGAATTTTTTGGCTCTTACTTCTGGCAAGTATTTGCAATTTTTATAATCGATCCGACCCGAGTAAAAATCTGTAGCACCCACATATGGAACGCCATACGAACTAAATTCGTGGCTCTTGGGATAAAGATCGCCATGATTTCCATCCATCTGATCAAATATAAATCCACTATCTAGTGCATCCCCAATGGTCATCACTCCCCAATCCTCCGGAATGTCACCCAGCTCGCTTTGCTTATAGCCCTTTTTCGAGCCATCTTCGCGCAGGGCGAATTGTGGCAGGCGGGTGCGGCCGGTGAGGAGTTGTTGCATGGTGGCGGTTTTGATGGCCTGTTTTTTGGCGATCAGTTTTTCCAGCTCGCTGATTAGGGCATCGACATCGGAGAGAGCGTTGGCGATGGCGGTTTGTTCTTCTATTCGTGGCAATGAAAGCTTTAACTTTCGAAAAGTAGTAGTTGCCTGGGCGATCGCAGGGACACCGGTATGGCTCTTACCTTCAAGCAGGCTGCGTGACCCTTGTGATGAGTGAAAATACAAGACCACCCAAGAAGGCAAAACTTTTGATACAAACCTAGCTCTAAATTGGCTTTGTGAAATCACATATTTTTCAAATAAAGAATCCTCTGGAATATACGATATCTGTCCAATAGTACCCCGATGAGTGACAACAACATCCCCACGACTCGCTACGGCCTTTTTCAGAGCTTTCGCCTTTTCTTTAGTTACATAATTCGTGAACTGATCTTTGAGCTTCTCAGCATTCACATTTAAACCACTTAGTACCGGTACTCCGCAATCAACAAAGTTCGACACTTTAATATCAGATCCAAAGGGACCCATTGATATCTCTGATAAAACGTCGTTTATTGTGGACTCTTCCCAATCTTCCGGAATCAACCCAACTTCCGTTTGCTTGTAACCCACAGGCACAGCATTCTCTTCCAGCTCCGCCAAATACTGCGCACTGACTTCTGCCACCTTATTCACTGTCACAACGCCCACTCCAAGCCCATGGCTTTCAGGTGCCCCGCCACTTTCTCACTCAGGTTTTCAACTGACTGGGTAATGGCAGGCAATGGCTCCGCATAGCGTTCTTCCAATTCTTTTACCCGATTGGCCAGTTGCTGGGTGATGCGTTCGATCTCGGCTTCGATATTGGCTTGCAGGGTGGCGAGCCACTTGTCGTCTACCAGCAGGGTTTTGATGTCGTCTTCGGTGAGTTGGGGGTATTGCTTGAACACGGCCAGATCCAGTTCGTCCTGAGCTTCTTTCAGGGCTTTTTTGGCATCGGTTTCGGCGTCGAATAATTTCTTCGCCTGTTTGAGGGCGGCTTTTTCTTCCGAGTCTTTCGCCAGTTTTAAGCGGGCGGTGACGCTGGCTTTGGTGACTTTGTCTTTGTCGTTAAGGGCTTCGCTGAGCAAGCCATCGTCTCCACTGTTTTCTTCAATGAAGGTTTCCAGTTCCTGACTGGTGCTGTCCAGCGCGGCTTGCAGGGCATCAAGGTTGGCTTGTTCGGTGGCAAAATAGCGGGCCACGATCAGGGCCGGAGGAATCAGTTCGGCTTTGTATTTGGCTTTGCCCAGGGTGAGGTCGGGGGTTTCTTTCAGCTTTTCGCCTTTTTTCACCACCAGTTCCCGCAGCACTTTCCCGGCGGCCCAGCCATCCTGCACCAATACATAGGTGTCGTCCTGCATCACCTCGGCCCAGTAGTCCATCAGGATCTGGTAGATGTTGTATTTGCTGAGCAAGGGGGTTCGGCGGTAGCTTTCCAGCAGGTCTTCGCTGATGCGGTGGATGATGGCTTTGGGTTGTTCGCCGGGCTGGATGGCTTTCAAGTCAGCGCGCTGGCACCAGGCGGTAAAGGGCGCAAGGCTCTGGGCGGCAAAGGCTTTGAATTCCGGGTGACCCAGGATGGTGCTTTTGACTTCGGCGGCTTTCACCAGGCCTTTGCTGTAGCCGGGGCGCTTTTTGCTCTCAGGTGCGTCCGTAAACAATTCGGCGCGCAGGCTGGGGAACACTTGCCAGTATTGATCCAGGGCGTCGATATCCCGATTGGGGATGCCGCCTTGCAGGTGGGCGCTGAGGTCGTGCAGGTCTTCCGGTTCGCTGGCATCGATGTAACGGGGAATGTTGAGGTTGTAGTCGTTGGCGGCGATGTCACTCAGGGGCACCATGCGGCTGTAGCGTGGTTGTTGCAGTTGTTTGGTAAACACATCCACAATCTTGTGGATGTCCTGGCTGCGCAGGCGGTTTTTGTTGCCGTCTTTCATGTAGCCTTTGCTGGCATCCACCATAAAGATGCCTTTTCTTGCATGGGCGTGCTCTTTGTCGATGACGATGATGCAGGCGGGTATGCCGGTGCCATAAAACAGGTTGGCAGGCAGGCCGATGATGCCTTTGATGTAGCCCTGTTTGATCAGGTTTTCACGAATACGCGCTTCGGCATTGCCCCGGAACAAGACGCCGTGGGGCAGGATCACCGCGCCTTTGCCCGTGCTTTTCAGGCTTTTGATGATGTGCAGTAAGAAGGTGTAATCGCCATTTTTTTCTGGTGGTATGCCCCAGGTGAAGCGGCCGAATTCGTCTTCGGCAGGGTTGATACCGCTGGTCCAGTTTTTGTTGGAAAACGGTGGGTTGGCCACGGCAAAGTCGAAGGTGGCGAGTTGGCCGTTGGAATCCTTCCACTGGGGATCGGCAATGGTGTTGCCTTTCCAGATTTTGGCGGTGGCGTTGTTGTGCAGGATCATGTTCATGCGCGCCAGTGCGCTGGTGGCGTTGTCCATCTCCTGCCCGAAGATGGACAGGCCCCGCGGCGCTTCATCGCTGGCTTTTAACAGCAGGGAGCCGGAACCGCAGGTGGGGTCGTAGACGGTGGCGTCCTGGGAGGTATCGGGTTGGATGCCAATGACTTTGGCCAGGATGCGGGACACTTCGGCGGGGGTATAAAATTGGCCCTTGGATTTGCCGGATTCGGTGGCAAAGTGGCGCATGAGGTATTCGTAGGCGTCCCCCAGCAGGTCGTCGCCATCGGCGCGGTTGGCGGACAGATCCAACCCCTCGAACAGGCCGATGAGCTTGGTCAGGCGGTCAACCATTTCCTTGCCCTTGCCCAGCTTGTCTTCGTCGTTGAAGTCGGCCACGTCGATCACTCCCTTGAGGTCGTTCTCTTCCGCCAGGGCGCTGATGATTTTGTTGATTTTGTCGCCGATTTCCTTGTCACCCTTGAGGGCCACCATGTCGTCGAAGGTGGCTCCCTCTGGAACCTCCAGAAGAAAGGATGCATCTTGCTTTTTTGCTTTATCAGAAACAAATTTCATGAACAGCATGGTGAGGACGTAGTCTTTGTACTGGCTGGCGTCCATGCCGCCGCGCAGCTCGTCGCAGCTGGCCCAGAGGGAGGAATAGAGGGCGGTTTTCTTGATGGCCATTATTGATCCTTGCGGAGAGGTGAGGCTCCGTTGGGTTCTTGTTTATTCTGGTGTATTAGCACAGGCTGATATTAAGACCTGCGGCTCTCAAATGTTTGATCGAGTTGCGTATTTTACTGAATTTTTTGGCAAAACACTGGTGTAATCATAGCCTATTCAATTTATTCATTGGCAGTGCACGCCCTTTTTTGTTCTATATATTGACTATCTAACAACGCCGCTCAGGGGATCGATAAAAGCTATTCAGACCTATAAAAGCTGGATGTGAAGTTAAATCACTAAAGCCACAAAAAACCGAGCAATGGTACAGCAACGAAGGCCCATAAGCTGGACAAGCGACAAAGCAAAGACGCGTATTCGATATTTTTGGCAATTATTTAAGACCAGAGTGTCTTACTTATTATGAGTAATTGAAAGGAAAGCGCGATGGAATGCGACTTGATGGTGGAACCCAGCCAGATCTCAGTCAATCTGGATGACGAAGATAAAGCAGCTCTACGCAGGATCAAACAGAACTATGAAAGCGCGGGCCTGTTTGCGGCCCTGATGTCAGCGACCCACGTGCTTTCATGGACCGATATGGACGTGGGTTTAGTCACCGTTGGTAATGAGGACTGGCTGGGGCTGGCCAAAACCATTATCGGCTCCAACAAAGTGATCCTGGCTGGGGTATCTTCGACGGCAGCCAGACAGTATCAACGCCACAATTTGCGGGGCACTCCCGAGCAAGCCCAATTCTGGGCTATCTATCAGACCATTGTGGCCCGTGCGTTAAAAGGTAAATGCTAATGAAATTGGTTAAACACACTAAAACCCTGCAGGCCACCGGCTTGATGTTGTTTGCGCTGGGTTGCCACGCAGAACCGGTCGGTGGTCCGGAATACACGGTGATCACCCAGGCTCAACTCAATTCCTTCAGCGGAAAAGCCATCTATAGCACAGAGAACTTTGTGTACGTAGGTGAGCTGAAAGCCGGTAAGCGGCACGGCTATGGCGTGAGCTATGGCAAGGGCAGCAGCGTGATCGCCGGGCAATGGCAAAACGATAAGCTCCAGGGTGAGGCGGTGATGGTGGATTTGGCTGCCAACTCTGTAAGTGCTGGCCATTATGAGCAGGATTTCATGGTGGGAACGGGCGCATTGACCATGGGTGAGGATGTGGTTGTGGGGGAGTACAAGAGCGATTCGCCTATGCCTTTAGATCCCACATGCTACAAGGCGGGTAGCGAAATTCCCTGCAAGGAAAGCGAGTTGTTTAAGTAATTGGCTCGTAAACAGAGCCGAATAATCAAGTTTATTCAGCTCAATTCCCCTTATTCAAAAGCCCCCTCAACATCGCGGGCATGATGAAGCACCCGTAGAATCTCCACCCAATCCTCAGACACGCGATAAAAGATTATGTGTTTTTGATGATTGCGGCTGAAAATGCCGCTGCGGATTTCCTTGCGCTCCCGCCCAAGGTAAGGTGATTCAGCGATCGTTGAAAATAGCTTAGCCAAACTGTCCAAATACAGTTCAGTCTGCTGTTCGCCCCAGGTTTCAAAGGTATATGTGGCGATCGCTTCGATATCCTGATCTGCTGCCGGCGCTAACCGGTAGCGGCTCATTGACCGGTTTTCCGTTTAACCCGGTTCAACATTTCCTTGGGGTCGTATTGCACACCCCGGCCATCATCCAGCTGCTTGCATGCCACATCAATGTCGGCCCGCAGAGCTTCCAGCTTGGCTTGGTAGGTTTGATCCTGCTGCATCTTCAGGCGCAGTGCTTCCCGTATCACTTCACTGGCGTTGTTATAGAGGCCGGATTTGACCTGTTCAGCGATATACTGTTCAAACTGTTCGCTCAGGTTGACGTTCATAGCCATTACCTACTTTATCTGTTGGGGATGTGGCGCATTAGTCCAATATTAGCAATATTGGACATAGATTCCACCCCCTCACCCAGTATTAGACAAAAACGCCACCACCATCAACGCACAGGCGGCCTAAATGGTTGACTTGACCCAACCGTGACGTACACTATCTTAAATCTATACGTCACCGGCTATTTGCCAAGGCCAACAGCATGCAGACCAAACTTACGCTACGACTCGACCAAGAGCTGGTTGAGAAAGCCAAATTTTACGCCGCCGAGCACGGCAAATCCGTGTCCCAGATGGTGGCGGATTATTTTCGGTTTCTGGATGCACAACCGGCGCCTACCGCCTCCCCCGATGCAGCAATGGGTAACAAAACCCTAGCCCTGAAAGGGCTGCTGAAAAAAGCCAACATCAACGAAGACGATTACAACCAATACCGCACCGACAAGTACCTGTGAACGCCCTGTTTGATACCAACGTTATTCTTGACCTGCTGCTGGACCGGGAGCCCTTCAACGCTCCCGCCACCTGGCTGATCTCACAGGCCGAGGCCGGAGCCATTAACGGTTCCCTTTGCGCCACCACCCTCACCAATATTTTTTACATTGCCAGCAAAGCCCTTAACCGACAACAGGCCGCCACTGCTGTGGCCAACATCATGAGTATTTTTGAAGTGGCCCCGGTAACCCGAGCCGTGATCGAAGATGCCCTCACCACGCCCATTCAGGACTTTGAGGACGCCGTGCTGTACCAGTCAGCCATCCATTACGGCTGCCAGCTGATCGTGACCCGTAACACCAAAGACTTTACCCACACCCGCATACCTGTGATGACGCCAGATGAATTTATTGCGTTGCTGCACAGCACTTAGCTGCGTGTAATGATTACCCTCAAACCGGCGCCACCAACAACCCAACCCCCAACGCCGACGTCACCACCCCTATGGAAAACTGCAACCCCGTATGCACCCGCGTCAGTTTCTTCGCGGTCATCCCCAGGGGCACGGAGATCACCAGTGAAAATACAAACATCCCCAGAATCGATCCCAGTCCAAAGATAGTGATGTAAGCCAATCCGGTGCTGATGGAATCCACCTGATCCACAAACAGCAGGATCAAGGCGGCGGAACCGGCCATGCCGTGGATGATGCCCATAAACAACGCCCGCAGGGGCCAGTCTTTTTTATGGCTGTGGTTGTGATGGCCGTGTTTGTGGGAAAGGCCCAGTTGCGGTTGGATGAACGGTGCCAGGCGAAAGTTTTGCGGTTGATCCTGATGGCTGTGGGCGTGGAAGTGTTGGGTGCCGTCTTTGTGTTGGTGCAGGTGAAAGTGGACTTTGTCGCGCCAGGCCCGGCGCAGTACGTCCAGGCCCAATACGATCATCAGGGCGCCGACGGCCATTTCCAGGCCGTGGGCCATTTGTTCAGGGATCATGGTGTCGCTCCACAGCACCACCGCGCCCACCAGCAGCAGCATCACGCTGTGGCCAAAGCCCCAGGCCACGCCCTGGCGCACCACTTGCCAGCGGTTGGGAAAGGTGCTGGCCAGTGAGGCCACGGTGGCAATGTGGTCTGCCTCCAGTGCGTGCCGTATCCCCAGTAAAAAGCCCACGAATAATAAGCTGGTCATCAACAGATCCTCGGTAATTGCTCGCCTACGAGCCGGTCTACTATTCGCTGGCTGCCAAATCCTGTGGTCATCAGCACGCTTGGTTTTGAAACGGGTTTAGATGTTTCTTTTACTTGCCCGATGATGGCGCTGTGGCGCCCCGCCGGGTGGCTGTGCATTACTTCAATCAGTTTTTCCGCAGCGGCAGCAGGCACCACGGCCACCAGTTTGCCTTCGTTGGCCAGGTAGAGCGGGTCCAATCCCAGGATCTCGCACATGCCCCGTACTTCCGCGCGAATAGGCAGTTTGGTCTCATCCACCTGCATGCAGCAATCGCTGGCCTGGGCGAATTCGTTCAGCACGGTGGCCAGGCCGCCCCGGGTGGCATCCCGCAGGCAGTGGATCTCCGGGCACACGGCCAACATGGCTTGCACCAGATCGCCCAACGGTTGGCAATCGGATTCGATGCTGTTCTGCAAAGCCAGGTCGCCACGGGCATCCACAATGGCGGCGCCGTGATCCCCCAGGTAGCCGTTGATGATGATGGCGTCCCCCGGTTGTGCACCGGCGGCGCTGATGTTCACCCCTGCGGCAATCACCCCCACACCGGCGGTGTTGATGAAGAGCTTGTCGCAGCTGCCTTTGTGCACCACCTTGGTATCGCCGGTGACGATGCTCACCCCCGCTTCCAATGCGGTTTGTTGCATGGAGCGTACCACTTTTTTCAGGGTGTCGATGGGCAGGCCTTCTTCGATGATGAAGCCGCAACTGAGGTACAGCGGTTTGGCGCCGCCCATGGCCAGGTCGTTGACGGTGCCGGTCACTGCTAACTTGCCGATGTCGCCGCCGGGGAAGAATAATGGGTCCACCACGTACGAGTCGGTGGTGAAGGCCAGGCGGTTGCCCTGTTGTTGCAGGGCGGCCAGATCGAAGCGGGCCTGGTCTTCCATGGCGGCTAGATCCGAATTATCAAAACCCGCAACGAAGACAGAGCGGATCAGTTCGTCCATGGCTTTGCCGCCGCTGCCGTGGGCGAGGGTTATCTTTTCCTGGGAGCTGATATCAGTCATACCATGGCTCCTTGGTTACTCTTTGCTTCAGTAGCTTGAGCCCGTTTGATCTTCAGTTCCTGCACATCGCTGTATTGGTAGTAGGCGGCGCAGGCCCCTTCGGAGGACACCATCAACGCGCCCATGGGGGTTTGCGGTGTGCACTGTTCGCCGAACTGTTTGCACTGCCAGGGGCGGATCAGGCCTTTGAGTAC
>DKQK01000037.1 GCA_002471665.1 Gammaproteobacteria bacterium UBA7310
GTGTGCCAGGCTGGCATTGCTGAACACCTGATAGAGCAGTTTCTTGCGAAAGTTGGTGGGGTGATGCGCCACTTCCGGATGCTGTTGCAGGACGTGCTTGTAGGTTTCCTTGAGTTGATCCATTTCCAGGTGCGCAACGGCCTCGGGCACGTGTTCTGCAATCCATGAGCGCATGGCTTTCTCGGCTTCAATAATAACGGGATCGATTTCCCACAACGTGTTATCCAGATCGAAGGTCAGTAGTTTGATCATGTTGGCCCGGTGTCCGCAGTTTATGGGTGTATGTGTATGGGGGTATAGCTGGAGGCAAGGGTACTGCATATGCGGGCGTGCCGCCAAATCGCGGTGTATGTCAGCCGGTTGCTCTTGTCGACCCTGCTATTTGCGTTCCTGCGGGTAACCTAACTGATTTCTGGTGCTAGATGATTGCAGTCATAAATCAAAGGGTTAATGATTTCAGGCCCATCGGCAGGTGTTCCTTCCCTCAGCAGGAAGCGATCACGGCTGCGTTGCAGTTGGCCAAAAATTTACTTCCTGTCTACAGTTTATTAGTTGGGAGAAGGATTATTTTGTCCACCTGCTCAAGGAGATAAGCATGCTACTCAATATATCCGTCGCCAAGCGCCTAAGCGGTGGAATCGGAATCGTGGTCATCACATTGGTTGCCCTCACCATGTTTGTGATGTCCGCCTTCAAAGATGAGCACATGACCACAGAGTTGATTCACGCCAACTACGTGCCGGGTACCAGTACCCTTTATTCAGCGGACCGTGACCTGCAGCAGGCACTGGTGGCTGAGAGGACGCTCCATTCCATGCCCCCCGGCAGTGAGGATTTCGCTAACCTACTGAATGATCACGCGGAAAACATGCAACAGGCGCGGGATCGGGTGGATAAGTTCTATCAACTGCTGCCCGATGAAAAAATTACGGAGCTGATGGCGGTGTACGCCAAACTGCGGGATGAATGGGAAGCCAGCAGCAATGAAATTGTACGGCTCGCGCAATCCAGTAATCAGGCGGAGCGTCGACAGGCGTTGCAAATGAGTATTGGCCCCGGCGCGGATAAGTTTGAAGCCATGCGCGGTGTATTGGACCAGATGCAGGAACGGTTGGAAGCAATGCTTTCGCAAAAACATGATGCCGCCACAGCGAACTACGATGTTACCCAAACCACTTTGACCTGGTCGGTGGTGGGAGTAGTGTTGGCGGCTGTTTTCCTGTCCTTCGTTCTGCTGCGCAGTATCACCAGCCCACTGCAAGTAGTATTGACGGTGGTACAGCAACTGGCCCAGGGTGATCTCACGTTTCGCGCCCACGCCCGACGTAAAGATGAATTCGGCGTGTTGTTGAATGCCATGGATGACACCATGGACCGGTTGTCCGATACGGTGAACAATATCCTGGCCACCTCAGATTCCCTCACCAATGCATCGTCACAGGTGTCTTCCACTGCGCAAAGCGTGAGTCAGGCCACCACCGAACAAGCCGCCAGTGTGGAGCAGATCAGTTCCTCGGTGGAGGAAATGTCTGCCTCGGTGGATCAGAATGCCGACAACGCAAAAGTCACCGACAGCATGGCATCCCAGGCTGCCCAGCAGGCATCTGAAGGTGGCGAGGCGGTACGGCAGACCGTGGATGCCATGAAGCAGATCGCAGAGAAGATCAGCATCATCGACGACATCGCCTACCAGACTAATTTGTTGGCCCTGAACGCCGCCATTGAAGCGGGCCGTGCCGGCCAGTATGGCAAGGGCTTTGCTGTGGTCGCGGACGAAGTGCGCAAGCTGGCGGAACGCAGCCGGGTTGCGGCACAGGAAATCGGCGACGTGGCGGGCAGCAATGTGCAACTGGCGGAACGTGCTGGTCAGCTGCTCAATGAAATGGTGCCGGCCATCACCAAGACTTCAGACCTGGTGCAGGAAATCGCTGCCGCGTCTATTGAGCAATCCGGTGGTCTGGGGCAGGTGAATTCGGCCATGAATCAAATGAGCCAGATTACCCAGCAAAATGCCGCCGCCTCGGAAGAACTGGCGGCCACGTCGGAAGAAATGAGCGGTCAGGCGCGACATCTGCAGCAACTGATGGATTTTTTCAAGGTGCAGGCAGAATCCCCGGATAATGATGAAGCCGACCAGGATGTGGCTTGAACCATGGGTATGAGAACAAGGTGATTTCATGAAGCGGTGGTATGGGATCGTGGCCGGCGCATTGGCAGTGGCAGTCTGTGCCAGTATTGGCCTGGCGTTGTCATCTCAGCAAGTGGGTACCACAGCGCTACTGTTGTTGATGGTGGCGATCATCGCCATGGTGGTGGCACTGTGGGCGGCCTGGAAAATGGGCCGGCAATTGCGTGACCTTGAAACCAGGGCTGCGGCGGAACAATCGACGCAGAAAACCCTGAACGAAGAGGCGACGCTACTGACCAACTACTTGGCGCTGTTGACGGATCTGGTACCCCTGTGGAATCGTCAAACCGGTTTGGCCCGCACCCAGACTGAACAAGGTATGACGGATCTCAGTCAGCGTTTTTCCGATATTCATGATCGATTGCAGGTAGCCATTGAAACCTCCCGCCAGACTGCCAGTGGTATGAGCGGTCAGGAGGGATTGAGCCAGATTATCGAATCGGCCGATCAGGTGTTGAATCAGATCGTTGTGAATTTGCGTTCCACCATTGAAAGCCGTGATGAGATGCTGGGTGAGATCAGCAAACTATCGCAAATCACCGACGAGTTGCGGGCCATGGGCGATGAAGTGGCGGGAATCGCATCGCAAACCAATCTGTTGGCCTTGAATGCCGCTATTGAGGCGGCCCGTGCCGGTGAGCAGGGGCGTGGGTTTGCGGTGGTGGCGGATGAGGTCCGTACCTTGTCCAATCGCTCCGGTGAAACCGGTTCCCGCATTACCCAGCGTATTGAGCAGGTCAATCAATCATTGGAAAGCACACTGGCCACTGCGACGCAGTTTGCGGAAAAAGAATCGGAAATTCTGCAACAAGCTGAGCGTACCATCGGTGAGGTGTTGCAACGATTTCATAACGCAGGCACGCAGCTGGTCGAATCGTCGCAGGTATTGGAACAAGAGAGCAGCCAGGTGCGCAGCAATGTAGGTGAGGTATTGGTGGCGCTGCAGTTTCAGGATCGGGTTAGCCAGATCCTGGAACACGTCATGACGGATATGGATAAACTGAGTCGGACCTTGCATGAACACCAGCAGGCGTTACTGCAGGGGGATGAGGTACCGTTGTTGGACGTGGCCGGCTGGTTGCAAACCATTGAGAGCACCTACACCACCCTGGAACAAGTTGCCGTGCATAAAGGTGCCGATGCGCAGCAGGGCCCGGCGGATTCTTCCATCACATTTTTTTAAGGAGTGAACGATGGCGAAAACCATCATGATCGTAGATGATTCTGCCAGCTTGCGGCAAGTTGTGAGTATTGCGCTTAAAGGAGCCGGTTATGAGGTGGTGGAGGCGGTCAATGGTCAGGATGCATTGGGCAAACTGGATGGACGTAAAATCAATCTGGTGGTATCCGATGTGAATATGCCGGTTATGGACGGTATTAGCTTTGTCAAGGAGATGAAAAAAATGCCGAGCTATAAGTTCACCCCGGTGATCATGCTGACCACCGAAGGTTCTGACGATAAGAAAAAGGAAGGCCAGTTGGCCGGGGCGAAAGCCTGGATCGTAAAGCCCTTTCAGCCTGATCAGATGTTGAAAGCGGTTTCCATGCTGATCACACCTTAGGCTGGTTTCAGCATGGATATTCAGCGTCGCACCACCGCCAAACAGACCACCATTAAATTATCCGGCGATCTCACCATCTATGAGGCAGCATCCGCCAAATCCCTGTTGCTGGAAAACCACAAAGGGCTGGATCGCAAAGTATTGTTAAACCTGCAGCAGGTGGAGGAGCTGGATACCTCAGGTGTTCAGCTGTTGCTGATGCTGCAGCGGCTGGTACAGCAACAGGGCGGTGAGCTTGAAACCGTCGAGGTAAGTGAAAGTGCAGGCAGCATATTGCAACTACTGCGGTGTCAGGCAGCCCTGAACCTGAAGGAGATAGACCCATGAGCATGGACAGTGCGCTGCAGACTTTTTTTGCCGAAGCCGATGAATTGCTGGACTATATGGAATCGGCCCTGTTGCGTCTGGAGCAGGGTCAGGCCGACAGCGAAACACTGAATGAAATCTTTCGGGCTGCCCATACCATAAAGGGGTCTGCCGGGCTCTTTGGCCTGCATTCCATCGTAGGCTTTACCCATTTTGTTGAAAATGTACTGGATAAGGCCCGTGCCGGCGATATCGTCATTGATGCGGGTCTGCAGGGGTTGATGCTGCATTGCAAGGATCACATTCTGACGTTATTGAATGACGTTAAAGCCGGCCGCGAAACCTCTCACGACACAATGCACAAAGGTGAAGAGTTGTTGCAGCAACTGCAGCCCTGGCTCGCAGGTGAGGTGATTGCGTTGCAGGAACCGGCGGACCAAAGTAGAACATCGCAGGCAGATTCTGACCGGGATTCAGGTGCCTGGCATATTTCCCTCCGCCTCAGTCCTGATGTATTGCAAAACGGTATGGACCCGTTATCGTTTTTCCGCTTTCTAAGCGGCATTGGCGACATTGTCCAGCTGGCCACACTGGCGGACGGCTTACCGCAAACCATGGAAGAATTTGATCCTGAAATTCTGTACCTGGGGTTCGAGATCGATCTGGTAACCGATCAGGATCGTGCGGCTATCGAAGAGGCATTTTGTTTTGTGCAGGATGGCTCCGATATTCGAATTCTGCCGCCCACTGCCAAGGTCAGTGAGTACATCAATTTGATTCAGTCGTTGCCCGAGAGTAATCAGAAACTGGGGGAGATCCTGATTAAAAGCGGCGTGCTGACTCAGGCGAATCTGGACAGCGCGCTGGATGAACAGACCGTTCAGGCCGCCTCGCAATCGAGCCCCCAAATGCTGGGTGAGATCCTTACCGGCAAGCAGTCAGTGCCGCGGGAGGTAGTGGATGCGGCACTGGACAAACAGAAAAAATTGAAAGAACGCCCGGCACAGGAGAGTCGGTTTGTCCGGGTTGATGCAGAAAAACTCGATAACCTGATCAATCTGATCGGTGAACTGGTAATCAGTCGGCAGCGGGTTGATCTGTTGGCAGCGCAAACCGAACACGGGCCACTACTGGATGCGGTTGCCAGTCTGGGCGGGTTTACCGAGCATATCAGAGATGCTGCCCTGACATTACGCATGGTGCCCATCGGCGATACCTTCCAGCGCTTTCGCAGGCTGGTGCGGGATACCGCGGCGGAGTTGGGCAAGAGCATTGAGCTGAAAATTCGGGGAGCTGAAACCGAACTGGATCGTTCAATGGTGGAAAAGCTCACCGATCCGTTGACCCACATTGTACGCAACGCCATCGATCATGGTATCGAGGCGCAGGCGGTGCGCACGGGCCGAGGCAAATCAGCGACCGGCACCCTGTGCCTGTCTGCCTACCACGATGCCGGTATTATTGTGATTGAAGTGAGTGATGATGGTGGTGGACTGGATCTGCAGCGCATTCGGCAAAAGGCGGTTGCCAATGGTTTGATCGAAGACACAGCCAATCTGTCAAATCACGATTTGAGTCAATTGATTTTTCACCCCGGTTTATCCACCGCGGAAAAAGTTACCGACCTGTCCGGTCGTGGTGTGGGTATGGATGTGGTGAAGCGCAATATTGATTCGCTTCAGGGAAGCGTGGATGTTGATTCGGTGCCCGGTGAGGGTACCCGACTCAGAATCCGCCTGCCGTTGACGCTGGCCATTATCGACGGCTTCCATGTGGCTTCCCGTAACACCCACTTCATTATCCCCCAGAACACCGTGCTGGAGTGTATGGATCTGGATGCCCTGACTCAGGATCAAGGCCGGGAATGCGTTAATCTGCGTGGCGAACAGATTCCGTTTATTCGCTTGAGCAAGATTTTTGCATTACCGGAGAGAGAGCAGGTGCTGGATGTGGTGCGGGAAAAACTGGTGGTTGTACAGTTTGGAGAAACCCGCTCCGGTATTGTGGTAGAGGATCTGTTCGGGGAAGTACAGACAGTGGTGAAACCGCTGAGCCCGATCTTTCAGGCGTTGCAGGGCGTCGGTGGTTCCAGTTTATTGGGTACAGGGGATATTGCCTTTATCCTCGATGTACCGCAGTTGATCGAGTTGGCCGTACGGGTGGAAGACAGGCTCAGTCGCGCCACGGTTCGCTCAACAGCGAAGGAGAAATAGCGATGAATGTGCAGCAGATTGTAGCTGATGACGCCGATGCGGCGGGTGAAAACGCCAATGCCAAACAGTTTCTGACCTTTCGTATAGGCAAAGAGTACTTTGGCATCGAGTTGGAGCAGACACGTGAGATCCTGGAATACACCGGAGTTACTGAGGTGCCATTGATGCCCAGTTTTCTCAGCGGTGTCATCAACCTGCGGGGTGAAATGGTGCCGGTGATCGATCTTGCCGTGCGGCTGGGTCGGGCTCCGATTCAGGTGCAACGTCGAACCTGCATCATTGTGGTGGAAATACACGCACAGGATCAGGATCACGTACTGGGTCTGTTGGCGGACGGCGTCAGTGAAGTGGTGGAAATCCCCCATCAGGAAATCGAGAAGGCACCTTCGTTTGGTTCCAATATCCGGGCTGAATTTATTCATGGGATTGCCAAACGGGATAATCAGTTTGTGGTCCTGCTGGATGCTGCCAATGCCCTGTCGGTGAATGAATTGGCGCATTTGGTTGAGACAGAACTGCAATAACAGTGAGGCTGCCTCCAGGGCAAATCATGTTGCGTAACGTGAGATTGAAAATCAAAGTAACGGCCGCCGCCTTGGTTATGCTGCTGGTGGTGGCCAGTGTTGTGGGCGGTTTGCAGTTGGAGTTGATTGCGACAGGGCAGCTGTGGATGGCCGGAGCCGTTGCGTTGTTGGTGATCAGCGCAACCATGCTGCTGTTGTATTTTGATCTGAAATACACCCTGGGCGGGGAGCCTGCCGTTGCGATGGAAATGCTGGACAACATGGCCTGCGGCCGAATCACCGCTGCGCAAGGCGGGGTCGAATTTGGTCAAAACTCTTTGCTGGGGCGTTTGGTATTGGTACAGCAACGCTGGCGTCAGTCAATCGGACAAGTGCGCGCGGCCACTGAAGCATTGACCATGGTGGCGGATCAGGCAAATCAGACGGCAGGATCGCTGGCCGATGGGGTGGCAGAGCAGGCCGGCAGCCTAAACACCACCTCGTTGGCAATGGAGCATATGTCAGCTTCGATTGCCAGCAACAATCAAAACGCTGGTTTGACGGAGTCCATTGCCCGGCAGGCCAGCGCCGATGTGGAGGAATGCAATAGAGCCGTATTGGGTACGGTTCAGGCCATGCAGAATATTGCCGAGCGCATCAGCATTATTAACGATATCGCCTATCAGACTAATCTGTTGGCCCTGAATGCGGCCATCGAAGCGGGGCGTGCGGGGGAAAACGGTCGTGGCTTTGCGGTGGTGGCGTTGGAAGTGCGCAAGCTTGCGGAGCGTTGCCAGCGGGCCGCTCATGAAATCAGTGAGGAGGCAACCGCCAGTGTCAGGCAGTCTGATCTGGCAGGTCAACTGTTGGATAAAATGCTGCCTTCCATCCATAAAACTGCGCAGCTGATCCAGGAAATATCGGCGGCTTCGCAGGAGCAAGCTGAGGGCAGCCAGCAGATCAATGGCACCGTCGGCCAGATCAATAGGACCTTGCAGGCAACCGCCGAATCTTCGCGGCAGTTAACCACTACCGCTGCTGATCTGATGGTGCAGGTGCAGGGTTTACGTCAGTCCATTGGTTTTTTCAGCGCCAGTCATTCGCGGCCTGAAGCGAAACCCAGTATCCCGCTGCAACCCCAAGGCAAAGCGCAGGTCAAGGCCGGTTCCAAAAAGGCGGCTAAAAAGGCAACTAAACCAGAAAGCAAAAGCCACACCGGATCCGATGCCAAGCCCGCAAGGCGCAGCCGTGCCAAGGTAGTCACAGCGCGCCGTAAGCCAAGCCGGGCACAGCCCCGGCAACCCTATAAGTCGGTAGCCAAGCCGGAGCCTGTGTCGGTTGCCAGGCAGAGCAGGGCACAGATCATCAGCCCCCATGGGGATGACGAGGATCGTTATTTCGTTGGTTACGATTAGTTAATAAGGATGTGAAAGCCATGACGGCAGCAACCAGTGAAATGGCATTGAGTGAACAGGAGTTCAAGCTTTATCAGGCATTGTTTGCCCAGAAACTGGGGATTCATCTGCCGGATCAGAAAATCACCCTGGTGGGCACGCGTCTGTGGAAGCGGTTGCGGGCCTGCGGCATCAGCAGCTACACCAGTTACTTCCAACTGATCAACCAGCCGGAACAGGAAGCGGAGTTGTGCCGGGCACTGGAACTGATTACCACCAATGAAACCTACTTTTTTCGCGAACCACGGCATTTTGACTATTTGCGCGAGCACGTGTTGCCGGCGCTTAAACTGCAGGATTGCGTGCGCATCTGGAGTGCGGCCTGTTCCAGCGGCGAAGAGCTATACAGTATTGCCATGGTGTTGGCGGATCTGCGCAGTGGACGCTGGGAGCTGCTGGGCAGCGATATCAATCAATCGATGATTGAAAAGGCCCGCCGGGCCATTTACGTCGATCAGCGCACGGATCAGATACCGGCAGACTATCGCCGTCGTTTTTGCCGTCGCGGCATCGGCCCCCATGAGGGCAGTTTGCGTATAGATTCGGATCTACGCAGCCGGGTCCGGCTGCGGCGCATTGAGTTGCACTACACGCTGCCGGATATCGGTATGTTCGACGTGGTGTTTTTACGCAACGTGATGATTTATTTTGATAACGAAACCCGCAAACAGGTGGTGCAGAGGATTGTGGAGCACCTGAATCCCGGTGGCCATTTATTCGTGGGCCACTCGGAAAGCCTGCGTGGCATCAGCCCCAGACTGAAGCAACTGCTGCCCGCCATCTATCGTGTGGAGGCCGGTTGATGGGGCCGGGCCCCACCGTTGTGTTACAGCCCGGGGAATGGTTCTTTGGCCAGGCACCCGGTGTAATCAGAACCTTGCTGGGCTCCTGTGTGGCTGTCACGGTCTGGCATCCTATCCTGCGCTGTGGCGGCATGTGTCATTATCTGCTGCCCAATCGCCCCCGGGTTGATCAGGGTCTGTTGGTTCCCAATGGCCGTTACGGTGTCGACGCACTTCAATTTTTGCATTGCGAGATGATCGAACGGGCGCCAGTGCGGGAATACCATGTTTCATGCTTTGGCGGCGCCATGATGTTTTCAGGAAATCATACTGTGGGACAGAGCAATATGGCGCTGGCCATGAAGTGGATGAGCCTGCACCTCCTGTCACCCAAACAAACGGAAATGGGTGGCTTGAAAGGACGCAAAATTCAACTGGACCTGGACAGCGGCACCCTGGAGGTGACGAACCTGGATCCGGTACCCTATCAAGGAGAGAAACTATGACCATCAATGTATTGGTGGTGGATGATTCGGCGGTGGTGCGTCAGGTACTGCAGGCGATTCTGAATGAGGCGCGGGATATTCAGGTGGTCGCGGTGGCGTCGGACCCGATTTTTGCCCGCCAGCACATGCAGAAGCAGTGGCCTGATGTGATCGTGCTGGACATGGAAATGCCGCGCATGGATGGGCTGACCTTTTTGCGTCAGATCATGAGCGAGCGACCCACTCCGGTGGTGATCTGTTCCTCGCTGGCGGAGAAGGGCGCAGCCCTGACGGTGCAGGCGCTGGCAGCCGGTGCTATCGATGTGGTGACCAAACCCAAGTTGGGCGTAAAAGGCTTTCTGGAAGACACCAAACAGCAATTTTGGCAGATTATCCGCGCCGCAGCGGCTGCCCACGTTCGTAAACCCAAGGTCAGTACAGAGACAAAACAGCCCATCGCAACCAGCGGCAAAGGGGATACTGCTGATCTGGTACACCTGGCCCATACCACCGAGTACCTGGTGGCCATTGGTACTTCTACCGGTGGTACCCAGGCATTAGAGGTCTTGCTCACCAAACTGCCGCGTACCTGCCCCGGTATTATGGTGGTGCAGCACATGCCGGAAAAGTTCACCGCAGCCTTTGCCGAACGTATCAACAGCCTGGCCGAGATCGACGTGAAGGAGGCGGAAACCGGCGACCGCGTGCTGCCCGGGCATGCGCTGATTGCGCCCGGCGGATACCATATGGAAGTGCAGCGCAGCGGGGCTCAGTATGTGGCAAAAGTATTCCGGGGGCCGGCGGTGAATCGGCATTGTCCCTCGGTGGATGTGTTGTTCCGATCCGTGGCAAAGCATGCGGGGCGCAATGCCACCGGCATCATCATGACCGGGATGGGGGATGATGGTGCCCGCGGGCTATTGGAAATGCGTAACATGGGTGCCCGCACCATCGCCCAGGATGAGGCTTCCTGCGTGGTGTTCGGTATGCCGAAGGAAGCCATCAATATTGGCGCGGCCGCGGAAATTGTTGCGCTGGGTGATCTGCATAAAACCCTATCCCGTTAATCACAGCCCTGCCAGGTCTAGTTTTCCTCTTTCTTTTTCGCCCTGGGATGGGTTTGATCGTAGACCTTGGCCAGATGCTGGAAGTCCAGATGAGTGTAGATCTGCGTTGTGGAAATGTCTGCATGGCCCAGCAGCTCCTGCACACCCCTCAGGTCACCGCTGGACTCCAGCATGTGGCTGGCAAAGGAGTGGCGTAACAGGTGGGGGTGCACGTTGCGGTCAATGCCCTGTTTGATGCCCCATTGTTTGAAGCGCTTTTGCAGGGTGGATGGGTGCAGCCTGGTGCCCCGCTTGCTGATAAACAGGGCGTCGGTTTGCGGATTGAATTGATCCCGTAATCCCAGCCAGGTGTCAATGGCGGTCTGTGCCTTGCGCCCTACCGGCACCAGCCGTTGCTTGTTGCCTTTGCCGGTCACCCGCACACAGTGGTCCTGTTGATCGTAATCCGGCAATGCCAGATTGAGCAGTTCGCTGAGCCGTAACCCGGAGGAATAAAACAATTCCAGAATCGCCAGATCGCGAACCGCCAGAGGGTCATCGTCATTAAAATTGAGCAACTGATTCATCTGATCCACGTCCAGGGTGTGGGGCAGTTTCTTTTCACCTTTGGGCGGACGAATGCTCTGGGCGGGGTTGGTGGTGGATTCACCCTGCTGAATGAGAAAACCGAACAGGCCGCGAATGCTGGCCAACAAACGTTGCAGGGTTTTGCTTTTGCTGCCTTTGTGGTGACGCTCGGCAATCAATAGCCGAATATGGTGCGCTTGGATGTATTGCGGGTCGGACAGTTGGTGTTGTTCGCAGAATTGTTGCAGCAAGTGCAGATCGCGGCGGTAGCCGGCAACGGTGTTGGCTGACAGCATGCGCTGCCGGGTGATGTGATCCAGATAGCGTTGAATGCTGTCAGCCAGGGTGTGCATGCCCGCCTACTTCAGAAAATGGTACAGGCGTCGGCTGAGGATGTCGCCGACGTAGCGGGCAAAGGTGGTATCCATATTGGAGTTGAAATGATTGGGATCGTGACTGCCCAGGGCCAACAGCCCCAGCTCGCCGTTGAAGTGCAGCGGGATCAGTGCGGCTGAGCCATCGCTGTGTTCAAAGCCGGGAAACAGAAACGTCATTTCCCGTTGCCGCAGAGTGGTACAGATGATGCGATCACCGCGCATCAGGCCGCCCACGGCAGCCTGCACATCACTCTGGCTGGTGACGCTGAACGGTCCGCTTTCGGCGCTGGATTTAAACAGAAACAGATTGGCCTCATCCAGTCTGAATTCCTTAAGCAGGACCTGTCGCAGGCGGCTGCTCAGTTCCGCCAGGTTGCCGGCCTCCAGCAATGCCAGGCCCAAAACCCGGATACGGTTGAACAGTTTGTCGTTGTCGCGGGCGATGCTGACAAAATCATTGAGCTTGTGGCGCAGTTCGGTATTGCGGTTGCGCAGCACGCTGGCCTGGCGTTCCAGCAGGGAACTGGCGCTGCCCTGGGCATGGGGCAGTTCCATATCGTAGAGAATATCCGGCCGGTTCAGGAAAAACCCCGGGTTTTCCCGCAGGTAATTGGCAACGTCCGCTGCCGTGATTTTGCGTTCTTGTTGTTGTCGTTCAGCAGTGGTTTCGCTCATAAATACACAGTCCCATCGTATACGGTGGTGGCCGGCCCGGTCATGAATACCGGTTGGTTTTCCCCCTGCCATTCGATCAGCAGGCTGCCCCCGGGCAAGGATACATTCACTTTACTATCCACAAGATTAGCAGCAATTGACACAACTGCTGCCGCGCAGGCGCCGGTGCCGCAGGCCCGGGTTTCACCCACGCCCCGTTCAAACACCCTTAAACGGATGGTCTGGCGGTCAACAACCTGACAAAAACCAATGTTGGCCTTGTTGGTGAATCGGGGATGGGTTTCCAGCTTGGGCCCCAGTTTTGCCACCGGCGCTGTGTTGACGTCCGACACCTGCAATACGCCGTGGGGATTGCCCATGGAAACGCAGGCCAGCTCAACAATATCACTGTCCACGTTGAACTTGTACAGGTTCTGGCGGCCTTCTGCCTGCAGGGGAATCTGCTCAGGTTCAAAGATGGGAGCCCCCATGTTCACCCGCACCAGATCTTTGCCCACCAGGGACAGCTCAATTTTACCGGTGTTGGTTTCCACCGGAATGACGTCTTTGTGGGTGAGGCCCTTTTCCCGTACAAAGCGGGCGAAGCAGCGGGCACCATTGCCACACTGTTCCACTTCGCTGCCATCGGCATTGAAAATACGGTAGGTGAAATCCACATCCGGCGAGCTGGGTGGCGATACCATCAATAACTGGTCGAAGCCCACACCGGTATGGCGATCCGCCAGCCGCCGTATCTGCTCGCTATTGATCTGGATATTCTGGGTCACCTGGTTGATGACCATAAAATCATTGCCCAGACCGTGCATTTTGGTGAAATCAATTTTCATAACGGGCCCTTGTTTTTCCCTAGGGTACCAGAGATTCCAGGGCAAATTGATCCTCATAGGTTTCACGGCGGCGAATGATGTGAAACCGGTCATCATCCACCATGACTTCTGGGGCGCGATTGCGGGTGTTGTAGTTGGAACTCATGACGAATCCATAGGCGCCGGCGGAGCAGACCGCCAGCAGATCACCGGCTTTGACGTTCAGTTCGCGATCCTTACCCAGGAAGTCACCGGTTTCGCATACCGGGCCCACCACGTCGCATAACGCGGCCTCACCCTGGTGGGTGGGTTGCACTGGAATGATGTCCTGCCAGGCACTGTAGAGTGAAGGGCGGATCATATCGTTCATGGCGGCGTCCACCACCACAAAATTTTTGATTTCGGTGGATTTCAACAGTTGCACTTCGGTCACCATGATGCCGGCGTTGGCGGCAATGGCCCGGCCGGGCTCCATCACCACCTTGAGTTTGCGATCGCCCAGCTTGGCCAGCAGTGCGCTCACATAGTCGGCGGGGGCCGGTGGCTGCTCGTCCCGGTAACGTACGCCCAGGCCACCACCGATATCCACATGTTCGATGTGAATGCCGTTGGCCGCCAGTTGGTCGATGCGTTCCAGCAGGCGATCCATGGCGTCCATAAAGGGCGTGACCGTGGTCAGCTGGGAGCCGATATGGCAGTCAATGCCGCTGACCTTGATGTTGGGCAGTTCCGCTGCCCGCTGGAACACTGCAATGGCGCGGTCGATATCAATGCCGAACTTGTTTTGCTTGAGGCCGGTGGAAATATAGGGATGGGTCTGGGCGTCCACATCCGGGTTGACCCGCAGGGAGATGGCCGCGGTCTTGCCTGTCTCCACCGCCACCTGGCTCAGGATTTCCAGCTCTGCCTCCGATTCCACGTTAAAACAGTACACGCCCACTTGCAGCGCCCTGACCATTTCTTCGCGCAGCTTGCCGACACCGGAAAACACCACCTTGGCCGGATCGCCACCGGCCCGCAGTACCCGTTCCAGTTCGCCCTGGGAGACGATGTCGAAGCCAGCCCCCAGTTTTGCCAGTACATTGAGCACGGCCAGGTTGGAATTGGCTTTAACGGCATAGCACACCAGATGCGGGTGCTGGCCAAAGGCATGGTCAAAGGCTTGCCAGGCGGTTTCCAATGCCTTGCGGGAATAAAGATAACAGGGGGTGCCTACTGCTTTGGCGATCTGGTCTACAGGCAGGTTTTCAGCAAACAGCGCATTGTTACGGTATTCAAAAACACTCATTCAGGGGTCTCTTCCGGGAGGGGCTCGGGGGTCTCGCTTGCCTTGGCTTCAGGGGATTTCTGCTCTTTGTCATCCACCACGCTGGCACAGGCCGGGGTGCGGCAATCTTCCTGGTTTGCCGCCTGATTGAGAGTGTGGGGTGGCGGTTCATCAGGCATATAGAGTTTGCCTTTTTGCCCGCAGCCACTGAGGACAGCCGCCATCAGGCCAACCGTCAGCAACGTCTGGCCATTGAAGAATCGTGGTAAAACCATGGGAAATGTGAGGTTCCGTAGCCGGTAAAAATTTGTCCTATTATAGCCGGGTGTGGGTGCCCATTGCATCAATCCCATGCGCGGATTCCCACTCTGCCAGAGCCTGCAGGGTGGACCGTATAAACTGCTCGGGGCCCTGTTGCAGGGCGGCGGCCCGCTGTGCCGGTATCTGCACCTCCCCCTGGCGGTGTTTGAGGGACCAGCGCACCAGGGGCACCACCACATGAATCAGCTCCTTGCCCTTGCCGGTCAGGTAGTAAAGTTTACGTTTTTTACTCTGTGGATGGTGTATCCACTGCACCACGGTCTGGGCCTGCAGGCGGGCCAGGCGATCACTGAGAATGTTGCTGGAGATGCCTTCGTCGCTTTCCAGAAACTCCTTGAATTCGTGTTTGCCGAACAGCAGATCCCGCACTATCAGCAGGGTCCAGTGATCCCCCACAATATCCAGCCCCAGCGCCAGGGGGCAATGTGAGTGTGCCTGATGTTCTTTCTTGCTCACCATTGCGGATTCACCCTTGCACAACTTTTACTTGCATAATGCAACTATACTCAGTAACTTTACTTGCATTATGCAAGTATTCTGGTCAGATCATAACCTGCATTCACCACTCATCACAACCCGCTACTGATCACAACCCACTATAAGGAGCACATCATGT
>DKQK01000001.1 GCA_002471665.1 Gammaproteobacteria bacterium UBA7310
TTACTATTGCAGCACTCGAACGTGGCGTATTTTACTGGACCGCTGAGGAGGGTTCTCGCAATCAACGCGGTGCATCGTTTCCACCACTTAAATACGGCAGAAGAAGGCGATGTGAACTTCGGGCTTTTTACCACCTTGACGGATCGCTTGTTGGGAACGGCTTATTTTGACTCTGAACGAACGATCGGTACTAAAGATCTTGGTATCGCTTCAACGCCGAATTATCCAGCTGACTATTGGCAACAGTTGATGCAGCCTTTTCGACGGGACAAGACATGAGGTTATTTAGTAATTGATAAATCCGAGAACACGCTCCACATGCCACAGCGGGAGCGTGTTCTCCACTTACCTCATTCCTTTGTTGTTTTCATGGTCGCTGTTATCGCCTTCATCATGAACTTGAT
Organism: Gammaproteobacteria bacterium UBA7310; assembly: GCA_002471665.1. GTDB lineage: Bacteria > Pseudomonadota > Gammaproteobacteria > Pseudomonadales > Ketobacteraceae > Ketobacter. The sequence continues at coordinate 405 of DKQK01000001.1, forward strand.
GATTCCTACTACCTATGGTACTCACAATAAAAATACATACCCCTATGAATATCGCTGTATCAGCCAGATTGAATGCTGGCCAATGAGAATAGCTCCAGTGAAAATCAAGAAAGTCCACTACCGATCCACGCCATACACGATCAACCAGGTTGCCCAATGCACCACCAAGCAGCATCGAATAGCTCGCCGCTTCAAGCCGGGTTGGACGCCGCCGCATTGTCCAAACCAACCAAACCGATACGCCAGAGGCTAATGCAATAAAGAAATAGCGTTGCCAGCCACCAGCATCAGCTAGCAAGCTGAATGCAGCCCCAGGATTCATCATGTGTACGATATTAAGAATTGAGTTAATCTCCACGCGCTCACCGTACTCTATCGTACGCTCAACGGCATACTTACTCGCCTGGTCCATCAGTAATATCAAACCGGAAAGACACAGCCAACCACAAAAGGTGTTTGTCGGGTTAGAGTTCGCCATGAAGTTAATTTTCTTTTCCTCCAATCGGTAGCGCTTGCTCGACAGGGGTGACGTATACCCAACCGGATATGTTGGGTCCGATTTTCCCGGTTTTGCGTATGATAGCCGTCACCTCATCCACCTGATTGTCATCACAGACCAGAGATAATTGTACTTCTGAGATAACCACGCCAGCTTCGGCAGAATAGGCCAATTCCCGCTCCCCGAGGGGCTTCAAAGTACCCTTGATGTCGAGTAGCGATAGGTTTTTGTAACCCGCGTCACGCAGTGCGTCGATGACATCAGCGGACCGAACGTGATGTATAAAAGCGGTAATTTGTTTCATGTGAATACTCCAAAAAAGTGTCGTCATTGCTGTTGGATGGATCGCGACAATCGGTTGGGTGCCGCGATCCTGAGGGTGTCACTGAGCGATCGGATCGCCGTTGTCATCAATCTCTTTTGGCTTTCGCCAAGCCAGTCGATAAAGGCCGGGAAGTACCAATAGAGTGAGTAACGTGGATGAGATAATGCCGCCGATGACTACCGTGGCCAGTGGTCTTTGGACTTCTGCTCCAGTGCTGGTGTTGAGTGCCATCGGCAAGAAGCCTAATGCAGCCACCAGAGCGACCATCAAAATCGGCCGCAATCTCAACATGGCGCCGCCCTGAATCGCCTGCTCGACGGATTCACCCCGATTGAGCTCATCTCGAAAGGCCGACACCATCATGACCCCCGTCAGTACAGAAACCCCGCATAAGGTAATAAACCCAACGCCGGCTGTGATCGAGAGGGGAATATCTCTTAACCACAAGGCGATAACGCCACCGGTCAGCGCCAGCGGTACGCCACTGAAGACCAATGCCGCATCTTTTGCCGAACCAAAGGTCATCATCAACAGTGCAAAAATCATCACCAAAGTGACGGGGACAAGCAGGCTTAACCGCTGCGAGGCCGATTGCAGTTGCTCAAAGGTGCCTCCATACTCCAGCCAATAGCCGGGCGGCAATTTCACCTGCTGCGCAACTTTGCCCTGAACTTCAGCCACAAAACCACCCAAATCACGACCGCGAACGTTCGCGCTGACAACCAGTCGCCGCTTGCCGTTTTCGCGAGAGATCTGATTAGGTCCAGGGGCCAGCGTGAGACTGGCCACTTCCCGCAGCGGTACGTAGCCGCCCTCTGGCAGCGGTATCGGCAAACGTTCCAACGCGCGCAAGTCGCCCCTTATGCCCTCGGCCACTCGCACCACTATCGAAAACCGCTGGTCGCCCTCAAAGATCAGGCCGGCTTCCTCACCACCCGTGGCGGCGGCGACCACGTCCTGTACATCGGCGACATTCAAACCATAACGATACAGGGCTGAACGATCCGCATTAATGGACAGAATAGGTAACCCAGACACCTGCTCGACCTTAACCCCTTCGGCGCCCTCGATGCCAGTCAATACCGCCGCGATTTCGCTGCCCGATTTAAGCAGCTGGTCCAAATCATCGCCGAACACCTTGATCCCGAGGTCTGATCGCACACCAGAAATCAATTCATTGAAGCGCAGTTGGATCGGCTGGCTGATCTCATAGGCATTTCCCGGCAACAACGTCAGTTTCTCACCAATTTCTTCCAACAGCTGCGCTTTGGTTTTATCAGGATCGGGCCATTCACTGCGATCCCTGAGCATGACATAGCCATCGGAAATGTTGGGCCCCATGGGGTCACTGGCAACTTCGGCCGTGCCGACGCGCGCGAAGTAGGTTTTGACTTCAGGGATTTCCAGAACCGCTTTTTCCAGTTGAAACTGCATATCCAGGGATTGAGTGAGACTGGTGCCGGGTATTCGCAGTGCCTGGACGGCAATATCGCCCTCATCCAGATTAGGGATAAATTCCGTCCCCATCCGCGTGGCCAGTGCGCCGACCAAAACCACAAAGATCAGGGCCGCAGACAATACGAGAACGCGAAACTTTAGCGCCCACGCCAAAACCGGGGCGTAAAACCGTTTGGAGTGGCGAACAATAAAATTGTCCTTCTCCTCGATATGCCCCGTCATAAACAGCGCCACGGCGGCAGGGACGAAGGTGAGTGACAGCACCAACGCAGACAGCAAGGCCATGATCACCGCCATAGCCATGGGCGTAAACATTTTGCCTTCCACGCCCGTCAAAGCCAGGATGGGTAAGTTCACCAGAATCACCACTAACACGCTGATCAAACTCGGCGCAAAAACCTCGCGGGTGGCCGCAAACACCGTTTGAAAACGCTCATCCAGTTTTAAGGTGCGCCCAAGATGATGCTGTCGCCCAGCCAAGCGCATGATACAGTTTTCGACAATGATCACCGCACCATCCACAATCAAGCCAAAATCGAGTGCGCCCAAACTCATCAGATTGGCGCTGACCTTGGTTTGCACCATGCCCGTCATCAACATCAACATCGACAATGGAATCACCATTGCGGTGAGTAAGGCCGCCCGGACGTTGCCGAGCATGATCAGGAGCACGACGACAACCAATACCGCACCTTCGGCCAGGTTGGCCTGCACCGTGGCAATGGTTTTATCGACCAGTACCGTACGGTTATAAACCGGTTCGGCAATCACGCCCTCGGGCAGCGTCTTATTGATCTCCAACAACTTGGCCGACACATCCTGGGAAACCGTCCGACTATTACCTCCCAGCAGCATGACGGCGGTACCCAATACAGTCTCCTCACCATCGCGAGTAGCGGCACCTGTGCGCAACTCTTTGCCGAATCCGACCTCGGCCACATCAGCCACGGTAATGGGTAACCCGGCTCGACGAGCGACGATGATTTTTTCGATCGCAGGGATGTCAGCCACCTGTCCGGGGGCGCGGATTAAATATTGCTCACCATTTTTTTCAATATAGCCAGCACCGATATTAGCGTTGTTTTTCTCCAGTGCCGCTACTAAATCATCAAAGCTGAGCTGGTAGGCCAGCAGTCTTGAAGGTTCCGGCGTGATGTGGAACTGCTTCTCGAAGCCGCCAATGGTATTGACTTCGGTGACGCCGGGAACCAGGCGTAACTGCGGACGGATCACCCAATCCTGCAAGGTACGTAAGGCCGTCGCATCATAGGGCTCACCATTTTCTTGCAAGGCGCCCGGTTTCGCATGCACTGCATAGTGAAAGATTTCACCGAGTCCTGTGGCAACGGGCCCCATCACCGGACCGATTCCTGAAGGCATCTCGCTTTTTGCCTGCTGCAAGCGCTCGTTGATAAGATTGCGGGCAAAGTAAATGTCCGTGCCTTTTTCAAACACCACGGTCACTTGGGACAGAGCATAGCGTGATACCGAACGTGTACTCTCCACGTGGGGCAGCCCTGTGATCGCCAGTTCCACCAAGTACGTAATGCGTTGCTCCACTTCCAGCGGTGAGTAGCCGGGAGCTTCGGTATTGATTTGCACCTGGACATTGGTGATATCGGGTACCGCGTCGATGGGTAGGTGCTGATAGTTCCAGACACCCAGGGCACCAGTTACCAGCACCAGAAACATCACCAGCCAACGGCGTGCGATGGAAAATTGAATCAGTTTATCGATCATCAGACACTCCTTCGATGAGCGGCAATGAAAATGCTGTTCCGGCCGATGGTATGCAGAATGTCTTTCAGGAAGTGATTAATCATCATCGCCAACCTCCCCTTTACCCAATTCCGCTTTCAAAATAAAACTGTTGTTGCTGACATACACTTCATCTGCGGACAGGCCGGACACTACTTCGCTTAGCTCGCCGTCGGTGCGTCCCAAAGTCACTGTACGTGCTTCAAAACCTTCCTCACCCCGAACAAAAACGACAGGGTTATCCTCGACGATTTGCAAGGCTTCGTTGCGGATCACCATTGGAGCGGCTATTTCGGCGCGGGTGATTTGCGCGTTGACAAAGAGACCGGGTTTCCAAATGCCATTCGGGTTGTCGATCAAAGCGCGCGCCATAATGGCCTGATTACCAGTTTGGCCAAGCGGCGCAATATAGATGATTTTTCCCTCTGCGATATGGGTCGAATCGAGACTGAGAATGCGAACCCGCTGGCCTAATTCAACCTGAGCAACATCCTTGGGAAAAACCGACAGCTCCACCCAAACCGTTGAGAAATCCTGTACTACCAACAACGGGATATCCGTAGTGTGCTCGCCAGCGTTTGCATTACGCTGGGTAACGGCACCATTGAGTGCGGATACTATCGAATAGGTTTTCAGACTTTCATTCGCTTCCACAGTCACCAGGGGTTCGCCTTTGCGAACCGGATCACCAACACTTTTTTTAACTTCCCGAATAACGCCGTCGAAGCGTGCCGTTACCGACTGTACACGCTCTGCGTTGGTGGCGACGACGCCATATACTGGCAAAACATCGCGGATGGTGCCCGAGGTAACGGTTGCCAGCGTAATGCCGGCATGTTTTATCTGCTCCTGGGTCAGCTCGACGTGGCCTTCTTCACCGTGCTCTTCCTCTTCTCCGTGACCCGTCTCGGCGAAAGTTTGTCCAGACAACAGGGTGATCGCAAAGCAACACGTAATTAGACGGATAAATGATTTTTTTAACTGGGTATTTGATTTCATTGTGGGGTTCCTGAAAATGTGTTGTCTTCGCCATACTGTGTCAAGGCCAAGGGCTCTGCTGTTAGCTGCTCAATTTCTGCACCATAGGTTAAGGCGGCTGCGGCCGCTTCGATCTGGGTGCGCCTGGCGCTCAATAATTCCTGCCGCGCGCTGACATAGTCGAGATACCCGTAGCGACCGCGTTGATAGGCCGCCTGAGTTTCTACCAGGGCCTGCTCAAGGGCGGGAATGATGGCGGTGCGCAGTGCCTCTACCGCGACAATGGCTTGTTTGCGGTTGTGAAAAGCCCGGAACAGTTGCGTGTGTAGATCCAGCAGCATTACATCGCGCTCTGCCAACACCTGATTTTTTTCGGCCAACGCGGTCGAAACGGCGCCGACATTTCGCTTGCCGGAAAACAACGGCATGCTGAAACCCGCTACCAACGCGGTGTCATCGGTTTCCTGCAAGCGACGAACCCCCACCGACCAACTGATATCGGCACTGGATTGGGTTTGAGCAAGGCGTATTTCTGCTTCTTTGAGGCGGGACTCTGCTGCGAATACTTCTATCGCAGGATTTTTTTCAACTTTGGCGTACAACAGGTCGAATGCCACGTCCTCGCCAAACTGGAATAGATCACCTTCCACTTTGTCAAAGTCCGGTGAGGTTACCCCCCACAGGGCAGACAACGACACTTTCAAATAAGCAAGCCGTTGCTGCTCCGAAAGCAAAGCGAGCTTCGCTTGCTCGGCAGCGGCCTGTGCCCGTTTGACTTCCGCCTCGGGTGTCGCTCCCGCCGTAGCCCGCTTTTTCACAATGCGTAAGCTCTCGCTCGCCAACTGGGCGGCCTCGCCAGCCAGGGTGACCTGCTCCTGTGCCGCTAGCACATCGACGTAACGGCGGGTGACTTCGCCCAATAAGGCCAAGGATTCCACCTGTCGGCTGGCATTGAGCACCGACCGACTGTGGGAGATTACGCCTTGCCGTGCCGCGCGCTTATCCCCCATTTCGATGACCGAAGACAGCGCAATGGTGAGTTCAGCACCACCTGCGCCGCTGAAGTCCCCAGTGCCCCCGACATTTTCAGCGTCAAATCCCAGCTCATACGCCGGTCTTAACCCGGCTGTTTCGGCCTGCCCTTGAAGGGCTGCGTAGCGGTAGGGAAAAACTTTCAAAGACGGGTTTTGTGACAGGGAGCGCTGCACCGCATTGGTCAGCGTGATCGTTGAGTCCCCAGGCTCGGCGCTAAGCCCCGACGAAGAAATGAAAAATAATAAACTGAACAGAATACATCGGCTTTTGATATTCCTCCGCCCCAAAGCGCCAGAACCCGGCGCAGTACGTATTGATAGCATATGGTAGATCCTACTTATTTAAGATAATTCAAACCGCGCGTTGCAACGATAACGGCAACACAGAAAAAACATAATCGGTAAAATCAGGCGATTGGAGGGCGGTACAGCGACGAGGATGGGGCCTCGGGAATGAGGGCTTGAGAGTCGTTATGCAACGAATGTTTATGCAAAAAGTTTGGGTGAGTCAGGTTACCGGATAAATAGACATGGCAATGGCAGCCATGGTGATGGCAATGAAACAGGCAGTCAGTGGACATATTCTGATCAGTGGGATCAGTAGCGGTCGAGCTATCCAGTACTCCCGATGATGAGCCATCGATGAAATCAGAGGAATAAGGGGCTGTATCCGAATAATTAATGGGATGCACGTCAGCCATAGCTGTCACTGATTGCAGTGCAATCAAGAGTAACAGCAGATAAGACAGTGCTTTTCGACTCATAAACCGAACATAACCCCAATGAAATGGAATAAACTGCGAAGCAGTCCACCCTTGATTACGGATTCAATCCCCGATTGTCCCGGCGCCTTTCGTTTACCTGTTATCCGCTTATCAAAGCGAGCCAGGTCGAGGATTTTTATTGGCGGTGTATCATAAGACGATTGCTTGTTGTTCATATTGTGCCCGGTGTCTCAGGACTTAAGTTGCAAGATGCGGCGCGCGCCATTCAACACAATCAAACCGATGATAAGGCCAATCACCAAGTCTGGATAACGTGAGCCGGTCCAGGCCACCAATCCACCGGCAAGGATCACCCCTAGATTGGCAATCACGTCATTGGCGGAGAAAATCCAGCTGGCTTTCATATGGGCGCCGCTATCCCGGCTTTTGGCAATCAACAGCAGACAGGTCACATTGGCCGCCAGGGCAACAAGCCCGAAGCTCATCATCAAAGTGGAAACCGGTTCACTACCCAATACCAATCGCCTTACCACCTCGCCCAAAGCGCCCAAGGCGAGAATGATCTGAAGCCAACCGGAAAAATGGGCTGCACGCAACTTCATCCGCACACTGTGCCCTACGGCATACAGCGCCACGCCGTAGACGGCGGCATCAGCGAACATATCCAGGGAGTCCGCAATCAAACCAGTGGATTGCGCCCACCAGCCGACAGTGATTTCAATGACAAACATGATGCCATTGATTGCCAGTAGCCACTTGAGAATGCCAGCTTCTCTTTCTGCCTCCTGTTTTGCAGACGCCTGTGCACGGGCGATGGACTCGCTGGCGACGGGCATTGTACTGACAAGTCTCGCGCCCAGACCGACTGATTGCATTCTTTTTTCAATAAGGTCAGCGTTATCACCATGGTAGACACTCACCTTGCGCTTGGGGGTATCGAATTCCAATGTGACTTTAGGTTGCACACTGTCCAACGCCATACGGATCATGCCTTCCTCTGATGGACAGTCCATCTTGGGGACATGATACTCACTAACAAAGCCGCCATGAGAAGCGTCGTGTACTTCGGCAATTTGGGGAGTGTTCTCCGTCGCGTTATTTTGGCAATTGCCACCGCATGTGGTCGTCATAAAAAACCCTTGTTCTATCCAAGGTGGGCAGTTTAAACTCTATAGTTACTATAGAGTCAAGCACAGAGATTGAATAAATGAAGATTGGCGAGCTGGCAAAAAAGACGGATTGCTCGGTGCAAACTATCCGTTACTATGAAAAAGAACAGTTGCTGTGCACGACACAGCGTAGTGACGGCAATTTTCGACTTTACGATGAAGCTGCTGTCGAACAGCTGCTATTTATCAAGCTCTGCCGTAACCTGGATCTCAGTTTGTCCGAGATCCGCCAGCTACTCACATTAAAACGCTCACCGGGTGCGCAATGTGATCAAGTCAATCGCATGATGGATACGCACATTCAACAAGTGGAAACGCGCATTCAGGAGCTGGTTCAGCTGCGCGAGCATTTGAAAGTACTTCGCCGCAGCTGCTCCAGTGGAAGGACGATCGAACAGTGCGGCATCTTGCAAACGTTAACCACTAATCAGCATCAGAAGCGGTAACACTTACGCGCTTGAAATCGGACGCCTGTGTTATCGGCGGTGATGTTGCGCGTTTTGATTTGGATAGTATTAAAAATACCAGGTAAACCAGAAGTACCGAAAGTTGCGCAAGCACGCCTTGCCAGGTGGATTTGACGCCAATCCAGTCAATCTCAAAACTCACAGGTAATGGCGTCATACCGATGATGGCCGCCTCCTGTAATGCCGACACAGCTTTGCCCATCAGGACAAATGCCAGCGCTAGCAGCAAGTAGGTGGTGGCTGAAAAGAATTTGGCGATCGGCAGCTTGACGGAAAAGCGAATCAACACCCACGCCAATATGGCTAACAGCAACAAACCGAGCGCAAAGCCACCACCAACAGAAGAATATTGGGTTGATACCGCCTGCGTTAACAGCGATTGATAAAATAATACGGTTTCAAACACCTCCCGGTAAACCGCCACAAATGCCAACGCCACCAGCCCCCACAAGGTGCCAGACTTAAGTTGGGTATCGACATGTTGCTGAATGTAGGCTTGCCATTGTGCAGCCTGGGTTTTGCTATGCATCCAGATCCCAACATAGAGCAGTACCAACGCGGCCAATAAAGCGGCAATTCCCTCCATGATTTCACGATTGGCACCACTGATCGTGATCAACGATTGAGCGGCGATCCAGGTGGCACCACCGGCAAGTAATGCCGCAATCCAGCCTATGTGGACATATTTAAGCGCATCCCGACGCCCGGTTCTTATCAAAACCGTCGTTAAGGCAATGATAACCAGCAATGCCTCCAGGCCTTCGCGCAACAATATGACCAGACTAGCAGTGAATAAAGTTCCTTCGGACAAGGTGGACTCTGATAACAAACGTTGTGCGTCATCCAACAAATGCCGCGTCTCCGCCATTAGCGCACCCAATTCTCCGTTTACGTCGGGGCGGCTGGTCAATTGTCGTAGTGCCATCATGTTGGACTCGATGGATTGGCGCAGTGCTTTGTCATGCGCATCGAGGCTGTTTTCAATCAGTTCAAAACCGTCCAGATAAGCACTGACGGCGAGTTCACTTGCGGTTGAAAAATCTCCCTTCTGATGCGCTTTTTGGGCGGCTTGAAGTCGATTCCATGTGATTGCCAAGGGATCTTGGGATGCCTTGAATAATGCCGAGGGGTTAGCGCGTAAACTCTCCAAAGCTTGTAGGGTTATATCAGGGCGTGCTGCTGCCAGTTGCAGTGGGTTGTGATTAATCAGCTGCAGTTTGGTAATATTCAAATCATTGTGAGTAGGTTCGCTGGATTGAAAAGCGAGTCCACCGACATAGAATGCCATTGACCAACGCTCTTGCTCCGTTAGTTGTTGAAAAGATGGCATGGCGGTGTCGTCAATGCCATTGGTAATGGCGTCGTATAAACCCAAAATTGATCGATTTAATGCCCGCTCTTTATCGGTAAAGTCCGTGGGTGCGGGATCGAGTTGTGCTGCCAGCACTCCGTCACCTTGACCAGATACTCCATGGCAAGATCCGCAGTTAGTCTCAAATACCGGCCGGATTTTTTCTTGAGGTAATATCCGTTCCGGCAGGGATAAATGTGGCATCAATCCCAACAATGTGCCGCGTAGGCTGGCACTCATTTGACGGATCTCATCAACACCTTTCTTATCATGGATGGCCCTCTGCAATGCCATTGCTTGCACTGCGAGTGACTCTGCATCAGCAGTGGCGGCCAGCGAGCTCTTGCTAACAATCAGTTGTGAAAACTCCACCATCTCCTGATATTCATTGTCATTAATTACCTGACCGTTTTTCACCGCTTCGGCATAATCAACGCCTATGTATTCAGCGAGCTGTGCCAGTTGCCGGAGTTGAGTAACGTTGTCTGGGATCTCAGCTTCATTCGCCCCGGCAGATAGAGAAAGTGGCAGCATCAGAAATATGATGGCATGAAGGGTGGCTCGTTTCAGGCGTTGCAATCTGCAATC
>DKQK01000053.1 GCA_002471665.1 Gammaproteobacteria bacterium UBA7310
GGCCAGTAGTTCAATTGGTAGAGCACCGGTCTCCAAAACCGGGGGTTGGGGGTTCGAGTCCCTCCTGGCCTGCCAAAATTTGAGCAATAACGTCTGCCCGGCTAATACGTTTAGGGTGGCGGTGCGGTTTAGCCCTTATGACTACTAGCACAGAACAATCCAAATCATCTCCAGTTGATGTATTCAAGTGGCTGGTTGTGATTGCCATCATCGCCGCTGCGGTGGTGGGGAACGCCTATTTTGATGATCAGCCGCTGCTTTATCGTGTGGTTGGTGTTGTTGTGGCGGGTATTTTGGCCGCCCTGTTGGCCTCCTTTACCGATAAGGGGCGGGCTTTTATCGCTTTGCTGCAGGATGCTCGCGCGGAAGTGCGTCGCGTTGTGTGGCCTACCAAGCAGGAGACGGCCCAGACCACGGGTGTTGTGGTATTGGTTGTGGCGATCATGGCCTTGTTGCTGTGGTTGCTGGATCTGGCTCTGGGCAAAATCATCTCCAGTATAATTGGATAAGAGCAAGAGGTTGCAGATGGCGAAGCGTTGGTACGTGGTTCATGCCTACTCAGGCTTTGAAAAGCATGTAAAGCGATCTCTGGGTGAGCGCGTCAAGCTGGCTGGAATGGAAGATCAGTTTGGTGAGATACTGGTCCCCACCGAAGAAGTGGTGGAAATGCGGGGCGGCCAGAAGCGTAAAAGTGAGCGTAAGTTCTTTCCAGGTTACGTGTTGGTGCAAATGGAAATGAATGACGCCACCTGGCATTTGGTTAAAGACTGCCCAAAGGTGATGGGCTTTATTGGTGGTACAGCTGATAAGCCGGCTCCAATCAGTGATCGCGAAGCGGAGGCTATTCTGCAGCGTGTAGAAGATGGGGTTGAAAAGCCGAAGCCCAAAACGCTGTTTGAGCCAGGTGAAGTGGTCCGGGTTGTGGACGGGCCTTTCGCAGACTTTAATGGTGTGGTAGAAGAAGTGAATTACGAAAAGAGTCGCCTGCATGTGGCGGTTCTTATATTTGGCCGTTCCACTCCGGTAGAGCTTGAGTTTGGTCAGGTAGAAAAAGGTTGATTTTCGACCCCTGCCGGGTTGCCCTGGGCGGGGATTTTTACTTTATACGGGGAGCCTAGCGGCGTTTGAACCCGAGGAGTAGGTGAAATGGCAAAGAAGATACAAGCTTATATTAAGCTTCAGGTTAAAGCCGGACAGGCAAATCCCAGTCCACCGGTTGGCCCCGCACTGGGTCAGCACGGTGTTAACATCATGGAGTTCTGTAAAGCGTTCAACGCCCAGACTCAGCCACCTGCTTTTGAAGCGGGTATGCCCATTCCGGTTGTGATCACAGTATACAGCGACCGTTCTTTCACGTTTATTACCAAAACCCCTCCAGCTTCAATTTTGCTGAAGAAAAAAGCTGGCATCCAGAAGGGCAGTGGTGAACCGAACAAGAACAAGGTCGGCAAAGTGACTCGAGCCCAGCTTGAAGAGATCGCTACCATCAAAATGCCCGATCTGACAGCCGCCGATATGGATGCTGCAGTACGCACTATTGCCGGATCTGCCCGTGCAATGGGTCTTGAAGTGGAGGGTATGTAAGATGGCTAAATTGACCAAGCGACAAAAAGCAATTCGCGAAAAAGTGGATGCCAACAAGCAGTACGATGTGTTGGAAGCGGTGTCCCTGCTGGCGGATCTGTCTACGGTAAAGTTCAAAGAAAGCATCGATGTGGCGGTAAACCTGGGTGTTGATCCACGTAAATCCGATCAGGTGGTGCGTGGTGCCAGCGTTTTGCCGAATGGCACAGGTAAGACCGTGCGGGTAGCTGTGTTCACCCAAGGGGCGAATGCAGAAGCAGCCAAAGCAGCGGGCGCAGACTTGGTTGGAATGGATGACCTGGCTGAAGAAGTGCAGAAAGGCAATCTCGACTTTGATGTGGTTATTGCCTCGCCTGATGCCATGCGCGTTGTTGGCAAGCTGGGGCAGATTCTTGGCCCTCGTGGCTTAATGCCTAACCCCAAGACCGGAACCGTTACTCCAGATGTGGCGACCGCCGTGACCAATGCCAAGGCAGGTCAGGTGCGTTACCGTACAGATAAAGCCGGTATCATTCATTGCTCAGTTGGTCAGGTTGGTTTTGAGCCTGGTGCAATCAAGCAGAACCTTGAAGCATTGATGGTTGATTTGAAGAAAGCCAAACCAGCCAGCTCCAAGGGAACCTACATCAAGCGCATCACTTTATCCTCAACTATGGGGCCGGGTGTGGCGATTGATCAGGCTAGCCTGGAAATCTAAGGCAGCCGTACGGACTTTGAGCCCCCTTGTCTCAAGGGCAGGGGGCGCGTCAAAGACCGCAGGTGTGATCAGCTAATGAGTTTTTGATTGGTTGGTCACTTAAATACGCCTGCGCAGACGCGGTGGTTCAAGATTCAGTTGCTCTGAGTCGGGCACCGCGACCCCGGAAATGAAAGTGTAAGGGGAAACGTAACTTAGCGAAAGAGAGGTGTTTAGTGGCACTTAAGCTAGAAGACAAAAAGGCAATTGTTGCCGAAGTCAACGAAGCCGCTTCTGGTGCTCTGTCCGCTGTAATTGCTGACTATCGTGGTTTGACTGTTTCGCAAATGACTGAATTGCGTAAACAGGCTCGTGAGCAAGGCGTGTATCTGAAAGTAGTAAGAAACACGCTGGCGCGCATCGCGGTTGAAGGTACTGAGTTTGAGTGCCTGAAAGAAACCCTGGTTGGCCCGACTATCCTGGCATTGTCGATCGAAGATCCTGGTGCAGCTGCACGCATGATCAAAGATTACGCCAAGGAAAACGACAAGTTGGAAGTGAAAGCCCTCGCGGTCGGTGGCGTCATGTATGGCGCTAACGAAATCGATCGACTGGCCAAGCTCCCGACTCGCGATCAAGCCCTCGGCATGCTCGCGGGTGTACTGCAGGCTCCTGTTACCAAGTTTGCCCGTACACTCAACGACGTTCCCGGCAAGATTGCCCGTGTGGTCGCAGCGGTCAAAGACCAAAAAGCAGCTTAATTTTGATATTGAAATTCAATCTATACACATTGGAGTATTGAACCATGGCTCTGTCCAACGAAGAAATTTTGAACGCTATTGCTGAAATGAGCGTTATGGATCTGGTTGAACTGGTTTCAGCCATCGAAGAAAAATTTGGTGTTTCTGCTGCAGCGCCTGTTGCAGTAGCAGCGGTTGCTGGTGGTGACGCCGGTGCCGCAGTTGAAGAGAAAACTGAATTTGACGTTGTTCTCGAATCTTTCGGCGATAACAAAGTTGGTGTTATCAAAGCGGTTCGTGGCATCACCGGTCTGGGTCTGAAAGAAGCCAAAGAAATGGTTGAAGGCGCACCCAAGGCAGTGAAAGAAGGCGTTGCCAAAGACGAAGCTGAAAAGATCAAGAAAGAACTGGAAGAAGCTGGCGCTAAAGTCGAACTTAAGTAACAGCTTGGCAAATCGCGTAATATTTGCGCAATTTGCTGTCGGGCTGGTGGCTATATGCCACCGGCCTTTTGACGTTTTTATGCAAGCGAGCAAAAAAAGTATTTCTGGCAGTGCTGTTGTACTTTCTAAAGCATTGCCGAAATTGAAAAACTGTCCAGTGTTGTAAGAGGCAGGTTTTCAGCTGTAACCCCGGTCGGGATAAAACGCGAAGTTATTACTTCGAAAGAGCGAAATTATTTAATTTTGCAGAGTGACAAGCTGAGGAACTCAGATGGCATATTCTTTCACCGAAAAGAAAAGAATCCGTAAGGACTTCGGTAAACTCACTGACGCGATGGAAGTGCCGTATTTATTGGCCATCCAATTGGATTCTTATCGAAAATTCCTTCAACTCGATAACAAGTCAGATGAGCGTATCGACGAAGGCCTGCAAGCGGCCTTCAAATCCGTATTTCCCATTGCAAGTTATTCAGGGAATGCGGCGCTTGAATACGTGGATTATGCATTGGGCACACCCGTGTTCGATGTTCAAGAGTGTCAAATGCGTGGCGCCACTTATTCTGCTCCACTGCGCGTAAAGATCCGTCTGATCATTTACGACAAGGAATCGTCTAACAAGGCCATCAAAGACATCAAGGAACAAGAAGTATACATGGGTGAGATTCCGTTGATGACGGAAAACGGCACCTTTGTTATCAATGGGACTGAGCGGGTAATCGTATCCCAGTTGCATCGCTCCCCTGGTGTATTCTTTGACCATGATCGTGGTAAAACCCACTCCTCAGGGAAACTGCTCTATTCCGCGCGTATTATTCCCTACCGTGGATCCTGGTTGGATTTCGAATTCGATCCCAAGGATCTGGTCTTTGTTCGTATAGACCGTCGCCGCAAGTTGCCGGCCACTATTTTGTTGCGGGCCCTTGGGTACGAAAATGAAGAAATGTTGGACATGTTCTTCGACACAAACACCGTTATTCTTGACGGCGGTGAGTTCAAGCTGCGCCTGATTCCGGAGCGTCTGCGTGGTGAAACCGCCATGTTCGACATCAAAGCCGGCGATGAAGTTGTCGTGGAAGAGGGGCGTCGTGTGACTGCCCGTCACATCCGCCAACTGGAAAAAGCCAATATTGAATGGATGGCGGTACCGAAGGAATACCTGGAAGGCCGTGTTATTGCCAAGAATGTGGTGGATAAATCCACCGGTGAGCTGATCTGTGATTGTAATGCTGAAATTACAGTGGCGTTGCTCGATTCGTTGGCTGAGGCGGGTGTCACCGAGTTTGAAACACTTTATATAAACGAATTGGATCGTGGCCCCTTCATTTCGGATACCCTGCGCAGCGATTCCACCACCAATCAGCTGGAAGCTTTGGTTGAAATTTATCGAATGATGCGCCCTGGCGAGCCACCCACCAAGGATGCTGCGGAAAGCCTGTTCAAGAATCTGTTCTTCACTGCGGAGCGCTACGATCTGTCGGCAGTAGGCCGTATGAAGTTCAATCGCCGGCTGGGACGTGAAGATATACTCGGCGAAGGTACTTTGTCCCGTGAAGACATTGTGGATGTGCTGAAATGCCTGGTGGAGATTCGCAACGGAAACGGTGTGGTGGACGACATTGATCACCTGGGTAACCGCCGTGTGCGGTGTGTTGGTGAGATGGCCGAAAATCAGTTCCGTGTTGGTCTGGTACGGGTGGAGCGTGCGGTTAAGGAACGTCTGTCCCTGGCCGAAAGCGAAGGCTTGATGCCGCAGGATCTTATTAATGCGAAACCGGTTGCGGCCGCCATCAAAGAGTTCTTTGGTTCCAGCCAGTTGTCACAGTTTATGGACCAGAATAACCCACTGTCCGAGATCACGCACAAGCGACGTGTTTCGGCTTTGGGCCCTGGTGGTCTGACCCGCGAGCGTGCCGGTTTTGAGGTGCGTGACGTACATCCAACTCACTATGGTCGGGTCTGCCCCATTGAGACTCCTGAAGGCCCTAACATCGGCTTGATAAACTCATTGGCAACGTTCTCCAGAGCCAACGATTACGGCTTTTTGGAAAGCCCTTACCGTAAAGTGGTGGATGGCAAGATTACCGATGACGTGATCTACCTGTCTGCTATCGAAGAGGGCGAGTACGTCATCGCCCAGGCCAACGCGGAAGTGGATGATGACGGTAATCTGGTGGAAGATCTGGTGCCGGTTCGTCACCGCAATGAATTTACGGTAACCACCGCAGACAATGTTAATCTGATGGATGTTTCGCCCCGTCAGGTGGTCTCTGTGGCAGCCTCCCTGATTCCGTTCCTGGAGCATGATGACGCCAACCGGGCTCTGATGGGTTCGAACATGCAACGTCAGGCGGTACCTACATTACGTGCTGAAAAGCCGCTGGTTGGAACCGGTATGGAAGGCATCGTTGCCCGTGACTCCGGTGTATGTCAGGTTGCCCGCCGCGGTGGTGTTGTCGATCGTGTTGATGCTGCTCGAATTGTGGTGCGCTCCCATGATGACGAGGTTGCCGAAGAAGGTGACGCCGGTGTTGATATCTATAATCTGACCAAGTATACCCGCTCCAATCAAAATACCTGTATCAATCAGCGGCCGCTGGTGAAAGTGGGTGATGTGATTGCGCGCGGAGATATTCTGGCGGATGGCCCCTCGGTTGACATGGGTGAGCTGGCGTTGGGTCAGAACATGCGCGTCGCCTTCATGCCCTGGAATGGATACAACTTTGAGGACTCGATTCTCATCTCTGAGCGGGTGGTGCAGGAAGATCGTTTCACCACCATCCATATCCAGGAGCTGACCTGTGTTGCCCGTGACACCAAGTTGGGGCCGGAAGAAATTACTTCCGATATCCCGAACGTGGGTGAAGCTGCGCTGGCCAAGTTGGATGAGTCCGGGATTGTGCACATAGGTGCCGAAGTGGGGCCTGGGGATATCCTGGTGGGTAAGGTTACGCCTAAGGGCGAAACCCAGCTCACCCCGGAAGAGAAGCTGCTGCGTGCCATCTTTGGTGAGAAAGCATCTGATGTTAAAGATACGTCCCTGCGGGTGCCATCCAGCACCAAGGGAACCGTCATTGATGTTCAGGTGTTCACCCGTGACGGTGTGGAGAAGGACCAGCGTGCCGTTGATATTGAGAACGCCGAGATCGACAAGTTCCGCAAGGACCTGAATGACGAGTTTCGTATTATTCAAGGCGCGACTCTGGGGCGTTTGCGCAAGTTGCTGGAAGGTGAAAAAGCGGTGGCAGCCGGTGCCGGCTTGAAGAAAGGCGACACCATAACAGGTGAAGTGCTTGATTCTCTGGAGCCTGCGCAGTGGTTTGACCTGCGACCCACTTCTGATCAGTTGGCTGAACAGCTTGAAAACAGTAAAAACTATCTGGATGAGGTGCGTTCTGAGCAGGAGCAGAAGCTGGCTGAGAAGAAACGTAAGATTTCCAGTGGTGATGACCTGGCTCATGGCGTGCTGAAGATCGTTAAGGTGCATCTAGCGGTTAAACGACGCATCCAGCCCGGTGATAAAATGGCAGGCCGACATGGTAACAAGGGGGTTATCTCCGTAATCATGCCGGTGGAAGACATGCCTTATGATGCCAATGGAGAGCCGGTGGATGTGGTGCTTAACCCTCTGGGCGTACCTTCCCGTATGAATGTCGGTCAGATTCTGGAAGCACACCTTGGTATGGCGGCGCATGGCCTAGGCAAGCGCATTGAAGCCATGTTGAGGGCGAAAGAGGAAGTCAGCAAATTGCGCGAGTTCCTGGGTAAGGTGTACAACGAAATCGGTGAGAAGGCTGAAGAGCTGGATAGCTTTTCGGACGAAGATATCATCGAGCTGTGTGGAAACCTGACCCGTGGTGTGCCGATGGCCACCCGCGTATTTGATGGTGCCAAAGAACCCGAGATCAAAGAGATGCTGAAGTTGGGTGGTATCCCTGACAGTGGTCAGATGATTCTGCACGATGGCCGTACCGGTCAGCAGTTTGATGGTGCTGTAACGGTGGGTTACATGTACATGCTGAAATTGAACCACCTGGTGGATGACAAGATGCATGCCCGTTCAACCGGCTCTTACAGTCTCGTTACTCAACAGCCGCTGGGTGGTAAAGCCCAGTTCGGTGGTCAGCGTTTCGGTGAGATGGAGGTATGGGCTCTGGAAGCTTATGGTGCCGCCTACACCCTGCAGGAAATGCTGACGGTGAAATCGGACGATGTAAACGGACGAACTCGTATCTACAAGAATATTGTGGATGGCGATCACCGAATGGATCCCGGCATGCCGGAGTCCTTCAATGTATTGGTGAAAGAGATTCGTTCGCTCGGTATCGACATCGAGCTCGAAAACGAGTAACACGACTAAGACGTGGCGGGTCTGATGGCCCGCCTTACTGGCTCCGAGTGGAGGAAATTCAGTGAAAGACTTACTGAACCTGCTAAAAGCACAGGGACAAGACGCAGAATTCGATCGAATCAGAATCGCATTGGCGTCACCCGAAATGATCCGCGCCTGGTCTTTTGGCGAAGTTAAAAAGCCTGAGACCATTAATTACCGTACCTTCAAGCCAGAGCGTGATGGCCTGTTCTGCGCCCGCATCTTTGGTCCCATTAAGGATTACGAATGTTTGTGCGGCAAGTATAAGCGCCTTAAGCATCGTGGCGTGATATGTGAGAAGTGTGGCGTTGAAGTCACCCTTTCAAAAGTGCGTCGAGATCGCATGGGGCACATTGAGTTGGCCAGTCCGGTAGCTCATATCTGGTTCTTGAAATCATTGCCCTCCCGTATCGGCTTGCTGCTTGATATGACGTTGCGTGATATTGAACGCGTCCTGTATTTCGAGTCATTTGTGGTGACCGATCCCGGCACGACGACGCTTGAGCGTGGCCAGATGCTGACCGATGAGCAATATTACGAAGCTTTGGAAGAGTTCGGTGACGAATTCGATGCCAGTATGGGGGCTGAAGCGGTTCAGAAGCTGTTGCTGGATATGGATCTGGAGCAGGAAATACGCGAACTGCGTGAAGAGCTTCCAAACGTCAACTCCGAAACCAAGATCAAGAAGATCACCAAGCGACTCAAGTTAATGGAAGCCTTTAACGAGTCCGGTAATGACCCCACCTGGATGATTCTCAGTGTTTTGCCGGTGTTGCCGCCCGATTTGCGCCCGCTGGTGCCCTTGGATGGTGGGCGATTCGCGACTTCCGATTTGAATGATCTGTATCGCCGGGTTATCAACAGAAACAACCGTCTTAAGCGCCTGCTGGATCTGAATGCACCGGACATCATTGTGCGCAACGAAAAACGTATGCTGCAGGAAGCTGTCGATGCCCTGTTGGATAACGGGCGTCGTGGCCGAGCCATCACCGGCTCCAACAAGCGGCCGCTGAAATCCCTGGCCGACATGATCAAGGGTAAGCAGGGTCGTTTCCGTCAGAATCTCTTGGGTAAGCGGGTCGACTACTCCGGCCGCTCGGTAATCGTGGTGGGGCCTACCCTTAAGCTGCATGAATGCGGTTTGCCGAAGAAAATGGCTTTGGAGCTGTTCAAGCCCTTTATCTTTGCCAAGCTGGAAGCCCGTGGTCTGGCGACCACCATTAAGGCAGCCAAGAAAATGGTCGAGCGGGAAACCGCCGAAGTGTGGGATATTCTGGCGGAAGTCATCCGTGAGCATCCGGTCATGTTGAACCGTGCTCCCACTCTTCACCGTTTGGGTATCCAGGCGTTTGAGCCACAGCTGATTGAAGGTAAGGCGATTCAACTGCATCCGTTGGTGTGTGTTGCTTACAACGCTGACTTTGACGGAGACCAAATGGCGGTGCACGTTCCGCTGACCCTGGAAGCACAGCTCGAAGCGCGCGCGCTGATGATGTCTACCAACAATATACTGTCACCTGCCAACGGTGAGCCTATTATTGTTCCTACCCAGGATGTGGTGCTGGGTTTGTACTACATCAGCCGTGAGCGCATCAATGCCCAGGGCGAAGGTATGGTGTTTACCGATACCAAAGAAGTTTCGCGGGCACTGGTGAACAAAGCAGTGACTGTTCATACCCGCATCAAGGTTCGGGTCACTGAAGTCGTCAAGCAGGAAAATGGTGATTTGATTGAGCGGACCTTCATCGCTGAGACCACCGCTGGTCGTTGTATGTTGTGGGACGTTTTGCCGAAGGGATTGCCCTTCGAGCTGATCAATCAGCCCATGACCAAAAAGACAGTGTCCAAGTTGATCAATGCCTGTTACCGCCGACTGGGGATCAAGTCCACAGTTATTTTTGCGGACAAGCTAATGTATCTCGGCTTCCATCAGGCTACCTTGTCAGGATCCTCCATCGGCATCAACGATATGGAGATTCCTGAAGAGAAGGCCCGGATTATTTCCGAAGCGGAAGATGAAGTGCGTGAGATCGAGGATCAGTTTGCTTCCGGTCTGGTGACTCAGGGCGAACGCTACAACAAGGTTATCGATATCTGGTCTCGTACCAACGACATGGTGGCGAAAGCCATGATGGAGCGTTTGTCCGTTGATAAAGTGGTGGACAGGGAAGGCAATGAGGTCGAGCAGAAGTCCTTCAACTCGATTTTCATCATGGCGGATTCTGGCGCGCGGGGTTCTCAGGCTCAGATTCGACAGCTGGCCGGTATGCGGGGCTTGATGGCGAAGCCCGATGGCTCGATCATCGAAACGCCCATTACAGCCAACTTCCGTGAAGGTCTGAACGTACTGCAGTACTTTATCTCTACACACGGTGCTCGAAAAGGTTTGGCCGATACGGCATTGAAAACGGCGAACTCCGGTTATCTGACACGGCGACTGGTTGACGTGGCGCAGGATCTGGTTGTGACCGAAGACGATTGCGGTACTGACCAGGGTATTACCATGACACCGCTGATTGAAGGTGGTGACGTTGTTGAGCCCCTGGGTGAGCGAGTACTGGGTCGGGTGGTTGCCCAGGATCTGTATAAGCCCGGCACAGAAGAGTTGCTGGCACCTGCCGGCACCCTGTTGGACGAACAGTGGGTTGAATTGCTGGAAACGGAGGCAGTGGACGAGGTTATCTGCCGGTCTCCCATCTCCTGCGATACCCGCTACGGTGTATGCCGGGCCTGCTACGGCCGGGATCTTGCCCGTGGCCATCTGGTTAACATCGGTGAAGCCGTGGGTGTTATTGCCGCCCAGTCCATCGGTGAGCCGGGTACACAGCTCACCATGCGTACCTTCCACATTGGTGGTGCGGCATCTCGAAGCTCGGCGGTAAGCAACGTTCAGGTGAAAAATCAGGGTACCGTTCGATTGCACAACATCAAATACGTTGAGCAGTCCAATGGCAACCTGGTGACGGTATCTCGCTCTGCTGAACTGGCCATTGCGGATGCCAAGGGTCGTGAGCGGGAACGCTACAAGATTCCCTACGGCTCCGTGGTGACCGTGAAGGATGCCGAGGCGGTGGAAGCCGGCCAGGTCGTGGCACAGTGGGATCCACATACGCACCCGGTTATCACCGAATTGGGTGGCCGTGTGAGCTTTGGCGACTTCGAGGAAGGCCTGTCGGTCAAGCAAACAACGGATGAGCTGACGGGTTTGACCAACTACGAAATCATGGATCCTAAAGATCGGCCTGCCTCCGGTAAAGACAAGCGCCCGGTAGTACGATTGGTGGGTGAGGATAACGAACTGGTCACCATGCCGGGTAGCGATATTCCGGTGCAGTACTACTTGCCTGCAGGTTCAATTGTGCAGTTGGAGAATGGAGCCAAGGTGGATGTGGGTGACGTTATTGCCCGTATCCCGCAAGAAAGCTCGAAAACACGGGATATCACCGGTGGTCTGCCGCGGGTTGCGGACTTGTTTGAAGCGCGTAAACCAAAAGAATCCTCTATTCTTGCTGAGAAAACCGGTGTGGTTTCCTTCGGCAAGGAAACCAAAGGCAAGGTTCGGTTGGTGATTACGCCCGATGACGGTGGCGATGTCTATGAAGAGCTGATTCCAAAATGGCGTCAGTTGAATATCTTTGAGGGTGAGCGTGTTGAGCAGGGTGAAGTAATCTCTGACGGCCCATCCAACCCCCATGATATTTTGCGCCTGAAGGGCGTGAATGCCGTTGCCAGTTACATCGTCAACGAAGTTCAGGACGTGTACCGTCTGCAAGGGGTTGGCATCAACGACAAGCACATTGAAGTTATCGTGCGCCAGATGCTGCGTAAGGTCATCATCTCCGACTCTGCGGATTCTTCCTTTATCAAGGGTGAGCAGGCAGAATTGGCCCGTGTTCTGGATGAAAATGAAACGCTGGTGAAAGAAGAGAAATTCGGTGCCAAATACGACCGTGAGTTGCTGGGTATTACCAAGGCATCCCTGTCCACCGAATCCTTCATTTCAGCGGCATCGTTCCAGGAAACCACGCGAGTGCTGACGGAAGCTGCAGTGACGGGCAAGATCGACGATCTGCGCGGTTTGAAAGAAAACGTGGTGGTGGGTCGTTTGATTCCGGCAGGTACAGGTTTTGCCTATCATGCCGAGCGACGTCGTCAGCGTGAGCAAGACGATACGCTTCAAGTGCCTGAATTTACAGCAGATGATGCTGAGCAGGCGCTGAGCGAAGCGTTGAACTCCCCTGAGGAATAAGGGCCTTGTGGCCGGTATCAGGACGCTAAGTCCTGGTGCCGGTCACTTGACTTGTTGGCAAACCGCTCTTAGAATCTCGCATCCCTGAAAAAGGGTTGACGGGATTTTTTGCATTTAAGACTGAGGCTCGCTCCGGCCGGCCTCAAAAAAATCATTGGAGAAACAGCTACATGGCAACCATTAACCAATTGGTGCGTAAGCCACGTCAGCGTAAGGTAGCAAAAAGCGACGTTCCCGCGTTGCAAGCCTGCCCACAACGTCGTGGTGTATGTACCCGTGTCTACACAACCACCCCCAAGAAGCCCAACTCGGCTCTGCGTAAGGTGGCTCGTGTACGTTTGACCAACGGTTACGAAGTGACATCTTACATCGGTGGTGAAGGCCACAACCTGCAAGAACACAGCGTAATCCTGATTCGCGGCGGCCGAGTAAAGGATCTGCCGGGTGTGCGTTATCACACAGTACGAGGCACACTGGATACAGCAGGTGTTGCAGATCGTAAACAGGGTCGTTCCAAGTACGGAGCCAAGCGACCTAAAGCTTAATAGCAGCCGAGTATTCATTCGGCTGCCACTTAACCTGTCTACCATTAAAGGCAGGAGTAAGGCCAAGCCAATGTCTTGGAATAACCTGAAATAGGAAAGTACATCATGCCAAGAAGACGAGTCGTCGCGAAACGCGAAATTCTTCCTGATCCCAAGTTTCAAAGCCAGGTTCTGGCTAAGTTCATCAACCATGTGATGGAAAGCGGCAAGAAATCTGTAGCGGAGCGTATTGTATACGGTGCTCTGGCTAAGGTTGCCGAAAAAACCAATGACAATCCCGTCGAAGCGTTTGAGAAAGCACTCGAAGCTTTGCGTCCCATGGTTGAGGTGAAATCCCGCCGCGTCGGTGGAGCCACCTATCAGGTGCCTGTTGAGGTGCGACCTAATCGTCGTACTGCCCTGGCTATGCGCTGGATGGTGGATGCCGCCCGCAAGCGTGGTGAGAAATCCATGCCTTTGCGTTTGGCAGGCGAGATTCTCGATGCCATCGAAGGCAAGGGGTCTGCGATCAAGAAGCGTGAAGATGTGCATCGTATGGCAGAAGCCAACAAAGCGTTTTCACATTATCGCTTCTAAGTTGTTCAACTGTTTAGTTAACCGGATAACCTAAGGACAAAGCTGTGGCGCGTCAAACCCCCATATCAAGGTATCGGAACATTGGTATCTGTGCGCACGTAGATGCTGGAAAAACTACCACCACTGAGCGTGTGCTGTTTTATACCGGAATCTCCCACAAGATTGGGGAAGTGCACGATGGTGCGGCCACCATGGACTGGATGGAGCAGGAGCAGGAGCGGGGAATCACCATCACCTCGGCTGCAACTACCTGTTTCTGGCAGGGTATGGATCAGCAGTTCGACAGGTATCGAATCAATATTATCGATACCCCGGGGCACGTTGATTTCACCATTGAGGTAGAGCGCTCGTTGCGGGTGTTGGATGGTGCTGTGGTGGTGTTCTGTGGTTCATCCGGTGTGCAGCCTCAGTCTGAGACTGTTTGGCGTCAGGCGGATCGTTATGAAGTGCCTCGCATTGTGTTTGTCAACAAGATGGACCGTGCGGGCGCTAATTTCCTGAGAGTGGTTGATCAGATCAAGAGCCGGTTGAATGCCCGGCCAGTTCCGATTCATATGAATATCGGGGCTGAGGAGGATTTCAAGGGCGTGGTTGATCTGCTCCGCATGAAAGCTATCTACTGGAATGAAGCAGATCAGGGAATGACCTATGAGCTGGCTGATATTCCAGCCGATCTGGTGGATACCTGCAACAAGCTGCGCGAGCAAATGGTGGAAACCGCCGCTGAAGCGTCAGAAGAGTTGATGGAGAAGTACCTGGAAGAGGGTGAGCTGAGTCTGGACGACATTAAGGCCGGTTTGCGCGCGCAGGTTCTGAATAACGAGATCGTGCTGGCGCTGTGCGGCTCTGCCTTTAAAAATAAAGGCGTTCAAGCCATGCTCGATGCGGTGATTGAGTTTCTTCCTGCGCCTGACGAAGTGCCCAATATCAAGGGGATTGCTGAGAGCGGTGAAGAGCAGGATCGACCATCTTCTGATGAAGCCCCGTTCTCGGCGTTGGCATTCAAGATTGCCACCGATCCGTTTGTGGGTAACCTGACCTTTTTCCGCGTCTATTCCGGAGTGTTGAACTCCGGCGATTCGGTCATGAACTCAGTGAAAGGCAAGAAAGAGCGGGTCGGTCGCATTCTCCAGATGCACGCCAACAGCCGGGAAGAGATCAAGGAAGTTAGAGCGGGTGACATTGCCGCTGCCGTGGGTCTCAAGGACATCACCACCGGTGATACCTTGTGTGATCTGAAGAGCGTAATCATCCTGGAGCGCATGGAATTCCCTGATCCTGTGATCTCTGTTGCGGTGGAACCAAGATCCAAGGCGGATCAGGAAAAGATGAGTCTGGCGCTCGGTCGCTTGGCTCAGGAAGATCCCTCGTTCCGTGTCAAAACCGATGAGGAAAGCGGGCAAACGATCATTTCCGGCATGGGTGAGCTGCATCTCGATATCATTGTTGATCGCATGCGCCGTGAATTTAAGGTGGAAGCCAATATCGGAAAGCCGCAGGTGGCCTATCGTGAGACCATTCGCAAAGCGGTCGATGTGGAAGGCAAGTACGTCAAGCAGTCAGGTGGTCGCGGTCAGTATGGTCATGTGAAATTGAAGATTGAGCCTATTCCCGATATGGAAGAAGACTTTATCTTCGAGGAAACCATTCACGGCGGCACCGTACCGAAGGAGTACTTCGCTGCGGTAGAGAAAGGCTGTAAGCAGCAGCTGGAGTCCGGTATCCTCGCAGGTTATCCAATGCTGGGCGTAAAAGTGAATCTGTATGACGGTTCCTACCATGAGGTAGACTCCAACGAAAACGCATTCAGGATGGCGGGCTCGATGGGAGTACGGAAAGGTTGCTTGGAAGCCAGTCCCGTATTGTTAGAGCCCATCATGAAGGTTGAAGTGGTTACGCCTGAGGATTACATGGGTGACGTGATGGGCGATTTGAATCGTCGTCGCGGCATACTGCAGGGTATGGATGATGCCAATGGTGTGCGTCTGGTTAATGCTGAGGTTCCCTTGGCTGAGATGTTCGGTTACGCAACGGATTTGCGTGGAATGTCCCAGGGGCGAGCGACGTTTACCATGGAGTTTCTGAAATACGCTGAAGCCCCAAACAACATTGCTGAAGCCATTATCAAAAAAGGTTAATTGTTTTAGAGATCAAATAGTTAGAGGTATATAAAAGTGTCAAAGGAAAAATTTGAACGAAGCAAACCGCACGTAAACGTAGGCACCATTGGTCACGTTGACCACGGTAAAACCACCTTGACGGCTGCGTTGACCCGCGTGTGTTCCGAGATCTGGGGTGGGGCAGCGGTGGCATTTGACGGCATCGACAAGGCGCCTGAAGAGAAAGCCCGTGGTATCACCATCTCCACCTCTCACGTAGAGTACGAGTCACCGACCCGCCACTACGCTCACGTAGACTGCCCGGGGCACGCTGACTATGTTAAGAACATGATCACCGGTGCGGCGCAGATGGACGGCGCGATTCTGGTGTGTTCAGCGGCTGATGGCCCGATGCCTCAGACCCGTGAGCACATCCTGCTGTCACGTCAGGTAGGCGTGCCCTACATCGTTGTGTTCCTGAACAAAGCGGACATGGTGGATGACGAAGAGCTTCTGGAGCTGGTTGAAATGGAAGTTCGTGAGCTGCTGGATCAGTATGAATTCCCGGGTGACGACACGCCGATCATCAAGGGTTCTGCGCTGAAGGCATTGGAAGGCGATACCTCTGATATCGGTATGCCGGCGGTGCAGAAGCTGGTGGAAACCCTGGACGAGTACATTCCAGAGCCCGTGCGCGCCATTGACCAGTCCTTCCTGATGCCCATCGAAGACGTATTCTCCATCTCTGGCCGTGGTACGGTAGTAACCGGTCGAGTAGAGCGTGGCATCATCAAGGTGGGTGAAGAAATCGAAATCGTTGGAATCAAAGACACCACCAAGACCACCTGTACTGGTGTGGAAATGTTCCGCAAGCTGCTGGACGAAGGCCGAGCAGGGGAGAACGTTGGTGTGCTGTTGCGTGGTACCAAGCGTGATGAAGTAGAGCGAGGCCAGGTGCTGTGTAAGCCGGGTGCCATCACTCCGCATACCCGTTTTGAAGCCGAAGTATACGTGCTGAGCAAGGATGAAGGTGGTCGTCACACGCCATTCTTCAAGGGCTATCGCCCACAGTTCTACTTCCGTACCACAGACATCACCGGTGCGGTAGAGCTGCCTGAAGGCGTGGAAATGGTTATGCCTGGCGACAACATCAAGATGGACGTGACCCTGATTGCGCCGATTGCGATGGAAGAAGGTCTGCGGTTTGCGATCCGCGAAGGCGGTCGTACCGTGGGCGCAGGTGTTGTAGCCAAAATTATTGAATAAAGCTGTTGTAATTCGGCGCTAAGCCGGGTTATATTATCGCGCCCCGCTACGGTGGGGCGCGAGATTCACAGTCTAGGCAACGTTCTAGGCACGAAGCCAAAAAATCCGTTTCCTCAGGCAAGATGTTGAGGGCGCAGGGATTTTTTGCTGTTTATTTGTTGAGATTTCTGGAGTTCCCAGGCGATGCAAAACCAGAAGATTCGTATTCGCTTAAAGGCGTTTGATCATAAGCTGATTGATCAGTCGGCGCTTGAGATCGTTGAGACGGCGAAACGTACGGGCGCGCAAGTGCGCGGCCCTATCCCTCTGCCAACTCGCAAAGAGCGCTTTACCGTGCTCATTTCACCGCATGTAAATAAGGATGCGCGTGATCAGTATGAGATTCGTACTCATAAGCGAATGGTCGATATTGTAGAGCCCACTGATAAAACCGTGGACGCCCTGATGAAGCTGGATTTGGCTGCAGGCGTTGATGTTCAAATCTCACTGGGTTGATCGTGCTCGTAAGCAGCATGGCATAAGAGGTTAATGATATGGCAATCGGTCTAGTCGGACGTAAATGTGGCATGACCCGTATCTTCACAGAAGACGGTGTGTCCGTTCCAGTTACCGTTATTGAGGTAGAGCCTAACCGGATTACTCAGGTGAAGGCAGTTGAAACAGATGGTTACTCTGCAGTTCAGGTTACCACTGGCTCACGCAAGGCTTCCCGAGTGGGCAAGCCGGCCGCAGGTCACTTTGCTAAAGCTGAGGCTGAGGCGGGTCGCGGTTTATGGGAATTCCGCCTGACGGAAGAGGAAGTTGCTGGCTACAAGGTGGGTGATGCCATCGAGGTGAACGTGTTTGAAGCGGGCGCTATGGTCGATGTGACGGGTACTTCCAAGGGTAAAGGTTTTGCGGGAACCATCAAGCGTTGGAACTTTAAAGGTCAGGACGCTACACACGGTAACTCGTTGTCGCACCGTGTCCCGGGTTCTATCGGACAGAACCAAACTCCCGGTCGTGTTTTTAAAGGTAAAAAGATGGCTGGTCACATGGGTAATCGCAAGACAACCGTTCAATCCCTCGAGATTGTTCGTGTTGATGCCGAAAGAAATCTTCTTTTGGTTAAGGGCGCGGTTCCGGGTGCTGCTGGCAACGATGTTGTCGTCAAGCCAGCTGTTAAAGGTTAAGCCAAAGAGGATTAGCGGATGAATCTGAATATTGCCTCTGGCGGAACTGTGACTGTGTCTGAAGTGGCTTTTGCCAAAGAGTTTAACGAGCCGTTGGTTCACCAGGTGGTGACCGCTTATATGGCTGGTGCTCGTCAGGGCTCCAAAGCACAGAAAAATCGTTCCGAAGTGAGTGGTGGCGGCAAGAAGCCTTGGCGCCAAAAGGGTACTGGTCGAGCGCGAGCCGGTACTATCCGAAGCCCTATCTGGCGTAGTGGTGGTGTTACTTTTGCAGCGACACCACGTGATTACAGCCAAAAGGTTAATCGCAAGATGTACCGCGGCGCGATGCGTTGCATTCTTTCTGAGTTGGTTCGTCAGGATCGTTTGGTGGTGGTTGAAGGTTTCGATCTGGAATCTCCCAAGACCAAATTAATGGCGGCGCGACTGAAAGAACTGAATGCAGAAGGAGCGTTGGTGGTGGCTGGTGAAGTTAGCGAGAACGTCTACCTAGCTTCCCGCAATCTGCCCAAGGTTGCTGTGTGTGATGTGCAGGCCATTGATCCGGTCAGCTTGATTGCTCACGAGAAAGTGGTGGTGACGGTTGACGCGCTGAAGAAACTTGAGGAGCTGCTGGCATGAACCAGGAACGAGTCTTTAAAGTATTGATGGCGCCCCATATTTCTGAAAAAGCCACGGTAGTGTCTGATCAGAATAATCAATTCGTGTTCAAAGTTGCCAAAGATGCCAGTAAGGCAGAAATCAAAGCAGCGGTAGAGCAGCTTTGGGAAGTTAAGGTTAAGTCTGTTCAGACACTGAACGTGAAGGGCAAAACCAAGCGCTT
This sequence comes from Gammaproteobacteria bacterium UBA7310, assembly GCA_002471665.1. GTDB lineage: Bacteria > Pseudomonadota > Gammaproteobacteria > Pseudomonadales > Ketobacteraceae > Ketobacter. Next base: position 18,543 of record DKQK01000053.1, read on the forward strand.
CGGTCGCGGCATGGGAAAACGTGCCGATTGGAAAAAAGCCTACGTGTCACTGCAGGAAGGCTTTGATATTGATTTTCTTGGCGCAGAGTGAGTGAGGAGAAGAGCTAATGGCATTGGTTAAAGCTAAACCTACGTCTCCCGGTCGCCGCTTTGTAGTTAAAGTTGTTAATCCGGATTTGCACAAGGGTGCACCTTACGCCCCGCTTTTGGATAAGAACTCCAAAAAAGGCGGTCGTAACAACACCGGACGCATCACCACTCGTCATAAGGGTGGTGGTCACAAGCAGCACTATCGAGTTGTTGACTTTAAGCGCAATAAAGACGGCGTACCGGGTGTAGTGGAGCGATTGGAGTATGATCCAAATCGTTCGGCGAATATCGCACTGGTGAAGTATGCGGATGGGGAGCGTCGCTATATTATCGCTGCCAAAGGTGTTGAGGCCGGAACAGCTGTGGTTTCCGGGCAGGACGCACCTATCAAAGTCGGTAATGCGTTACCACTGCGTAATATCCCGGTCGGTAGTGTGGTGCATTGCATCGAGCTGAAGCCTGGTAAAGGTGCGCAAATTGTGCGTAGTGCAGGTGGCTCAGCACAGTTGCTGGCGCGGGACGGTGCATATGCCACCCTGCGCTTGCGCTCCGGTGAAATGCGTAAAGTATTGTCTGATTGCCGAGCCACCATTGGTGAGGTTGGTAACTCAGAGCACAGCTTGGCCTCTCTGGGTAAAGCCGGTGCAAAAAGATGGCGTGGTGTTAGACCTACCGTTCGCGGTGTGGCTATGAACCCTGTTGACCACCCTCATGGTGGTGGTGAAGGTAGAACTTCAGGTGGTCGTCATCCAGTTACACCCTGGGGTGTCTCTACTAAGGGTCACAAGACACGTAAGAACAAGCGCACGAACAAATTGATTGTTCGTCGTCGCGGTGCGAAATCGTAATACGGATTAAGAGGTATATACTGTGCCACGTTCATTGAAGAAAGGTCCGTTCATCGACGAACATCTTTTGAAGAAAGTTGAAGAAGCCGTTGAGAATAAAAGCCGTAAGCCAATCAAAACCTGGTCGCGTCGCTCAATGATTCTTCCTGAGATGGTGGGCTTAACTATTGCAGTCCACAACGGTCGCCAACATGTTCCAGTACTCGTTAGTGAGCATATGGTGGGTCACAAGTTAGGCGAGTTTGCAGCTACCCGAACGTATCGTGGTCACGCTGCAGACAAGAAAGCTAAACGCTAAGAGGTGCGGTGATGGAAACAGCAGCTAAATTGCGCGGCGCTATGGTGTCTGCACAAAAAGCACGGTTGGTTGCCGACCAGGTACGTGGGCAAAAGGTGGATCAAGCTTTGAACGCCTTGGGTTTCAGTACCAAGAAAGCAGCGCATCTTGTGAAAAAGGTTTTGGAATCCGCTATCGCAAACGCCGAGCACAACGATGGTGCTGACGTGGACGAGCTTCGGGTTTCCGAAATTTATGTTGACGAAGGTATGACCATGAAGCGCATTAAGCCTCGCGCTAAAGGGCGTGCAGATCGCATTTTGAAGCGAACCTGCCATATCACGGTCAAAGTATCTGACAACTAGGAGACAGGCCAGATGGGTCAGAAAGTACATCCGACCGGGATACGTTTAGGCATCGTTAAGAAGCACACTTCTACTTGGTATGCTGCGCCTAAACAGTACTCAGGTTATTTGCTAACAGATCTTAAAGTGCGTGAATATTTGTTCAACAAGCTGAAGTCCGCTTCGGTTAGTCGAATTGAGATTGAGCGACCAGCTGAGAATGCACGCATCACTATCAAGACAGCTCGTCCTGGTATTGTGATCGGAAAGAAAGGTGAGGACGTGGAGAAACTGCGTCGCGAGCTTTCTCAGATGATGGGCGTGCCTGTCCACGTGAACATCGAAGAAGTTCGTAAGCCAGAGTTGGATGCGCGCCTGGTGGCAGAAAGCATTGCATCGCAGTTGGAGCGCCGGGTAATGTTCCGTCGAGCCATGAAGCGCGCAGTACAGAACGCCATTCGCCTGGGTGCCAAGGGCATTAAAGTTCAGGTTTCAGGCCGTCTGGGTGGTGCCGAAATTGCTCGTACAGAGTGGTACCGGGAAGGTCGAGTTCCTCTGCATACTTTGCGTGCGGATATTGATTACTCTACTGCGCGAGCCGAAACCACATACGGAACTATCGGCGTAAAGGTTTGGATCTTCAAAGGTGAGATTCTGGATGGCGATCTGGAGCAGCCCGAAGAGCAGAAAGCCAGCGCACCGAAACGTACACGTGCTAGCTAAGGGTAAGAAAGATGTTACAGCCTAAACGCACAAAATTTAGAAAGCAGCACAAAGGCCGCAACCGTGGTCTGGCTCAAGCTGGTAATAAGGTTTCGTTTGGAACCATCGGCTTGAAGGCAGTTAGCCGCGGTCGCCTGACTGCTCGCCAAATTGAAGCAGCCCGTCGAGCGATGACACGTCATGTTAAGCGTGGCGGAAAGATCTGGATTCGGGTGTTTCCTGACAAACCAATCACTGAGAAGCCGTTGGAAGTACGTCAGGGTAAAGGTAAGGGTAACGTTGAGTATTGGGTAGCCGAAATCCGCCCAGGAAAGATGCTGTATGAGATGGAAGGGGTGAACGAGGATATTGCTCGTGAGGCCTTTATCCTGGCGGCAGCTAAGTTGCCCATCAAAACCACAGTTGTTACGCGGACGGTGATGTGATGAGTGCCAGTGATTTAAGACAGAAATCAGAATCAGAGCTCAATGAGCATTTGCTGGGTCTTCTGCGTGAGCAATTCGAGAACCGCATGAAATTGGCCACAGGCCAGCTGGGTCAAACCCACGTCATGAAAAAAACTCGTCGCGATATTGCTCGTACAAAGACGATATTGGCAGAGAAACAAAAGCAGGGTAACTGAGAATGACAGAGCAAGCTACTGCGAAAACAAAGCGCACTCATACTGGTAAAGTAGTGAGTAATAAAGGTGATAAGTCTGTCACCGTCATGGTTGAGCGCAAAGTGAAGCACCCTGTTTATGGCAAGTTCGTGCGTCGCTCCACCAAGTTTCATGCGCATGATGAAGCAAACGAGTGTAACGCTGGCGATATTGTGACCATTGAAGAGTGTCGCCCCTTGTCCAAAACCAAGTGCTGGCGCTTGGTGAGCATTGACGAAAGAGCGAAAATCTAAGCCCCGCTTAGTGCTCTTGATTATTTACTTTGGAGACTGGCAATGATTCAGACCCAAACCGTATTGCAGGTTGCAGATAACAGCGGTGCTCGCCGGGTACAGTGTATTAAGGTACTGGGCGGTTCACATCGCCGCTACGCGCGCATTGGCGACATCATTAAGGTGTCTGTGAAAGAAGCAATTCCGCGCGGCAAAGTGAAGAAAGGTGATGTGATGAACGCCGTAGTCGTTCGTACATGCCAGGGTGTTCGTCGTCAAGATGGATCCTTGATCCGCTTCGATGAGAATGCAGCAGTGTTGTTGAACAACAACCGACAGCCTATCGGTACTCGTATCTTTGGCCCTGTGACACGCGAACTCCGCGGAGATCAGTTCATGAAGATTATCTCCTTGGCTCCCGAAGTGCTGTAAGGCTAAGAGGTATTAGACATGCTGAAGATTAAAAGAAACGATGAAGTTGTAATAATCGCCGGCCGTGATAAAGGCAAGCGTGGTAAAGTATTGAAAGTACTGGAAGGCAAGTTGTTGATTAGCGGTGTTAACATCGTTAAGAAACATCAGAAGCCTAACCCGCAAAAGGGTGCTCCAGGCGGCATTGTTGAAAAGGAAGCTCCTATCCAGGCTTCCAACGTGGCAATCTTTAACCCGCAAACTCAAAAAGCGGACCGCGTAGGTTTCAAATTCCTGGAAGATGGCAAAAAGGTTCGTTGTTTCAAGTCTACGAACGAAGTCATTGAGGACAAGGCATAAGCCTAAAGGTATCGGGTTATAGCAATGAGCAGATTGAAAGAAGTCTACAACAACGAAATAGTGTCTAAGTTGCAGCAGCAATTCGGATACAAGAGCGTTATGGAAGTGCCCAAAATCACCAAGATCACCCTCAACATGGGTGTTGGTGAGGCATCTCAGGATCGAAAAGCGATTGATGGCGCAGTAGCCGATTTGGCTTTGATTTCAGGTCAAAAGCCTTTAGTTACCAAGGCGCGCAAATCTGTAGCGGGCTTTAAAATTCGTGAAGGTTGGCCAATTGGTGCCAAGGTGACACTGCGTGGCGAGCGCATGTATGAATTTCTGGATCGTCTGGTTTCCATGGCTATACCACGTATCCGTGATTTTCGTGGACTGAATCCGAAGTCGTTTGATGGCCAGGGCAATTACAGCATGGGTGTCAAAGAACAGATTGTGTTCCCGGAGATCGATTACGACAAGATCGATAAGATCCGCGGAATGGATATCACTATTACTACTACCGCCAAGAACGATGATGAAGGCCGTGCTTTGTTGGAAGCCTTCCAGTTCCCGCTCAAGAAATAGGTGATCGAAAATGGCAAAAGTATCTATGATAGAGCGCGAGAAGAAGCGCCAGGCAGCGGTAGCGAAGTACGCTAAGAAACGCGCTGAACTGAAGGCAATTATCAACAACCCGGATAGCTCTGAGGAAGAGCGCTGGGAAGCGCAGTTGAAATTGCAGAAGCAACCGCGTAACGCGTCCAAGTCACGTTTGCGTAATCGTTGTGGTCTAACCGGGCGCCCTCATGGTTTTTACCGCAAGTTCGGCCTGTCACGTAACAAGTTGCGTGAGGCTGCCATGCGTGGTGACGTGCCAGGCTTGGTCAAGTCCAGCTGGTAATAACGGTTTACGGAGAAATTAGACATGAGTATGCAAGATCCATTAGCGGATATGTTGACCCGGATTCGCAACGGCCAGATGGCTAAGAAAGCGGACGTGGTTATGCCTTCTTCAAAGACCAAAATTGCCGTTGCCAAGGTGCTGTTGGACGAAGGTTATATTTCTGGTTATTCGGTGGATGGTGAGAAGATCCCTGAACTCAAAGTAGAGCTCAAGTACTTTGAAGGCAAGCCTGTAATTGAGGAGCTCAAAAGAGTGAGTCGACCAGGTCTGCGAATTTACAAGTCTAACGATAGCCTGCCCAAAGTAATGGCAGGCCTCGGTGTGGCCATCGTATCCACAGATCGAGGCGTTATGACTGATCGAGCTGCCCGCGCTGCTGGCGTTGGCGGTGAAGTATTGTGTTACGTATCTTAATAGGTGGTCGGCAATGTCTCGAGTAGCTAAGAGCCCTATTGATATCCCATCAGGTGTGGATATCAAACTTAATGGGCAGGAGCTGTTGGTAAAAGGCTCCAAGGGTGAATTGAAGCTTGACCTGAACCCGCTGGTTGCCTTTGAAGTTGATGGTGGCCAGGCTTTGGTTAAGCCCGTACAGGAAGATCAAAAGTCCTGGGCAATGGCAGGCACATTCCGCTCTCTCGTTAACAATATGGTTGTTGGTGTGAGCGCAGGCTTTGAGCGGAAACTGGAATTGATCGGTGTAGGTTACCGGGCCCAAGCCAAAGGCAACACACTAAGTTTGACGCTTGGCTTCTCTCATCCGGTTGATTATGAGTTGCCGGCGGGTGTAACAGCTGAAACTCCGAGCCAGACTGAAGTGGTTCTGAAGAGCGCTGACAAACAGCTGTTGGGTCAGGTAGCAGCAAATGTACGTGGTTTCCGACCACCTGAGCCCTACAAAGGCAAAGGTGTAAGATACTCCGACGAGCATGTGCTTCGTAAAGAAGCCAAGAAGAAATAATCGGTGAGATGACAGTAGCCATGAACGATAAAAAATTTGCGCGTTTGCGCCGGGCGAAACGCACCAGAATGAAGATACGTGAGCTGGGTGAAACCCGGTTGACCGTCAATCGTACCAGCCAGCATATCTATGCTCAGATCATCAGCAATGATGGCAGCAGCGTGATTGCCTGTGCTTCTACCAAAGAGAAGGGTTTTGACGGTGCCACCAGCAACAAAGACGCAGCCACTGCCGTTGGCAAGATGATTGCCGAACGCGCGAAGGCAAAGGGCGTCAGCAGAGTTGCCTTTGACCGCTCTGGATTCAAATATCACGGCCGAGTACAGGCATTGGCAGAAGCTGCACGTGAAGGCGGCCTTGAGTTTTAAAGGGTATTAAGATGGCAAAAGTTGAAGATAAAAACGAAGGTTTACAGGAAAAGCTTGTCCAGGTAAACCGAGTTGCAAAAGTGGTTAAAGGTGGGCGTATTTTCGGGTTCACGGCGCTTACTGTCGTTGGCGACGGAAATGGTAAGGTAGGCTTTGGCAGTGGCAAGGCACGTGAAGTACCTGTAGCTATTCAGAAAGCACTGGAAGCGGCTCGTCGCAATATGGTGACCGTGGAATTGAGCGGAACGACTTTGCAGCATCAGATCAAAGCACAGCACGGCTCTTCAAAGGTTTATCTTCAGCCTGCGTCAGACGGTACCGGTATCATAGCCGGTGGTGCAATGCGTGCAGTTCTCGAAGTTGCCGGTGTTCAAAACGTGTTGGCCAAGTGCTACGGCTCTACCAACCCGATGAACGTTGTCCGTGCGACAGTTAAAGGTTTGGCGTCCATGAAGTCTCCGGAAGACGTAGCGGCCAAGCGTGGTAAGAGCGTAGAAGAAATTCTGGGGTAAAGGCCATGAGCAATAGCACTATCAAAGTGACTCAAACCAAGAGCACAATCGGACGTCAAGAAAGTCACAAGGCATGTATCCGTGGCCTGGGGTTACGCCGCATCGGTCACACCGTTGAGGTTGAAGACACGCCAGCGGTACGTGGCATGGTGAACAAAGTTTACTACATGGTTCGTGTAGAGGGTGAGTGAGATGAGATTGAATAGTTTAGGTCCTGCAGCTGGGTCCAAGCCTGCCGCCAAGCGACGTGGTCGTGGTATTGGTAGCGGATTAGGCAAAACCGGTGGTCGCGGAGTAAAGGGCCAGACTTCACGCTCCGGTGGAAGTATCAAGCCCGGATTCGAAGGCGGTCAGATGCCAATCCAGCGCCGCTTGCCCAAGTTTGGCTTTACTTCGCAGAAAGCCTTGATCACTCAGGAAGTGCGACTGTCAGAGTTGGCGAAGATTGATGCTGACGTGATTGATCTTGATGCCCTGAAAGCCGCTGGTATCATTCGCCGTAGTACCAAGTTCGCCAAGGTAGTGTTGTCCGGCGATATTACTAAGGCTGTTACCCTGAAAGGCGTACCTGCCACCAAGGGTGCCAAAGCAGCAATTGAAGCCGCAGGCGGAAAAGTAGAGGAATAGTATGGCAGCCAAGCCCCAGCAGGCCGGTATGCCGAATATGAACAATGCAGGAATGGGCGAGCTATGGGCTCGCCTTAAGTTCCTGTTTTTTGCGATATTGGTTTATCGCATTGGTGCTCATATTCCGGTACCCGGTATTGACCCGATACAGTTACAGAATTTGTTCAAGCAGCAGCAGGACACCATCCTAAGCCTGTTCAATATGTTTTCGGGTGGGGCTCTGGAGCGCATGTCGATTCTGGCGCTTGGCATTATGCCCTATATATCAGCGTCCATTATTATGCAGCTGCTGTCAGCGGTAAGCCCGCAGTTGGAGCAGCTGAAGAAGGAAGGCGAAGCGGGTAGAAGGAAGATTTCCCAGTATACCCGTTATGGAACGCTCGGCTTGGCAACGTTGCAGTCACTTGGTATGGCGATGGCGCTCCAAACCCAGGGTGTCACCCTGACGGTTGGGTTTTCCTGGCTGTTCCCAGCCATCGTGACCCTGACCACAGGTACCATGTTTCTCATGTGGTTGGGTGAACAGGTTACTGAACGGGGAATAGGTAACGGGATTTCCATGATCATTTTCGCAGGGATCGTGGCAGGTTTACCCCAGGCCATAGGCCAGGCATTGGAGGCAACCCGGCAAGGTGAGTTAAATGTCGCGGTTCTGCTCATTTTGGCGATAGTCGCGGTAGTGGTGGTGTTCTTTGTGGTATTCATGGAGCGCGCTCAACGTCGTATTACGATAAACTACGCCCGTCGTCAGCAAGGTCGTAAGGTCTTTGCGGCGCAGCAGTCGCATTTGCCACTGAAGATCAATATGGCTGGTGTAATACCACCTATATTCGCCACCAGCATTCTGCTCTTCCCCGCAAGTATCGGGCAGTGGTTTGGTGAGAATGAAAATATGGCATGGTTACAGGAAGTGTCTTTAGCTTTGGGGCCAGGGCAGCCACTGTATTTATTGCTGTTTGCGTTGCTGATTGTGTTTTTCTGCTACTTCTATACGGCGATTATGTTTAATCCCAAGGATGTTGCGGATAATTTGAAGAAATCTGGCGCTTTTGTTCCGGGGATTCGTCCGGGAGAACAAACCGCCAAGTACATTGACGGGGTGCTGGGTCGGCTGACGTTAGTTGGTGCGCTCTACATCACGTTGGTGTGTTTGATGCCCCAGGGGCTGCAGGCGTTCGGTAATGTTCCATTTTATCTGGGCGGTACCTCCCTGCTGATCGTGGTGGTAGTGGTTATGGACTTTATGGCCCAGGTGCAAAGCCACCTGATGTCCAAGCAATACGAGTCCTTAATGAAGAAAGCAAACCTGAAAGGCTATGGCGGAACCGGCCTAGTTCGATAAGGTTAACCTAAGCTTGTTTGGAGTTTGACATGAAAGTTCAAGCATCAGTTAAAAAGATCTGTCGTAACTGCAAAATCGTCCGCCGTAAAGGCTCGGTGCGTGTAATTTGCAGTTCAGAGCCCCGTCATAAGCAGCGTCAGGGCTAAAATTTAACCTTCGCGATAATACAAAGATCTATTTAGTTGATTTTTGCGGGCTGTAAAGATATTCTTTGCGCCCTTTCGCGGCTGATAAACAGTTTTAAGCTCGAGTAAATGGAGTAAGTTGGATGGCCCGTATAGCAGGCGTCAATATTCCTGATAACAAACATGCGGTTATTTCACTGACCTATATCTTTGGTATCGGGAACACAAAGGCACAAGCCATTTGTGAATCAGTTGGTATAAACCCTACCACCAAGATAAGAGAGTTGTCGGAGGAGCAACTGGACGCAGTGCGTAACGAAGTTGCAAATCATCCTACCGAAGGTGATCTGCGCCGAGAAGTGTCCATGAACATCAAGCGATTGATGGATCTGGGTTGCTATCGCGGTCTTCGTCACCGTCGCAGCTTGCCCGTTCGTGGTCAGCGCACCAAGACTAATGCGCGCACCCGTAAGGGTCCACGTAAAGCAATTCGTAAGTAAAGCGTAACGTTCAGGAATCAGTTAAATGGCTAAGGCTAAAGCAACAGCGCGTACGCGTAAGAAAGTTAAAAAGTCAGTTGTTGATGGTGTAGCGCACATTCACGCTTCCTTCAACAACACCATCATTACCTTGTCCGACCGTCAGGGAAACGCTCTGTCTTGGGCGACTGCCGGTGGTTGCGGTTTTCGGGGATCTCGTAAGAGTACGCCGTTCGCAGCACAGGTGGCAGCCGAAAAGGCCGGTCTGGCGGCTCAGGAATATGGTTTGAAGAACCTCGAAGTGATGGTTAAGGGCCCTGGCCCTGGTCGCGAGTCCGCGGTACGTGCTCTGCATGCTTGTGGCTATAAAATTAACAGCATCACTGACGTGACACCCATTCCACATAATGGATGTCGTCCACCTAAGAAACGTCGAGTTTAACGGGAGTCCCATTAATGGCTAGGTATTTAGGCCCTAAATGCAAACTGTCTCGTCGCGAAGGCACAGACTTAGGTCTGAAAAGTGGTGTTCGTGCCTACGAGAACAAGTGTCGCTCTGAGAAGGCTCCCGGTATGCACGGTGAGCGTCGTGGTCGTTTGTCTGACTACGGTACTCAGTTGCGTGAGAAACAGAAAGTGCGCCGTATATATGGTGTGCTGGAGCGTCAGTTCCGCAACTACTACAAAGAAGCAGCGCGCCTGAAGGGTGCTACAGGTGAAAACCTGCTGCAGCTGCTTGAAGGTCGACTGGATAATGTTGTGTACCGTATGGGCTTTGGCTCAACTCGCGCGGAAGCTCGACAGCTGGTCAGTCACAAGGCAATTATGGTTAATGGTCAGACCGTTAACGTGGCTTCTTTCCAGGTTAACCCTGGTGATGTTGTAGCCGTACGTGAGAAGGCTAAGAACCAACTGCGTATCAATGCCGCGGTTGAATTGGCTGAACAGCGTGGTTTTGCGTCCTGGGTTGAAGTGGATACCAAGAAGAAAGAAGGTGTTTTCAAGGCTGTACCAGAGCGTACTGATCTTCCCTCAGAACTCAACGAAAACCTAATCGTAGAGCTTTATTCTAAGTAATAAATAAGCAAAAGGTTGAGGTGGTACTCTATATGCAACGCTCTGTTAATGAGTTTTTAACACCACGGACTATTGGTGTTCAGGAAATTAACGAAACCCATGCCAAGGTTACATTGGAGCCTTTGGAAAGGGGCTTCGGCCACACTCTGGGCAACGCGCTTCGTCGCATTCTACTGTCCAGTATGCCTGGGGCAGCAGTAACAGAAGTTGAGATTGATGGTGTAGTTCACGAGTACAGTACCCTGGAAGGGGTTCAGGAGGATGTCATAGATATTCTTTTGAATCTGAAGAACCTGGCGGTGCGACTGAACGACAAGAGTGAAGCGTTATTAAGTATCAACAAGGACGGCCCTGGTATCGTGACTGCGGGTGATATCTTGTTGGATCACGACGTGGAAATCATCAACAAAGATCTCGTCATTGCGAACTTGAGCGCTGGTACCAAGCTGAATATGAAATTGCGTATTCAGAAAGGGCGCGGCTATGAGCCGGCAGATGGTCGTGACGGTGATGAAGAAACCCGCGGTGTTGGTCGGCTGCAGCTCGATGCCACTTACTCGCCTATACGGCGCGTGGCCTATGTTGTTGAAAGCGCGCGTGTTGAGCAGCGAACGGATCTTGATAAGCTGGTTATTGACCTGGAAACCAATGGGACAATTGACGCTGAAGATGCCATCCGCCGTGCAGCTACCATTCTTCAACAGCAGCTGGCGGTGTTCGTGGATCTTGAGAAAGAGTCCGAGCCCCAGAAAGTAGAAGAACGTGATGAGATCGATCCGATTCTGTTGCGTCCTGTTGATGATCTTGAATTAACAGTGCGTTCTGCTAACTGCCTGAAAGCTGAGAATGTTTATTACATCGGTGACCTTGTCCAGCGTACCGAGGTTGAGCTTCTGAAAACGCCCAATCTGGGTAAGAAGTCTCTGACGGAAATTAAGGACGTCTTGGCGTCCAAAGGTCTTTCTTTGGGTATGCGTCTGGAAAACTGGCCTCCAGGTAGTCTGCGTGATGATGAGCGCGTACTGAAGAAACGTTAAATAATTGCTCCGCGCTTGTCGGGGCCGTAAGTTGTAAAGGAAAAGAGCGATGCGTCACCGTAAAAGTGGTCGTAAATTCAACCGAAACAGCAGCCATCGTAAAGCGATGTTCCGCAACATGGCGGTGTCCTTGGTTGAGCACGAGTTAATCAAAACGACTTTGCCAAAAGCGAAAGAGCTGCGTCGTCACGCAGAGCCTCTGATTACTTTGGCGAAAAACGATAGTGTAGCTAACCGCCGTTTGGCTTTTGCTCGTACCCGCAGCAAAGAAGCCGTCGGTAAGTTGTTCACTGATCTGGGCCCACGCTACAAAGACCGCCCTGGTGGTTATATCCGCATTCTTAAGTGCGGTTATAGAGCCGGAGACAAAGCGCCGATGGCGTATGTTGAGTTGGTTGATCGCCCGCTTGCAGCGGAAGCGGTGGAGATGGATGAGGAGTAGGTCCGGGGCGCCGTGTTAATGGCGCTCTCCTGGATACTCTAAAGGGCCGGCATTTTGCCGGCCTTTTTCATGTCCGGCGCTCGCTGTCAGTTAGCTCACATTTCTTACAGAATGTACCGTCCATTGTTCTCTGCAGTGGTTCTTCACTTCAATATAATCAGACACTTATCAGGCGGCATGGGGATTGCTATTCGTTCAGCAATGTCCAGATTATGGTTGTCTGCAGATGAAGCTTTATATTGAACGTCCTTATTTACTGTCCTTAGTTGACCGGTTTCCAGAGCTGGATGGGTTGCTCGACCAGCTTCGGTTCGGAGCTCGGGCGGAAGCGTCATTTCAACGCTTTACCCTAACGCAATTGGAGTTTCTGTCCTCTCTGTACAACAGGGCAGGCAGCGAAATGACCTTGCAGGCTGCCCAGATTAATACGTTGACCAAAGCCCTGAGCAAGGATAACAAACGTTATCGGGAGTCAGAATTGGAATCCCTGGTTCCTGATCTCATTGGTTATTTGTTGAATGAGGGAATAAGGGGTTGGCTGTTTAAAGGCAATGCTGAAGGCAAACCGCTGCCCTTTGTGGTTTCTCGAATCGACTTCTCCCCGCCCGGGGAGGAGGAGTCAGGCAGGGTGCTTCTTGATTTGAAAGCGAACGCCATGGGAAAACTGCAGTCGGTCTCGCTTATGATTCTGGAGCGGGATATCGTGGGTTATAGTTTGCCGGAGATTTTGGCGGCAAAAGGCTTTTTCAAAGAAACAATCGAATTGATGGCAGCCTACGATCGATCCAACCAGCGGTATTTCGAGTTGCGCGCCTGCACTGGCCATCAGTTTGTTGGTCAGGGAACGGGTATTTATGCTGATGATCCGACGGTGAGTCATCGCAATACTGACTGGTCCCGCAAAAGCCGCATTGTGCTTTCCAGCTCCGGTGAGCGGGCAAGAATGGTCAATGACGAAGAAATCATTAAAGACCGCTCATTAGAGTTCGAGACAAGTGGTGATGTGTTGGCGAAGTATCTGCGCAAGGCCGGTCGCAGTACTCATTACAATGACAGGATTGAAGCCCAGGTGGAGGCCGTCAGGGATGATATTCCACAGCTCATGTTTACCGAAGTTCCGGTTCATGGCTATATGCTGATGTTTCATCTCGAGTTGCATCACCATATTTGGGTGCATGTGGATGATGTTGAGCTTTATGAATATAAACCGCAACTAAAAGAGAAGTTGGTTCTTCCCCCTGAGCAGACGGATTTGATTGATATCCTCACCGCAGAAATGGATGTGTTGATGGACGATGTTGTGCAGGGTAAGTCAGGTGGTACCACTGTGCTGTGCGCTGGCCCCCCGGGTGTGGGTAAAACCTTGTCGGCAGAGGTCTACTCCGAAGTGATTCGGCGCCCGTTGTATCGGGTGCATTCAGGTCAGCTGGGCTTAAACGTGGTGGAAATGGAGCAGGCACTTAAAAGCACCCTGATTCGCGCACAGCGCTGGGGAGCGGTGATGCTAATCGACGAGGCGGATGTATATATCAAGCGCCGGGACGATAACATCGCCGCCAATGCTGTGGTGGGCGTTTTTTTACGGGTGCTGGAATATTTCAACGGCTTGTTGTTTATGACCACCAATCGCGTAGACGATATCGATGAAGCCATCGTTTCGCGTTGTATAGCGCTTATCAAGTATCGCCCACCCAATGCCGCAGATCGTCTCAAAATCTGGCAAGTAATGGTGCAGCAATTTCAATTGCAAGTACCTCACCAATTGGTTGAGGAGTTGGTTGAGGTTTTTCCCAGCGCCTGTGGGCGCGACATTAAAGGCCTGGTGAAGCTGGTGGCCAAGTTCTGCCAACACAAGTCAGTTGAACCATCGCTCGATGTGTTCAGGCAGTGCAGTGTGTTTCGGGGTATGGAGGTGGGTCGATGAACATGCGCTTCTACATGACCCCAGGCTCCTGCAGCACTGGAATACACATTCTATTGGAAGAGCTGGAACTGGTGTTTGAAGCGCACTGGGTGGATTTGTTGAAGGGAGATAACCAGCATCCCGACTACCTGGCGCTCAACCCGAAAGGCACCATCCCAACCCTGGTGAGCAGGGATGGCAGCGTCTTCACCGACTATGTTTCCATCGCGTGGTGGTTGGGGCGAAATCATCCGGATGCCGGCTTGATCCCAGGGGACCTGAAGGGCGAGTTGCATGTGCTGGAGTTAATGAATTATGCCGTGCATGTCATTCATGGGCAGGGTTTTACGCGGGTGTTTACTCCGGAACAATACCTTTCGGCTGGTGGTGAAAGAGAGCGGGTGATCAGTCGCGGTAAGGATCTGGTGGGTTCGGGATTCAGTTGGTTAAGCGCTAAGATGGTGGCTGGTGACGTTCCGACGGAATTTTCTCTGGCAGACCCCGCGCTGTTTTATATCGAGTTCTGGGCGGACCGAATTGGCTTGGCCTTGCCGCCTGTTTGCCGGGAGCACTATAACCAAATGCTGTTGAGACCTGCGGTGCGCCGGGTATTAATGGAAGAAGGATACGGCTCTCTGTTTCGATAAGCATGACCGTACTATGGGCGACACCAGTTAGTAGGGGGCTTACCAACTGCTGTCACCCATAGTCGGGCTGGCTCAGTTACTTAACAGAATGATGCCGAAGTCAGTGGGGGCACCTGTAGGTTCGCTGGGGCCACGGGCGATGGCATGGAGTACATCACCCCCGGTTACGGTGACGCCTTCGAGATTGATCGCCACTGTACCTGCCGCTACCACTCTGATGTCATAGTTGCCCGGTATGACCGCAACATAGTCAGTGATTGTTCCAAACGCGAAGTCATCCAGTAGTGGGGCGCCTGCCATGCCGGCTTCCACCTCTGCCACTGAATAGATGCCGGCGCCGGTTATGAATACATCCACGGCACCTGCTGCTGGTGCGGCGTGTGTCAGTTTAAGGCTGGCCTGGGTGGCAATAGCGCGGTTGTCATCGGCGCTTGCCAGAAGGTTGAATGCCGGAACTGAGGTGACCCGCCCAGCCGCGATCACGGTGTATTCCATGCCGGCATTCAGATTCAATGGCGGGGACGTAAAGACGCTGTCACCGATGGTGTCGGTATCAGGGGCTACATCCAGAGTGTAGGTGCCGTTGGGTATGCTCACATAGTTGTCTGCTGCCGGCACAACGCTGGTATAGTCAAAGGCGTCGATCAGCTCAACAGCGCTCAAACCCAGTGCGGGGCTGGATGCGAACACTTCCACGGGGCCACCGGCCGCCGACGCCGCATCGGGCGATGCGTGGACAACCTTGGCGCCGGTTAGCGTATCCGCATCCCTCAGTTCCACGGCATCAGAATCGGTCACGGCGAGGAGCTTTATGGGGGCGGCGGCATTCTCTGTCTGGTTTTCACTGTTGATGGCCAGAATCATCAGCTTTTCACCGGCGAACCCTGTCAGGTCCACTGGGCCGGAGTTGTAAATCAGAGCACCGCCGAGAGTGACCTGAATTTCCACCACGCCAGCGGCTACTGCACCCACATCAATATTGTCCTTGAAGTCAAAGGTAAAGGCCGGTGTCGCGCCTTGGATGCTGGCGCCGGGGGCGGTCAGGTACACATCCACGGGCCCGGCCACGGGGGCCGCATGGGTTACCTGCAGGGCCACTTCATCGCTGCCTGGTGTGGCGGTGGATTGTGGGACCACCAGAGGCTCTATGCTGCTCACCGAGTTCACCGCGACGAGGGTGGGAGTGTCGTTTTTGCTGATGCGAAAGCCGTCCACATCAATCACGGTGGCGTTACCGCCCGGAATAATGCCTTCAACCTGGACCCGATAGCTTCCGGCCAGCAGCTTGGTAAAGCCCGAGCTCGCAGCGTAATCCAGGCCTTCTATTTTGCTTTTGCCGTTAAGCAGGATATTGACAGGGGGAGCGTCTGGGGAGGCGTGGATTACCCTCAGTTCACCACTGGGGAAAATTGTGTAGAGTTTGTCTTCGTCGTCGCATCCGGTGAGGAACAGTGTACCGGCCAGTGCGGCGCTGAGTGCTGCTAGTTTGCGCATAGTCTTTCTCCTGTTGGTCCTCCAGCACCCTTGCTCGAGGTCAGCAGCGACTATGCCGCAGGCGGTGTCAACACAGCGTGAACCGGATGTGAACGCTGCGTGAACGCCGCTATTTTTTTGCCAACAGCGGTTTGAGAAAGCGGCCGGTATGCGAATGTTTCATTTTGGCCACCTCTTCCGGCGTGCCTTCGGCAATAATCTCGCCACCACCACTGCCACCTTCCGGGCCCAGATCGATGATCCAATCGGCGGTTTTGATGACATCCAGATTGTGCTCGATGATGATGACAGTATTGCCTTTGTCTCGCAATCGGTGCAGTACATTCAGCAGTTGTTGAATGTCATGAAAGTGCAGTCCGGTGGTGGGCTCATCCAGGATGTACAGTGTTTTCCCGGTATCCCGCTTCGACAGCTCTTTGGACAGTTTAACCCGTTGCGCTTCACCGCCGGACAGGGTTGTGGCGGATTGGCCGAGGCGTATATAGGAGAGGCCAACGTCCACCAGTGTTTGTAGTTTGCGGGCGATCACCGGCACGTTTTCAAAAAACTCCAGGCCATCTTCCACCGTCATTTCCAGTACTTCGCAAATATTCTTGGCTTTGTAACGGACCTCGAGGGTTTCCCTGTTATAACGCTTGCCTTTGCAGACATCGCAGGGCACGTACATGTCTGGTAGAAAGTGCATCTCTACTTTGATGACACCGTCACCCTGGCAGGCTTCACAGCGGCCGCCTTTCACATTGAAGCTGAAGCGGCCCGGTGTATAACCCCGGGAACGGGCTTCCTGTGTGCCTGCGAATAATTCCCTTATGGGAGTAAACAGACCGGTATAGGTGGCGGGGTTGGAGCGGGGTGTGCGTCCTATGGGGCTCTGGTCTATGTCCACCACTTTGTCGAAATGGTCGATGCCATGGAATTCGCTGTAAGGTGCCGGCTTATGGGTGGTTGCTCCGTTCAACAGAGTGGCCGCCAGTGGGAACAGGGTGCTGTTGATCAGGGTGGATTTGCCGGAACCGGATACACCGGTGACACAGGTCATCAATCCTACCGGCAGATTCAAATCCACCTGTTTAAGGTTGTTGCCATGTGCGCCTCTGATCTGCAGTTGCTTTTGTGCGTTGGGCTTTACCCGTTGGGGAGGGATCGCAATGCTTTTACTGCCTTTCAGGTATTGCCCGGTTAGGGATTTGCGGCAGGAGGTGATTTGTTGCAGGCTTCCGGCGCGCAGCACTTCTCCACCGTGAACGCCGGCACCGGGCCCGATGTCGATGATAAAGTCCGCCGCCCGAATCGCATCTTCATCGTGTTCCACCACGATCACGGTATTGCCCATATCGCGCAGTCGGGTGAGGGTTGCCAGCAAGCGCTCGTTATCCCGTTGATGCAGACCAATGGACGGTTCGTCCAGGATGTACAACACGCCCACCAGGCCGGCGCCTATCTGGCTGGCCAGGCGGATGCGCTGGGCTTCTCCGCCGGATAGGGTTTCGGCTTTGCGATTCAGCGACAGGTAGTCCAGGCCCACGTTCACCAGAAACTGCAGGCGTTCCCGGATCTCCTTGAGAATTTTCTCTGCGATCTCACCCTTTTTGCCATCCAGCCTGAGGGTTTTGAAATGATCCAGGGCGTCGCCCACCGGCAGTTTTACCACTTCCGGTAAGGTCACCGCTTCAATGTAAACATTGCGTGCAGCTCGATTCAGGCGGGAGCCGTGACAGCTCTGGCAATCTGCAATGCTTAGGTATTTTGACAGCTCTTCCCGCACCGCATCGGACTCGGTTTCCCGGTAGCGGCGTTCCATATTGGGTATGATGCCCTCAAAAGGATGGTTGCGGGTGATGACATCGCCCCGGTCATTGAGGTATCGGAAGGGAACCGGGTCGTCGCCGCTGCCGTGCAGAATGATACGGCGCGCTTTCTTGCTGAGTTTGCCGAAAGGTTTGTCGATATCAAAGCCCACATGGTCAGCCAGCGAATTCAGCATCTGAAAGTAGTAGACACTGCGCCGATCCCAGCCTTTGATGGCCCCTTCGGCCAGGCTCAGCTCCGCAGACACCACGATCGCATCTTCATCGAAAAACTGGTTAACACCCAGTCCGTCGCAGGTGCTGCAGGCCCCGGCTGGGTTGTTGAAGGAGAACAGGCGGGGTTCCAGTTCGCTGAGATTGTAGTTGCACACCGGGCAAGCGAACTTGGAGGAAAACAGCAGTGCTTCGCCGGGGTCGTCCATGTTGGTCACCAGGGCGGTACCTGCAGCCATATTCAAGGCGGTTTCGAAGGATTCTGCCAAGCGTAGCTCCATGCCTTCCTTAACCTTGAAGCGGTCGACCACCACCTCGATGGTGTGTTTGCGTTTCTTGTCGATTTTCGGCAGTTGATCCAGGTCCACCACAATGCCGTCGATGCGGGCGCGAATAAAGCCGTCGGCGCGCAGTTCCTCGAACAGGTGCAGGTGTTCTCCCTTTTTATCCTGAATCACCGGTGCCAGCAGCATGTAGCGTTTGTCGCCGGACAAGGCCATGACGTCGTCCACCATTTCGCTGACGGTTTGTGCCTCCAGCGGCAGGTCGTGATCAGGACAGCGGGGCGTGCCCACGCGGGCATAGAGCAGGCGCAGGTAATCGTAGATCTCGGTAATGGTGCCAACCGTGGAGCGGGGGTTATGGGAAGTGCTCTTCTGTTCGATGGAGATGGCAGGTGAGAGCCCCTCAATGTGATCTACATCGGGCTTTTCCATCAGCGACAGGAACTGGCGGGCGTAGGTGGAAAGGGATTCCACGTAGCGGCGCTGGCCCTCTGCATACAGGGTGTCGAATGCCAGGGAAGACTTGCCGGACCCAGACAGCCCGGTGATGACAATGAACTTGTCTCTGGGAATGTCCAGGTTGATGTTTTTCAGGTTGTGCGTGCGTGCGCCGCGAACTTGAATGGTGTCCATCTTGATCCCCCGCAAAATAAACCCGCAAGTATAAAGACATTGCCGGATGGGAACTAGCGCTTAAGTGCTCTGTCCAGTTTGCAGAGGATGGGGAGGGTGGTGGCAAACCATTGGATGGACGGATAGTCGTCAGAGCCTCTACGAGATAGCGGGCATCGGTGGTAGAATTGGCGGCCTGTCTGGGATATTGAAGTTATCTATGAATTCGTTTGAAATTCGGGCCACGTGGTCTCTTGCCAGTCTGTTTGCGCTTAGAATGCTGGGATTGTTTATGATCCTGCCGGTATTTGCGCTCTATGGGCAGGATCTGGAAGGTGCGACCCCCGCCCTGATCGGTATTGCCATTGGCGCCTATGGGCTGACGCAGGCGTTGTTTCAGATTCCCTTTGGGCTACTGTCCGATCGCATCGGGCGTAAACCGGTGATTATTGCCGGTTTACTGATTTTTCTGCTGGGCAGCCTGGTGGCGGCGCAAGCCGAGACCATCTATGGGGTGATTGCCGGCCGGACCTTGCAGGGGGCTGGCGCCATCGCCAGTGCAATCATGGCCTTGTTGACAGACCTGACCCGTGACGATCAGCGAGCCAAGGCGATGGCCATGGTGGGGGCCAGTATCGGGATGTCTTTCGCCCTGGCATTGGTTGCCGGGCCTGTGCTGGCCGGTTGGTTTGAGTTACGGGGGCTGTTTCTGTTTACTGCGGTACTGGCCGGATTTGGTGTGGCGTTGACGGTGTGGGTGGTGCCGGCACCGGATGTTCGTAAGATCTTTCGGGATACCCGCCCTGTTGTGTCCCATTTCTCTGATGTGCTGCGGGATACCGGGTTGTTACGGCTCGATTTCGGGGTGTTCTGTCTGCATATGGTATTGACCGCCTCCTTTGTGGTGTTACCAGGGTGGCTGTTGACCAATGCCGATATGGACAAGAACCACCATTGGATGATTTACCTGCCCATTCTTTTCCTGTCTTTTGTCTTAATGTTACCGCTGATGATCGTGGCGGAAAAAGCCCGCAAGATCAAACAGGTGTTTCTGCTGGCTGTGTTGTTGCTGGGGGGCTCTTTGTTTGCCCTGAGCCAGTGGCATGATAGCCTGTGGCCTATTGCCATTGGGTTGTTTGTGTTTTTCTGGGGCTTTAACCTGCTGGAAGCGCTGTTACCCTCACTGGTCAGCAAGCTGGCGGCACCCGGATTTAAGGGAACTTCCATGGGGGTGTATTCCACCTGCCAGTTTCTGGGGGCCTTCGCGGGCGGTGCCGGTGGTGGCTGGCTGCTGGGCCAGTATGGCGATAGTGCAGTCTACATGGTGGGGGCGGGAATGGTTGCGGTCTGGTTCCTGTTGGCCTGGAGTATGAAGCAGCCCGCTTACCTGCAAAGCGTCACGTTACCGTTGACGCAGACGGGTGAACTTGATGCGGGGGTGTGGGCGTCCCGATTGATGGGGGTCACCGGTGTTGAAGAAGCGGTGGTCATCGAAGAAGAAAGAGCAGCCTATTTAAAAGTGGACAACGCGCGTTTGGATAGAGAACAATTGAAGCAATTGTCTCAGTTGTCTATGCAGAGCCAGGCGGAGCCAGCCTGATCATGGTTGGCAACGTCCTGAAAACTATCAGTTATGTATCATCAAACCGGAGAATCTCATGGCACAACGCGGAGTGAACAAAGTCATTTTGGTGGGCAATCTCGGCCAGGACCCCGAAACCCGTTACATGCCCAGCGGCGGGGCCGTGACCAATGTATCAATTGCTACCAGCGAAACCTGGAAGGATAAGAATTCCGGCCAGATGCAGGAGCGAACAGAGTGGCACCGTGTGGTGTTCTTCAATCGGTTGGCGGAAATTGCCGGCGAATATCTGAAGAAAGGCGGTAAGGTTTATATTGAGGGTTCCCTGCGCACACGCAAATGGCAGGATCAGAGTGGTAACGATCGATTCACCACGGAAATCGTCGCCAACGAGATGCAAATGCTGGATTCTCGTGGTGCTGCCGGTGGCGGTGGTTCTGATGATGGTTTCTCCGGTTACGACCAGATGCCCGAAGCGCAGGGTTCGATGTCCTCGCCGGCCAGCTCCGGTGGCAGCAATAGCCCGTCACCCGCCGGCTCGGATTTTGAAGACGACATCCCATTCTGAGCTCGAGCGTCCCCTCAGGCAATGGGGCCAGACTAACAAAGTATGTTAAGCTCGCCCCTTTGACGTAAACTGATAACAATAAATAGAAGTAAAAGGAGAGGGAACGCTTCCATTCCCGAGTCATGAAAGTACGCAATCTGATTCTCGTCGGCGTGTTGTCTTGTGTGGTGTTCGCCTTTGTCCTGTTTCCGGCCAGTTTGCTGTGGCGTTTGGTTTCCGGCTCCGTCACCGGGTTGCCCGTCCAGGTTGAGCGTGTGGGCGGCACCATTTGGGATGGTTTTGCCTATGGCCGCCTGCGCACCTCGTATGTGAACGGCCCGGTGGTAATTGGCTGGGATTTGCGGGGGCTGCGCCTGCTGCTGGGTGAAGTGGTGCTTGGATTGCGCGTGGAAGGCAGTGATTTCCGCATTCACGGCGCCGGGCACTGGGGTTTGTGGGGCAAAGGTGTTTCGCACCTGAACGGTGACGTGCAAGCCACCTTGTTGAATCAATCCCTAAGGCAATTCGGTGTTGCGGCCGCTGGTGTGGTCAACGTGGAAGACGTGACCGTGAATCTTTCCGGCAATACCATCACCGCAGCCAACGGCTGGATTCGCTGGTCCGGCGGACGTGTGACCGCACCGGGTGCCGGTTCCGGTAATCCACTTGACTTTCCGCCGGTGAATGGCGAGGTGCGCGAGGATGCCGGTAACCTCTACCTGACCGTCACCGAGGCCAAAGGCAACAAGTTGCTGGCGGAAGTGGGGGTGCTGCCGGAGAAGGGAATCGGCAGTGTAAAAGCACTGCAACGGGTGCTCTCTCTGGCAGGGATGAACCCCGGAGGGGACGACGACAAGGTACTGGTAAACATGCAGCAACCGCTTCCTTTTTAACGGCGCGCCTTGCTGGCAAAGCATTGTAAGCATTCACTGCTAATCTGTTATTAAAGAGTACGGTCTTATTCGCAACCGGTGAACCTTCAGGTAAAGTGAGGTTCTTACAACAAGAATAAGAACGCTGAACGTCAGGAGAAGACTTTGACAGTGGAAACCCAATTGAATCCTTGGGTGAAAAGAGCCAATTCGGCGGCTTGTTTGCTGCTGGTGATCATCACAGCCTATGTGTTGGTGAAGCTCGTGTACCTGTTTGTGGATGCTTCTGTCGGTTCCGCACCAACCCTGTACGGCCAGCAGTCTGATGTCAGTGGTCCTATGGGGCGTCAGGATCAGGTTGATACCTCGGTGATCCCCATGTGGTCCCTGTTTGGTAAAGAGGGGCAAAAAGTCGTTCAAGAGCAGCCTAAAGACGTTAACGCACCCAAGACCCGCCTCAGTCTGGAGCTGCAGGCCGTGTTTGTGGCGCCAGTGGAAGAGCGATCCACCGCCATGATAGCGGAGTCACGCAAGGACAGTGAGCTGTACCATATCGGCGATAAAGTACCAGGTAATGTTACGCTGGCGGCGGTGTACCCGGATCGGGTATTGCTGAACCGAAGCGGTCAGCTGGAGGCGCTGTATTTTCCAGAGAACGCCAAAGGCGGCCTGACCCGATCGGACAACCGAAGCGCCAATCCCCGCAGCCGTACCACCCGTAATCCCCGCACATCGTCCAGCAGCCGAATGCCCAATTCCCGTTCCGGGTTCGGCGGTAACTCGGGTATCGCTACGCAACAGGCGCAGGCGGCAATGGCACAGCAGATGGTAAGCACCCTGCGCGAGCAGATTCAGCAGGATGCCAGTGAAGTACTGGGCCAGTTCGGCCTGGCATCCAACAATGGCCGGGGTTACCGGGTGGCGGATAACCCTAATCCCATGCTGGCGGCAATCGGTGCCAAGCCAGGGGATGTGATTCTGTCGGTAAATGGTCGCAGCCTGGGGGATCCGAACCAGGACGTAGCATTGATAGAGCAGGTGATGCAGGATGGTACGGTGCGGGTTTCCATGGAGCGCAATGGTCGACAATTTGATTCGGAGTACGCCCTTCCGGGGCTGTAGGCAACAGCATGTTATTGGATAGAAAGAATATGAAGAATTGGTGGGTCGGAAGCGAGTTTAACATGCAGCTAACGCGGAAGCTGATGGCACTATGCTTAACGGTGATGATGCCGGTTCTGTGCTGGGCAGCCCCCAACGATGAGGGTGCCTGGAAGATCAACATGAAAAAGGCGGATATTCGCACTTTCATTGAACAGGTGTCTGACATTACCGGTTACAGCTTTATTGTCGACCCCCGGGTGAAAGGGGAGGTGACGGTGGTTTCCAATACGGAAATGTCATCCAGTGATATCTTCGACATGTTCCAGAGTGTCCTGCGTATCCATGGTTATGCTTCGGTGAAGACCGGCAATGTAGTTAAGATTGTGCCCACTCAGGGGGCCAAGCAGGAAGATCTTCCCCTTGGAGGCAATGGCCTCGGCAATGAAAAAATGGTCACCCGCGTGATACCCGTTGAGAACACCAACGCAACCGAACTGGTGCCGATTCTGCGGCCCATGGTGCCGCAATACGGCCATCTGGCTGCGGTGAGTTCTGCCAACGCTCTGATCATCAGTGATCACGCCAACAACATCGCCCGCATCATTGAGATCATTCGACGCATTGACAGTGCGGAGAGTGAAGAAGTGGAAGTGGTGCAGCTTAAATATGCCTGGGTGGGCGATGTGGTAAAAACACTGGAGCAGTTGACGCCGGTGGAAACCGGTGCCAAGAAAAGCAGCCGTAACAGTGGCAATGTGCGTGTTCGTGTGGTGGCGGAAGAGCGCACCAATCGGTTGATACTGCGGGGCGAAAAATCCGCGCGGGCGCGGGTAAAGGCATTATTGGTGGATTTGGATCGGCCGGTGGAAAACAGTGGTTCCACCCAGGTTATTTATTTGCGCCACGCGGAAGCGGAGAAAGTGGCGGAGATTCTGAGTGCATTGGTGTCGGGGCAGTCCGCCACGGCTTCCAGCCGTAGCACCAGCGCCCGAGGTACGGCGAAGACAGCGGCCACCCTGGCAACACCCACCGCCACTGCCGGGGACATCACCATACAGGCGGATGAAACATTGAATGCCCTGATTGTACGGGCGGCACCGGCAGATCTGGCGGAAATCCGCGATATTGTGGACCAGTTGGATGTGCGCCGCGCACAGGTGCTGATCGAGGCTGCGTTTGTGGAAGTATCCGGTAGTGCCAGTGAGGCGTTGGGTGTGCAATGGGGCTACGGTGATCCGGCCAATGGGCTAGCGGGGACCAGCCTGGCGACCTCCGGCCAGCTACCTTTATCAGCCATTGCCGGCTTGATTGAAGGCGGAGAAACCGGCTCCGATACCGGCAGCTTTTCCGGCCTGTTGGCCGGTGGTGCCAATGAAAGTGGTGACGTCAAAATGGGGGTGGTGATCCAGGCAGTGGAAACTAACCAGAACGCGAACCTGTTGTCTACGCCCAGTATCATGACCCTGGATAATGAAGAAGCTGAAATCATTGTTGGTGAAAATGTTCCCTTTATTACAGGTACCAGCTTAAGCAGTAATAATGATAATCCGTTCCAGACCATTGAGCGCCAGGATGTGGGCCTGACCCTGCGGGTGACGCCACAGATTAATGATGGCAATGTGGTGCGTTTGCAGTTGGTGCAGGAAGTCTCCAACGTCAGCAATGAAACCATTAGTGGTGCTGCGGATATCTCGACACAGAAACGGTCTGTAAAGTCGGTGATTCTGGCCAATGATCGAGAGATCATCGTTACTGGCGGGTTGGTGAGGGACGACCTGGAAGAGGTGGTCAGAAAGGTGCCGTTACTGGGGGATATTCCCTTGCTGGGTGTGTTGTTCAGAGCCACCGAGCAAAAAGTTACCAAGCGTAATCTGCTTTTATTCCTGCAGCCCACTATTATTCGTGACGATGCCTCCGCTAACGAGGTGAGCCAGGCCAAGTATGACCAGATGCGCAGCCTGAGCCTCAAGATAGATCAGTATGGGAACATTGAACGGGAGCCTAAATCGGTCTTCCCGGAAGATGGAAGAGAAGTGCTTCGCAAGGGCCTGCGCTTCGGAGTGCAGGGTGAAACCGACAAAGCAGTGGAAACCGAATAGAAAAGGGCCCGCTGGGGCCCTTCAATGTGTTTGGAGGGCGGCCCTTGTTCAGACCATCGGTGCTGCATTCTTCTTCCAGCTCTTCTTCTTAAAGCGCTTATCCCAGCTTTTAAAGCGCTTGCGGCAGTATTTGTTGAGGTCATCGTAGCCTGAAAAATACAGCTCGCTACCATCTTTGATACTGACATCGTATTCACAATAATCGTTCGTATGATCCCGGCAAATCAGGGGCCGTACTTCGTAGATGCCACAGCGGCCATCGTCCAATAGGTGGGTGCACTCGTTAAGCACCAGCAGAAACCAGCCCTCTTCATCCTTGAAAATATGAATGTTTTTATGGGAAATCTGCCATAGCAGTAGATCGAAATCCTTCATGGTGGTGGGTTTATCGATATTCTGCGTAACGTACTGGCAGCATTTGGATTCATAGCAGCGATCGCATTTGTTCTCTGCTTCTGATAGTTCTTTCAGTTTGATTTTTTTAGCCATAACAATAAGTTAGTGCTCTTTTTGGTTGGGTGGTGCGACCAGGGTAAGGTTGGATATATGTTTATGTTTTCAGCGTAACGCTATTAGAACAACATGATATAAAAATTACAGCATTAACCCAAATCAATAGCTTGTGACCCCACAAACCCTGTGTTTATATCCATAGGACTGTCACTAGCGGAGGGACTGACAACGTGGTAACAGCATTAATCGTAGGGGCGGGCGCAGTCGGGCAGGTATATGGTCATTTCCTGCAACGGGGCGGAGCTTCCGTGTCCTACTTGGTAAAAGAAAAATACAAAGAAGAATGCGAAAAAGGATTTACGCTTTATCGGTGTCGACGCAGCGGTCTTGGTGCTGCGGAAAAGTTCGAGGCCGACGCTATTTTCACTCACTATGAGGATCTTAAACAGACCCATTGGGATCAGGTTTGGCTAACGGTTTCTTCGGCAGATTTGCGGGGTGGCTGGCTGGAACAGCTACGGGAGCAGATTGGTGATGCCACCGTGGTGATGCTGCAACCTGATCTGGATGATCGGGATTATGTGCTCAGTGTTTTTCCCGCTGAACAGGTGGTGTGCGGCATTGTTAATTTTATCAGTTATCAAACACCACTTCCGGATCTGCCGAATTACCACCCGGATGCGGGCAAGGAAGGCGTTGCCTATCTGGTGTTGCCCATGATGCCCGCGGAGTTTTCCGGTAATGAGGAGCGTTTGCCCGGTGTGATGGGAGCAATGGCGGCGGGGCGCTTCAATGTCAAAGTCGAGCAGGATGCCTCCCGGATCTACGCGGATCGTTCTGCCATGATGATTCCACTGGTGGCCCTGCTGGAATTGGAAAACTGGTCGTTCAGGCGCTTACGCATCAGCAATTCGCTGGATCTTGCCGTGGGCGCGGCCCGTGAAGCCCTGGCCATTGTGGCGGCGAAATTCGGTCGGCGCATGAACTGGACCGAGCGCCTGTTCAGCCTGTTCTGGGTGAAACTGGCATTGCCCATGATGCGATTTCTGTCACCGATGGATGCGGAATCCTATGTCAAATTCCAATTTGTGAAGACAGCCCCACAAACCCGTTTGATGTTGAAGCATTTTATCGATGATGGGGAAAAACTGGGGCGGCCGGTGCAGTCTCTACGCACTTTATACGATCGTTTACCAGAAGAACCTGCCTTGAAACAGGTAGCCTGAACCACTCAAAAAGCCCGGTTTTTCACGCCGGGCTTTTTGCTGTGTGGGCTTTTCAGAACAGGCTAAAAGGTTCACTGTCCAGCAACAGCCGCTGCTCTTGCAGGCTGGATACGTGCTCCTGCCAATATCCACTGGTGTTGAACCAGGTGAAATTACTGGTGAAGGCGGGGTCATCCCAGCGTCTTGCCAACCAACCGGCGTAGTAGATCATGCGCATGGTGCGCAGGGGCTCAATCAGTTGCAGTTCGCGGCGGTTGAAGTCATTGAATTCTTCGTAGCCATCCAACAATTCGCTGAACTGTCCCACCTGCTCTTGTCGGCTGCCGGCCAGCAACATCCACAAATCCTGCACCGCCGGTGCATTTTGACAATCGTCAAAGTCCACAAACCAGGGCCCGGTTTCCCGATGCCACAGAATATTGCCGATATGGCAATCACCGTGGCAGCGTATCCATTGAGGGTTCACTTGCTGAAACAGATCCGCAAAGCGGCTGCTGAAATCCTCAATCAATTGGCGGTACTGCGGCTTCAGGTACTCCGGAAGAAAAGGATGTTCCAGCAGAAACTGAGCGGGCTCGGTGACCAAACGCTGGACGCTGAGGGTGGGGCGGGCATTAAACAGGGTGGTGCCACCCACCTTGTGCATGCGCCCCAGTAATCGGCCCAGCCACAGCAGTTGATCGAAATCGTCCTGCTCCGGAGCCTGCCCACCCTGGCGCCGAAAGGCAGCAAACCGGTAGCCCTGAAAATAAT
Organism: Gammaproteobacteria bacterium UBA7310; assembly: GCA_002471665.1. Lineage (GTDB taxonomy): Bacteria > Pseudomonadota > Gammaproteobacteria > Pseudomonadales > Ketobacteraceae > Ketobacter. The sequence continues at coordinate 45,919 of DKQK01000053.1, forward strand.
GCAGCGTTGTGCCGTTGAAAGCCATGGGTGCAACCGCCGGCAGTTCCAGATCGGCTAAATCCTGGGAATACCGGTGTTCCTCAAGGATGGCCTCATCGCTCCAGCGCAATGGCCGATAAAACTTGACGATCACCGGTTCCGCATCCTCGATGCCCACCTGATACACGCGGTTTTCATAACTATTGAGGGGAAAAATCCGGGCGTCTGACCAGAAGCCCAGGGACTCCACGGCGCTGATCACCAGATCCGGTGACAGCTCATCGTAGTTGGGGTGCAGCTCAGTCTGTAATGTGATTTCACTCATGGCACCTGTATCCGGTTTGGCGGAGAGCGCATCCTATCATATTGGGGAAGAGGGCATTGCAACGTTGCGCTTGGCGGCTCTGGCCAGCGCCCAACCATCCACTCGTTCCACACCGCTGCTGCGCAGTTGCTTTGCCAGTTGATTCAGGGTGCTGCCCGTGGTGATGACATCATCCAGCAGGGCAATGTGTTGCACCGGGTATGGCAATGACTGCAGCACTGTACGCTGAATGCGAAAAGCCCGGGTCATATTGTGTTGGCGCCCTGACCGGGACAGAGACTTCTGCTGTTTGGGTTCGCGCACCTTGATGATCAGGTTATGGCTAACCGGTATCCCCAATTTGCGCCCCACCAGCGTGGCGATTACCCCGGCTTGATTGAATCCCCGTTCCCGCTGTTTATTGGGGTGCAGCGGCACAGGCACGATAATGTCCGGCCGGGTAACCTGCTGCGCCTGCAACTGCGCGGCCAGCAGGCGGCCCAGGCTGAACAGCAGCTCCGCCCGTTTTCCGCCTTTGCCCTGCAGGATCAGTTGGTCTATGGGGAATTGATAGAGGAAGGGGGCAAAGCACTGGTCATAGTGAGGCTCCTCCTGGATGCACTGCTGGCAAAGCCCTTCAAATGGGTCAGGCCAGGGCTCGGCACAGCGCTCACAGCAGTGCTGATTCCAGGGCATATCCTGCGCGCAGTGATGGCACAGATCCTGGAGCGGTGGGGTGAGTCCATGACACAGCAGGCAGAAAAACATAATGGGTTAAATAAATACACTTAGGTTATAAAATAATCATTTGTAAACTTTTGAATCAATGTGCAAGTTGACAATGGTGGTTGAGCCGATAAGATGCTCAGTTATTACCCATGGGCAAGCGACAGGCCGTTATCAAAGAGACACCGTCGCCATAAAAAATCCAACCACGAGGCCACACCATGACCGCACCGCAGATTCCAGTGGAAACCGTCCGCCACGATTGGACCCTGAAAGAAATTCAGGCGCTGTTTGACCTGCCATTCAACGACCTGTTGTTTCAGGCGCAGACGGTTCACCGTCAATTCCATGATCCCAATGCGGTGCAGATCAGCACATTACTGAGTATCAAAACCGGTGCCTGCCCCGAAGACTGTAAATACTGTTCGCAAAGCGGCCACTACAATACCGGGCTGGAAAAAGAAAAACTGATGGAGATTCAGAATGTGCTGACCCAGGCGCGGGAAGCCAAAGCCTCCGGTGCAAGCCGCTTCTGCATGGGGGCCGCATGGCGTTCCCCCCGTGAGAAGGATATGCCCTATGTGCTGGACATGGTGAAGCAGGTGAAATCCCTGGGGATGGAGACCTGTATGACATTGGGCATGCTGGATCAGGATCAGGCCCAGCGTCTGGCCGATGCCGGTCTCGATTATTACAACCACAATCTGGATACTTCCCCCGAGCACTACAATTCCATCATCACCACCCGAACCTATCAGGATCGCCTGGATACACTGGCCAATGTCCGGGATGCCGGTATGAAGGTTTGCTGCGGCGGCATTCTGGGGATGGGTGAAACCGCCCGTGATCGTGCCGGACTGCTGATGCAACTGGCCAATCTGCCGGAACATCCCGAGAGCGTTCCCATCAACATGCTGGTGAAGATTGAAGGTACTCCGCTGGAAAACGTGGATGATCTTGATCCCTTCGACTTTGTGCGGAATATCGCTGTGGCGCGGATTCTGATGCCGAAATCCTCTGTGCGTTTGTCCGCAGGCCGTGAAGCCATGAATGAGCAAATGCAAGCGCTGTGTTTCATGGCCGGTGCCAACTCAATTTTCTACGGCGAGCGTCTGCTGACCACCAGCAACCCCGAAGCGTCTTCCGATATGCAGTTGTTTAAAAAGCTGGGGATCAAACCCATGGACCTCAAAGTGGAAGCCAGCGACGAAGCCAGTGAATCCGCTTTGTTGGATGCGGTTATACATCAGAAAAACGCGCACCTGTTCGTGGATGCTGGCCGCAGGGATGGTGCTTTGGAACCTCATAAAGACTGTCCCAAAATGAGCCACTGACCGGCGGGAGTTGGTCAAGGCGATGAGTGATCCGTTCCAGCTGGCGCGGCGACTGCAGGAGCGGCACCAGCAGCATTTATACCGTCAACGCCGGCTGCTGCAATCCCCGCAACAGGCGCGGGTGCAGTGCGATGGTCGCAGTGTGCTGAATTTTTGCAGCAACGATTATCTGGGCCTGGCCAATCACCCACAGGTGATCGCAGCCAGTCAGCGGGCCGCTGAGCGATATGGCTTTGGCAGTGGTGCATCCCATTTGGTGATCGGGCACAGCGCGGTTCACCATGAATTGGAAGAGCGGCTGGCGGACTGGGTCGGTTGCCCGCGTGCTTTATTGTTTTCCACCGGCTACATGGCCAATGTCGGTGTCATCAGTGCATTGCTGGAGCGGGGCGACACGGTACTGCAAGACAAGCTGAACCATGCATCCTTGTTGGATGGTGCCCAACTGAGCCGCGGTCGACTGCAACGTTATCATCACAACAACCCAGGGAGCTTGCAGCAGCGTTTGCAGCAAGCCACCGGCCGGGTGCTGGTGGCGACGGACTCGGTGTTCAGTATGGATGGTGACGTTGCCCCGTTGCCGGATATCGCCGATCTGTGTGTACAGCATGATGCCTGGTTGATGGTGGACGATGCCCATGGTCTGGGGGTGTTGGGCAAAGGCCATGGTTGTTTGGCTGAGTATGGGCTCGACAGTCGGCAGGTTCCGATCTACATGGGCACACTGGGAAAGGCGCTGGGGAGTTTTGGCGCCTTTGTGGCCGGCAGTGCGGATTTGATTGAGTTTCTGATTCAGGCAGCCCGTCCCTATATCTATACCACTGCCATGCCACCGTCGGTGGCAGCTGCATCGCTGGCGAGCGTGTCGCTATTGGAATCCGAATCCTGGCGGATGGAAAAACTCCAGGGCTTGATCTCTCGATTTACGCAGGGTGCGGCGCAGCTTGCATTGCCCCTGATGCCCTCGCAAACGGCAATCCAGCCATTGTTGGTGGGCGATTCAGCGCGCGCATTACAAATGAGTGATTGGCTTTTACAGCAAGGGGTTCTGGTGGGGGCCATTCGGCCACCGACGGTGCCGGCGGGCAGTGCCCGTTTACGCATTACGCTCACCGCTGATCACAGTGAACAGGAAATTGATTTATTGCTGGGTGTGCTGGGCCGCGCACTGCAAGCACATCCGGCAGGAGACGATGATTAATATGGGCTTAACGCTTTATCACGACCGCTACCGTTGCACCGGTAATATGGATAACCCACCGGAACTGATTGTGCTGCACGGCTGGGGCATGCACAGCCTGGTGTGGGACGAAGTTATGCCCGCGTTGCTGGAGCATTTTCAGGTGACGGTGGTGGATCTGCCCGGACTGGGACGCAGCCCCATGCCCGGGGGTGAGTATACCCTGGATTATCTGGTGGAGCATGTGCTGGCGGTTGCACCAGCCAAGGCAGTTTGGCTGGGGTGGTCTTTGGGCGGCATGGTAGCGATGCGCACCGCCAGCCAGTTTCCCGAGCGGGTGGCGGGCCTGATCACGGTGGCTTCCACACCGAAATTTGTGGCCGATGGCCAATGGCCATTGGCAATGAAGGAGGAGGTCCTGAAGGCCTTCCAGCGGGTGCTGTTGGAAGATGCAGAGGGCACGCTCATTCGCTTCCTGTCGTTGCAGTGTAAAGGCAGTGAACGCATCAAAGACGATATTCGTGCCTTGAAAGAACTGGTGTATTTTCATGGTATCCCCGCCCAGAAAGCGTTGCGCTGTGGATTGGAAATCCTGCAGGCGGTTGATCTGCGCCAGGATCTGCAGCGAATTCAATGCCCCACCCTGCACCTGTTTGGCGAGCGGGATCACCTGATTCCGGTGGGCGTGAGCGACGCTGTAGGTGATTTGCAACCGGCCGCTCATACCGCGGTTATTAAAGGGGTTGCCCATCTGCCTTTCCTGTCCGCACCGGATCTGTTTATTGCGGCCTGCACGGATTTCCTGCGGGAGCAACAGTTATTATGACGGTGGACAAGAAAGCCATTGCTTTGTCGTTCAGCCGGGCGGCGTTCCGCTATGACAGTGTGGCCCATGTGCAACGTCAGGTGGGACAGGCCATGTTGGCTGTGCTGGCCGCGCAGCCGGCAACGTTTAATGCGGCGCTGGATATTGGCTGCGGTACCGGTGTCTTGACCATGGCCTTGGCACCGTTTGCACAACACATTACGGCACTGGACCTGGCGCCCGGAATGCTGAACGTAGCCCGGCGCAATGACGGTGACGGAGTGATTCAGGATTTTGTGTGCGGTGATGCCGAGAACTTACCGTTCGAAGCGGAACAATTCGATTTGGTGTTCAGCAGTTTTGCGTTGCAATGGTGCGACGACCTGGGAAAGGTGTTGCAGGATGTTTATACCCTGCTGCGCCCGGGAGGTCGCTTTGTCTTTTCAATGCCAGTGGAAAATACGCTGCGCGAATTAAAGCTGAGTTGGGAAAAGGCGGAAAGCCGGTTCCATCATGTTAATGACTTTCTGGCGGTAAGTGCACTGAAAGACCTCATTCAGGCTTCGCCTTTTCAGTTGCAGGTATTGCAGGAAAAGCTGGATGTGGCGTTTTACGAAACTGTGCGTGAACTGACCCGGGAACTGAAAACGCTGGGTGCCCATCAGGTCACCAATAACCGCGCGCAGTCGCTTACCGGCAAGAAAACCGTTTTCCAGATGATGAGCAACTACGAACACTTTCGTAACCACCAGGGAATGCTGCCTGCCAGTTGGCACTATGTGGTGGTCGCGTTGCAGAAGCCTTCTCTTTCCTGAGCCGTTACGAAACGTCTAATCCACTATTGAGCAACAGGAGTATCCCGTGAAAAAGCGATTCTTTGTCACCGGTACCGACACCGATGCGGGCAAAACCTTTGTTACTGTGCTGATGCTGGAAGCACTGAAACAAAAAGGCCTCAGTACGTTAGCCTTGAAACCACTGGCTGCGGGATGTGAGCAGGTTGACGGGGAGTTGCGCAACGATGATGCTCTTAAATTGCAGGCGGCCATGACCGTGGCGTTGCCTTATCAGCAAATTAACCCCATTGCACTGAAGTCTGCCATTGCGCCGCACCTTGCGGCTGAAGAAGAAGGCCGAACGTTATCGGTGGATCGGCTGGCGGGGTTGATACGCGGAGCCCTTATGACGCCGGCAGACGTCACCCTGGTGGAAGGTGCCGGTGGATGGCTGGTACCGCTGAATCACCGGGAAACACTGGGTAATCTGGTAAAAGAGCTGGAGCTGCCGGTGATTCTGGTGGTGGGGGTGCGCCTGGGCTGTCTCAATCATGCCCTGCTCACGGCACAGGCCGTTGCGGCGGCGGGATTGCCCTTGGCAGGGTGGGTGGCCAACGGCATTGATCCGGAGGCAGCCAAAGTTCAGGAAAACATCAATACCCTGAAAAGCATGCTGCCAGCGCCCTGTCTTGGGGTGATTCCCCATGGGCCTCAGGCAGATAAAGAGGCGTTAGCGCAGCTAATTGATATTGATTTGCTATTACAGTGACCCTGTATATAGTTTTTTAATATTGCAGGCCCGCTAAATCCTGCAGAATCAGTAGCTTGTAAACGCGGCGTTGATTGATTTGTGCACAATTTGAAAATCCACACTATACTTGTACATGAGCCGGAAGTGGGCCCGCAAACCGGGCCTTGGCCCGGTGGTATAATCGCCTTCAGAGGAATGCAGTTATGGTGATTGGATCAGTGTTAAACAACGGCGTCGCCGGCATCCAAAAGGGATTGTCGGAGATGAATAAAGCCAGTGCCCAGGTGGCGCAAGTGGCTACGTCTGAAGATCCTGCAACGGATTTGACCGAGTCTGCAGTGAGCTTACTGCAGAGCAAGTTGCAGGTGCAGGCATCAGCCAAGGTAGTGCAAACCGCCAGTGACACCATGGGCAGCATTATCGATATTGAGGTCTGAAGGGTAACGCCATGCAGATCCAGCCGGCACAACCCAATGTCACTAATGTGGCAGCCTATGCCAGCTCAGCCTCTTCCAATGGGCTGGAGCAGGATCGGGTGCGTGCCGACATTCCCCCGGTTGCAGAGGGCCAAAAGAATGCCCCCAGCCAAAATCAACAGTTCTTTGCCACTCCTGCACCGGTAAGCGCATCGATACCCGGCGATGAGAAGGCCCTGCAGAACTCCGATTCAAACAACGAGCGGGATGTGGATCGGCAGGACGCTCGCCCTGCTGAGAAATCCAGCGCGGAGGCGCGCCAGGGGCTATCGGAAGAAGACCAGGTGGTGATTGATCAGCTGAAAGCCCGGGATCGCGAAGTTCGGGTACACGAAGCCGCGCACGCTGCCATCGGCGGCCGTTATGCGGGCAGCCCCAGCTTCCAGTATTCCCGTGGCCCCGATGGGCGTAACTATGCGACAGGAGGTGAAGTCAGCATCAGCACTTCACCGGTTGCCGGAAACCCCCAGGCCACTATTGAAAAAGCCCGTATCATCCGGGCTGCTGCCCTGGCTCCCGCTGAGCCTTCAACCCAGGATCGCCGGGTGGCGGCAGAAGCCGCCCAGATGGAAATTAAGGCAGAGGCTGAATTGCGCGCGGTGCAGGCAGAACAGACTGCCCAGGAAGAGGCGCGTAAGGCAGAGGAGCAAGAGAAATCCCGCAATGAACCTGAGGTGGAAGAGGGCGAATCGGCACAGCCGGTGCGTGAACCCAGGGAACCACCGTCACTGGTGCAGGCCACTGCAGCAGAAGATACGGAATCTGAATCAGAGGATGATACGGAGGTTCAGGAGGAACAACCCCGCAATGCCCGCGAGGAACTGGAGAAAATTTTACTTGGCTCTAGCGGGCTTATTCAGCAGGCCAACCAACTTGGCCTGGTAGACCCGCAAAACCCCTACGGTAAAAGCGGCTTTCTGGACGTGATTGCCTGACAGCGGGCGCGCCTGTCAGATCCCCCCACTCTCTTACGAATTGAATGGTCGATTGATGGCCAATCTCCCCCTGCATTAGGGCAATTGTTGAGGATTTGTGTAAATCCACATTGACGAAATCAAACATATGTTTGAAACTATTGTTTAGCAATGCTGCACTGTGTGCTCAGAATTGGATTTTATCGCCCACCCGTCATTTAGTATGAGGGGCGCTTGACTGATTGGTCGCGAAAAATTCTAACGCTTGTTTGAATGGTTCAGGTACCATCCTGTACCCGACCAAGTGCTGATTCCAGCGCAGCAAGAGTGTTTTTCATTGCAATTTTATGCCTGGCCAAATCAGTGGCGGGCGGAACGTTGTCGATAATGAAGCCCATTTTGTACATGGGCACAAGAGGGTAAAGCAATGCCAGAATATAAAGCTCCCAGACGTGATATCCAGTTTGTCATGCATGAAGTCTTGAAGTTGGAAGACCACTATAAGGCCTTGCGTGGTGACGAAGAAGTCAACCGTGATCTGATCGATGCCATCCTGGAAGAGGGTGCCAAATTCTGTGAAAACGAGCTGGCGCCCATCAATCGCACCGGCGATGAAGAAGGCTGTGGTTTCGACAATGGTGTCGTCACTACGCCGAAAGGTTTTAAAGAAGCCTATCAGAAGTACGTGGAAGGTGGCTGGCCTGCCTTGAGCGCCCCCATTGATGAAGGTGGCCAGGGCCTGCCTAACTCTCTGGGCATTGTCATGAGCGAAATGGTGGGTACCGCCAACTGGTCATGGGGCATGTATCCCGGACTGAGCCACGGTGCCATCAAAACTTTGGAATCCCATGGAACCACCGAACAGAAAGAGCAGTATCTGACCCGACTGATCAGTGGTGAGTGGACCGGTACCATGTGCCTGACTGAGCCCCATTGCGGTACGGACCTGGGCATACTGCGCACTAAAGCCGAACCCAATGCCGATGGTTCCTATTCCATCAGTGGTACCAAGATTTTTATCTCCGCCGGTGATCATGACATGGTGGATAACATCATCCACATTGTGCTGGCTCGTCTGCCTGATGCCCCCAAAGGCACCAAAGGTATTTCTCTGTTTATCGTTCCCAAGGTTAACGTGAACGAAGACGGCAGCCTGGGTGAAGCCAACGGCGTCAGCTGCGGCTCTATTGAACACAAGATGGGGATCAAGGCCTCTGCCACCTGCGTCTTGAATTTTGAAGGTGCCAAAGGTTATTTGATCGGCCCGCCGAACCGCGGTTTGAACTGTATGTTCACGTTTATGAACACGGCGCGAATCGGTACCGCCCTGCAGGGCGTTGCGGCAGCGGAAGGTTCCTATCAGGGTGCATTGACCTATGCCAAAGAACGTTTGGCCATGCGTGCACTGAGCGGACCCAAAGCACCAGATAAAGAAGCGGATCCCATCATCGTGCATCCTGATGTGCGGCGCATGCTGTTGACTCAGAAAGCGTTCGCCGAAGGCGGTCGTGCCCTGTTGTACTATCTGTCCATGCAGGGTGATATCGTCGAGCATGGTGCAGACGAAGAAGCCAAGAAGCTGGCTGATGATTTGATGGCGTTCCTCACACCCATTGCCAAGGCATTCTGTACCGAAACCGGATTGGAAGCAGCCAACCACGGGGTTCAGGTGTTCGGTGGTCATGGCTTTATTCGTGAGTGGGGAATGGAGCAGATCGTTCGTGATACGCGTATTGCGACCCTTTATGAAGGCACAACCGGTATTCAGGCATTGGATTTGCTTGGTCGTAAGGTAATGCTGACACAAGGTGGTTTGCTGAAAAACTTCACCAAGATCGTGCATAAATTCTGTAAAGAGAACGATGATAACGCAGAGATTGCGGAGTTCATTGAACCGCTGGCCACATTGAACAAAGAGTGGGGCGATTTGACCACGCAGATCGGCATGCGTGCCATGGCTAACCAGGAAGAGATCGGTGCAGCTGCGGTAGACTATCTGATGTACAGTGGTTATATTACGCTGGCTTATTTCTGGGCGGTAATGGCAAAAGCGGCGAAGGAGCAACTTGCGGCCGGTACCTCTGAAGAAGGCTTCTACACAGCCAAGGTGCAGACTGCGAAATTCTACTTCAAACGTATATTGCCGCGCACCAAGTCCCTGGTGGACACAGTGAACGCTGGTTTGGATAGTTTGATGGATATGGAAGTGGATAATTTCGGATTTTATTAATTCCGGTTACCACCTAATAACGAAAAACAAAATTGGACAGTTTCCCTCTGTAGTCCTTTGCCCGCCAAGACGCGGGCTTTTTTTTATTCAGGTCGGCGAGGATGCTATTTCACCAGTTCGGTCCAGCCTCCGCGGTCGTCGTCGTCATCGCCAAAGTCACCAAACTCATCGTCATTGAATTCAACATCATCAGGTACGTCGCTTAACGTTGCTGCGCGCCGGGCTTCGGCCTCTGCTTTGCGTCGTGCTTCTTCCTCTGCCTTTTTCTGGGCGGCTATTTTTTGGGCCTCTTCGGCTTCTTTGCGCGCTTTCTCCTCTGCCAGCCGTTGCCGCTCCTTTTCCAGCTCAGCCTGGCGGGCTGCGTTTTGCTTGTCTTGTCGCTGCTGCTGGGCAAACGCCGCTTTTTCTTTTTTGATGCTGGCAGCAGTGGATTTCTGACAGCTTTCCGTGCTGTTCATAAGCTTGGAAAACTGATTGCTTGAACTCCAGCTGGGATATTGTTTTACCGTTGCGATCAGTTTGGCATCGTTGGTCACTTTGCCCTTCAACGCTGCTGAATTGTTATAGCTGGCTTCTGCCTTACTGATGTCGGCCTCGGCAACAAAACGGTTGCTGAGTTTTTTGGCTGATTCACAAGCCTCTTGAGCCGCCCGTAGGGTGGCAACTCCGTCTTCGATATCTTTTTCAAGAGCCCGCCGGTTCTTGGTGGCGGTGCGAATGTATTCCGAAGTTTGACCTTCACACTGTGCAGAACTGTCCACCAGTTTTTGCAGTTCCTGGCTTTGCGGACGGGTGGGCTGTTCCTTCAGGATGGTGAAAGCCTCGGTATTTTGGCGGGCCGTTTTCTTGGCCTTGGCGGCTTCGTTCATCATGGCATTGACGTCATCGAGCTTGTCCAGGCTGAATTTGGGCGAGGAAATGGTGGTTTTGGCCTTTTCGCATTCGCTCAACACAGTTTGGTAACCCTGGATAGCCGCATTCATCTTCTCCACCAGGGCGTTCTCTTCTTTCATGGCTTCTGCCAGCTTTTCCTCCACTCGGGAGCAGGCCCTGACCTTGGAGGCGAGGGCGAATACTTCCATGATGCTATCGGTAATGATCATGGCATCGTCACGATAGCGTTTGTACTCATCCATATTGCTTTTAGCACTGGGTACATCGCCGTTTTTAAGGGATTCTTTAGCGGTATCACAATAGGTGAATCCTTTTTCCAGAATCGGCGTGGCCTCGGCGCGCTTGATATTGACTTCCACCCGCTCGCAGTAGCGCAGGTTGGAATCCATGTCACGTTGGGTGGTACTTAGTATGGTGGAGTCGATGGATTTAGCGCGGTCCAGGTGCTTCAGATACACGTCGAACTTGCGCTTGGCGGCGGGCAGGTCGGAAGTACGCAGGGTGTTGGCCTCAGTACACTCTTTGTATCCCTTAATGTATTCGTTGACAGCGTCATCAAATTTGTCTGCAACCGCAATGCCGGGAGCCAGAAACATACAGGTGATCAGGATGGGAGAAAAGTGCTTGAAATCAACCTTCATGTAGTTACCTGCGTTGTGCCTGCGAATTATTTGGATTGGAAAAATGACACCCTAGCGAGTTGTTCGCATAAGGACATTACGTGATCCCTGTAAACCAATGAATTAACTCAAATTTGACTCCTTTCACCATTAAATATAGTCGAAGATTCACCACAGATATAGGCAGTTAGGTTTATTTATGTGTCGGTCTTTTACGCAGATGGCCTCAGTATCCAGGGTTGGTGGTGGATTTTATCCAAACCGAGTCAGTTTAGCTAAAAGTCGTTTGTAAATAACGATAACAACGACCCGGTGACCGTTTCTATCGGTGCGCCTTATCGGGCCGTGATATCTGTGACTGTAGGGCCACTGGGGCTAGCCCAACTGGTTTTGGTAAATAGGTGTCCATTTTTGCAATTAGGTGTCCGAAAAGGACACAAATCCCGCCAAATTCGCAGTTCAGTTTTCGGTCGGTTGTGGCATAATGTGCGGCCTCTTTACTAAGGGGTGAGCGGCTGGTCGCGCCGCACAGCGGAGCCCTGGTGGCTTTGTCGTCAGAGAGCGGCAATTTTGTTTGGGAGTAAGAAAGGGCATGTTGTCTTTTTTGCCAGCCCCGCTTCGAGGTTTGCTGGCGTTTTTGTTTATGGCACTGAATACCCTGATTTCAATAGTGCCGTTGTTAGTCGTGACCCTTTTTAGGTTGTTGATCCCCATTAAACCATGGGGACGCGTTTGCGCGTGGGTGATGATCAAGATTGCGGAAAACTGGATGGCGGTAAACAGCCTCATCCTGTCTCTATCAGGCAGAATCCGCATTGATCTGCGTGGAGCGGAGGATCTGCATTATCACGGTTGGTATCTGGTGAGCTGTAATCACCAGAGCTGGAGTGACATTCTAATCCTGCAGAAGGTATTCAATCGCCGAATTCCCATGCTCAAATTTTTCCTCAAGCAGGAATTGATTTGGGTTCCCTTGATGGGGGTTGCCTGGTGGGCATTGGATTTTCCGTTCATGAAACGCTATAGCAAAGAGTTTTTGCTCAAGCATCCCGAGATGAAAGGCAAGGATCTGGAAACCACCCGCAAGGCCTGTGAAAAATTCAAGGAACTGCCGGTATCGGTGATGAACTTTCTGGAAGGCACTCGATTTACGACAGCGAAACACGATGCGCAGGGATCTCCCTACCAGCATTTATTAAAGCCGAAATCCGGAGGGATTGCGTTTGTGTTGTCCGCTATGGGGGGGCAGTTACGTTCCATGCTGGACGTAACGATTGTGTATCACGACAAAGCCATTGGTTTTTGGGATTTGCTCTGTGGTCGGGTCCATCGCCTGACGGTACACATTATTGAACGGCCGATTCCCGCGCAGTTCAGTCGTGGAGATTACGAGAGTGATCCCGCTTTCCGCGCTGAATTCCAGGAATGGGTAAATCAATTATGGCTGGAAAAAGATGCCTTGATCACCTCGATCAAGCAAGAATCCGTTTTTAGTAATCAAGGTAGCAACGAAAGGGTTTGAAGTATGTCTGAATTTGGACAAAGCACTATTGAAACAAATCTGGCTCAACTGTTCATGCGAGCCTTTTACTGGGCCGATGAAGGCTTACAGAACGCTTTGAAGAAGCAGGGCTGGCCTGGCATCACCCGTGCTCAATCCCTGGTGTTTGTGAATATCAGCGAAGGTGTTACCCGTCCTTCCGAGATCGCATCGCGGGTTGGTGTAACCCGCCAGGCAATTCATCAGACGATCAATGAAATGGTTGAGTTGGGCTATCTCACTCTGCAGCCGGATCCGACAGATCGTCGCGCCAAAGTGGTGGTTTACACCGAACAGGGTAAAGAAGTGGGTGGGGCAACGGTGAGCGCATTGCGCGAAATCGAAAGCTCGTTGTCCAATCGAATCGGTAATGAGCGGGTGGTTGCGCTGCGCGAGGCTCTGGCGCAGGAATGGGGCGATCCCTTTCAGCCAGCCTGATTGTTGCCCGTTGCGTAGCCTGAGAAAGCCCGGTGTGCCGGGCTTTTTTTGTGGGTCGGCACAAAATGCTTGCATAATTGTGCAAATGTATGCATGCTTGGATTGTTGTTATCGGAAGAGTACTTATGTCTGAGTTGAATGCCATCGTCGATGAATTGGGAACGGACTTTTTTAAAGCGCTGTCGGACCCTTCCCGTATTCAGGTCCTGTTGCGGTTGGCAAGCTCCCCGAACCCCTGCACGGTGTCCCAAGTGGCGGAAGATTGCACGGTGGACCTGTCAGTGGTATCCCGTCATCTCAGCCAACTGAAACGTGCTGGTATCCTGTCTGCCGAAAAACAGGGGCGGGAGGTATATTACCGGCTCAATACCGTCTCTGTAGTCAAGGCATTACGCCAGTGTGCCGATGCCCTGGAGCGGTGCTGTCCGGTAACCGGGGTGACATCCTGCTGTTAACGGCTTCTGTCGTTATTATATTTGCATAATTGCGCAATAAAACAATATTGGGCCGGGTTTGTTCACTGCAAGTTTATTTACTGCGAGTTTATCTACTGAAAGGAGACCAGCATTATGAAACAAACCGATGTGACGTTCGGCCACCGCGAGTCGGTGCGCCAGGAATATGAAGCCAAGTTGTCTCAGTCCGGCGGCTTTTGTGCCCACCAGCTTGAAACGGAATTTGGCTACGACCAGGAGGATCAGACGGCAATCCCACAGGATGCCATAGACAGCAGCTTTGGTTGCGCAAACCCATTGGCGATGGGAACACTCAATGAGGGAGGCTCGGTGCTGGACCTGGGGTGTGGCGCGGGCCTGGATGTGATTCTGGCGGCAAGGCGGGTCGGTGCAAACGGCAAGGTGATCGGAGTGGATATGACCGGGGCGATGATTGAAAAAGCACGCGCCAACGTGGCCGCGGCAGGGCTGGATCATATTGCGGAAATACGCAAGGGATTGATTGAGTCGCTGCCGGTGGAGAGCAGCTCTGTGGACTGGGTGATTTCCAATTGTGTGGTGAGCCTGTCACCGGAAAAGGAGCAGGTCTTTGCAGAAGTTCATCGGGTGCTGAAACCCGGTGGCAAGATGCTGTTGACGGATCTGGTGATGGCGCCGCTTCCCGGCTGGCTGCGCAGACTGGTGGCGCTGAAGAGCCCGGCGGCGGCGAAAGCGCTGGATCGTGACCGCTATCTGCAGACTATCGCCGGCTCTGGTTTGATGAATGTGAGCGTACGTTCACAGCTGGATTACGATGCATCCATGTTGCGTGGTTTGGCACAGGATGAGTTGAATATTCGCATGGGGTTATGGCAGGCACTGTTGACCTTGAACCGGGGGCAGTTGACGAGCCACTTGTTGCGACCGATGGTTGAGCCGGGAATCCGGTTGGCCGCCAACAAGGTGGCGAGCATCAAGGTGTATGCGGAAAAGCCTGTTTGAGCGGGAGCCGTGGGGCTCCCCGTTGCTCAACCATTATTGGAGCGGCGTGGCGGCCGCCGGTTGCGGCGCTGATTGTGCTGATGGCTGCGGCGCTGGCGTTCCCGTTCCGGGGAGACCTCCGGTTCGGGTATGGTCTGCAACAATTCGGGTTCCGGTTGCCTGCAGTCCAGTTTGCAGCCCAGTAGCTCCTCGATGGCAGGCAACTGAAAGGCATCCTCTTCACAGGCGAAACTGACGCTGGTACCGGTTTTTCCCGCCCGTCCGGTGCGGCCAATTCGGTGTACGTAATCTTCAGGGTCTTCCGGCAGGGAGTAATTGACCACATGGCTGATGCCTTCGATGTGGATACCGCGCCCGGCCACGTCGGTGGCGACCATCACCCGAATATTGCCTTCACGGAAGCCTTCCAACACCTTGATGCGTTTATGTTGGGGCACGTCCCCGGACAGGGTGGCGCATTTGATGCCATAGTCCCGCAGCTTGTGCGTCAGGTCACGGGTTTCATCCCGCCGATTGGCAAAGATCATCACCCGCTCCAATTGATTCTGCATGATCAGGTTGTAGAGCAACGCGAACTTCTCATCGGTGGTCACGATATAGACTTTTTGGTCGACCGTGTCGGCAGCGACGGTATCCGACTCCACTTCCAGCTGCTGAGCGTCGATGGTCCAGCTGGATGACAGGTTCATGATGTCCTGGGTAAAGGTTGCACTGAACATCAGGGTCTGCCGGTACTCCTTGAAAGGGGTTTCCCGAATCAGGCGTTTAACATCGGGAATGAAACCCATGTCCAACATGCGATCGGCTTCGTCGATCACCAGAATTTCCGTTTCGCTGAGAAAAAGATCCTTTTTGCGCACAAAGTCGATCAGTCGGCCCGGCGTCCCCACTACAATGTCGATGATTTCATTGTGCAGGCGCTTTTGTTGTTTCTGGTAGTCCATGCCGCCAACGATGCTCAGCAGGCTCAGGGGGGTGTGCTTCACCAGGGTCTGCGCGTCATTTTCAATCTGCATGGCCAGCTCCCGGGTGGGCGCCAGGATTAGAGCGCGGGGTTCGCCGTTGTAGCGTTCTTCCTGTTCCGGTTCCTTCAGCAGGCGATTGATAACGGTGATCAGAAACGCCGCCGTTTTACCGGTACCGGTTTGGGCTTTACCGATGACGTCCTTGCCTTGCAGGCTGTGGGGAAGGGACAGGGCTTGAATGGGGGTGGCAAATTCGAAACCCAGATCATCAATGCCCTGCTGTAAGGTGGGTTCCAGCTTCAGTTCTTTAAAACGCAGTGTGGGCTGTACTTCTTTACTAACGGTTTCCGTCATGTTGCTTGTTGGTTCTGTCAATTGCTTGGCTCTGAATGGTTTTTGTTCGGATGAATAGTCAAGGTAGCATACCGGTATTAAGCGGGTCAGTATAGAGTTTTACGGGCGCCGCCGTCAGCTGTGCGTACGTTTTTTCCATACCAGAGTCTGGTTATTGGCAGGCATACTGACATCTTCCAGCAGATCCAGCTTTGCTTGGTCGGCCAGCTCGGCAATGGCTTCAAAATCGCGAATACCCTGATGGGGCGCACGCTGTTTTAGCCAGACATCGAAGTCGGCATTGCTGGGGCTGGTGTACTGGCCCCGATACTTGAACGGGCCATAAAAAAATACGTATCCGGATGGTTTAACCAGGTTTGGCAGCAGGTTGAAAAAAGATTCAACAGCTTCCCAGCTCATAATGTGCAGCGTGTTGGCGGAAAACAGGTGGTCGTGTGGGGCAGGGCAAGGCATTTTCTGGGTAACATCAAAGGCAATGGGCGCTGCCAGGTTCGGCTGATCCGCTTCCTGGCACCATTGTTGAATACCGGGCAGATGTTCTGCAACATCGGTGGGTTGCCAGTGAATATAGGGGAGCTGGGCCGATAGATAGGCAGCGTGCTGACCGGTGCCGCTGCCCACTTCCAGCAAGCTGCCGGGTGTGGTCAGGTACTGACGTAACACCGCCAGAATCGGTTGCTTGTTGTTTTCACAGGCTTGAGAAAAAGGCTTTTCCATGACGAACTCCTCGCTGGCGCAGCATAGCGCAGTGCGCGCCACGCAGGCAAGCTGCTGGCCCCCGGGGATCGCTCAGGCAGTACGGGGAGCGTCAAACCAGAACTCGATAATGGAGCAGTCGGATTCGTAGGAGATATCGTATTCAGTGTGACTGGGTATTTCGAACCAGTCGCCAGTGGTGTAGTAACAGTCTTGGTCGTGAAACCGCACTTTGAGTCGGCCCTGAATCACCAGGCATTTTGAATGATTGGGATTGGTGGCGGCGTTGACTTCGGTGCCCGCTTCATATCGGCTGAACATGACATCGCAGCCATGGGCCCCCAGGTGAAAGACATCCAACTGGTCCTCACCTTTCAGAAAGTAGTCCGATTTGTTCTGGAATAAGCTCATAACTCCATCCTCTCGATGCCACTGACACCGCTACTGGTTGTGCAATCCCTGCGTACATTGTGCTTATTACCTTTTTGTTTTTGGATGATTCTCTTCCTTCTGTAATTTAGTACCATGTTTGAGGGAAAGATCAACTAAATTGTTATGTCCGCTTTACAATGGGGGGCTAATTGATCAGGTGGTAATCAATGCGGGTACACATTGAGCAGCGTTTTGTGGATTTGCCGGCAGAAATACAGCAGGCGCTGAGCGTGCCGGATCAAAACCCGTTTTTTAATGCTGCTTTTCTGAGGGCATTGGAAGAGACCGCTTGTGTGAGCCCGTCTCAGGGTTGGCAGCCCACCCACCTGTGGATTGAATCCGCTGATCAGGCGGTGTTTTATCTGCCGTTATACAAGAAGTCCCACTCCTGGGGGGAATTCGTTTTCGACCAGAGCTGGGCCAATGCCTATCACCGACATGGGCTGCCCTACTATCCGAAATGGGTGTCTGCGATTCCGTTTACACCTAGCCTGGGGCCCCGTTGGTGGGTAAAGCCGGGTACAGATGCCGCCCTGGCCTGGCAATGTGCGGCAGATTATATTAAAGCGGCGTTGGCTGGGGGCATGGCATCCAGTTGGCATCTCTTGTTCGCTCAGGGGGAGGATCTGCCGCTGCAGGATGACGAGGCTCTGGTGCGGCGTGATACCCAGTTCCACTGGCTCAACCAGGGCTATCAGGGGTTTGACGATTTCCTCGGGCAGATGAAGTCCCGCAAGCGTAAGTCCATGCGTCGGGAGCGCGCCAAGGTGGCCGAGCAGGGGGTCAGTCTGGTGCGCAAGTTGGGGACTGAGCTGAGCGAGTCGGATTGGATTGAGTTTTATGCCTGTTATTGTAATACCTATCATGAGCGTGGTATGACCCCCTACCTGACCCTGGACTTTTTTCTGCGCATCGGTCGAGATCTTGGGCGGCAGATCATGATGGTACAGGCCATACGTGATCAGCGGCTGATAGCGGCGGCTATTTGTTTTTATGACAGAACCACCTTGTATGGCCGCCATTGGGGGGCGTTACAGGATGTGGACTGTTTGCATTTTGAGGCTTGTTTTTACCAGGGCATTGAGTTCTGTATCGAACAGGGGTTGCAGCGTTTCGACCCGGGTACCCAGGGGGAGCACAAACTGTTGCGCGGATTTGAACCGGTGGCGACCCAGTCCTGGCATTGGATTGCACATTCAGCGTTTCGCAATGCCATTGCCGACTTTCTGCAGGCCGAAGTCAGAGAGATCGAACGCTATCGGCAGCATGCAGCGGAATACCTTCCCTTTCGGTGCCCCGATTAACGGCGCGGGCAGCGTCATCGAAAGAAAGGGGCTATGCTCACTATGGTATATGGTGGACGGTTCCTGTACTCTGCCACACCGCCGTTCGGCACCCATCACTATATGGATCACCTAATGAGTTTTGCTTCACTGGGCCTGTCTGCCCCCATCCTGAGCGCTGTGGCCGATCAGGGCTATGAAACCCCGTCTCCCATTCAGTTGAAAGCCATTCCGCCGGTGCTGGAAGGCAAGGATGTGATGGCGGCCGCCCAGACCGGCACCGGCAAAACCGCGGGTTTCACCTTGCCTATTCTGCAACGCCTGTCCAGCGGTCAGCGGGCGCAGGCCAATCAGGTGCGTTGCCTGATACTGACCCCTACCCGTGAACTGGCGGCTCAGGTGGCGGAAAACGTGGCCCTCTATGGTGCCAATCTGCCGTTGCGTTCGGCGGTGGTGTTTGGCGGTGTGAAGATTAACCCGCAGATGATGAAATTGCGTAAAGGGGTGGATATCTTGGTGGCCACTCCGGGGCGCCTGCTGGACCTGTACAACCAGAACGCGGTGAGGTTCAAGCAGCTGGAGGTGCTGGTGCTGGATGAAGCGGATCGCATGCTGGACATGGGCTTCATTCATGATATTCGCCGAATTATTGCCGTGCTGCCCAAGCAGCGGCAGACCATCCTGTTTTCCGCCACCTTTTCCGACGACATTCGTAAACTGGCAAAAACATTGGTACACAATCCGCTGGAGATCTCTGTCGCACCGGCGAATTCCACCGCCAGCCTGGTTGAGCAGCTGGTGTGTCCGGTGGACAAGAAAAAGAAGGCGGACTTGCTGGTTGCACTGATTCGAAAGCAGCAATGGCAGCAGGTGCTGGTGTTCACCAAGACCAAACGGGGCGCCAATCAGTTGAGCCGACATCTGGAAACAGAGGGGATCACCGCTGCGGCCATTCATGGCAATAAAACCCAGGCAGCCCGCACCAAGGCGCTGGCGGAGTTCAAGCGCGGGGGAGTGCGCGTTCTGGTGGCCACCGACATTGCTGCCAGGGGGTTGGACATCGATCAGTTACCCCAGGTGGTCAATTATGAGCTGCCCAATGTGCCTGAAGATTATGTGCATCGGATCGGGCGCACCGGTCGTGCCGGTGCCAGTGGCAAGGCGGTATCGTTGGTGTGCGCTGATGAAGCCAAGCTGCTGTTTGACATTGAGCGGGTGATCCGGCGTGTTGTTGATCGGGAAACGGTTCCTGGTTTTGAGCCGGTGCATGAATTGCCGGAATCCCGTTTGCCAAATAAAGCGAACAAACCCAGGAAACCCAAGCAGTCCAGGCACAAATCCGAGCACAAGGATGGTCAGCGTTCGTCAGAGATTGCCACCGGGCACAAGCCTCCTGCAAAGAAGCCTTCCACCCGGCGAGTGCGACGCAAACCGGCTGCTCAGGGCACAAGCCCGGGTGCAAAAAACGGCGCAGCCAGAGCTCGGGCTGCGTCGCGCAAGTAAACCGGTGATTGCGCTTAACGGGTGATGCCCGTTAGCGCAGGTGACGTACCTTGAAGGTGCGACCTTTCAGTTTACCCTGGGTGAGCTTTGTCAGCGCCTGGCGCAGCACTTTGCGTTGTACCGCCACATAAGAAGCGTTATCGAAGATCTGAATTTTGCCCACCTGGTTGCCGTTGATGCCGTTGTCTCCGGTCAGCGCGCCCAGGATGTCGCCCGGCCGGACCTTTTGCTTTTTACCACCATCAATTTGCAAGGTGGCCATGGGGGCGTCCGCAATGGCGTCGTTCAGCAGGTATTGCGGCGGCAGCGGTTCGGCCTCGATGTCCAGATTCAGAAAATGGCCCAGTTTTTCAATTTTATAGCGTTCTTTTTCATTGTAGAGCGTGCAGGCCAGTCCGTTGCTGCCGGCTCTTCCGGTTCGGCCTATGCGGTGAACGTGTACTTCGCTGTCCCTGGCCAGGTGGTAGTTGATGACCGCATCCAGCTCTTCTATATCCAGCCCCCGTGCTGCCACATCGGTTGCCACCAACACTCGGATGCTTCTGTTGGCGAAGCGCACCAGGGTTTGATCCCGTTCCTTTTGTTCCAGGTCTCCATGCAGCGCCAGGGCACTGAAGCCATAATCATGTAACGCGTCGGCCACCTCCTGGGTTTCCCGTTTGGTGTTGCAGAACACCACTGCCGTATCAGGCTTGATCTGCAACAGGATCAGGCGCAATGCCTGCAAACGCTGGGCTTCATCCTGCACACAGAAAAAACGTTGCTGGATGCTGGTGTCATCATGGGTGGACTCCACTTTCACCATGATGGGAGCTTGCATGATTTGCTGGGCGATGGTTTGTATCTGGGGCGGGTAGGTGGCGCTGAAGAGCAGGGTTTGTCGTTGTTGGGGCACATGCTCAACAATCGCATCCAACGCCGGCTGGAATCCCATATCCAGCATGCGGTCCGCCTCATCCAATACCAACGTGTTCAGGTGGGCCAGGTTCAGAGTGCCTTTACGCAGGTGTTCTTCTACTCGGCCGGGGGTGCCGACGATGATGTGCGCACCGTGTTCAAGTGAACCGATCTGGGGGCCCATGGGCATCCCGCCACACAGTGTCAGTACTTTGATATTGTGAATGGTGCGCGCCAGTCGGCGAATCTCTTTTGCCACCTGGTCGGCCAGCTCCCGGGTGGGACACAGGACCAGTGACTGTACCCGGAAACGTTTTACCTCCAGGTTGTGCAGCAACCCCAGACTGAAGGCTGCGGTTTTACCGCTGCCGGTTTTGCCCTGGGCGATCACATCCTTGCCGGCAAGGATGGGCGGCAGGCTCTGGGCCTGAATGGGGGTCATTGCTTCGTAACCCAGGGCCGCCAGGTTATGCAGTAAATCCGGTTTAAGGGACAGGGTGGAAAAGGCGTGTGTATTCAAGGCGGTGTCCCTCGTGGTTGCCGGTATGCTTGCCGGCTTGTGACCGGCCGGCGCCACTCTAACACCGAATGCCCGCAGGCCCAAGCGCCGGCTGCTTCAGCCTGTGTGCACCAGTATGGGTGGCAATGGACACTCCAGGGCCTCGCAGATGGCCCGCAACAGTTCCATTTCTTTCAGGGTGGCTTTGTTGTCATGCAGGATACAATCGACACAGGCATCCACCACCGGTTGTTTCAGCAGGGGAGCCAGACGTTTCAACTGCTGTAGTGCCTGATTCAATCCTTTGGGGCTGGGAGGTTGCCCTAACGCGCTGCTGTAATCCGTGGTGCTGTAGTACTGCATTATATTGCTGAAGTTCTCCCGCTGTCGGTCTTTGCCATCGCCGCTTACCTGCACCAAGGCGCTGAACAGCGTTGCCAGGGCCGGCTCCAGTGGCTGGTAGCGTTTAATGGTGCGGGCAGGCCTGCGTATCTCGCTCAGGTTTTGCTGCACCAGAAAGCAGTAGACGAATTCCGACAGGGTTACCTTGCGATCCAGCTTGATCAGGTCAATGGCGTGTTTGATGATGTGGTTGCGCTGAGCGGGCTCAGCCTGCTTCAGGGTAGCCAGGCAGATGTCCAGCAATGGCAAACGAATTTGCGGGCCTGCCTGCTGCAGTTGCTCCCGCAGTGCAAGAGCCGCCTGCGGCAGGGCTACCGGAAGGGAAGTCAGGGTGGGCGATTCCAGTAACAGTAACGCGTAGAGAACCGCGTCGGCAGAATCCAGGCTGTGGGCCAGCTCGTTGATGGCGTGGGGAATCTGTTGGTGCAGTTGCTGGGCATAGTCGTAATGTTCCGGGCTGGGCGCCCCGATTGATTCCTTAACAGCCTTAGGGGTGGCATGAAGGGTCGGGTTACCCGCAAAATTCTGTGCCGCTGCCTGCGCGGTAGCGGGTGTGCCGGTGGCGGCGGTTGCATCCACGGCGGTGTGCGGCAGCTCTTCCCGTTTGCGAAAACGCGCCTTCAGGCGGGGCAGCAAGCCCCGGTCAATGGCACGAATTCGATCCTCGATGGGTGGGTGAGTCGCCAGCATGCTGCTGAGCTGCATCTTGACGGTTTCACCAAAACACATGTGGTTCATATCCTCGGCGTGGGCGCCCATCAACAGGCTGTTACCGGAATAATGTTGAATGGCGTAGAGCGCGCTGGCGATGCCGTCCGGGTTGCGGGTGAACTGAACCGAGGAGGCATCCGCCAAAAACTCCCGTTGCCGTGAAATGGCGGCCTTGATCAGGCGGCCGAAGAACAAGCCGACGTAGCCAATGAGCATCAGGGCCAGCCCAAGGGGAATCAACTGGTTGCCATCTTTGCCGGAGCGGCGCCCATAGTAATGACGGTGGGATTGCCCGCGCAGCAGAAACTCGCCGATCTGACCAATAAAAAGAATGCCGGCCAGAATCCCGATCAGGCGCACGTTGAGCTTCATATCACCGTTCAGGATGTGGGAAAACTCATGGCCAATCACCCCCTGGAGTTCGTCCCGGGTCAGTTTTTCCAGGCTGCCCTGGGTAACGGCCAATACGGTGTTGCTGGTATCGGTACCCGCAACGAACGCGTTGATACCCGGTTCATCCCGCATGATAAACAGGCGCGGAACCGACGTGCCCGAGGCAATGGACATTTCTTCCACCACATTGATCAGCATTCGCTCCCGGGGATCTTTTGTGGCGGAGTCCAGGGGGGTGCCACCGGCCATCAGCGCCACCGAAACACCCCCCTTGCTCAGTTGCGCCAGCCGCATCAGGCTGCCCACTGCGATGGCCGCCAAAGTGGCACCGGCGATTCCCCAGCAAAAGGGATGCTGCAGCCATTGCCAGAACGGCATGTTCATTTCGCTGGCCAGGATCAACACCAGATAAAGGCTCAGGTTGACTGCGGCGATGATCAGCAGTATTGCGCTGATGAAATAGAAAAGCAGCAGGCCGGTTTTACGGCGGGCGTTGTCTTGGTTCTGATAGAAACTCATGGTGCTCAGCTAAACGAAACCTTCACACCCTTGCGTGCTGCCTGATCCTCGATTTCCAACAGTTCAGCGGCTTGGAAACGGCCACCGGCAATCAGGCTGTTGGGAAATTGTTCCCGATAGGTGTTGTATTCCATGACGGCATCATTGAAGGCCTGGCGGGCGAACGCAATGCGATTCTCAGTGGAAGACAATTCTTCCATCAACTGACTCATGGTGGTGTTGGCTTTCAGGTCAGGGTAGTTTTCTGACAGCGCAAAAAACTTCCCCAGGGCGCCGCCGAGCAGGGATTCCGCACCCCCCAGCGAGCGCACTGCCTTACCGTCATCCGGATGACTGGCCGCGGCCTTGGCCGCCGCCGCCGCTTCATTGCGGGCTTCGATGACCGCAGTGAGGGTTTCCCTTTCGTGCTCCATGTATTTTCTGGCGGTTTCCACCAGATTGGGGATCAGGTCATAGCGCCGCTGCAGCTGTACATCGATTTGCGAGAACGCGTTCTTGAAGCGGTTCTTCAGTGCCACCAGTTTGTTGTAGATGGTAATGGCGTATACCACCACCAAAGCGATAATAACGAATGTGATAATTGTGCCTGTGGACATGCCGGTTCCCCTGGAGGTAAAGGTGCGGTGTCGCAGCCCGCAGGATGCGACCTCTTAAATATAGACAGTCAACCGGAACAAATTAAGTGAATAAGGCAGGAACCGGTCAGCGACGGGCCAGTAAAAGCCGTTTTTGATAAATGGGTCGAAATAATTTCAGGTATTTGGACTGATATTGCTGGGTGTTGCTGTGGTAGAAAGCAACCGCCTGCTCGGTGCTGCCGTGGCGATGCAACAGCGTCTTCAGGTATTTGGCAGCGTACATTACGTTGTTGTGGGGCTCGAACAGGGTGGCCAGGGAATCAAAATGGCGGCCATGGAACTTCCAGTTGATCTGCATCAGGCCCACATCCACGCTGCGGGTGTCCAGCAGGCGTATCTCCCAGTTTGAGGGCCGGTTGATGCCCAGCATGGCCGCGTTGCGTTTGGTCTGTTCCAGGGCCGCCTGGGCATCCCGTTGTGTGGGGAAGAAAAGGCGCTGGGATTCATCGGGATAATCCAGCCGTAACAGCCAGGGGTTGGCCTGGGCGGCTTCCACCAGCTGGATGGCATCGGCTTTGCTGCGGGGCTTGAAACCTTCCCAGTTGAGGTTCACCGCCCACGGGTGCATTTGGGATTCCATTTCGGCAATGGAATGCAGCAGCGCCGGCTTGATCCGGTAGCGCTCAGCGGCTTGCTGGAACAAGGGGTTGGCCACGGAGGTGGTGGCAACCCAGGTTAGTATGAGAAAAACGACTGCTTTGAACATGATCTCAAAATGACAAGTGGTTCACATTTAGGGTAGACAATGGAACCACAAAATCCGGAGCAGTTTTGTTGTACCTGTGTAAACGAGCGTTACACCGGCCGGAAGATATCCTTGTAGCTTGTGTAAGCGCTCACTATCACCAGTGGGGCGACAACAAATATGCCTAATCCCACGGTCACCACCACCGCCAGGTACAGCAGGACCAGAATCAAGCTGTAGACCAGCAATGGCAAAAGGTTGTGAAAGATGGCGCCGATGGCGGTTTTCATGGCGGCAGCCGGGCGCAGCTCATTGAAGACCACCAGACAGGGTGCCCACCACATGGCAAATACCACCAGCAGGATAAAGGTGATGCCCAGAATCAGCAGTACCAGTGCCCCCAGGATGGCAACCACCGCGGAATCGCCACCCATGGCGGTGAGCGTCAGGGCAATCGCCACACCAAACACCACCGATACCAGCAGGACGGTGAGCACGAATATCACACCCAACACCAGCAAAGGCCCTGCGTGGGTTTTGAAGCCCTGGAACAGAGTCTCAATCCGCAATACACCCTTGTTTTCCAGTTGCGCCAAACCCAGCATGAATCCCGCCATCAGGGCCGGGGTGAGGATCTGGCCCACAAAGGGGATCATGTTAGCGGCGGTGAGCACGATCATCAGTACCAGCCATAAACCAATCATCATCCAGGGGGCCTGCTTGAACAGAGACCAGGCATCCGAGATCCAATTGAGCCCGTTTCCTGCCGGCAGGGACACCGCTGCCACGGGGCCTGTGGTGGTTTCGCCCACCAGAGAGTCGGGCACGTCATAGGGATTAGAGTTTGTTTCAGGTGGCATAGTGGGCTCCGGATGGGCGTGGTTTGGTTATTAATGTAGACAAACACGGTCAACTATTTTTGGCGTTTTTCGCACTAATTGATCAAAATTGTCTATCGTGGTATCGCTCGTTACCTATCAATAACGCATTTTACGAATTTGTACAATATATTGAATTTTAAGGGTTTTATAAGCAAAGGCCTTATGCCTGACAGGGGAATGGTCAGGTAAATTTCAGAATGTCGCCAGTTTGTTATAAAATCCGGCGTCATTTTAGCCGCTTGTCATGAGCGAAACCGTATGGGTTAATTATCCAAGTGCAGCAAGCTGTTACAAGACGCGTATCTGGGCCTATGCTTGGAGGAGTCCTCTTACACCATGAAATTTTTGGATTTATCAGTAATGGGCAGTAAATCAATGCCTGACATCGCCACTGCGACTCAGCCAAAGGCCCCGGGCCTGCTGGATTGGGTAGGCATGAGCGAAATCGATGTACCTCTGTCCATTCCTACCCGCAATGGTGGGGTGGCCCATGCCGTGGCAAAAGCCCAGGCTTATGTGAACCTGATCAATCCAGAGGCCAAGGGCATTCACATGTCCCGTCTTTATTTGTTACTGGATGAGGCATGCAGCCAGACGCTCACGGCGGCCGGTTTGCGTGATGTCCTGGCGCGGTTTCTGGAATCCCATGAGGGGCTCAGCGATCAGGCTTTTGTGGACTTTCGCTTTGATTTCCTGGCCCGACGGCCGGCGCTGAAAAGCGAATTCAGTGGCTGGAAGGCGTATCCGGCCCGGGTTATCGCCACTGAGGATCCGGATGGATTCCACTTTGAATTGAAAGTGGAAATTCCGTATTCCTCCACCTGTCCGTGTTCAGCGGCCCTGGCCCGGCAACTGATCCAGAAGCAATTCCGAGAAGATTTTGGTAACGGCAAGCAGATCTCTGCCGACGAAGTGTATGGCTGGTTGGGAACGGAGCAAGGTATCGTGGCCACTCCCCATAGTCAGCGCAGCATTGCCGAGATCAAAGTCCGGCTGTCGGACGATACCAACAGCTTCCCGTTGGAGGAACTCATCGATGTGGTGGAAGACGGGTTAAAAACTCCGGTACAAACTGCGGTGAAGCGGGAAGACGAACAGGAGTTCGCCCTGCTTAATGGACAGAACCTGATGTTCTGTGAAGACGCCGCGCGCAGGATCCAGTCTGCGTTGAATGAACAATCCTCTTATCAGGATTTCTGGGTGCGGGTTAATCACCTGGAAAGCCTGCACGCCCACAACGCGGTGGCGGTTGTCACCAAGGGCATTGACGGTGGCTATCTGCCGCAGCCCTGATGTGGGTTTGCCGTCACCGGAAAAAGCCCGCTACGGCGGGCTTTTTTGTCTTTCTGGTTTAACACCAGCAACTATTCATACTGCATACTGATCTGTTTTTGCTGATCATCCGCATCGAACAGTATGCGCTTGGCGGCACCGGGTAAGGGTGACCAGGTTTGCCAGGTATCACCCAATCCATCATGGTTGGGGTTGCCGGTGCGGGCAAACTGAACCAGTGATGTGCGCATGGCAGAGGACAGATCCTCCCGCCCCGGTCGGTTTTGGCTGCTGTATCCGTTGTTAAACAGTGCAGCATCGAAACTACCCAGCAGAAACCCGATGTCACCACCATGAACGGCACCGTGAATGATATTCCAGGGGAATGGTTGCTGATTCCAGCGCCACTGGTAGGCGTAAAGCTGTTGTTGCTGTGAGGACAGCAGTGGCAGCAGCGCTGTATCCTGCAGGCGTTGAAACAGGTCAGTGGTAGCCAGGGCGCCGCACCGGTTGGCGAAATCGTTGTAGCCACCGACAATGAAGTCCTCTTCTCCACAGCTACCCTGTTGCGGGCGATCTGGAGGAAGCAAGGTGGGCTGGACGATATCTTCCAGGGTGATGGGGGTGGCAGATGGATCCTCCGCATCGAAGGTCAGCATGAGCGTCCACAGGGCGGCGCTGTCCACCACCATGCCATTCTGGGTAAACAATTTACCTTCTTCGCTGGTAATACCCATCATCACGGGCACATTATTAAACTGGCCGCTGGCTACGGCAGCAAAGGGATCGCCGGGTTGAACCTCGCCATCCAGAAAGATGGCCGGTGCAATACGCAGTTCCGGTACCAATGC
Source organism: Gammaproteobacteria bacterium UBA7310 (assembly GCA_002471665.1). GTDB lineage: Bacteria > Pseudomonadota > Gammaproteobacteria > Pseudomonadales > Ketobacteraceae > Ketobacter. The sequence continues at coordinate 73,303 of DKQK01000053.1, forward strand.
GGTGGCATTGAGCAGGGTACTGGTATCCTGACCATAGAGGAATTCACGAATCCAGGTGGCATCCTTATCCGCCAGAAAGGTGGCGGAGGTATCCGGATCCGGCGCCAACCCATTGAGGATCACCAGGGTTTGTAACAAGCCTGTGGCGTAGACCAGCCCGGTGTCCTGCGACTGGTTCAGCAGCCCCGGGCTCAGCAGGATGGCGCGTTGGAACAAATTGTTGTTGAGGGGGGATACTATCATGCTGAATACATGGGAGGCGCCGGCAGATTGCCCCATCAATGTGATGTTGTCCGGGTCGCCACCGAAGGCAGCGATGTTGTTCTGTATAAAAGTCAGCGCCTGCAGCAGGTCGAGGCTACCGAAATTACCTGAATTGGCCGGATTGGGGCCGGCTGTCTTGAGAGCCGGATGGTGCAACCAGCCCAGTAGCCCCAGCCGGTAATTGACGCTGACAAAGATCACGTCATCCTGTACCAGCCTGCTGCCATCGTAAAGTGAGCCTGCACCGTAGATGTGACTGCCGCCATGCAGGTACACGATCACGGGCAGGTCTTGTTTGGCATTCAAAGGGCGCTGGATGTTGAGATAGAGACAGTCTTCGCTGCCAACCGGTTGATCAAAGGTGTCCTGCAGGGACAGATCCTGGCTGACCCCATCGGGCCCCGGGCCGTACATGCTGCCCAATTGCATGCAAGCCGGGCGGTAATCGGTGGCCTGCAGCGGGGTGTCCCACGGATCAGGCGCCAGGGGTGCCTGCCAGCGCAGTGCCCCCAGTGGTGGTTGGGCGTAGGGTATGCCCAGCCATTGTATGGTGCGTTGATCCAGATCCAGTGAGCCTTTTACTTTGCCGTATTCGGTTTGCACCATCTGCGGGGCTTTGCAACCAGCCAAGAGAAGGGTCGCTAAGAGTAAAGTGACGATCCCATGCGCTTTGAATACAAAGCGCATGGGCGTGTGTATCCGACGGTCCATGTTGTTTTCCTTCCCTGCGGTATCCTGATGTTAAGTCTGTGCTGGCGCAGCAGCACCTTAACAATACTCAGATTTGGGAAAAAAACAAATTGAGTTAGTTATCAAGCGTGGCGATGGAGACCAGATTGCGGCCAGTCCCTTTGGATTGATACAACGCTTTGTCTGCCCGGTTCATGGCCTGTTCAATCAGCTCATCGCTTTCCCGCACTTCGGAAATGCCGATGCTGATGGTGACCCTGATCTGGTGGCCGTCAAATTCAATGATTTCGTTCTTGACCCGGGCGCGGATTCGTTCTGCCAGCTGATTGGCCTGTTGCAATGTGCTTTCCGTGGACAGAATGGCAAACTCCTCTCCCCCCAGGCGCCCAATGATATCGGCTTCCCGCGATTCGGCTTCCAGCAGGCGGGCAACGCGCTCCAGTACGTGGTCACCAGTGAGGTGGCCATAGTCGTCGTTGATATTTTTGAAAAAATCCAGGTCCAGCATCATGAAGGTGGTGGGATGCGAGTAGCGTTTGGCGCGTTCCACCTCCGAGTTAGCCAGTTTGAGGAAAAAGCGGCGGTTATACAGCGACGTCAATCCGTCCATGGAGGCGTAGAAATCCAGTTTGCGATTGGCCTCCAGCAATATATTGTTCAACTTCGCCTGTTGTTCCAGGGCATCCCTCAGGTCCTGGGTACGGCGTTCAACGGTCTCTTCCAGCTCTGCATTATGGCGTTCCAGGGTGTCGTGGTATTGCTTGAGCTGGATCACGCCCGCCAGGGCTTCGGCGAACGAGGTCAATAATTCCGATAGCTCGTTGCATTTGGATAGATCATCGGAATGCCTGAACTCCAGTGCGCCCATGGTTTGCCCCTGATAGGTCAGTGGCTGAAAGAAATGGCATACATCATCGACGTGCTCAAGAATGGAGGTGGCGTTGTCCGCCACGGAGATGGTGGTGTCGAAATCCCCGTGAGGCCCTTGCGCTATCTCCAGATCGAGGTGTGCTCCGGACGGGTCCAGCAGATACACTGCGGCGCTGCCGTGGTCCAGATCCGGGATCCCCAGTAAAGAGGTCAGTGCGGCCTCAAGCTGTTGTTTCAGAGTGCCGGTTTGCAACGCCAGGGAAATCACATTGGCCAGTACCTGGCGAAAGCGGCCGCGGCGCTGGATTTCCTGTTTTTGCGCGTAGCTGTCCAGCGCACCGCGTACTGTGAGTAAGAAATCGCTTTCGTGCCAGGGTTTGGATATGTACCGAAACAGCCCCGCCCGGTTAACGGCTTCCCCCACCGCATCAGCGGTGGCCTGTCCGGTCAGCATGATGCTCAGTGTCTCCGGCAAACGCTCCTTCACTTTCACCAGCAGTTCATCACCGTACATGCCGGGCATGACGTAGTCTGCAATGATAAGGGGAATGTCGTGCCCGTCGTGAACCAGTTCGTCGATCAGTTCCAGAGTTTCTTCGGCGCTTTCCGCCAGCTCGATCTGATATTGGGTGGATAAATGATGCTGCAACTGACTCTTCAGGCTGGTCAGCACCATTTTCTCATCGTCGACACAGATGATGACGGGCTTAGTCATGCACAGCCCTCGTCGGGCGGAAGGGCTTCATAGAAATCTTCCTGGGTCCAGGGTTTGTTGATACAGCAGGTCAGGTGCGCCTCCTGTTCAGTACGGCGGATGGCGTCCGGGTCCGCGTGACCGGTGAGCATGATTTTGGTCAGCTCCGGAAAGTGTTGATGGACCCGGATCAGAAACTCATCGCCCTTCATTCCGGGCATCAGCCAGTCTGAGATCACCGCGCGAATCCGTTTGCCGTCTTCGATCAATTCTTCAATCAGCTCCAGCCCTTCCTCGGCGCTTTCTGCTATTTCGATGATGTACTTTTCCCGATACCAATGGCGCAACTGAGCCCTCAAGCTCATGAGTATGGTTCGATCATCGTCAACACATATAATATAGGGCTTATTCAACGCCAACGTTCCCGCATCCGGTAGGTAAATATTGCGTCTGGCGATTCTTCATAATCAGTCATTAATATAGCAGAACCAGCTTTTGATTGTGGCTTCATATTGCGCGTTCCATGCTGCATGTCAGGTTTGCAGGGGCAGAACCACCGTAAACACGGTGCGGCCGGGCTCACTTTCGAAAAACAGGCGCCCGGAGTGCTTTTCGATTATCCGTTTACAGATACCCAGGCCCAGTCCGCTGCCTTCACCCGATTCCTTGGTGGTGAAAAAGGATTCCCACACCCGGTGTTGCAGGTCTGCCGGTATGCCATGCCCTGTGTCCTCGATTTGCACGACGATCTGCGGGCAGGTTCCGGCGGGATCCAGGCGGCTGCGCAGGGTGAGGGTGCCTTTGTAATCCATGGCCTGCAGAGCATTATGAATAAGATTTGTCCAAACCTGGTTAAGTTCATCTGCATGGCAGGGGATTAACGGCAGGTCGTCAAACTCCTTCACCACCTCGCAACCCTGCTTGAGCAAGCCACTGTACAGCACCAGCACAGTGTTGATGCCCTCGTTGATGTCACTTTCCTGTTTTTCCCCGAACTGATCCTGGCGGGCAAAATTCTTCAGGGCAAACACGATTTTTGAGGCGCGGGCGGTGGCACTGTAGATGGTTTGGTTGCTGCGCATAATGCCGGTGAGCTGATGGGCGCTTTGGATCACATCGACGTAATTGTCTCCCTGTATAAACGGCAGTAGCTGCTCCACCTCGTGCGACAGCCCCATATCAATAAGCATCTCGGCGATGTCGGCGGAGCGCTGGATGTTGTGTTCATCAAGCACCTGGGTGGCTTTACGCTTGGCGCTGCGTTCCTCCCGGGTAGTGAGGGATTCCATTGGGCGGGCATTGTGCAGCAGCCACAGGAACAACGCCTGATCATGCTGCTGGCTTGTGTGGAAAAGCATGTCCAGGCTATTGGCGTAGGCAGTGTAATATTTGGTGGCGTTGCCGGCGGAGGCCTGGATGGCGCCCAGTGGTGTATTGATTTCGTGGGCGATACTGGCTACCAGTTGACCCAGTGCTGCCATTTTCTCCGAGTGCACCAGCTGTTGCTGGCTTTCCTCCAGGTCATTGATGGCCTTTACCAGCTCTTCATTGCGGAGGTTCAGTTGCTGGGTGCGTTCGTTGACCTTGCGTTCCAGCAGCAGATTGTATTCCTCCAGGTCATGATAGGCTTTCTCCAGATTAATGGCCATTTCCGAAAACTGCCGCGACAGTACGCCGACCTCGTCATCATCGTTCACCTGTACCTGCGTCGCGACGGAGAAATCCCCTTTGGAAAGGCGATGCGTCATTTCAGTGAGCCGAATAATGGGGGCTGAAAGGCGTTTTGACAGGCTCGAAATGATCAAAAAGGTGATCAGCAGGATGGAGGAGGCTGTAATCAGTGAGCGGATGGTGTGGCCTTTGATGACGGCTGCGTTTTCCTGTTCTGACCGATTGACTTCTGTCTGCAGTTTGCTCAGGGAGTAAGACAGGATCAGCTGCCCCCAGCGCCGGTTACCCACTTCCACAGGCATCTTGTACTGTATAGCCTTGGCGTTCTGCAAGGCTTGGCCAACCTTTGTATCGGACCAATCCTGTCGCATGGGTGTGCTTTTATCGACCTCAAGGATCAGGCGGTCTGGATAATCCCCATCGTGATACTCAGTTTGCTGGCGGGAGGCATCGGCGGTGTGGACCACGATATTGTTATCGTGATCGGTGAGGATAATAAACTCCAGCTCTTCGTTCTGGCGGGTGATCTCAGTCAGGGAGCTGGTTAGTTCAAACAGTCGAAACGACGCAATTTCCTCTTCCACCTTGCGTTTCATCTGATCCGCTTGAAACAGCGCACGGCTATGGAGATTTTCCAGTAACAGGTTGGTCTGCTTGTGCAGCTCCACCTGAAGCAACTCTTTTTGAGCGGTTATTTGCCAATAGGAGAGCAGGACCAATACCGAAAGCACCAGCAACAACATGACGGTTACCAACTTTTTCCGTATTCCGCCACGGGATGTCATAGGCAATGCCTCACATGAACGTTGTTATGTGACCGTTGCGGGTCGCCATCCATGTGGAGCACCACAGTGTAACTGTGAGGGCGAATACGCCTCATCGCAAATCCTTTTGTATACTGGTGGCCTTCAAATGCGGGTGATCCTGTATGTAATGATAGTCATTAAGTCGCGTTTTGCTGCAAATTATGCGCTGTGGAGAGGCCATGGGCTGCGAAAGCTTTGGCCGCGGAGCCTTGCCTAAGTTCCTGATCAGCTAAAGATTAAATGATATGCATTAAATGTTTTCAAGCTTCGTGACGGATAGCCATGATTGTCTACACTTATTGATGAAGGATATGCAGCACCCATCTCTACGCAGGGACGTGACACCGAGATTTCGCCCACACAGTACTGTTATGCCTGTTCCTGAAGCGTTGATGCGTATTGCCGGTCCCCCAAGGCCCTTGGTGGCTCAATAATCAATAAGAATGAGGTTGACATGGCTACAATTAATAAGTCGGATATGGAATTGATCGTCAATGGTGCCAGTTTTCTTGCCAGTGGCGGTGGTGGTGGGGTTGCTTCGGCCAATGCGGTTATTGAAAACGTAATGACCTTTGCTTCGGAGGTGGAGATTATCTCCTGCAGTGAGGTTGACGATACCGATAATCTGCTGGTTGTCTGCGGGGTGGGGGCGCCTGATGCCCCTAATCTGGATTTTAAAAACTCGCCCGGTTATGCTCTGGAAGGGTTGCAGTCGATGACTGGAGATCAGTTTAAATGTGTGCTGCCGATCGAGGTGGGAGCCATGAACTCCATGATTCCGCTGCTGGCCTGCGCCCAGTATGGTATTCCCATGCTGGATGGGGACGGTGCGGGGCGCTCAGTGCCACAAATGAGCATGTGCACCTATGCCTTGCAGAATTTCCCGGTCAATGAAACGCTGGTGGTGAGTGAGGAGGATCAGCAATTTCCCCTGCACCCCTCCAATGCCACCGAGCTGGAAGCACAGGTTCGCCAGGTTGTGAGTACGAAATTGCAGGATGCAGGTACGGTAGGGACTTGGCCGGTTAGCGGAGCACAGATCAAGAGTCCGGACGCTTTTGTACCGGGTTCACTCAGCCTGGCCCAATCGATCGGCACGGCAATGGCAACGGCTCAGCCGTTGAGTGCTGTACAGTCGATCATAGCGCAATACTATTCTGATAATGCCATTATTATGTCTGTTGGCACGGTCACCGCTGCCACCAACAAGGTGGAAGATGGCTTTGATGTAGGCACCATCACGGTCAGCGATGGTCAGGGCATGAGCGTGAAACTTTACTTTGTAAACGAGAGCCTGTTGGCAACCATTGATGTGGATGGGCAACCCGCAGCTTTTATTCTGGGCCCCGATATGATCTGCTCCATGGGGGTTGATGGATCACCAATGACCAACTCTGAAATTTGCAGTCAATTTGACAAGGGTGACACAGTGCAGATTTCCTTGATGTGGGTGAAAGCAGTGGATGCGATTCGAACTCCCCAGATGTTTTTTAAGTATCTTGAATTGCTGCTGCAAAAATTTGGCCAGCCGGAGTTGAGCGGCTATCGCTTCATTGAGGATGCCAGGGAATTGTTCAGCTAGATTCAAAGGACCTAACATGACTTCAGCAAAAAGGATGACAGGCAGTTTTTTGCTGCTCTCGGTATCAATGGCAGAGGGGGCGCAGTTGCCCGCTCTGCAAGAGGAAATTCAGTGGTTGCAGGCGGAGCAGTATGTCACCGTCGCCACTAAAACCCGGGAAAGAGTCGATAAAAGTGGTTCCACGGTAACGGTGATCACCAGGCAGCAGTTGCAACAAATGGGTGCGCGCTCATTGATGGATGCGCTGAAACATGTGCCCGGTTTGGGTGTAAATCAGATCAATGTCGGTGTTACCTCACTGGAAGTCAGGGGCGTGAAAACCGATTTTTCCGAGAAAGTTCTTTTTCTGATTAACGGGCACCCTGTCAATAATAACCTGGTCAATGGGGGCGCGTTGCTGAGCCGGCATGATGTTCCGGTTAAGGATATCCAGGCGATTGAGGTGGTGCGCGGCCCGGGGTCGGCCCTGTATGGCGCCAATGCTTTCGTGGCTGTCATTAACATCGTGACCCAATCGGCAGAAGATCTGTCGGGGTCTCAGGTGAGTGTGGCCGGAGGCAGTTTTGGTACCGGTGAACTGAATGTTGCCCACGGTGAAGCGGCAGAGGGTTGGAACTATGCAGTAAACCTGAACCTGTATCAGACCGATGGCTGGAAATCAGAGGTGGAGCAGGATTCACTGGGCAATAGTGGTAAGACAGACTATTGGCAGCAGCGTCATGAAATAGGGGTTCAGGGAAGCTACGGGGACTTTAGTTTTCAAGGGCGTTACCTGGAGCGGGAGGCGGGCGATTACCTGGGGGCCTTCAGCGTATTGAACGAGGGATCTTTGCAGAATTACCAGGAGTACTTTTTGGAAGCCAGCTATAAAAGTGACTTCTCTTCCCAGTCGTATCTCATAAGCAAAGTGTATTTTGATCATTTTGAATTTGATAATACTTGGGAATACACGCCCGGATTTTTTTTGCGTAGCCCCATTAAACACGATCGCAGTGGTGCGGAAGCGCAATGGAACACGTTGATATCCGGTAATCATAAAGTTCTGTTTGGCGTGGCAGTAGAGCATCAAACACAATATGACGTGGAATTATGGACCAATTCCGGTGCGGGGCGGTTGGTGAATGTGTCCGATTCAATGAACTGGAATGGTCAGCATCGGCGGGATATCGCAGCAGGGTATGTGCAGGACATATGGGATGCTACAGAGCGGGTGAGAGTGATTGCCGGAGCGCGTTATGACCGCTACAGTGATTTCGGTAGCACGTTCAATCCTCGGGCCAGTGTCAGTTGGGAAATGAACGAACGCTATCAGTGGGTGGCTTCTTACGGTTCTGCATTTCGGGCGCCAACCTTTGGTGAGCTGTATAACACCAACAATAATTCGGTGGTGGGTAATCCCAATCTGGAACCAGAAGAGATCGATACTTTTGAATTGAGCTTGAGAACCGTTTTAGGCCCTTCCAGTTCCCTCAAATTAACGGGCTTCTACAACAGTATTGAAGATGCCATTATTCCCACGGCGGGAGCCGGCGCTGTAAATTATTCGGAAAACGCGGGGGAGTTGAAAGTCACTGGATTGGAAGTGGAGTATCTGCTGCGTTTTGTTTCCGGTTCCAGTCTGAACCTGAATTACACCTATCAGGATCCGGAAAATGTGGCGGCCGATGCGCGCGCTGCTGAAGTGCCGCTGCATCGCGCCAATGCCATGCTGAATCACCGATTTTCACGCAACTGGAAGGGGTATGCAGCTGTTTTATATGAAAGCTCCCTGGAGCGGGAGGCCGGTGATATTCGCAGTGCCATGCCTGAGCAGACGTCTGTTGATGTAGCGCTTACCTGGCTGAATTCAGAGCACAACACCTCAGTAACGGTGTCGGTCTATAACGCGTTGGATGAGGATCTTGAAAATCCTTCACGGGATGTTAACGGCAATGCAATGTCAGACTATCCAGCTTCCGGTCGGAGTGTGATGTTGGCAGTGGAGCTGTTGCTCTAATGGTTTCTGTTCAGTGGTTCAGTAAATCACTCACCGAATTGAGTGCTTCCGGGTTGAGATACAGCTGATAATCCCGAACCCTGCGTAAGTTCAGTGATATATTGCTCCCTGCTGGAAATTGAATGGCAGATGCTTGTGATTGTTGTTCCAATATTGACTGAACAATCAGAGCCGCCTGGCGCCCGGTCGTGGCCAAGTCGGCATTGATACTCATGGTTGCACCAAATTCCATGAACACCGGGTGGTAGCCAAATACGGCTACTTTTGCCTGCTGAGCAAGTTCGAACAGCTCCGTGGTATGTGGCTGTGAGTCCAGTACAACCGGGTTGGGTAGTATCCATAACGCGTCCACCTTGCCCAGTAATTGCGTTGCTTCTTGTGCGCGGGCGGAATCAATCTCCACTTCCGCATCAATCAGAGTTAAGGCCAGTTGTTCGGCAGTATGATGGGCTTCCCGTATCAAGTCGCTGTTAGTGTGGCTGTATAGAACACCAATGCGTTTTATTTCCGGGAAGAAATGTTTGAACCAGGCCAGCTGTGCCGCCGGTGCAATTTCGCTGGTAACGCCATAATAGCCGGGCTGATTCAGAAACTGGCGCCAACTCAACACAGAGCTGTACACAACTGGCGTTTTTGGGGTGATGGATTGAACGGTTCCCAGGGCTTTGGCGCCGATGCAATAGATGATGTCCGGTTTGGTTACTTGCAGTTCATCCAATACGGTTTCTATGGGCAGGTTGTCATCCTGCAGGTTTATCCGCAGAACGGTTGAGTGCTGCAATGTCTTAATAAAAGCAGATTCCGCAACTTCATAACGCGGTACACTGTGGTCGCTGTTAATAATCAGTACCCTGGCCGGAGTATTACCGGTTAATTGCGGGGGATGGACAGACTGACAACCTGCCATCCAGCTTCCGATCCAGAGTGCGATAATCAGGCTTATCATGGGGTTGTTGACGGTCATCGTTGTCGCCCCCCTTGTGCCTGGGTGGAGTTGATCTGCGTCCATTCGTCCAGTCCTAACAGATTCAGGCCCAGCTTGCCTTCGCTCGACTGGTCCATGGTTTCCAGCGCTTCCAGCGCAGTTTGTAATTGTTGCTGGTGTTCATTGCGCACCACAACCACCAACCTTTGCTGTGGCTGGCTGGTGCCCAGGATTTCTAGCTGCTGAAACTCGTTACGATACAGCAGGGAGAGTTTTTCAAAGCTGCTGTCAGCCGCCAGAGCGGTATCAGCCATGCCGAAACTGACTGCCAGCAATGCGTCAATGTCTTTTGGTACCTTCAGTAAGCGAAACGGTTTGGAACCCAGCGTGGAATCAGTGAACGACATTTGCTGGAGCAGAGTCTGAACATATCGTTCTGTCCCGGAGACTGCGATGGTCATGCGCCCCTTCGGTAGGGGTTGTTTTCCAATTAACAACTTACGAAAGGTGTTCTTTCCATCTTTGATGCCCTGTAATCTGGGGGTCAGGTCCGGGTGGGCTTTGACGAGCTGATGATAATGCCAGTGCGACATTATGAACAGGTTATGGCCGCCACTGGTGATGAGCTGTTCAAATGAACCCTGGTCTTCCACGGGTTGCAGTTGGATGTTGTATCGGGCCTGGAAGTAAAGATCAAAGGTGTTTTTAAGAATCAGATTGCGGTCGCTGTGGGATTCAGGATTGAAATGATAGATAGTGATCGTGTCCCCCATGGCAGCGTTGCAAAGCAACAGCACAAGGACACAGAACACCTGCAGTAGTCTGGCTGCCGTGATGGTCGGGATCCCTGGGTTGTCAATTTGCTGTTGCACGTAATCAACCGCTTCCGTTTGGTGAGTGTCTGCTTTCCTTTGCCGTTCCGCAACGAGTGTGATGCGCCGGTGTGAGGTGGTTGCGCCGATCACTGCTGCAAGTATAGCGGAATAACAGGAAAGCAGTGGTGCCGGCCCGGGTCAATCCCGGGTCCAGCGGGTGCCTTCGCGGGAGTCCTCCAGCGTGATGCCCTGATTTTTCAGTTCTACGCGAATCTCGTCAGCACGGGCATAGTTTTTGTCTTTTTTAGCTTGGGCTCGTTCAGCAATCAGGGCATCGATGTCTGCATCGCTCAACCCGGATTCCTGCTTGCCGGATTGCCATTTGAACCAGGCATCTGAATCCTGATCCAGCAGGCCCACGTAACCACCTGCGCTGCGCAGAACCGCCTGCAGTGCCCGCTTTTCTTTGCCATTAGCTTTGTTGATGTCTCCGGCCAGCGTGTGTAATACCGCCAGCACCTGAGGTATTGCCAGATCATCCTGTAAATGGGATTCAAGCTCCGTCAGGGCAGGGTGCGTCAGGTTTGGCTCGATTTCCACTGGCGCATCCCGCAGCGCCCCATAAAGGCGATCCAGGCTGGATTTGGCGCTGGACAGCAGGTCTTTGGTCCAGTCCAGTGGCTTGCGGTAGTGCGCTGTCAGCAGGGCATAGCGAATCACTTCACCGGGCCACAATTCCAAGAGCTCCCGTACGGTAAAAAAATTACCAAGGGATTTCGACATCTTCTCACCGTCGATATTCAGGTAGCCATTGTGCATCCAGTAGCGCACGAACTGTTCTGTACCGCTTTCATGGCAGCAGGTGCCCTGGGCGATCTCATTTTCATGGTGGGGGAAGATCAGGTCCTGGCCGCCACCGTGTATGTCGATGGTATTCGCCAGATGCTTGTTGATCATGGCGGAACATTCAATATGCCAGCCGGGGCGGCCGCGGCCCCAGGGGCTATCCCAGCCCGGCAGATCATCGGTGGAGGGTTTCCACAAAACGAAATCAGCGGGCTCCCGTTTGTAGGAGGCCTCTTCCACCCGCTCGCTGGCGCCGGCAATCATCTCGTCCAGTTTACGGTGAGACAGCTTGCCGTATTCTTGATCCGTGCTCACCTGAAACAGCACATGGCCTTCCGATTCGTATGCATGGCCACGTTCAATCAAAGCCTGGATCTGCTGGATCATGGCGTCAATGTTGTCGGTGGCGCGGGGGGCCAGGGTCGGTGGCTGCGTGTTCAGCTGCGCCATATCCTGGTTGTAGGCCTGGACATAGCGTTCACTCAGTTCTGCGATAGTTTCGCCATTGGCCTTGGCTGCTGCGTTGATCTTGTCATCCACATCGGTAATGTTGCGGGCGTATTTCACGCTGGGATAGTGCCGTTGCAGCAACCGGAACAGGATATCGAAGATCACCACCGGGCGGGCATTACCGATGTGCACAAAGTTGTACACGGTGGGGCCGCACACGTACATGGTCACCTCATCGGGGTTGATGGGGGTGAACACTTCTTTGCGCTGGGTCAGCGTATTGTACAGTTGAATGGTCATGGTTTATTGCGGCACCCGTGTTGCGCTGGTGATGGCTTCCAGGGCAGCGCTGATGTCCATCACCTCATTGTTTTTGCTGCCCAGTTGACGCACGGCCACCTGTTGGGCTTCAGCTTCGTTTTTACCCACCACCCAGATCTGGGGTACCTTGGCTTTGCTGTGCTCACGGACCTTGTAGCCGATCTTTTCATTACGCAGGTCCAGCTCACAATACACACCAGCGGCCTTCAGTTTATCCGCCACTTCGATGGCCCAATCGCGGGCATCATCGGTAATGGTGGCGATCACCACCGGCAGGGGTGACAACCACAGCGGCAGGTGGCCGGCGGTGGATTCAATCAGGATGCCCAGGAAGCGCTCCAGAGATCCCAGAATGGCACGGTGCAGCATCACCGGGCGGTGACGGTTGCCGTCTTCACCCACATATTCGGCGTCCAGGCGCTCCGGCAGGACGAAATCCACCTGCAGGGTACCGCATTGCCAGTCGCGGCCGATGGCATCCTTCAACACGAACTCCAGTTTTGGTCCGTAGAATGCCCCTTCACCGGGGTTCAGTTCGCATTCGAGGCCCAGGCTTTCCACCGCCGACTGCAGGGCGGCTTCGGCCTTGTCCCAGGTTTCTTCGGTACCGGCCTTGTTATCCGGGCGGGTGGAGAATTTGATGCGGATGTCTTCGTAGCCAAAATCCCGATACACCTGATTGAGCATGGTGATGAAGGCGGCGGTTTCCTCATTGATTTGATGTTCAGTACAAAAGATATGGGCGTCATCCTGGCTGAAGGAACGCGCCCGCATCAAACCATGCAGTGCGCCGTGGGCTTCATTGCGGAACAGGGTGGTGAATTCCCCCAGGCGGATGGGCAGGTCCCGGTAGCTTTTCAGCCCTTGATTAAAGATTTGCACATGGCCCGGGCAGTTCATGGGTTTGATGGCCATGTCCCGGTGATCATGGGTGCAGATGGTGAACATGTCTTCGGCGTATTTGTCCCAGTGGCCGGATTGCTCCCACAGTTTCCGGTCCATGATCTGGGGGGTGGCGATCTCCTGATAGCCGTTACGTTCCATCTTGCCGCGGATGTAATTCTCCAGGGCTTTGCGTGTGCGCCAGCCTTTCGGGTGCCAGAACATGCTGCCCACGGCTTCTTCCTGCTGGTGAAACAGGCCCATCTCTTTACCCAGTTTGCGGTGATCGCGCTTCTCCGCCTCTTCCAGCATGTGCAGGTATTTTTTCAGCTCCTTGGGGTCACGCCAGCAGGTACCGTAAATCCGCTGCAGCTGCGGACGCTCGGAATCGCCGCGCCAATAGGCACCGGCCACTTTCATGATTTTGAAGGCTTTGCCCAGTTTGCCGGTGCTGGGCAGGTGCGGGCCGCGGCACAGATCCAGGAAGTCGCCCTGGCGGTACACAGAGATGACCTCGTCTTCCGGAAGATCAGCAATCAGCTCGGCCTTGAATTCCTCACCTTCTTTTTTAAAAAACTCGATGGCCTCGTTGCGATCCCACACTTCGCGGGTCAGGGGCAGATCCTGATCGACGATTTCGGCCATGCGGGTTTCGATCTTGTGCAGATCCTCCTGGGTGAAGGACTCCTCACGAAAAAAATCGTAGTAGTAACCGTTCTCGATGGCCGGCCCGATGGTGACCTGGGTTTGCGGGAACAGCTCTTTGACCGCTTGTGCCATGACATGGGCGGCATCGTGCCGCAGCAATTCCAGGGCGGCGTCTTTGTCGCGGGTTAAAAATGCTACGCGGCAGGATTCGGTCAGCGGGGTGGTCAAATCCACCAGTTCATCATTCAGGTACATGGCCAGACTGGCCTTGGCCAGCCCCGGGCCGATGTCAGTGGCCACATCCAGGCCAGTTACGGGGGCATCGTAATCCCGGACACTGCCGTCCGGCAAAGTAATCTGAATTGACATTGGGTGTTCGATTCCTACTGTAAACGACGGGGGTGACCCGATGAGCGCTTTTGGCGCGTGAACCGGGCATTGTATAAAAGAATGGGCTCTGTCTAAAGCCGCAAAGGGGCAGTTTTTCACGCGGACGTGAAATAAGCGGGGGGCGGTGAAGTTAAGCGGCGGGGCCGGCAGGGTGCACCGGCTACGGTGGCCGGCCGGAGTGTTGATTCCGGTCGGCGCAGGTGCGAGTAATCAGGCAGGCGAGGGGGCGAAGAAGTGTTTCAGCTTGGCCCAGAAGCCTGTGGGTTTGACAGGTTCGGCCTTGGTTTGCGCGGCTTTCATGGCATCGATCATGGTGGTGGAGAGGATGACATAGGCCTCGGTCCAGGCCACCTTGGCTTCTTCATCCCAGGCATCCCCCAGGCCTTGTTCCAGGGTCCACAGCAACGCTTCCGCCACCGGCTGGAAGTGTTCTTCCTTCACCCCGTAATCCAGGTGTTTAACCCCCAGGTTCTGCACCGCCGGCACAATGGACTCCAGGTTGGACAGGCCGCGCACCGCGATCCCCAGCATGCGCATCAGTTTGGCACCTTGTTCGCTGATGTCGGCCTTGAACATGGGGCGCACTTCCGGTGCGATTTCAAACAGGCGCCCATAAAACAGTCCAGCGGCCTGGTCGGCGATGGGTTCTACCATGCCAAAGGTGGTTTGTACTTTCTCAATTTGTTCCGGTGTCATGGTCATTACCCTTCTCTTGAGTGGCTCTTGTATGGCTAAGGCTAGAAAGCGCTGCTGGGGGCAACGCAAGGGTTATGCCAAGGCGGCTTTTGCATGCAAGTCTATGAAAACAAGGTAAAAAAGCCGCTTGATTGAAAGAGTGCACCCATAATGCGCCCATTAATGGGGCCGTTATTTAAGGTGGGTGCGCCAAAAAGTGATTTTTTTGCTGTCTCAGCGGTGGGCGATTGCCCCTTTCATGACCCCTTCGTAGGCTTTCACTTCAAATTGGTGATCAGGGTGATCCTGTTTGAGGGTTGCCGCGATGTGATCAGCCAGATACTCCACCGTGGAATCAGTGGGTATCAGGTACACCTGGGCGGCCGGAAGCGTCAGCTCAAAGCGGCCCTGGGGCGCATCATAGCCAAAGTGGCAGTATTCGACGCCGTTATCCTCAAAGCGTTTGATCATATCCGCCTCGGTTCCGATGTAGATATCCCGCCATTTGAGCGCCCAGGCTTTTTCCAGTAACGGGTCACGCTTGCCGTTGCGCAGTATTTTGATACGCGAGCGGTGGCCGTGGGCGATGCGCTGGCAGTTCCCATCGTGCTTTTTCAGGCCGTGACTGTAGTGATAGAACGGGCCGGCGATTTCTTCCGGGCGCAATTCAATCACCACCCGGGATACGTTATCCGGTACCGCGGCCATGGCCACATCCTCCAGCAGGGGAATCAGTGCGTCAGTGGTGATGACGTCAGCGTTCACCGGTTGAACCGCTTCCTCCGGGGAAAGGTGAGAGAACGTTCGCCCCTGGTCATCCTGCCAGCTCAGCGCCAGGCCCTGTGCCGTGGTGTTGGTTTGCCATTGGGGTAGCCCGGAGGGCACCACCAGTTTGTGGTCAAACAGGGATTCCACCGCATCCCGCACCTGCTTTTTCACATGGCCAAAATCAAACACCATGCCCTGGTTGTCCAGCTCACCGTACAGCTCCACATCCACAATCCAGCTTTCCCCCAAAATGCCTCGGGTTATATGCACATAAGAAAAGTCGATAACGGTGAGGTGTTTTACAAACAATGCTGACATGAAGAAGTCCCGGTGTCATGTGGAGGGGTGAATCCGTTATAATACGCTGCCAGATTCTGCTAAACAAAGCCATAGAGTATAGGATTGCCTTATGACCAGCCTGTTAATCACCAACGCCAACGTTGTCAACGAAGGAAAGATTCAAGCGCTGGATGTGCTGGTGCAGGATGGGCGCATCGCCAGAGTCGGTGCGGATCTGTCCGCTCAGGCGGCCGACCGGGTGCTGGATGCAGGCGGTAAGCACCTGTTACCGGGGATGATTGATGATCAGGTGCATTTCCGTGAGCCCGGCCTTACCCATAAAGGCGAGATTGCCACGGAATCCGCCGCTGCCGTGGCCGGCGGCATTACCAGTTACTTCGAAATGCCCAATGTGAACCCTCTCACCATCAACCGTGCGGCACTGGAAGACAAGTACCAGCGGGCGACACAAAAGTCACTGGCCAATTTCTCCTTTTACATGGGGGCCAGCAACGATAATCTTGAGGAAATCAAACACCTCGATCCCAAAGCCGCCTGTGGCATTAAGGTGTTTATGGGCGCCTCCACCGGCAATATGTTGGTGGACAAACCGGAAATTCTGGAAGGCATCTTTGCCAATGCCCCCACCATCGTGGTGACCCATTGCGAAGATACACCCATGATCAAGGCCAACGAAGACAAGTATCGCGAGCAATACGGTGAGGATGTCCCCATGTCCTGCCATCCGCTGATTCGCTCTGAGGAGGCCTGCTACAAATCCTCCAGCTATGCGGTATCCCTGGCCCGGCGGTTTGGAACCCGTTTGCACGTTTTACACTTGACCACCGAAAAAGAACTGTCCTTGCTGCAGGCCGGTAAACTGGCTGATAAACAGATAACCGGTGAGGCCTGTGTTCATCACCTGTTTTTCAGTGAAGAGGATTATGAAGTCAAAGGCGCTCTCATCAAGTGCAATCCAGCCATCAAGAAAGCAACCGATCGCCAGGCGCTGCTGCAGGCGGTGCGGGATGACGTGATCGATGTGGTGGCCACCGACCACGCACCCCACACCTGGGATGAAAAGCAAAACAGCTATTTCAAGGCGCCGGCCGGCTTGCCGCTGGTACAACATGCACTGATTTCCATGTTGGAACACCATCATCGTGGCCTCCTGTCACTGGAGCAGATCGTGCAGAAGACCAGCCATAATGTGGCAGAACTGTTCCAGATCGCCGAGCGGGGGTATATTCGGGAAGGCTATTGGGCGGATCTGGTGCTGGTGGACCTTGATGCGCCCACTGTGGTGGATGAGCAGAAACTGTATTCCAAGTGCGGTTGGTCGCCATTTTCCGGGTACATCTTCAAATCGTCCATTGTGGCGACACTGGTCAATGGAGAGATGGCATTTGAAAACGGTGAGGTGAACCCCAATATTCGTGGCAAGAGGATTGCATTTAATCGTTGATTGCGCGGGTTTGCTTTTACGATAGAATGCGCAACCGCAGACTAAGGATGGGTGCCGGTGTCTGAAACACGGGTACTAGCGGAGCCAAAACATGTTTGGAAAACAGATTAAGCCAAAAATCGTCATTGTCGGTGGTGGATTTGCCGGGTTGAACGCGGCCCAGCAACTCAAATCCACTCGTTATGACGTGACCGTCATCGATCCCAGCCCTCACATTGAGTGGCTTCCCAATATTCATGAAATCATCTCCGGTGTAAAAAAAGGGGACGAGCTACGGCTCAACCGCAACATTCTGGTGCGTAGACTGGGGCACCGCTTTTTGATGAACCGTGCCATGGAGATGACGTCCTCCACGGTATTGCTGGATAACGGTATGAAAGTGCCGTTTGATGTCTGCATCGTTGCCACGGGTAGCGTCAACAACACCTTTGGTGTCGATGGGGCCGATCAGTTTGCCCTGCCCATGAAAAGTGTTGAGCAGTGCCAGGTGATTGCGCGCAAACTGCACCGCGCCTCCCTGTCCCACCGGACTACACGGGTGACGGTGGTGGGTGCCGGCATTGAAGGGGTTGAGGCGTTTGGAGAAGTGATGCGGGCTTACCGCCACCGGCCTCAATTCGAGTTCAATATCGTAGACGGATCGGAGCATTTGCTGTCCCGCTCCCCGGGGCACCTGGATGGCAAGATTCGCAGCCATACGGATGGTTACCGGGTTGAATATCATCTGGGTAAGAAAGTGGAATCGGTGGATCACGAAGGCATATGCCTCGCCGATGGTGGAGCCATTGAAAGCGATATCACCATTTGGTCAACCGGTGCCGCCCCCAATGGATTCCTGCAACGCAGTTACCTGACCCAGGCAAACCATGAGTGGGCGTCGGTGAATCCCTACTTCCAGAGCGAAGCCCGTGAAAACGTGTTCATCATCGGCGATGCCGCCAACCCGGAGGGCATGCCCCTGGCCAAGCAGGCCTTTCACGCCATTGATATGGGTAAGGCTGCTGCCCAGAATGTCGAACGCCTTTTGACCGGCAAAGCCATGCGGGCATTCCAGCCTTCCAACAAACCCCAGGTGGTTACCTTTGGTGACCTGGATACGTTCATGCTGTTCAAGGATTTTGCCGTTTCCTCCTCCGTTCTGGGGGCGGCCAAGGAAGCCATCTACACCCTGGGTCTGTTGCAGATGGCCCCACCCCGATCCGCCAAGGATCTGTTGCACTCGCTGGACCTGTTGCAACGCAGCGCACGCCGCGTGTATTTGCCTACGCTCAACCCCCTGAGCCTGGTCAACAAGCTGCCCAAGAGCAAAGTGTTTTCCTAGTTTATGAAGCCGGATGATTTTGAGATCGTAGAACTGGGTGATCCCCGTCTGCGGCAAGTGGCCCGCGCAGTGGATGTGGCTGACCTGACTTCGGCGCTGGCCTATGCCGATATTTTGCAGTATTGGATGGATCAGCGAGGTGGTGTGGGAATTGCTGCTCCGCAAATCGGTGTGCCGTTGCAGATGATGATCATTGCCTCGCGCCCCAATGCCCGCTATCCGGACGCACCCGCTATGGCACCGTTGTTGATGATCAACCCTGAACCCCAAAATCTTTCGGAAACCCACACAGCCCTGTGGGAAGGCTGCCTGAGTGTGCCGGGATTGCGGGGCAAGGTAACCAGGCCGGAAGGATTGGATGTCCGGTTTTATGATAGAACCGGACAGTCTCGCTTGCTTGAACTGACCGGTTTCCCGGCCAGAATCTTTTTACATGAATACGATCACTTGATCGGTAAGACCTTTGTGGATCGTGTTGCCTCGCCACAGGATCTGGTAAGCGAAAAGGTGTATCTGCAACAGATTATTGCTGCGCCAAGCCCATAATAAAATTCCATTGCGCTTCGGTAACCGGCATTACCGACAGCCGATTACCTTTTCTTACCAGTGCCATATCCTGCAATGCCGGAATCTTTTTCAGTTCGTCCAGGCTGATGGTGTCCTTGAATTTTGATTTAAAGCGCACCTGGGGACAGTACCAGCGTGGGTTGTCGGGTGTGGATTTCGGGTCGTAATATTTTGCTTCGGGATCAAATTGGGTAGGGTCGGGGAAGCCGTCCTTAATCACTTCAGCAACGCCGACAATACCCGGAACTTTGGTGTTGGAATGGTAAAAAAAGATCAGGTCACCTTTTTTAACCTCATCTCTCAACATGTTACGGGCCTGGTAGTTACGTACCCCGTCCCAGGGTTCCCCTTTTTTTCCCCGCGCTTTTAAATCATCGATGCCGAACGTATCCGGTTCGGACTTGAACAACCAATAAGACATCACACTGATTCCCAGAATATTATTAGGCAAAATGTGGAGGAGATTGTACCTCCCTCTTCAAAAAAGAGCCAAATCACAGTAAAGTGGCTATTGGTGATATTTTTGTTTACTTTTTTTCCTACTTTGGAAAGTTTAGAACGTCTCGCATAACCTGAAGCATCGCTCGCGCATGGGCCTCAGGTAAATTAAATCGTTGTATTACATAGACTCGCGGATAATATGAACGACACGAACGAAAACCCGATTTACGAGTTAAAGCCGGAGATAAACTTCTGTACCTGTGGGTGTGAAGCCCGCTTGGTAAAAGAGCGCAGTGCCGAGTCGGAGAAAGGAAAGCTCCGCTACGTGGTGCGCTGTCTGGATGAAATCTGTGGCCATCAAGGCCGTTACACTCAGTATCCCTGGCAGGCGATTCTGGAATGGAATAAGTCCCCCATGTCAGAGTTTCCGGAAGATTTCCAGATCCCGTTTATGAACCTGGCAGGCCTGTCCGGTGAGGAAATTCGCCAACGGCTCAATGAGCACCGCATGGCACTGGAACAGAAAATCAAGCAGCTGCGGGCGGAGAAGGTAAGTGGCAACACTGAGGAAATGAAAATTGCGCGCCTGCAATTAATGTGGGTGATTTACGCGCAGAGTTGGGCCAAGCTTAAATTCCCCCGGGAGGATGAGTTGAATCCACCGGAGCGCAATGCTGAAACGCCGGCACCCACCGGTCAGACGCAGGAAGCATAGTTAAATCTTTTGCTAATTGACTTCAGGTTTTGCAACAATGGGGCAATGTGAATAACGTTGCCCCATTATGCTGTTAAGAACCCGATTTTACCTGCCACCGTTACGTGCCAATGCCGTGGTGCGTGCCCATCTGATTCAGCGCCTGGAGGCCAGTGCCGGTGGCTCGCTGCTGCTGGTGTCGGCACCTGCGGGGTACGGTAAAACCACCCTGGTCAGCCAATGGTTGCATCACAAGCCGCAGCAGTTTGCCTGGCTTAGCCTGGGGCCCGAGCACGATGTGATGACAGTGTTCTGGCAATATGCGATTCAATCGCTGCAGCAAATACAACCTCGCCTGGGTCAGGAGGCACAAGCGGTGTGGTTGGAATCACCGCGACGCAACTACGCCAGTGTGGTGATCTCGTTGCTGAACGATCTGGATGCGCTGGGTGAGCGCAACCAGTCCGATGACCCCATCACCCTGGTGTTGGATGATTTTCACCATATAAAGAATGCGCAACTGCTTTCCCTGATCAATACCTTTCTGGATCATTTGCCTTCATCCCTGCGCGTGGTGATGACTTCACGGGATCAACCGGATTTGAATTTGCCTCGCCGCCGGGCCAGCGGTCAATTACTGCAACTGGGCGCCGAAGACTTGCGCTTTGATCCCGGAGAAAGCGTGGCATTCTTTCACCACACCATGCTCCTGAACCACGCCGATGACCTGTTGGCCAGGTTCAGCAAGCAGACCGAAGGCTGGGTGGCCGGATTACAACTGGTGGCCTTATCGTTGAAAAACCACACTCTGGCTGCGGAAGATCTGTTACAACAGCAACCGCTGGATCGACACGTGTCGGATTACCTGTTGGATGAAGTTTTTCGCAAGCAGCCTGAGCCGTTAAAACAATTTCTGATGCAGACGGCACTGGCACCCCGGTTTTGCGCCGGGTTGTGTAACGCGGTGGGGCAGCGCCATGACAGTCTGCAACTGATTACAGAACTGGAAAGCAGTGATTTGTTCCTGGTGGCCCTGGATAATCATCGTACCTGGTATCGTTACCACGATCTTTTTCGGCAGTTCCTGCTGCAGATAGCACAACAATGGCCCCAGCAGGAACGCCGACAGTATGGCCGGCGTGCGCTGGCCTGGTTGCGGGAAAACGGCTATTACGCCGATGCCATGGAGTTGTGCATACAGCAGGAAGACTGGTCAGAGGCCAGGGCGTTGCTTGCCGATGAGTGGCTGTTGATGGAGGAGGGAGCCCGACAGAAAAAGGCCTATTGGCTTTCCCGTTTGCCACAGGAAGTGACGGCAACGCCGGCGCCGGCTGGCATTGCCGGCGCAACGCAAAGTGATAGCAAAGAACCCGCCTCCGTGGAGCCGCTCACCCGGCGGGAACAGGCGGTGCTGGCGTTGATCAGTGACGGCCTCACCAATAAGGAAATAGCAGACCGGTTATTTATATCACCCAATACCCTCAAAGTTCATATCCGCAACCTGTATGGAAAAATGGGGGTGGAAAACCGAACCCAGGTATTGCTGAAAGTAAAATCCACTTAGATCAGCGGTACTCAATTCCACTTCTGTTTCTCACTTTCCCACTCTTGATATCAACCCTCCGTATCACCCCTCCATATCACCCCTTGATTTCACCTGCAGGGGTGATTTGTTCTGCCATGCCGTGCAGTACTCTGGATTCTGGTAAACGGGCATCAGCCCAAAGCACAAGAAACGGAAGGAGAGCGTGATGGAACGGGATCAATTGGAATACGATGTGGTGATCGTGGGAGCAGGCCCGGCAGGATTGTCTGCCGCCTGCCGCTTAAAGCAGATTGCACACGATCAAGGCTCTGAGATCAGCGTCTGCGTAGTGGAAAAAGCCGCTGAAGTGGGGGCACATTCGTTGTCCGGTGCTGTGTTGCAGCCCACTGCCTTGCAGGAGTTATTCCCTGACTGGGAACAGCGCGGAGCGCCGTTAACGGTACCGGTTACCGAAGACGAAGTACATTATATGCTGTCCGGTCAGCGCAGCATGCGCTTCCCACGCCGGCTTGCTGCCCGCATGATCCATAATGAAGGCAATTATATTATCAGTCTGGGTGTGTTCTGCCGCTGGCTGGCCCAGCAGGCGGAGACGCTGGGGGTGGAGATCTACCCTGGGTTTACCGCCTCGGAACTGCTATTGGATGACGGCAAGTGTGTGGTGGGCGTACGCACTGGCGATATGGGACGGGATCAGCAGGGCAGCCCCAAAGACAGTTTCCAACCGGGAGTGGATCTGCGGGCCAGGTACACATTGTTTGCCGAAGGTTGCCGTGGCCATCTCGGCAAACAGTTAATCCAGCGTTTCCAACTGGATGCCAACAGCGGCACACAGCATTATGCCATCGGTATTAAGGAAGTATGGGAGATCGATCCCGGGCAGCATCAGCCCGGCAAGGTGTTGCATTGCTTTGGCTGGCCCCTGGCCCGTAGCGGCAGCGGAGGCGGCGCGTTTCTGTACCATGCGGAAAACCATCAGGTTGCACTGGGGCTGATCACGGATCTCAATTACAGCAACCCGTGGATGAGCCCGTTCGATGAGTTTCAACAGTGGAAGCTGCATCCGCTGATCAAACCCTTATTGCAGGGTGGAAAGCGTCTCGCCTATGGCGCACGGGCCATCAACAAAGGCGGATTACAGGCAGTGCCTGCGTTGAGTTTTGCGGGTGGGTTGCTGATCGGCTGTGATGCCGGATTCATGAATTACCCGAAGATCAAAGGCAACCACACCGCCATGAAAAGCGGTATGCTGGCTGCCGAAGTGGTGGCGGAAGCCCTCGCTGCCGGCCGCAACCAGGCGGATCTGGTGGAGTATCAGGACGCGTTTCGGCAGTCCTGGCTCTACGACGAATTGCATCAGGCCCGCAATGTTGCCCCTGCCATGCATCGTTTTGGCATGTTATTGGGTTCAGCGTTCAGCTTTATCGATTACGGCCTGTTGCGGGGGCGTCTGCCCCTTACCCTGAAAGATAATCAGGCGGATCATGAAAGCCTCAAACCCATTGACCAGGCAGTACCACTGACCTACCCAAAACCAGATGGCTTGATTACCTTTGATAAGCTTTCTTCAGTGTACTTGTCCAATACCAACCATCGTGAGGATCAGCCCTGTCACCTGCAACTCAAGAACCCTGAAGTGCCGCTGCAATTCAATCTACCAGCCTATGGAGAGCCGGCCCAGCGTTACTGCCCTGCCGGGGTCTATGAGGTGGTGGAAGAGCTGGGGCAGCCGGTATTTCGCATCAATGCCCAGAACTGCGTTCACTGTAAAACCTGTGATATTAAAGACCCCACTCAAAATATCACCTGGGTGCCACCGGAAGCCGGCGGAGGGCCAAACTACACGGCAATGTAGCCGGGCCGAGCATTAAACGTAATATAATCAAATGGTTGTGCTCACTTGTTGCGCCGCTGGGGCTGACGTAACAACGAATTGTGGGCAGGCAGGCCAGAGAACGATGTCAATTAGGCTATAAAATTCCAATTGAGTTGTTCAAATATGGACATTGTGAGGCTGGGTTAGTCTATATTGAGTTACTACGGACAAGTAAATAGACGGACTGGTAGGACACCCTTGCAGCACGCTTCAGGCAGCTCAGAAAAGGACAGCACTTATAGGGATAGACTCAGGATGAATCAAAAGGCAATGCTTTCAGCTTGCCTGCTGGTGTTCTTTTGTCTGCTGACTGAACTCGCTCACGCTAAAACCGTTGCCCATCTCAATGCTCGTTTCAGCGCCATGCCGGTGAGTACCCTGGCTGAATATTATCTCGATGAAAGCAATAATCTGATGCTCGCTGATTTGCGCTCAATGCGGCGACAGGATTGGTTTCAAACGCAAAGCAGTGCCCCTTTTTTTGGTTACAGTCGAGATACCCTGTGGGTCCGGTTGCCCATTCACAATGCCGGCAGCACTTCGTTAAATACCTTATTGGAAGTTCAGTATCCACTGCTGGATCGGGTGGATGTCTTTGTGTTGGAGCGCGGTGACCTGGTGAAGGAATGGCATTTGGGTGATGATCTGCCGTTTGAGCAACGCCCGGTGGCCGCCAACAACTTCCTGGTGCCGCTGACACTACAACCCGATGCCATGGTGGACGTTTATCTGAAGATACGTTCCACCAGTTCGTTGGGAGCGCCCTTAACCCTTTGGGATTATGATCATTACTTTGATGCCCAGCAGCCCATTATGGTAGGGCAGGGGCTGTACTACGGCATCATTGTGGTGATGGTGTTGTATAACCTGTTCATCTATGTGAGCGTTCGCCACGTAAGTTACCTGTATTACATCGGTGCCGCGCTGGGCTGTTCCAGCTATGTGGCTGCCGCACAGGGTATCGGGTTTCGCTTTCTATGGTCTGATTATCCCGCCCTGAATACGGTGGTGATTCCTGCATCCTTGGCCATATTCGGATTGATGGGAACACTGTTTGCTATCTCGTTGCTTGATATCCGCCGTAACACACCAAAAATCTACCGGGTATTCGTCGCCCTGGCTGTTTGCTTCTTGGGAGTGTTTGCCTTCAGTTTTATATTGGAATACCGGATGTCCACTATTCTGGTGTCCATGGTGGGTATGCCAACCACCCTGATCGTGATTTGCTGTGGCTTCTATTTCATGCATCTGGGGGTGCGGGCAGCGCGGTTTTTTGTTCTGGCCTGGACGGTTTTGCTGGCCTCGGTGTTTGTAACGGGGTTAAGCAAGTTTGGTGTTTTCCCCAGCAACACCCTGATTAATCATTCGGTGCAATTGGCTTCAGCGGTGGAAATACTATTGTTTTCATTTGCCCTGGCTGATCGCATTAACGAAGAGCGCAGGGCCACGCTGGAAGCACAACAACAGGCAGTTAAAAACGAAATGAAAGTTCGGGAACAGCACAAGCGTTACCTGGAACTTAAATATCAGTCCGCCGTGGATGATCTCAAGTCGCGCCAGGATTTGTTGCTGGCGCAAACGGAAAATGATGCCAAGAGCCGTTTTCTTGCCACCATGAGCCATGAAATTCGTACCCCGCTCAATGGTGTGTTGGGGATGTCGGAATTGATGTTGGATACAGAGCTGGACGATGTGCAGCGACACTACCTGGCATCCATATCCCAGTCGGGCAAAGCGTTGCTGGGAATAATTGATGACATCATGGATTACGCAAACATTGCTGAGGGCAACCTTGAGCTGAAAAAGAAAGATGTGGATCTTGAACAACTGTGTCAGGAGTGTGTGACGTTTTTTGCAGCCAGCGCGGAAGCGAAACAGCTGGATCTGCTGTGTTCGTTTGCACCTGATGCGCCCCGTTACGTGAAAGCGGATCCGGTCAGGTTGCGGCAAATTTTGTTGAATTTGTTGGCGAACGCCTTCAAGTTTACTCAGAAAGGGTATGTCAGCGTGCGGGTTTCGGTGGACACCGCAATTAAAGATCAGAGTGCACAAAAGTTGCGTTTTGATGTGGTGGATACTGGAATTGGCATTGATCAGGATGCCCAGGGCCGACTCTTCAAACCATTCTGCCAGGCTGATCTCAGCGTTAATCGTCGCTTTGGCGGCAGTGGACTGGGATTGAATATATCGAAGAAGCTGGCAGAGCTTATGGGGGGAGAGATTGGTGTAGTCAGTGCTCCTGGCAGAGGCAGCCGATTCTGGTTCAGTATTGAATGTCGTCGTGCCAGCAGAAAATTCGTTCGCAATTGTGTATTGCCGGTGGCGCCGTTGCAGAATAAAACCGTATTGATCATGGTGAATTCGCCGGCTATGGCCAATGTTTTAAAAGAGCAGACCGCAGCCTGGGGCATGAAACCGCTACTGGCATCAGGATGGAGCGAGGCCTCTGAGATGATCCATTATGAAGCATGCCGGGGCAGTGGTGTGCAGCAGGTGATTGTCGATTACACGGATTCCGTACTGGATTTTGTGCTGAGTCTGCGCAGCCGTTCGGATATAAAAACGCCGAAGTTTATCTTTATAAACAGTATGGCGAGCGCCCGTGAGAGCAAGTCCATGGCCTATCAGGATATGATCGGCTGTTTGCAAAAACCGTTCGCCCCCCGCCAGTTACACCAGTTGATCCTGCAGTTGGAAGAGGAGCCAGTCTTGCCCGATATTGAAGAGATTGATGCAATCGACGCACAGTTTAGCGGCAGGCAGGTGCTGGTGGTGGAAGATAATAAAGTAAATCAGATGGTTATTGCCGGGCTGCTTGGCAAGCTGGGGGCGGGCTTTCACATTTGTGAAAATGGCCAGGCGGCCATTGAGCTATTGATAGCAAAGCATCACGAGTTTGATGTGGTATTGATGGATTGCGAAATGCCTGTATTGGATGGATACAGCGCGGCGGCCAGGATCAGGCAGTTTGAAAACAGCAAACATTTGAAACCGATCCCCATTATCGCATTGACTGCCCATGTGCTGAAAGAACATCAGGAGAAGGCCCGTGTCGTCGGCATGGACGAGCATTTACCCAAGCCGGTGGATACTCTTGCGCTGCGTAATGTTCTCGGGCGCTATCTTGGCTACTACCCTCTGAAAGCGGGCAACGAGTAACGCCCCGCCCGAATTATCCCTGTTGCAGGCCCAGCCGGGTCTGTATAAATCGGCTCGACAGTGTTTATTAGCTGCTATTCTTAGTGCATATCCGTTGGGGCTGGAGCGCTGCTGGAGTGAATAAAAACATCCTGAGAAATGTGCTGGTGCTGCTGTTGTACTGGGGGCTTGCCCTTAGTACCGAGTTGCTGGCGATCCCTCCGGATTATGCAACCCCGGTTTGGCCTGCGGCGGGCGTGGCGCTGGGCTTCGTACTGCTTTATGGGCGTATGATATACCCCGGTATCTTTCTGGGGGCGCTGGCTGCCAATGTTTACACCTCATTCAATCAGGGCATCGATATCACTCAGCAGCAGGTGTCGTTTGCGGCGATCATCGGCATTGGCGCCGTTATTCAGGCAGCGTTTGCCCGCTTCCTGATGGCCCGTTTTTCCCTTTTGCCGGAAGACTTGTCGAACGGCTCTCAGATTTTGCGTTTCCTGGTGGTGGCAGGGCCAGTCAGTTGTCTGGTGAACTCCCTGAACGGTGCCACCATGTTGGGGCTGTTTGATATTGTTCCCTGGTCATATTGGTTAAGCAATTGGATCGTCTGGTGGGTGGGGGATTCGGTCGGCGCATTGGTCGTTACACCTTTTCTTATTCAGTTGTTCAATCGCAACCCGCAGCAAGAACGCAACCTGCAGACGGCACTGTTACCCATCAGCTTTCTGGTGTTGGTCATTGCGTCATTCTATTTTGTCCGTAGCCTGGAACAGGAAAATCGGCGCACGCTTATCGCCGATATCGGGCAGCAGCATGAGGCGGTTCTGCGGCTCAATATCAATGAGTTGAAAGTGATTCTGGCGGCTGCCGCCAGTTTTTTTACCGCCAGTGACGCCGTTACTGCTTCTGACTTTGATACTTTTTGTCGCCCCTTGATGCAGGATCACCCGTCAGTATTGGCGGTGCAGTGGTTGCCCCTGATTGAACAGAGTGAGCGCGGCCCGTTTGTGCAAGCCCTGCGTCAGCAGGGCTATCACCGGTTCGAGATTCGGGAAATCGGCACGGAGGGGCAGATGTTGGTGAGCCGGGATCATCCCCGCTATCTGCCCATTGCCTACACCCATCCTTTTACCGGTAATGAGCGGGTGCATGGGCTCAATGTGCTGGGATTGGAGCATCGCCGCGGGGATCTGGAACAGGTGCTTGATCAGGGTAAAACCCTGGCCAGTGAGCCGCTGACCCTGGTGCAGCACCAGAAGTCTGAAATCTCTTATATCATGGCGGCACCGAGCTATGAGTATACGGGCACAAGGGTAAATGGGGTGGTGCAGGTAATCTTCAAGGTGGATCAGGTTATACTGCGCTCAATTCGGGATCCCGCTTTTCTGGCGGCCATCCGCTTGCTGGATGTCAGTGATGGTGGCCCCCCGGTGACACTCTATGAAGGCGAGCAGGCCGGCCAGAAGGCAGAGTGGTATACGGTGTTCGAGTTTCTGGGGCGGTCGATCAGATTGGAGTTGTCGGCTACCACGGCCATCATGCAGAAGGTTTCATCCTGGCAGAGCTATGCCATTTTGATCGGTGGGTTGCTGTATGTGGCGCTGTTAGAAGCGGTGTTGCTGACCATGCTGACCCATCAGCGCTATATTCAAACACAGGTGGGTTTAAAGACTCAGGAGCTGGCCCTTGCCAAAGATGTTGCTGAGAAAGCCAGCATGGCTAAAACCGAGTTCCTGGCCAGCATGTCACATGAGCTGAGAACACCATTGAATTCTGTGATCGGGTTTACCCATCGGGTACTGCGTCGTTCCGGTCATAAACTGGATGAACGTAGCCGCGAATCTCTGGTCATCGTGGAACGTAATGCCAATCACCTGTTGGGTGTGATCAATAACCTGCTGGATATCAGTAAGGTGGATTTAGGTAAATTGGAACTGAGCGTTTCAGAGTTCCCGCTGGATGAAATGCTGATGAACGCCCGGGATCAGTTTTTACCGCTGGCATTGGCCAAGGAGAATACGCTCAGGCTGGATTGCCAGTTCCACGGTATGATTCAGGCCGACTCCACACGGGTACGCCAAATTGTGATTAACCTGCTTTCCAACGCAGTGAAGTTCACCGCCGGAGGAAATATCACAGTTTCTCTCGTAGACCATGCCCGCAATGGGATCGCTGGTGTATTGCTGAAGGTTGAAGATGAAGGCATCGGCATATCGGAAAAGGATATCGGCCGATTGTTCAATAAATTTGAAAAAGTAGGCAATATGGAGCGCTTTAATCCGGAAGGTACCGGCTTGGGTTTGGCCTTGGTGAAAGAGCTGGCGGAATTGCATGGTGGTGCAGTGAGTGTTTGCAGCGAATTCGGCAAAGGAACCACCTTTTCAGTCTGGTTGCCACAGCGACAAGTTGGGGTTGCGGCAGAATCGTAAGGTTGGGATCACCCCTTACTGGGTAGGCTTTAAGGTTGCCAGCAAGTGGTCGACAATGTCAGTTGCTCCCGTTGGTTTAACAATGGGAGCGCGGCGCTGGCCGCAACCTTGGCTGACTTCCTCCTGCAGATTGCCGGTTCTTAGTTTTTCAGCACTGATCTCCTGGCAATAGGTTTTGTCCTGTTGCCATTGGATCAGCCAGGGTTCCTCCGGCCAGTCCTTCCTTGGTAGGTAGAGGATTGGGGTGCCACTGCAGGCTGCCTCCACAAAGGTACCGTATCCGGGTTTGGTGATGACCAGATCGCAATTGAACATCAAATCCAAATGCGGGATGTTCAGCTCCTGGCTATGCAAAAAGTTTGGAGGCAGCTCGTGGCTGTAAACGCCACCGTATAAAAACGTGGTGTTTTTGAAGCGGGGCCAGTTTGAAAAGTCAATCGGGTACGGCATGCCACCCATGGATATCAATACCAGGTGGTGGGGCTTTTCAAGGCGCAGCTCGCGTATAAGATCTCTTGTTTGGCCTGTTCTGCAAACCGGGTCCACATCGATCAGGTTGGTTAATCCTGGCATGGGCATATAAGGCGGCAGTCGAAAAAATCCGTCAGCGGCATTGAAATCCGAGCAGAGCGACTGGTAAATCTCATTTGCGTTGGGCTTGCCCTGGCAGTAGCCCCAAAAAATATCCGCCCAGTTCAGTGAGCAGAAATGAAAGCAGGGTATTGCCAGATTGGCAGCGGCGCGGGATAGCAACGGGCTGTTGTTGGAAAGCACCAGATCCGGGTTGTGTTTGCGCAGCAGATTTTCCAATCGCTTGATACGCTGTGGCCGCTCTTGAAGTTGAATTTGGTATTGCTGATAGGTTGCTTCCTCATTCGCTGTGAGGGCATCAAACATGGGAATGCCGACATCGGTTTCAATGTTTTCGTGGTGATGTGGATAGCTGAACCAGCGCTGTAACTCGCCAGGTGGTGCGCAACATTGAAGCGTGAGTGAATCAATACGGATCCGTTGCGTTAATTCGTGAATGACCGGTGCCGCTTGTGCCAGGTGACCAAATCCATGAAAAGAAATCCCGCAATATACCCGCATTACTACTGATCCTGACTGCATTGGTTCACTTAATGCTAGCAGGCCGGCGCGGGGCTGGGTAGGTTGAGAGTTAGGGAACTCCCAACCCGTGTGAAGTGCCTAGCGCTGGGCCTCGATCCATTGCGCAATATAATTTGCCACTGACTGCCAGTCGCTCATGCCTATGGTCCAGTGATTCCTTTGGGGGAACTGCCTGAAATCCGTAATGGCCGGAGTCCTTCTGTAGGCCTGAAAGTTCGCGTAGTTCAGGCGAGCAGTGATGGTGCGATCGATGCCTCCTGCAATCAGCAACAGAGGCTCCCTTGCCACATCAAACTGCAACTGCGCAGCCTTGGTGGTGGTGGCGCGCCCCACCCGACGTGATTCCGGCACCAGGTATTCTTCGTAGGCGGCCTGCTGCTCGCTTTCTTCCATACCGTTGGCGAAACCGTATTGAAACTGGCTCAGGGTAAGTTGAATGGGCTCATCCACGCTGATCAATGGGTTCAGCATGGGCCAGTTCGCTTTTAGAAACTCAGGCTCGGCACTGAGTACGCCGTAGGGAGGCGCCGAATGTATGGCAATGGCGCCGCTCAGCAGGCCTTCCTCCAGCAGCATCTGTGCAACCAGCCCGCCCATCGAGTGGCCAATGGCAATGGGCTTTTCATCCAGGGTGTTGATGAACGCGCGATACTGGTTAAGCACATCTTTCAGGCTAAGCTCGCCCAGCGTGGCATTGGGATGCAGTTGATTCTGCTCCTCTACACTGAACTCGTGCAGAGGCCAGGCGGGGGCATGGGTCTCATAACCCTGTGCCTCAAAGTAGTTTTGCCAGTCATTCCAGACAGCCGGTGTTAAGTACATGCCGTGGATAAATACGATGGTTTGACTGTTTCCAATACGGGAGAACTCCGCACTGCGCGGCCCTTCCTCCTCGATGACGTTGAGCTTGCATGCCCCCAATGAAAACAGCAGTGCTGCAGTGGTCAAAATCCTTCCGATCCGAGTTGATAACCCCACGGAGTATCTCCTTTTGGTTTAGTTATATATTTGATTGATATGTCAGCGCTTAATTGTCGCCGTACCAAAAGGTAGAGGGGGGGAGGGGGCGATTTGTTACAGGGTTGACGCGGTAAATTTGCAGGTGAAGAACTCTGCTGGGCAGGAACAGGTGGGGGTGTGGAGAAGGAAATGGTCGGAGTGAGAGGATTCGAACCTCCGACCCCTGCCTCCCGAAGGCAGTGCTCTACCAAGCTGAGCTACACTCCGATCATGATTGCGGTTTAATGATTACGGGCAACCGCCAAGTCGCATAATGCTAACAGGGCTTCTTTATATATGGAATCTTCGATTGGGCCAAGGGCTTTTTTTGCCAGGCGTGCCTGTTCTTCGGCACGCTCAATGGTGTAATCAATAGCGCCGCAGGTTTTTACAGCCTGGGTGATGGCATCAATGGCCTCCAGGCCGCCGGTCCGGATGGCATTGCGGATCATCTGCTGCTCGGGGGCGCCGGCGTGCTGCAGGGCGAATATCAGAGGCAGGGTCGGCTTGCCTTCCGCCAGGTCGTCTCCGACGTTTTTGCCCATCTCATCGGCGCTGCCGGTGTAGTCCAGTACGTCATCAATCAATTGAAATGCCAGCCCCAGGTGATCCGCGTAACGGGCAAAGGCCATCTCCACGGATTCTTTCGGGTTGGCGAGCACCGCGCCGGACTGGGCGGAGGCTTCAAACATTTTAGCGGTCTTGTAGCGGATCACCTCCATGTACTGATCTTCGCGGGTATCGGGGTTTTTGCAGTTGATCAGTTGCAGTACCTCCCCTTCGGCGATCAGGTTGGTGGCCTCTGACAGAATTTGCAGAATCCGCATATTGCCCACGTTAACCACCATCTGAAACGAGCGCGAGATGAGAAAATCACCCACCAGCACGCTGGGCGCATTGCCCCAGACTTCATTGGCGCTGGGTTTGCCCCGGCGCAGGGAGGATTCATCCACCACATCATCGTGCAGCAGGGTGGCGGTATGCAGAAACTCAACCACTGCCGCGATCTCCACATGACGGTGGCCTTCATAGCCCAGCGCGCGGGCGCTGAGCAGGCATACCAGCGGGCGCAGGCGCTTGCCGCCACTGTCGATAATGTAGTTGCCGATTTCCTTGATGAGCGGCACATGAGTATGTAACTGCTTGAAAATAAAGTCGTTAACCTGTTGAAAATCGGTCTCGACAGCAGCGGAAATCGCTTTAAAATCCATACCTAAAGTGACCTGGGCAGGGGGTGGCAAAGGGCCACACCAGTAAGAATGTGAAAACGCCCCGAATGCTATGGTGGGGCTTCGGGGGTGTCAAGCTAAAGACTTGATTTTACTTGTTGTCCCGCCTTTGTACAGGGTGGTGAAAATGACCCGAGGATTAGGCTTGCGCAGGTTATCCGATTCCCTTACAATTGCGCCCCCTGTGACCTGACGCCTATCAACAGAAAGCGTCGGTGGTCAGTCGGAACAAGACACACTATTCTGATGCTTTAGAAAAGCGGTTGGAGTCAGCAGCTATGTACGCGGTATTTGTAAGTGGTGGCAAACAGCACCGGGTCGCTGAAGGCGACGTGGTTAAGCTGGAACTTTTGGAAGCCGATCCCGGCTCTGCCATCGAGTTTGATCAGGTTTTATTGGTAGCCAACGGTGACGACGTTAAAATCGGTGCACCGGTTGTAGAAGGCGGAAAAGTGACGGCAGAAGTGGTGACCCACGGCCGTGGCGACAAGGTGAAAATCATCAAGTTCCGTCGTCGTAAGCACCATCGTAAGCAAATGGGCCATCGTCAGTACTTCACAGAAGTGAAGATCACTGGCATCAGCGCCTAAGACAGTTAAGGAGAAGCACAATGGCTCACAAAAAAGCGGGTGGTAGTACTCGTAACGGGCGCGATTCAGAGAGCAAACGCCTTGGTGTTAAGCGCTTCGGTGGTCAGGTGGTCAAGGCTGGTAACATCATTGTTCGTCAGCGCGGCACTCAGTTCCACTCTGGCACCAACACGGGTCTGGGTAAAGATCACACTATCTATGCGAAAGCAGACGGCGTGGTCAAGTTTGAAGTGAAAGGTCCTAAGAACCGTAGATTCGTTTCAATCGAGCCAGTAGCCTAAACGACACTGCTGTCGTCCAGGATCGCTTAAGCCCTGCCGTAAGGCGGGGCTTTTTGCGTTGTGCCTTTTTGCATCCTGCCGTGGGCACGGCGCCGCTGGTCGGAGTACAATTCAATCATTCTGGTTACGCGAATGCACAGGAGCAATCATGAAGTTTGTCGATGAGGCAGCTATTCGGGTGGAAGCTGGCGACGGCGGCAACGGCTGTCTGAGCTTTCGCCGGGAAAAGTATATTGAGTTCGGTGGCCCGGACGGTGGCAATGGTGGTGCGGGTGGCAGCGTGATCCTGCAAGCGGACGATGGGCTTAATACCCTGGTGGACTACCGCTACGAGCGCATTTTCAAGGCCAAACGAGGAGAAGGTGGTTCCGGTCGCAACTGTACCGGTGCCAGTGGTGAGGATCTGGTGCTGAAAGTGCCGGTGGGCACCACAGTGGTGGATGAAGACACTGAAGAGGTGTTGGGTGATTTGCTGAAAGCCGGTGACCAGTTTGTGGTGGCGAAAGGCGGCCGCGGCGGGCTGGGCAATACCTGTTTCAAATCCAGCACCAACCGGGCCCCCAGGAAGACCACGCCGGGTACGCTTGGCGAAAAGCGCAATCTGCGCCTGGAGCTTAAAGTGCTGGCGGATATCGGTTTGTTGGGTATGCCCAATGCGGGCAAATCCACCCTGATCCGCTCGGTTTCCGCGGCCAAACCCAAGGTGGCCGACTACCCCTTTACCACCTTGGTGCCCAATCTGGGTGTGGTAAAGGTGGATCGCCTGCGCAGTTTCGTTATGGCGGATATTCCCGGTTTGATCGAGGGCGCCGCTGAAGGCGCGGGGTTGGGCATCCGCTTTCTCAAGCATCTGGCGCGCTGCCGCATCCTGTTGCACGTGGTGGATATTGCGCCATGGGATCAAACCGATCCGGTGGAATCCGTGGATGCCATCGCCGGGGAATTGCAATTGTTCAGCCCGGCGCTGGCAGACCGTGAGCGCTGGCTGGTGTTGAATAAGATCGATTTGTTACCGGAAGCGGAAGCGCAGGCCCGTTGCCAGGAGATCATTGACGATCTGGGCTGGGAGGGGCCGGTGTTCCGGATTTCTGCCGCCAATGGCGTGGGTACTGGTGAGCTGGTGTTTGCCATCATGAACCATCTGGAAGAGTTGGATCAGCGCATGGCGGCGGATGAGGCGTTTGCCGAGGCGGAGCGGGCAGCCCGTCAACGGCTGGAGGAAGAGGCCCGTCTCAAGATTCAGGAATACAAGCACGAGCGCCGCCGTCAGCGCAACGCGGACGCGGATGATGATGACGACGATGATCACGATGTGGAAGTGGTGTACGCACCGCACTGATCGGGTGTGTAGCCGGTTGGAGAGCATGACATACGATGTCTGACGACAATAGCCAAAATGTGCGCCGCCAGGTGGCAGCTTCCCGCCGTTGGGTGGTGAAGATTGGCAGCGCGTTGTTGACCAATGATGGGCAGGGTCTGGACCAGTTGGCCATAGCCGGTTGGGTGCAGCAGATCGTGCAGCTGCGTCAGCGAGGGATTGAGGTGGTGCTGGTGTCCTCCGGATCGGTGGCAGAAGGCATGGCGCGGCTGGGTTGGAAGCAGCGACCTAAAGCCATTCATGATCTGCAGGCCGCCGCCGCTGTGGGCCAAATGGGGCTGGTGCAGACCTGGGAGCAGTCTTTCAAGGCCCATGATGTACATTCCGCCCAGGTGTTGGTGACCCACGACGATCTATCGGATCGCAAGCGCTACCTCAATGCCCGCAGCACGTTGTTGGCGCTTATTTCCCACGGGGTGGTTCCGGTGGTGAACGAGAACGACACCGTGGTCACGGACGAAATTCGCTTCGGTGACAACGACACCCTTGGGGCTCTGGTGACCAATCTGGTGGAGGCGGACCTATTGGTTATTCTGACGGATCAGAATGGTATGTTCGATGCCGACCCCCGCACCAACCCTTCCGCAAGATTGATTTCCCATGCCCGTGCCTCGGATCCGGCGCTGGTGGGTGTGGCTGGCGGCAGTGCCGGCAGCCTCGGGCGTGGTGGTATGGCCACCAAGCTACGCGCAGCGCAGCTGGCGGCCCGCTCCGGTGCTGCCAGCATCATAGTGGGGGGGCGCTTGCCCGCCGTGTTGTCCCGCATTCAGCAGGCAGAAGCGGTGGGCACCCTGCTCACAGCGGATGAATCACCCATGGCGGCGCGCAAGCAGTGGTTGGCCGGGCACCTGCAGATGCGTGGCGTACTGACTCTGGATGCCGGTGCCGCCAAGGTGTTGCGGGAGAAAGGTGTCAGCCTGTTACCGGTGGGAGTGCGGGATGTGACCGGCAATTTCTCCCGGGGTGAGATGGTGTCCTGTGTGGGGCCGGACAATCAGCGGGTGGCCTGTGGGCTGGTGAATTATTCCGCTGAGGAAGCCCGTCGCATTATGGGCAAGAGTTCTGATGCCATTGCGTCCATACTGGGGTATGTGGACGAGAAGGAGCTGATACACCGGGATAATATGGTGGTGTTCTGATGCAGAGCCCGAACACAAAAAAACCGGCTAAAGCCGGTTTTTTTGTGTTCCAGGAACAACGTTTAAGCAGCCAGATCCTTGATCTGTGCGCTCAGGCGGCTCTTGTGGCGAGCCGCTTTGTTCTTGTGGATAATGCCTTTGCTCACCATGCGGTCGATAACAGGTACCGCTTCCAGGTAGGCTTTCTGGGCGTTTTCCTTGTTGCCGGTGGCAATTTCGGAAACCACTTTCTTGATGTATGTGCGAACCATGGAGCGCAGACCGGCATTGTGTCTGCGACGCTTTTCAGCCTGGCGTGCACGTTTCTTAGCTGATTTGATGTTAGCCAAGGTCTAGCTCCTTATCTTATCGATAATCAGTAAAATTGCTGAAACTTGAACGTGTAACGTAACTTGAACGTCTAACTGTATTAGTAACTAATACAAGCAACTCATGTCGAATAATCAGACGCTAAGCGACTTGAATTCGAGGACGCAAGATTATTCCCACCCGGGCCCCTAGTGTCAAGGCCTATGGGCTATTTAAATCAAAGGATACGGATTTTCCGGCGTATCCGTATAATGGCCGCCTCAATGGGAGACCCAGTATTGATGAAAACCAAGCTATGAAGAACGAAAAGTCGGGGCGTAAGCAGGGCGGATTGTTGCGCTCCACCGGGATTGTCAGTCTGTTCACCATGTTGTCGCGGGTGCTGGGGCTGGTGCGGGACGTGGTGGTGGCCAATGTGTTTGGTGCCGGGGGCGGTGCGGATGCTTTCTTTGTTGCCTTCAAGATACCTAACTTCTTTCGGCGCCTGTTTGCCGAAGGCGCTTTCAACCAGGCTTTCGTGCCGGTTTTGTCGGAGTATCGGAGTCAGCGCGAACAGGTAGAAGTGCGCTTGCTGATCAGCTATACCATGGGGTCCCTGGGTGGGGTGCTGATGGTGATCAGTTTGATGTGTGTGGTGTTTGCCCCGGCCGTCACTTTTCTGTTTGCTCCGGGCTTTCACGATATGCCGGAGAAGTTCGATCTGGCGTCGGACATGCTCAGGCTCACCTTTCCCTACCTGTTGCTGATATCCCTCACCGCCATGCTGGGCAGCGTGCTCAACAGCTACGGGCGGTTTGCGATTCCCGCCTTTACACCGGTGCTGTTGAATCTCTGTCTGATTGGCGCCGCATTGCTGGTATCGCCCCTGATGGATCCGCCCATTATTGCCCTGGCCTGGGGGGTGTTGGCCGCGGGTGTGGTGCAACTGGTATTCCAGTTTCCCTTTGTCAGGCAAATCCAGCTGTTGTCGGTACCCCGCTGGGGCTGGTCTGACCCCGGGGTTAAGCGCATCCTGGCATTGATGTTACCGGCCATGTTCGGGGTGTCGGTGGCACAGATCAACCTGCTGCTGGATACGGTGCTGGCGTCGTTTCTGGTGGACGGCAGTGTGTCCTGGCTGTATTACTCGGATCGCCTGATGGAGCTGCCGCTGGGGGTGTTCGGGATCGCCATCGCCACGGTGATTCTGCCCAGCTTATCCCGCAAGCATGCCAGCCAGTCGGTGGAGGCATTCTCGCAAACCCTGGATTGGGCCGTGCGAATGGTGCTGCTGATTGGCCTGCCGGCGGCCCTGGCGTTGGTGGTGCTGGCGGCACCGTTGCTGGTGACCCTGTTTCAGTATGGTGAATTCAGCGCGGCGGATGTGGACCGGGCCAGCCTCAGTTTGCAGGCCTATGGTGCCGGTTTGCTGGGCTTCATGCTGGTGAAGGTGCTGGCGCCCGGGTATTTCGCCCGCCAGGATACCAAAACTCCGGTCAAGGTGGGGATAAAAGCCATGGTGGCGAATATGGTATTCAATCTGGCGTTGATTGTGCCCCTGGCCCATGTGGGCCTGGCGCTGGCTACTTCACTGTCGGCGTTGCTGAACGCGTTTTTGCTGTGGCTGGGATTACGGCGGGAGGGTGTGTATCAGGCGCAGCCGGGCTGGTGGCTGTTTGTGCTGCGATTGGTGGTGTCTGCCGCTGTCATGGTGGCTGTTATTGTCTTTCTGAACAAGGATTTGGCGCAGTGGCTGGCCTGGGGCTGGCAATGGCGCAGTGGTTATCTGGCGGTGATGGTCCTGGCGGGTATGGCGGCGTATTTCGGCGCATTGCTGCTGCTGGGGATGCGCATGGGGGATCTGAGATCCCGACAGCTAGAGTGAGTGCCTGTTATGTCGCCGGCGGCAGGGAGGGATTGCCCTGTACGCAGTTATATCCGGCGTCCAAGTCCGCTATAATGCTCGCCTTTTTGGCATATTGGCAGGGTTATGGAGCTGATTCGCGGGGTACACAATTTACGGGCCCGCCACCGGGGGTGTGTGGCGACCATCGGTAACTTTGACGGGATTCACCTCGGGCATCGTGCCATCATCCGTCAGGTGACCGCCAAGGCCAAGACGCTGGCTGTACCGTCTGCGGTGATGGTGTTTGAACCCCAACCCCGAGAATTCTTTGCCCCGGAAGATGCCCCGGCCCGTTTGATGACCTTTCGTGAAAAGGTGGAAATCCTGGCAGAGCTGGGTTTGGATCGGGTGCTTTGCGTAAAATTCGATCAGCGATTCTGCAGTCAGTCGGCGCGGGAGTTTTGTGAAAACATCCTCATTCAGGGAATGGGGGTGCAGCATCTGGTGGTGGGGGATGACTTCCGTTTTGGCAATGACCGGGCCGGTGATTTCCGTTTTTTACAGAAGATGGGCGCGGCAAACGGCTTCAGTGTGGAAAACACTCACACCTTCGAATGGCATGGGGAACGGGTCAGCAGTACCCGGGTCAGAGAATGTCTTGAGAGCAGCGATTTTGATTCTGCCTCGGTGATGTTGTGTCGCCCGTTCTTTATGTCGGGCCGTGTGATACACGGGCAAAAATTAGGACGCACCATCGGTGTGCCCACCGCCAACCTGCTGCCCAAGCGGGTGCGAACGCCGGTTACCGGTGTCTTTGCGGTGGAGGTGCGGGGCCTGGGCGATGTGCAGCAGGGGGTGGCCAATCTGGGCACCCGACCCACACTGGGTGGTGAACAGGTGCGCCTGGAAGTGCACCTGCTGGATTTTAAGGGCGATCTGTATGGTAAGCACCTGCGAGTGATGTTCCGCCATAAAATCCGCGATGAGAAAAAATTCGACGGGCTGGATGCACTTACCAAGGCCATCCACCAGGATATTGAAACAGCAAAACATTTTTTTGCGAAACCAAAAGCAAAGGGCAATTGAATTTCATGGCCGATTACAAAGCGACATTGAATTTACCGGATACCGCTTTTCCCATGCGCGGCAACCTGGCTCAGCGTGAGCCTGAGCTGCTTAAACGCTGGCAGCAAATGGATCTGTATCATCAGGTGCAGGCCATCACTGCCGGGCGGCCTCAGTTCATTCTGCACGATGGCCCGCCATACGCGAATGGCGATATTCATATTGGCCATGCGGTGAATAAAATCCTGAAGGACACCATTATGCGCGCCAAGCGCCTGAGTGGTTTTGATGTGCCCTATGTGCCGGGGTGGGATTGTCATGGCCTGCCCATCGAACACAATGTGGAAAAGAAAATCGGCAAGGCCGGGGTCAAGGTTCCTTATTCGGAATTTCGCAAAAAATGCCGCGACTACGCCATGAAACAGGTCAACGGCCAGCGTGAGGATTTTATCCGCCTGGGGGTGCTGGGAGACTGGGATAATCCCTATCTCACTATGGACTTCAAAACCGAGGCTGACATCATCCGGGCGCTGGGCCGTATTGCGGAAAACGGCCACCTGGTGAAAGGTTTCAAGCCTGTCTATTGGAGCGTGGTGGGTGGTTCTGCGTTGGCGGAAGCCGAAGTGGAATATCAGGATAAAACCTCCACCCAGGTTGATGTGCGATTTGCGCCCCTGGATGGGGATGCCTTGGTCGGAAAATTCGGAATCGGTTCTGCATCGTTACCGGTTTCCGTTGTGATCTGGACCACCACGCCCTGGACTTTGCCGGCCAACCAGGCGGTGGCGCTGGCGCGGGATCTGGAATACAGCCTGGTGAAGCTGAATGCGGGCAGCGGTGATGAGCTGATCGTGCTGGCCAGCGACCTGGTAGACGCC
Source organism: Gammaproteobacteria bacterium UBA7310 (assembly GCA_002471665.1). Classification (GTDB taxonomy): domain Bacteria; phylum Pseudomonadota; class Gammaproteobacteria; order Pseudomonadales; family Ketobacteraceae; genus Ketobacter. Next base: position 113,161 of record DKQK01000053.1, read on the forward strand.
GTATGTAAGCGCTATGGCGTGGACACTTTCGAAGTGATGGGCACGGCGCACGGTGCCGAGCTTGAAAACCTGCAATTGAAGCATCCCTTTATTCAGCGTGAGGTGCCCATTGTAATGGGGGATCACGTGACCACCGATGCCGGTACCGGCGCAGTCCACATCGCCCCCGATCACGGCCTCGATGATTTTAACGTGGGTTTGAAATACGGCATCAATACCCTTAACTATGTGGGCGCTGATGGTACCTACGGCGACGCAACACCTCTGGTGGCCGGAGAACATGTCTACAAAGTGGAGCCGAGAATTCTGCAGTTGCTGGAAAGCAATCATGCTCTGCTGCAGCAGGCGAAAATGACCCACAGCTATCCCCATTGCTGGCGTACCAAGACGCCTTTGATCTATCGGGCCACACCGCAATGGTTTATCAGTATGAACCAGAACGGCTTGCTGGATGCCTGCAGGAAAGCCGCCAATAAAGTGGAGTGGTTGCCGGAGTGGGGTAAGGCCCGGATTGAAGGCATGTTGGAACAAAGCCCGGACTGGTGTATTTCACGACAGCGTACCTGGGGTGTTCCCATTGCCCTGTTTGTGCATAAAGACACTTCCGAACTGCATCCCAATACCGCTCAGTTGATTGAGGCGGTGGCGAAAAAAGTAGAAGCCCAGGGCATGGATGCCTGGTTTGATCTGGATACGACTGAGCTGTTGGGGGATGATGCGGCCAGTTATGACAAAGTGACCGACACCCTGGATGTGTGGTTTGATTCCGGTGTGACGCACTATTCCGTGTTGGAGCAGCGGCACAACCTGCGTGTGCCCGCAGACCTGTATCTGGAAGGCTCAGACCAGCATCGTGGCTGGTTCCAGTCCTCATTGAAAACCAGTTTGGCCATTCGGGGGGACGCACCCTACAAAACCGTGCTGACCCACGGATTTACCGTCGATGCCCAGGGCAAGAAAATGTCCAAATCCTTAGGTAATGTGGTGTCGCCTCAAAAAGTGATGAAGTCACTGGGCGCCGATATTATCCGCTTGTGGGTGGCGGCCACCGACTACCGTGGTGAGATGACGGTGTCTGATGAAATCCTCAAGCGTACGGCGGATTCCTATCGCCGCATCCGCAACACGGCCCGTTTCCTGTTATCCAATCTCAACGGCTTTGATCCCAAAGCGCATGGGGTTGCAGCGCAGGACATGCTGGCACTGGATCGCTGGGCAGTGCATCGTGCTGCCAGATTACAGCAGGAAATCATCGATAACTACAACGAGTATTCCTTCCATTCCATTTACCAGAAACTGCATAACTATTGCGTTGTGGATCTGGGTGGGTTCTACCTGGATGTGATCAAGGATCGACAGTACACCTGCCAGAAAGACAGTGTGGCCCGCCGCTCGGCGCAAACCGCGTTGTACCACATTGCCGAGGCACTGGTGCGCTGGATAGCGCCTATTCTCAGCTTTACGGCCGATGAGCTGTGGCAGTTTATGCCCGGTGAGCGCAGTGAATCCGTGCATCTGGAAACCTGGTATGAAGGCTTGTTTGAGCTGCCGGCCGGTGAGCCCATGAATGCGGATTTCTGGCAGACCATTCAAGGCGTTAAAACGGCGGTGAACAAGCAGCTGGAGGATGCCCGCAAGCAGGGTGTTGTTGGCGGCAGCCTGGAGGCGGAAGTGGACATCCATTGCAGCGAGGATCTGAAACAGGATCTGGATCGCCTGGGTGATGAGCTGCGTTTCGCCATGATCACCAGCGCAGTGCGCGTGCACCAGTGGAATCAGGGTGGTGATATCACCGAGGTGGATGGCTTGCGGGTAGAAGTGAAAAAGAGCGAGCATCAAAAATGCGTGCGTTGCTGGCACCTGCGTGAAGACGTGGGCGCCAACAGCGATCATCCTGAGCTGTGTTTACGTTGTGTGGACAATGTGGACGGGGATGGAGAGCCACGGGATTACTGTTAAACTGCAGGCATCTTTGTTAATGAAACAGGGTTGATACAATCAGTGACCACCATGACAGAAAGCGTTAAAGACAAAGCAGAATCAGCCACTGGCATGTTGAAGTGGTTATGGCTCACCACCGTGGTGGTGATCATTGACCAGATTACCAAGCTGGCGGTGGACGGCAGTTTTGAAAAATACGAGCGGCTGGAAATTTTGCCTTTTTTCAATCTGACGCTGGCCTATAACGAGGGGGCAGCGTTCAGCTTCCTGGCGGGTGCCGGTGGTTGGCAGCGTTGGTTCTTTACCGGTATTGCCGTGGTGGTCAGCATCATGCTGGTTATCTGGTTACGCAAACTGCCGAAAAACGATTGGTGGTCGGCGGCGTCCATCGCCCTGATTTTGGGGGGAGCGCTGGGCAATCTGTATGACCGGGTTGCCTACGGCCACGTGGTGGATTTTTTGGATTTCCATTGGCAAGGAGCGCATTTTCCGGCGTTTAATGTGGCCGACAGTGCCATAACCGTCGGTGCGGCGATGATGATTATTGAGATGTTCTGGAAACCGGGATCTGCTAAATGAATGAATTACGCATTGGCCCGGGCAAACGAGTGACCCTGCATTTTTCGGTATTGTTGCTGGATGGTGCCGTGGTGGATTCCACCAAAGACCGGGCTCCTGCCACATTCACGGTGGGGGATGGCAATTTGCTGCCCGGCTTTGAGCAGAGTATTTTCGGTTTGAAAGCCGGTGACAAACGTTCGGTGCTGTTAGAGGCTGCCAATGCGTTCGGCCCCTACAACCCCGACAATATCCAGCGCATGCGCCGGGGCCTGTTCAGTGGTGACATGACCCTGGAACCGGGTGTGGTGGTGTCTTTTGCCGATAAAAGTAAGGCTGAGCTGCCGGGCGTAATCAAAAGTGTTGCTGAGGATCTGGTAGAGGTGGACTTCAATCACCCCCTGGCCGGCAAGGACCTGACTTTTCAGGTGGAAATCATCAACGTCGTGGACGCGCAGTCCCAGGCAGTCAGCTTGCAGAGTTCGAAGCAAGCGTCAATACGAAACAACCAGCAGTAGTCGCTGCAAAGAGGCATATGATGGAAATCAAAATGGCAAACCCAAGAGGCTTTTGTGCCGGAGTGGACCGGGCCATTGCCATTGTGAATCGGGCGTTGGATGTCTTTGGTGCGCCCATCTATGTGCGGCATGAAGTGGTGCATAACAAGTATGTGGTGGATGGCTTGCGGGATCGAGGTGCCGTGTTCGTGGATGAACTCCATGAAGTGCCGGACGATGCCATTGTAATATTCAGTGCCCACGGTGTGTCCAAGCAGGTACAGCATGAAGCGGCGGACCGGGGCCTGAAAGTGTTCGATGCCACTTGTCCGCTGGTGACGAAAGTGCATATGGAAGTCATGAAGTATTCCCGCGATGGTATGGAATGTGTGCTGATCGGCCATGAAGGGCACCCTGAAGTGGAAGGCACCATGGGGCAGTACGATGTTTCCCATGGCGGTAACATTTATTTGGTGGAAACGGTTCAGGATGTGGCCAAACTCAGGGTTAACCATCCCGATAAATTGGCGTACGTGACCCAGACCACTCTGTCAGTGGATGATACCTCTGCCATCATCGATGCCCTGCGGCAACATTTTCCCGCCATCCAGGGGCCACGCAAGGATGACATCTGCTATGCCACCCAGAACCGTCAGGATGCGGTAAAAACCCTGGCCCTGGAGACTCAGGTGGTGTTCGTGGTGGGGTCACCCAACAGTTCCAACTCCAACCGCCTGCGGGAGCTGGCTGAACGTTGTGGTGCCAAAGCGTTTCTGGTGGATGAGCCGGCGCAACTGCAAGAGGAATGGCTACGCGGTGTGAAAACCATCGGTGTTACGGCCGGCGCCAGTGCGCCGGAAGAGCTTGTTTCACAGGTGGTGGATCAGTTGCGTGCATGGGGCGGCGCCACACCGGATGAACTGGTGGGGCGCGAGGAAAACATCGTATTTTCCATGCCCAAAGAGCTGCGCTGATACCGGTTGCGCCTGGCTGCGACAATCACTTAATAACCTAATAAGGTTTTTAAGTGATTGTTATAACACAGTTTTTATAACCCTCTTTTTGTTATTAGGGAATTGGAACCACTGCTCCCTAAATTCGCGGATTAGTTCACAAAACAACCTACACCTATCCCATTGATCTCCAAAAACTACCGGTAGTCGCCGCTCAGCGGCAGGTTCCCGTACGCCTCCTATGCTTACATTGATTAAAAACCAAACAGGCGGAAGGGCGACATGCGTCAGCAAGGTTTCACCATAATTGAACTCATGATCACAGTGGCATTGATTGCGGTGATTGCGGGGATTGGTATTCCCTCATTTCGGGATGTGATTGCCAAGAACCGGGTTGTTTCATCCATCAATGAATTTCATCAGGGTTTACGGCTGGCCCGGTCTGAGGCGGTGAAGCGCAATGACACGATAGTGTTTTGTGCCAGCTCTGATCAGGCAACCTGCAGCGGCACCTGGGGCAATGGCTGGTTAATTTATCACGATGCGGATGGCGACAATACCGTTGATGCCAATGAAGTTGTGCGGGTGGGGGATGCGGTCAGTGGCGGATTCAGTCTGACCTTTACCGGCAACACTACCAGTATTAGTTTTCTGGCGCGGGGTCTGGTCAGCGGTGGTGTTAATGGAACATTCAAATTATGTGATTCAGAAGGTGTCGCACAACGTGCCAGAGGTATTGTGCTGTTGGCTACGGGATCCACTCGTCGCTCCATAGACAACGACGGTTCAGGTGTACATGAAGATAACGGAGGCACTGACTTCTCATGCTCATAAAAAGTTGTTCATTTAATGGTGGTCAGCAGCAAGGAGTTGGCCTGATTGAGGTTCTTGTTTCGGTTTTGGTGCTCACTGTAGGCATTCTTGGTGTGGTTGCCATGCAAACCAGGGCACTGCAGTTCAGTCAGGAATCCATTTATACCTCTCAGGCTTTGATGATGGCCTATGAAATGACGGATCGCATGCGTGCCAACAAAGGCAGTGAAATTCAGTACCTGGTGAATTACGGCTCTGATGTGACGGCC
>DKQK01000054.1 GCA_002471665.1 Gammaproteobacteria bacterium UBA7310
CACCAACGGTGCCACGTTGGCCGGGTCATAGTAGTCAAAGCCGTCTTCCGGTTTGCGCATCATGTCCGCAAACACCTCTTCGGTCATGCCGGTGCGGGCTGCGGGGGCCAGCGCGTTGGCGGTGACACCATAGCGGCGCAGTTCCGCCGCCTGATTCAATGTGAGGGAGGCGATGCCCCCCTTGGCGGCAGCATAGTTGGATTGCCCCACAGAGCCATTAAGCCCGGCGCCGGAGGACGTATTGATAATGCGGGCATCCACCTTCTCGCCCTGTTTGCTGCGATCGCGCCAGTAATGCACGGCGTGGCTGCTGATGCAGAAGTGGCCTTTCAGATGCACGGCAATCACGGCATCCCAATCCGCCTCACTCAGGGAGGCGAACATGCGATCGCGACAAATACCGGCGTTGTTCACCACCGCGTGCAGATCACCAAAGCATTCAATGGCCTGTTTTACGGCATTGGCGGAATCATCGTAGTTTGTGATGTCGGAGGTATTGGCAATCGCCTCACCACCGGCTGTCTTGATGGCATCCACCGTGGTTTGGGCGGCAGCGGCATTGATGTCGTTTACCACCACCTTGGCACCTTCTGCGGCCAGGGCCTTGGCATAAGCCGCCCCCAATCCACCACCGGCGCCGGTGATGATGACCACTCTGTCTTTACATATCGCTGAGCTTGGCATAATGGTTCGCTCCAGAATCCGGTTTTTGATCCGTGGTTATAATTTTTCGATGATGGTGACGTTGGCCTGGCCACCGCCTTCGCACATGGTTTGCAATCCGTAACGGCCACCGCTGCGCTCCAGTTCATGGAGCAAGGTGGTCATCAGCTTGGTGCCGGTGGCGCCCAAGGGATGGCCCAAGGCGATGGCGCCGCCGTTGACATTGGTTTTGGCGTGATCGTAATCAAGCTCCTGCAACCAGGCCAAAGGTACCGAGGCAAAGGCTTCGTTAATCTCCACCAGATCGATATCGTTCATGGTCATGCCCGCTTTCTTCAGGGCATAACGGGTGGCGGGAATGGGTGCGGTGAGCATCCAGATGGGATCTTCTGCGCGCACGGAAATATGATGAATGCGGGCCCTGGGTGTAAGGTTGTAACGCTTCAGGGCCTGCTCCGACACAATCAGCATGGCGGATGCGGCATCACAGGTTTGCGATGAAACCCCGGCGGTGACTTTGTCGCAGCCGAACAGAAAATCCAGTTCCGCCATTTTTTCCAATGAGGTGTCCCTTGGTGTTTCATCCATGGTGACGCCTTCCAGCGGTACGATCTCGCGATCGAAACGGCCTTCGGCGATGGCGCGCAGGGCACGCTGGTGGGACTCGTAGGAGAATTCTTCCAATGCCCGGCGGGACAGATTCCATTTGTCGGCAATCATCTGGGCCGAGCGGAACTGTGTGGGTGGCTGATCGCCATAGCGGGCAACCCAACCTTTTGAGCCGGTGAAGGGATCGCTGAAGCCCAGGGGTTCCGCTGCCATCATGGCAGATGAGATCGGAATCTGGGTCATGGTCTGCACACCACCGGCAATCACCACATCCATGGTGCCGGACATCACCGCCTGGGCGGCAAAATGCACCGACTGCTGGGAAGAGCCGCACTGACGATCAATGGTGGTGCCGGGCACTTCATCACTTAAGCCGGCGGCAAGCCAGCACGTGCGGGCGATATCACCGGCCAAGGGCCCGATGGTATCGACACAACCGAAGATCACGTCATCGTATTCGTTATCCGGTATCGGGTTGCGCGCTACCAGACTGCGCAACACATGGGCACCCAGGTCGGCACCGTGAACATGGGCCAGCCCCCCTTTGCGGCGGCCGGTGGGGCTGCGCAGTGCATCTACAATATAGGCTTCAGCCATCTTTCATCTCACTTAAATACGCTTTGTTAATGTTGTTCGCCAAAGGTTTTGTCGGCACCGATCTTGGCGTTGGGATTCATCAACCATTGGTGCAGGCGATTTTTATGGAACCCCGAATGGCCCCAGAATTTATCCAGCGCCCAGGCCCGCTTCATCCAGATGTGGAGATTGCATTCCCAGGTATAACCCATGGCGCCGTGGGACTGAATGCCGTTTTTTGCAGCCAGTAATGCCGCTTCACCGGCCGCCACTTTGGCGTGGGACACCGCAAAATCGGCGTGCACCGGGCGCTGACTGACGGTATAGGCGGCACGGTACAATGCCGGTTTGGCAAACTCGGTTTTAACCGCACAGTTGGCCATGTGATGTTTCAACGCCTGATTGGCCCCGATCGCGCGGCCGAACTGATGACGCTCCGTGGTGTATTGCACAGTCATATCCACCATGGCTTCTGCCAGGCCAATCAACTGCGCTGCCATGCCCAATGCACCCCGATTCAGGGTCGCTGCCATGGCGGATACCCCCGGTGCGCCATTCACCAGACGGGTCTCTTCCTCGGCCCGCCAGTCCACCTTGAACAGGCGGCGGCTGGGATCCACACTCTGCAGCGGTATCAGAGTCACCCGCTCCCGTTCCACCAGATGGTATTCATTACCACTGGGCAACAGCAGATAGTCGGCAATGTGGGCATCGCTCACAGTGGGATTTACTGCATGCCCCACCGCTACCCGACGCTCACCGCTGGCAATTTTTTCCAGCAGGGTGGCGCAGCGGGTATCCCGTTGTGCCTGGCATGCCAATAGCGGGGTTGCCACCAATGCGGTTTCCACCAGGGGTTCGCACAACGCCACCCGGCCGCATTCCTGTGCCAGCAACACAAAATCCAATTCGTTCATGCCCAGGCCACCGTAAGATTCCGGCACCAGCATGGCCGTAAGGCCCAGCTCCACCATTTTCTGCCACAGGCCGGGGTCACGGCCGGTATCAGTATCCCAACCACTACGAATCTGATCGGCGCTGATTTCCTTATGCAGGAACTGTTTAACGTTATCGCACAACACCCGTTGATCATCGCTGAAGGTAAAATCCATGCCTTGCTACCTCTTACTCTATTTGCGTGGCATGCCCAGCAGACGCTCGGCAATGATGTTACGTTGAATTTCGTTGGTGCCGGCGTAGATGGGCCCGGATTGCGCAAACAGGAATCCATCCATCCAGTTACCCACAAGGCTCTCGGTGTGTTCGCCGGGCAGCAGCTCAGCGTGATGGGCCAGTATGCGCATGGCGGTTTCGTGCATCAGTTGATCCAGCTCTGACCAGAAAATCTTGTTGACGGACGCCTCAGAGCCGATGCTGCCGCCGTTCATCAAACGGGATGCGGTTTGATAGGTGGATAACGCATAGGCCTCCGCATCCATAAAGGATTTCACCACGGCATCCTCCACACTCAGATCCACAATATCGTTTGCGTGTTGGCGATAAAGGGCCACCAGGCGTTTCGCGGTTTCCTGAAACCGGGCCGGGCTGCGCAACATCAGGCCCCGTTCAAAGCCGGCGGTGGCCATGGCTATCTGCCAACCTTTGCCTTCATCACCCAACCGGTTGCTGACCGGCACACGCACATCGTCAAAAAAGATTTCGGCAAATCCCGGCAAGCCGTTGAGCTGGGGGATGGGGCGTACCGTAATGCCCGGCGCATCCAGCGGCACCAGAATAAAAGACAGACCGTGGTGACGTTCAGAATCAGGGTCGGTGCGAAAAATACAGAATACCCAATCGGCAAACACCGCACGGGTGGACCAGACCTTCTGCCCATTGAGAACATACTCATTTCCGTCGCGCAGGGCTTTGGATCGAATCGCGGCCATATCACTGCCGGCACCGGGTTCAGACCAACCCTGCGCCCACATGTCTTCACCGCTGGCCATGCGGGTAATGAAGCGTTCTTTCTGTTGGCTGGTGCCGTATTCCATGAGCGTGGGGCCAAGCAAAAATATGCCATTCTGATTGACCCGCAACGGAGCCTGGGCACGATAATATTCTTCTTCAAAAATCAGCCATTCAATCAAATTGCAACCACGGCCCCCGTATTCCTTGGGCCAGGTCACCATACCCCAGTTGCCTTGCGCCAGGGTTTGTTCCCACTGCCGGTGCTGCTCGAATCCTTCCCGAGTATCGAAGGATTTCAGGGCGGTAGCCGGTACGTTTTCCTGCAACCATTGCCGCACCTCGTGGCGAAACGCAATCTGCTCTGGCGTGTAATTCAGATCCATACAATACTGCCCTCTATCAACCCTGTGCGTCGTTAAAGTTGGCACCGCGCTTTTCCACAAACGCATCGCGAGCCTCCTGGGAATCCTCGATGCGATACGCTTCCAGGGTAAAACCCTGCTCCCAACGGTATTTGTCTTCCAGGCTGCCATCCTCAATGCCGGTGAGCGCTTCCTTGGCCAGTTGAATCATGGGTGAACTTTTCTCGGCGATCTTAGCGGCAATGGCCATCGCCTCTTCCCGCAAGCGGGCCAACGCCACTACCCGTTCCACCGCACCCAGGCGGTAAGCTTCCTGGGCGTCAATGAAGTCACCGGTGTAATACATGTAACGCACTTTCTGTACCGGAAACATGCGCTGCAGATGGGCGCCACCGCCCATGGCGCCGCGATCCACTTCCGGCACGCCAAAGCGCGCACACTCAGATGCCACGATAATGTCCGCAGCACCGGAGATACCAATACCGCCACCCAGTACAAAGCCGTGCAGCGCCACAATCACCGGCTTGGGATTGAGGTGAATGGATTTGAACGTGTCGTAATTGCCCTTGTTCACCGCCACAATCTTGTTGCTGTCTGCCGCCAACTCTTTTATGTCCACACCGGCGCAAAAGCCTTTGCCTTCGGCCCGGATCACAATCACTTTAACGGCGGAATCCTGGCCCAATTCATCCAGGCGCCGGGAAATAGCCGCCCATTCCTCACTGTTAAACGCATTCACCGGGGGTTTGCAGAACACCAGTTCCGCAATACCATTTTCGATCACAGTTTCAAATGCCATGGGGTTCCCCAATTCTGCCGGGAGACATTACATTCCCAGCTCGGTTGTTGGTTAGTGGTTCAGTTGTGTGCCACCAGCTCGGCACTGTTGGCCGCCGTGCTGGCGGCGGCAAATCGATCGAGCACCGCTTCAGCTTCTGCAACGATCTGCTGTATCAGTTCTTCAACGGCCGGCAAATCGCCGATGGTGCCGGCGATCTGGCCACTGGGCAGAATTCCCTGCTGGGGATGCCCTTTCACCATGGCTTCCTGAATCATCATGGGGGCATTGGCCGCCATCAGGGTTTGCCCCAAGGTCATGCCGTTGCTCTGTTTCATCTTCCAGGCGGAACCCAGCATGCCTAAAAGGGAGCCGCCGGTAAGCCGGGTAAAAGCCAGGCCATTGCGTACCGCCAGCCACAACATACCCAACGCCGACCGGGTTTCCAGTTGCTGCAGGCACTGATTCAGAATCATGCGCTGCGGCATGCCATCGAGTTTCCTGCTGACAATAATCTGCTCAGTGGCGGATTTTAGGTATTCCTGTTTGGTGGCGTCCGGCACCGGACATTCCCGGGTCAGCAGAAAGCGGGTGCCCATGGCGATGCCTTCAGCACCATAGGACAACGCCGCCACCAAGCCGCGCCCATCTTTGAAACCGCCGGCGGCGATTACCGGAACGTTGAGTGCATCCACCACCTGTGGCAGCAGAATATTGGAAGACACCGAGCCCGTATGGCCGCCCCCTTCACCACCCTGTACCACCACCGCGTCGGCGCCCATGGCCACCGCTTTTTCGGCATGCTTTAACGCCCCCACCGTGGGCATACAGACGATGCCGGCCTGCTTGAGTTTTTCCACCGAGCTTTTCGCCGGTGAACGGCTGTAGCTCACCGCGCGCACCCGCTGTTGAATACAGATGTCAATGATCTGGTCGGCACCGGGGGCATACATGTGAAAGTTGACACCAAAAGGGCGTGTGGTTTTTTCCTTGATGGCTGCAATGCCCTGCTCTACCTGCGCCGGGGTCATGACCGCACCGGCCAGAAAACCAAAGCCACCGGCGTTGCAGGTTGCCGCCACCAGATTCGGATCCGCCACCCAACCCATCGCGGTTTGAATAATGGGGTATTCGCAATCCAGCAACTGGCACAATCTGGTATTCAACACAGGGTTCGTCATGAGCCGTTCACCGCTTCAAGATGACAGATGAGCCGTGTCCAAACAGGCCCTGGTTTGCGGTGATACCAACCCTGGCCCCCGCCACCTGACGCGCGCCGGCATCACCACGCAACTGCCAGGTCAGTTCGCACACCTGGGCAATGGCCTGAGCCGGTACCGCCTCACCAAAACAGGCCAGGCCACCGGATGGGTTGATGGGGAGGCGGCCACCGACCCGGGTATCACCCGCCCGCACCAGCTGCGCGGCCTGCCCCCGCTCACACAATTGCAGATCCTCCATCCAATCCAACTCCAGCGCGGTGGAAAGATCATAGACTTCGGCCACATCCACATCCGCCGGGCCGATGCCGGCTTCTTCATAGGCTTTTACCGGCAATGCCGCACGAAAGCTGTGCGCCGCCACCACGGCGGCGGAATCCGTAGCAATGTCCGGCATCTCAATTACAGAAGAGGCATAGGTTGGGGTAACGGTGGAAACCGCCGCCACCTTCACCGCATCGGCGCGGCCGATTTTGCGGGCGAACTCCAGACTGGACACCACCAGGGCAGCGCCACCGTCTGAAGTGGCGCAAATGTCCATCAGGCGTAACGGGTCGGCCACCATGTTGGAGGCCGACACCTCTTCGGCTGAGAATTTTTTTCGGTAACGGGCATTTTCATTGCGGAACCCATGCTCGGCGTTCTTGACCTTCACCTGGGCAAAGTCATCCTGGGTGTCGCCGTACAACGCCATGCGGCGGCGGGCATACAGAGCAAAATAGGTTGGATTGGTAATACCCAGACGAAAGCGCACCCAATCCGGATCATCCGGGCGCTCGCCTTTTTGCGGCGCCAGAAAACCTTTGGGCGTGGTGTCGGCTCCCACCACCAATGCCACATCACAGGCACCGGACAGAATCTTGGCGCGGGCTGCGGCCAACGCCTGCGATCCCGAGGCACAGGCCGCATAGCTGGTGTTGACTTCGGCGCCCTGCCAGCCCAATGCCTGGGCGAAGGTGGCGCCGGCCACATAGCCGGGATAACCACAACGCATGGTGGCGGCACCGGACACAAAGCCCACATCCTGCCACCGCACACCGGAATCCTCTAAGGCATCGCGGGCGGCTTTAACTCCGTATTCAACAAAGTTACGGCCCCATTTACCCCAGGGGTGCATGCCCACACCCAGTACGGCGATTTCGTTATTCATACTGCTGCTCATAATGGTTTCCACTTCCAGGTGATGTGCTCCGCCGCCTCGTCTTCAAACAAGGTATCCAGCACCAGTTCCATATCCATACCGGCCTCCAGGTCAGATGGATTGACGCCGGCCACCACCTGCCCCAACACAATCATTTTTTCTTTTTCCAGTTCCACCGCGGCAATGGTAAAAGGCACGAAGGGATCGGCAGCCACATAGGGTGCCGGGGGCTGGTATGCCGCATTGGTGAACGACCACACTTTACCGGTGCGGCTTAGCTGCACATCTTCAAAGTGGTCGCCATTGCAGGCGGGGTTCTTGCAAAAGTTCCGGGCACGGGGAAAGTAAAAGGTGCCGCAATCGGCGCATTGATTACCGATCAGATGGGGCTTTTCATTATCGAGGGTGAACCAGCCTTCCAGGGCCGGTTGCCTGTGTTTTTTACCAGCTGCCGCGTTAGTTTCTTCACTCATGTCGTCACCGCTGTCATCAAATTGTAGTGTGCTGCTGCCGGTTCTTTTCGTCAGCGCCGATCCCCGGGAGGATTGTCTTTCAATTGCCTGGCCCGCAGGTTCAACGGATCCATCTGCCCAATGATCTCCATCTGCAATGGGGTGGGGGCTGCGGTGGTTGGCACCTGCGCCGGTACCTGTACTTCAAAACCGGTATTGTCCAATACCTGCTCCACACTGATTCCCGGATGCAGGCTTATCAGTTGCAGCATGTGTTGCGGCCCGTTCCAATCCATCACGCACAGATCCGTAATCACCAGCCGAATGTCGATATCATCCAGTGTGTAACCCCGGGGCAGCCGTTGCGGGTTGTAACCCACGGAGCACACCACATCGCATTCATCCTCAACAAACACCCGTTTGCTGTGGGCCGGCACAAAAAAAGAATTGGCATGGCTAATGGAATTGCCGGGAAACCCGCGCGCGCCCAGCATCTGTACCTTGGGTTGCTGATAGGTGCCGCCCAATGCGGAAATATTGGTTTGTCCGTAGCGATCAATCTGCGACGGCCCCACCATGGCATGGCGTTTGCCGCTCCACACATTGTCGAAGATGCGGGAGAACCCCATCCAGGTTTCCTGCGCCTGGCCCGCGTGCGACTTGCGCCCGCTCACTGGATTAGGCTCACTCAACAGATAGGCCTCGGAATCCGTCATCATCATATCCGGGTTGCAGGTTTTCATGGCCAGGCTCGCGGCCAGGCGCGGCAACAACCCAATACCCGTTGCCAGCACTTCCCCGTCGCCACGAAACGCGTCGGCGGCAGCGGCAATCATCAGTTCCGCCAGGCTGTAATCTTGTACTGTCTGATTCATCATTGTGTTCCCGTAACGGTCCGCCCGTGTTTAATACACCGGCAGCGGTAGCGCCTGAATGGCCTCCAGGCCACCCACCGCCTGTTGGTAATCCTGCTCATCGGTTCCACTGAGGAAGCGGCTGCGATAGGCATCAAAACCGCCCTCTTTCACTGATGCGGCATACGCTTTGAAATGGTTGACGTCGAATCCGTATTCAGGATTGCAGGAAGACGGATGGGCACCACCGGCGATGGGCACCACCGCCTGAGTTTGTGCCCGCTCCCAGAAAACGTAGCGGGCTTCGTCTCCGGCGTGAAAGTAGTCGGTCTCCACCAGCTCTTCGCAACTGACCAATGTGCTGTTGGCGGCGCGGGCGAACCAATCATCCATATACAGATCAGGCCCTTTAATCTGGCACACACCGCGCGCGTCTGCCCGGTCCACATGCAACAGCGATACATCCAGGTTCAACGCCGGCATGGCCAGCCATTCCTTGTCATCATAGGGGCTGTCGATCACCTTCAGGTCGGGGCAGTGACGGATGACGTCTGTACCCAGGCCGATGGCCGTGGGAATGTAGGGCAAGCGCCACGCCGCCGCCCGCAGGCCCAGCAGCATCAGCCCTTCATCCAATTCCATTACCTCGATATCACCTTGCTGACGGGCCAGCCGGAAATAGGGTTCCAGCGGAATGAAATCCAGTGAAACAAAGGCATACACCACTTTCCTCACCTTACCGGCGGCGCACAGCATACCCACATCGGCGCCACCGTAGGACACCAGCGTCAGATCCTGCACATCGCTGCGCAACAGTTCGCGGATCAGCGCCATGGGTTTGCGCCGCGGCCCCCAGCCACCGATGCCGATGGTCATACCGCTTTTTATCTGGCTTACGGCCTCTTGAGCGGACTGCACTTTATTCATGATCTGGCTCTCTTTAACAGGTCAGGTCTTATTATCGGGATTGAGGTGCTTTCTCTTTACATAACACGCAGTTAGGGGCGGTGAGCAGAGCCTTCAATGCGTTGAAAAAAAGCAAGCCTGAGTGCTTATTGGGCATTATGGGAATTTTACCTGTCACTAAAATCGTCCAAGTGGACTAGGACACTCTGCAACGGTTTCGATACTTTTTTGCCATAGGTTACGCACCACAAAACAATACGTTGAACAGGCAAACACCATCATGCAGAACCCCATCACCACCATTCCCAAACTGGTGGCACAGGCCGCTCGGCAATACGGCGACACGCTCTTTCTGGAAGAAGGCCAGACCCGTATTCCGTTCGATGATTTTGCCCGCCAGGTGCATTCGGTGGTGGCCGCGCTGATTGAACTCGATATCCAACCGGGTGACCGCGTTGCGGTGTGGGCGCCGAACATCAGCGAGTGGGTGATTGCGGCCATCGGCGCCCAATGCGCCGGCGCGATACTGGTCACCCTCAACACCCGCTACAAAGGCAATGAAGCCGCCTACATTCTGCAGCAAAGCCGGGCGCGCATACTGTTTTCCATCGGTTCGTTTCTGGGTTGCGATTACCCTGCGCAACTGGATCAGGAAACGTTGCCGGATCTGCAACACCTGGTGGTATTCCGTCAAGCCGACTCAGCCACGGCAACAACACGCCACCTGACCCCCTGGGAAACCTTTTTGGAACAGGGCTGCCGTGTACCGGCAGGTGCCGTGCAGCAACGGATGCAGGGTGTCAGCGACACCCACGTATCAGACATTCTGTTTACGTCCGGCACCACCGGACACCCCAAAGGCGTGATGACAAGTCACGAGCAGAATCTTCGCGCCTTTACCCATTTTGCGGAAATCGTCGGCCTGCAAAGCGGTGATCGCTATCTGGTGATCAATCCGTTCTTTCACAGCTTCGGCTACAAAGCCGGTATTCTTGCCTGTCTGTTGAAAGGGGTGACATTGCTGCCCCACGCGGTGTTTGACACCGAAGACATTCTGCAACGCATCAGCCGTGACCGTATATCGGTGCTGCCGGGGCCGCCCACCTTATTTCAGTCATTGCTGGCACATCCCGATCTGCACCAGTACGACCTTTCCACCCTGCAGCGGGCCACCACCGGGGCCGCCGTAATTCCGGTGGAGATGATCCGGCACATGAAATCCCGGCTGGGCTTCAGCACTGTGATCACCGCCTACGGCCTCACTGAAAGCTGCGGGCTGGTGACCGCCTGCCGCCAGGGGGACAGTGCCGAGATCATCGCCACTACCTCCGGGCGGGCCATCCCCGATGTGGAAGTACGTTGCGTTGACGCCAACAACCAGGAGGTACCCTGCGGTGAGCCGGGGGAAATTGTGGTACGGGGCTTTAACGTAATGCAGGGCTATTTTGAAAATGAGGCGGCCACCCGCGATGCCATCGATGCCGACAACTGGTTGCACACCGGCGACATCGGGGTGATGGACGCAGCAGGCAACCTGAAAATCACCGACCGCCTGAAAGACATGTTCATCACCGGCGGATTTAACTGCTATCCCGCTGAAATTGAAAAGACCATTGCCGCTCATCCCGACATTGTCATGAATGCGGTGATCGGCGTACCCGATCCGCGCCTGGGTGAGGTGGCAAAAGTATTTGCGGTACGCACCCCGGGCAGCACGCTGGACGCAGAACAGTTGATCAGTTGGTGCCGCGACACCATGGCAAATTACAAGGTACCCCGCCAGGTGGCGTTTGTGGACAGCTTACCCATGAATGCTTCCGGCAAAGTATTAAAACCGGAACTGCGCAAGTTATCCGGACACAGGGTATCGGGACACGGTATATCGGGACAATAGAACTCACGTTTGAGGAAAACAACAATGAAAATTCACAGCCTGGGCTACATCGGCGTTAACTGTACCGACCCATCCCGTTGGGCCCACTATGGCACACAGGTGCTGGGTATGATGGATGTCTCCCATCAGCTGGCCGACGACGACAGCGTCTATCTGAAAATGGACGATCGCCCCTGGCGCATCGTCATTCAATCTTCCGATACCGACTGCTACGCCTTCAGCGGGTGGGAAGTGGCCGGACCTGATGATTTCGCCGACGCCATCAATACCCTGGAACAACACGGCATCAACTTCGAGCGCGCCGGCGCCGAACTGACGGCGCAACGGCGGGTGCAAGATCTGGTGAGCTTTACCGATCCCGATGGCAATCGCCATGAAGTGTACTGGGGCCCCATATCGGACTTTGGCCAGTTTGCCTCGCCCCTGGGCATCCGGCAATTCATTACCGGTGAGCAGGGTTTTGGCCACGTGGTGTTGCCCACACCGGGATTTGACGGCTGCTATGAGTTTTACAAAAACGTCATGGGCTTTGCGGTTTCCGATCTGATGAAGGTGCGTTTCACCCCGGATCCCAATGAGCCGGAAAAGCGCCTCTACTTTATGCATTGCAATGAACGCCACCACAGCCTGGCCATCTTCGAATCCCCCATGCCCGCCGGTTGCGTGCATGTGATGGTGGAAGTGGACCGGGTGGATGAAGTGGGCCGTTGCCTGGACCGCATCAAAGCCCACAACGTCAAGCTTACCGGCACCCTGGGCCGCCACGCCAACGACCATATGGTGAGTTTCTACATGGCCACACCTTCCGGTTTCATGCTGGAGTATGGCGCCGAAGGCCGCACGGTGGCCGATTGGAGCCGTTATTCTCCGTTCCAGAGTACAGTCAACAGTTTTTGGGGCCACGATTTCAGCGTCGGCATGGAATAGGCCATTTGAGGTAGGACATTTCACAGGGCCATTGAGACGATAGCAACAGGACAACAAGAGTAATGAACCATGTCAAAGAATGTGTCACAAGCCGGATCACGGGTTGAGCCTCAGATCGATCAGAAAGCCTTTCGCACAGCCCTGGGGCAATTTGCCACCGGGGTGACGGTGATCACCACCTGCGATGCCCGGGGCAACAAAGTGGGCATGACCGTCAACAGCTTCAGTTCTGTATCGCTGGACCCCATGCTGGTGCTGTGGAGCATTGCCCGCACCTCAAAATCCTATGAAGAATTTATCCATGCCGATCGCTTTGCCGTTCATGTCTTGAACTCACAGCAGCAGGCCATCTCCAACCAGTTTGCCTCCAATTGTGCCGACCGGTTCTGCGACGTTGAGCACACCGTGGGCGTGGGTGGTATTCCGCTGTTGAAAGACTACAGTGCACTGTTCCAGTGCCAGACGGAACACCAATACGAAGGTGGTGATCACGTCATTATCGTGGGGCGCGTGGTGGAGTTTGACAATCGTCAGCTGCCGCCGCTGATTTTTCATGCCGGGCGCTATGCCGACCTGGATTTACCGGTGGCCGTCTAAACCCGCAGCCGCTAAATCAATGGCCAATTAACAGTTCATAAAGACAAGCGAGATTCATCATGACAGCACAAGAACAAAGTCTGCAGGACGTGACCCCGGAACTGATCATACAACGGGCCAGGGATATGATTCCATTCCTGCAGGAACAGGCACCCCACGCGCAAGCAGAACGCAAAATCCCTGATGCCACCATCGCCAAGATGCACGACGCCGGTTTCTTCCGGGTACTGCAACCCAAGCGTTGGGGTGGCTATGAAATGGACCCGCAGGTGTTCTTTGAAGTGCAGATGGCATTAGCCGAAGGCTGCATGTCAACGGCATGGATCTACGGTGTGATCGCCGTACACAACTGGCAGATCGCGTTGTTTGATCTGCAGGCGCAGGAAGATGTCTGGCGCGACGACACCAGCGTGCTGATCGCCTCTTCCTACATGCCGGTGGGCAAAGTGGAGCCCGTGGACGGCGGCTTTAAATTCAGCGGACGCTGGGCGTTTTCCAGTGGCTGCGATCATTGCGACTGGGTGTTCCTGGGCGGCGTGGTGCCACCCACCGCTGACAACCCTAACCCGGATTACCGCACGTTTCTGGTACCCCGGGGTGATTTCAAAGTCATGGATACCTGGCATACCTTTGGTTTACAGGGCACCGGTTCCAATGACATCGTGGTAGAAGACGCCTTTGTTCCGGATTACCGCACGCACAGCTCCCTGGATGGCTTCCGCGGCACCAACCCCGGCATCGATTCCAGGGAGATTCCACTGTATAAAATACCCTTTGGCCAACTGTTCCCACGGGCGGTATCCACCTCCACCATTGGTGCAACCCAGGGCGCCATTAATGCCTATCGGGATGTGGCATCCAAACGGGTCGGCACCAACTCCGGTTCCAAAACCGCAGAAGATCCGCAGGCGCAGATGGCGGTGGCCCGTGCCCAGGCGCTGGTGGATCAACTGAAACTGCGGCTGATGCAGACCTACGATCAATTGATGGCGGATGCCCGCCAAGGTCAGCCCACCGACCTCAACTTACGCATTCAATACCGTTACGAATCCGCTGCCGTACCGGAGGCCTGTCTGGCGGAAGTGCTGGAACTGCAAAAGATGTGTGGCGGTCGCGCAATCTTCACCAACAGTCCACTGCAGCGTTTTGTACTGGACATTCTGGCCGGGCGCGCTCACGTGGCCAACAATCCCTACCAGTATGGACGTAATTACGGTGCCATTCAGCTGGGTCTGGACAACACGGACTTCTTCCTCTGAGGACACGGCACCATGACCATGAACCTGTCCCCTCGAGTGGTATTGGTAACCGGCGCCTCCCGCGGCGCCGGCAAAGGCATCGCCCAGGCATTCGGTCGCCTGGGCGACATCGTTTATGTGACCGGCCGCAGCCAACAGGAGGGTGATGCACCGTTACCCGGTACTGTCTATGCCACCGCTGAAGCGGTCACCCGCCTGGGCGGCGTTGGCGTTCCCGTCATCTGCGACCATGCCGATGACGAACAGGTGGCCTCCCTTTTCCGACAGATTCAAAAAGAGCGCGGGCAGTTGGATGTTCTGGTGAACAACGCCACCTGCCTGCACGATGATCTGGTGGTTCCCGGCCCGTTCTGGGAAAAATCACTGCAACTGGTGGACATCCTTAATGTGGGATTGCGTTCCAGTTACGTGGCCAGCTATCACGCCGCCAAGCTCATGGCGGCACAAAAAAGCGGGCTGATCATCAACACCAGTTCACCGGGAGCGGCCTGCTATATGCACGGCCCTGCCTATGGCGCGCAAAAAGCCGGGAGCGACAAAATGATCTGGGATATGGCCCAGGATCTGAAACCCTTCAACATCGCCTGTGCCTCCATCTGGATGGGCGTTTTGAAAACCGAGCGCCTGGACGCGGTGATGGCCGCCGACCCGGAAAAGTACGCGGCGTTTTTTCAGATGGCGGAATCACCCGAGTTCACCGGACGCGTCATTGATGCATTGTACCGGGACAAAGATCTGATGGAGAAAACCGGGCAGGCCTTTATCGGTGCCGAAATCGGCCAGGAATTGGGTGTCTGCGATGTGGACGGTTCGCAACCCCAATCCCATCGCGAAATGCTGGGTGGGCCACTGCCGTACAACCCGGCTGTTGTCATGTAGCAGCACCGTGTAAACGGCGCCCCATAACGCTTTCTATTAACAACAAGAGCAACACAATATGACCGTGCCAGCCAAACCGCAAAGCCAACAACTTAAGGTGCTGAATGATCTCAGCATTCGCTATTGTGAACTGGGCCCCGCTGAAGGCTACCCCGTTGTTTTTCTCCAAGGCAGTGGCCCCGGTGCCAGCGGCTGGCTGAATTTCCGCTACAACGCCTACGCCTTTGCCGAAGCCGGTTACCGCACCATCATTCCGGACCTGCCGGGGTTCGGTGACAGCGACAAGCCGGATACAGACTACACCCTGGATTTTTTTGTCAGCAGTGTAATCAGCATGGCGGATCAACTGGATCTGGCGCAGTTCGCCCTGGTGGGAAATTCACTGGGCGGTGCCATCAGCCTGGGGCTGGCGTTACAGCATCCGCAACGGGTCAGCCATCTTATTCTAATGGGCTGTGGTGGCCTGGAAGACCAGATCACCTACTTCCAAACCATGCCCGGCATCCAGGCCATGACCAAGATTCCGCTGGATTCCCCGGAATTCACGCCAGCCTACCTGAAAGAAGTGTTACAGCTGATCGTGTTCGATCCCTCGTTCATTACCGATGAGCTGGTCGCAGAACGCTTTCGTGTCCTGCAGAGCCAAAACAGCAGTGTGTTCAAGCGCATGGTGATCCCCAACCTGACAGAAAAACTCGCGCAGATAACCCAACCTGTTCTGGGATTCTGGGGTGCAAAGGATCACTTCTGCCCCGTATCCGGTGCGGAGAAAATTGTCACCCACTGCCCCGATGCCCAGATGATCACCCTGAGCAAATGTGGCCATTGGGCCATGATCGAACACGCGGATTTATTCAACCAGCGCAGTATTGAATTTTTGGAAGCCAACCTGCTATGAGCCTGACGCCGCAGCAACGACAACACCTGGGTGAAGAACTGTTTCATGCCTTGAGTGCGGGGCAAACCCTGGTACCACTCACTGAGCGCTTCAGTGACATCGATATTGAAGATGCCTATCACATTTCCCAGGCCATGTTGCAGGCACGCTTACATCACACCAAAGAAAAAGTGGTGGGAAAAAAAATCGGCGTAACCTCCTTGGCGGTGCAGGAAATGCTGGGCGTGTATCAACCGGATTTCGGGTTTCTTACCTCAGCCATGGAAGTGGCCAACAATGGGGAGTGCCCCATCGCCGGTAATCTGATCCAACCCCGGGCGGAAGCCGAAATCGCCTTTCTGCTGAAGCAGGATCTGCAAGGGCCCGGTGTTACCGAACAGGATGTACTGGATGCCACCGAGTGCATCATGCCCTGCTTCGAGATTGTGGATTCCCGTATTCAGGACTGGAACATAAAAATTCAGGACACCATCGCCGACAACGCCTCCTGCGGTGTCTACGTGATCGGCGACCAACAGGTGAATCCCCATGCTGTGGATCTGCCCAACCTGGAAGTTACCGTATTTAAAAACGGCAATAAAATCAGCAGCGGCAAAGGCTCGGCCGTACAGGGTAATCCGCTGACCGCCGTGGCCTGGCTGGCCAACACCTTGGGTGAATTTGGTATTCCGTTTAAAGCGGGGGAAGTGATTCTCTCCGGGTCACTGGTTCCGCTGGAACCAGTGGTGCCGGGGGATGAAATGCACATGGAGCTGTCGGGAGTAGGCAGCGCCACCATAACGTTTCGATAAGCACGCACACAGCGGAGGACTGGGTTCTTTTCAGCATCATTCTCACGCCGCCGAGCATCGCAGAAACAATCGGATTAAGGCGACGGTTGTCTGAGCCCAAAGGGCGAGTTTCGTCGCCGCCGATTGTTTCGAGAAGCACAGGGCAGCCGCAGGCCAAGTGACATGATGCTGAAAAGAACCCAGTCTTCAGCGAACTCCGAAGTGCTAACTCGACAGACAGGAATTATTGAAGATCACCCTTTTTAAAGATTACGAGGACACAACACCATGTCACAAAAACTCAGGGCTGCCATCATAGGCCCCGGCAACATCGGCACCGATCTGCTCATGAAAGCCATGCGCAGTGACTGGATCGAACCTGTCTGGATGGTGGGCATCGAAGAATCCGAAGGCATCAAACGGGCACGGGATTTTGGTATGAAAGTCTCCACCAACGGGGTGGATGGCCTGGTCCCCCATATGAAGGAAGACAACATCCAGATTGTCTTCGACGCCACCTCCGCCTATGTGCATGCAGAAAATTCCCGCAAGGTGACTGAACAGGGCGCCATCATGATCGACCTGACACCGGCGGCCATCGGCCCCTACTGCATTCCGCCGGTTAACCTGCACCAACTGTTGCAGGAAGGGCGCAAGGAAAACGTTAACATGGTTACCTGCGGCGGCCAGGCCACTATCCCCATGGTGGCGGCGGTAAGCCGTGTGCAGCCGGTGGATTACGGCGAGATCGTGGCCACCGTAGCCTCCAAATCCGTGGGCCCCGGCACCCGCAAAAACATTGACGAGTTCACCCGCACCACCGCCGGCGCCATCGAACAAATCGGCGGTGCTAAAAAGGGTAAGGCCATCATCATCGTCAACCCGGCCGAACCACCGCTGATCATGCGCGACACTGTACACTGCCTCACTGCCAGCGAGCCGGACCAGGATAAAATCCTCGCCTCCATTCACGCCATGGTGGCAGACGTGCAGCAATATGTTCCCGGCTACCAGCTTACCAACGATCCGGTGTTTGACGGCAATCGCGTCACCATCTTTCTGCAGGTGGAAGGTTTGGGGGATTTTCTGCCGAACTATTCCGGCAACCTGGACATCATGACCGCCGCCGCCTTGCGTACCGCGGAAATGTATGCGGAAAAAGGAGCACTGTAATGAACTTTAAAGGCAAGAAAATCACTTTGCATGACATGTGCCTGCGGGACGGCATGCACCCCAAGCGCCATCAGATCAGTGTTGAGCAGATGATTGATATCGCCTGCGCCCTGGATGACGCCGGCGTTCCCCTTATTGAAGTCACCCACGGTGACGGCCTGGGCGGCGCGTCCGTCAACTACGGTTTCCCGGCTGCGACCGATGAAGCCTACCTGGACGCGGTGATTCCCAAGCTAAAACAGGCCAAGGTCTCGGCCCTGTTGTTACCGGGCATCGGCACCGTGGATCACCTGAAGATGGCGGCGGACATGGGGGTGGGCACCATTCGCGTGGCCACCCACTGCACCGAGGCCGATGTCTCCGAACAACACATCGGCATGGCGCGCCAGATGGGGCTGGATACGGTGGGCTTTTTAATGATGGCCCACATGATCAGCGCGGAAGAACTGCTGCAACAGGCGTTGCTGATGGAAAGCTATGGCGCCAACTGCATCTACTGCACCGATTCCGCGGGCTACATGCTGCCCCATGAAGTCAGCGCGCGCATCAGCCTGCTGCGCGCCAACCTGAAACCGGAAACCGAGCTGGGCTTTCATGGCCACCACAACCTGGCCCTGGGCGTGGCCAACTCCATGGCCGCTGTGGAGGCCGGCGCCAACCGCATCGATGGCTCCGCGGCCGGCCTCGGCGCCGGTGCCGGCAATACCCCCCTGGAAGTATTTGCGGCGGTACTGGACCGCATGGAGGCCGATACCGGCGTGGACATTTTCAAACTGATGGCCGTTGCCGAAGAAAAAATCATTCCCATCATGGATCACCTGGTGCGGGTGGACCGGGATTCGCTGGTGCTGGGTTATGCCGGGGTTTACTCCTCCTTCCTGCTGTTTGCGAAACGGGCCGGCGCCAAATACGGTGTGCCCTCGCAGGACATCCTGCTGGAGATGGCCAAGCGCAAGGCAATCGGTGGTCAGGAGGATCTGATCGAAGATGTGGCCATGCAGCTGGCCCGCGCCAAGGCTGGCTGAACACAAACCCCAACCTGTTGATATTGCATGGACTTTCATCGACAGGTTGGGAAAGTTTCGGCGCTTTACTTGGGTATTTAGAGGTAAGTAAGGTAATATCGAACATTCCAGAACGATAAGACTTGCCCCATGCAATCGATTGCGAAGCAAGCATATTGAGAAGTGCCCATGTCCCTGAATATCGACCACGTAGCCCTGTCTGATCTGCTGTGCTCCCTATATGGCTCAGCGGCGTCATCCCAGGCCACCAACAAGGACTTTCTCACCCGTCTGAAAGGGTTGCTGAATCTGCAGCATGCCACCCTGATCGTGCGCCCCCCCACCACCCACGATGCGGGGCTGATCTACAGCAGTGGCGACCACAGCGATATTGTATTGTTGGGCAGTGAGGAAGGCAGCTACACCCAGCTTTACGCACAAGACCCGCTGGTTAACCTGCCTCTCAAGGAAGTGGTGACCCTGGATGAACACACCCCCCGCGCCCAGTTGCTGAAGAGCGAATACTACGAGCTGTTCCTGAAGCCCTTTGATATTTACTATATCGCCGGAATCGACTGGCTGTACGACAAGAATTCCCGCATCTCCATTCGCTTTACCCGGGAAAAAAAACAGGGCAACTTTGTCGAGGAAGAAAAAGAATTTCTGCGCCTGTTGATTCCCCACCTGGAACAGTCTGTTGCGCTGGGCATTCAACTTCGGCAACTGGATTCCGAGCGGCAGATTTACGCGGATTCCATTTCCCGTCGCTCCATTGGCATATTCACCCTGGACAAGCACGGCGGCATTTTGCAATCCAACACCAAAGCAGAGCAGTTTTTAAAAGCCAGTGATGGCTTTCACCAGGCCCAGAACAAGATCAAACTCAATAACAGCTCCCTCAATGACACCTTCAACAAACAGATTCATGAAGCCATTGAACGGGTGCGACACAATCAAAGGGGCCAGGTCTACGCCCTGTCAGTGCCCCGTGACAACGGTAAACAGCCCTACCAGCTGCTGATCAAACCCATGCCGGTTGCCCCCCACGACGAATCCGACGTCACCCCCTATGTGACCATTCTGATTCAGGATCCGGAGAAAAACCTGGAAATCTCCGTGCGCACTTTGATGGATCTGTACCAGCTCACCATGTCCGAAGCCACCATCGCCATTCTGCTGGCGGAAGGCCACACCACCGATGAAGTGGCGGCCGAGCTGGACATCAAGAAGAACACCGTCCGCGCCCACCTGCGCTCCATGTTCGTCAAGATGGGGGTAACCCAGCAATCCATGCTGGTAACACTGGTGTTGACGAGTCTGGCCTCGGCGCAATAACCTACACTGTAGCAACCCTCTCAGCACGCAAACCAACAAGGACTGCACCGTGGCGTTAATCGTTCTGGGCCTGATACTTTGGTCAGCTGTACATCTGATGCCCTCGGCCGCCCCGGGTATCAAAGCCAAATGGATTGGTGCACTTGGCAAGGGGGGGTACCGCGCGACCTTTTCCCTGCTGATCATTGCCGCCATCGTGCTCATGGTGATGGGCTGGCGCTATGCTCTGCCCACCTATCTCTATACGTTGTCGGAACAGATTCATCTGGCCACCATCGGTATCATGGCCTTTGCCGCGGTGCTTTTTGTGGCAGCCAAACTGCCCACCCGGATTAAGCGCATTATCAGGCATCCTCAACTCACTGCAGTGGCTCTGTGGGCCCTGGCCCATCTTTTGGCGAACGGGGATTCTCGATCTGTTGTATTATTCGGCGGTATGCTGGTATGGTCGGTTTTGGAAATGTTCCTGATTAATCGTCGGGAAGGCAGCCGGCCACCAACGCCGGTTACAGGGTTTGCCATCGAAATTGTGGTGCTGGCCCTGGGGGGAGCGCTGTTCATCGGCTTGATGATAGCTCACCCTTATTTATCTGGAATAACGCTGGGGTAATCAACCGGCATACGCTTGTTAGTACACAACGCAATAACAAAAAAAGAGAAGGAACGACTCATGAAGAACCCACTATGGACACGGCTCCTGGCCGTCATTCTGTGCACGCTGTTTTTATCCGCCTGTGGTGGCGGCAGCCCCGCGCAACCCACCTGGCTTAATGATGATGCCGGGCTAACCAGCAGTGTTACAGTGCTGGATGACGGTACCCAGCTGGTAAAAGACACCACAGAAATGTACCTGCGTGCCAGCACCGGTGAGCGCATCACCACTGTCAGCCTGCCCCGTGGTGCCTTTAGCGTTGCGCTCTCCAAAGGTGATCACTTTGCCCTGTACGGCATTACCGGTGGGGATGTCTGGCGCAGCACGTTATCCGCTAGCGGAGTGGTTGATTCCGACAACGTCATCTATTCCGGCACGGATCTGCCTCTGTCCCCCAGCCTGAAACAATTTGGCAGCACCGCCATTCTCTATTGGCGCGATGGCGACCTGTTCACCTGGTACTCGGAAAACGATCTCAGTGGCGGACAATATCCCCAGCCGGTTACCGACCTCACCTACACCATGACACCGGATCAACACTTCTGGTATGTGGATCCGGCCACCACGGAACTGGTTGAAACAGACCTGAACACCTTCACTGAACTCAGCCGGACACCACTGGATCCTGAATTTCAGCAGATCGGCCGCCTGTATGTGAATGACGGCTTTGCAGTGGGCACCCTGGCCACCGACCTGCACAGCGGTGTTGACCTGATCATGCAGGACCGGGCCAATCAAAGCATAAGCTATGCCCGCTCCTTTGGGGGATTTGGCACCTTCAAACTGAATATGCTGGGGCAGGACGCCCAGGGCAATATTTACTATTACTACTTTGCGGCCGTGGCGCACAGCGGCTTTAGCACCGGCATGCATGTTCGCGCCATCTCCAACACCAGCCCGGAAGCCTGGGATTATAAGATTGCATCCAGCGAACCATTCACCACCCCCATCCGGGTCCATACGCTGGACAGCGGCCTGCAGATGACCCACATTGGCGAATCCACATCGTTGGTGAGCTTTGGTTTTGAGCGCACCAGTACCAGCTACTATACTCATCTCGCTGCCGACAAGACCGTGGTGGATTCATTCTTTCTGCAACCCCACAGTGTGCTGCTACCGCCCGGCAATGCCAGTTATCCGCAGCTGCAGGAACTGGGCTATCTGGTGGATCGATTTGCCACCACGGCATCCGGGGTGGTTTACATCTATGGCCGCACCGGCTATTCCACCACTACCCCTACCACCTATTTCGCCGCGCAATATTGAAGCTACACACTGGATCACCCGATATGCGCCGGGTGATCCTTCTCTTTAACGGGCAGGCTCCATTTGTGGAGCTGCCATTCCGCCTTGTTTCTGCCCCCCTGTCATCAAGCTGACCCAATCCTGCATCATGCTGGTCATGATCCTGCCCTTGAGCCATGATGATGACCGCGAAGCAGTGACTATGATCAAAGCAACTCTCGTCCAATTGCCGCGCCTGCTGCGCCACAGTTTTTTGCCTACCGCCGATGGGCCTTACCCTCGACTGTCACTGCAACGGATTCTGGTGATGGCCCTGTTCTGGCCGCTGTTCCTCAGCTACCTGACCATCACCGCCCTGTGTCTGGCCCTGGATCACCTGCTGTTTCCCGACTTTCGCCGAATCACCATCAAACAACCCTTGTTTGTGATTGGTGTGCCCCGCAGCGGCACCACATTCCTGCACCGTTTACTGGCCGCTGATGAGCAACGCTTTACCACCATGAGCCTGCAGGAGCTGCTGTTTGCGCCCTCCATCACCCAGCGCATGTTCTGGCGCGGTGTGGCGGGATTGGACCGCACGGTGGGCAGTCCGCTGCAACGGCTGCTGGGCTGGGCTGAAAACAAAGTGTTTGCCGGGCTGGATGCTGTGCACCACACCCGCCTCAATGATCCGGAGGAAGACTACCTGGCACTGATCCCCGTACTGCAGTGTTTTTTGCTGATCCTGCCGTTCGGCGATCCGGCGCTGATGCAACTAAGCCGGTTCGACCAAGTGGCCAGCCCGCAACAGAAACGCATTCTGATTCATTTTTACCGGGGCCTGATCCAGCGCCATCTGTATGCCCACGGCCGCCACAAGACCTTTCTTTCCAAGAACCCAAGCTTCACCCCCATGCTGCAGACCCTGGCCCGGGGATTTCCGGATGCCCGCTTCATCGGTTGTGTGCGCAATCCCAATCAGGCAGTGCCGTCACAGGTCAGCTCCATTCTGATGGGAGCCCGCATTTTCAGTGGCTACACCAACAACCAATGGTGGCGCCGCGAGCTGATGCAGATGCTGGCGTATTACTACCATCATCTGCTGCAAACATTGCCTGCCGAGGCTGCGGGGGGACACACTCTGGTCAAGATGGAGCAACTGGCAACCGCCCCCCTGAACACCATCGAACACCTGTACCAACACTTCGATCTGACTTTAAGCCTCGACTATGGCCAGTGGCTGCGCCACGAAGATGAAAAAGCGCAACGCTATCGTAGTGGCCATGTTTACCGGAGCCAACAACTCGGCATTTCCAGCCAGGCCCTGAAAGCCTGCTATTGCTCGGTGTATCAGGCACTGGACTATGCCCTACCGGAATAACCTGTGCCCTGCTGGAATATTTTGAAACAGGTTTCGGCCCGCTGGTAACAAAACTTCAATAATCCATCACGATACTGTGCACGATGATGAACTCAGAATTGCGAATACTGTTTATTGTGGATGCCATTCAGGGGCGCAATGGAGTCGGCACCTATTTTCAGGATCTGACTTCCCATTTGGGCAAGCGCGTAGCGCGGGTGGAACTGGTGGCGCCGAATCTGCAATCGTGCCATCCCTGCCAGGGCATGGCCCTGCCCATGCCCGGTGACGCCACCCAACAGGTGTTTCTGCCGCGCATGCGTCAACTGACGCTGCTGGCAATGGAGATGAAGCCCCAGGTTATTGTAGTGCCGGGGCCCGGCCTGTTTGCCCTGGCCGGTTTCTGGCTGGCCGGCAAACTGGGTATACCGGTGTGCATGACCCACCAAACCGATTATTCACAACTGGTGAACCTGTACTGGAAAGGCACTGGCGGCCGCATTGCCCAGGCCCTGCTGCACTGGACCAATCTGTTCATGTTTCGCGGCAGCACCACCATTGCCACCGTTAGCCGACCCCTTGCACAGCAGTTGCGTCAGCGGGGCATCACTAACCCACATCTGGTGGGTACCCCTCTCGCACCGCAGTTTATCAATGCTCCCATTATTGAACCCAAAGGCAGTGTCACCCGCATTCTGTTTGTCGGGCGCCTGGCGGCCGAAAAGAATTTGCCGGATTTTCTGCAGCTGGCGGCACAGCGGCCGGACCTTGAATTCAGCATCGTTGGTGATGGACCGCTGCGCCACAGTGTACAGGAACAGGCACAACGCACGCACAATCTTCAGTTTCTTGGTTGGTGCTCCCGAGAGTGCGTGCAACAACAGTTGGATTTACACGATTTGCTGATCCTGCCCTCCTCGGTGGAGGCGTTCGGTACCGTGGCGCTGGAGGCCATGGCACGTAAACGACTGGTACTGACCACCCCGGCCTGTGGTATCAACGATTGGAAGCCCCTGGCCAAAGGATTACTCACCATGAATCCGGGGGAGTCACTGCTTCAGGCAGTGCAACGCATCGAATCCCTGGGTGCAGCACAGCGGCATTATATCTGCCAGCAGGCTTATCACGGCGCCCGCTCCCTGAATCAGGAAGCCATTGAACAGTGGCTATCGGTGTTGCAGATCACCGCCAACAAAGCACATTTGCTACCCCGCCGCATACCGTCTGCCACCTTCGCCCTGTTGCGCCGCCTGGCGGCGTATCAAACCTGAGCGCCCACCATGAACAGCGTCAACAATGGCCTGTGTGCGCTGGTCAGCGTGCACGATGTGATGCCGGAAACCCGCACCCCGATCAGCCTGCTGTTACAACAGTTGCAGCGTGTGGAGGGATTACACCCCCAGCACATCACCCTACTGGTGGTGCCGGGCAAATCCTGGCAAACGGCGGATCTGAACTGGTTGCAGTCATTAGCCCACGCCGGACACCCATTGGCCGGGCACGGCTGGAGTCATCGGGCACCTCCCCCCGGCACGCTGTATCACCAGGTGCACAGCCTGCTGCTGTCAAGACGGGCGGCAGAACACTTGTCCCGCCCGCCGGCTGCATTGCGGCAACGCGTGCAGGCGTGCCACGACTGGTTCGCACACCACAGCCTGCCACACTGCGGCCTGTATGTACCGCCGGCCTGGGCCAACGGCAAACTGGACTGGGCCACCTGGCACGAGCGGCCGTTTTCACAACTGGAAACCCTGCATGGGGTAACCAGTCTCGACACCGGTCAACACCAGCCACTGCCGCTGACCGGTTATGAAGCCGATACCGCTGTGCGCGCCTGGTTCCTTGCCCGCTTTAACCACTGCAGCAAAGCCATCGCCCGCTTCCGCAACCGGCCGCTCCGAATCAGCCTGCACCCATTTGATCTCACCTATGGTTTGGCGCAGAATGCACTGCAGGATCTTGCCGCGGCCACCCGGTTCCTGAATTATCAGGATCTGCCCGCTCGCCACTGAAGGCAAAGATCAACGGCGCTATTGCCAACCCGTTCATTGCCCATAAGGCCGTTCAGCATGACAAAGAATCATCCTGCATTATTTTATCTGTACCTCTTTATCGGCGTTGCCGCGTTGCTGCTCACCTGGGTTCACATTACCAGCTACCTCGGGCTGGGTGTGGTGGAAGCCAACGTACAGTTCTGGAAAGACGCCCTGATCAACGCCAACCCGGCCAGCACCTTTCTGGCAGTGGACATCCTGTTTCTGGCCATCGCGGTGGAGATCTGGATGGTAGTGGAGAGCCGCCGCATTAACATGAAATTCGTCTGGCTCTATATCATCATTGCCACCTTTGTCGGCATCAGCTTTGCTGTGCCTCTGTATCTGGCCATGCGTGAAAAGCAGTTGGCCGCAAACAACGGCGATGTGCGCCTGGCGCTGAAAAGTTATGACATGATCTTGCTGTGCTTGCTCGGTGCCGTCACTTTGGCAACCGGGGTATGGTTATATGTGAGGTAAGCAGCCAATTAATCACTCTGCTCTTCAACATAGCGATACCAGTATGCATAACAAGTGCGTTCCCAAGGTGTCAAAAAACTGTAATTTGATCGAAAACCCATTGTGCAAATCAGCCGCCCATAACGTCTGGCGGTAGGTGGCTGCTGCTCAATTTGTTTTAACTCACTCGAAAACTCGTCACGGGAGTGCTCTTTTAAAGTATCCAAAACGCCCAACAGCCTCACAGTATCAATTTGTAACGAAATGATATCTTTGCTCAGATAAGGTGGTAGCTGCCTGCGTTCCGCTATTTCTTTTGCAAGACCAACATGAAAGTTAATTGCTCCCAGAGTAGGATTTTTCCAAGGTTCAAGCCCTTCTATCAACGGATAAGCAAAATCAAAGGGTATTTCTCGCCCATGGCGGATAAACTCAGTCCAGTAATACAAGCAGTGCTGGGCATACTGAAAACTGATGGTATGGGCAAATTCATCAAGCCCTTGACTGGCGCAAGAATATCGATCGTACACCTTCCACCATTTATTCTTACTTTTGGCATAGTTTATTTCCTCAATCGGAAGCATTTCTCGAATCATAGAAACACCCATCATAAACCGCACAAAGCGCTCATCCACAAAACCGTATTCTATTTCCAGCTGGGCATGATCAGGAATAGGCTGCGACATCACCGTACCAATCTGATCCGGGCTCATACGGAGAACTTTTTGCAAATATTCCGGCACGCTGTATGACGCCTCAGAGCGGGTAAAACTGGAAAACAACAACAAAACCACGACAACTACCAATATAAATACTTTGTTATTGGTCATATTTCTTCTTTGCTGGCACAGCCCTGACGCATACCCAGCTGAACCAGCATTTCTCCCTTAACGTTTATTCTTCTTGTGCGCGGACAAATACCATACGGACCCAAAAACCAACAATCAGACTTCCATTAAATCTACTGGGATCAGTTGAATTGGGCAACTCGTAAGTTAGCGCAAATTTGTCAGGAGGATGAGAAATAACTCACGCAAAAAACCAGTTAAAACACACATCCAGATCAATCGCTACCCGGACTTCGGCTCACACTTACTTTGCTTAAAGTCATAATTCTTCGTATTGATCTATGGTTATATATCCGGTAATCACTCCAATACCATTATTGAAAGAGGTGCTATCGTGGCCCAATTTGTTAAAAGCCCCCTGGACGCCGTATCCGGCATCTGCTCAAATCAATGTGTGTGGGTGCACTCCATGGCAGCAACCCCTTGGGTATTGCTGGACGCCCTGGCGGAGCATGCGTTGCAACACAGCAATATCGAACTGTACCAATTGCACCTGGAACACGCCGAAGGGCTGGCCAAGGCCGTGGATGGCGGCCACCTTGCACCCAAAGCCTATTTCGCCAGTGAATACAACCGACAGCTGATCCAGGCAGGCAAGGCCGACTATATTCCTATTTCTTTATCGGACATTCCGCGCCTGTTTCGCAAGGGTGAGCAACGTATCGATGTGGCCTTGATTCAGGTTGCACCACCGGACCGGCACGGCATCTGTTCACTGGGCATTTCCGTGGAAGCCACCCGCGCTGCCTGTGAAGTGGCCGACATTGTGATTGCGCACATCAATCCGCAAATGCCCCGCACGCACGGTGATGCGTTTATTCACCTGAACCAGATCGATATCGCCTATGAACAGGATCTTCCCCTGCCGGAACACAGCCCGTCGGTTCTCAACCAGATCAATCGCCGCATCGGCGAACAGATCGCCACCTTGATTGATGATGGTGACTGTCTGCAAATGGGCATCGGCGATATTCCCGACGCCACCCTGGCCTGCCTGGGTCAACACCAACACCTGGGCATTCACACCGAAATGTTTTCCGATGGTGTGATCGAATTGTGTGAACGCGGTGTCATCGACAACAGCCGGAAGCGTAAGCATGCGGGCAAATTGGTCACCGGCTTTGTCCTGGGCAGCAAAAAACTGTACGACTTTGTGGATGACAACTCGGCAGTGGTGTTCCTGGATATTGAATACATCAACAGCATCGAAACCATTTGCCGCAACCCCAACATGGTGAGCATCAACAGTGCCCTGCAGGTGGATCTCTCAGGCCAGATTTGTGCCGATTCTCTGGGTACGCATATTTATTCCGGTGTGGGAGGTCAACTGGATTTTGTCATGGGTGCCAACCTGTCGGATCACGGCCGTTCCATTCTGGCCTTTCCCTCCACCGCCGGTGGCGGCCAATATTCCCGCATTGTTCCCGTTTTGGCACTGGGCTCCGGCGTGGTGACCCCCAGAGGCAGCGTACACTATGTGGTAACGGAATACGGCACCGCCAATCTGCGCGGTAAAAGCCTGCGTGAGCGCAGCCGGGCGCTGATCAACATAGCCCATCCGGATTTTCGTGAAACACTGGAAAAGCAGGCGTACGAATACTGGCACGTGCGCGGGTAACACACCGCCGCTGTAACAATCTCCAATGCCGAGACTCTATCAATAGTGCCCGGGCATATTGGAGCTAACCATGATGAAATCATTTAGTTTTACCTTACTGCTGACCCTGCTATCGACCCTGCTGCTGCCAGCAACGGCACACCCGGAGGCCAGCCGCCTGTACATCAGCCAGGGCCCCCATACCCAACTGCTGGAACTGTACACCTCCCAAGGCTGCAGCAGCTGCCCACCAGCGGACCGCTGGCTCAGCCAATGGCAGCATGACCCCCGGCTCTGGCAACAGGTGGTACCGGTGGCGTTTCATGTGGATTACTGGGACTGGATCGGATGGCAGGATGCTTTTGCCACCCCCGCCTACGGCCAGCGGCAACGCAACTATAAACAATCCGGCGCCATCAAATCCGTTTACACCCCCGGTTTCGTGCTGGACGGCCGGGAGTGGCGGGGCTGGTTCAGTGGCGGATCGTTGCCCCCAGCGACAACCAAGAAAGGCACACTGACCACCCGCATTGCCGACCAGCGAATGACCGTGCAATACCAAGCCCAATCCCTTCCCGGCAATCTTATAGTGCATGTGGCGTTACTGGGTTTTGATTTACAAACCAAGATCATGGCCGGGGAAAATACCCAGCTCAACCTGCACGAGGATTTTGTTGTACTCTGGCATCAAACCGCCGACCAGTCGCAACCCTGGGAATTTCAGATGCCGGATAAAAACACCTTACCCACCCGGCAACTGGGATTTGCCGCCTGGATCATCCAAGCCGGCCACCCGCAACCGGTACAAGTGGTGGGTGGCATGTTCTGAAGCGGACATTGATCACAGAGCCGCCATCGCAGCAGGCTTTTCATTTACATTTACGGTCATTGTGGTATCCCGGTAAGGGAACCCATAACCGAGAACACCAAACCAATGGAGAGCAAATGATGATCAACACTTACCTGAACGCTATTAAACTCGGTCTACTTGTGTTGCTGGCTGGTTTGGCCCAGGGTTGCACTGTCTACTGGAGTGGCATGGTGGACAACAAAAGCGGCGCCAACATTACGGTGACCGGCAAGGGGCCCGACGCAACCACCTGGCAGGTCAATGCCGATGAAGAAGTGAAGATCACCTGGAAATACAAATGTCTGGAAGTGGCGGAAGCGGGAACATCCTATTATTTTGATGCCCGTAACCCACCCAAGGAAGCCAGGAAAATGACCGGCATCACCTACACCATCTATACCCTGTACCGGGATCAGCAAATGTATTATGTCATGGAAGGCGGTAATCCCCAGGCACTGCCCGTGCTGGACAGCTGCCCCGCTGCCTGAATGCGCCGGTAGAACCTTACTCCGCTGTAATTCCGGTGTGATTCACTGGGCCCGCCTGCCTCAGTGAATCACGCCACCTGCTTCCACTATTTTCAGTGTGTTGGTGCCACCGTTGACGTTAACGTAATCGCCCTTGGTCAGTATCACCTTATCGCCGGTCTCGACCACGGCTTGCTCCATCAGCAGATCCACCACTTTCTGGTTCACCTCACTGGGGGCAAGCGCAGCGCTGTCAAAGTTTACGGTACTGATTCCACGATACACAGCCAGGCGCCGCTGACAGGCGGCGTGGGGTGTGAATGCAAAAATCGGCAGGCCGGATCGAATGCGGGACATCATCATCGGCGTGGCACCGGTTTCGGTCATGGCGATAATGGCTTTCACCCCCGCCAGACGATTGGCCACGAACATGGCAGCAGTGGCAATGGATTCATCAATCAAAGTGGGAACATGATCATCCCGTTTCCATTGATCGCGCATCTGATAAGAGCGCTCCGCACCCAGGATGATGCGATGCATGGCCTGCACCGTGGCCTCGGGAAACTGACCCGTGGCGGTTTCGGCCGACAGCATCACCGCATCGGTACCATCCAGCACCGCATTGGCAACATCCGAGACCTCGGCCCGGGTGGGCTGGGGATGATTGATCATGGATTCCATCATCTGGGTGGCGGTGATCACAAACCGGTTCAGCTGACGGGCACGCCAGGTAATGTGCTTCTGCACGCCCACCAACTCGGCATCGCCGATCTCCACCGCCAGATCACCCCGCGCCACCATCACGCCATCGGAAGCCAGAATAATATTATCCAGCGTGGTATTGTCGGCCACCGCTTCCGCCCGTTCGATCTTGGCCACGATGCCGCCCTGACCACCGGCCTCGCGGTACAGTTGCCGCGCCTCGTTCACATCCGCTTCATCCCGGGGGAACGACAGCGCCACATAATCCACATCCATCGCCGCCGCAGTGACTATATCGGCTTTATCTTTTGCGGTGAGTGCTTTGGCGGTAAGGCCGCCGCCTTTACGGTTAACCCCTTTTTTATCGCTCAGCACACCACCCTGTACCACGCGGCAATGCACCGCCGGGCCTTCGACACTTTCCACCGTCAGCTCAAGCAAACCGTCATTCAATAACAGGGTGTCACCGGCCTCGCAATCATTGGGCAGTTCCTTGTACGCCAGGCCTACGGCGTGTTCATCTCCGGCACTCTCATCCATTGCCGCATCCAGCACAAAGGGCTCGCCTCTGTGCAGGGTAACCTCCCCTGCGCGGAAGCGGGCAATGCGAATCTTGGGCCCCTGCAAATCCACCAGCGTTGCCACGTTGCTGCCTGCCTCTGCCGCCACTTTGCGAATGCGTTTGCCAACCGCCTGATGATGTTCCGCGGATCCGTGTGAAAAGTTAAGACGAAATACATTCACACCCGCATCGATTAATGTTCTGAGCATGGCTTCGCTGTCGCAGGCAGGGCCTACGGTTGCAACAATTTTGGTACGACGAACCATTGATTACCCCTGGATAAACGCCATCACGGTGACAGCATATTGACTGGTATCACTAATTTATCGTAATCGGCTGCATTAAGAAAACCCAATGTGGTGACAGCGTGTTTCAAAGAGGCGTTGTTTTCATAGGCCCATTTGGCGGCCAGCGCGGCATTGTCGTAGCCAATATGGGGGGTTAATGCCGTTACCAGCATTAAAGACTGTGCCATGTATTCATCCAACTGCTGCTCATTGGCGACAATGCCCATCAGACAATTGCAATTGAAACTGTTGATGCCGTCGGCCAGCAGGGTAATGGATTCCCACAGAGTGTGAAGGATCAGCGGCTTGTATACATTCAATTCGAACTGGCCCTGGGTGTTGGCCATGGCAACGGCGGAATCATTCGCCATCACCCGCAGACACACCATGGTGAGCGCTTCGATCTGCGTGGGATTCACCTTGCCGGGCATAATCGAACTGCCCGGTTCATTGGCCGGCAGTTTGATCTCGGCCAAACCACAGCGGGGGCCGCTGCCCATCAAACGCAAATCACTGGCCATTTTGTAAAGCGAGGTGGCCAGCAACCGTAAGCGGCCATGACAATC
Source organism: Gammaproteobacteria bacterium UBA7310 (assembly GCA_002471665.1). Lineage (GTDB taxonomy): Bacteria > Pseudomonadota > Gammaproteobacteria > Pseudomonadales > Ketobacteraceae > Ketobacter. The sequence continues at coordinate 31,816 of DKQK01000054.1, forward strand.
CAGCAGGGCATCGTGGGCGGCCATGAACATGAATTTATTGTCCGCCGGCCGGTAGGCAATGCCCGTCAGGTTGGAAATTTTCTGCACCACCGCGTCGCTCCAGCGGGCATGGGTGTTCAATCCGGTACCCACGGCACTGCCGCCAATGGCAAGGCACTGCAGAGCAGGTTGCACCGCAGTAAGCTGTTCCCGGGCAAATTCAATCTGACTGTAATAAGCACCGAATTCCTGCCCCAAGGTCACCGGGGTTGCATCCATCATATGGGTGCGGCCGCTCTTGATGCGCTGTTCAAACTGCCGCTGTTTCTGTTGCAGGGCTTGCAACAAGCCATCCAGCGCCGGCGCCAGACATTGCAACAACCCCTGCATGACCGTCAGGTGCATGGCGGTGGGAAAGGTATCATTGGAAGACTGGGACAGATTCACATGATCATTGGGATGCACCGGTGTGCGACTGCCGCGGTCATGGCCTGCCAGTTCATTGGCGCGGTTGGCAATTACCTCGTTCAGATTCATATTGGTCTGGGTGCCACTGCCGGTTTGCCAGATTGATATGGGAAACTGATCGCGATGCAGACCGGCAATGACCTCGTCGCAGGCATCCACAATAAAACCGGACAACTCGGCACTGAGTTTGCCCAGTTCCAGATTGGTCAGGGCTGCTGCCTTTTTCAGAATGGCGTACTGCTCGATGAATTCCGGTGGGAAGGTCTGGGTGCCGATTTTGAAATTTTGCAGGGCGCGTTGGGTTTGGGCGCCCCACAATGCCTGTTCCGGCACCTCTATTTCACCCAGTGCATCCGCTTCCTTACGTGTTGTCATAACATTCTACCCAACTAATTGTTTGAGAACGTAATGCAATATTCCACCGCTGATGAAGTACTGGAATTCATCTTCCGTATCCAACCGGCACTTCAATTCACAACTTTCACGGGAACCGTCCGAGCGCACCACGGTAAGCACGATGGGTGCTCCGATGGTAAGCTCCGCCAGCCCAGCCAACTCAATCTGTTCACTGCCATCCAGTTGTAATGTTTTTCGATTGACACCGTCGGGAAATTCCAGCGGCAATACTCCCATCCCCACCAGGTTGGAACGGTGGATACGCTCAAAGCTTTCCGCAATGACCGCTTTCACACCCAATAAGCGCGTGCCTTTCGCCGCCCAATCGCGGCTTGAACCGGTGCCGTATTCACTGCCGGCGATCACCACCAGCGGTGTGTTCTGCTGCAAGTACTTCATGGCGGCATCATAAATGGACATCTCATCGCCATCCGGTTGCAGGCGCGTTACCCCGCCTTCCACACCGGGGCACATTTCATTTTTGATGCGGACATTGGCAAAGGTGCCCCGCATCATCACCTCATGATTACCGCGCCGCGAACCATAGGAATTGAAATCCTTTTTCTCAACACCATGCTCTTTCAGATAGCGCCCGGCAGGGCTGGCCTCGGCAATGCTGCCGGCCGGCGAAATATGATCGGTGGTAATGCTGTCACCCAACAGGGCCAGAATACGGGCACCGCTGATATCGCTCAGCGCCGGCTGGGTTTCGCCGGTGAAATAAGGCGGGTTCTGGATATAGGTGGAATCATGGCGCCAGGGATAGGTTTTACTGGGCTCGGCCTGAATGGCCTGCCACTGTTCGTCACCAGTGAACACATCCGCGTACTGCGCGCTGAACATATCGCTGGTTACGCTGGCCATAGCCTGCTGGATTTCCGCGTTGGTAGGCCAGACATCCCGCAGGTAAATTTTTTCTCCCTGGGCGTTTTCGCCGATGGCATCGGTATCCAGATTCAATAACGTGGTACCAGCCAGTGCCAGCACCACCACCAAGGGCGGAGAAGCCAGCCAGTTACCGCGCACTTTAGGGTGAATGCGGCCCTCGAAATTGCGATTTCCGGAAAGTACCGAGCACACGGTGAGCTGCCCGGCTTCGATGGCCTCTTCAATGGGGTCCGGCAAAGGGCCGGAGTTACCGATACAGGTGGTGCATCCGTAGCCCACCAGATTGAAGCCCAATTGATCCAGCGCATCCTGCACCCCGGCTTTCGCCAGATAGTCGGTTACTACTTTTGAGCCCGGTGCCAGCGATGTTTTGACCCAGGGCTTGCGCTGTAAGCCTTTGGCCAGTGCCTTCTGTGCCACCAGCCCCGCCGCCAGCATCACCGCCGGGTTGGAGGTGTTGGTACAGGAAGTGATGGCGGCAATAACCACATCGCCATCGTTCAAGGAATAGGATTCACCGGCCACCGGCACCGCATCCGGTTCAGCGCGGCCGGAAAGATTGATCAGCTCGGTGACCGCCTTACCCAACTCCGGCAGGGCAACCCGATCCTGGGGTCGTTTGGGCCCGGCCACACTGGGCATGACGCTATCCAGGTTCAGGCTCAGGCTGCTGCTGTAAACCCGGGGATGGGATTCATCCCGCCACAGACCCTGTGCCTTGCAATACTGTTCCACCAGTTTGATCTGATGCTCACTGCGCCCGGACAACGCCAGGTAATTCAGTGTTTCCTGATCCACCGGAAAGAATCCGCAGGTGGCACCGTATTCCGGCGCCATGTTGGCGATGGTGGCCCGATCCGCCAGCGGCAATTGATCCAGCCCACTGCCATAGAACTCCACGAACTTACCCACCACACTGTGCTGACGCAACATCTGCACCACGGTGAGCACCAGATCCGTGGCGGTGACGCCATCCCGCAACTGTCCGCTCAATTCAAAGCCCACCACTTCGGGAATCAGCATCGACACCGGCTGCCCCAACATGGCCGCTTCCGCTTCGATGCCACCAACACCCCAGCCCAAAACACCCAGGCCGTTGATCATGGTGGTGTGGCTGTCAGTGCCCACCAGCGTGTCCGGATAGACATAGGTTTTGCCGTCGATCTCTTTGTACCAGGCCACCTTGGCCAGGTATTCCAGATTCACCTGATGGCAAATACCGGTACCCGGCGGTACCACGCGAAAGTCATTAAACGCCGACTGCCCCCAGCGCAAAAACTGGTAACGCTCCTGATTGCGTTCCATCTCGATGGCAACGTTGTCGGCGTAGGCAGACGCATCGGCAAAGCGGTCCACCATCACGGAATGATCGATTACCAGATCCACCTGGCTCAGCGGATTGATGACGGCGGGATCTTTGCCCAGGTTGGCAACCGCATCGCGCATGGCCGCCAAATCCACCACTGCCGGTACCCCGGTGAAATCCTGCATCAAAACCCGCGCCGGGCGATAGGCTATCTCCTGGCTCGATGACCGGGTTGCGGGCCAGGCCAGAATGGCCTCGATATGCTCCGGCTTGACCGAGCGTCCGTCTTCATTGCGCAGCAGATTTTCCAGCAGGACTTTAAGGGAGTAGGGCAGCTGGTCCACTGCGCCTTGGCCCTGCTGCAATTTGGATAAATTAAAAAAGTGGTACGTCTGATTATCAACACTGAGTTGATCAAGAACCTGAAATGAATCTTCGTCGGATGCGGACATAGAAACCCTCCAATGGATTAAGCGCTAGGCTGTTAGACAGCAACCCCGGGAGCGGGATTCGGCGAGCGGGTGACTAAGTCTTTTTCATGGTGAAGCGTTAACCGGACGTTGTCAAATCAGGCCCCGAAACCGGGGCCCTTGATCAACGTGCCAAACGGGTAACCGGGGTGAAGGTAGTATCCGCCCGGGTGGCTTTGACACGCTCCGGAAACTGTTCACGGGCGGCTTTTTCCGCCAGTTTCACCAGCCATTGATTGGCGCCGGGGATCGACATGCGCAGCAGCTCCGATCCCATCCGCAGCGGTGCCTGGGCCGGCCAGAAATACTTGGCCAGGCGATTGTTCCGCAAGCCCAACTGATCCCCCGCCCTGTCACCCAGGATAAATCGACTGTAACCGGCCCGCAGGGTTTGCTCCAGATCCCCCAGCCGCTTCTGCCACCAGGCATCCCCATCAATGGTGGGAGGGGCACTGGCCAGCGACTGCCCCAGCGCCAGGGTATCGGCATCGGCGTCGCAGACGGTGGCAATAGTGTGATACAACGCGCGCATGGAGTCCGCCTCACAGGCCGGCAGCACACGCTCCTCCACACCCATCAGATAGCCCACATAGCGCCACAGATGAATCACGGCTTCGCGCTCCCGTTTGGTGAACAAGAAACCGATGGCGCGCAAACCGGTAAGAAAAATCGATGAAAATTCCAAAATGGTGGCCATGCTGTCCCATTGGTTCAGGGGGTGCCCCCAGGCCGGATCCCACTTACCGGAATCCAGCAGCATGCGCCGCACCTGGGCATGCATCAGGCGCACCCGCACGGCACTTTTGAAACCGTCCTGATCACGTTCCAGGCCGCCCACGGTGGTCACGTCCATCCAGAATTTTCCGGTTTCCACCAAACGCCTGGGGGTGCGCTTGTCCAGTTGCCCGGTAAACACCAGGGGCTTGGCCGCCGCCCCACCCAGATACCCGCCCATCAACGCCAGATTGCGCAACACCAGTTCGCCATAGGGGCCCACACGACGGGAAACATCACAACCCAGTTTCAGCTTGTCACGATCCAGCCAGATGGGCTCATCATCCACCTGGGCAAACAGATCGAGCAACGGTTGGGGCGGATTCGCAATGCTTGCGATGCCCTGCTCCAGCGCCTGATCCAGCAGCTTGCGACCCTCGCCGGGGTTCAGATCCTTGTACATCTGCACCACCGCATCGGCCAACGGATCCCCCATCAGCATATGCCGCTCGATATCCTGCATCTGTGCCGCAGTGGGATGAGGATCACTGCCGTAGATCAACTTGAAGGCCCGGCGCACGGTTTTAAGCTGCGGCCGGTTGATATCCCCCATACGGGAGACGTAGCGGATATTCTGGTTGACGCTCATGTTCATGACTGTTCCCTCCCACAGAAAACGCCTTGCCACAGAAAACGCCTTGATTGCCGCTGCATGTTATTCGCTGCAGTTGACGACTGGCAGGCGCAGAATCAGATGGGCCCTGAACAGAACCCATGAGTTCTGCTCAGGTTAGCAAGGTATCCATCAGGAAACAAGCTTCATATTCTGTCTCAGCCTTTGCGGGCTCTGTCCTAGTTTACCTGCCGCTCCCGGCCTTCCCAGTATGGCTTGCGCAGCTCCCGCTTCAGCAATTTACCAGAGGGATTGCGGGGCAGAGCATCCAGGAAATCCACTGACTTGGGCACCTTGTAACCAGCGATTCTCTGCCGGGCAAAGGCGATGATGTCATCGGCGGACGCGTCCGCACCGGGCTTCAGCACCACACAGGCTTTCACCGCCTCGCCCCACTTGTCATCGGGCACACCAATCACCGCCACATCGGCCACCGCGTCCATGTCGAACAGAGCACTTTCCACTTCCGCCGGGTAGACGTTTTCACCCCCGGACAGCACCATGTCCTTGATGCGATCCTGCACGTAGACATAACCGTCCTCATCCTTGTAGCCCGCATCACCGGTATGAATCCAACCATCGATCAGGGTGGATTCGGTGGCCTGCGGTCGCTTCCAGTAGCCCAGCATATTAGACGGCGATTTGATGCAGATTTCGCCGATGGTGCCACGGGGCACGATATTGCCGGATTTATCCTTGATCTCCACTTCTATGCCGGGGCGGGTTTTGCCGGCAGAGCGCATCCGCGGATTGCCGTTGGGATCGTGATCTTCCGCCGGCAGGTAGGTGCCATAGCCGATGGTTTCGGTCATACCGTATAGCTGCACGAACCCACACTGAAACACCTCCATGGCCTGTTTCAGTAACGGCAATGGAATGGGAGAAGCACCATACACCATGTATTTCAGGGTGGAGAAATCCGTGTCCTTGCAGGTGGGGTCCGCCAGCACAAACTGCATGGCCGCCGGTACAATGAACATCTTGCTGATGCCGTGATCGCGGATGGCCTGCAGGCAAGCAGCCGGGGTGAACTCACTCAACACCACGTTTTTGGCGCCGGCATAAAGGCCGATCAGGGCCCAGCCTGTGCCGCCGATGTGGAAATTGGGCATGGCGTTGAGGCTGACGTCATCGGCGCTCCAGGTGGTCCACTCCTCTTCCGGCTGGCCGGAATGTTCCTGGGCTTCATTCAAGGCATAGAAAGCATAATGGGACACCATAACGCCCTTGGGATGGCCGGTGGTGCCGCTGGTGTACATCTGCACCGCCACAGCGTCGGGTTGCACTTCCACCGCAGGGTCCACCGTGGATTGCGCATCCCGCCAGGCCGGGAAGCTCTCGTATTGATCGGCGCTGTTTTCCAGCAAAATCACCTTTTTCACATGGCCCATCTGCCCTTTGATTTGCTCGTACAGAGGCAGGAACTCCCGCTCCAGCAACAGCACCGGTGCCTCCGCATCCTGGAGAATGTACGCCACTTCCGGTGGTGCCAGGCGCCAGTTGATCCCCACGGTCACCATGCCGGCCTTGGCCGCACCGATCAGCAGCTCGTAGTACCAGTCGGAATTCTTGCCCATCACCGCAATGCGGGATTGAGGCGCTAGATCCAGTGCCAGCAGACCGTTGGCAATCTGGTTGGTGTGTTCATCATAGGCCCGGTAGGTGGTGGTGCGATCGCCGAAAATAAAGGCGGTGGCGTTGGGCCGCTGGCGGCCATGGAAGCGGGCGATGTCTCCCAGGTTTTTGATTGCCGGGTAATATGGCATGTTGGTATCCCTCTGAAACGGTTTGAACATTATTCTTATGGAGTCTGCTTTAGAGCCTAATCAGGGTGATAACCCAAATCAATGGCGCGAACGCTCAAGGAATCAGGGCCGAATCGACCACTCCGGCAACCTGCAATCCCCCTGCAGGCTGGGTTAAGATGCAGGGCAAGCCCACTTGAAGACCCGGTGCACTATGCCCGAAACACCAGCGAACACCGTGCCCCATCTGGTACCTGATCTGCATACCCAGCTGAGCCAGCTGCTGGGGCCACGGCTGTCCTGCAACCGAGACATCTGCCGCCAGCACGGCCATGGGGAAAGCCACCATCCCCCCGCACCGCCTGCGGCGGTGGCCTTCGTGGAATCGGAGGCAGAACTGATCCGCGTGGTGCGCCTGTGCCATCAACATCACACGCCCATGGTGGCCTTTGGCGCCGGCACCAGCGTTGAAGGGCAACTGCAATGCCTGGAAGGGGGTTTGTGCATCGATTTCTCCCCCATGAACCGCATTCTGGCGATCAATGCCGCCGACCAGAATTGCGTGGTGGAACCCGGTGTGACCCGGGAACAGCTGAATCACCAACTAAGGCATCAGGGCTTGTTCTTTCCGGTGGACCCCGGCGCCAATGCCAGCCTCGGCGGTATGGTGGCCACCGGCGCCTCCGGCACCACCACCCTGCGTTACGGCAGCATGAAACACAATGTCCTGTCCCTGCGGGCGGTACTGGCCAACGGTGAATGCATCACCACCGGCAGCGGCGCCCGCAAATCCAGCGCCGGATACAATCTGGGAGATTTGCTGGTGGGCTCGGAAGGCACCCTTGCCCTGATCAGCGCCATACAACTGAAACTGTACGCTATTCCGGAGCAGGTCACCGCTGCCCGGGTGCAGTTTGACAGCGTGCAGCAGGCGGTGAACGCAGTAATCAGCATGATCCAGCACAATGTTCCGGTGGCACGACTGGAGCTGTTGGATGCCGGTAGTTTACGCGCTGTTAACCGGTACTGCCGGACACACTACCCGGAGCAACCCACACTGTTCATCGAATTTCACGGTACGGCCAATGCCCTTGGTGAACAGGTCGACACCGCCAACACCCTGTGCCGGGCGCAAGCCGGATTCGATTTCGTCTGGACCGAACGCGAAGAAGAAAAGAAACAGATGTGGCATGCCCGCCACAACGCCTACTATGCGGCACTGGCCCAGGTGCCCGACGGCAAAGGCTGGGTAACCGACGTCTGTGTGCCCCTGTCCGCCCTGGCGGAGTGTATCGAGGCCACACAGGCAGACCTGGCCGGCGAGCAGCTTGATATTCCCATTGTGGGGCATGTGGGGGATGGTAACTTTCATCTGCTGTTCAGCATTCCCCCACAGGATGACCGGCTGCTGCAAAAAGCACAGCGCATTAACCAACGCCTGATTCAGCGGGCCCATCAATTGGGTGGCACCTGTACCGGTGAACACGGCATCGGCCTGGGTAAAAAGGATTACCTGCTGCAGGAGAAAGGCGCGGCGGGCATTGCCGTGATGCAAGCCATCAAACAGGCACTGGATCCTTTACACTTGTTAAACCCCGGTAAAATTTTCTGACCCGATGGCATACACTTCAGGTTTAATCAATCAGGAGCCAACATGGACGCGCTGCTAAATCTGTTCGAAAACTTCAATGCCGATTCCATTAACCAACTGGACCAGTATTACTCCGAAGACTGTTATTTCCGCGACCCGTTTAACGAGGTACACAACCGTGACCAGTTGCGTGAATTGTTTAAAGACATGCTGAAACTGAAAGATCTCTCGTTCGAGGTGCATGAAAAAATCCAACAGGGTGACAAAGCCTTCATCAACTGGGATTTTCGCTTCAGCATCCTGGGCAAACCACAATGCATTCACGGCGGCAGTTTGTTGCACTTTGCCGCCGATGGTAAAGTGCAACGCCATGTGGATTACTGGGATGCCGCAGAAGGTGTCTACGAAAAGCTGCCGGGCTTCGGCATCCTGGTGCGGCTGGTGAAAAAACTGTTTTAGCAGGCAGTTGGCATTGTGCCTGAATCAGAGTTTGAGGTGCTCGATCACCTTCGCCATCCGGCTGGAGAGTTCCGCCAGAATCTGCGCTGCTCCGGCATTGCGCTTGACGCTTTCCGATACGGACTCCATCTCCTCACTGAGTTTGGTGACGCTGGCGCTGACGTCTTCCACCGTTTTGGTCTGTTGAATGATGCTCTGCGCAATTTGCCCGTTGGCATCGTTTATGGCCTGCACGTTACTGGCGATTTCGTGGATCACCTTGTCGGCGCTGTCCGCCTGCTCAACACAACGTTGCGCTGCATCGGAACGGGCATTCATTACTTCCACCGCCGTGCTGGAGCTGGATTCCAGCTTATGCAGCATGACTTTGATTTCCTCGGTGGAATCCTGCACCCGCTGGGCCAGGTTACGCACCTCATCGGCCACCACCGCAAAGCCCCGGCCCTGTTCCCCGGCGCGGGCAGCCTCAATCGCGGCGTTCAGCGCCAGTAAATTAGTCTGCTCTGCAATGGAATTGATCACGTCCAACGCACTGCTGATGGCGCCGGTTTCCTCCGCCAGTTGCTGTACCACTTCGGCACTTTCGCGAATGTCGGCCGCCAACCGGGTAATGGATTCCACCACGTATTCGATCTGCTGATTACCTTCTGCCGCCACCGTCACCGAGGCCAGGGAACGCTGGTTGTTGTCCGTGGCGTTATCCTGCACGTGCTGGTTGTTGGCCGCCATATGGGTAATGGCATCCACCAGGCGGGTGGCTTCGCCCTGTTGCACCTCAATACTACGGGCATTGCCATCCACCTCCTGCACCAGATTCTTCGACATCACGTCCATGGTCATGGCAGCCGAACGGATCTCGGTCACAATTCGCGCCAGATCTTTCACCATGCCATTGAAGGCTTCGGTCATCTGCCCCACTTCATCACGGGAGCGGGATTCCACGCTCACCCGCAGATCGCCCCGCTGTTGCACTTCATTCATGGTATCCCGC
>DKQK01000041.1:0-58618 GCA_002471665.1 Gammaproteobacteria bacterium UBA7310
ATTCGTTGGCGGAGTGCCGGCCGTTGGTGTATCGGAGCCCGTTGGGGTGTGTGTATTCACGGGTGTCCCCTGCACGGGCGGCTCTGTTGGTGCAGTGGCTAGGGCCCGGTACGCGGTATCAGTTAAGGTTGTGATCAATGCGTCTACGGTGTGGTTAACACTGTGTTGCAGGCTGATGGGGCAACATTCCTGGGCCAGCAACAGTGCGGCCAGACGCACACGGTGGCACTGGGCTGTATGCGCCACCAATACCGGTTGCCAGCGTTGCAGTACGCTGCGGGGAATGGTGGCGGCAATGTTGTTGGATCGATGGGTTATACCGTGCCTTTCCGCGTTGGGTGTGGTTGCCGTCGGTGCGCTTGTTTCAGTTGTTTCCGCATCCCGGTAGCCGTTATGCCAGCACAGTTCCCGCCACAGTTGCAGTGCGTCGGCCTCGGTAAGCCGGCGCCAGACCAGTGGCAGTGTCTGCTGTTGGGACAGGTGTTCCGTGAGGGCGTTGATCTGCTCAGGGTGGTCCGCCAACACTGAGTACAGGGCCTGGCTTACCGGCATGGCGATCAGTTGTCGCCAGCGTTGCCAGTACCAACGCCGGCCGGCATCGCCCCGGGCCAGGTCGGAGAGCAAGGTCGCCAGCATGTGTTGCGTGTTGGCAAAACGCATCACCTGGTTGGGATCGTTGCCGGACAGCACACAGTGACGGGCCTCCTGAAGCAGGCTGGCACGGATCTGATCACGCCGTTGGCTGACTTTGAGTCGGCGCACAAAAACCACCTGTTGGCCGGGAGCTTCCGGCCAGTCTGCCCGTTGCAGATCCTGCTGCACGGCATCCTGGTCCGCCCTTGGGCCACGTACCCTGAGGGTACCGATGGTGGTGTCGTACAATGTGTTCAGCATCGTGCTTCCACGCCTGGGTTAACGGTTTGCCTTACCGACGGGTTCTACCAACAACGGCAAAGCGTGAATTAATGGTGATATTGGGTTGGATCACGTTCACTATGCGAACCTGGGTGCTGTCCGGGCTGTGATCAACAACACTCAGCTCCGCCGCCACCTGTTGATTCAGATCCAGTAGTTGTAAGCGGTTACCGGGCAACACACGGCGATTCAGTTTCACCCGAAAGCGTTCCCCGGGTAACACAACCCGCGGTGCCACAAATACATTGCCGCGCACGATTTCCTGTGGATCACCGAGGGAGGCAAAAATGAGCGTGGCACGGATCATATTGCGCATGGCGCTACGACTGGCGGCGTCGGCATCGTCGCTTAACTGGCGGAACCACCAGGCTATCAGCTCGGAGACCGTGCGGGTGGCGTTGAAGTCATCCTGTTCCGCCTGTTCCAGTCCGGGCCACCAGCTGACCTGTTCCACCCGAATGCGGTCGTCTTCTGCCAGTTGACCCCACTGCAGCCGAATCGAGCCGGGCAGTTGCGCCAGTTTTTCCAGCAGACAGGCCTGACATTGCTCCAGCTTTTGGCGCAGGGCCTGGGCTTCGCTGCGCAGGCTGCGGGTACCGCTTTGCGATAAATCCTCCAACGAAAACACGGTGGCGGCGCGTGCCTGGGTCTGTACACTGCTGTGGGTGAATGCGGGCAATGTCAATCGCGACCACTGCTTCAGCATGGACTGGTTCTGTATGTGCACGGTATGCAGTCGGGCCTGCAACGTGTCTGTACCGGCGTTGACCGTCAGCCGTTGGCTTCTGGCTTTAAAACGGGCCTGCCGTAACTGACCCAGATAATCGAATTTTTCAAAGGCCGGCAGTTTGCTGCGCTGCGGTTTGAGATCCGCCCAATACTGCATGGGTATCTCGGTGACGGCATCGAAAAAGTATTCCAGTTCATCGGGTAAAGCGGCATCGGTATCCCCGTCACATCCGGGGACAATATCGTTGCGGCTCTTGTAGCGCAGGGACAGGGGGTCCGCCACTGGTACGGACACCGGCGTGTTGCGTACCCGTACATAGTAGAGGCCCTGAACCGCACGGGTAAGAATACGGCTGCGTTCCAGATTGGCGTCATGGGCCCGGCGCCAGTCTTCCTCCAGCAGGCGCTGCGCCACGCCATAGTCACCCAGTTGCTCATCGAAAAAACGGTCCAGGTTTTCCAGGGTTTCCCGCGCCACCCGGATCAGGCCACTGAGTTTTTCGATCTGCGCCAGCTTGCGGGTGTGTTCCCGCAGTTTGCCCTGCAGTTTGCGTTCAATCTGGTTGTACCGGCTCTCCACAATGGAGATCCATTTGGTGAGCACCTTACCGGCATTGAACAGCGCCTCGTAGCGTTTTTGGTTGGCCAGAAGGCCCCATAGCTGTTGCCGTTTGGTGGCATCGTCTCCGGCTTGCTTGTCGGCTTCGGCCTCGATCTGCGCATCCAGTACCGCCGGTGCAGTCAGCCCCAGATTCTGCTCGCTCACTTTGAGTTTCTTGCGCAGGGCGGAGGCGTCGGTGGGATCAAACAGATCGTTGATGGTGGTCACCAGATCCTGCATGCCGAAATAGGCTTTGCGGTATTCGTTGATTTCCGGGCTGATGTGGTCCAGCACACCAAAGCGAAATTCCCTGGCCTCAAAGGCGGGCTTGCTGACCGCACTTTTGGCGAGGTTGGCCAGCAGGTCCAGGCGTTTTTTGTTGATACCCAGTTCAAACGCGGAAAAGGTCTGGGGCTTGCTGGTGAGGTAACTGGGTGTGCTGCTGGTGCTGGTGTTCAATGCGGAAGACAGCAGATTGTTGCTGAAGTTGAAGTTGCTGCCGGTGGCGGAGGTTTTGCTAGTGCTACTCACTGCCCCACTGATGCTGCGACTGGTCATGGTACCTGAGCTGATTCCAGACACCGACCGGGAGGTGGCGCTGGGGGTGGAGACTTCTTCCGGCAACAGGTTGGTATTGAGGCTGGCGTAAGGCAGCCAGCGCGCCACCTGCAGACCATTGCCATCGCCGGCAACGCCCCCGGCCAGGGCAGACAGGGCCACGGTTTGCGAATCCAGTTGCTGACGCTTCAACAGCAGCAGATCGCGGGTTTTCTCCAGGCGGGTGCGGATGGCGCGAATCTGGTTTTCAATGGCCTCCAATTCCACCAGGGCAACCGCATACTGGATCACCAGCCCATCCTGCTCCGGCGTGGGCACCGGCGGGGGTGTGGTGACGCCGTCTTCGGTCACCAGCCAACGGCTGTAGAAATCCGGCTGTGCCGGAATGCCCCGATTATAGGGGTAGGGCGGTGCGCTGCTGCCGAACTCGGTGAGTGCCCGTTGGATCACATTCTGAAACAGGGTGTTGGGCGTAAGCGGCGGCAGCGTGGGTTTTGGTAAATCCAGTTGCTTGAACTGGGTTGGGTCCAGCACACGGCGTTCAACGGCAGGCAAATCGCCGGGGCCGGTGAGAGGATCCTCGTCGGACGGCTCCACATAGTAGAGTTTGTCGAATTGCTGGCGCCAGCGATGCCAGGCGTTGTAGGCGCGCATGTAGAAACGGTAGAGGTCGGATTCCAGCTGGGTGTCGGTGGGTGGAATGTCCAGTAAGTCCGCCCGATAATCCTGGCGGCGCAACGCCAGCAGCAGACGCACTTTGTCCCCCGCCGGTTGGCGCAGATCGATCACGCGCCGTGGCAGATGGCGATGAATCAGGTCCAGCACAGAATCTTCGGGTACCGGTACCATATCCACGCTCAGGTGCTGCGGTAGCCACATAAAATCCGGGTTCGGGGAATCGGCATTCTTTAACCAGGCCAGGGGCAGCTCACCGGCCGCGGGCAGAAAATCCAGGTTCAGATTGTTGTCCAGAAAATCCGCCAATGGCGTTCCCGCATTGGCCGGCAGGCTGTGATTCTGCATCACCTGGCGCAGGGCGGCGGCGGTCTGATTGAGCAGTACCCGGTACCCGGACCGGGCGACCGCGTCATAGCGCCCGGCGGCCTCGGAGACCCAGTTAATGGTATGGTCGTCACCGCTGCTGGTGATGGCCAGCAGGGCCAGGGGAATCGCCTGATTGAAATTGTCGAGGAACTCGGCATCCACCCGATCGGCGGCAATCCAGTTTTGTAACTGGTCGGCCGGTGTTGCGGTGACCACGGCGGGGGCGATGGCCAGTCGTTGCAGGCGCACGCTGGTGACGGTGGCCAATCTGGAATCCCGGGTGGGATCGAATTCGGCCCGTTGGCAGGGTTCCACCCGGGGCGCGTCGATGGTGTTCTGCGATTGCTGCAGGGTGAGGTAATACACGCCGGTGGCGTCGGCGGTGGCGGTGCGTTGCAGATAATCCTCAATCACCCGTTGCCATTGCGCTTTCAGCGGTGATTGCAGGTGCAGGGTATACCCCTCGGGCGTGACCGCCAGCCCCGGGTTCACCACAAAGGTGGCTGCCTCGGCCAGGCCACTGCCGCTGCTGGCCAGGCGTAAACCATACACCACGCCGGCAGGTCGGGTTTTCAGCAGGGGTGACAGGCGCGCATCAGCGTATTCCTGTTGCCGGTCAAATTCTTCTTCACCCAGGTGGCGCCCGGCAAACAGATGGACCCGTTGCAGTTTCGGATCACTGGCAATGGGTCGATGCAGCACGATTAACGACATCACGGTCTCCTTGATGCGCTGGGCATCCATTGATTCGGCATCAGTTCATTGAGTCCAACAGCGCTTCCCAACGGCGCAGTACGGTATCGTCCAGGCCCAGTTCGGCGCCGCTTTCCAGAACCTGTCGGCCGCTGGCGCCCGGCCGCTCCACCTCCTGTTCACGCAGGCGCTCCAGCATAGCCGGCAGGGCGTCCTGTTCCATCAGCTGTTGCAGGGTGGGCCAGATCGCCGGGTCGAAGTAGCGCTCCACCAACATCAGAAACTCGTTGGCCTGGAGCACTGCCGCAGCGTCACCCCGGTTATCCCTGGTCAACTGGGCAAGGGCTTCTTCGCCGTCACTGTCCCGGGGCGGGCGTATCGCGGCCAGGCGTTCGAAATTCAGAAAACGCAGCAGCACGCTGTCCTCATCCTCGATGACGCTGCCGGGATCACTGGGATCGGGATTGGTATTGTCGTCGGGCTGGCCCGGTTGCGGCAGGGTACTGCCCAATGCCAGCACGATGCCGCTGACGGCGGTTTCCGCGGCCCGCACCGGACGTCGCACGTACAGCAACTGGCTGTCGCCCAGGGTGTCCCAGATCGCCTGCCAGACGTCGGCATCCGTATCCAGCTCATGCACCGGTTGCACCGGATACAGTTTCAGGCGCAGTAGATCCAATTGCGGCAGGCGCCGGCTCTGCGGATCGTAAGCCCGTTCCAGTTGTTGGGCATAGAGCCCGTAATCCTGGTTGGACAGGGGTGCCAGCACGACGATGTCCAC
Source organism: Gammaproteobacteria bacterium UBA7310 (assembly GCA_002471665.1). GTDB lineage: Bacteria > Pseudomonadota > Gammaproteobacteria > Pseudomonadales > Ketobacteraceae > Ketobacter. Next base: position 5,322 of record DKQK01000041.1, read on the forward strand.
GGCTTCTTTAGTGTTCAGGTCGATGTTGGGCAGAGGCAGTGACTCGCTGCGGATCAGGTCTACATCCGATTGCCGGATGGGGGCAATATGGACATTGAAATGTTCGGGAAAATAGGTCTGCACGCCGGCCACGGCATCAATGGCGTCCTTGGGGGTGGTGCCCACCGGTGGCAGCAGACTGAAGTAATCCCGGGCACTGAAAGCATTATCGAGGCTGCCGCTGAGGCGGCTGTTGAGGATATCCCGCAGCAGGGCTTCGTACTGGCGCGACAGGTCCTGTTGCTGATCCCCCAGGCTTTGCTCCAGGCGCAGCGGTTGGCGCAGCAGTTCCGGATCCAGCCATTGGGGGGTGTCGTTGTGGATGGCAATGATGCCCAGGGCCACGCTGTCTTCGGGGATCAGGCTGGTGGCCAGGTGAGAGTCCAGCAGCTCCCGCATCAGGTTGGCGCGGATGTGCAGGGGGTTCTGTTGCGGCAGGGCCAGCGGCAGGGGTACCAGCCCCATCTGCACTGATTCCGTCACCAGGGCGTAATCGGAGCCCCGCTTGGACGCCAGATCCGTGGGGAACACCTCGGCAATGTCCGTGGCCACTTCCACATAGCGTAACACCACCGCATAGAGCGCGCGGTTGAGCTTGCGGTACTTGCTGTGATTGAGTTGGGCGATCAGGGCGCGGTCCGACAGGCTCACCAACAACTGACTGCCCAGGTGCAGTACCCGGCCCAGGGGGGTCATGGCCTGGCCCGGCTCCAGGGTCAGGAGGGAGGAGAAGGGATCATAGCTCAGCTGCAGGCCGCTGATGATGCCGTGGCCCAGTACCTTGCCCACCTCCCGCAGACGCTGATCCAGGTAGACCTGATCCCGTTCCAGATCCTCGGCGGTGAGCAGGCGGCCATCAAAATAATGGGTGCGGGTCATGCGGGGGTCGATGTCGGCGATGCTTTCCAGGCTTTCGCCGGCAGCCATGGGATCCCCCAGCGGTTGAAACAGTATGTCGCTCATGGTGTCTCCTTGCGCGCGGCTATTGGCGATTGAGCCAGGCCAGTTGGCTGGCGGTGGTGAGGAAGGGGCGCACCAGATTGTTGATACTGATGCGCTCCGGGTTCACCACGATATTGTTGACGTCGCTGCTGCTGATGCTGATGCGTGCCAGCAGCAGGCGGGCACCTTGTTCCAGTTCATCCGCCAGATTGGTGGTGGCCAGGCCGCTGCTGTCGAGGGCATTCAACAGCCGCGCCTGCAGACTCAGTTGTGCATGGGCGGCGGGATTGCTGAGCTCCAGATCATCCAGGGTTTGTTGTTCGGCCGCGCTCAGTGCGGGCACAGCATCGGCCACCGGTGTGTGACTGGCCCAGGGGGCGAAGCGCTCATCGGCCGGTGGCGGTAACTCCGGAATCAATTCCAGCTGCACGCCATCGGCGGTGCGGCTGGGTTGCACGGCGTCGGTGCTCAGGTTGAGCTTGCGGGCCAGCACCGGCTGCTGGGCCAGGGCACAGTCCTTCTGCCGTATACAGACCCTCAGCCAGAGCAGGTCATTGCTGCCGTCGAAGCCTTCCAGCAAACTGGCTTCGCTCTGGGCATCCAGCCACTGGCGCAGATTGATGCAATAGGTTTCATGCACCAGCACTTCTCGGCCCAGTCCATCGATGGCGATCCCCGGGCTCACATGCAGTCGCACCAGAATGTCATCCACATCGTTGTCGTGACTGTCGGGGTCCATACTCACCCGCAGCCCGGCCAGGGTACCGTAGCCGTGCAGCCAGTACTGATGGCGGGTAAGGCGGCGGCGGTGGTAAGCCTGTTCATCGCGGGTGGCCGAAAGCCCCAGCATCATGCCCGCTTCGTAGGCTACCCGGCGCAGGGGCTCCGCCAGTTGATCATCCTGTTCCAGGGTGGGCAGGTCGTCCAGGTTACTCATGGGGCCTCCTCATGGCTTGTCTCCTTGCAGTCATGGTTGCAATCACTGGCTGGCGTTGATGTCCCGTGGCGAAAACGCCACCGGATTCCGCAGCAGGCCTTCTTTGCCGATCAGGGTTTGGTTCAGAATCACAGCCCTGGGTTCGGGCTGCGTTTCCAGATACGTGTCCACACTCAACAGGGGTGAAGTGCCCAGAATGAATGGGTGTTCGGTCTCAATGAGTCGCCATTGCAGGTGGGCGGGAGCCTGTTGAGTGAGCATCTCATTGACCGCGTTTCGCTGTTCCCGGGCGCGGCCGTGCAGCAGTACACTGAGACGATGGGCGTAGCGTTCAAAGAATGCGTCCACCGCCTGGTTTTCTTCTTCGCTGGCCAGCTCCGGTGCCAACAGCGCGAGGAATTCCCGGGCATTCATATCCGACAGAATCAGGCTGTCGCCGACGATGCTGTTACCGCTCTGGCCGGTGCCCAGGGTCAGGGGGTGTTCTGCATCATCCATATTGCGGCCGAGGATGGTGGCCATGGTGCGACGCAGGCGGAAGTTTTCCACCACCACCACTTCGCCCCGTTGCACACCGCCATCGGTGACAATGTCCAGGGCCAGATTGAGAGCCGGCAGGGTGCCCTTGTATTGCTGGATCAGGGTGGCGTTTTTCAGCCAGCGCCGTTGCCGTTTCAGGGGCCAGTGGGGGGGCAGATCGGCACCAATGGATTGCGCCAGCCAGGCCAGGTTGGTGTGGGGGGCGGCATCCGGATGCAGCAGTTGATCACTGGCGGCAATGCGGCCTTCAATGGGGGTGAGCAGCCCCTCAAAACTGGCCAGCAGGCGTTCCCGGGTATCGGCGCCGTTGGCCGGGCCGGTACTGTTGGCGGGGTCGTAGCTCAGCTCCTGCCGCATGAATTCCGGCAGATAGGCTTCCTGATAGGAAAAGCGTGGCTGGTAAACCCGGATGGCGTGCAGGGCCGGGGTGGTGCGGCCATTGCCTTTGAAATGCACCTGCAGTTGCAGATAACGTCCGGTAAGACGGCGCACCGGGCCTTGAGGCCGCTGCAACAGGATTTCAAACAGCCCCCGTTGGCCCCGGTTTCCATCCTGTCCGGCGCCGGCCAGGGAACTCTGGTACGGCCGCTCCGAGGGCAGGGGGTTCCACACCGGCGGCGGTTGGTCAATCAGCTCCGCGCTGCCCCGTTGTTCCGGCGTGTCGTACACCCGGGCTGACAGAGTGATGCTGCAGCCGGCGGGAATGCAGGCGTCCAGATAGACCCGGTGCCAGATGGTATTGGGGCCACCGGAATCCAGCACCTGTTGCAGCAGTGCGTTGGCTTCCAGGTAATAGCGGGGTTGGCGCAGTGCATGCAGCTCGCGGGGCCGCGGGTTGAAATCCGGGTAGTCCGGATCCTGGTCTGCCTGGTAACGCAGTTGGCCATCGGCGCTGCTGGCAAAGCGGGGTATGGCCAGGGACAGCATGGGATAGCGTTCGCCGATGAGCTCCGCTGTGCCGCTTTCTGTGCGGGAATCCCATTGCAGGCTGAGCACCGGGCAGTCCCGTTGCCGAAACTCGGTGTCGCCGCTCTGGCGTGGTGCCAGGGCCGCCAGCCGGCCCGGCCCCGCCGGCGCCAGGTCAACGGCGAAGGGCAGTTCGCTGTCCAGCTCGTACACGGTGAAGGGCCGATCCGCGATGTTGCCCAGGGGCCGGCTCAGTATGCGTTGATTGCCGCCGTTGTCGTGCAGCAGCAGATACAGCTGCTCATCATCTCCACATACGGCCAACGCTTCCCAGCCCGCCGGCAGATCCTGTTGCCAGTTCAGCGCCAGGGCGCCGGGGTTGATGGTTAGCGGTTCGAAGCGGGATTCGGAGGGGGTATAGGGCAGCGGTAGGGGGCGGCCACTGCACAGCATTAGCCGGTCGGCACCGATGCACCAGACCCGGTTGTGGGCATCCACCCAGGCCCGCCGGGGGATCACCGGCAGGGTGCATTGGCTAAGCCAGCGTTGCCCCAGATGGAACAGCAACAGGCCATGCTGATCGCCGTCGTTGCTGAACGGAACCGCCAGGCAGCCATCGTGGTTCAGGTTCAGATCACGCAATGTCCCGGCCGGTGCCGCTACGGGATTGAGTTCGGCGTCCTGCAGGGGCAACCAGCCACGGCCGCTGTTGAATTCCACCGTGCGGGCGTCGTTACTGAGGCGGGCCACCTGATAGAATGCATCCACGGCCATGGGACGGGCATCACCCCAGGCCGCCAGGGCAGCCACCGTATCCCCTGCCGGCAGCCGCAGTGCCTGGTTTTGCGCCAGGGTCAGGGCCTCGCGGCCGGCATGCCACTGCAGACGGCGGGAGCCTTCCTCGAATTCTGCGGCCGTGCGCAGTAAAAAATAGGGGGTGTTGTTAACGTCCATCAGCGCTCACTCATCTTCAACACACATCCGGTATGACCGGCACCGCGATGCCCGTGCCACGCTCACCGGGGGCGCCATCCAGGGGGCCGATGCCCTGGGGCAGGGGTGGGGTATCCTTGGCGCTGCCGATGCCCACGTGCACGCCCATCAGCTCCGGTAACTGGTAGGCTTCCAGGTCCAGGGCCTCACTGATGGGCAGCCGCCGCCACACTGCCCGCTCGTCTTTACGCACCTGCTCAAACAGATTGGCCACGTTCACCGCCTGCACCCCTTCCACTCGGGCCGCCTGGGTCAATAGTTCGTTCACCTGTATGGGTTTGCCCAGGGGCCAGCCCTGGTTGCCGCCGCCCCCGGGGGGCAGTGGCCACAGGTATTCGGTAATGACCTGTTGCACGGCCTGCAGGGTTTCCTGCTCCGTTTGCGGGTCACGCACCTGCACCAGAATGCTCACCGCCATGGGAATAAACTGCGGGCTCAGCACGTACAGCTCGGTGCCCGCCTGCACCCGGTTCAGCAGATAATTGAAGACGTCCTTGAGCAGGCCTTTATTGGGTTTGGGCCAGTTGCCGATGGCCGGTTGTGCCGGTGGCAGCACAAACACGCTGACCACCCCGGGAACATCCCTGCGGGCGGCCGCCAGGGTGTTGCCGGGCAGAAAGCCTTTGATCAGTTCGGTGCGGGCCACCGGGTTGATGGGATTGTTGCGGCAAATCACCTGAAAATCCGTTTCCGTTACCGCCCGATTACGGTGGGTGAGAAACTGGGGAATGCGTTGCTCGGCCTGGGCCACGGTTTCGGCATCGCGGCCACCCTGTAACGGCCATTCATGGCGCAGTTTGAAACGGGGGCTGCCGTCGACGATTTCCTTGATACTGCCGGCGGGCAGGTTACCGGCTTCACCGCCACCATGGCGGTAGCGGGCCACGCGGATGCGGGCACCCCGGGGCGGGCGTTTTCCGTTCTCCAGCCCATCGCCGAAATAGGCGTAGCCGGAATCGGCATTCAGGCGGAAGACGCGGGCCTCGGCACCGTTGCCCGCCAGAAAATCCACTGCCCGCCAGCTGACCCAGGCGCCTTCTTCTTCCACCTGCAGATCCAGTGTGGCCGCGTCCACCTGCTGGTCTGGCAGGGCCACCACCTGATCCGGCAGACCGGTACCCAGGCCAACGATGGTGTCCAGGCGTAAACCCTGGGCCACCACATCCACGCCATTCAAACCCAGGTAACCCAGTTGCAGGGTGGGATCATCGGGGCAGCGCAATCGAATCCACAGCGCCACCCGACTGGCTTCCACCGCATCGTCCAGGGCCGGGGGCATATTTTTACTGCCATCGAACATGGGGTCGGCGTTGGCAAAATCGGCAAACAGCGCCGCATTGTTGGGCAGCCGCAGCCGCACCACGCCGGCCTGGCGCCCTCCCAGGGAGGTGTCCGACATCTGTTCCAGGGGCAGGAAGCGGGTGCTGTTGTCCGGCCCTTGGGCCACCAGCTCCCACTGCAGGTTGCGGGCTTCAAAATCGTTGATGGCGCTGTCTTCGGCGGTGGCTTCCACATCGTCTGCAGGCGCAATGGCCACACTGAGGCGGATGCCCGCCAGGTTTTCCCGCAGTAATTCCAGGTTGCTGTCCAGCTGCTTGGGGGCAATGCAGGCCAGATAAAAGCTCTGGTCCAGGCTTTTACTCAGGGTCAGCCGTTCCCGGCCGATGTCAAAACGGCGGGGCTGGAAGGGTTGCGGCGTTTCCCCTTTGCGCAGGCCGAATTGTTCATGCAGATCCTGCAGGGTCAGGCCCAGGGCAGTCAGGTCATCGGTGGACAGGGTTTGTTTGATCAGCACCTGCAGGCTGAGGCAGGTGGGTTGCAGTTCCCCCAGGGTGGTGAGGGCCTGCTTGGCGCCGCGCAACTGGCTGCCGTCTTTCAACAGCGGGGGCAGCAGCACACTGGTGGGGCCACCGTCCACACAGACCACACCCCGGGCCGGCCGCGCCGGGCGCACCGGAATCTGCAGCAAATTGAGGAACACCCGGCGCTGACGCTCCGGAATCAGATTGGCCCGGTAGAGAATGGTTTCGGTGAGCCAGGCAAACAGGTCGATAAAACTGTGCACCGGATCACCGGGGGCAATCTGGGTCAGTTCCGGTAAATGGGTGGCCAGACGGGCCCGGGCTTCGGCAACCAGATCTTCGAAGCGGCGATCGTCCAGATTGGGGACCGGTAATGGCATGGTCTCGTATCCTCCTTACACACCCAGGTTCAGGGTCAGGCCCAGTTCCGCCGCAGCGGGTTGATGGCGCAAGTGGTAGCGGATGGTGATGTGCACCTGAGCCAGATTGTCCGGGTTGGTTGCCACCTCCACGCCATCCACCAGCACCCGCGGCTCCCACAGAGCCAGGGATTTTTTCACCACACCGGCGATCAGATTGCGGGTGGTTTCCGTATTGGGTTGATGCACAAAATTGAGCAGGCCGGCACCGAAGTCCGGCCGCTGCAGCCGCTCACCGGGCCGGGTCAGCAGGATGTTCAGCATCACTTCCCGCACGCTCTGATCCGCCTGCGCCCAGGCAAGGGCACCGTCTTGGTCCACACTGCCCAGGGGCCAGCTTTGCAGGTTGGGCATGGGGGTGCGGCTGGGATTGACCATGGTGAGCTCCTTAATATTGGCGGGTAAACGGGTTCATGGTTATTTCTCAATCTTGGGAAACGGCAAGCAGATCCGCACCCACGGCAGCCAGAAGAACACGATGTTCAGCAGCGAGATCATGATCATCAACAGAATCATCGCCACCAGGGTGATCACTGGCAGACTGAACGAACAGATCCACTGAATGCCCAGTTTGGGGCCTTCGCCCACCACATCTTCACTGGCGCCTTTTTTCAGATTAAGGCCGTTGATCAGATCAAAGGTGTCGCCGGGGGTGAGGATACTGGCCCCTTTGGCCAGACCCCGTTTCAGGTCGCGCAGGCTGGGCATGGGAATCAGTGAAGGGCGACTGGCTTCCGGATCAAAGGGTGCCGCCACCCGGAACTGAAGGGAGCGACATTGCTCATCCGCCCATTGAATCTGCTCCTTGCCCGCATCGTTTTTGGAACGCACGAAAGGAACGATCTGGTAGACATCGGCTTCTGCCTGGCCGAACTTGGGCAGGGGTATCTCCCGCGCCTGGCTCAGGGTCTGTTCTCGAAAACGTTGGCCCAGCAGGTGACGAATGTCTTCGGCATCACTGGCCAGCAGCTGCAGGGAGTAAGGCAGGCTGCCCTGGCCGTTGCTGTTGGGAAGCGGGGCCAGGGTAGTGAGGTGCTCCAGCCCACCGGCTTTATCGGCGGCGTCTTCCTGTTCGATGATCCACTGCACCAGCGGGTTGTGCTCGCCCCGGGCAAAGCAATCCTGCAGGTAGCGGGTGAGATGCAGGCGGCGGGCGCCCTTGAGCCAGGGACGGGTATGCTCGGTGAAGAGGCCGCTCTTGAGGGTGGCGCGCAGTTGCCCGGGGTCATAGAACCAGATGTCGGAAAACAGAGACTCCAGTTCGGTGTTGGCCTCGCGGCCGGCTTCTCCCAGGTGATAACGGTTCACCAGCAGGCGCAGTAATTCGAACCAGGCTTTGCCGGGTACGCCCTGCTGAACCTGCTCGGTATGGTGACGATCCCAGGTCACGGATTGGGTGTTCTTGCTGTAGGTGCCCGGTCGGTAGCCGAAGGGCCAGGGCAGGGATTGGGCGGCAAAATCCTCTATGTTTTTTTGCTCGGTGGCGTTGAACAGGGTATTCACTTGGCGCTCATAGTAGAAGCCGCCCAACGGCACGTAACCGTACAACAGCGTGTGCCGCTTGCCATTGGCGTCGGTGCTGTTCAAAACGTGCAGAGGATGGGTTTGCTCGCCACTGTAGGTGGCCTGGTTGGTGCGTGGATGCAACACCCCGTTGACACACAGGCGGCGATCCAGATCCGGATCTTTGTGCTGGGTATTGACCGCGTGCCAGCCCAATGCTTCGCCTTCCTCCATCAGCCAGGCCTGCTCGGCCCCATCACGCTGGCGCCGGATCACAAAACCGGCGGAGGTAATGCGTGCCGGGTCCAGCGCCGGACGGCCGAAGCGCTCACAGATCACTTCACAGCACACCAGATGAAAGGCGCGGTGGGTGGGCAGGCGCAGTACCGGTTTGTCGTCGTAGGGGCTGTGGCCCTCTTCATTGACCCAGGCACTGAACTGGGCTTGCTCAAAACGTTGTTTCAGCACATCCTGCTGGAAGCGGGCGATGAAATCGGCGTCCAGATAGCGCAGTAAACTGGCCTGCTGCCCATTCTGGAAAAAGGCCGGTTGCAGGCGGACGTTATGAATGGGTTGTGCACTGGTCATCGCGTTGCCCTCATTACCAGATGTTGCCCGCGCCGGGGGTGTAGGTGGTGCCCACCACCGAGGTGGCGATGATGGTGTCGCACTGTACGACGCCACTGAAGCGGGACATGCCCGCATCCACCTGCACCATTCCGGCGGAGACATTGACGTTGCTGGCATTGATGTTCACCGGTCCGGCGCTGTCCACGGTGATATCGGATGCCGTCATGGTGACGCTTTGGCTGCCGCGTTCGATGCTGACTTCACCGCCGCCGCTTTCGGTAACTGTAATGCGGTAACCGGAGCGGGTACGCAACTCCACTTTGGGATCGTTGTCGTCGAACTCCAACACCGTTTCACTGGGGGTGCGTATCACATAGTGTTGTTCCTGGGGATCGGCGTCCTGGGGGCGGCTGTCATTGCCACACCAGATGCTGCCGAGAATCAACGCTGTGTCCTGATTGATAAAGGCCACCACCACAATTTCATCCAGCCGTGGTACGAAACTGGCGCCGTAGCCATTGCCGGCAGAGGGGGCCACCACGCTGGCCCACATTTCCATGGGGCTGGATTGCAGGCGTACCTTGATACGGCCGCGATGGTCGGGGTCGGCGTTGTCGGTGACCTGTGCCAGCTGCATGCTGTGCAGGTGGCCAAGAGTGTGGGCATTCATGAGGCAGGGCTCCAATCGGCTTTGTTCACTTTCAAATGGGTTTCGTAACCGTTCTGGCTGTCGAAGCGGTGGCTGCAGTGCACTATCTGGTAGGTGCCGCGCAAGCGCGGTGAAACCCCGCTGAGTTCAATGTCGCGGCCACTTTTTAAGCTGGGCTCACCCTGGCAGACAATGTCCCCCTGCACAAAGCGCTTGGCCATACGACGAAAATGGGCGCCGGCGTAGGCATCCGCTTCCGCCTGGCTGCGGGCGAAGGGATGAGGCACCACTTCTTCACCGGGCCAGCCCAGCTGGGCCAGCGTGGCGGCGGCGGTGGTGTCGTTGGGGGCCGGTATCATGCTGTCGCTGTTGTGATCCACCGCCTCGGCGGTGGCCACGTTGTAACCCTGCGCTCGCGATGCCAGTGGTTGTTGATTCAGATCCACCAGCAAGCGTACTTCCAGGGCGCTGTCCTGGGCGCTCAGGGCTACCGGCTCAGGATCCGGGGTCTCCGGGCGGGCGCGCAGGGTGTCGCCGTCCATACGCAGGGCAATGTCAAAACGACCCAACAGGCGCAAGAGAAAAGCCAGGTCACTTTCGTTCAATTGATGCCAGGTATCGTTGATGTTGGATACCTGAACGTCGGCCTGCAGACCCGCTTCGCTGGCGATGGCCGACACAATATCGTCCGGCGTATGTTCTTCGTAACTGCGGTTCTGGCGGGCGCGTCCCAGCCGGTGCAGTTTGTCCTGCAACAACAAACTGAGGGTGGGAGCCCCGGTTCCATACTGTTCCTCGATGGCCGTGATTTCGCCTTTGAATATGCGGATCGGATCCGGTTGCCCCATGGCAATTTCCAGCTCATCCCCCAGCGCAATATCGTCAAGCACATAGGTGGGCTCGCGGGCGCTTTGCGGTGTGCCCCAGTTGGTGAGCGTAAGCTCGCCGTGGGCGCAGCCGTGCAGGGGCAGGTTCACCACCAGGCCGGTCAGGGCGTCGGTGAGGTCGTCCCGTTGCTCCCCGCCAAGGCGGATGACGGGGCGCGTATTGATGAAGGCGTTCTCCGGCATAGGGTGTCGTTCAATCCACTTTCAGGCGTTGTTGACGTTGCTGGATGTGCTCCAGTGTCTTGGCCAGTTTGACTTCCGCAGCGGCCAGGGGTTGTTGCTGGGGCGCGGGGGCGGCTTCCGCAGCTTGCGTTACCGGCTCCTGTATATCGGCGATGACCTCTTCAATGATTACCGGCATGGTGTCGGTCTCCTCTTGATTATTCGAACCCCACACCGGTATCCAGTGTGAGGGAAGGTGTGTTCAGTTCAGCCTTGACCCCGGCTTCGGCATTGATTCCGGCATTGGTGCTGATTCCGGCACCGGCATGGGTACCGATGCTGAAAGCCCCTTCCACCTTGGTGCCCAGACTGGCGGATGCGCCGTAGGCAAAAGCCGGCTTTACCGCTACCGAAGCGCTCACTCCAACGCTGCCTTTGATGCCCAGAGCGGCGCCGGCCGATACCTTGGGCACCGCCAGCACCGATGCGCTGGGCAGGCGCGGGTTTTCAATGCCGTTGTACAGGGCGGTATCGCGCCAGTTGCCGGCGCCTTCGCTGCCGCCGGGAACCGGGTTGCTATTCTGGCCGCTGCCGGTGTCGCCGTTACCGGTGGGGGTAAGCTGCGGCGTGTCCTGTTGGGCGGCGGCCACGCCATCGCTGCGTTGCCGAAACTGATAACGGTCTTCTTTCAGTCGCAGCACCACCTTGGCCCGCAGCGGCCGGCCCTCTTTGGAAAAATAGTCCAGCGTTTCTTCGTAGTTATCCACCATGCCCACAAATTCAAAACTGCCCCACTGAAACAGGCAGCGTTTGGGGGCTTCCATTTGCTCGCCACCTTCCACCGGTTTCAGAAAACGCTCGGCGATTTTCCTGGTCTGATCGCGCACATCAGAGCCCTGTTCGATATCGTTTTGTGATTCGCCTTCACCGGCGTCGATGTAGGTGGTATCGAAGATCAGCTCAACGGCCAGGCTGGATGAGCTTTTATCCACAAACTGGGCTGCGCGACTGTTGCCGTTGCGTTCGTTTTCTTTCAGGGTGTTGGACAGGGTGACCTTGAGAGAGATGGGGTTGAATTGCACATCCACCGCATTGTCCATATCCGGTGAGTTGTTGTTACCGGATACGGGAATCAGTTTGCCGCGTTCAGGATTTATCATAACCGTTAACCTCCACTGCTGCCGGCAGCGGCCGGGCGCTCCAGCTCCAGCCCTTCGTGTACCAGGTGGATTTCCTCAATGGCCACTTGGTTGGCGGTGGAATTCAGGTCCGGGCCTTTGAACTTGGTGGCCATCACCCCTTCCAGGCGCCAGGTCATCACCGGGTTTTCCTGTTGACCTTTAATGGGATTGCCCAACACGATGATTTCACCGTGCAGGCGGTAGCCGTAGTTGGAGCCGCGAGTGCTGGCATCAAACCAGCTCCATAAATCGTTCACGCTGGTGACCCCCCGTTTCAACACCATGGGTGCAAATTTGGTGATACCACTGCGTTGCAGTTCACCCCAGTTGCGGCCGCCTTCCTGCAGGGTTTTCGGTTCCATGGTGAGTTCAAAGCCGGTGACTTCGCTGAATTGCCCGCTGCACAAGAGTTGATTGCTTTCACTGTTGTAGAGATTGACCTTGAAGCGAAAGGGTACGAATTCAGACATTGTTTTCCGCTCCTGCGATGTTGCCCTGCCATTCTCCGTGCTGGTTGGTGAACGTCAGCCGAATCTGATCAATGGGCAGTGCCGGCGCGATCATGATTTCGTAAATCATGACCGCCTCCTGGGTTTGAATCTCCTTAATCTGAAAAGCCTGCTCAGCGGTGGCGCCACGTAGTGCGCCCCGTTGCTGCAGCTGACGCAGAAAACGTTCCAGTAACAAGCGTGGCCGGGGGTCGCGATAATCCAGATTAAAAATCAGCTGTTCACCCAGGGCGGTCAACTGGCGGCGTAAATAGCCCAGCAGGCGCATCACCTCGGCGGAACGATGGCCATCAAAGCGTTCAGGGTTGTTGGCGTTGAGGTAATCCTGAGGATGCAATGCCGGCACCAGCAGACGCTCATCATCCAGTTCCACCTGACCCTGGCGCTGGCGCAGCACACAGACACCCGGGTCGTTGCGCAGGGTGACGGTGTCCATGATGGACAGAGGCGGATAGGGTAAGCCCTGGCTTTGCAGCCCCTGCCCGGCAATGGAACGCCAGGGGCCTTGCGCCTGCGCCAGAGCGGATTGCCTGCCGGCGATAATTCCCACCGGGCTTAACAGTTCGAACTGGGGCCCGCGTAAATAGGGAAACAGGCATTGCAGCTGACGCAGCCGGTGGCCACTGTCGCCATCGCGAATCTGTTGCAGCCACTGCACGGCCATGGGATCCAGAACCGGGCTGTCCAGTGCGCCGTTGTATGCCAGGGGCAGGGTCATCAAACACTGTACGTCCGGGCGCTGTGTTGCCAGCCAGGGCAGAATGCCCTGCAGTATCTGATTCAATGGTGTCGGCGCCGGCATGGCGCTGAGTTCCATTTCTGAATCATTGCGTCGTTCCCGGTGATCATCATCCAGATTGGTACTGCAGGGCACAAATTGGGGATCGGGATTATCCAGGCGCAGCCGCGGGATATCCGGTAATTGCGCCGGAATCTGCAGCCGTTCCAGATCGGGAAACGCCACTTCCCCCAGATTGCGCAGCACCAGCGCGCAGGCCAGACCCCGCAGGGTGCTGACATCATGCAGACGGGTGTCGGCGGCGGGCAGAAAACCGCGTTGACCTTCAGCCTGGGGAATGGAAATCACCCATAGCTTGGTACCGCCGTTGGCAAAAAAATCATCCACGCAGCGCGGCAGCCAGGCACTGCGCCCGGCCAGAACGCTGACGTACTCGGTGGCGTTACTGGCGGCATCGGGAAACAGATCGTGAAACTCGGCACTGGATCGCAAAGGCACCGGAATGTGATGCAGGGATTGCAGGCGCGGCTCGGCACTGCCGGCCTGCAGTTGATCCAGCGCCGCGCCAAAACCGGCTGCCCGCATATCCGCCACGGCGCCGGGCAGTGCCAACAGGCGTTGGGTTCGTACCCGCCCCGGGCAATGGCCGAGCATGGCCACTTCCAGCACCGCCTTACGGTTCTGCTGCGGCCGGGGGCTCAGCGTGATTCGGGAGGCCAGCATTTCCTGCATGGGTCAGCGCCTATTCCTGCTCGATCTGTTCAACGGCCAGCACCAGTTCCTCAATGGCGACGTCGCTGCCGCCCTTGGCGGTCAGTGTGGGCCCGGTCCATTTGATGGGCATGGCGTTGACGAGCTTCCAGGTGACCACCGCACTGGAACTGGTGGGATCTTCATTTTTCAGCTTGATGGTGACATTGCGTTTGGCGGTCACATCGCCGGATCGTACTTGATCCAGCCAGCTGTAAATGTTGTCGGCGCCAATAACACCGCGTTTCAAAGTGACATCGCCGGATTTATGGATGGCCGGGATTTTGGTCACATAGTTCACCGGTGCATTCCCATTGCGGTATTCCGCCACGGTGACTTCGGCATTCAAGCCGGAGACCTCAGAAAATCCGCCGGCAATCTCACCTTCGGTACCGTCATCCAGATTCACCAGATAATTGAAAACGCTGTAGGGGGTTTCGCGAAACTGTGCCATGGTGTGTCGTCCTTTTCAGTCCTGTAATTAGCTGTCTGCGGTTTTCTGGCCAATGCGGAAGATCACAAACTCCGCCGGCTTCAGTGCGGCTACGCCGATTTCACACACCAGGCGACCGTTGTCCAGATCGTTCTGGGTCATGGTGCTGCGATCACAACGGACAAAATAGGCGGTTTTTGCACTGCCCAGCAGGCGGCCATTCACCCATTCGTTGTAGAGAAAATTTTCCACTGTGATGCGCACGTTGTCCCACAGACGTTCACCGTTGGGTTCGAACACCACCCATTGGGTGGATTTTTCGATGGAGCGTTCCAGGTAGAGAAAGTAGCGGCGCACATTGACGTATTTCCATTCCGGATCGGAGCCGTCCAGGGTACGTCCGCCCCATACCCGGTGGCCACGGCCGGGGAAAGAACGCAGGCAGTTCACACCGTCCGGGTTGAGCAGTTCCTGTTGAAAGCGATTGATGTCCTGGGCAAAGCCGAGGGCACCGATGACCGGTTCGTTGGCCGGTGCCTTGTGCACACCCCGCAATACGTCGGTGTTGGCGTACACGCCGGCGATGAAGCCTGACGGCGGCAGATTGACGGTGGGAACAATACCACGGGGGTCGGCGGCCACCACCCAGGGGTAATACAGGGCCAGGCGGGAATCGTCGAAGTTGGAGCGGAACTCGCGCACTTCGGAGATGGTCATGGCTTCGCGGCTGTCGACGATGCCCACGCGATAACGCATCTTGCGGCAGTGCTTTTGCATTTCGGCAATGATGCCCTGGTGGTTGATGGCATCGGTGGCGGCCGCCGCCGGTACCATGACGATGGCAATGTCTTCGATGTCTTCCAGGGCGGCAAAGCCGGTGCTGCCGTTCACTTCATCGGTGACCCCCCCGTATTGCAACGCCACCAGAGTATCGCCATCGCTGCCGCCACCCATTGTAATCAGATAACGGGCTTCATCCACCGAGGCCGGCCCGGGATTCATGGCTGCAGGATCGAACATCTCAAACAATGCCGCCATCACATCGTCGCCGCTGATGCTGTCGGCCAGGGTACACTGTACCGGGCTGGTGAGTTTGTCGTAGCGTTTGGCGGGATCGGCGGCCAGCACGGCAGACAGGCTGTTGTCGGCCAGTGGCGCGGTGGAAATATTGCCGTAGGTGTAAATCACCGGGTCGTTGGCCCCGCCATTGCGCACGCTGATATCAAAGGTGCGTTGCACCATCATCCGGCGCACCGTATCCGGTGCCGCTGCCAATGCTGCCAGGTTGAGACTGATGGGGGTGGCGACACCGTCATTCAGACCGCTGCCGTCCACCGTAAACACGGTACCGGCGCCATTGAGGCTGCCGCGCAGGGTGAGCAGGGTGCCCCAGTGGGTACCGGTGAAGAAGGTGGACAGGTCGGTTTCTTCATTGAAACTCAACACCGCTGCGGTGCCGTCGGCGAGGGCGCCACTGGTGGGACGCTTGGCCACAACGCGGGTAAAGGTAACGGTGTTGTCGGCATCATTCACCAGGTTGGCCGCCACCAGGTGATCATCACCGGAGGCCAGGTCCGCGGCGGTCAGTGGAGCTGCATCATCGGCGGTGATTTCGCACAGGCCGTCCACGATACGGTAACTTGCGCCCACCCGTTCCACCAGGCCTCGAATGGCCATGGGGAAATGGCTGCCCGGAAGAGCGCCGTTGGCAATGGCTTCCGCGGGTAAACCTGTGGCATCCAGAAACACAATCTCATTTTCTGCCGGCGTACTGGTGACCGTTGACTGGATCAGGTTTTCGCTGTCGCGCCATTCCACTTCCAGTGTGAAATCACCCATGACTCCGGGGAAACGACTTTGAAAAATGACGTTGCCGCCGGCGTCGGAAGCTTCGGAGAGGCCGTCTTCGGCCCCACCAAAATTGGCAATACGGGACACAAACAGCTGTTTGCCGCCGCCATCAAAAAACGCTTTGGCGGCCATTGCCGTGTGATTAAGCACCGTATCGGGGCCCAGGGTGAGATCGCCCACATCGCCGTACAGACGCGTGAATTCAGCGAAGCTGGTGACCACCTCGGGCTTACCGCGCACGGGTCCAAAGCGGGTTGGCCCCACAATGCCCGCGACGCTGGTGCCGACGCCCTCGATGGATTTGGAACGAAAACTGACTTCCTCTACATACACACCCGGCGCTAGATATTCAGGCATGATCATCTCCTTTCAGGTACGGTCAACTGGGTTGCACAGCTAAGTGATCCTTGTTCGCGGATCGGATTAATTGAATTTCACCGGGTACTACGGAGAATCCGATGGGGTTGGCAAACGAGCCGGCGCTGGAGGTGCTCTCCAGATTCATGGCCACCAGATCGTCCGTGTTCAGTGGTGTATCGGCACGGGCACTGAGCAGTGCCGTGACGCTCAGCTCCAGAGCATATTGGTCGACCCCCTGGGGCAATGGCGGCAGGCGATGCAGCGGCAACAGCACATCGCCGCGATGATCCGCCTGGGCGCGATAGGTTTGCGTGCCCACAGCGGGAATGGTGACCACCGCCGTGAGTAAGGCCCAGGGCACCACGTTGCCGTCGTTGGCGTCGGCGGTGGCAAAACGCAAGGTGGCGATCAGGCCACCGGCTTTGCCGAAGCGGGTACCTTGAGGCGAGGGGTACAGCACCAGTGCCTGGCCGGCAATGGGTACGCTGCCGGCGCCCACCGTGACGGAAAATGTGCGTGGATTGTACAGGCCCCGTTGATCCTGCACGGTGCCCGCCAGGGTAAAACTGCCGGCATCCACAAACGTTTTGTCGGTTTCGGTGGCCTCGCCATTGACGATGTCGGCAACGGGCCGACGCCAGAGCGCGGTTTTACCCGGCGCCTGTCGTATCTGCACATCGCGGGGTTTATCGCTTAGGTTGAATTGCACTTCATGGGGCAGACGCTGCATCTCAGTACTGGTTTCTGCGGTGGTGCCGTCCAGCCAATAAAGCACATCACTGGCGTGCAGAACATTGGTTTCCAGAACCTTAATGGCCGCCATTACCCATTCTCCTGTGGTCTGTATTCCCGGGTTCCATCATTTCTGTGTGTCATCTGCGTTACTCCAGGCGGCCATGGGGAAACACCCGGCTGGTGACATCCGGGCCTTCACTGCGTTGCGGGTTCAGCCGCAGGCGCACGGTCTTGGCGGTGTAGGCCATGGTGCTGGTGTAGGGCGATTCAAACACATCCCAGATGCGCATCAGATCTTCGGTGGTGATGTCCACCGGTGTGATGTTCAGGACCTCCGCCTGACCCCACTCATCATCGATGTCCTGCACGTTGGAAATATCCAATTGACTGTGATTGGCCAGCTCCACCATGGCCCAACTCATGAGATCGGCTTCGATGGTGGCACTGTTGGCATTGGCGATCAGCAGGAAGTGAAGATTAACGGGCAGCTCAGGGCGCGGGCCGGAATTATCCGTGCCCTGGGGTTTAAAAAAACGGGAACGGCCGTGGTCGTCGATGGTGATGCGATGCAGGTAAATACCCAGCAGATTGCCGGTGAGTCGATTGGCGATGTCATTGCTGCCCAGTAATCTGACGCTGGCATTGGTAGGCCCATCACTGAGATCTTCTGGCAGGCGGGCCTGGAAAAATGTTTCCAATGCCGTCAAGGCGCCTTGTACACCCTTGTACGAAGCCATTCATTCTCCTATGAGGCCTGCTTTCCTGTTGGGCCAGCTTTGTGGTGTTGGTGTTTTTATTCTTATTAATTGCCGTTTTTATTTCTGTGCAATTCACTACAAAAGCGTTGCGAATTAATCAAAGTGAAGATTGGTTTTGAATTCGCATGAAAACTCGTTGGAGTACACTGGCGCTGTCACTGTATTGAATGATAATTGCGCACTTTCTATGCAATACATTTTTTTCAACGCATTCTTATTCAGTGTAAGACCTGCCCGGCCATGCAATTTGTTTAATGCCGTTTTGACAGACGCAGGGTCAGGCTAAAGCAAAACCCGGTGATCCTGCAAGGGGATAATCAGAACAAAACCGGGAAATTATTTTTAACGGCGTGCTTTATTGTTGCAGATCAAATCAGGTGATTGATGTCGGCACTTTTTTTTCGGCTGCTGACAAACCCTGTCAGCAGGGAACCGTTACCATGAGCGCTGCTGATCGATCATGGAATAAACAACAACACACAATCCCCAACGGAGATCAAACTATGTACACGCTTTACCATGCCCCTTATTCCCAACACAGTCGGCGTATTATCTCATTGCTGGAGCAGGCGGGCTTAGACTATAAAACAATCAGTGTGAACATGGAAAACGGTGACTATTTATCCGACTGGTATCGGGCCATCAATCCCAATCATCAGGTTCCCACGTTTATTGATGACGAACTGATCATTTATGAATCCAACGCGGTACTGCGTTATTTGTGTTTAAAGCATGATTTGCAGGCATGGTATCCCCACGAGCTTAAAACACGGGCAACAACAGAGCAGTGGCTCGATTGGAACCAGTGCCTGCTGGCGCCCTGTGTGGAGAATATCGTTTTGCACGGCGTCTTTCTCGGTGCGCAAGGGGATCCTGCGCGAGTGGATCTGGGGCACACACAATGGCAGGAACGGGAGGCTATCCTGGACAGCGCACTGGCCATCACGCCCTATTTGTGCGGTGACCAGCCAACCATTGCCGACCTTTCGGTGGCATCCAATATCTTTCAACTGGGCATTGCCGATGTAGAGCCTGCCGGATCATCGTTGCAACGGTGGTATGATGCGATGGCTTCCCTGCAAGGATTCCAAAAATCGTTACCGAAATGATACAGCGTCATCATGGCAACCACTGAACGGCTCTTTCGTATTGTGCAGATTCTGCGCCGCGCCCGTACACCGGTGCGGGCTGCGCAGTTGGCACAGGAACTGGAGGTGTCGGTGCGTACCGTATACCGTTATGTTGCGGAGTTGCAGGCACAACAGGTACCCATACAGGGTGAGGCGGGGGTGGGTTATATCCTGGCGGCAGGCTATGAGCTGCCACCGCTGATGTTGACTGAAGATGAGCTGGAGGCAGCGCTGCTGGGCGCGCAATGGGTGGCACAGCGGGGGGATCCGGCGCTGGCCAACGGTGCGCGTGATTTGATGACGAAACTGCAAGCCGTATTACCGTCTCACATGCAGGCTAATCTGCGCTTGCATCGGGTGGAGGCGGTGGATCAAGGCAATACGGCACTGGATCGTGTGGATGCGGCGCTGATCCGCCGGGCCATTCGCGGGCATCGGAAAATTCAGATTCGCTATCGCGATGAGCATGGGGTTTGCAGTGAGCGAACCCTGTGGCCGGTCATGATCGCCTATTTTGATGCGGTGCGCCTGGTGGTGGCCTGGTGTGAACTGCGTAACGACTTCCGCCACTTTCGCACCGATCGTATTCTGGCGCTGCAATGCCTGGATGAGATCATTCCCTGCAGCGATGAAGATTTGCTACAGCGTTGGCGGGCCCGCCGCTGATGGTGTTAAAAATCAAAGGTTACCGAGCCCTGTAAAGTGCGCGGTTCACTCAACACCAGATAACCAAAGCCGGGAAAGCCGCCGGCGGATGTCCAACTGTTGTTATCGGTCAGGTTTTCCACCGTAAGGCGAAAAGTGGTGAGGGTATCGGCCCACAGTAAGCGCCGGTAGCGTACTCCGGCGTCCAGTCGCCACCAGGCGGGAACCGGTTGCAGATTGTCGGCATCGGCGTATTGCCGGCCGGTGAACATGGCGTGGCCGGTGAAAGCCAATCCGGGGATGGGGCTGCTCCAGTCCAGGTTTAAATTGTACTGCACCCGGGGCGCGCCGATAGCGCGCTTGCCGGCTTGGTCCGTGTGCAGAAAGCTGAGGCCGGTTAACAGTTTGAGATCCGGGGTCAGGTTGCCGTAGAGTGACATTTCCAAACCCCGGTGTATTTGGTCGTCCAGTTCACGCAGGGCGTTGTTGCTGTCGAAACCCACCATGGGTTTTCTGATTTCATAAACACTGAAAATACCCGCCAGTTGGTGGCCGAGGTATTTCATTCCCAGCTCAACCTGTTGCGTTTGATAAGGCTTCAATGCTGCTCCGGCGTTGGCAACCGGGTTGCCGTTGTTGGTGGCCGGGGCGATGTCGCCTTTGGTAAGGCCTTCAATGGCATTGCCGTAGATTATCCACTGTGTCGTCAGTGGATAAACGAATCCCAGCATGGGGGTGGCTTGTTTCTCATCGTACTCGGAGAGCAGGGTGCCGCTGTTGTAATCGTAGGATAGATCCTCGATTAATTGCTGCCGCCACCCCAGGGTTAATTGCAGACGGTCATAGAAGGAAATTTCGTCAGCCAGGGCGAAACTGTGGGTATGGATATGCTGGGTGGTGCGGGGTTGATCCAGATTGCCTCCCATAAAACCGAGTGCAGTGGGTGCGGCTGGATATTGCGGCCGGTAAAGGTTGTCGCTGTAGCCGGAATAGATGGCGAAGGCGTTGCTGGAATCGTTTTTGTAATCGTTGGCAGAAAGCGTGATGGTGTGGCGCACCGGCCCGCTGTGCAGGCGCAGCCGCAAGCCCAGCTCGCCGGTGTTGACGTGATCCTCATGCACCACTGCGAAGCGATCGGCAGTGAAGTTACCGGCGCTGTCGACCACGGTGAGGCCGGAGGCAAATACCGAATCTTCCTCTCCCCGTCGTATGCCGTAGGCCAGCCAGGCGGTGAGGGGTTGGTTGAAATCGTATTCCGCCCGCAGCGTGGCAAAGTGATCCTGCTCTGCGGAACGGGTCCAAGCCGGCGCGATACTGGTATCCGCCGGTGGCGTTTTGGGAATGTCCAGGCCTGGCGCAATGGTGATACTGGGCTGGGTCTCGTGCAGTTGATGATCCTGATAGCCCACGTCCATGGACACCCGTAATTGCCGGCCCTGATAATCCAGGCCCAGGGTCGCCATGTCCAACTGGCGCTGTTCATCTTCCACGGCACTGTCGCCTTCCCGGGCCACGGCGTTTAAGCGTGCCCCGAAAAGTTTGTCGCGACTGCGGCGGCCGATGTCGGTGGCCACATAGCGTTGGTTGTTGGACAGCACACCAAAACCAACCCGATTGATGTCGGTATGGGTGGCACGCTTGGGCATAACATTGACAGAACCGCCCAGGCCGGAGGCACTGGGGGCCGCCCCATTCAGAAATGCGTTGGCACCGCGCAGAATCTCCACCCGTTCGATCAGTTCCGCCGCCAGGTACTGACGGGGCAGAATTCCGTGCAGCCCGTTGTAGGACATGTCATCGGAGAACACCGGCAAGCCCCGTACTTTATACAATTGCTGGAAGTTACCGAAGCCGCGGGCCACACGCACGGAGGCATCGTATTGCAGGACGTCGCCAACGCTTACGGCTTGTTGGTCGGTGATGAATTCACTGGTGTAACTGGTGATGGAAAAAGGAATGTCACCCTGAAACTTTCCCCCCAGTATCCCCAGGCGGGCGCCGCTGGCAATCTGGCCGCCGGGCAGGGGCTGACTTAATCCCAGTGCCGAGGCATCGGCACTGGGGCTGATCTCAATGGTCATCAGGGTAGCCAGATCCAACTCCAACAGATCGGCTGTGTCCTCGGCGGCGGACGTCACAACACCGGGCGCCAACATCACCAGTAATGCACCGATCTGTAATCCCTGTCCCTGGATTCTGCTCACAGCCCGCCTACGTCCGATTTTTCCTAAGGATATCGATCATTTAAGGATAGAACAAAATTTACCAGTGAAAATTGAATGCAGGCAGCTAATGCAGGCAGCTTACGCACCCATGATTCATGGGGGCTTGCGGTGTGCTCAGGCGGGCCAATGGCGTCGGTTTCGGGGCGGTGTGCGAACCAGTGCCGTTTTTGAGGTTAAATAATGGCCGATTTCCGTTTAAAGAACGCATCCTGGGCGCAGGCGTGGTAAAAAAAAGCCAATTCCGTTATGTTGACATTCATTTATCCACTGGCGGGTCTTACCCTTCATGCCGCCTGCGATATACTGAATAAATTGTTGTATTAACTGCAGAATGACTATGACGACTTTGCGATTAACCGTGAGCAGCGCGCCACCGGACAGTACGCTGTCCGGGCAGCACATGGATATAGGTGTGACCGGAGCGACCCTGGGCCGGGCTGCTTCAAACCAATGCGTGCTGCCGGACAGCGAGCGCATTGTGTCCTCCAAGCACGCCAGTATTGCCCATGAGCTTGGCCAGTATGTGATTACCGACCACAGCACTAATGGTACCTTTATCAATGACAGCCCATCCCCCCTGGGGCCCAACAACACGGCGGTGCTCAAGGAAGGGGACAGCGTGGCCATGGGTAAGTACTTATTCACGGTGAAGCTGCTGGCGGAACAAGCGGCAGCCCCACCCAACGCGGGCACCGGCAGTTTCCTGGATGATCTGGGAGTGCCCGCGCCGGCCGCCGCGCCATCAGCACAATCC
Source organism: Gammaproteobacteria bacterium UBA7310 (assembly GCA_002471665.1). Lineage (GTDB taxonomy): Bacteria > Pseudomonadota > Gammaproteobacteria > Pseudomonadales > Ketobacteraceae > Ketobacter. The sequence goes on from DKQK01000041.1 coordinate 27,741, forward strand.
GCCCCCGCCGCAGATGCCACCGGCCTGGACGATCTGGACAAGTGGCTGGAGCCGGAGTCCGCCGCCGCGCCATCGGAACCCCGCTGGGGCGCCTCTAACGTGGTGCAGGCTGATGCCGGTTTCGAGGAAGAAAATGACCCCCTGGCCGCCATTGACCAGGCACGGCGTTCGGATGACGTGCTGGGTGGTTCCTTTTTGGATGAGGTACCCGCCGAGGATGATCAGGATTGGTGGAAAGGCAGTCAGAAAGACAGTGTAGATCCTCTGCACCAGGCCTTCGACGCTCCCCGCCAGCCGCAGACTCCCGCTTTTGATGCGGAGCCCACTCCGGTGCCGGCGCAGCCGGGCAGTGATGCGGAACCGCCGGCTTTTGCGGCGGATGACGTACCGGCGGTGGAGGATGCCGATGCTCTGGATGCACTGTTGGGCTTGGATAGTGGTGCCGCCGAGCCGGCGCCTGACATGCCAGAGCCAGCTGCTGACATGTCATCCCCCGCCATAGCAGCACAGGACATCGTGCCGGAACGCACTGAACCGCCTGTGCCGGATCAGCCCGACGTTCAAGCAGAACCCGCAGCCCTGCAGCGGGAAGCGGCACCCGTTGCAAAGGCGCAGCAACCGGCCGCCCAAGAAGCATCTGGCAGTTCCGGCCACGGCGCAGGGGCAGCCACCCCGGCGGACACCGCCCCCCGCGAAGCTGGTGCGAGCCAGGGCGACATCGCCCCGGTGTTGGCGCAGTTGCTGGAGCTGGGTAATCTGGACCAGAAACAACTGGATGCGCTGACCCCGGAAGTGGTCTCCGTGCTGCAAGTGACCATCAGCCATTTACTGGAGTTGTTGCGCGCCCGCAGCAGCATCAAGAACGAGCTGCGCCTGGATCGCACCATGATCCAGCCGGTGGAGAACAACCCGCTGAAATTCGCGCTCACCGAGAAGGATGCATTACGTTACCTGTTTGGCGAACACTCAGGGGCTTACATGTCCGGCAGCAAAGCGGTGAAGGAAGCGTTCAACGATGTGGCCGGTCATCAGATGGCCTTGCTGGCGGGCATGCGCAGTGCCTATGAGAAGATGTTGCACAAGTTTTCACCGCAAGCACTGGAGACCCGATTTGGGGAGGCGGCCACAAAAGGTCTGCTCAGCAGTAAAAAAGCGCGCCTCTGGGATGCCTATGTGGAATACTTTGATAAACTTCAACAAGATCCCGAGACAAGCTTCAATCGTCTTTTTGGCGAGGAGTTTGCAAGTGCATACGAAACCCAAGTGGACGACATCAAATCCAGCAAGTCGGATCGCTGATGTGTCAGGTACCCTTGGCCACCATTCACCCTAACCAAAATTAAGACTGATAACATGAAGATGCCGCTTCGCCACCTTTTGCAGATTACTGTTTCCCTAGTTCTGGTGTTCACCCTGACCGCTTGTGGTACGACCCGCAAGGTGCTCAATCTGGAAACCACCGCCGAGTTCAAGCTGGTGGCCAGTCAGGATGTCAACCCCACCACCGCCGGCCGTGCCGCTCCTCTGGTAGTGCAGGTCATCACTCTGCGCGACGCCCGCCAGTTCAAGCAGGAGGATTTCCTCAATCTGTTTGAAGATCCCCAGGGGCGACTGGGCAATGACCTGATCGAGATCACCCGGTTGAAGGAGCTGGCCCCGGGGGAAAGCCGCACCGAAACCTTTAACCTGACACCGGAAGTCAAGTTCATCGGCATCCTGGGGGAATACATTCAGTATGAGGATGCCCAGGCCAAGGCAGTGATTGCCATTGAGCCGCACGCCACCAACAAGGCCCGCATCAGTCTTGAAAAGCTTAAAGTCAATATTGAAGACTGACCACACGGAAAAATGAGGCTCACGACTATCTGGATGGATGCGGAAGGAGAAGGCAGCCGGTTCCGATAAGTGAGCGAGCTCGAAGGGGAGCCCGCAATGACAATCAGTAATAAAGTGGTCTGGTCCGAAGGGTTGTTTCTGCGCCCTCAGCATTTTCAGCAACAGGACCGCTATTTTGAACGCTATATAGATGGCCGTTGCGAAGCCATCGGCGGCTATCTGTGGGGGCTGCTGGATATTACCCTGGATACGGAACTGCTCAAATTGGGCAAGGTGGGTATCAGTCAGGCCCGCGGCGTGTTTCCGGATGGCAGCCCGTTCAGTTTCCCTGATGCGGATGCCCTGCCTCCGGTGTTGAGCGTACCGGAAAACACCACCAACGAGATGGTGTATCTGTGCCTGCCGTTACGGCGAACCGGTGCCATGGAAATCGCCCAGGAGCACGGCCAGACCACCCTGGCGCGACACAACAGTATTGAAATCGAAGTGCGTAACAATGTGGGTGAACAGGGTGAACCCACGGACATCGATGTGGGTCAGCTCAATGCCATGCTCAAGTTGGGGTCGGAGGATCTCAGTGGTTACGCCAAGGTGGGTATTGCCCGAATCCAGGAGTATATTGCCGACAAGGCGGTGGTGTTGGATACCGCGTACATACCACCGATGCTGGATTGCTTGAAATCCCAGGTGATCAACAGCCACCTGACGGAAATTCATGGCTTGATCCATCATCGTGCGGAAGCACTCAGTGGCCGGCTGGCGGACAGCGGGCGTGCGGGTTCGGCCGAGATCGCTGATTACCTGCTGTTGCAGGCGTTGAACCGTATGGAACCGCTGATTGCCCACATCAGCACCATCAACCAACTGCATCCCTTGGCCTGCTTTACCGAGCTGGTGCAGATGGCCGGTGAACTGGCGACCTTTACCACGCGCAATAAGCGCCCACCTGAGTTTCCCCGTTATCAGCATGAAGAGCTGCAGCAGATATTTGATCCGGTGGTGTTGAGTCTGCGTCAGTGCCTGAGTACCGTACTGGAACAGACCGCGGTGTCGCTGGAGTTGACCGAGCGTAAATACGGTATCCACGTTGCGCCTATCTCGGATCATTCCATTATCGGCAAAGCCACCATTGTGCTGGCGGTAAAAGCGGATGTACCCGGCAATCAACTGCGTACTGCGTTCCCGGCCCAGGTAAAAATAGCGCCGGTGGAACGGATTCGCGAGTTCATCAGTGCCCAGTTACCCGGCATCGGTTTGCAGGCACTGCCGGTGGCCCCCAGACAGATACCCTATCACGCGGGCTTCACCTACTTTGAGCTGGACCGGGCCAGTGACCTGTGGAAGATGATGCAGTCTTCCGGCGGTTTTGCCATTCATCTGGGGGGCAACTTCCCCGGTCTGACCATGGAACTGTGGACCATTCGGGATTAACAACGGGAGCCACTGATGAGCAACGACGACGATAAAACCATATTCACTCCGGGCCAGCGGCAACCGTCCCAGGAAAGTTCCGAAAGCACCGTATTCATTCCCAAGCCCGGGGCGCAGCGCAGCGTGCCCGCGCCCAACGCCGGGCAGCCGGCAGCCCCTGGCCCGGCACCGGCGATGATGGCGGCGGAGCTCATGCAGGTGGAGCGGGGGTTGAATCCGGTGATCAGTGCGGCGTCTACCCTGCTGGCGGTGGCCAATAAACTGCGCAACACACCGCAACACAGTGATGTGGCCGGTTTGCATCGCAACCTGGTGGAAGAGATCAAACTGTTCGACAGCAAGCTGAAAAGCCAGAACACCCGCACAGAGATCGCGTTGGCTTCCCGCTATCAGATCTGTGCCGCCCTGGATGAGGCGGTGATGAATACACCCTGGGGTGCCCAGGCGGGCTGGGCGCAACGGTCTTTATTGAGCCTGTTTCACAAGGAAACCGCCGGCGGTGAGAAATTCTTTGCCATCCTGGCCAAAATGATGGAAGCCCCCAGTTCCAACCTGGACATCATCGAGCTGGATTATTTGCTGCTGAGCCTGGGCTTTGAAGGCAAATTCCGCATTGATCCCCGCGGCCGGGATCAGCTGGAAACCCTGCGCGACAACCTCTACCACACCATCGAAAAACTGCGGGGCGAGTTTGCCCCGGATCTGTCCCCCAATGTGGCCACCACGGTGAAAAGCAAACGCAGCCTGATGGAATTTATTCCGTTATGGGTGGTGAGCGCCGTGGTATTGGCGTTGATTCTGGTGGTCTACAGCGGGTTTCGTATTTGGATATTCCAGGCCACCGAGCCCACGGCGACACAGCTGGAAACCTTGAGCACCGAGATCTTAAAAACGGATGGGCAATAGGCATCGACACTCCTGTTATTGGAATCGTTCATGAAACGCGTAATAAGCATACTAACAAATAAAATTTTTCTGGGGTTGCTGGGCGTTATCGCGCTCTCATTGGTGATCTGGTTCGGTGCTGATTTTGTCAAATTCGGCGAAGACAACGACACCCTGTCCACCACCGCGCGGCTGTTTCTGATGCTCAGTGTGCTGCTGATCTGGTTGTTGGCGCAGCTGTTGGTTATGTGGCTGTCCCATCGCAAGAACAGCAGTATGTTAAAAGAGATCGAAGCCGATCAGGTGGACCAGGATGCGGTACGCGCCGGTGAAGAAGTGGCGGCACTGAACCAACGCTTCAGTGAAGGCATGGACATTCTGAAGCGTGCCAAGTTTGATACCGGCAAAGGCAAAGTGGCGTTGTATCAATTGCCCTGGTACATCATTATCGGCCCGCCGGGCTCCGGTAAAACCACCGCGTTGGTGAATTCCGGCCTTGAGTTTCCATTGGCGGATACGCACGGTAAAAATGCATTGGGTGGGGTCGGCGGCACCCGTAACTGCGACTGGTGGTTTACCAACGAAGCGGTGATGATCGATACCGCCGGCCGCTTTACCACCCAGGACAGCCACAAGACCGTGGACAGTTCCGCCTGGCAGGGCTTTCTTAACCTGTTAAAGAAACACCGGCCCCGGCGCCCCATCAACGGGGCTCTGATTGCCATCAGCGTACAGGATCTGCTGACCCAGCAACCGGCCCAACGCAGTTACAATGCCAAGTTGATTCGTGAACGGATTGATGAGCTGCAGAAAAGTTTTGGTGTCAGGTTTCCCATCTACGTGATGCTGACCAAGTGCGATCTGGTGGCGGGCTTCACCGAATTTTTTGCCAACCTGACCCAGCCGGAGCGCCAGCAAATCTGGGGTACCACGTTTAACATTGAATCCACTCAACAGTTGAACAGTTTACCCAGTGAACTGGATCAGTTGATTGGCCGCCTGAATGATCGTGTGTTGTGGCGCGTGCACAATGAACGGGATCCGGCCAAACGGGCATTGATACAGGCCTTTCCCCAGCAGATGGAAAATCTGAAACCGCTGCTGGTGGAATTCATGAGCGAGGCATTTGCCGCCAACCGCTTCAGTGAGCAGCCGTTGCTGCGGGGCGTGTATTTCTGCAGTGGTACCCAGGAAGGAACACCCATTGATCGCATGATGTCAGCGGTTTCGTCCAATTTTGGCTTAAGCCGTGATGCTATGCGCAATCAAAGCGGATCCGGTAAGAGCTTTTTCATCAACCGCCTGTTCCGTGACGTGGTGTTTCCGGAAGAAGAACTGGTAGGCAGTAACAAGAAACTGGAAACCAGTTTGTTGTGGTTGCGACGTGGTTATTTTGCGGTGCTGACGCTGGTTTTTGTGGTGTTGATCGGCGTCTGGTCGGTTACCCTCAGCCGCAATAATGAATACATGGCCCAGGTCAATCAGTTAATTGCCCAGTATCAATCGGAGCAGAGCAAACTGGGCCAGTTCGATCAGGATCCGGTGAACACGCTGCCGGTACTGGCGCCGTTGTACAACGCCTCGCGGGTTTACAATCAGGAAGATCATCCCTGGCTCAGCAGCGTGGGCCTGTACGATGGTTCGGTGGACGAGGCTGCAGATGCGTTGTATCTGAACGCCCTGCGCAAGGATTTTCTGCCGCGTTTCCAGTACTACCTGGAGCAGCGGCTGCAAAGCATGAACCCCACCCATCCTGAGTTGATCGATACCTTCCGCGCCTATCTGATGTTGGCGGACACCGAGCATCTGGAGCCGGCGGTGATTCGCGATTGGGCCCAGGATCAGTGGCAGCAGCGCTTGCCCGGTGAGGCCGGCAAGCAGGCCGAACTGAATGAGCATTTGAATGTATTGTTGCGTAAAGGTTTCGGCAGCGTGCAATTGAATCAGGCGGTGGTGGACAGCACCCGCTTTAAGCTGAAACAGATTCCGGCGGCCCAGCGTCTCTACAGTCAGATTCGTTCCGGCAATCTGGGTCAGGAGCAGCTGGATATCTATTCCCAGATCGGTGGCAAGTCCGCTGCCATTTTCGGTTATGGGCAGTCATCCGGTGCATTGCAGATGTCGGCGTTGTACAGTAAGCCCGGCTTCAAGTCGCTGGATTTCAGCGTCAAGTCACCCTTGCTGCAGCAGCTGGAGCGGGATCGCTGGATCTTCGGTGATGAAGAGGTGGATGACTTCACCGAAGCGGATAAAGAAAAGTTGGCGCAGGAACTGAAAAACCTGTATCTGAACGACTACAGTAGCCAGTGGCAGAGCCTGCTCAATGAATTGCACATTGCCAAATTCACCGATATGACCAGCGCCACCGCCACCCTCAAGCAAATGGCGGATCCGGTGTATTCTCCCCTGGTGGCCATCCTGAGGGTGACCAAGGAGAACACCGCACTGACTCCGGGTTGGCCTCAGCCCACGTTGCTGCCGGGTACGTCGGCGGCAACAGCGGGCGCGGCAGAAGCGATTATCGGCAAGGTGGTAAAACCCACATCGGTGGATGTGGCGTTTCGTGATATCAACCAGCTGACCACCCAGAGTGAACAGCAACCGGCGGCGGTGAATGACGTGTTGGCCGGCATCAAGGAGCTCCACGGTTACCTCAACAACATGGCGGTGTCCCCTAATCCCAATGAAGCGGCGTTTGCCGCGGCCAAGGCCCGCTACAGCACCAACAGTGCCGACCCCATTCGCAAACTGCGAATTCTGGCCACCAATGCGCCGAAGCCGGTGAGCGATTGGCTGAACGAGATGGCCGATCACAGTTGGGGTGTGATTTTACAGGGCACCAAAGCCCACTTGGACACTGCCTGGAATCAACAGGTGTATTCCGTGTACGAGCGTACGCTTGGCAGCCGTTATCCGCTGCGTAAGGTGCGGGCGGAAGCCACCGTGGATGACTTCAATCAGTTCCTGGCGCCCGGCGGGGTGGAAGCGGCGTTTGTGCAGGCCAACGTCAAACCCTTCCTGGACCGCAACTGGCGGCCCAAGGCACTGGATGGTCAGGCGGTGGCATTCACGGATGCCAGCCTCGGGCAGCTGCGTGGTGCTGACACGCTGCGCGCAGCGTTGTACCGGGCGGGGGATGCACCGGGTTACGATTTCAGTATGAAGCCCCTGAGCCTGGATACTTCGGTGGGCAAGTTTGAGTTACAGTTAGGCGAACAACGCTTCACTTATACGCACGGGCCCAAGCTCAACAAGAAAGCCAGTTGGCGCAGCGGTCGCGATACCAACATTCGGATTCTGTTCGAAGATCTGAATCAGACCCTGCACCGGGAAACCTTCACCGGTGTCTGGGCCTGGTATCGGCTGCTGGACGACGCCAGTATTCGCAAAGTGGGCAACACCACCTATCGGGCCACGTTCAATAAGGATGGACGCAAGGCGCAATACCAGCTCAGCGCCGCCAGCCGCATCAGTGGCCTGAATCTGTCGCTGTTACGTAATTATCGCTGTCCGCAGGGACTGTAGGGGGGGCCATGGCCACGGATATGGGATTTTTCGGCAAACTGCCCGGCTATGGTGATTTTATCGAGCGTCATTTGCCGCGCAGTTTTGTGGAAGTCTGGGATCAGTGGTTGCAGCGCGCCATGGCCGGCAGCCGCCAGTTACTGGGGGACCATTGGCTGGACAGCTATCTGACCTCGCCGGTGTGGCGCTTTGCCCTGTCTTCCGGTTGCGTGGACGGCCATGCCTGGCTGGGGGTCACCCTGCCCAGTGTGGATCGGGTTGGGCGTTACTTTCCCCTCACCATCGCCATGCCCATGAGCAGTAATGTGAATCTCAGTGTGGCGCTCTACCACAACGCCGAATGGTTCCAGCGTCTGCAGGAAATCGGCTTGGCCTGTTTGCAGGAATCGCCCACGGTGGACGCAGTGGTGGATGTGCTGGATGGCTTGCCCGATCCGGTATTGCGGCCGTGGCGTGCCAAGGCGGCGCACACCCGCAGCCTCGGTACCAGCGTGACACTGTATGAAGCCGGTGACGTGAAACCGGAACAAAGTGACGTGTCACTGACACAAAGCCTGCTGCTGAGTGAGTCATTACTGCGCCAGCATTATGCCAGTTACAGCCTCTGGTTCAGCGCCGGTGCGGAGCAGGCGCCGGACAACATGCTCACCAGCGAGTTTTTGCCCGATCCGGTGGGCTATGTGTCGATGCTCACCGGGCAATGGCCGGAGTACGGCTGGAATCAGGTGGAATAATGCAGTGGCAAAAGAGTGTAATTTACCAATTTGACCGGGTACCTGCCCCAGGGAGAGGGATTTTGGCTAGAATAACAGGAAGCAACGGGTCGGTACGCGAACAACAACCTACAAAACGGCGTTAAAAGGACCAGTAATGGCATCCCCACACATCATCGACATTGACGAACTGCTGCAGCCCATTTCCGCGGACTCGCCCCAGGGTTCCGATATTCGTGAGGATTCATCCCCCACCTCCCTGTATTACCAGATCAAGGATGCCCGCAATGCAGCACGGGCGGCGGAGCGGGCCAGTCTGTTCGATCCGGATGAAGCGTCCAACGTGCTCAATGAATGGCGGCCGATTCTGGATCTGGCCCCCACCATTCTGAAAGAGAACAGCAAGGATCTGGAGGTGGCCAGCTGGTTGCTGGAGGCGTTGATCCGCTTTCATGATTTCCCCGGATTGCGTGATGGCATCCAACTTACCCGGGGCCTGGTGGATCAGTACTGGGATGGTTTGTACCCCGAACCCGATGAAGACGGCATAGAAACCAAGGTGGCGCCCCTGGCGGGCCTCAATGGCGACAGTGGCGAAGGCACGTTACTGGCCCCCATGCGCAATGCCCTGATCACCACCGAGAGCTCCGTGGGCGCCTTCAGTTACTGGCAGTATCAACAGGCCCGTGATGCCGCCAAGATCAGCGACCCTGACAAACGCCAGGAAAAAGAAGACACCCTGGGCTTTACGTTGGCGGCCATCGAAACCGCCGTGGCTGAGGCCTCGGCCGACTACTACGTGAATCTGGTGGACGATCTGGAGCAGGCGGTGGCGGACTTCAAGGCCATGAACGACACCCTGCGTGAACACTGCAAACATGAGGCGCCGCCTTATTCCCTGATTCTGGAAACCCTGGAAGAAATCCTGCGAGCAGTACGTTTTCTGGCCAAGGACAAATTGGCGGCCGCCGCCCCTGAGGAGATCACTGTGACCGAGGAAGCCAGTACCAATGGAGCCCCAGCCACCGCAGCCCCCCGCAGCACCGGCCCTTCCGGCCCCATCGGCAGCCGTGATGACGCCCTGCGCCGATTGGAAGAAGTGGCGCAGTTTTTCCGTGCCACCGAGCCCCACACACCTTTGGTGACGGGCATTGAGCGTTTGGTGCGCTGGGGCCGTATGCCCATGAGCGAACTGATTCTGGAGCTGGTGCCGGATCCGACGGCCCGTGCCTTCTACCAGCACCTAACCGGTGCTAAGCTCAATGAAAGCGACGATCCCGCTGATGTGGCGGCCTACAACGCCACCGCCAGTACGGTCAGTGAATCCCAGCACAGCGCTGCGGACGATGCTCAGGAAGACAACAACGTGGGTTGGTAGAACCCATGTACCGAAAAACGTGAAATAGTAACAACATAGGGAAATGGAACAGAATCTGGAACGGAACATGCCTGTTGTTTATGGAAATGATGATAGCAAGACCAACGAATTCTAACGGAGGAACCACCCATGTCTGATAGCATCCACGATAAACTGAAGCGCGTTCGCAAGCCGCGCGTGCATATAACTTACGATGTCGAAACCGGCGGCGCAGAGCAGACCAAGGAACTGCCTTTTGTGATGGGCGTGATGGGTGACTACTCCGGCGACAATACCGAGAACAAAAAGTCACTGAAAGAGCGTAAGTTCGTCAATATTGATCGCGACAACTTCAACCAGGTGATGGGCAACATCAATCCCACGGTGTCCATGAAAGTGGAAAACACCCTGGCTGGTGATGACAGCGAAATGGCGGTGGATCTGTCCTTCAAGAAAATGGATGACTTTGATCCCACCGCCATCGTGAATCAGGTTGATCCGTTGAAGCAATTGCTGGAAGCGCGCAATAAATTGCGTGATCTGATGAGCAAGGCAGATCGCTCGGAAGAGCTGGAAAGCATTCTGGAAGATATTCTGCAGAACACCGATAAAGTGACTTCCATTTCGCAAGAACTGGGCCTCGATAAAAAAGAAGGGGGAGATGAATAATGGCCGAACAAGAAACTCAAGCAGAAGGCGGAGCAGAGGCCGCGGAAGGCAGTGCCAGCCTATTGGAAATGGCCATCGGTGCCACCAAGCAGACCGAGCGCGATGAAGCGCAGGATCTGCTGGCCAACCTCACCAAACAGGTGATGGATGGCACGGTTACCTGGGATCGCAACCTGACTAAAACCATCGGCAATGCCATTACCGCCATCGATGCTGCCATTTCCAAACAGCTGGCCGCGATCATGCACCACGAGAAACTGCAAAAAGTCGAAGGATCCTGGCGTGGCCTGCATCATCTGGTGATGAATTCCGAGACCGGTACCGGCTTGAAGATCCGCATGCTCAACATCGGCAAGCGGGAACTGTTCAAGGATCTGGATAAGGCGGTGGAGTTCGACCAAAGCCAGATTTTCAAAAAAATCTATGAAGCGGAATTCGGTACCGCCGGTGGTGAACCCTATGGCGCGCTGATCGGTGATTACGAGTTCTCCAATCACCCTGAGGACATCGATCTGTTGTCCAATATGTCCAACGTGGCGGCCGCCGGTTTCTGCCCATTCATCAGCGCAGCCGGCTCCAAAATGTTCGGTTTTGATGATTTTACTGAACTGTCCACGCCACGGGATTTGTCCGGAATCTTTGCCTCTCAGGAATACATCAAGTGGCGCAGCTTCCGTGACAGTGAAGATTCCCGTTTCGTTTCCCTGGTGATGCCCCGGGTATTGTCCCGCCTGCCTTACGGCGCCAATACCAAACCGGTGGAAGAGTTCGACTATGAAGAATTCGATGCCGATGAATCCGGTATGCACAAAGCTGTGGGACACGATCAATACACCTGGATGAACGCGGCCTATGTGATGGGTACGACACTGACCCGCGCCTTCGCCGAAAACGGTTGGTGTACGGCCATTCGTGGTGCCGAAGGCGGTGGTAAAGTGGAAGGCCTGCCTTCACACTTGTTCAAGAGTGATGACGGCGATGTGGATCAGAAGTGTCCCACTGAGATCGGCATCACCGACCGTCGGGAAGCGGAACTCAGCAACCAGGGTTTCCTGCCCCTGTGTCACTATAAGAATACGGATTACTCAGTGTTCTTTGGTGCCCAGACAGCGCAGAAACCCAAAGTGTATGATGACCCGGATGCCACTGCCAACGCAGCGATTTCCGCCCGCTTGCCCTACATGATGGCCACCGGCCGAATCGCCCATTACCTCAAGGTGATGGCGCGGGACAAGATCGGTTCCTTTATGGAAGCCAAAGACTGCGAACAGTGGCTGAACCGCTGGATTTCCAACTACACCAACAGCAACCCGGACGCCAGTGCTGAAATGAAAGCCAAGTTTCCCCTGGCGGAAGCGCGTGTGGAAGTCAAAGAAACACCTGGAGCCCCGGGTTCCTACAACGCCGTTGCCTATCTGCGCCCCTGGTTGCAGATGGAAGAGCTGACCACCTCCCTCCGTATGGTGGCCAGTATCCCGAAAGCAGGTTAAACCTGTCGTAACGGTAGCCAGTCGGCGTGGTGCTTACCACGCCGACTGTTTTCCCGCCCCAATCAAAATGATCCGCAAACGAATTCGATGCCATGGCCAATATTGATCTTGCAGAACTGCTCAACGCTACCCAGGCCGCCGCCGCTGCCGATGGAAATCCGTTGCGGGCGTTTCTGCTGAGTGAAGCCGATGGCGACAGTTTCAGGATCTGGGTGGAGAATTTCAGTGCCCATGGCAAGCCCGCTACGTTGCCCCTACGGCAGTATCTGGCGCAGCAAGTGGCGCTGATGGATGAACTGATTGAAGAACAGGTCAATGCCATTCTTCATCACAGTCGCTTCCAGAAACTGGAAGCCTCCTGGCGCAGCCTGAAAAAACTCTGTGATGAAAGCTACCTCTATCCGGATATCAAGCTCAGGCTGTTGAATGTGAGCTGGGCGGAGGTGTGCAAAGACATCACCCGGGCGCAGGATTTTGATCAAAGCCAGTTGTTCCAACGGATTTACAACGATGAATTCGGCACCCCCGGTGGTGAGCCTTATGGTTTGCTGATCGGGGATTACTATGTCAGCCATCGGCCCTACAAGGGTCACAAATACAATGATCTGGAAGTCCTGCAGGGGTTGGCCCAGATTGCCGCAGCTTCCTTCGCCCCCTTTATATGCGGTGCCGCGCCGCAATTGTTCGGACTGGACGACTACCAGACTCTGGGCAGTCATCTGAATTTTCAGGCGGTGTTCCAACAACAGGAATACGTCAAGTGGCGGGCCTTCCGTCAGCAGGAGGACGCCCGCTTTGTCTGTCTCACTTTGCCGCGAATCATTTTGCGCAAACCCCATCAGAGTGTCGCCGGCGAACTGCCTTTTAAGGAACGCTGTGAACGGCCCCAACACTACTTATGGGGTAATGCTGCCTTCGCCTTTGCCAGCGTCATCATACGGGAGTACGGTGATATCGGCTGGTTTGCCCAGATTCGCGGTGTGCCGCGGGGGCAACTGGCCGGTGGCGTGGTGACCGGCTACGAGCCTCTGCCCATTCCCGATGGAACCGGCGTGTTCCATATTCTGACCGACGTGGTGATCACCGATGCCATTGAGCGGGAGCTCAGTGAGCTGGGTTTGATGGCACTGTGTCAGTGCTACGGTGTGCCTTTGGCGGCCTTTCACAGCAATCCGTCAGTGCACATGCCGAAGAAATTCGACAGCAAAAGCGCCACCGCCAATGCCCGCATCAGTGCCATGCTGCAACAGGTTCTGTGTGCCTCACGTTTTGCTCATTATCTGAAAGTCATGATTCGCGACAAGGTGGGTTCCTACACCACTGAAAAAGAGATCGAAGGCATGCTCACCAAGTGGTTGAACCAGTACACCACCGGACGCGACGATTTGAGTTGGGAGATGCGCGCCAAGTATCCGCTACGCGACGTGCGCTTGCAGGTGCGGGAGATGCCGGGAATGCCCGGCCAGTACACCTGCGTGATATTTCTGAAGCCTCATTACATCGCTGAAAACCTGGTATCAGAATTGAAACTCACCACCGAGCTGTCCCAGGCCGGTATCGGATCAAGGGGCTAGCGTATGATTGATCAGGAACAGAAGCTGGTGGTACCCCTGTTGGATCGTCTGCTGGACGATAATCCTCAAGAGAGCAGAGAATCAGAGCGCGCCCACCATCTGCTGATCCATCAGCTGAAAGAGAGTGTGCGACGTGATTTGGAAGAACTGTTCAATACCCGCCAGTGTTGTATTGCTCCACCGGCCTCGCTGCCACACATTCAAGCGGCCTTGCACAACTACGGCCTGCCCGACGCCGCGACCTTGAACCTCAGCTCACAAAAGGCCCGCTCTGAATTCTGTCGTACGGTAGAGCAGACCATTGCCAATTATGAGCCGCGTATTCGCAGTGCCAAGGTACAAACGCAATCGTCATTTGACCCGGAAGATCCCAGCATCCGCTTTCGGGTGGAAGCCACCCTGCGTGCCCTGAGCGCCGATGAAGTCATCGTATTCGATTCAGCCCTCAACCCGGTAACCCGTTCGGTTACGGTAGCGGAGACCCATTAATGAGTGATGAGTTGCTCAAACATTATGAAAAGGAACTGGCCTTTGTGCAAAAGGCCATGTCTGAGTTTGCCCAACGCCATCCCAAAATCGGCAACCGTTTGCGGGTGTCGGATGACCGGCCGGAAGATCCTTTTGTTGAGCGCCTGCTGGATGGGGTTGCCCTGTTGAATGCCCGCATCCAGGATAAACTAAACGATGATTTTCCCGAGATGACCGATGGCGTGATGGGGGTGATGTATCCTCATTACCAGCGGCCGATTCCGTCCATGAGCATCGTTCAGTTTCAGGCAGCCGATGCGCTGGATGAAATCATGACGGTACCCGGAAATACGGAGCTGGACACTGATACCTTTGGTGGCGAAAGTTGCCGTTTTACCACCTCTTATCCCGTACAGCTGCAGCCACTGAAAGTGGAGTCAGCGCAGTTGATGGCGCGCCCCTTTGTGGCGCCGGGCGCCGATGATGTGGGCGGGGCGGATGGGGTGTTGAAAATTGCCTTGCGCGCATTGTCACCGGCTTTGAACCTGTCGGAGTTAAAACCGGGAAAGGTACGCTTTTACCTGCGCGGACAGCCGAAACATATTTATCCCCTGTATGAGCATATGCTCAATGGCGCCGTGAAAGTGGTTTTGGCCAAGGGAGACGGTGATACCAAGCCGGTGTTCTGTGGCCCGGATGTGATCACCCCGGTGGGATTCGATCTGGATCAGGGCCTGCTGCCGTATCCGGCCAACGCCTTTGCCGGCTACCGTTTGCTGACCGAGTATTTTGTGTTTCCACAGAAGTTTTTATTTGTGGATATCGACATCAGCAAAATGCCCGCCGATACCGGCAGTGATCTCAACCTGTACCTCTATCTGAAAGAATCCGATGGTGAACTGGAACACTATGTCAATGCCAGTGTGTTTGTGTTGGGCTGCACACCCGCGGTCAATCTTTTTTCCTATGTGGCGGACCCCATAGCTCTTGATCACACCGAAACCGAATATCGGGTGATTCCCGACGGGCGCCGAACCGGTGCATTGGAGATCTATTCCATTGATCAGGTCAATGCATCGGATGCCAATGGCAATAAATTTGAGTACACACCCTTCTACGGTATTCGCCACCGTCACACTGAGCGCAATCACGGAACCTATTGGTTTGAACGACGTTTATCGGTGATTGAAGGGGAAAACCGCAATGAGGAAGCGTCAGAGCTGAACATCAGCCTGGTGGATCTGAATTTTGATCCCAACACACCCACGGATGAAACCCTGGATCTACGGCTAACCTGTTTTAACCGCAACCTGCCGGCCAAGTTACCGTCGGGTTCCAATCAGCCAAAATTAAACATGGTGGAAGGGGATGCACCGGTGGCGTCCATTCATTGCATCACGCCACCCACCCAAACCCAGCGTCCGCCATTACGCAATCGTGCCTACTGGCGATTGATGTCCCATCTGAATCTGAATCATCTTTCGCTGACCGGCGATGAAGAGGGCGAGGCACTGAAAGAAATTCTCCGTCTCTATGATTTCCGCAACGCCGACAGCACGCGCAAAATGATAGATTCCATCCGTCGCCTGCACGTGAAACCGATTATGGCGCCCATAAAAGTGGGTAAGGGCACCGCCATGTGTCGGGGTACGCAGGTGGAAGTGGAATTCGATCCACGGTTGGTGGCCGGCGGTTCGCCCTACTTATTTGCCAGTGTGCTGGAACGGTTTCTGGCCTTGTATTGCAGTTTGAATTCGTTTACCCGATTGATCGCCAAAATCAGTAACTCGGAAGGAGAAATGAAGCGATGGCCACCGCGCGCCGGCGAAAAAGCCTTGCTGTAACCAGTCAGCTACAGGAAGAGCCCTATCGCTTCGAATTTTTTCAGGCGGTCCGGCTGCTGGAAATGGCCGCACGCATCAATGCGGGTGAAGGCCGTAAGTTTGCGCGGGTGCCGGTGGCCAAAGGTGCGCCCCCCAACCGTGAAAGTGTGCGTTTTCGGGCCCAGGCCAGCCTCGCGTTTCGCGGCGCCGACGTGGATAAGGTGGAGATTGCCGAAACGGTGGAACTGGACGACAGCGAGGCGCCACAAAAACAGTGGCAGTTGTTGGTCAACAGTTTCGGCTTGTTTGGCAGCAATGGAGTATTGCCGTATCACATCAGTGAGTTGGTGATACAGCGTCTGCGGCAAAAGGACCGCTCCCTGGCCAATTTTCTGGATGTACTGAATCATCGCAGCACGTCCCTGTACTACCAGGCCTGGCATAAATACCGCCTCCCGGTGGTGTATGAGCGGGCGCACCGGGAGGGGCAGAACCGCAACGATATCTTCAGTCACATGCTGGCGGCCTTTATCGGACTGGGTACGGAAAAATTACAGGGCCGTTTGCCGATTCCCGATGACGCCATGCTGGGATTTGCCGGGCAGCTGGCCAACGGTACCCCATCGGCGCCGACGTTGGGGAAAATCCTGGCGCATTACTTTGAATTGCCGGTTCATGTGGAGCAGTTTATCGGCAAGTGGCAGCCTTTGCCGGAGGATATGCAGAGTCGCCTGCCGGGATTGGGCGTGCCCTATGGGCAAAATAATGTGCTGGGTGAAAACGTTATCCTGGGGCGGCAATGCTGGGATATCCAGAGCAAGTTTCGTATTCACATCGAGCAACTGAATTATGCCCAGTTTGTGAGTATTGCACCGGGTAGCGCCAAGATGAAAGCAATGAAGTCGCTGGTGCGTTTTATGGCCGGAACTGAATTTGATTTTGATCTTGAAATCAGTATTCGGCAAAAAGATTTGCCCAGTGTAGGCCTGGGTCAGGTGGCGCAGGTGAATGGCGTGGCCATCGACGGTGGCGAACTGATGCTGGGCTGGAACAGTGGCCTGGGTAATCATAGTCCACAGCAACAAGACCAGAATCGACTGATCCGAATTCGGGTGAGTGAATAAACTACTAACCATTAAAAAATACAGGGAAGCTCGACATGATTAACGTGAACCTAAAATCCCTGGTGGACAAAATGTCCCCCACCCTGCGCGACAGTCTGGAAGGTGCCGCCGGCCTTTGCATCGGCCGCAGTCACTATAACGTCGAAGTGGAACACTGGTTATTGAAACTGCTGGAAAGTGTGGATACCGACTTCAATACGTTACTGGAAAAGCACGGTCTGGATATCAGTCACCTCAACAAGCAGCTCACCAACACGGTGGAAAAATTCAAATCCGGCAGTTCGCGCCCGGCCGCCCTTTCACCGGCGATTGTGGAAGCCAGCAAGAATGCCTGGATGATCAGCTCAGTGGATTTCGGCCATGGCATGATTACCAGTGGCCACCTGCTGGCGGCATTGATGCTGGATGATCAAAGCCGTCGCGCGTTGTTGGATTCGGCGCCGGAGTTCAAGAATATTGCACCGGAATCGTTACGGGAAACAGCCCGCGCCATTATCGGCACCACCGGTGAATCGTCCAGTGGCGCGCCGGCGGGCAGCTCAGGGGCGTCGAGCGCAACAGATGCCCCGGTACGCCCCAGCAAGACTCCGGCACTGGATAAATACACCATTAATCTTACTGACAAGGCCCGACAGGGTGGTATTGATCCGGTGTTGGGCCGTGACGATGAGATTCGTCAGTGCATCGACATTCTCACCCGTCGCCGTCAGAACAATCCGATTTTGACCGGCGAGGCTGGGGTGGGTAAAACCGCGGTGGTGGAAGGATTCGCGCTGCGCATCGCCAATGACGATGTGCCCGAGCCACTCAGGGGGGTGGACTTGCATACCCTGGACCTGGGTCTGCTGCAGGCCGGTGCCAGTGTGAAGGGCGAATTCGAAAACCGCCTGAAATCGGTGATCGAAGAAGTTAAATCCAGCCCCAGGCCCATCATCATGTTCATTGACGAGGCGCATACGTTGATTGGTGCTGGCGGCAAGGAAGGTCAGGGTGATGCCGCCAACCTGCTGAAGCCTGCCCTGGCGCGGGGTGAGTTGCGGACGGTGGCGGCAACCACCTGGGCCGAATATAAAAAATATTTTGAACGGGATCCGGCCCTGACCCGCCGTTTCCAGGTGGTGAAGGTGGAAGAACCGGACGAAGAGAAAGCCATCAACATGATGCGCGGCATCTCCAAGGTACTGCAGGATCACCATAAAGTGCGCATACTCGACGAGGCCATCGAGGCTTCGGTCAAACTGTCCGGGCGCTATATTCCCGGTCGGCAGCTGCCGGACAAGTCCGTCAGCCTGCTGGATACGGCCTGCGCCAGGGTGGCCCTGAGCCAAACGGCGACGCCTTCCGCCATCGAAGACTGCCGCCGCAAAATTCGTCAGGATACGTTCAACATCAGCAATCTGGAAAAGGAAAACTCCTCCTCCGGTGTTCATGATGACCGTATTGCCGCCCTGCGGGCCAGTAAAACACAATCCGAGCAGGAACTGGAACAGCTGGATGCCCAGTGGGAAAAGGAGAAATCCCTGATCCAGGAAATCCGCAGTGTGCGGGATCAGATTGAAGGCGATTTTCTGCGTACACAGGGTGGCGAAGCGCGTGAGATCGACGACAATCAACTGGCTGAATTGAAGAGCAAACTGAAGGAACTCAGCGCTCAACTGGCCGAGGTGCAGGGTAAGGAACCCTTGATGCAGGCTTCCGTTGATGAGCAGGCGGTTGCTGAGGTGGTGGCCAACTGGACAGGTATTCCGGTGGGCAAAATGGTCAGTGATGAAATCAATGCGGTCCTTAACCTCAAGGATCGGCTGGAAGATCGGGTGATCGGACAACCCCATGCACTGGAAGCCGTGGCTAAGGCAGTGCGCACTTCGCGGGCCGGCTTAACCGATCCACGTAAGCCCATTGGGGTTTTTCTGTTTGTTGGCACCAGCGGCGTGGGTAAAACCGAAACGGCCCTGTCTCTGGCGGATGTGATGTACGGCGGGGAGCAAAACCTGACGGTGATCAACATGTCCGAGTTCAAGGAAGAGCATAAGGTCTCCATGTTGGTGGGCTCGCCACCGGGATACGTGGGCTACGGTGAAGGGGGTGTGCTGACAGAGGCGGCGCGCCGCAAACCCTACTCCATTATCCTGTTGGATGAAATGGAGAAAGCCCACCCCGGAGTGCAGGATATTTTCTACAACCTGTTCGACAAGGGCACCATCAAAGATGGTGAAGGCCGTGACATCGATTTCAAGAACACCATCATCATCATGACTTCAAATGCCGGGGAGGACGCCATTCGCGCCATCTTCAATCAGGTGGAGGAGAGACCTGATCCGGATGTGGTGCTGGATAACATCCGGCCCCACCTGCTGCAGCATTTCAAACCGGCGTTCCTGGGCCGCACTACGCTGATTGCCTATAACCCATTGGATGACGAGGATCTGATGAAGATTGCCGCCATCAACATGCGTCGTATCGAAAAACGGGTGAAGGGTCACTACGGGGCGGATTTCGGCTACGATGAGGATGTTCTGTTGCATATCGTGGCCCGCTGCCAGGAATCAGAAACCGGCGCCCGTAACATTGAAAATATCCTCAACAAAACCCTGCTGCCGGAGTTGGCCAGTGAATGTCTGCACCACATGGCCAATGAAGAGCCGGTGCAGGCGATCCATGTGGGTGTGACTGAAGAAGGTGATTTCACCTATCAGGTACAATGATGGCCGGTGCAGTAATGGCAGGCACCATGATGACAGGTACCATGAAGACAGGCACCGTGAATGGATTGAAAGGAGTGTGATATGAGCAGGGCAACCATGAATACCGGCGCTGTGCCAATGGGTCACGGGTCTGATCAGGATGGACCGGCGCTGGTACGTCATCGGCCCTGCCATATTCTGGTGCTGGCGGATTTCAGTGGCCGTGATCATCGAGGCCAAAATGATGCTGGCGCGCTGGCTGAGCGTAAAATCTTCGAACTGACCCGGGATAATTTCGACGATATTTTTGTGCGCATGGGGGTAACGCTGGATTTATCCATTGCCGATCAGCCAATCCAGTTTCTGGAAATGGACGATCTGCATCCGGACTTCATTTATGAACGGGTGGATATGTTCAGCCAGTTTCGTACCTTGAAGCGTAAACTGAAAAACAAGGATACCTTTGAAGCCGCTGCCGCTGAAATTCAGAGCTGGTCCCAGGCGCCCAAGACAACGGGCAGTAGTGAAGAACCCAGTGCGCCGCAGGATGATGTATTGGACATGCTGCTGCATTCCACGCGGGCACAGGCTGAAGTGGCCCACTCCGTTAAAGGCCTGATTCAGCAGATTGTCGCACCCTATGTGATCCCAAGCCCCGATCCCCGGCAATCAGAATTGATGGATACCGTGGATCAGGCGGCCAGCCATTTGTTGCGGAAGATACTGCACAGTAGCGCGTTCCAGGACATTGAATCCTCTTGGCGTGGGCTGTACTGGCTAATGAAGCAGCTGGAAACAGAGCAGGGATTGCGGGTGTTTGTGGCGGATGTCAGCTTGTTGGAAATCGTGGCGGACAACGAAGCTAATGCAGAAACCACCACGGAGTTGCACAAGCTGTTGTTGGAAAACCGGGTGGGTGAAGGCTCTGTTCCATTCAGCGTGATCGTGGCGGATTATCAACTGCAGGATGAGGTACAACATTGTGAGGCCTTGGCTAACCTGGCCAGTGTGGCGGCGGATTCCCATGGGGTATTGGTGAGTGGTGGTTCGGAACGGTTGGCCGGTTGCCCCAATTTGACTCAGGTGCCTGATCCGGAACACTGGTATCTGCATCGTCAAGGTGATAACGATTTTACGTTACTGTGGAATGCAATTCGTGAGCAGGAGTACAGCCGGCACGTGGTGCTTACCTGCCCCCGTTTCATGTTGCGTTTGCCCTACGGTACCCATACCAGTCCAATGGAAGCGTTCGACTTTGAAGAGTTACCCAAAGACGGCCAACATGCTTATTACCTGTGGGGCAATGGTGCCTGGCTGGTTGCGGCGCAGCTGGGGAACTATTTCAGTCGTGGTGGTTGGTCCCAGGAGGCAACCCGGGGCAGCAAAGTCACACAACTGCCGCTGCACGTTTATAAGGAACACGGACAAAGCCAGGTAAAACCCTGTGCTGAAATACCAATGCTGGATACCACCGCCCGGGCGTTACGGGAGCATGGTTTGGTGCCGATTCGCTCGGTGCGTGACGAAGACAGCGTGATCATACCGCCGTTGCAATCCATCAGTAGTGAATCAACGCAGTTACAGGGTCCTTGGGACGAAGTACGCAGCTGACCCGTAATCCGGCATTAGCCGGATCGTAATGCGCTGAAAAAGCTCAGTTGGGGTAGATCGGATTCCTGCCCCAGTACTTTGAAAACATCATTAAACCATTTCACAAAACGGTCTGCGTGTTCGCCGGTGCCGATGGGGTACTGCCGCATTTTCCAACGGTTGTGGCTGGAATCATTATAATAGACGCCACCCGCATTATAGGCACAGGCCACCTTGGGTGGATTGAAATGGGTGTGTTTCCATTGCCTTGCTATATAGGCGGTTCCGGCTTGAATGGAATTACCGGGAATCTCCAGCCAGGCTCGGTCTATATCATCTTTGCCAATGGCTTCCCTTGCCGTTGAGATCAGGGTTTGCATGATGCCCGGTGATACCCGGTGTGGTGTTTCATCATCGGACACGTAACCCGGTTCCTCCCGTGCCCTGATCGTTAGATTGCCGCTGCTTTCGGTGCAGATGGTGGACATAATCAACTCCACCG
The DNA here is from genome assembly GCA_002471665.1 of Gammaproteobacteria bacterium UBA7310. Lineage (GTDB taxonomy): Bacteria > Pseudomonadota > Gammaproteobacteria > Pseudomonadales > Ketobacteraceae > Ketobacter. Next base: position 49,412 of record DKQK01000041.1, read on the forward strand.
GAACACCGTAATGCGCGCTCCAGTGTGTGAGATCATTACGCAGACCGCGCCAGACTTTATCAACCGTCACCGGCTCGCCGGGCGTACCAAGAGGCGGGGCGCCATCAATACTGATACCCGCATCCGTCAACTGCCAGCCGACACTGTCGCGGAAGCGATTGGGTAACTTCAGTTCGTTGACGATGGTATGCAGTCGTGCAACATACTGGTTGTCCAGATTGGTTGGTGTGATCATCGAACCGGTCACACTCGGTACGATGCCTGATGCGGCCTCAGGTTCACTGAACAGCTTTCGCCAGGTCAGCGGGCCTACCTGGCCATCCGGCCGCAGCCCCTGTGCCTGCTGAAAGCGCTTCACCGCCGATTCGGTGGAAGGGCCGTACAGGCCGTCCGCCTCACCTGCCAGGTGCCCACACTGGTTTAACGCCTGTTGCACCGCCAGTACGTCTTCGCCGCGCACCAGTGGAAACTGAAATCGTAGCAATCGCTCGTACATAAGAATCATCCCCAATAGCTTACTTGCTGCCTCTATTCACAGTTGGCGTTGATGTAGGCATCCACCGCCAACTTGACGCCGGATATGGGTGCCTGGTAGCGGGCATCGGTCATGAACCGGGACTGCACCTGCGCAGCTTGTTGCTGCAACTGTTGCCAGTCCGTGCAACCGGCCTGCGACAGATCAAGCTGATATAACTGGTTTTGAATGAAGTAGTAATTGGCCGCTGCCTGGTCGGGCGCGTTCCGTTTAAATTCCCTGGCCCGTTGATCAAAGATGGCCAGCGCCTGTTGGCGATCAGGGAGGGTAGTTTGCAAGCGGGTGGCCTCCAGGGCGTTACTGTAGATCTGGTGACGCTTTTCATCTTCACTCAGGCCCTGTATCGAAATTTCATCCCAGTCTTCCGTGTCGTCCAGGACTGTAAACAGATTGTCACCGGCGCATTGCAGATAACGGCCGTAGTCAGGTGACGTTTTTTCGGTTTTACCAGCCAGAATAAAGCAGGCATCACCCTTGAGAAAATGCTGTTTACTGCATCCGCACTGGCCGGGGTCACAATCCACATCGGACTTGGCCAGCTGTTTGAAATCACCTGACTGTTGCAGTTCGGTCATGTGGTCCACTTCACGCAGTTGCATAAAGCAACAACCATTCAAACCAATGGTGGCCACCAATAACAAGATAATCTTAGTTGGCATGGCTTTCCATCTCCTGCTGTACTTTCTCCATAATCTGCAACACCGGCTGTCCTTCCCGCATCAGGCCTTCCACAATCAACATGAACTCATCCAGACTGGCCTTTGCCGCTTCGTCTTCGTGCAGTGTATCGATGGCGGTCATCAGTTTCTGGTAGGATTCCGCGGGCCCGACACCGATGCTGTCAACATATGGTTTTAGCTCCCTATCCATCAGCATCTGTCGAAACTGCAGCACGCATTGATCGAACGCTGCCTCGCTGTCAAAGCGGGCACCGTACTTCTGCCACAGGCCATCCTTGTCGATGCGGATAAAGTCGTTGGCTGCACTTTCCAGTGTTAACAGGTCTTCCTGTTGCAGTTCCGGCTGAAAGGCCGCAGCCAGCAGAGGTTTGCTTGAAAACAGAATTTTGGCGGTAATGCCGTCAAAGGTTTGTGGTGGAATCTGGGCAATGGTGATGGGGGCGAACAGAACGCGACGCTTCCATTTTTCATAACGGGCACTGCCCAGTTTAACGCCAATGGTGGCAACGGTGATTAACAGCCCCAGCGCCGGAACGGAACCCTTCAATACCTGTTCAAACGCGGGAATGGCACGTTTGACCGCATCCACTACCGGATTGTTTTTGGCAAAGTCATCGAAGACCTGCTCCATTAAATCCTTGGCACCGGAGGCGTTCTTCTTGTTAATCAGCGTATCGGCGGTGCTGAGCCCGGTCTGTACCTTATTTATGATGTCACCGTATTTCTCGCGATATTTCTCCGGCAAAAAGCGGGTACCCGCCGACAATACCTGACTGGCTTTGCTCAACTTGCTAATCAGTTTTTGGGTGTCGGATTCATCTTTGTCCTTGCGGGCGGTATCCAGATCCTGCTGCATCTCCTTGGTTTGCAGCGCCACAGAGGCTTCCGCTCCCTGGGCGCTGGCACGGTTGGCAAAGTAAAAGGCCACCACGGCGCTGAGCAGCGTCATTAAACCTTCGGGTACGGATTTTTCCCGATCAAAGAAAAACTGCAGTGTGATAAAGAACAGCGAGATGACCACGATCATCATGGCGAGGATAGAGCGAATGGTGCCCTGGGGCAGCCCGGCGGGGACACTGAAAAATTTATCCAGCTTATTGGTTTTCATGGCACCGGCGTAAAAACGTTTCTGCAGATCGCTCATATACCAAACGGCACCCACCACCACCAGCATAACCATGGCCATGGCCACCAGGCCAAGTTGCCAATTGACGGAGCCGGGATGCTCCTCTGCGTGGGATAATCCGGGTAATGTCAGCAGAATTATAAAAGAAACGCACATCGGTAACGGAGCTGATCGATTAATGATCATCTAAGTGTCCCTCCCCACAGGTCTGGTTCCGTCAATGCTGTTGAACAAAGTAACGGCTTAGTTACGCTAAGTCCAGCTTCCTTAAGCGTCATTGCGTCACAAAAATATTTCAGATTGAGACCGCTTTCCAGTTGGAATATTCCACAACCATCTGCTTCAACTGTTTACATCATTCCACACAGCGATGGGCGTAGTCTGTAAGAGTCGCTGCCTTCGCGGGGCACGACGTCCTTTCACTTTAGGGTTCGTTTATGAACCAGGAGCAACAGTCTATGGATAGACTCGCAAAGCAACACCCTCAATCCACCCCTGTAATCAGGGAACTCAATCAACTTGAAGTGCAGCAAGTATCGGGCGGCCTGGTGGGCGAAGGAAATCTTTCTGATTTTCATCCCATCGCCTGGCCGGTGATCAATGTGGCACTGGACGCCAAACTGAAAGCCATCAAAACCCGTTTTTAACCGGGTTTTGATGGTCAAAAAGTAAACCAAAAGGAGCTCGCTATGAAAACCTTTAAAAAACCGCAACGTATATCCAAACTGGAACTTGCCGATGTTACGGCAGCCGGTGTCGAACGGGCGCTTCAGGTACGCGAATTATCTGAGCAGGAAGTGTCTGAAGTCAGTGGTGGTGCCCTTGCACTGCCCAAGGAAATCATTGCCGGCGGCATCCGCGCGGCCTATCTGGATTCCCTGGCCAGTAAAATGAGCACCGCTCTGACGGGTATGGACAGTGGCATGCTGACCCAGGATTTCACAACACTGGGGTAGGTCATGAAAAAAACCGATCAGCAAACCCTTTGCCCCAGTGCCCAGCCGGATTGGCAGGGTGCCAAGGTGTTCGGTGTGGTCGGTGGTACGCCAGATGCGCCGGAAACGGCGTATCTGGATTCCCCAGCGCCGGTCACGGAAGAACTGCTGGAGATGGCGGAACCGGTATCAGCGGATGAAGTGTTTCGCATTGCAGCACCCTGTGCTTGCAGTGATTGTGGACATTTCGACAGTGAGCAGTCCAACTGTCGCCTGGCACAGAAAATTGTGCGTTGGGTACCGATGGTGTCCGAATCGCTTCCGGTTTGCAGCATTCGTGCGGAGTGCCGCTGGTGGCAGCAGGAAGGGCGAGCAGCCTGCCTGCGTTGTCCACAGGTGGTAACCCGCAACAAGCAACCCAGCGAGGCGATGCGTGATGCCGCCAACCCGGAGTTGACGTGACATGACCACAACACTCTTTCGACCTGAAGCCATTGCCCATCAACAGGAGGTGAAGATGGGCGATGCGTTTCACGCTCACACGTCCATGTTGATCTGGCTCAGCGGGCTGATGGTGTTGTTGGCCATTGCCGTTGCCGTGTTTTTGGTTTGGGGAGAATACACGCGTAAAGCCCGGGTCGCCGGTTTTCTGGCACCTTCCAGCGGCATGATCAAAGTATTCACACCACAATCGGCCACCGTTGTTGAACGCCGGGCGATGGAAGGTCAAGCGGTTGAGCGGGGTGATGTGTTATTCGTTTTATCCTCGGAGCAGGCTTCGCTGGAGAACGATGATGCCCAGGCTGCGGCCATTGAATCCATCGTTGCACGCCGCGCCAGCCTGTTTGAAGAGCTGGAGCAGCAGGATGAGTTGAATCGGGTTCAATGGCAGGATATGCAGCGGCAGGTGCGGAATCTGGACGCTGAATTACGCCAATTGGATCAGGCGATTGCTGTGCAGCAACAACGGGTTCAGGTCGCAACACAGACACTGAATAAATTCCGCCAACTGTACGCAAACCATTATGTATCGGAAGTGCAGTGGCAGGAAAAGCAGGAACTGACACTCGCGCAACAGGCGTTGTTGCAGAATCTAAAACGGGATCGTGCCACCCTTGACCGGGAACGTGGGGTGTTGCAGGCGAACATTGATTCCAGCCGCTACCAGTTTGCCAGGCAGCGGGCGGAGCTGGACAGATTGATCTCTACCACAGAGCAACAGCTAACGGAGTATCGAGCCAAACGCAGTATTGTCATTCGTGCGCCTGCAGCAGGTACGGTCACCGCCGTGCTGCTGCAGGAAGGTCAGGTGGCAAACAGGCAGGCTCCTTTGTTATCTATATTGCCCAAGGATTCTCAATTACAGGTCAATCTGTTGGTGCCCAGCCGGGCCATTGGTTTCATTGAGCAGGGCCAAGCCGTGGCGTTGCGTTATCAAGCCTTCCCCTATCAGCGATTTGGATTACAGCCGGGCACGGTAAAAGAAGTTTCCCGCACTTTAATCAAACCCGGTGAAGCGGATTTTCCGGTTGCTCTTGCTGAGCCGGCTTACCGTGTCATTGTGCAACCGGAGCAACAAAGCTTTCATGCTTATGCGCGGGATATTCCGTTACAGGCGGGTATGCTGCTGGATGCTGATATTGAGCTGGACAAGTATTCATTGATCGAGTGGGTGTTTGATCCTTTATACAGTTTGGCGGGAGCGTTATGAGTGTGATGCATTCCGAGGGACTGCATTTTGGCCGCCGTTGCAAAACTCCCGTTATTCTGCAATCGGAAGCCGCTGAGTGCGGCCTGGCGTGTCTGGCTATGGTGGCCAATCATCATGGCCTGAACACCGATCTTACTCACTTGCGACGTCAAATCAGTATTTCCTCCCAGGGTAGTACATTGTCGCAGTTAATGGAGTTTGCCTCCCGCCTGGATCTGTTGGGGCGCCCGCTTCGAGCAGAACTGGATAGCCTGGATCAGGTAGCTCTGCCCGCCATACTGCACTGGGACTTCAATCACTTTGTGGTACTGGTGGAAATCGCTGGTGGACGAATAACGTTGCATGATCCTGCCAAAGGTAAGGTTACGCTGGATTTGGATCAGGCCTCCCGCCACTTCACCGGCGTAGTGATGGAAGTGCAGCCAACCGCAAACTTTGTTCCCCGTACATCCCGGGAGCGCATTAAGTTGCGACAGTTGATCGGCCGTATTCCCGGGTTGGGTAACGCGGTTGGACAGATTCTAATGCTGGCATTGGTACTGGAATTATTCGCACTACTATTGCCCTGGTTTGCACAATTGGTTCTGGATGACGCTGTGGTTGCCGGTGATCGGGAACTGTTGAGCGTGCTGGGGCTGGGATTCATATTGCTGGTGGTGTTCAAGGTTGCCACCGAAGCGTTACGGGGCTGGATTGTGATGATTCTCAGTACCACCATGAACTTTCAGCTGTTAAGCCAGCTGTTTCACAGGTTGGTACGGTTACCCTATGGATATTTTGAAAAACGTCATTTGGGGGATATTGTATCCCGTTTTGATTCCATGAGCGTAATCCAGCGGACACTGACGGGCAGCTTACTTGAGGCGATGATCGATGGTGTGATGGCGATATCCACCTTCATTATGTTACTGGTTTATAGTCCGAAACTGACCATTGTGGTGATCTGTGGGGCAGTATTATACGGAATGTTGCGTCTGGCCCTGTTCCTGCCTTTGCGAATGGCCACGGAAGATAAAATCAGTCGGGGCGCACTGCAGCAATCTAATTTACTGGAGACCGTGCGTGGCATACAGAGCATTAAGTTGTTTAATCGGGAGCAGTATCGTCGTGCACAGTTTCAAAATCTGGCGGTGAATCATTTTAATGCCGATATTGCGATGCAGAAACTGCATATCCTGTATCGTGGTGCCAATGGTTTGATCTTCAGTATAGAGCACATCGTTGTCATTTGGCTGGGCGCCTTGTTGATTATGGATCAGCGCTTTTCAGTGGGGATGATGTTTGCTTATCTGGCATATAAAGACCTGTTTAGCCAGCGTGTGATTGCATTGATTGAGAAAGGGATCGAATTGAAGATGCTGGGCCTGCATACTGAACGTGTTGCGGATATCGCATTGAGCGAACCTGAACTCGCGGAGCAAAACGGCGTAGCAACGCAGACCACCCGGGTACCGCAGGCCAGCATACAGGTACGCGGCCTTCAGTTTGCCTGGGGCGATGCGCAAGCGCCGGTATTGCAGGATCTGTCACTGGATATTGAAGCGGCTGAGTGTGTTGCTATTGTTGGGCTATCGGGTTGTGGTAAAACCACACTGGTAAAACTGTTGCTAGGATTACTGCAACCGGATAAGGGAACCATCTGTATGGGGGGCAAAGACATTCACACCCTCGGTATTGCACAATACCGGCAATGGGTGGGTTCCGTACTGCAGGAGGACCAGCTTTTTGCCGGCTCGATAGCGGATAATATCAGTTTCTTCGATCCTGAGGCGGATCAGCAACGCATTGAAGAATGTGCACAGTGTGCTTGTATTCATCAGGATATCGCACAGATGGCCATGGGTTATAATACCCTGATTGGAGAAATGGGCGGAGCCCTGTCCGGTGGGCAGAAGCAACGCCTGCTTCTAGCGCGAGCTTTGTACAAACAACCACAGATATTGATACTGGATGAAGCCACCAGTCACCTGGATGTACAGCGGGAAAAACAGGTAACCGAAGCCGTACGCAAGCTGAATCTTACTCGCATAATCATCGCTCACCGCCCAGAGACCATCGCTTCCGCGGACCGGGTGATCCTGTTGCAAAAAGGAAAAGCCCAAACCTTGTCGGTGACATCCTCCCCTTCCCATAAAGTAGTGATGGAGCCCGCCGAGTAGCGTGCAGCTGGTTCATTTATCTTATTATTATGATTCCATTCCAAATCAATCGGACTGACTACACCACGCTCTTGAACACCAACAATATGAGTATAAATCTGTGTGGTGGACAGATCGGCATGCCCCATCATTTCCTGAATGTTGCGAATATCCACTCCGGAACGTAACAAATTGGTGGCAAAACTATGGCGGAAGGTGTGACACCCTGCCTTTTTATAGATGCGTGCACTTTGTATGGCGACCTTTACCTTGCGTTGTACTGATTGTTCGCCCAAGTGGTGTCGTCTGGGTGTATTGGATCTAGGATCAGTGGACCTGATATGCGCGGGAAACACGTATTGCCATTGTGGGAGTCGTGCCGCGTTTGGGTACTTGCGGGACAGTGCCGCGGGTAGATAGACCTCACCATAACCTTCATCAAGATCTTTTGCATGCAGCGCCAGGGCGAAATCGATCTGATTCTGTAAGGGTTTCACCAACGTATTGGGCAGCAATGTTCGCCGTGACTTTGAGCCTTTGGCCTCCCGAACGATAATACAGTGATTAGAAAAATCAACATCCTGAACCCGCAGCCGTACGGCTTCCATGACCCGCAGGCCAGATCCATACATCAAAGATGCCAGAATTCTGTACACGCCGGACAACTGTGTGATCACAGATGTTGCCTCGCGATGACTGAAAACCGCAGGGATTAACTTGGGTTTGGCGCTGTGGGTAAATTCAAGCTGCAGATCGTGAAGACCATAAAATTGTTTATATAGATAAACCAAAGCATTGAGGGCAGTTTTTTGAGTATTGACCGCCAAATTCTTGTGCACGGCAAGGTGGGTGAGGTATTCATTAATTTCTTTAGCACCCAGCATACGTGGATGTTTCTTGCCGTGAAAGTAAATGAAATTCTTAATCCAGCTTAAATAAGTCTGCTCTGTTTTATAGGCTAAATTTCGGCTCCGCATGTGGACACGGAGTTGATCCAACAATCGAACTGGTTTAGCGGGGATGGGTACGGGTATATCGTCCATGATTAGATTCTTGAATAGGCTGTATTAATATACAGTATAATCTTTTTGACTGATTGGCAATCAAAAATGCAGCCTGTTGTTCAAGGGTACTGTGGTTTATGATCTGGTGATGACTGGAGAACGCTGAATTTTATTGTTTAAAATCAGGTGTTTGGTGCGGTATAAGTTATTGGTGATAGATGTATGAGAGACAGATATCTCGGTGGGCTAAGTTAGGGGTTATTGCTATTATATGTTGGATAATCAGCGAATTACGGGATCATGTGTGCAGATATGGTAAGGTTGATAACAGTACAGAGACGGTTGATTTGGGGATATACGTTTTTGGTACGTAGATGTAAATGTTATAACTACAGAGTGCTATGAATACTGAACAATTACTAGAAGCAGCACAAACTATAAGAACGATACAACTAATGCTTGGGGAAAGCTCCAATGAATGGCTTCCTCTAATCGCTGCTATCGGTGGTGCATTTGTTGGTGGTACATTTGCATCGATTACTCCTGTTATATCAGGCTGGGCACAAAGAAGAAATGAACGCAGGACGATTACCTCAGCTTTATTATCTGAGATTGACTCGATCCTATACATTCTCGAAAAAAGAGGATATGTGGAAGCAGTTGAGGCGGCTACGAAAGAGTTGGAGGAGGGAAAAGAAGATATAATAAAACTGACTGTTTCCGTGTCATCTAAGTACTCGAAAGTTTTTGATTCTTGCACCGATAAAATTGGCGTAATTGATAAGGGGTTGGCAACTGAGATAATAAAATTTCATCACCTTTTGGAGTCAGTGATTATTGATCTAAATGATGGTGGTTTCGTTGCTGAAGACGGCGGGGATGTAAGCGTTTTTAGAGAATTACGTTCGATATTGGCTGATGTGATCAAAATCGGCAATAGGCTTCGTGAAGCCAAGTTATAACAAGGGCATGCATGGGAAGCCAGCTACGTTCCGCCAATTGTGGTGCGCTTCGCGCAATTTACCACAATTGGCTCCACTCCGGCTGTCTCCCATGATGCCGGCGTTAAATGGTGCCA
>DKQK01000041.1:58949-59159 GCA_002471665.1 Gammaproteobacteria bacterium UBA7310
GTTAAATGGTGCCATGTAGCTTGATTTATTTTAAGTGATGTTCGGCTTCGCCGGATCGCTTTAAGTTTGGTTAGTGGTATCAAATATTTGAGTGGCTGATAGTGATCATGTTCGTTGAACTCTACCAGCAACGAGTGTTGCAAACGCATTTTTCAAGTAGCACTGAAACACATATTGCGTGGTTCTTAATAGGTCTAGCAGGCTGTTGAA
>DKQK01000036.1 GCA_002471665.1 Gammaproteobacteria bacterium UBA7310
CATCAACATCACCAACAGCGGTCGCCGCGAATCCGCCAGGCCGGCTTTCACCACATTCAGTTGCTGGCACAGTGATTCCACCACATGATCCTGCCCCACAATACGTGCGCGCAGTGCATCGGCAATGGTCTGTGGCTCGAATGCAAAACGGGATTGCGTGATGGTACTGTGTTTTACCTCCTGCGCAACCTCGTGCTGAATTCGATTGTGCTCCAACACCTCGTTAATGAACGGCATGATTCATACGGCAAGCCTAGCCCGCAGTCTTTTCCTTATCCGCCACCGGCAGCTCGCCCACCGGGCAGTCGGCAACACCAACGGTGGACCGGGTCAGCTCCTCCACATCCTGCTGCGCCTTTTCCGCGTCCATCACCCAGGTGCGATAGAACTCGAACGGGCAATCGGCCACCCCTTTATCGCCATCACCGGAGTTGTAAACACCGGTGTAGCCGCGATGCAGTAATTTGAAAAGATGATTCTGGGATTGATCGTTGGCACGGGCATCGCGAATCTGGGATACCGATAGCTGGGCGTACTGTACGCCCATGTCTTCCTCACCACATTCACCCAGGGTGCGGCCGTCAAAGCCAATAATGGCGGAATGCCCAAAATAGGAATACACACCATCAAAGCCGGTGGCATTGGCCACGGCTACATAACTGTTATTGGCCCATGCCATGGTTTTAGCCATCATCACCTGCTGTTCCTTGGCCGGGTACATATAGCCCTGACAGCGGATGATCAGTTCGGCTCCGCGCATGGCACAATCCCGCCAGATTTCGGGATAGTTTCCGTCATCGCAGATGATCATGCTCAGCTTCAGGCCCTTGGGGCCTTCCGTTACGTAAGTGCGATCCCCCGGATACCAGCCTTCGATGGGGCACCAGGGAATGCATTTACGGTACTTCTGAACGATTTCACCCTCACTGTTGATCAGCACCAGGGTATTGTAAGGTGCCTTGTTCGGGTGCTCCTCGTGCTGCTCACCGGTGAGTGAGAAAACGCCCCAGGTATTGGCCTGCCTGCAGGCGGCGGAAAAAATTTCCGTTTCCTCTCCCGGTACCGTGGCAGCGGTGGCCATCATTTCATCCTTGTCATACATGATGCCCATGGTGCTGTACTCAGGGAAAATCACCAGATCCATGCCCGGCAAGCCCTGTTTCATGCCAATCATCATATCGGCAATCCTGCGTGCATTATCCAGCACCTCTGCTTTGGTATGCAGGCGCGGCATCTTGTAGTTGACCACTGCTACACCTACCGTGTCCGGACTACTGGAAATATCACCGTGCCTCATACCTTGTACTCCTCTTGCTACCCTTTGGCTTTCCGCAGCAACACTACTGCATGCCCCGGAACTCTGCCTATGCGTCAAATGACGTAGATGCTTGAGTCATTCGGCGAATGTTCCAGCGCAGGGGAAACGGCAATACTGCCAATCCATGACACGATGCCTTGCGCCTGTGCGCTGCCGACGGGCATTTGAGTGTCAGATTTGGGTCGTAATTCACAAGAGGTCGAACCATGTTGTCCAAAACCCTTAGCTCCAAGCTTAAAAAAACTGCGCTGGCACTCTCTGCCGGCCTGTTTCTCACTCCAACCATCTCCCATGCCGATGCTGTTAATACCACCGGTTTGGCAGTGACCGACGACACCGTTACCGTTGGTATTCTCCATTCTGTCACCGGTACCATGGCCATCAGTGAAACCGGCTCGGTACAGGCAGAAAAGCTGGCCATCGAACAGATCAACGCCATGGGTGGTGTACTGGGTCGCAAGATCGAATACATCCAGGAAGACGGCGCCAGTGACTGGCCTACCTTTGCGGAGAAATCCAAAAAACTGTTGGTGAACGATAAAGTGGCTGCGGTATTCGGTTGCTGGACATCCGCTTCCCGTAAGGCGGCACTGCCGGTATTTGAGCAGTATAACGGTATGCTCTACTACCCCACTTTCTACGAAGGGCTGGAACAATCACCCAACGTAATCTACACCGGCCAGGAAGCGACCCAACAGATTCTGGAAGGTCTGGACTGGGCTGCCCAAACCAAAGGGGCGAAGAAATACTACCTGCTGGGCTCGGACTACATCTGGCCCCGCACTTCCAACAAAATAGCCCGCAAGCACATCGAAAACGTGCTCAAGCAAAAAGTGGTGGGTGAGGAATACTATCCACTGGGTCACACTCAGTTCAACTCCGTGATCAACAAGATCAAGCTGAAGAAACCGGATGTGGTGTTCATCTCCGTGGTGGGCGGTTCCAACGTGGCGTTCTACAAGCAGTTGAAAGCCGCTGGCATCGACATGACCAAAGAGAAGCCTCTGTTCCTTACCATTTCCGTTACCGAAGATGAAATCCTGGGTATCGGTGGTGAGAATATTGAAGGCATTTACGCTTCCATGAAGTATTTCCAATCCCTGCCCAACGAAAACAACAAGAAATTTGTTGAAGCGTTCAAGGCAAAATGGGGTAAAGACATCGTTATCGGTGACGTAACCCAGGCTGCTTATCTCGGCCCCTGGTTGTGGAAGGCAGCGGTGGAAAAAGCCGGCTCCTTTGACGTCGACAAGGTGCGCGAGGCATCACCGGGCATTGAATTGACAACCGCACCGGAAGGCTATGTGAAGATTCACAAGAACCATCATCTGTGGTCCAAAACCCGTATCGGCCTGGCACAGCCTGACGGCCAGTACAAAGTGGTTTACGAAAGTGACGAGCTGATCGAGCCCGATCCGTTCCCCGAAGGTTACCAGTAAGGCAACGTCTGGTGGCGCCCGCATACGGCGCCACCATCCTTCTCCATCTCTTGGTAGTAACATCTGGAGGCTGCTATGTTTGCCGAATACACTGCGTCAGAGCTGACATCCATATTCGCCATGCAAGGCTTTGCTGGCTTGATTCTATTCTCGGTGTTCGTCCTTATGGCACTGGGGCTCGCGATCATTTTCGGTCAAATGGGAGTGATCAATATGGCACACGGAGAATTCATGATTCTCGGTGCCTACATTACCTACTTAACATCCAATGTATTTTCAGAATACGCCCAACCCCTGTTTGGAGGTTATTTCTTTGTCGCCATGCTGCTGGCATTTATCGCGACCTTTGCCTTGGGGGCGTTAGTGGAATGGGCCATGATCCGGCACCTCTACAAACGCCCGCTGGATACTCTGCTGGCCACCTGGGGGCTGAGCCTCATTCTGCAGCAATTGTATCGTACCGTATTCGGCCCCCGCGAAGTGGGTGTCACCCTGCCCGACTGGCTGATGGGGTCCTACCCTCTCAGTGACATGATTGAAATCCCCATCAATGGCATTTTTGTCATGTGCATAACGCTGGTGATTTCTGTTGGTGTTTACCTGTGGATGTATCGTTCACGCTGGGGCGGCCAGGTACGTGCGGTGGTACAGAATCGTGAAATGGCCGGCGCCGTGGGCATCAACACCGAAAAAGTTGACCGTATTACCTTCGCCCTGGGCTGTGGCATTGCCGGTGTTGCCGGTAGCGCCTTCACCATGGTGGGCTCCACCGGCCCCACCTCGGGTCAGCTGTATATTGTCGATACCTTCCTGGTGGTGGTTTTCGGTGGTGCATCCAGCCTGCTGGGTACCATTGCTTCAGCTTTCACCATCTCTCAGGCCCAATCCACGATGGAATTTTTCTTAAGTGGTTCCATGGCCAAAGTGCTCACTCTGCTTGTGGTGGTCGGCATCCTGATGCTGCGTCCACAGGGTCTGTTCGCACTGAAGATTCGCCACTAGGAGGCGCAGATTATGTCTTACGGTTTACGTTCGTTTCTGCCAAAGAATGACATGATCAACATACTGCTGCTGGCCGTATTGATCATGGTGATCTTTCCCTTAAGCATGGATATTTTCCGCCTCAACCTGGTGGGTAAATATCTGTCCTACGCTTTCGTTGCCCTGGGCCTCGCCCTGTGTTGGGGTTACGGCGGCATTCTCAGCCTGGGCCAGGGTGTATTCTTTGGCCTGGGTGGCTACTGCATGGCGATGTTCCTCAAGCTGGAAGCATCCTCGCCGGAAAACACTGCCATTCAGTCCACTCCCGGGATTCCCGATTTCATGGATTGGAATCAGTTGACCGCACTGCCCTGGTTCTGGGAACCGTTCCACAGCCTCGGCTTTACCATGATCGCCATCATTGCGGTGCCGGTAATCTTCGCCTTTATCGTCAGTGTGGCCATGTTCAAACGCCGGGTGGGCGGAGTGTACTTCGCCATCATCACGCAGGCCATCGCTGCGATTCTCACCATCCTGATCATAGGTCAGCAGGGTTACACCGGTGGCGTCAACGGCATCACAGACCTGCGCACCCTAAACGGCTGGGACATCCGCACCGACGAGGCAAAGTACGTGCTCTACTTCCTCTGCTGCACCTTGCTGATCGGCTCAGTGTTGCTGGCGCAATTCGTACGCAAAAGCAAACTGGGGCGCCTGCTGGTGGCCATGCGCGACAAGGAAGACCGGGTGCGTTTCTCCGGCTACGACGTCTCCAACTTCAAGATCTTCATCTTCTGTCTGGCGGCGGCATTGTCTGCCCTGGGTGGCGCTATGTTTACCCTCCAGGTGGGTTTCATGTCACCTTCCTTTGTCGGCATCGTACCCTCCATCGAAATGGTGATCTTCTGCGCTGTGGGTGGCCGCCTGTCACTATTGGGCGCGGTTTACGGCACCCTACTGGTGAACTGGACCAAAACGGTGTTCTCGGAATCCTTCCCCGAGCTGTGGTTGTTTGGACTGGGAGCGCTGTTCATTGGCGTAGTACTGGCCTTCCCCAATGGCCTGGCCGGTGTCTACAGCACTTACATCGAACCCCGCCTCAGCAAGTGGTTCAAGGATCTGCGATCCATGCGGCCACCGATGGCATCCTCCACCGCTGATACCAGGAGCTGAACCATGACTGCCACCACTATGGGTAAAGACTTTGTGTTGTCGGTGGAAGGGCTCACCGTGTCTTTCGATGGCTTCAAGGCCGTCAACGACCTGTCCTTCTACGTGGATGAAAACGAGATTCGCGTCATTATCGGACCCAATGGCGCGGGTAAAACCACAGTCCTGGACTTGATTTGTGGACGCACCAGAGCCACGGACGGCTCGATCAAGTTTCGCGGCAAAGAGCTGACGAAAATGAAAGAGCATCAGATCGTGCACGCCGGAGTGGGCCGCAAGTTCCAGACCCCCTCCATCTACGAAGACCTGACGGTGTTCGAGAACCTGGAGATCTCGTTTCCCCGTGGACGAAACGTATTCGGCGCCCTCATGTTCAAGCGTGATCAGGAGGTGATTGACAAAGTGCATGAAATCGCCGAGCTGATTTTCCTCAAGGACGACCTGAACAAGCAGGCCGCCCTGCTCAGCCATGGCCAAAAACAATGGCTGGAAATCGGCATGCTGCTGATTCAGGACCCGGAGCTGTTGATGCTGGATGAGCCGGTTGCCGGCATGTCCGTGGCAGAACGCAAGCAAACCGCTGAACTGCTCAACAAGATCACGAAGAACCGCTCGGTGATCGTGATCGAGCACGACATGCAGTTTGTTGCCGACATCGCCAATCGAGTGACGGTCCTGCACCAGGGCAAGGTGCTGTCCGAAGGCTCCATGGACAAAGTGCAGAACGATCCGAAAGTCAAAGAAGTGTATCTGGGACACTAAGAGGAGTATCACGATGTTATGCGTATCCAATCATAAAGTGTCCTACGGTCAGAGTGAAGTGATCCACGGTTTGAATTTCGATGTCAAACCCAACGAGATTGTCGCCATCATGGGCCGTAACGGTATGGGCAAAACCACGTTAATGAAATCCCTGATCGGTGTGCTGCCGTCGGAAGGCAGCATCACTCTGGACAACGTGGAAATGGCCAAAATGAAAAGCCATCAGCGGGTGGCCGGGGGCATGAGCTTTGTGCCTCAGGGCCGTATGATTTTTTCCACCATGACGGTCAAGGAGAACATCGAAACCGGCCTCACCACCACCCGCGAAAAACAGGTGCCGCAGGATCTCTATGATTTGTTTCCGGTACTGTTGGAAATGAAATCCCGTCGCGGCGGTAACCTGTCCGGCGGTCAGCAACAGCAACTGGCCATTGCCCGGGCACTGGCCAGCAAGCCCAAGATGCTGTTGCTGGATGAACCCACCGAAGGCATTCAACCCTCCATCATCAAGGATATGGCACGCACTCTGCGCCGCATACGGGACGAGAAAGGCCTGTCCATTGTGGTGTCGGAACAGGTGCTCAGTTTCGCGCTGGACATCGCCGACCGCATTCTGGTGCTGGAGAAAGGTGAAATTGTCGCGGAAGAAACCCGCGCCAATGTTAATGAAGAAAAGATAGCGGCGTATCTATCGGTGTAAGCGTAGAGAGCCCTTGAACAAAACCACTGTCTGGAGACTTGAACCATGGCTGAAACCATTATCAAAATTGATCTTAACAAATCGCCCTACGATCAGGACGACATTCACAATCGCTGGCACCCGGACATTCCCATGGCGGCAATGGTTAAACCCGGTGACGATTTCATTATCGAGTGTTACGACTGGACCGGTGGCCAGATCAAGAACGACGATGACGCATCCGATGTGCGTGACGTCGATCTTTCCCAGGTGCATTTCCTGTCCGGCCCGGTGGGTGTCGAAGGGGCCGAGCCCGGTGACCTGCTGGTGGTGGAGATTCTCGACATCGGCGCCTTTCAGGAAAGCCTGTGGGGTTTCAACGGTTTCTTCTCCAAGCAGAACGGCGGCGGCTTCCTCACCGAACACTTTCCGGAAGCCCAGAAATCCATCTGGGATTTCAACGGCATGTTCACCAAATCCCGCCACGTGCCCGGCGTTGAATTTGCCGGCCTGATTCATCCCGGCCTGATCGGTTGCCTGCCTTCCAAGGAAATGCTGGAAGAGTGGAACAAACGTGAGAAAGAACTCTACGACACCGAGCCCGATCGCGTTCCCGGCCTGGCCAACCTGCCCTATGCCGAAACCGCCCACATGGGTAAATTGACCGGTGCCGAGCGCGATGCGGCGGCAGCCGAAGGCGCCCGCACAGTACCGCCCCGTGAACACGGCGGCAACTGCGACATCAAAGACTTATCCCGTGGTTCCAAAGTTTACTTCCCGGTTTATGTGAAAGACGGCGGCCTGTCGGTGGGCGACCTGCACTTCAGCCAGGGCGACGGTGAGATCACCTTCTGCGGTGCCATCGAAATGGCTGGCTGGATTCACATGCGCGTGGATCTGATCAAAGACGGCATGTCCAAGTACGCCATTAAAAATCCGGTGTTCATGCCCAGCCCCATCACACCCAAGTACGATGACTACCTGATTTTTGAAGGGATTTCGGTGGATGAACAGGGCAAACAACATTACCTGGATGTCCACATCGCCTATCGCCAGGCCTGCCTCAACGCCATCGAGTACCTGAAGAAATTCGGTTATTCCGGCGCCCAGGCTTACGCCATTCTGGGTACCGCTCCGGTGCAAGGCCACATCAGCGGCGTGGTGGACGTGCCCAACGCCTGCGCCACCCTGTGGTTACCCACGGATATCTTTGAATTTGATGTCAAACCCAATGCCGATGGGCCGAAGAAAGAACTGGATGGGTCCATCGATGTGCCCCTTGCTCCGGATAAATAAATAGCCGCAAACACGTAACAGGAGATTTTTATGCCGGTTTACGATTACAAATGCAAAGACCATGGTGTATTCCAGGAGTTGGCCACCATGGCGGATCACGACAAACCCTGCCCCTGTCCGCAATGCGGACAGCTGGCGGCCCGGGTCATCATGATTCCGCCGGAGTTTCTCAAAATGAATTCCGAGCGCCGACAGGCATTCGAGACCAATGAGAAAGCCCAGCATGAACCGATTTTCTCCAGTGATGCCTCACGCAGGATCGACAAGCGCGATGGTGGCTGTGGATGCGGTGATCACAAGAAACGTCACTCCAAACTCATGTACACCGCCCGGGGGGAGAAATTCTTTCCTTCCATGCGTCCATGGATGATCAGCCACTAGGCTGACCTCAGCAGCCGTGCCTTTCACACGAACTCAGGGCACGGCTGCATCCTTGCTTTCACCGATGCTGCTGATAGATCTTTTCTGCCCAGGCCAGCTGGGGTGCCAGTGCCCTCACATCGGACTGCAACGGTTCCGGCATGGCCGCAGGCCAAGCCAAGCCGTATTGGGGCGGCATAAACAAAGGTGCCAGCAGGGCCGCGGCGGTTAAATCCGCACGACTGAAACGCTCGCCCACCAGATAGGATTTTTCATCCAGGGCATCGTTCAAACGCTCCAACGCCATCAACATACTCTGCCGCGATTTGGCGGCCGTCGCCTCATTGATGTCCATCAGCTTCCGCATGGTACGGGATAGTTTTGGAAACACCACCTTCAGGAACGGCTTGGCCCAGAACGGCCCGCCCGTGGCAAAAAAACCGATCACCAAATCGGGGTGCTGCAGCAACGTGTGATACACATAACGCCGCAGGTGCACACCGATCTCCCGATCCAGATAACGCTCCCACTCCAAGGCGAACTGCGCATCGTGAGAATTCACCGGAGTGAGTTTTTTCTCCGGAAAATGCTCATCCAAGTACGTAATGATCTGCTCAGAGCCCTGCACCGAGCGGCCATCGTGCTCCAATATGGGCACCGAGGAACGGGCCGCCAGTTTTTTGGTGGTTTTAACATGCAATCCGGGAAGCAGATTTTTGGTGGTGTAATCCAGACCTTTATAATCCAGCGCCCAACGGGCCTTTTCGCAAAAGTGCGAAATTGGAAACTGATACAGTACAAGTGCCATAATGTTCTCTATTTATTATTTTCATTGCAGGGGTTGTTTTACCATACTGCAGGAACAACGCCTATCAGAGAAGCACCAAGCCGGGATACAGTATGAAGAAATTATTGGTGGTAGCCCACACCCCGTCCGAGAACACCCGCAAGTTGCTGGACGCCGTTCTGGAAGGCACCCGCCACCCCTCCATTTGCGACGTGACCGTCAAGGAGGTGGCGCCACTGCACGCCATTGCCCAGGATGTGCTGGATTGCGATGCCATCATTCTGGGCACCACCGAAAACCTGGGCTATATGAGCGGCGCCCTGAAAGACTTTTTCGACCGCATCTACTATCCCTGCCTGGAAGAAAAGCAGGGCCTGCCCTTTGCCCTGTTTGTGCGGGCCGGTCACGACGGCACCGGCACCTGCCGCGCGGTGGACTCCATCACCACCGGATTACGCTGGAAAGCCGTGCAACCCACCGTGTTGTGCCGGGGTGAATGGGACGACCAGTTCCTTGAACAGTGCAAACAACTGGGAACCACCATGGCCATGAGCCTGGACGCCGGCATCATCTGATTGAAATCCAGACAAACACGGCAACCAGCCTAAGCCAATCAGGCAAAATCACCGATAAACCACGCCATTTTGAGGCCCGTTTCTCTTTCACCACCCGCGCAGGATTCGCGAATCCCGGCAGCTGCTTCTAGACTTGAAATACTAGACTTGTAACAACAGCCTGATTTTATTCATGGAAGCCAATACAGAGGGATTTGATCATGTTCGCGAAACTGATGGCAGCACTGAACGGCACAGCCGGGCGGCAGACAGAGCAACGCCTTGCTGAACTGGAAGCCGTGTTGCAAGCAGTGGACAAGACCCAAGCCCGCATCGAGTTCGACCTGGACGGCATCATTCTGGATGCCAACCGGCAGTTTCTGGATTTGATGGGTTACCGGCTGGACGAGATTAAAGGCAAACATCACCGCCTGTTTGTCAGCGGCGATGACGCCAACAGCCCTGATTACAAGGCCTTCTGGGTCAATCTGCAGCGTGGTGAGTTCCAGTCCGGTGAATTCAGGCGGCGTACCAAAGATGGTCGCGAGGTGTGGATTCAGGCTGCCTACAATCCGGTGTATAACGCCGAGGGATGCGTCACCCACTGCGTCAAGTTTGCGGTGGACATCACCGCCCAGAAGCGGGAACGACAGGCATTACTGAGCCAATTCGACGCCCTAAACCGCTCCCAGGCGGTGATTCAGTTTGATCCTGAAGGCAACATTCTCGAAGCCAATCAAAATTTTCTGGATGCCATGGGCTACACACTGGAAGAGATTCAAGGCCAGCATCATCGCATTTTCGTGGGCCAGGAATACGGCCAAAGTCCTGAGTACCGGGAATTCTGGAACCGCCTGCGCCAGGGTAAATTTCAATCCGCCACTTTCCAGCGCTTTGGCAAGCACGGTAAAGAAATCTGGATTCAAGCCACCTACAACCCCATTCTGGACGAAAACGGCAACACCGTCCGGGTCATCAAGTTCGCCACCGACGTGACCGAACAAACCCTGAAAAATGCCGATTACTCCGGCCAGATTGAAGCCATCTCACGATCCCAGGCCGTCATTGCATTCAACCTGGATGGTACCATTCAAAACGCCAACGATAATTTTCTGCAGGTAATGGGCTACACACTGGACCAGATCAAAGGCAAACATCACCGTATATTCGTTGAAGCCGGTGAACGCAACTCCCCAGACTACAAAGCATTCTGGCAGGCCCTGAATGCAGGCAAGCACTTCACCGGGGAATACAAACGCATCGGCAACAATGGCCGCGAGGTGTGGATTCAGGCATCGTACAACCCCATTCTGGATCTGAACGGCAATCCGGTGAGAGTGGTGAAATACGCCACCGACATCACCGCAGACAAACTGCGCAACGCTGATTACCAGGGCCAACTGAATGCCATTTCCCGCTCCCAGGCAGTGATCGAGTTCGAACTGGACGGCACCATCCGCTACGCCAACGACAATTTTCTGAAAACAATGGGTTACACCCTGGAAGAAGTCAAAGGCCAACACCACCGCATTTTTGTGGACGATGCCTACGCCAAATCCGCCGAATACCAATCCTTCTGGCAAGCACTCAATGCCGGTGAATTCTTCAGTGAAGAGTACGAGCGAATTGCCAAAGATGGCAGCCGCATCTGGATTCAGGCCTCCTACAATCCGATATTCGATGCGTCCGGCAATCCCTACAAAGTGGTGAAGTACGCCACCGATGTGACCCAGCGCAAATGCGCCGTCAACGAAATCAGCAGTTGCCTGCTGGCACTGGCGCAGGGGGATTTGAGTCAGCGGGTTAACGGCGAGTATCAGGGCGAGTTTGAGCAACTGAAAACCGCGCTCAATTCCACCTTTGACCGCCTGCAGAATCTGGTGGCCAGCATCCAGAGCGCCGCCACTGACATTCAGGTGGGCGCAACGGAAATTCAAAGCGGCAACCTGGATCTAAGCCGCCGCACCGAAAGCCAGGCGGCATCACTGCAGGAAACGGCCTCCAGCATGGAAGAAATGACATCGCAGCTGAACACCAGCACCAGCAACGCAAACAGCGCCAACGAAACCGCCAAAACCGCGCAGGAATCCGCCACCAAAGGCAAGGCCGTCGTGGACGCCACCATTCAGGCGATGCAGGCCATCTCCACCTCCAGCAAACAAATTGCCGATATCATCGGCACCATTGATGAGATCGCCTTTCAAACCAACCTGTTGGCCCTGAACGCCGCCGTGGAAGCAGCCCGTGCCGGTGAGCAGGGCCGTGGTTTTGCGGTGGTGGCCGGTGAGGTGCGTAACCTGGCGCAACGCTCCGCCGCCGCTGCCAAGGAAATCGGGCAACTGATCAAAGACAGCGTCAACAAGGTGGAGACCGGCACCGAGATGGTGCTCAAATCCGGTGAAACACTGGAGGAAATCATTGCCCAGGTGGTGAAAGTCACCGAGCAGGTATCTGAGATCGCGGACTCCGCCTCGGAACAACTGGTGGGGATACAACAGGTGAACCAGGCCGTCAGCAGCATTGATGAATCCACCCAGCAGAATTCCGCATTGATGGAAGAGGCCACCGCCGCCACCACCTCCATGGTGGACCAGGTGGACAAGATGCATCAGGAGTTGAGCTTTTTCAAACTGGGCTAATCAGGCAAACTCAAGATCGTTGGTGATATGGCGGCAGTTCCGCTAAAATTGGGCCATTCTTCGTTCAGCAGTCCTGTGTTTACCTTATGCAAGCAGCCAAATCCCTGTTTACCTATCCGCGCTATTGGGCGGAATGTTACGGCACGGCCCCGTTTTTACCCATGTCCCGCCGGGAAATGGATGAACTGGGCTGGGACAGCTGCGACATCATCATCATCAGCGGTGACGCCTACGTAGACCACCCCAGCTTCGGCATGGCGGTGATCGGCAGGTTATTGGAATCACAGGGATTTCGCGTGGGCATCATCGCCCAGCCGGACTGGCACAACGCCAACGATTTCCAGAAACTGGGCAAGCCTAATCTGTTTTTCGCCGTATCTGCCGGCAACATGGATTCCATGATCAACCGCTACACGGCGGACCTGAAGATTCGTCACGACGACGCCTATACCCCCAATAACGAAGGGGGTAAACGCCCGGACCGGGCGGTGCTGGTTTATACCCAGCGCTGCCGCCAGGCCTACAAGGATGTGCCGGTTTTGATTGGTGGCATCGAAGCCAGCCTGCGCCGGATCGCCCATTACGACTACTGGAGCAACAAAGTTCGCCGCTCGGTGCTGATGGATGCCAAAGCCGACCTGCTGGTGTACGGCAATGCCGAGCGGGCAGTGGTGGAAGTGGCCCATCGCGTGGCCGCCGGACAAACCATGAAAGACATCCGCGATGTGCGCGGTACCGCCTGCCTGCTGCATGAATTGCCCGGCGACTGGGAAGTGAAAGATTCCACCCGCATTGATCAGCCCGGCAAAGTGGACCCCCTCTACAACCCCTATCAATGGGAACAGACCAACGAAGCCCTGGAAGCCCCCTGTGCCAAAGGTGACGGCGGCGACAGCCCAGCCGACGCGCAGGTGGTGCATATCCGCCCCGCCGCCGGCAGCAAAAAACAGTTTGTGTCGTTGCCCTCCTATGAAAAAGTCAGCAAAGACCCGGTGCTGTATGCCCACACCTCGCGGGTGCTGCATCTGGAAACCAACCCCTCCAACGCCCGCACCCTGGTGCAAAAGCACGGTGACCGTTATCTGTGGATGAACCCGCCGCCGGTGCCGCTCTCCACCGAGGAACTGGACGACGTATTCGAACTGCCGTTTCAGCGGGTGCCACACCCGGCATACGGTGACGCACGCATTCCCGCCTACGAGATGATTCGCTTTTCCGTCAACATCATGCGCGGGTGCTTTGGCGGGTGCTCATTCTGCTCCATTACCG
This sequence comes from Gammaproteobacteria bacterium UBA7310, assembly GCA_002471665.1. Lineage (GTDB taxonomy): Bacteria > Pseudomonadota > Gammaproteobacteria > Pseudomonadales > Ketobacteraceae > Ketobacter. The sequence goes on from DKQK01000036.1 coordinate 13,255, forward strand.
AACACGAAGGCCGGGTGATCCAAAGCCGCTCGGAAGATTCCATTCTGCGCGAAGTGGAAAAGATCCGCGACATGACACCGGGCTTTACCGGCACCATCTCGGACCTGGGTGGCCCCACCGCCAACATGTACATGCTCAACTGCGTGAGCGAAGAGATCCATCAGAATTGCCGCCGTTTATCCTGCGTGTTTCCCACCATCTGCAAAAATCTGGTGACCGATCACAGCCCAACCACAAGGCTGTATCGCCGGGCGCGGGAACTGCCGGGCATCAAACGCATCATGATTGCCTCCGGTCTGCGTTACGACCTGGCGGTGCTGGATCCGGAATACGTGAAAGAACTGGTGAGCCATCACGTGGGCGGCTATTTGAAAATTGCACCGGAGCACACCGAAAGCGCGCCCCTGTCGAAAATGATGAAACCAGGCATGGGCACCTACGATCAGTTCAAGGACATGTTTGATCGGTTTTCCAAAGAGGCAGGCAAGGAACAGTATCTGATTCCCTACTTTATTGCCGCGCACCCCGGCACCCGTGATGAGGACATGCTGAGCCTGGCCTTCTGGTTGAAGAACAACGGCTTCCGCGCAGATCAGGTGCAGAACTTTTACCCCTCGCCCATGGCCATGGCCACCACCATGTACCACACCGAGAAAGACCCTATCCACCGGGTAAACTACAAAACCGAAAAGGTATTCATACCCAAGGGTGAAAAGCAGCGGCGTTTACACAAAGCGTTTTTGCGTTACCACGATCCGGATAACTGGCCCCTGTTGCGTGAAGCGCTGAAGAACATGGGCAAAGCCCACCTGATTGGTTACGGCAAGAAACATCTGGTGCCACCGACTCAACCCGCCAATCACCCAACGGCTAAACTGAATTCAGCAGACAATAAAACCGGCCGGCGCAAAGCCAAACCCGGCGGCACCCGGGCCAAAGCGGGCCGGGGTAAAATCCTGACGCAACACACCGGCCTGCCGCCCCGTAGCGGTACGGCGGCGGCCAAGGGCAAAGCACGCAAAGGTACCAAAACAAAAACAACAAAATAGGGAACCACCAGCATGACCATACCAGCGCCCCGATGGGCAGCGCTGGGGCTGGCTGCGGGTTTGCTCAGCGCCTGCAATCAACCCCTGGACGTAACACCGCTGCCACAACCCCTTTTTGATGCGGAAACACAGTACCAACTGCAACAAACCCAGGCCACCAACCTCACCAGCGTATTGCAGAAAAAACAGTTGCTGAACAGCAGCGGCAGCGGCCCCCAAAGTACATCCCCCTACCACCCCCTGAGCTTCCTCGACTTCACCACCTGCTGGAATGATCCCAACTGTTACTACAGCATTACCGCCACCGGCATACCCGTGCAGGCGTTTCCCGCCAGAGAAGACGTACGCCAATGGTGGCTGAACCGCCTGCCGGCACCAGATCAGGCCGCCGTATGCGGTGTGCGCTTTGATCCCAACAATCCCGGCCAATACCAACTGGCCAGTTTTGAAAACCGTAATGCCCTGAACAGCACAGCGGGCTTTATACTCACCCACTACCAGGCCTGCGGCACCTGCTCCACCCTGCAGGATCTGGCCGTGTACGGCTCGCTGGATCTGACCATCATGGCCAAAACCTGCAGCAAACGCCTGGGCTTCAATAACAAAAAAAGCTGCATGCAGGAAATCGGATTTACCGAAGCCTGCGCTGAAAGCTGGGCCTATAACGCCGACAAAACCACCCAATCCTGCCTGGTACTCTGTGTGCAGGAGTACGGCTTGATCCCGCTGCTTACCGGCACCGAATCCAGCGACAACACCAATAACGGTGAACTGAATCAATGCCTGCAATGCGACGAGATGATGGCAGGCCCGGGGTTTCAATACGCCGCCGGGCGTACTCGCCGCAACTCCGGCATTGAATCGGAAATCGAACGGCCGGATGAACAGGTGTATGAGGTGCGGCACGACTATTTTTGACATAGCCATGTTCAGCTCCTCACCGCCAACGCCAGATAACAGACGGCCGCCAACCCGCTGACAACCAACTTATCCAGCCCCAGACAACCGGCGCCGTAGCTCAAAAACAGGCAAAAATACAATGCACGGTGCAACACTGAATGCTTACCCAAAACCTGCAATGCCTTTTTAATGCGCTCGAACATGTTGATTCTCCAGACAGTTTTATTACACACTCTGGAAATACTGCCTGCAGGATTGGGGTAGAACAGGTGACAAAGGGGGATAGATCCGGTGACAAACGGGGACAAACAGCCTGCCGCCGGCAACAGCAGCCTGGGAGAACAAATGCAGGAGCTGATTGTTCGCTATCGGCATGGGCAGGGGCTGACTCAGGAAGAGTTGATATGGTGCGTATTTTACGATCATCAGCCGGACGCGGAAAAAGCCAGAACCCTGGACCCAAAAGGCTTTGAGAGCAAACTACGGGGATTGAAGCGGCTGGAAGGCGGCAAATCGGACTCACCGCAAAAACGCACCTGCGCCCCTTACCTGACCTCCATGGGCTACAGTGGGGAGCAAATCACCCAGTTCTTTTTGGGTAAGCCCCTGCCCAACCTCAGCGCACCGGAAGCCACTGTCGCCGATTCACCACAACCGGTTTTTGAAGTACCCAAAAGTCGTAACAACATCTTTCACTACCAGCACCGGCTAATTGAAAAACCCCTGGGACGCGACCAGGAGTGGCAACAGCTCTGCAATTTTCTCTCCGATGCCCCCGGTTTTCAGTGGCTGCAGATCGCCGGTGTGGGTGGTCAGGGCAAAAGCCGGCTGGCCTGGGAGCTGATCACCAGGGCCCATGAAATGGGCTGGGCCGCGGGGCCGCTGACCTTTCAGCCGGGCACCCAGTTTGACCGTTGGCAGAGCTGGCAGCCCAACCGCCCCCATTTGCTCATCGTTGATTACGTGGTGGGGCGCGAACCGGAAATCAAAACCGTTTTGGACGCTCTGAAAGTACGGTCCGCGGAATTCCAGCACCCGGTGCGACTGCTGTTCGTGGAACGCCAACCCTGGGATGGCCGCCCGTTGGTCGCGATCAACGAACCCAAAAGCGAAAAATCCAGCGACAAACTGGAGATCGGTGGCCTGGCGGAATGGTTTATTGAGCTGGCCGACGACGATGAAGGCGAGGATCTGCTGGCCTACCGCAGCCCGGACAACAACGGCCAGGTGTTTCTGAAAAAGTTATTACCCCGGGATCTGGTGGATATTGTCCGCCAGGTGGCAGCGCACTTCGGCACCGAGCTGACCTTGGAAAGTGACTCCATAGCCGCCCAGTTGGAGCACATCGATAAAGAAGGCCGGCCCCTGTACGCCTATTTCCTGGGTAAAATTCTTGCCGACGATCCCAGTGCCGAGAATCTCAATCGGGAGGGCCTGTTGGACAAGGTCATTGAACGAGATTTCAAAGACCGCTGGAAGCGGGTCTACGACCAACCCAAACCGGCCCTGGATTCCGACCCCGAAGCCCTCAAACTCGCCGTTATCGCCACCATGGCCCAAGGCGTGGACAGTAAAACCCTGGCATCGGCCGGTATCATTCCCCACCCGGATTCTGCCACCCGGCGCACCGCCCTGGTGATCACCGACGGCGATACCCGATCATCCGCCCACGGAGTTATTTTTGATATTCCACCGTTGCTACCGGATATTCTGGGGGAATGGTTTGTGTTGTCGGCATTGGATCATCACGGCTTGTGCCCCGAGCGCATTCTGCAGGCCGCCCAAATCAAACCGAAACCCTTATCGGCCTTTATGCAAAGGTTAACCCAGGATTTCTTTGATCACCGCATTACCCAACAACTGCTGAACATCGAGATCAATCCCGGCCCTTATTGGGAAGCACTGAAAGACGTGGCGGTGGATATTTCCAGAAAGTACATCAATGGCAGGCAAGCATTACCCGGCTGGGTCATCACCCTGCTGGAACAGGTGCCCGCCGATAAGCAGGGGGAAGCCCTGGCACTGATGGGGGTTGCCCACTTTTACGGTTTAACAGGAACCATTGATTACGAAAAAGCCTTTGCAGCCACACAAAAAGCTGCACAGGCCAACAACATTACCGCCATGCATAACCTGGGGATTTTCTATCACAACGGCTTTGGTGTGGAACAAGATCTCGCAAAGGGCACCCAATGGTTTATTCAGTCCGCAGAGGCCGGATACGCCGATGCCATGGACAACCTGGGCAGCAGCTACCGCTCCGGCCAGGGCATTGAGAAAGACCTGGACAAAGCCTTCTATTGGTTCAGCAAAGGGGCACAAAGTGGCAGCCTGTATGCGATGAACAACCTGGCACAGTGTTATGAAACCGGGCTGGGTGTGGCTGCGGACACAGCACAAGCCCGGTACTGGTATGAAAAAGCCGCCGACCAGGGATTCAGTGCCGCCATGATCAACCTGGCCAAAATGTTTGAGCAAGGCAGTGACGGCAAAACCGATCTGGAGGCGACCGTTCACTGGCTGGAGAAGGCCGCCGCAACCGGCGACAGCACCGCCATGTACAAGCTCGGCAATCTGTTTGAACGCCACCACGGGCCCGATTACGATCAAGCCGAGCGGTGGTATAAAAACGCCGATGCAGCAGGCCATCCGGACGCAAAGCTGCGGCTTGGCTTATTCTATTCCAAACCCGAGGTTGCCAAACCGGCCCAGGCGGAAGACTGGTTCACCCAGGCCGCCCACCTGGGGGACGTTAATGCCATGGCGGCTTTGGGTTATTTTTACTGCCACCAAAACCCTCCGGATCGGGCCAACGCCATCGCCTGGTACAGCCAAGCCGCCAAGGCCAAACACGCCGGTGCCGTCAACCAACTGGTGGAACTGCTGTTACAGGGTGATGAAGCAGACCAAGCACAGGGCCTGTATTGGCTTGAGCAGGCCGCTGAAACCGGCAATACCGATGCCATGTACAACCTGGGAGTGTGCTACCAAAATGGCCAGGGTGTGGCGCCCGACCTGGAAGCCGCCTACCGCTGGTACGAAAAAGCCACGCAATCCAAATACCAACACAAACCGGCGCAGGATATGCTGCGCCAACTGAAACTGATGAACGGGCTGGTGGGCAAAACCAATGTCATCACCAAATCCAACCGGCTTTTTTCCATTGCTCTGGAACACGTTTGGTATGCCCGCCCCCCGCTTTCGGGAGACTGGCAGGATCTGACGAACATCGAACTGGAGCAATATCAGGCCGCTTTGAACTGCGCCCTGGATACCGCACAGCTGGACTCGGCCGTGGCACATCATCAATGCAATGCGGTTCGCCGCTTACCGCTTTCTTTCTACCCCGGATTTGATTTGCTGGACATACAATGGCTGCAGGCAGATCCCTTGCGGGTGAAATACTGCTGTGTTCTGGCAGGCGCCAAGGGTGGAGCCGTATTAGAGGGGCACGCCCATTTCATTCACGCGTTTAATCCGCAGCACCTGGATCTGACCCGGGACGAAGCCGCCCCCATTGCCTACCTGAACTTCTTTTGTGCCTTCGACCGGCAAAAGAAAGATCGCTTTCAACTGGTGACCAATGTGGATGAACTGAACTGGCCAACCAATTCCAAGATCAAGATTCCTGAAACACTGCGGCAAAGCCTTCACCCGATCCGGTATGTTAGCGGCCAATTCAACAACGAAGGCAGGCAGCGTTACCAAGCGCTGGTGCTGTGGCAAAAATCCCTGTTGCAATGTGAATTCAACGTGCATGAAGACGGCGAGATCACCATGGAAGCCTCGACAACGCTGTTTAAGAACTTGCCCGTTTCCCTGACCCGTTACCAGGGGGCGTTTCGATAGGAAATTGCTGACGATGGGTTAAACTGGTGATCAGGCGTCAATCAAACCGGTAATATTACCAGTTTAGTTGACGAAACCGCGACGACTGAGTTTAATCAGAATATTAAGCCCAGCATTTATACGTTTAATTCAGGGGCATTGGGGACCATGATCACACTTACTTTGGCAAGCGACCAACTGAGTGCTGAATTGCTGTATGAAGAAAGCCTTCAATTAATTCACACGCTGCAAACAGAATCCGATATTCAGGCTGAGCTACCCCAGCCGAGCACCCAGGCGGGTGCCAAAGGCGATCCCGTGACCATCGGCACCATCGCCCTGACGTTTATCTCCAGCGGCGCCGCAGTGGCTCTGTTTAAAATCATCGAAGTCTATTTATCCAAAAACTCATCGCTGGATTTTGAGCTGGAAAAAGCAGACGGCAGCAAACTCAAACTGAACGCATCGAACCTCAGCAGCGACTCCACCAACGCTGTGCTGGCCCAGCTCACCACCTTTTTGGAAAAAGACAACAATGGCTAGAAGGGCCGTGCTCATCGGAGTCGGCGAATACGAAGACGAAAAGCTTGCCAATCTGCGCTGCCCGGTACAGGATGCCCGCGGTTTGAAACAACTGCTGGTGGACAAAGACCGGGGTGAGTTCTGCAACGTTGAACTGCTGGAAAACTGCGACTCAGCCGCTGCGTTAAAAACCATACACACCGAATTACGACAAGCCGACAAAGACGACTTCTTTCTAATCTACTACTCCGGCCACGGCAAACGCAGCACCGTGGGTGACCTGTACCTGGCCACCTCGGATACCGTAAGCGATGCCCTGGAATCCACCGCACTGGAAATCAACAAGGTCAACAGCCTGGTGAAAGCCTGCCGCTGCCGCCGGGTTTTACTCCTGCTGGACTGCTGTTACAGCGGCGCTGCCGGTGGTGCCATTGCCAAAGACAGCATCGAAGATCAACTGCGTACCGCCAGCGAAGGCAGCGGCATCTACCTGATCACCGCCTCCACCGGCATCCAAACCGCCCTGGAAAAAGAGGAAGACGATTACAGCGTATTCACCAAACACCTGCTGAGCGGTATCCAGAGCGGTGAAGCCGACATCGACGGCAACGGCGTGATCACCATCGATGAAATGTACGACTACCTGTACCGCAAAGTGAAGGAAGATTCCCATCAGGAACCCACCCGCTGGAGCCTGGATGGCCGGGGCACCATCGTGATCTCGAAAAGCGGGCGTGTGCCGCGCCAGGAACGGGCCAGAAATCTGCAAACATTGCTGTTTCGGCTGAAAGAGGATGAGCGGATCACCTCCGCCATCTTAATTGAGGCACTGGCCATCTGTGAGCGGGAGCGTGATGAACTCAGCCCTGTGGAAAGGGCGAAAGACACCCTGCTGAATAAATTATTGAATGACAGCATCAGCCCCCTGGAGTTTTCGTTTGCCTGGGTGGAATTGCGGGAGCCTGCTGAAGAACCGGTGACCCCCGTTATTGAAAAGCAGCAGGATGAAGCACAGCTGGAACCTGCTGAAATCATTCATCCCCCCGCCACACAACCCAGCCGCTGCACACTGTCAAAGGCTGAAACCATTAATGTTTGGATTCTGCTTGTAATTTCACTTTTGAGCTTCAGCATCACTGAAGACCTATGGCTTCATGGAGGCCTGTTTTCATTTCCAGTGATGCTGCTGTTGGGGCTGCGTTACGGCGTAAACGCGTTCAAAATCGGCTTGCTTTTGGCCCCCATCGGCATTGCCTCGCTGCAATTTGGGCCGTTTTCTTTGGGCTGGGATTATTACCTGCCTAATATGCTGATACTGTACCTGGCCGGAAAAACCGGGGATAACCCCGATTGGCTACCGGCGCTTGCCTCGAAAATGCTCACCCCCTGGGTGGCAATGCTGGCATCGTGTATTTTCCTATTGAACGCGTATTTTGGGGCGCAGTTTGAATCAATCCACGTGAACTTTAACCTGGGGGCCGTATCGGTACTGCCCATCTTCTGTATGTTGATGTATTTGCTTTCACCACAGAAGACTCTATTCAAAGCATTACCATTTTTTATCATCCCCATGATCGCCCTGATCGCAAACCTATTGGCAAATGAACAAATCTTTTTACTCAAAGTGAACGATTGGAACCAAGGTATATCGATCTACTACTGGACAGCGGCTGATCTGGTGTACATAGGAATCGTTGCCTTATATTCACTGAAAGTACGGGCATCCATCCTAAGCGACTCAGGCCCACCCGGTGTTGGCGCTTTCATGATTGCTTATGGTGGTTTTCTCTACTACCTGGTATCAGGATTGATTTCCTGGATGATGCTGAATGCGTTTCACTCAACAGAAGACACATCATTCAGCATAGATACAGTGCAAAAACTATTTGGGTGCGGCACTCCATCCTTCTACTCGATGCTAATACTGTTCTTCTTGTGGGGTGTTCACTTTGAATACAGCAGAATAAAACTGCTTTCTCTATTTGTTTCCACCCTGCTTATACCAATAATTTACGCAGGTACTGTGGGCGACATGATAGCAAAAGGTATTGATCTGACCCTTCCATTTGCAATTACACTTATGACCTATTTGGGTTATCGCTGCAGGCAGGGGCTTGCGCGTTATGTTTTGGTGGAGTGAGTGTGGTCGGTGGGGTGTGGGTCGGGTTTCGACCCAAAGCGGACGTTAGTTATACTTCCATAGGTATTCGGGGCGCTAGTATAAGAATTACGATGCCGACAAATTTATAAAAAGAATCGAAGGAGTTTTCATATGCCTACCGCAGCAGGACAATTACTAGGATACCAGCTCCAGCTCCAGCGAGCACTAGTACACTTGCTGCAATCGGGCCGTGGATCGTCAGTAAGCATTGAGGTTACCGGAGATGTATCGGTACTGCTCAACAATGGCGGTAGCATTGAAGAAGAAGATAAGTCATCTGTTAACAGCAATCCAGTTACGGACAAATCGACCGACCTTTGGAAAACATTCTATAACTGGATTAACGCCCTGAACGACGGTTCGCTAGATTTAGTGAAAGCAAAATTTATTTTATATTCTAATCACAAGGGCAACAAAGGGATAGTCAATACATTATCGGAAGCACAAAGTGTTGAAGAGATAGATGCATGCGTTGAGAAAGTCGAGGGACTATTCGCATCTCTGGATGAATCTCACCCTATCCATTCTTACCTTTCACACATTCTTGGTTTTAAAGACATTTTTAAATCCATAGTTCAGTCGTTCGAGTTTGTTGTCGGCAGCAAAACAGGTAGTGAAGAGATAAAGCAGATTCTGTCGGACATGATTTTAATATCTTCTCATCATGTCGATTATATCCATGATGAGCTAATAGGCTGGATAACAAATTCTGTGATGACCAAGATCGCTTGCGGAGAACTTGCAATCATACCGTGGGAGAAATATCAGTGCAGATTTTTGGTCCTGTTCGAAAGAGTAAGGACTAGAGAATTAATTGATTTCACTAAGGAATACGCAGCCGAACATGAGGATGTGTTAGAGCAGTTCAAGGAATATCCAATATATTTAAAACAACTACAGATAATCGAAATTGAAGATGGTGAACAAATTTCTGCGGTATCCGATTTTCTTCGTAGGAAGGTTAATGCGGATAAATGGATAGAGAGCGAATTGATCGACGAGGCATCCGCTATAGAGTTCGAGGAAAGCCTTAAAAGCTATTGGAACAGCACTCTTAAGAGAATTTCCATTACCGAAAAATCACTAAAGCCGGAAGAACGTGGGCAGCTACTGTATTACGATTGCAAGGAAAGGCGGGCAACAATAGGAAGCCAGACGGTTCTTTCTCATTTTGTTAGCGGAACTTACCACAATCTGGCAAATGAAAATTTATTGGGGTGGCATGAATCATGGAAAGATCTGCTGAAGGATGGCAAGTAGGATACATATGAGCAATCTAGCTGAAGAAGTGAGAATATGGAATACCCCGATTGTTGGGTCGTATGTGCTTTGGCGTTTTACACGGGGATATACAGATCATCATCCAGAAGGTCGACCACCAATCCTATTATTGCATTTTCTTGCATCTGCAATATTAACGAATAAGCGTCTTAGTGATCCTGTCACTAATATTAGGAAAGACCTCGCTTCCTACGCACGGAGCTTTATTGATAAAAAGGACATCGATCTTTTACTTTCGATTCAGGATCGCGTGAACAAGACGAGATCTTACACTTTAAGTTCCATAGACCTGGCGATTCAGCATGGTTTGCTGTTTCTCAATTCTGAGGATGCCTGTCTTTACCCTAAAATCCTTTCGGGAAAACCGAGCCGGGGTATGACACCAAAGCAAAGTGTTAAATCTTTAGGGAACAAAGCTGAGACGTTAGGTAAGTGGTTTTCAGCCCACTCTGTCAGTCAGGTTGCTACGTTATTAAAGGTGGTCTTATAGTGAATATGAAGATAAGGAAATTGATTGTCTGGCCGAAAGATTCAGCTTTTCCTCCCAGAGAAGTAGTGTTCGAGCTTAACAAGGTCAACGTTATTACCGGGGCGTCACGCACCGGAAAGTCTGCAATTATACCAATCATTGATTACTGCCTTGGTTCAAGTTCGTGCAGTATTCCTATTGATACAATCAGAGACTACGCATCTTGGTATGGCGTCGTGGTCCAGCTCGACCAGGATCAGATACTCATTGCAAGGAAGGTGCCGGCTGGTAGCGATCCATCTGATGAGTTTTACTACCAAAAAGGAACGACTGTTACGATTCCTCCCGTGCTGGCAGACAGGAATGCTTCGATTGAGGATGTCAAGCACTCATTGAATGAAATGGCCTTGCTTCCATACTTTAGTCTCGACCCGGACGAAGCATCACAAAATAACTTTAAAGCCCGCCTTAGTATTCGAGATCTGATGGGCTTTGTATTTCAGACACAGGATATTGTCGCAAACCAGAATATTTTATTTTACAAAACTCATGCTCACGAGCACCGCGAAAAACTACGTACCTGGTTTCCTTTCATCCTTGGTGCGGAGAACGTTGATGTTTTGAAGGCCCGGCAGCGATTACAGGTACTTGAGCGTAAGCTAAACAGATTGCGGCGAGAGTTTGAAAAAGAGCGTGCGATTTCGGAAGAGTGGAAATCCAACATATTTGGACATCTCATGACTGCGGTTGATTATGGGTTGCTCGAAGCTGAATTTTCTCAGTCTGATGATCCTGCGAGGCTACTAGAGGTCGGTAAGGAACTGGTTGAGAAAAGCCCAGACAAACCTCGAGTTGGCGAAGCTCAGATTCAGGCGTCAAATGAAGAGCTTATAAAGCTTGATGCACAGGACGATGACCTAGCTTCCCAGATTGCACGGATAAAAAAGCGCCTAGAAGAGGTAAAAAGACTTAAGAGCGGCTTTACCGATTATGGCTCTGTTGCTAGAAAGAAAGCCGACCGCCTCCACCTTTCTAAATGGCTGACAGACGTAGCGGAGCATACAGAAAGTTGCCCTGTATGTGGTGAGGCCAGCCATTCTAACGCACTTAGCGAAATCAACAAGATTTCATCCGTTCTTAAAGAGTATGAGGATGAAGCGAGTAAATTTCAGGTCATTCCTACCACTTTTGACAGAGAAGAGCTGAGGCTAAAGCAGGACTTAGAAGACGTAATAGAGAAAAGGGGTGCGCTCCAGGAGCGATATGATCGGATCGTGCAGAAAGATGAACAGGCCAGAAACGGTTTTTATAGAAACAAAGAGATGTATATCTTTCTTGGCCATTTCCGTTCCTCTTTGGAACGATTCGAAAAGCTTGTTGAAGGGGGTGACCTTGAAAACCAAATCCAGCTGCTTCAACAGGAGTATGATCAATTGAAACCGCTGGTGAATGAAGGTGCTATATCACGAAGGATAGCGTCTGCGACCGATAAAATTGACGAGCTTATGCTTTCTTATCTTCAGCACCTTGATGTTGAAGAAAAATACAGGCAGTCGAGACCAAAAATAGACATCAAGGAACTAACTATCAAAGTCCGGGGTAATGAGGGAGATTGGCATTTCCTTGCTGAAGTTGGCAGCGCTTCTAACTGGGTTTCTTTCCATATAGCAGCGATGTGTGCATTTCAGGAGTTCTTTGCGAGCTTACCCGGCTCTAGCGTTCCCAGTTTTGTCATCTTCGATCAGCCAAGTCAGGTTTATTTCCCAAAAATTCCATTAGTTGAGGGGAGTGAAAAGGAGGAAGACTTTAAATCCTACAAGGATGAGGATTTTTACGCTGTAAAGAAAATATTTAAGACTTTGTCAGAGTCTTATTCAAAACCGGGTTCTTCTTGGCAATTTATCGTTCTTGATCATGCGGATAAGGCTATATATGGCGACATCATAAATATTCACGAAGTTGATGAGTGGCGCGAGGGGAAAAAGCTCATACCGCCAGAATGGTATACTGATTTAGAGAGCGCCTAAGAGAGCTTAGAAATTTTGGTATCCGCTTTCGGAACACAGAAATATAAGCTTCGATAAAGTTTGGAGCTTTTTAATGTCCGCTCCTGGCCGGAAGCAGAATAAAGTTTTGCCATCTACTATTACATAACCCAGAAA
>DKQK01000060.1 GCA_002471665.1 Gammaproteobacteria bacterium UBA7310
CTGCAACGTGCCAATGAGCGGCGAAGCACCGCTTGGTATCAACAGTACGTCAGTACATTGATCCAGCGGGATATCCGCGATCTGACCCATATCGATCACCCCGATTTGATGGCCAAGTTACTCAAACTCACCGCCTTTTATGCAGGAAAACTGGTTAACCTGACCGAACTGGGCGCTAAACTTGGGCTGGATCGACTGACCATTAAAAAATACATGGCGTTGCTGGAGCAGTTGTTTCTGGTGGAGCAATTGCCGGCCTGGCATTCCAACGAATACAAACGGTTGGTGAAAACGCCCAAACTGCATTCCATTGATACCGGCATGATGTGCGCTGTTCGTGGCCTGAACCGGGAACGCCTGCTGAAGCAGCCCGGTGATTTTGGGTTGGTGCTGGAATCCTTTGTCTACAACGAACTGCGAAAACAGGCAGTATGGATCGAAGAACCGTTGAGTTTCTATCACTACCGGGACAAGGATAAAGTGGAGGTCGATGTGATCATCGAAAACGCCATAGGCGACTGTTTCGCGATCGAAGTCAAAGCAGCTGCGACGTTGAGTGCCAAAGATTTTACCGGCTTGAAACGTTTTCAAAGTGTGGCCGGTGAGCGCTTCAAAATGGGTATCTTGCTCTACGATGGCGATCATACAACGGCTTTTGGTGAAAATCTCTATGCCGTACCACTGGGAGCACTTTGGTCATGAACGAGAACTACACCATCGGCCAATTGGCTGAAGCAGCAAGTGTTAATGTTGAAACCATCCGCTACTACGAACGCCGCGGGTTGATCGCACAACCACCCAAACCAACCGAGGGTTACCGCACTTATTCTAGGGCAACCCTGGCCCGGATCTTATTTATCAAACGCGCCCAGGAATTGGGGTTTACCCTGGAGGAGATCGCTAATCTGCTTGAACTCGGAGAATCACCCTGTCGGGAAGTTCAGGGCATGGCAGCTCAGAAACTTGCCAGCGTACGCGCCAAGCTGGCCGATCTGCGGCGTCTGGAAATCGTCCTCGATGATCTGCTGAACCAGTGCGCCGTCAATCTGGACCAGACCCATTGTCCCATCATCGAGTCCCTTCAACCGGACGACAACAATGCCCCCTGATTTCTTGCTTGACACCGTACTCTGGTACGGCCTTTACACTTACTCCCATCACATACATCAGAGGAGTAAGCCGTGTCCCAGAAAGAATCCAATCTGCCCATTATCGGCGGTGTTATCGCCGCCATCGGCGCGGGCCTTTGCTGCGCCGGGCCCTTCGTCTTGCTGCTGCTCGGTATCAGTGGTTCCTGGATTGGCAATCTGACTCTGTTAGAACCGTACCGCCCCATATTTATCCTGCTGGTATTGGCTTTATTTGGTTTTTCCGGCTGGAAAATCTATCGCCCCATCGAAACCTGTGAGCCCGGCACCGCCTGCGCCGTACCACGAGTACGCAGGCGCCGTCAGGTGATTTTCTGGGTCGCTGCGCTAACCGCACTGGTGCTCATCACCAGTAATTACTGGATCATCTGGTTCGCATGACAACTCTTTTAAGCCTTGAATACTCGGAGAAAACGATGAAAAAAATCACACTATTGCTCTTTTTGACCTTACTTAGCCTGACTGCATTTGCCAAAGAGCAAACCGTCACACTGGAAGTGCCAACCATGAACTGTGTGACCTGTCCGTTTACAGTCAAAAAGGCCTTACAAAATGTTGATGGTGTCAGTAGCGCCGAAGTCACCTTTGAGAACAAGCTGGCTGTTGTCACGTTCGATGACGAAAAAACCTCAGTAAAAGCATTGACCGAAGCCACCACCAACGCAGGTTATCCGTCCAGGGTTAAAGAGTAAAGTGGCCATGGATAACGCCAAGCTTCTGCGCACCGGGGTTATCGGTTCAATCATTGTGGCCTTGTGTTGCTTCACCCCGGTTTTGGTCATTTTGCTGGGTACGGTTGGCCTGTCGGCGTTGACAGGTTACCTGGATTGCGTGCTGTTTCCGGCATTGATCATGTTTCTGGGCATAGCCGGTTACGCCGCTTTTCGTAAACAGCCATCACAACAAAATACGACCCGTTGTAATACTGGCCATAAAGATGGCGGGGAAAACGATGAACAATGATAACGGCCAGAGTGGCGACAGAAGGTGTTCATTATGGAAATGCTAATGCGATTGGTGACACGCGTCGGCGATAAACTTGGCTCATTGGGCGCGCTGGTTTCTGCCATGGGTTGCGCCATGTGCTTCCCGGCCATAGCCAGTCTCGGCGCTGCGGTAGGACTGGGCTTTCTCAGTCAGTGGGAAGGTCTGTTCATTAACACGCTTTTGCCGCTGTTTGCATGGGTCACTCTGGTGCTCAATGGACTTAGCTGGTTAAGCCACAGGCAATGGCACCGCAGTGCGCTCGGTATGATCGGTCCGATATTGCTACTGCTATCCCTTTATCCCTGGTTCCAATATGGCTGGAGCAGTTACGTCACCTATTCAGCGTTAGGTCTGATGGTTGTTGTATCGCTTTGGGATGTTTTTTCACCCGCGAATAAGCGCTGTGATGACGACAGTTGTGCTGTTTAACACCACTAGATAAAACCGACTTACTGTTGAGGAACAAGCATGATCCTACTATCGATACAAGGGATGACCTGCCCAAGCTGCGTCGGTCACGTTAAAGAAGCGCTCGATGCGATCGAAGGCGTGATCAACGTTGAAGTCTCTTATAAAAACGCCAACGCAGCGATCACTGCAAATGCTGGCGTCAGCGTAGCCGATCTCGTCGGCGCTATTGAGGCGCTGGGGTATACGGCTAAAGAAAATACGTCACCGAGCGCCTATGGTGAAAACACAACTACTAGTGATACAGGAGGTAACCGGTCTCAACAGGTGGTGATTATCGGCAGTGGCTCCGCTGCCTTTGCCTGTGCCATCAAGGCCGCCGAAAGGGGTGCCAAAGTCACCCTGATCGAAGGTGCTGATGTCATTGGCGGCTGCTGCGTCAATGTCGGCTGTGTACCCTCCAAGATTCTGATCCGGGCCGCACAACTGGCCCAGCAGCAACGCCACAATCCCTTTGTGGGGCTGGAAAACCATTCGCCTCAACTGAGTCGCGCCTTGTTGACTGAGCAGCAAACCGCGCGCGTCGAGGAGCTGCGTGCAGCCAAATACCAGAATATTCTCGATGCCAACCCGGCACTCCACCTAGTGAAGGGATATGCACGATTTAAAGATGCAAACACATTGATCGTCAGCAAAGACGACGGCACCGAACAGGACCTCCATGCCGACAAGATTCTGATTGCCACCGGTTCAACGCCAACCATTCCCCCCATTGACGGATTGGCCCCCGCGTCTTCACAGAGAATGCCTTACTGGACATCCGATGAGGCGCTGTTTGCCAAGCAACTGCCACAACACCTGGTGGTGATCGGCTCCTCCGTGGTTGCCCTGGAAATAGCCCAGGCCTATCGCCGTTTGGGTAGCGAAGTGACTGTGCTGGCACGCCACACCCTTTTGTACCGGGAAGATCCCCTGCTGGGAGAAAAGCTGGCCGAATGCTTCGAGAAAGAAGGTATACGTGTCCTCAATCACACCCAGGTGACACAAGTTTCCCACGATGGGCGGCAGTTCACCCTGGAAACCCATTCTTTGAACACCGGGGCCAACACCTTGCACGGCGACAAACTGTTGATCAGCACTGGGCGTCACGCCAATACCGAGAAGCTGAATCTGGAAGTGGTTGGCGTCAAGACGGAGCAAAATGGCGAAGTCATCGTCAATGAGCGCATGGAAACGAATGTTCCGGGCATTTATGCGGCTGGTGACTGCTCCAATATGCCCCAGTTCGTGTATGTCGCCGCGGCAGCAGGTAGCCGTGCCGGCACCAATATGATGGGCGGAGAAGCCAGACTGGATCTGTCCACCATGCCGGCAGTGATCTTTACCGATCCCCAGGTGGCTACCGTCGGCCTGACGGAACAGCAAGCCAACGCCCAAGGCATTGCAACCGACAGTCGTGTGCTGGACATGGAAAACGTGCCCCGCGCCTTGGCAAACTTTGAAACCGACGGATTTATTAAGCTTGTTGTAGAAAAGGCCAGTGGATGCCTGATCGGAGCACAAATTCTGGCCCACGAAGGAGGAGAACTGATCCAGAGCGCAGCCTTGGCAATCCGTAACCACATGACGGTAACCGAGCTGGCCGATCAATTGTTCCCTTACCTGACGATGGTCGAAAGTTTGAAACTCTGTGCTCAGACCTTTAATAAGGATGTCAAAGAACTCTCCTGTTGCGCCGGGTGAATGAACACGCTATGGGAGCGTCCCCACCGGCGGCCAGCGACCGAAACAGCTATATAGGTTGTGAGGTGCTGCAAGGGTACCAATTTGCCGTTCCGTAGATACCAAGCAGATTACAACCCGTGGTCTGGCGGAACCACATGAACAGAGACGTTATTCTGATGGCAAACCAGAACACACGAGCATGTAACCAAAAGGAAACTGGCATCTCGCATCCTTTTGAAGTGATCCCCGATTTTGTTGCCTTTATGGAGGCCGATGGGCAAGCGCTTGAATTTCCATTAACGATCTCGCAACTGGCGAAAACCGCGCAAACCACCATGTATACCGTGCGGCTGGTTTGATCCTGGATACTAAACCTTACTCTATGCTATCCACGCACCGGATAGTTGGGACTTAGTGGTTGGACAGGTTTTGCAAAATTCCACACTGATCGACAGTTCGATCCTCAGTACAGGCATGCTGCAATGCCTGAAGCTGGAGTCGCAGTGATTCGAGTTCGGCGATACGCCTCTTCACTTCCTCCAAATGGCGCCCAATCATCTGATTGACCTGATCGCATTGGGCCGAAGGCGTGTCTTGGAGCTGTAATAGTTGTCGAATATCACAGAGTGGCAGATTCAAACTGCGGCAATGCTTGATAAACAGCAGTCTTTGGACTGCGGCCTGATTGTAGAGGCGAAAATTCCCTCCACTGCGTGCACTTGATGCAATCAGGCCTTCTTTTTCGTAGTAGCGAATAGCTTGGATGGAACAATCCGTTAGTTTTGCTAGTTCACCGATTTTCATTCTGCATCCTGTCGATCTTGACTCTATAGTGGCTATAGAGTTTACATTATATCCATTGAGAGATACCAGAAGGCTTTGAAATGACCGAAAAAAATTGTTGCGGGTCCGATGTGACGGTCATAACTGACAACAAGTTGACTACAACCGAAGAAAAACCCTCAATAGAATCAGGGGGTTATATCTCCGAGTTTTCAGTTCCTAAAATGGATTGCGCCTCCGAAGAGCGCATGATTCGCCTGGCGCTTGACGCAGTTCAGCAATCCATTGCGCTGGAGTTTGACATTCCTGCACGCCAGGTTCGGGTATTTCATAGCAATGCGGTTGAGGAGATTATCACCGCGCTAGAATCGTTGGGTCTGGGCGCCACATTAATATCTTCACAAAAGATCGATAACGAAGCGCTATCTCAAGCTCATGCCTCAGCATCTGATATGGAAAAGAAGGATGCCGCGGTGCTCAAAATATTGTTGGCGATCAATGCCTTGATGTTTGTGGTGGAGTTTTCAGTTGGTTGGGTAGCGCAGTCTACCGGCCTGATCGCCGACTCACTGGATATGTTCGCGGATGCCGCCGTGTATGGACTGGCCCTTTATGCCGTTGGTCGCAGCAGCTTCTTGAAAGTGCGCGCCGCCCATTTCTC
The DNA here is from genome assembly GCA_002471665.1 of Gammaproteobacteria bacterium UBA7310. Classification (GTDB taxonomy): domain Bacteria; phylum Pseudomonadota; class Gammaproteobacteria; order Pseudomonadales; family Ketobacteraceae; genus Ketobacter. Next base: position 5,713 of record DKQK01000060.1, read on the forward strand.
GGGTTGGTTGCAAATGCTGCTGGCCTTTGGTGCGTTATTGGAAGTGGGAAGACGTTTCTGGTTTGGCAGTGAGCCGGTATCTACGTTGATGATGAGCTTCGGATTGATTGCTTTAGCGGCAAACGTCTACTGTCTGATACTGATCGGCAAAAACAAGGACGGTGGTGCCCATATGAAAGCAAGTTGGATCTTCTCGGCCAATGATGTAATCGCCAATACTGGTGTTATTCTCGCGGGGGCTTTAGTTGCCTGGACAGGTTCACCCTATCCTGACTTGGTGATTGGGTTGTTGATTGGGCTGATTGTGTTAAACGGTGCCCGTATTATTCTCCGTTTAAAAGCCTGACTGGAGTGCTCCATGAACAATAAAAAATCAGGCGGTGTATGGGTTTGGCATATAGTTGCTGTGTCTTTGCTGTTGCTTGATCAAATAACAAAGTATTGGGTTGAAAAAATGCTTGTTCTGGGCGAAGCGGTACCCATTACCGAAATGTTTAACCTGGTGCACCGGCATAACAAAGGTGCCGCTTTCAGCTTCTTAGCCAATGCGGGTGGTTGGCAGCGCTATTTCTTTATTAGCTTGGCAATCGGAATTTCGTGCTGGCTGGTGTTTGCTATTCAACGATCAACGGCTCGAACAGAGACCCTTGGATATTCATTCATTCTTGGCGGTGCTTTAGGAAACTTGTTCGACCGCTTATTCCGAGGGGCGGTCGTAGATTTCCTGGATATCTATTGGAAGAGCCATCATTGGCCTGCATTTAATGTCGCTGATATTGCCATTGTATGTGGTGCGGGCGTTCTGCTTGCTTCTATAACGAAAGAAGTCAGAACCTCTTGAACCTGCTCATTATCTTTGGAGAGAAAACCACATGAAGTTTATCTATACACTACTATTCATTTGCTGCTTTTACCTCACCAATGCGAGTGCAAGTGACCTTTTGCCCAAAAAGATCACGGTCTATAAAAACCCTGAATGCGGCTGTTGCGTAAAATGGGTAGAGTATCTGGAAGATTATGGTTATGAGGTTAATCAACACAATGTTCGCGATGTCTACGAAATCAAACGAAAGCTGGGCGTGCCCCTGGAACTCTCTGCATGCCATACAGCGGTGATTGATAACTATATCGTCGAGGGGCACATAACCCATCGTGACATCAAACGACTGTTGCTTTTCAGGCCCGATGTCAAGGGAATCGCGGTTCCGGGAATGCCCATAGGTACACCGGGCATGGAAAGGGGCGATAAAAAGGAACCCTACAAAGTATTCTCATTTGACGAGAAAGGCGATGTAAAAGTATTTGTTGATCATCCTTAGCTGGTTGATGTTAAAGGATATATGCCATATTCAATAGAGTTAAGCGCGCTGAAGCGAGCGATGATAGAAGGCTATGGAACTTCGCGAAAATTTGATAGTCTATGGCTCGCTGTACTTAAAACCGAAACCCTTAACGAGAAGAAGCCAGCCCGACTCATGATCCGCCGCGCCATTTCATACCTATTGATCACCCTGATTGCGCTGCAGTCAGTGGTCGCCATGGCGGACGCTCACCAGCTTCATCAAACCGGGACAGAACACCTGGAATTCGAACATTCACATCAGCCCGGTGATACCGAAAGCGACAAGCAGCTCAGCAAACAGGCATCCGAAAAATCGGGCCAGCCTTTGTACGACTGCCACCATTGCTGCCATTGCCACGGCCATGGCTCCATGGTTTTAGCCGTAGCAGCTTCACAGCTGACCGCTTTGTTTTCAGGTCACCAGAAAGTTCCCTACCGCGCCAACCTCACCATGGGTATTCCCCCGACGCTATTTCGCCCTCCGATCGCCTGATGGTGCTGTAAAAGCATGTCATCAGGCGCTGTAGCCGTTGGTTACAGCGGAACAAGGTAGTTAATTTTAGGGTGAAACACCATGAAACCTATCATTATTGGGCTCGCCTTGAGCCTTACGTACATCAATGCGGCTCAGGCAGGGAATCTCTTGCCTGAAATTGAGATCGTCAACACCGACAATCAACGCTGGCACTTTCGCCAGGTTCTCGTGAACCATATCGGCACGGAGTTAACCGTCTCAGGGCGACTGAATGCGTCGACTCGATACGGCCTCCCTCACGGTCATGTGGATATTGCCGCCTGGTCCGCTGATAACACCTTGATCGCGGAAACAACCACCGATTACTCGCCGCGTCTTCTTACCAAGCGAGCATCCCAAAAAGGTGGCGTGCGATTTTCTGCGAAGTTCCCCCCGCTGCCGGCGGATGCGCGGATAAAGGTGGCCTTTCACCGGGATGAACCCCAAAAACCACAGAATCCGGTGCACGATCAAACCGTTGCACGCTGAATTTCAGGAGCATCATGATGAAACGAAGTTACTGGCCCGGACGGGCTTTACTGGGCATGGCTGTGCTTTTCCTGCCCGTGCTTGGATATGCGGAAGTCTCCAGTTGGAACACCTGGTTGGCATCCCAGGTTCAACAACACCCCGATGTGCGCGCTGCCCGCGAGCAATTGCTGGGTTCTAACGCCAGCGCCGAAGCAGCAGAGCAGCCACTCTACAATCCGGAACTTTCCACCGAGCTGGAACGCAGCGGCGAGGAAGACAACTATCAAGTTGGCGTTCAACAGACCATTGACTGGTGGGACAGACGCGGCGCACGGCAGCATCAATCGGGCTTTATGCGAATTGCCGCCCAAGCACAATATCAGCAACAGGTGCTAAACCACACTGCCCAGGCAATTGCTGCCCTGGTGGAGTGGGATGCCGCCAAGCGCGCTGCGTCTATTGCACAATCGCAACAGCAGCAACTTAACACCTTGCTCGGACTGTTGGAGAAGCGGCAGCGGGCAGGTGATCTGGGCAGCATTGATGCCGAACTCACCTTTCTGTCCCTGTCGCAACTGTTGGCCCAGGTCGCGGAGGTAGAAGCGACGTTGCAAAAAGCAGAGAGCAAAGTTCATGAGTTGCTCCCGGAATGGTCCCCGGAAAGGGGTGCAGTCCCCGATAGCTTCTGGCCTTCTCAGCCCGACTCGACGACAGATCAGGAGCTGCTGAAGCACCCGGCCATTGCCAGTGCCCATGCCCGCTGGCAGTCGCTTAAGGAAGAAGCCAAAGTGGCAAGGCGCACTGCTCGGGCGGAGCCCACGGTAGGGCTCAATGCCGGTCGTGATGAAGGCGAAAGCGTTGTGGGGCTAACGCTCTCCATCCCGCTGAATGTGCGCAACAATTTCAGCGCAGAGACTCGTGCCGCCGAGCAGGCAGCACTGGAGGCTGAAGCTCGATTCCAATCTACTTACCGCAAACAACGTTTCGACTGGAGTGCCGCCCACGCGGCCTGGCAGCGCTATGAACAACAATACCGCCGCTGGCAAACGGTGGCTCAGGGTCGGGTCGAGAACAGCGCCGAACTGCTGCAACGGCAATGGCGCACGGGTGATCTGTCCACCACTGATTATCTGCTGGCCTTGAATCAACGCGCCGAAAGCCTGCTGGCAGGCATTGAGCTGGAAAAACAAACCCGGCTCGCGCTCACTGATGTACTTCAGCAATCGGGCCGCCTGATCAGCGCAACAAAGCCATCGACAGCGTCAACGAATTAAACAGGAATGAGAAACATGAATAAAACACTGGTAGCCATTTTGATTGCGTGGCTTGCGACCGCTAACGCAAGCCACGCCAAAGAATCTGAGTCTAAGCATGCGCGTGAGCATGGGCAGGAAAAAGCGACAACAGCGGCCCCCCATAGCGAACACGATAATCATGAAGAGCATGATGCGCATCAGCCTGACACCGAGCACGGCCACGCAGATCACGGCGATGAAGATCATGACGAACACAGCGCCCACGACGAGCACAATTCCGAATCAGAACACGGGCATGAAGAGCACAGCGAGGGCGCACATGGTGAGCACGATAATCATGGTGGGCATGGAGGTCACGAAGAAGCTGCTTCCGCGTCACTGGACCCGGCACAAATGACCTTGGCCGATATTCAGGTAATCCCACTGACTCCCAGAAAGGTTGATTATCAGCTTTACGCACCCGGGGAGATACTGTCCAACGGTTACACCAGTTACCGGGTATCGCCCCGGGTGCCCTCCGTGGTGCTGCACCGCCATGTCGCCCTGGGCGATCACGTCGAACAGGGTCAGCCGCTGGTTACTCTGTTCAGTGAAGCAGTGGCGCAAGCACAGGCCAATTACCGCACGGCCTGGCCCGAATGGCAGAGAGTACAGGAGCTTGGGCGCAAAACCGTGGGTGAACAGCGTTATATTGCTGCCAAAACCAACCTGGAGGCGGCCCGGGCAACGCTGTTAGCCTATGGCCTGTCCACCGCAGACCTGCAACCACTAGTAGCGTCACAGCAATCCCTGGCCTTGGGGGAATATACCTTGCGTGCCCAAATCGACGGTGCGGTGCTGAGCGATGCTTTCGAGCAGGGGCAACGGATTGAGGCGGGCGAACCTTTGATTGCGCTGGCCAATGAAAAGCAGCTCTGGGTAGAAGCTCATCTGCCCGCCAATCTGTCCCTGAGTCTGGGCGAGGGGACGCCAGCGGAAGTCGTGACAGGTGATGTGCGCGTTAAAGCGTCGGTCACTCAGGAGGCACACACCATCGATCCCATCACCCGTACCCGTACCGTGCGCCTGTTGGTCAATAATCCGGAACATCGCCTGCACCCGGGCCAGTTCGCCGAGGTGTATTTCCGATTCCAGACTAAAAGACCCGTGCTAGCGGTACCCGAAACCGCACTGATGCGCGGAGCGGACGGAGATTGGACGGTGTTCGTGGAAGACCAACCCGGCGAGTTCCAGCCAGTGGAGGTGGAGTTGGGTCGAGCACTCGGGCCGCTACGTGAAATTAGCGGTGTCGGTCCGGGGGCGCGTATTGTCACACAGGGCGCTTTCTTTGTTGCCTCCCAGATCGCCAAGGGCGGTTTTGATCCCCACAACCACTAAGCAGTAGGAGACCCCATGTTTAACCGAATTATCGATTGGGCGGTCATCAACCGGTTGCTGGTGGTGATAGCCCTGATCACATTAACGGTCAGTGCCGTTTTTATTATTCCCAAACTGAATCTGGATGCCTTTCCGGATGTCACCAACGTGCAGGTATCTGTCAATACCGAAGCACCGGGGCTGGCTGCCGAAGAGGTGGAACAGCTTATTACCTACCCCATCGAGGCTGTGATGTACGCCCTCCCGGATGTGGAAGAGGTGCGTTCCATCTCCAAAACCGGCCTGTCCGGCGTCACCGTAGTCTTTAAAGAAGGCACGGATATCTATTTTGCCCGGCAACTGGTCTTTGAACGGCTTCAGGCTGCCAGGGAGCTGATCCCAGATGGCGTCGGCACGCCGGAAATGGGCCCGAATACTTCCGGCCTGGGTCAGGTCTATCAGTATCTGCTGGTGGCCGAACCCGATGCCGGTTTCGATGCCATGGCATTGCGCAGTTTGAACGACTGGGTGGTGAAGCTGCTATTGATCCCGGCCGAGGGCGTGACCGATGTGCTATCGTTCGGCGGTGAAGTGCGCCAATACCAGGTAAACCTGAACCCCTCCCGGCTGTTGGCCTACGAGCTGACCCAGGATGACATCATGTCGGCGCTGGCGCGTAACAATACCAACGTTGGCGGCTGGTATATGAACCGGGGCCAGGAGCAACTGGTGATCAGGGGTACCGGCTGGCTGGATCATGGTGAACAGGGATTGGAGCAAATCCGCCAGGTACCGTTGAAAACGGTAGATGGCACCACGGTTACTGTGTCCGATGTGGCGCAAGTGGCATTGGGTAGTGAAATCCGCCAGGGTGCGGTGACCATGTCTCGAAAGAATGCCGACGGCAATGTGGAAAATCTTGGTGAGATTGTGTCCGGCATCGTGCTCAAGCGCATGGGGGCCAACACTAAGGCCACAATAGACGCTGTTAAAACCCGCACCGAACGGATTAATCAGGCGCTACCGGCAGGCGTGAAATTTGAAGCCTATTATGATCAAGCGGATTTAGTCAGTAAGGCCGTGCAGACGGTAGTTAATGCCCTGTTGCTGGCGTTTGTATTTATTGTTGTCATCCTCGCGCTGTTCCTGATGAATCTGCGTGCCACCTTTCTGGTGTTGATGTCTATCCCGATTTCCATTGGCATTGCCCTGATGGTGATGTCTTGGTTTGGGTTGTCGGCCAATCTGATGTCGCTGGGGGGGATCGCGGTCGCCATCGGTATGTTGGTAGATGGCTCAGTGGTGATGGTGGAGAATATGTTTAAACATCTGACGCATCCGGATGCTGAGCATGATACCCACAGACAATCGCGGGTGGATTCCGATGACGAAGACCCTGTTGATGTGGGCCACGACCGCCATGGTATTGCCTTGCGCCTGCAGGAAGCCGGTAAGGAAGTCGCGCGCCCTATCTTTTTTGCTACGGCCATTATTCTGGTTGTCTTCATGCCGCTGTTCAGCTTTGAGGGTGTCGAAGCCAAACTGTTTCAGCCCATGGCCATCAGCATCATGCTGGCTATGCTCTCGGCGGTGTTAGTGGCCTTGATCATCGTACCTGCACTGGCCACCTACCTCTTTCGCAAGGGTGTGCGTCAACGCGAGAGCTTTGTATTGAAGCCGCTCGATAGGCTCTATCGTAAAGGTTTATCCTGGGCTATGGGGCACAGCAAAGTGGTGGTGGGTGTTGCTGCCGTTATGGTGGTGGCGGCCGCGCTGGTTTTGCCCCGACTGGGTACAGAGTTCGTGCCCGAGCTGGAGGAAGGCACCATTAACCTGCGCGTCACCCTGGCACCTTCTTCCAGTCTGGATACCGCGCTGGAAGTGGCCCCCAAGCTGGAGGCCATGTTGATGGAGTTCCCGGAGGTGACTTACGCGCTGTCGCGCATTGGCCGGGCTGAAATCGGCGGCGATCCTGAGCCAGTGAATAACATCGAGATTTATATTGGCCTTAAGCCGGTGCCGGAATGGACCAGTGCAGACAACCGTTATGAACTCCAGTCATTGATGGAGCAGAAACTGGAGCAACACCCGGGCTTACTGTTCAACTTCTCGCAACCCATCGCAACCCGTGTGGACGAGTTGCTCTCGGGTGTCAAAGCGCAGCTGGCCATCAAACTGTTTGGTCCCGATCTTGCCGTGCTGGCCGAAAAGGGCCAGGCTATTGAGGCCGTGGTGAAGGACATCGAAGGTGCCCGGGATGTGGCGATGGAGCAGATCACCGGCGAATCTCAACTGGTGGTGAAACCGGATCGAAGGGCCTTGTCCCGTTACGGTCTGGCCGTGGGTGACGTGATGGAGCTGGTGCGAAAAGGATTGGGTGGAGCCAGTGCCGGTCAGATCATCAATGGCAACGAGCGATACGACATCTACGTGCGACTGGCCGAGCGGTTTCGCAAAGACCGTGAAACCATTGCCGACCTGAGGTTACAGGCGCCCAGCGGGGCCTGGGTGCGTCTTGGCGACGTTGCCGAAGTGAGTATTACATCCGGCCCACCGCAGGTACGTCGTGATGACGTTCAGCGTCGGGTGGTGATTCAGGCCAATGTTCAGGGACGGGACATGGGCAGCGTGGTTGCCGATATTCGTCAGGCGATTGCGGAGCAAGTGGATCTGCCCACCGGCTATTCCATCGATATCGGTGGCCAGTTTGAAAACCAGCAGCGAGCGCAAAAGCGTTTATCACTGGTGGTGCCGGTTTCGCTGGGATTAATTGCCTTATTGCTTTATTTTGCCTTTGCCTCGGTTGGCCAGGCCATGCTGATTCTGGTGAATGTCCCGCTGGCGGTGATTGGCGGGGTGTTTTCACTCTGGATTTCCGGTCAGTATTTGTCGGTGCCCAGCTCAGTGGGCTTCATCACC
>DKQK01000064.1 GCA_002471665.1 Gammaproteobacteria bacterium UBA7310
TCGTCCTGGGTCAGCTCGTAGGCCAACAGTCGGGACGGGTTCAGGTTTACCTGGTACTGACGCACCTCACCGCCGAACGATAGCACATCGGTCACACCCTCGGCCGGAATCAATAGCAGCTTCACCACCCAGTCGTTCAAACTGCGCAATGCCATGGCATCGAAACCGGCATCGGGTTCGGCCACGAGAAGATACTGATAGACCTGACCCAGACCGGAAGTATTCGGGCCCATTTCCGGCGTGCCGACGCCATCGGGGATCAGCTCCTTGGCAGCCTGAAGCCGCTCAAATACCAGTTGCCGGGCAAAATAGATATCGGTGCCTTCTTTAAAGACTACGGTGACGCCGGACAGGCCGGTTTTGGAAATGGAGCGCACCTCTTCCACATCCGGTAAGGCGTACATCACGGCTTCGATGGGATAGGTAATAAGCTGTTCCACCTCTTCGGCAGCCAGCCCCGGTGCTTCGGTATTGACAGATACCTGCACGTTGGTCACATCCGGAAAAGCATCCAGATTCAGTTTTGGAATAATAAAAACGGCACTGACCGTTAGTGTGATCAGGGCTATCACCACCAGCAATCGGTTGATGACCGCCCAATCGATAATTCGGTTAAACATGGGGTCTCCTACTGCTTAGTGGTTATGGGGGTCAAAGCCGCCCTTGGCGATCTGAGAGGCAACAAAGAAAGCGCCCTGAGTGACGATGCGAGCCCCCGGACCGACACCGCTAATTTCACGTAGCGGCCCGAGCGCTCGACCCAGCTTCACCTCCACTGGCTGGAATTCGCCAGGATGGTCTTCCACGAATACCGTCCAATCTCCGTCTGCGCCGCGCATCAGTGCGGTTTCGGGTACCGCCAGCACGGGTCTTTTAGTCTGGAATCGGAAATACACCTCGGCGAACTGGCCGGGGTGCAGGCGGTGTTCCGGGTTATTGACCAACAGGCGCACGGTACGGGTACGGGTGATGGGGTCAATGGTGTGCGCCTCCTGAGTGACCTTGGCGTTTACACGGACATCCCCAGCCACCACTTCCGCTCTTGTTCCCGCGCCCAGCGTCAGGGAGAGATCGGCGGGCAGGTGGGCCTCCACCCAGAGTTGCTTTTCATCGGCCAACGCAATCAAGGGCGCGCCCGCCTCGATGCGCTGCCCCTGCTCGAAATCATCGCTGAGCACCGCGCCGTCAATCTCGGCATGCAGGGTATACTCCCCTAATGCAACAGATTGCTGAGGAGCGACCAACGCTTGCAAGTCCGAGGCCGAAAGGCCGTAGGCCAGCAGCGTCGCCCGGGCTGCCTCCAGGCTGGTTTTGGCCGTGATGTAACGCTGTTCACCCACGGTTTTGCGCCCAAGTTCCTCTACTCTTTGCCATTCAGGCCAGGCCGTGCGGTAATTGGCTTGTGCCTGCGCCACGGCTTCACTGAACAGAGTAACCAGCGGCTGACCCTGTTCGACGTGATCGCCGAGGGCGACATGGCGGCGCAGCACCACGGAAGGCACCCGGGGCGATACTCGGTAACTGGTGTAACCGTTGGAAAGGATCTCCCCCGGTGCGTAAAGCTGATAATCGACCTTTCTGGGAGTCAGTGGGTTGATCTGAATATCGGCCAGGGTCATTTGCGCCGGGTTCAGTGACGCAGAAGCAGCTTCTTGGTGACCTCCATGCCCACCATGATCACCGTGGTCACCGCCCTCGCTATGCTCTTCATGTCCGTGTTCTGAGCCGGAGTTGTGCTCGTCGTGGGCGCTGTGTTCATCATGATTTTCGTCGCCATGATCATCGTGCGCATCCTTGTGATCACTATTGACGTCCTCGCCGTGTTCCGCGTGGCCGTGCTCGGTGTCAGGCTTATGGTCATCATGCTCTTCATGGTTTTCCTCACGATGATCGTCATGATTATCCTGTTCGCTATGGGGTGCCGCCGTTATCGCTTTTTCCTGCCCATGCTCACGTGCATGCTCAGACTCAGATTCTTTGGCGTGGCTGGCGGTTGCGGTCGCAAGACCCGCCACCAAGATGGCTACCAGTGTTTTATTCATGTTTATCATTCCTGTTTAATTCGTTGACGCGGTCGATGACTTTATTGCGTTGATCAGGTGGCCCGATTGCTGAAGTGCTTCGGTGAGCGCAAGCCGTGTCTGCTTTTCCAGCTCAATGCCTGCCAGCAGGCTTTCGGTGCGTTGATTCAAGGCCAGCAGATAATTAGTGGTGGACAGATCACCCGTGCGCCATTGCCGTTTCAGCAGTTCGGCGCTGTTCTCGACCCGACCCTGAACAACCTCTTGCCAGCGGCGATATTGCTGTTCAAAGCGCTGCCAGGTGGCCTGTGCAGCCTGCCAGTCAAAGCGCTGCTTGCGGTAGATAGCCTGAAAACGAGCCTCGGCCTCCAGCGCTATGCGTTCGGTGGCGCGAGTTTCTGCACTGAAGTTGTTGCGGACATTCAACGGGATGGAGAAGGTCAGCCCGACAACGCTCTCTCCACCATCACGACCGGAATTGACGCCAAAGGTGGGCTCCGCCTTGGCGGTACGCCGTGTCACTTCAGCTTCCTCCTTCAGCGACTGCCAGCGGGCGTGGGCGCTGGCTACGGCCGGGTGTTGCAGTAACTCCTGATCCGAGGTCAAGTCTGGCTGGGAGGGCCAGAAATCATCAGGAATGCCGCCTCGCGTGGGCGCCCATGCGGGCAGCAGCTCGCGAACCCGGATTTCGGCTTTCTGTATCGCGGCTTCGGCCTCGGCAACCTGAGCCAGCTGCTGTGACAGGGACAGAAAGGTGAGTTCGGCATCGATGCTGCCCAGATCACCTGCCTGCTGGCGCTTATCCACCTGTTCGAGCAAGGCGTTAAGTTGCTGCTGTTGCGCTTGGGCAATGGCGGCGGCGCGGTTGGCGGCATGCCACTCCACCAGTGCGGCAAGCGCCTCGGCGGTTTTGTCCAACACTTGTTGCTGGTACAGCGCTTCGGCGGCGCTTCGCATAAAGCCCGCCTGCTGCCGTCTTGCACCCCGTCTGTCCCACCAGTCGATGGTCTGCTGAACGCCGACCCGGTAGTTGTCTTCCTCTCCATTACGCTCCAAATCGGTGGACAGCTCCGGGTTGTAAAGCGGCTGCTCCAGCGCATCGGCGCTGGCGTTGGAGCCCAGCAATTGCTCGCGGGCGGCAAGCACCTCGGGGTGTTGTTGTATCTGGGAGGCGAGCCAGGCGCTCCAACTCGATGTCTCTGCGTAAGCAAACATGGGCAGAAAAAGCACGCACGCGCCCAGCAAGGCCCGTCTGGGCCAGTCAAATCGTCTCATATTGATGCTCCTGAAATTCAGCGTGCGACGGTTTGGTCGTGCACCGGATTTTGCCGTTGTTGGGGTTCATCCCGGTGAAAGGCGACCTTTATTACGGTATCACCAGGCAAGGCGGGGAGCTTTGCAGAAAAACGCACGCCGCCCTTGCGTGATGCGCGTCTGGTGAGAAGGCGCGGTGAGTAATCAGTGGTTGTTTCCGCAATCAATTCGTTATCAGCAGACCAGGCTGCGATGTCTACATGGCCTCGGGGAAGGCCGTAGCGCAGGTGAGCATCCATCCGTCCGAAGACGGTCAGCTCCGCGGCGGTATGGTTCACGGTCACCTGGCGGAAATGCCAGCGTTGGTTGTCGGTATTGACGACTTCAATTTCAGGCAAGCTGTTTTCGGCCTGAGCGGAATTGACAAGCGCGAGGCTCAGCGCGAGCCCAATAGCGATCTGTTTCATGATGTTTCACCCTAAAATAAATACCAATTGTTCGCTGTAACCCAAGGCTACAGAGGCTGATGACGTGCTGTTGAGGCGCGATCAGGCGATTGGAGGGCGAAACAGAGAGGGGGGAATACCAGAGGTGAGGTTGGCCTGATAGTCGGCTTGTCCGTTTTCTGAGAATAAATCGGCTAAGTGTGAAGTGGCTCCGATCAGAACGACAGAGCCGTGGCCATGACAATGGCAGCAATGGTGGCAGTCATATACAGACTGTCCGGGCTGATCGGGTGTCTGCTTGGCGAGCAGATTGTCGTTGTGGGTATCAGTGGCAGTGGATTGATGCGAATGGTCGAATTCCAGGTGCTCCGTCCCGGATTGATGAAGCTGGTGAACGTCCGCCATGGCAGCCACAGATTGCAGGGCAATCAGTAAGGCCAGTAGACAAGTTAAGTAATGGCGGATGTTCATGTGGAATGTGGAGCCCTTATGCTGTCAGGTTCAAAACACTAGCTGCTAAAGACTATCATATTATAGAAAAGTTTCTTCAGTCTTTTCCGAGTAGACCGTTCTACAGCGTGCATTAATCACCACAGCAGCTTCTCCTGCATTTAGGTGGGAGCTGAAGCAGAGGGTCTCGACATTAACGGTTGCCGCATTAGACAGTATCCAATTGTATACAACGCAAACCATCATGCCACCAGGTTCAAGTGGGCATCGATGACATCCCAAGGGGCCTGCAAGGCGCCGGTTTCCGTCCGCTTCAACAAACCCGCTTCCTCCAGGGCGCGGGTATCGGCATGAACATTCTTGTAGTCACGCGCCAATGTGGTTGCCAGCGCCCGTACACTCATCGGGCCCTGTTGGCGGAGCGTCCTCAGCACCTCCAGACGTCGAGGGGTGATCACCGCCAGAAGCATGGAGAGGTCTTCGAAATTCAAGTGAACCTCTGTATCGATTTTCTCGCCGCGTTCTGCCCGTTGCCAGGCATCCACAAAGCGATCAAACCCTTTGTCAGGATTTTCAGTGCCAATATGGATATGCTGTTTAGTCATGTTGTTCACCTCGCAGTCGTTCGATGTCGGCTTTAAAGTCGGCGATAAGTTGTTGTACGGAGATCCAGGTGTAATTCTCTTCGTGCTCTTGTCCTCCAGCGTCTCCGTAATGCCGGTGATCCCCTTTGCCGCGCTCATTGTCATAGCGGACCAGGCAGTGGCCGGACTGGCCGTAATAGAGCCGGTATTTCAACCCATGTGGTCGCTCCGCGTCGGGAGCCGGTAGTCGCCAGATCACCATTTCGCGGATGGCGCCGTCCCGGTAGACGTACTTGTCCCTGAAGAGTAATTCTGCTTTCATATGGCTAATGATACCATATGGCGTATATGCGTGATAGTGGTGTATAGTATCGAATTCTGTGGAATGCAACCGACGTTATAAAAATCTAGAATAATCATGACCGCCTTACATGAAACCGCTTATCCGCGGTTAAAGTCTCAGCCGACACCTGAGGATCTGGTTACCGTCTATACGCCGAACCAGGAAGAGCTTGAGCTGGTTCGATCCCAGACTCGCCAGCCTACCGCTCGCTTGGGATTCATGGTGTTACTAAAGACCTTTCAGCGTCTGGGCTATTTTGTTCCCATTGCTGAAGTGCCGGAGGCAATACTGAACCATCTGATGACGTGCCTGGAACTCAAAAGTCAGGCCGCTCCTCTGGAAAATTACGATACTTCCGGCACTCGTCAGCGGCATCTCAAGTCGATCCGAGACTTCCTGGGTATTACCCCGGTTAGCGACACCACTCTTGAGTTTCTCAAGTCTGCTTTGCGTGAGGCGGCCACCACCAAAGACGAGATCCCGGATATCATCAACGTGGGCCTGGAGTCGATGGCAAAGGCCCGGTACGAACTGCCAGCATTTGGTACCTTCGTGCGTGAGGCAAAAGCAGCGAGAGCACAGGTCAATCGTGAGTTGTTCGAGGCTGTATACCATGACCTGTCTGAAAGCGCCAAAACCCGTATTCAAGAGGTTCTGACGCCCACTACGAAAACGAGCCAATCCAAGAGCCTTTGGGACCTCATCAAGCAGGAGCCACGAAAGCCGACGGTCAGCAACGTGAAAGAGTTTGTAGACCACCTCCGCTGGTTGAGAACCTTTGACGATTGTCTGCCGAAAGACCTGATGCTACCCGCGCCCAAGCTCAAGCGCTTTGTCATTGAAGCTAGAGCCCTCAACGTCGCCAACATGAATGAGTTGGCCGAGCATAAGCGCTATGCCTTGGCGGCACTTTTCATTCGCGCCCAGACAGGAAAAGCCTCTGATGACATTGCCGACATTTTTATCCGTATCGTCCAGAATCTGATCAATCACGCCAATGAAGCCCTTAAACAGCATCAGCTCTCACAAACTCAGCAGGTTGACGCTCTAATCGCGGCATTACGGGATGTTATCCAGGCGTATCAGATTCCCGGTACCGAGATAGAGCGCCTCGACGCGATTGCCCAGGCATTTCAGGGAGAACCCGACGAACTTAAAAAGCGCTGTGACGAGCAGTTGGCCTATGCCAACAATAATTATCTGCCCTTTATGCTGTCACTCTACCGGAGCAAGCGGGCTCTGTTGTTCGATTGCGTTGCCCACATGGATTTACAATCGACGACTCAGGATCAATCGACGCTCGATGCTCTGGCCTTAATCATGGGGCATCGTCGTAGTCGTAAGCCGACTCTGGATGCCGTGAATGCCAAGGGCGAGCCGCTTGATCTGTCGTGGATACCCGATAAATGGTTAAAACTGGTCACTGGAAAAACGACCCGCAACAGAAACAACACGGAAGTGCATCGAAAATATTTCGAACTCTGCTTGTTAACAACGCTGGCCCAGGAGTTGAAGTCTGGCGACGTGGTGATCATGGGCAGTGATAAATATGGCGATTTTAGAGACCAGTTGGTGAGCTGGGAGGAGTATCACGAACAGATCGCCGAGTACGGTGAACTGGCCGGCATCATTACCGACCCCAAAGCGCTTATTGCCGAACTTAAACGTTGGTTGAGAAAGTCATCGAATGAAACCGATAAAAAATTTCCGGGCAATGATCAGGTCAGAATTGAAAAAGGTGAGTTGGTCATTCAGCGCGTTAAACGCAAACCCATTCCCGCCGCACTGGAAAGAATCAATCGTGCATTGGATGACCGGCTGTCGGAAACCAGCATCCTCGACGTATTAATTGATATGGAAAAATGGCTGGGATTAAGCAAGGGTTTCAAGCCATTATCGGGGCATGAAACCAAACTCACCGATCATCAGCGTCGCTTTATCGTTACCTTATTTTGTTTCGGCTGCAACCTGGGGCCCACACAAACCTCCCGTTCCATTGAGGGCATTAACCGTCGCCAGATTGCGTGGTTGAACCTGCGTCATTCGACAGAGGAGAAGATCGATGAGGCCATTACCAAGGTCATCAATGCCTACAATCGATTCTCCCTACCGAAGATTTGGGGTACCGGCAAGACGGCGTCAGCCGACGGCACCAAATGGGATCTTTACGAGCAAAATCTTTTGAGTGAACACCATTTGCGGTATTTGGGTACCGGTGGCCTCGGCTACTATCATTTGTCTGATACCTATATTGCGTTATTCAGCCACTTCATTCCCTGTGGTGTTTATGAGGCCGTGTATATCCTCGATGGATTATTGAAAAATCAGTCAGACATTCAGCCCGATACCATACATGGAGATACCCAATCCCAGAGTGAAGCGGTGTTCGGGCTCGCTTACCTGCTGGGCATCAAGCTGATGCCCAGGATTAGAGGCATTAAACATCTGAAGCTCTACCGGATCAGCAAAGAGGATCACTTTAAGCATATCGATACCTTGTTCAAGGACACCATAAAGTGGGAGCTGATCGAATCGTGTCTGCCCGATATGCTACGCATTGCGTTATCAGTGAAAGCCGGAAGAATCAACGCATCGACCATTCTGCGACGATTGGGAACCTATTCCAGAAAAAACAAGCTTTACCTGGCTTTGCGAGAGCTCGGTCGAGTCGTTCGGACCGTTTTCCTGCTGCAATACATTGCGGAGGCTGAAATCAGGGAAATGATCCAGGCCGCGACGTGCAAAAGTGAGGAATTTAACGATTTCTTGCAGTGGGTGATGTTTGGCAATGATGGCTTGATCGCGGAGAACGTTCGGCACGAACAGCAAAAAATCATCAAATATAATCATCTTGTCGCCAACATGATTATTCTTTACAACGTGGTGACAATGACAAAGGCGCTTGGGGAGTTGGCAGAAGAGGGCTATCCGATTGACCCCGAAGTGCTTGCCGGGACATCACCTTTTCGCAGGGGCAATATCAATCGTTTTGGAACGTACTCAATGAATATGGACCGGGAAGTCCCCAACATCGAGTTTAACATACCAATCCCAATACCAGACAAAGACACCGGGTTGATCATTAATTAATCTTGTGGCTGTTTATTTAAGGAATCGTTGCCGACCCTCAAACCGTATTCAGTCATTCGTTCAACGCCCTGGGTCTTCGAAACATCAATCAGTTGTACATTGGGTAGGTTGAATGTGGAATAGTAATCGTCGTTTGAGCAGGGTCGTTTACACAGAAAACGGTACCAGGGCTTTAACCCCTCCGCTGTCTTTTTGTCTTTCACAATGCTATCTACGCGCTGACGCAAGCGTTCCATCACGCGGTAATCCATGACCTCCCTTTGTGCCATGAATGTTTCAGGGCTGGTTGGCCAGCCGCTGGCATCAAATTCAGCAACCAGATTGCGATTTACTTCTGTCCAGATGTCGCAAATCAAATCCGGGTCGCCGGGTGTAAACGTATCAATGGCAGCCTTCTGGAAGTTGGCTTTCCGAGCCTGCTGCCACCCGGGTTTCAGTGACTTAACCCAGGCGGGATCAGTGGGAAGATTCTTGCGTTCATCAACGGTTGATGGTGTTCGTTGCAGAACATAAAGCTGTTTGGCGTAACGTCCCAGGTAAGGCACAGCCTGAATCGCAGTGGCACCTGTGCCGATGATGGCTACGCGTTTGTCTGCCAACTTATCGAGTTGCGGATTTCGATAGCTGCCACCGGTGAATTCATAGTCCCAGCGCGCAGTGTGAAACATCCTGCCTTTGAATTCATGGATACCTGCTATGCCCGGCAGTTTGGGAATGTTAAGCAGGCCGTTTGCCATCACCACAAAGCGAGCGAGTATTTCGTCTCCACGATTTGTGGTGACCCGCCAGCGTTTAATGGACTGATCCCATTTCATACCGGTGACCATGGTATGAAACAGCGCCTTCTCATACAGACCAAACCGGTCTGCAATACTGCGCATATAATCATAGATGTCATAGCCATCGGTGTACTTTTTGGATGGCATATAATCCATCTCTTCCAACATGGGAAGATAACAATAGGCATCGTTGTCGCACTGTACGCCCGGATAGCGATTCCAATACCACACGCCACCAAAGTCCCCGGCATGATCGATATTTCGAAAATCGGTGACACCGGCTTTTTTCAAATTAACGCCCGCCAACAACCCTGACCAACCACCACCAAGCACCAACGCGTCGATTTCCTCGTGGATAGAAGCTCGCGACTGCAATGGAGTATGAGGATCTACTTCATAGGATTCTGAAAAGTCATCCACCGGCCTTACATACTGTTTTTGACCCTCGGGACGTACGCGCAATTCACGTTCCTGCCGGTATTTTTCCTTTAGTGCCGGGATATCGACTTGATTTGCCGAAGGCACATTGGTCGCTTTGCACTTCATATTCCGTTCTCTTTGTTATTGGCTATTAATCCATTGGTCGCTGACGTTTAAAACATTGCCATGGATAAGTGATGTTGTAAATGTAGAAAGCTATTTTATATATTGAATGTTCAAAGGGCCGCCGGTTGTGTAGAGTAACTTCAGGGCATGACTCTGCCACCGTTCACACCCAGGGTTTGGCCGGTGATATAACCCGCTTGCTCAGACGCAAGAAATGCACAGGCTGTGGCAATGTCTTCCGGGCGTCCGGCACGTTTCATCGGTGAGGCCTCAATCTGTCGATCCATGTCCACTGGAGAATTGCGCAACATGGGTGTGTCTACAAACCCCGGGGGTATGTTGTTTACTGTGATGCCTTTTGCTGCCAGCTCTATACCCAAGGACTTGGTGAAGGCGATGACACCACCTTTCGAGGCAGAGTAATGGCACATCATCGGGGCGCCGGTCTGGGCCGATGAGGATGAAATGTTAATGATTCTGCCCCAACCGGATTCCAACATATCCGGTATCACCTCTTGGCAGCACAACATGGGACCCTTTATGTTGATCGACATGATCCGGTCGATCATCTGCTCTGAGATATCCATGAACGGTGTGAAGGAAGATATACCGGCATTATTGACCAATATTGAGATGGTTCCGAACTCTTCACGGGTGAGCTGTGCACTGCGCTTGATGTCACTTTTCGATGAGGCGTCACCAACACAGGCTATGGCACGGCCACCGGCAGCGACAATCAATTGTACTGTTTGCTCCGCACTGTCACCGTTAAGATCCCATACCGAGACGGCGGCTCCGTCGCGCGCCAGTTGCAAGCTTATGGCTCGCCCTATTCCGCTGCCGCCACCGGTTACGATGGCGACCTTACCAGTTAATGACATGGGTTATCTCCAAGCTTGCTGAATGGTTTTATATAACAACACTGTTGATTAATAATACCGAGCGGTATTATTAAAAGTCAAGCCGGAGTAGGGTCAGGCTGAAGAAAATCGAGGTTGGGTCAATCCTAGTCCACTAAGGTCTAATTGCTGGTTGTAGGCACTTTGAATGCTGGGTGTTTCTATTGGTAACAATGGCTACCAATCCAGCTAGCAATTCAGCTACCAATCCGCGCGGGAGAGCATCAATGTTCTAACCACTCTATCTACCCATTGCTGACGCTGGGCTTCCGTCACCTCGCGCTTGGAGAGCATGATATTAATGTACCAGCCGCGGATCATGTGAATGAACACTTCCGCAATGGCGTCGGCATCACTGCAGGGAATGTTTTCCGCAATGGCGCAATTGCGGATAAAAGCGGCGATGCGTTTGATTCCAATATCCGTTCTTTCAGCGGCGGCAACACCCAGCTCGGGGAAGCGATGGATTTCACTGTAGATGAGGTGATTTACCGCCAGCTCCTCGCTTTCGAGACTGAGCTGAAGGGTGCGGCTGGCGTAAGCTCTTAACCCCTGCTCAAGTTTGAAGTCGCTGTTTTCCACATCAAGGGATGCCCAAGGTGAATAGCGCTCAATCTGGCGTTTCAATATGGCCCGAAACAAGTGCTCTTTAGATGGGTAACGTGAATAAAGCGTGGTTTTGGACATACCCGCAGTTTTGACAATCTTGGTAACAGAGGCCGCACCATAACCCTGTTCCTGAAACTCCCGTAATGCAACCGCCAGCAGCTTATCTTCAATATCAGCAACATCTTCCGGTTTGGGGCGGCCGGGAGGCCGGCGTTTTTTTGCTTTTGTTGTACCTGTGATTCTGCTAACTGTCATTTTTTTAAGGATACTGTTATTGCTCGTGCATGTTGGTAAATACCATAGCAGATCAGCAGTAGCGGTGTCAGACTTTCTCCGATTCCAGTTGTTTTGCTGCCAGAGACTGTAACTCTGAACTCTTTACTTTAGCGCTTCCTGTCCATTGCAGTTCATCCTCAGCGAAGAACAGCACGCGACGAGGTACTTTAAAACTGGCCAGTTGTTCTTTGGCAAAAGCTTGGATCTCATTTTCTGTCAGGTTGTTGCCATCCTGGGGCACAACACAGGTTATTACCCGTTCACCCAACAAATCATCCGGCACACCGATGGTTTTGGTAATCTTCACACCTGGATATTGCGCAATAACGGCATCGATTTCCACAGGTGAAACATTGGCGCCTCCGGTTTTAATGATATCGTTGAGGCGGCCTTCCCAGTGCAGTCGGCCCTGGTCATCAAAAAAGCCACCGTCTCCGGTGCGAAAGAAACCCTCCTCATCGAGGCTTTCCGCCAATGGAATGCCAATATAGCCCAACATCAATGTAGGGCCTTTAACCGCGATCTCCCCCCGTTCACCGATGGGTACCACCTCATCGGTCAAGGGATCTACTATTTTTATCGTGTTGCCCGCGACCGGTTGGCCATGACTGTCAGCGCTGATGTCCTTCGGGGTATTGGCTGGGAAAGCAGAGCTTAGAGTAAAGGTTTCCGTGTTGCCATAGGCATGGGTGGCATCAATCCAGTTGGAATCAACCGTAGGATGAGCCGCCAGCGGAGAGCTGGCATCGATGTACTTGAGGCTGGACAGATCCACATCAAGCCAGTTTTTTGCATCCACCAACTGCGCCCATTGATGGGGCCAGGCGAATAGGTAGGAAACCTTTTCAGCCTCCATAATGGCCAGTGCTTCTTCCGGCTGAAACGTTTGTTGCAGAATGAGGGTGCCACCTGCCGACAGTGTGCCACCGATGCCGATGGCAAAGTTTCCTGACCAGAAAAAACCATTGGTGGTTAGGGAGCGTACGTCCCTATCCAGGCCGAGCCATTTGCGCCAACGCCACAATTGCAGGCAGACACCCCGGTGAGCACTTAGAATACCTTTCGGTTTTCCGGTGGAGCCTGATGAAAAAAACAAGACAGCCGGATCTGCCGGCGAAACGGAAGCCGCCGTTGCTGCCACCAGATCCGGGGTAATGGTGGCACCCCGTTTCAGAAACTGGGTCCAACCTTCAATGGCGCCGTCTGTTTGCTCGCTGTCCACCATGGCGATATGACGTAAGTAGGGAAATTTTAATGAGGTCAGTAGATTTGGCGTGGCGGTTTTGATGTCAGTATCAAGCTCAAACAATATAGTTGCGAAATCCTTTTTTAGTACTTTTCGCTCCAACAGCAGGATCGAGCAACCCGCGTTTTGCAGTAATACCTCGAGTTCCGCTGCAGTGGAAAAGGTATTGAGTGTAGTAGCAACCCCCCCGGCCAATGCCGTACCAAAAACGCTGGCCAGGAATTCCAGTCGATTGGTCATTAGGATCCCCACACGGGTTCCTTTGCCGGCACCGCAAGCTAATAAAGCGCGTGCCACCTCGACCGAACGCAGCCATAAATCATCATATGTCCAACGCTCCACAGCGGATTGACTACAGAGCACCGCCGCTTCCCGTGGACCATGTTGTGCGGTGACCTCTTTAAGGTATCCCGCGAGAGTCAGTGCGCCAATTCCCTCTTCCTCACAAAGCGGTATCCCCTTTATCAGGGACAGCTTCTGGTTGGAGTTTGCGTTCGTGCTCATGGGTTGCCCTTGTTATTATTCGTGTTGACACCAGAACAGGGTACCCACACGATGGTGAGTGCCCTGTATGAATCTATTGCAAGAAACAGCTTAGGACCGGCTTGGCAATTCCACAATAGCCACACCGGAAGCAGACAATTCGCCGCGGTGTGTTTCAGCTTTTTGTTGGATTTCCACCAGATGCTTGCCATCTTCCACGAATTTACGTACCACCGTGGCGTTAATGAAAATGGCATCCCCATCCGGATTATGCCGGCGGATCTGGCTCTTGGCCTTGCGCAGAAAACCGTCGTCCCCCATCCAGTTGGTTAATTGATGAGTCAACCAGGAACAACGCTCAGGGCCATAGTCATAGGCTCCGGGTGCGCCCACTTCCAACGCAAAATCCTCATCCCAGTGAACCCGTTCAGGGCAGTCTGGTACGTTAAACCGGTTTTTGATACCCAGTCCAGGATGCGCCTGTTGCATCTTCCAGGCAAGCTTGTTGGCCCGGATGTAAAGCCCGCCCCAGCCTTGCGCATAACAGATAAAGCCAGTGACGGTCATCGGGCCTTTCATCATGGTGGGAAGCTCTTCACCTTCTTTGACGTCTTCCCAGTACCTTGGTGTGGCACCGCGGATCTCTTCTTTTTCATACAGAGCGCTGAACTCCGCCAGCTGCTCTTCAGTATACGGCTCCACTTTGCCCTTCACTTCAGTGTATTTGGTACCGCGCTCCCGGGCTTCATCGCGATCGGTGCGGAATACCCAGGAATCCGCCTCGGCAACTTTATCACCATGCTGGTTAAAGAAATCAACGTGATAGATCTGTTGGAAGGCGCGACCGGCAAACTTGGTCTGATGCTCAACCAAATCTTTCAGGTAGGCCTCAGTGGTTATAATATCATTGCGCAGGACCGGTTTATGCCAAGTCCAATCGGCACCCGCCCACATGGCGTGAACCCCGGAGAGGCCACCGCAATAGCCGGAAATCAGGCGGCTGGTGGTGAACAGGAAGCTCGGCAGTGCAACGATTGAACCATACTTGGTTTGGGCTGCGTACTCTGGGTCACACCAAAGCGGATTGTCATCGCCGATACCATGAGCATAATGGCGAATGGCATCGCGGGTAGCCTCGTAGTTCCACGGTTCTACGGTATTGGTAATTTTTACTCCAATACGTTTGCGCAGCTCGGCCAGACCCGCTTCAGTGATTTTTGGAAACTTGGCGCTCATTTTTGTTTTCTCCTAGGTTTACAATTGCCGGCCGCAGCCGTCAGACATCAAATGGAGGCAGCTGGAACGTTACTAGCCTCGCGATCACGAAGTACTTTGCGATGAACTTTACCCGCCTGTGTTTTAGGCAGTTCACTGACAAAATCGATATGACGTGGAAACTCATGCTGGCTCAGTTTTTCGCGGGTAAAATTCTGCAGTTCTTTGATGAATTCGGCGCTGGGTTCGCGATTGCTTACAACAAATGCCTTGGCGACCTGGCCGCGGGTGCCGTCGGGTACACCAATAACGCCCACCTCTATAACATTGTCATGCTTCAACATGGTGTGTTCGATCTCGACTGCACTCATGGTCCAGCCAGCGGATATGATCACATCGTCTGCCCGGCCGCAGTGATACAGATACCCCTCTTCATCAAGCTTTGCCCGATCCTTGGTGGTCTCCCAGTGATCTTTTTTCCACAGCTTAAGTTCACCCACCTCACCGGCTTCGGTGGGTGAACCGTCCGCCCGTTGTACCTCAAGCTTCAGGCCAGGTATGGGTTTGCCCAGGGAGCCAGGCTTAACCACAAAGTCCTCCGCTCCCGGATAGTTCACCAGCACGACCCCGATCTCGGTGGTGCCGTACATACTGCAGGCGGGCACCTTGAAATACCGATCAATGAAATCCAGTGTGGCCGGATCGATAGGCTCGCCGGTGAAGGTCAGTTTCTTGAAATGGAAGGTGAACTTATCGGCTTGACCAGTGTTTTTCATCATGCGGTAGTGGGTCGCCGCGGCGGACATATTGGTTATTTTGAAGTCCTGAAGTGCTTTCATTAAACGCACCGCATCAAAACGACCAGCGAAAGTACCTGTGGTGACGCCTAATGCCAACGGGGCCAGAGTACCGTGCCAAAGGCCGTGTCCCCAAGCCGGAGATGACGGGCAGAAATATTCATCACCGGGCCGAATGCCTGTGCCGTAGAGCGCCGCGTACATCAGCGTCACGATCGCTTTATGGGTGTGCTTAACAGCCGCCGGAAGCTCCCTGGTGGTGCCTGATGTGTACTGGAAAACCGCCAGATCATTGGCTCTGGTCTTTGGCTGGTACTGGGCAGGGTATTGCGTGATTTCGTCCAACAGGCTGGCATCTGCCACCACCACGCGCAAGCCCGCAATTTCATTGGCGAGTGCTGCTTTCTCTTGATTGGTGATCAGGATGGTTGGCTTGCAGTCATCAATTCGCAGTCGCAGCGCATCCGGCCCGAACAATGTAAACAGCGGTACGCTGATGGCACCGGTTTGCATCGCACCAAACAAACACACATAAAACGGCAGAGAAGGTTCCAGCATAAATGCAATGCGATCCCCCTGTTGAACGTTGTTGGCGTCCAGCCAGTGGGCAAAGCGAGCTGCACCGGCAGCGATGGTGTCAAAGCTTAGAATCTCATCGCTGCCGTCAGCGTGCGCTATACGCACTGCCGGCCTTCCCGAGCCATCCGCGTGCCGGGTTATGGCTTCGTGGGCAATGTTGATGTGTTCGCGATCGCCATCGAACAGTTCCCATAGGGCGCCGGAATTGGCGTGGGCCTGGGCATCTGCATAACTCGTGTAGTCCGTAAGTCGTGCCATTCATTCACCTGGATTTCTGTTTTACTTCGGGCCAAAAAGAGTAGAACCGCAGCCTTTGATTGGGGGGCGTGTTCAGATATTTCAGTGTCAGAAAACAATGCCACGAAAAATAAATGTTGTAAATATAGAAAGAAATTTTATATATTGAACGGATTGCTTTGGCATGGATCGCATTTTTGCAGTCAGGCGATCTGTTATTGATTAATGGACAACACTTGCAGAGGTATTCAATGGCCCGACAATCCAATCAACCGATTCCCACGGACAAGAAACTCGCCAATACCTTGAAGGAGAGTAAAGCCCCCGCCATATCCAGAGCCGCCGCCATATTGCGATTGCTCGGTAAAAGTGAGACACCCCTCGGGCTGCAATCCATAGCCAGGGCGTTGAACCTGGTGCCCAGTACCTGCCTCTACGTACTCAGGGCATTAGTGGACGAAGAGTTCGTCGCCTTTGATCCGGACACCAAGCGTTATTCCCTTGAAGCCGGAGTCTTAACCCTTGCCCGACATTGGCTGCGCAGAAACCAATTCACCGATCTCTCGCAACCAGTGTTAAATCGTATCAGCCAGGACTTTGATGTCACGGTGCTGGGTGTCAACGTCGTTGGTCTGGAACACATCATTGTTGTAGCCATATCCCAGGCCGGAAATAATTTTCAGATCAGTGCGCAGGTCGGCAGTCGTTTCCCGGCGTTGATCAGCGCAACCGGTCGCTGCATCGTCGCCTTTGGCGACTACGCGGAAGACGAATTGAAAGAAAAATTCGACGCCCTGCGCTGGGATGAACCTCCTACGTTCGACGACTGGAAAGCACAGATAGAAAAAACCCGCAGCGACGGCTTCGCAGTGGATGAAGGCAATTACATCTCCGGTGTTACCGTTGTTGCAGCCCCAGTGTGGAAAACCCGTGACAAACTAAGTCATGCCCTGGTGGCAATCGGCATCAGCAGCAGCCTGAATCGTAATGGATTGCCCCTGTTGCAGGAGGCGCTTCTAAAAAATGCCCAAATTCTTTCCAATCAACTCAGCGGTGAGCTCTGAGGCGGACCTGTTTGTACAGTCAGGGAATGGCACTGCACCCCGCCATTCCCTGATGTTCTATCACCGACTATCGTAGGGATCGAACCCCACTATTTTTTTGGTAACTCAATTTCTGCCTTCGCTGTGGCCATGGTCGCACCCAGTTGATTCTTCATTTTACAATCCACCTTCACGATGTGACGACCTTCGCTATCTGTGCACTTGTCAGTGATGGACGCTGTCATGAATGTGGCGTCCCCGGTAAAGGCCGGGCCTCGATAGGATGAGTTGCAATGTATAACCTGTCCCCACTCCCCTGCCCAACCGTTCAGGTAATCAAGAATCCATGCCCCCATGGAGGCACCGTAGCCATAACCTCTGGGCATGCCGATCTTACGTGCAAAATGGGGGAACAGATGGCCGCGGGACGGGCCAAAATAGGCGCCATCGGTAAGCTCTGGGTTATCGCGCTCCATAACCGGATCATTTTCATGACCGGCCATCTCTTTGGTGAAACCGAACGATTCCATGTCCATACCCGGTCGGTGAGTGCCGCCCCAGATAGTGAACAGATAGGCTCGCCATTCCGTGGTGAAGCTGGCGATGCTGTGCGGCCCGATCACCCGTAATGGCAGTTCTGTACCTACATTGATGTCATCCCAGTAGCGCTTGCCATGACCCAGCTCGTGCATCATTCTGATGTAATCGTATTTTTGCACTTCCAGGTCATCAAGTTGTTCAGGGGTCCATTCCGGTTCTTCGCTGTTTTCACTCATTGCGCCCATTTCAAGAGCCAGGGCGGCACTGTAACGAATAGTGGTAGAACGCTGTTTGGCGATGAAGTCGCCGTTCTGGTTGTAGTAATTATTGTCACCCCGTTGAAAACAGGTGGGGCCTGCGAATTTGGTTTCCTTCACGGCATAATCAAAAGGTACTTTTTCATTGGTGATCATGTCACCGGCAAAAATTCTGGGGCCGTAAAACCACCACTCATCACCACCAAAGATCAGATGGGATTCAGGTATCTTGCCAACACAGGCAGGTACCGCCCCGTGGCCATCATCAGTGGCTACGGCAAACGATTGCGGTGCAACCAGGCGGCCGTAACGACCTTCGGCAGCGAAATCACGATCATAGTGCAGAAGGTTTGGGTAATGCATAGCTTGCACCCAGCGCCTGAAATCGTTGTTGTGCAACGGTTCCTTCATACGTGCCGGCGCCATCGCCTTGCCCATGTGTTGGTCCAGATCAGAACAGTCCAGAGTGGTGTTGGTCATTGATAACTCCAATTGAAAACGTATTATTCTCGTTAGTGTTGGTTGGGTGTGATCTCAAGCACACTTCCCTCTGCGTCTGCAGACACATAGAGCACACCATTTTTTCCACCGGTGATGTCGGCAAAGGGGCCCATGGGGCCGGACAGGACACCGATCGCATCAAGGAATTTGGGAACCACGCCGGGCGGCGCACCCACCGGCAAATCCGTTGCGATGACCTGCCGGCTGTTGCTGACCATATCGAATTGGATCAGCTCTTTGGCGCCGGTATCCACCACATACAGCATGTTATCGCGCACCAGAATACCTTGGGGTTTTTGCAGGTCATCCAACACGGTATCAACCCCACCCTGAGTTAGCCGAACCACCCTGCCGGCGTCTTCTTCTGATACCAGGCAATGGTCCTCGGAAAAGCAGACGCCACATGGGCCTTGCAGGTCGCGGGCAAGTGTTTCTGTCAGACCGGTATGAACGGAATGAATGCACCCGGTACCTTTCTCTGCAAATACCGCCACACCAGTGCTGGATACTGCGATGCCGTACAGTTGATCGTAGCCTTCGGCCAATACTTGGTGTTCCTGCTTGGCAGGAGACCAGTGCGCCACTTGTCCGTTTGCAGTAGTAACAATGTAGTCACCTGATCCAATACTGGTAACGCCACGGGTGTAACCAGGGAACCCCGGTGTGAACAACATACCGGCAGGTTGCAGTTCTCCCCCGGGTTGTAACCAGTAGGTAAACCCTCCATCGGCGACAAACAATAAACCATTGCTGTCCGTTGCGAGGCCAAGTGGCCAATTGAGACCATCCGGCACCAATGATTTTATTGTCCCATCACTCAATACTTCGTTGATTTGCCCGGAGATGCTGGAGACAAACAAGCGATCATTCACAAAAGTCAGGTTATCCAGGCCGGGAGCAATGGTGGCAAGTATGGTGCGCTCACCCGTTCGTGGATCTATGCGCAGCACCTGGCCACTGGCTACCTGCGTGGAAACAATAAACCCATCGGCATCAAACTTAACGGCATCAGGTACACCCAAATCCCGGGCCACCACTTCAGGAGAGCCCCCGTTGAGATCGACGCGCCAGATCTCATTAGTGCCCATGATGGGGATATAGAGCTTGCCATCCGGTCCCACTTCCATTGCATTGGGCAGGGGGACGTTTTCCAGAATGATTCGAGGTGTCCCGCCGTGCAGATCAAGCTCCATGATGCGGCCATCGGGGCGGCATTCACCGGCAAACAGGCGCCCCTGGTACAGCGTAATGGGATTGGCGCAAGGCAGGTTGCCGCATACCACCTGGCTCTGTCCGTTTGCTGTCAGCATGCTGACTCGCCCGGCCGTTATCTCGGTGGCAAAGATGTTGCCCTGCGCATCGAAAACAAGGTCATCGGGGGCGATGATAGCGCCCCCTTTGGGGCTGATGGTTTCAATGCCCCCACCGTTTAAATCAATGGCGCTGATTTGGCTGCCGGAGACCTGGGCCACATAGATGCGCCCATCCGGACCGGTGCGAATACCATTGGCACCAAACAGACGGCTGGGTTGTGTGACGCGTTTGAGCGTCCAGCCGGCCGCCACCTGGGCCGCTCCCGAGTAGGCGTAACGTCCCGCGTATGAAGCCATCTGCTGCGAAGTCATCTGGTGTTTTTCCTCTGGTTCTTATTGGTATGGCGGACCGCTCAAATTTTCAAACTGGAATACGTAATAGTCTTCAATTGTACGCTAATAATCAACACTTGTGTTCATTAAAGGTGTGATGATATCGTATCTATGCTGAGTTTAATAACGAAAAAAGTTATCTTCGTAATTTGATCGAAAGTCTCCTTGGTTATTTTAAAATCTTTATAATCAGTGTGTTATGGGGTCATTTGGTGCCCATTCTTTACACCAAGAGGTCAATTTAATTATGCATTCCCAGGAACAGTCAGGGCGTCGATATATAGCGGGTAGATCAATTCGTTGGGATAAGAAGCATGCGGCACTCGCCTACGCCAAAGGTTACTGGGGGCATGAAACGCTGGCACACAGGTTAAAGCACCATGCCGAGAATGACCCGGAACGTATTCTGCTTATTGACGGGGACGTGCATCTGGATGCCGCTACCCTGTACTCCAAATCCTGCGCATTGGCGCAGGTGATGTGGGCACGTTTTCCTGAGGGCAGTGTGATTTCCTTCATGTTGCCTAACTGGCATGAAGCAGCGGTGATCTACATGGCCGCCACCATGGCCGGTATGGTGGCACACCCTATTCTGCCATCCTTGCGGGCGCATGATCTGCGCTTCATGCTGGGTGACGTTGAATCCCGCATGATATTTATTCCAGATCAGTTTCGTAACCATGATTACGCAGGGATGCTGGAACAGGTCATTGCAGCATTAGATCAACAGCAATCTCTGGTGCCTGAAGTTGTTGTGGTGCGGGGTAGTCATCATAGCTTCACCGGTTTTGAAGATTTGTATCAAGGCTCTGCAGGACAAAATCATAGCAATGGGGCGCTCCCCGATACTGATGCCAATGCGGTGCGAATGATTATGTACACATCGGGTACCACCGGTGACCCGAAAGGGGTGATGCACACCCATAATTCCATACGCGCTCTTATCACCCAAATTGGGGAACACTGGATGGTAGAGCCCGGGGACAAATTCCTGGTGGCATCCCCTATCAGTCACATCGGCGGTTCTATATATGCCTTTGAGTGCCCATTACTATTGGGTACCACCGCCGTTTTGATGGAACACTGGAATGCGGATCAGGGCGTGTCGTTATTGGTCTCTGAGCAGTGTACCCATTTTGCCGGCGCTACCCCCTTTCTGGTGCAGACTCTGGATGCTGCCAGGCGCATCCAGAGTCATTTACCTGACCTGAAGCTGTTTATCTGTGGTGGCGCTTCCGTGCCTGCCTCGTTAATCAGAGAGGCGGATGCCTATTTTGAACGGGCTGTGGTCACCCGGGTATACGGATCGACAGAGGTGCCGGTGATAACAGTAGGCGTGATTGGAGACGTAGATCACGCTGCTGAAACCGATGGGCAACCTGGTATCGCCGATGTGAAGCTGTCGGCAGATAGCGATCCAAACACAAACGCCGGAGAAGTGTTGGCAAAAGGCCCGCAGATGTTAGTGGGTTATGTTCATGCAAAGGATGAGGCAGGCGTTTTCGACGCAGAGGGATACTTTCGTACCGGTGATCTGGGCCGTTGGGTGGATGAGGCGTTTCTGGTGATTGTGGGGCGCGCAAAAGATATTATTATCCGTCACGGTGAAAATATTGCGCCCAAGGAAATTGAAGATTTACTGGTCACCCATCCTGACATTGCAGAGATCGCGATAGTGGGTTTACCCGATTCAAAAACCGGTGAACGCGCCTGTGCTGTTGTTGTTCCCAAGGGTACAGCGCGGCCCCAGTTGACGGACTTATCACGTCTGCTCACAGAACAAGGGGTTGCTAAGTTCAAGTTTCCCGAGCAGGTTGTTGTGTGGGATGCCTTGCCTAAAAATGACGCCGGTAAAGTACTAAAACACAAAATTCGCAACCTTCTTATTGCTGAACTGGCTGAAATCTAGCATGGCTATCAGTGAAAAAATGACAAAAAAAAGCCAGCTGGTGGCTGGCGTAAGGTGGGATAACCAAATCGGCAATGAAAGTGGTTGTACATTGTTCCCGGCGAATCATTAGATACCCCGGGAACAAAAATGTTTTACTGCAGCGAGCCTGATCGTTCCAATAGGTTTAATAGATTGCCACCCATCACTTTTTGTTGCTCTTCTTCGCTATAGGCGTCCAGGCGCTCTATGAACTGAAGTGGGCTTGCCACACCTTCAGGATGGGGGTAGTCACTACCAAACAGCACCTGATCTGCGCCCACAACGTCTTTCAGGCCATCCAGGGAATCTTCATAGAATGGTGCTACGAAGACGTTTTCCCTGAAACGTTGCACAGGATCGTATTTGAAATCCTGGGGAAATACCTTGTAGGCCTTCGCCATGGTTTTCAGTAGATCACTTACCCAGGCCGCGCCGTTCTCGATGGTGGCAACTTTGACATCCGGGAAGCGATCGAATACACCATGGCAGATCAACGCAGTGCAAGTATCCGCAATAACGCGGGCAGCGGGCTTCAGAATATGGCTGAAAGCTGAAGGCGCAAAAGGCCGGAACTCGTTGCCACCAATCCACATGCGAACAAAGCGATCATAACCACTATCGGATGCGTGCAGCGACACAAATATTTTAGATTCGTTCACGCGCGCCCAGAAGGGGTCGAACTCTTCGAAACCGGGTGAGCGTGATCCAGCGATACCGGGTACCGGTGCCGGACGCACCAAAACCGTTTTTGCGCCGTTCTCGATCGCCCACTCGAGTTCTTTTACGGCCCAATCGATATCCGCCAAGCTGATGACAGGGGCGGTGAATATACGATTGTCCAAATTGAATTTCCACTCCTCCAGCATCCACTGGTTAAGAGAATGCATGATGGCGCACATGGCTTTGATGTCATATTGCCCCATTCGCTCCTCAACCGCGGATACTAAAGTGGGAAACATCAGGGTTCCCGTTAGCCCTTGCTCATCAAGCTCCTTCAGGCGTTCCTCTCCCGTGCGCCATGAATTGGGGGGCGCAATGGGTTTGCCCATGCATTCACGCATGGTCATACCATCCGGGTTGTTGCCTGAAAACCAATCAACAAGTTTGCCCGGGGCCGCTACATGACCAAATGTGGGGTCGGGGATGTAATCTGAAATCTGACCACCGATGGCCAATTTGGTACGACCGTTTACCTGGACATAGGAAACGGCATTTCTGAACTTTTTGGGAAGGTGGCGCATCAGAGCTTCGGGCGGCTCATAGAAATGGTTGTCTGCATCGTATGTCGGATAGGGTAAGCCGGTCATAATTCTTCACCTTTAATTCATCTTTTTAGTGCTAGAAAGGTTACAGAAGGATATCCCTTTAGTCAACAACAGTGTTGTATTATATAGAGATGCTTTGGATGTGTTCAGCGGCGTGTTTTGCCTGCGTCAGCCTGGATATCGGAACCGTATGATTGGTTGAGCAGGCCCATGAACCAGGCTGCACCGTATATTGATAAACATCAATGTTGATTAAATGCATCGGTTGTATAAGGTAGCGTTAGCGATGATCAGGACTGCTGGGTGGGCTATCTCGTTGATTCGTCTGACTTGCTGGTCTTTATTAAACATCACTGTTGACCAATTGGCGAGTGTCGGTTTAAGCTTGGGGATATGCTGAATCCGAATCTCTAATCAACAGGTCGTTAGCGTAAATCGACAGCTTGTAACGGGCTGCCTAATCAGAATCGGAACTTGAACGGACTTTTTTATCGATCACCAAGAATCGACATAATAGAGGTGTTGTGCACTATGAACGCTCAGTTGGAACCACTTTATTACGACCCATACGATATGGAGATTGACGCAAACCCTTATCCAGTCTGGAAAAGGATGCGTGACGAGGCACCACTGTATTACAACGAAGAACACGATTTCTACGCGCTGAGCCGCTACGAAGATGTCGCAAAGTGCTTGCGGGATCACGAAACATATAGCTCGGCCAAAGGCACAATAATGGAGTTGATTAAAGCCGATTTTGAAGCGCCTCCAGGTATGCTCATCTTCGAAGACCCGCCTATGCACGATATCCACCGGGATTTATTGCGCAAGGTCTTTACACCCCGTGCTATTGCCGAAGTTGAACCCAAGGTACGGGAGTTTACAACACAGGTTCTGGATCCGCTGGTCGGTACTGGGGGATTTGATTTCATCAAGGATCTTGGCCAGGAAATGCCGATGCGCACCATAGGGATGTTGCTGGGTATTCCGGAAGCGGACCAGACCAAGTTCCGAGATTATTCACTGGAAGGGCTGGACCTTGACGAAGGCGGCCTGGCCAGGAACCTGCAGTTCCGCTTTAACAATCAGGATGGATCTCCCGTTGAAGTGAATGAGCTGTTTGGCCAGTATCTGGATTGGCGTGAACAAAACCCGTCAGATGATTTAATGACAAAGTTGCTCACCATCGAGTTTGAGGATGAGCAGGGGGAAAATCGTCGCCTGAGCCGTGAAGAGATTCTCGGCTACGTGCGGTTACTGGCTGGTGCCGGAAACGAAACCACCACACGCTTGATTGGATGGACGGGTAAAGTCCTCGCTGATCATCCGGAGCAGTTGGCGGAACTGGCTAAAGACCCAAGTCTCATCAATAATGCAATTGATGAAATCCTGCGATTTGAACCACCCTCCCCTGTTCAGGCCCGTTATGTTACCCGTGATGTGGAACATTATGGACAGGTTGTGCCTAAAGGTAGTGTAATGCTATTGCTCAACGCTTCCGCTAATCGGGATGAACGCAAGTACGACGATCCGGATAAGTTCGATATTCGCCGCAAGATTGATCAAACGCTCACGTTTGGCCATGGCATTCATTTTTGTCTGGGTAGCCATCTGGCCAAACTTGAAGGCCGTGTTGCGTTGCAAGAAGTATTGAAAAGATTCCCACGCTGGCGGGTGGATTGGGATAGAGCAAAGCAAGCTCGTACATCCACTGTGCGAGGCTGGGATACCCTGCCGGTATTAACCGATTAACCGGTATTAATCGAATCAAAGTAATTGGGCATACAGTCAACTTGGTATCAAGGAAAAAAGTGGTCGTCGGTAATATGACCACTTTTTTTTGCTTTATCTGTGGTGGTGAATGATCTGTGGTGGTGAATGCATGCGCGACCAGCAGGCGTGGCTAATGAGTTGATGAGATAAAAATTAATTTACTTTCGATACAGTGATGAATGCCGTTGAAACTAAAAACACAATTTTTTGTTTCAACGGCACATGTCCGATTATTTGGCGACGGGTGTGCCTGTGAATGGAATCTTGGTCATAACTGCATTGACCTGGCCAGTCATATTATTGTTTTCGTCCAGGGTGGCGCTGTAGGTAACAGTAAGTTTAACTGGAGAGGTGACTTTGCTTTTCCAGGTGAGAGTTTCACCATCATACTTGCCGGCTTCAATTTCCTGTGTGCCAAACTTTTCGTTGGCAATGGTGCCAGTCAGCTTGTCACCTTCGGATTTCAACGTTACAACACTTTCCTGAACGCCGTTAGGTGCTTTTAAAATTAAATTCCACGCGCAATCGATAGAAGCTGCTGTAGTAGACATGATTTCCTCCACAATATTTTTTGTTTTTCACCTGATTCTAAATTGCTTTTGCAAGTTTGTCTTGCGTGACTAAGCATAACAATATGCTTTGATAACTATACACTTGAGCGCGGTGTTAAACCATATAAAACGCTATAAAACGCGGTAATTCCAGCGTATATTCATTGTTATAATGCAGTTTGTTCTCTATGTTGAATGATGAGAATGAAACGCGGTATGACATCTGTTTTGCCCACGATCATGCCCAGTTATTACGGTGTGCTATCGGCCCTTGAAATGCCCCGTGCGTCGCTCGCTTACCGCCTTGACTCCCTCTGCAAAGTCTTCGGTATGCTGAAGTTTTAATTGTTCTTGATGTTCGCGCTGAATTGCTGATTCAACCTGTTGGAGAAGATCGCTTTTTAGTGTCGCTCGGGTAGCCAGCAGCGACAGGGGTGCATTGATCGCGATATCCCGGGCGAATGCCAAGGCATCCTCCTGGAGTTGCTCAGCACTTGTGATTGTATCGATCAGGCCCCAGGCGAGTGCCGTATCGGCTTTGTAGCGCTTGGCAGTCATCATGACCTGGCTTGCTCGCTGTTTGCCGATCAGTGCCGGTAACGTATGGGTAAGTCCAAACCCTGGATGAAAACCCAGTGCCACGAAATTGGCGCAAAACCTGGCACTGTTGCTGGCGATTCTGAAATCGGCTGCCACGGCCAGACCCAGGCCGGCACCAATGGCCGCGCCTTGGACCACCGCGATGATGGGTTTCCGGGTTGCGTAAATCCGTAGCACCTGGTCATAAAATTCCCGCAAAGGGTCATCACTACTGGCACCGAAACCGTTGTCTGACACCAGGTCAGCACCGGCACAGAATACCTTTTCTTCAGCCTTGAGTAATACCACGCGAGTGTCGTGATCTTGATCCAGCTGTTCCAGTGCATCGGCGATGTCGCGGATCAGTTGCACGGTTGCAAAGTTAAAAGGTGGATTGCTGAACTGGATAGTGGCGAGATTCAGTTCAGGTCGTTTTTCTATTTCAACGCTCATTACACACTCCGGGGTGGTGTTAGTTTCAGGCATTATGCCTGTTGTATAGCTAACTTATCCACCGTCGGGTTGTAGCTGAGCGTAAGCAGAGCGACGGCGCTTGCCCCCATCATCAGCGCAGTTGCAACCAAAAATGGGACGTAGCTGCCGTACTGGTCATAGATAAATCCGGCTCCAAGCGGGCCGAATGCGGTACCCAATGATAGCGCCATGACCAACGCACCATATAATGCGCCGAAATTCTTGAGGCCAAAGTATTTCGCTGCAAGGTAGGCAATGACATCCACTTCGGAGCCGAGGGTAAGGCCAAATATCGCTGCCGCTACGGCTTGGCTGACCGGGTTTGAGCCATCATAGATTAATAACAGGCAGGCGAAGATCGGGATGATGAAGGCGAATGCACCCACGAGGTGGCTGGGCAGTCGATCAAGCAGGAAACCGGTGCCGAGCCTTCCCACAATTGAAAATATGCCAATGAGCGAAGCCACCCCGGCGGCCGACAACGGATCTGCCCCACTGTCCTTTAATATGGGAACAAAGTGCACCACAATACCGATGGCGGTAAAAGCAAAAAAACCTCCAGCCATAAGCAACTTGTAGAGTGCAGGAGAACGGACACCTTGCGCTATGGTCAAGCCTTCAAGTTCGTCTTTGTTGACTTCCGCAATGCTGGATTTGCTACTTTGGTCTTGGGCTCCCCGGAAGCAGAAATACATGAAGGGTAAGGTGATGACTGCCCAGATGCCGGACATTGCCATATAGGAGGTGCGCCAATCATATAGCTCAATGAGCCAGGTGGCGAGTATGGGAAATATGGTGGCGGCTACGGAAGCCCCTGACAAAGTAATGGCCAGCGCCAGGCCGCGGGACGCAGAGAACCGGCTGTTGACGGCGCTGGTCCACACTGTGGCCTGCACAAACAGGGTGGAGAATGCAAGCAGACACCAAAGAAAGATCCAGTTGCCTTGGCTGCCGGTGGCGGTGCCCAATAGAGCCACACAGCCACACATGAGTATTACCCCGGTTATGCCCACTGGCCTTGGCCCCACGCGATCAACCAGCATGCCGATTGGAATGCAAAAAAGCGCACTTAGAAATGCAGCAATGGTAATGCCGGAAGAGATCTGTGCACGCGACCAGCCGAATTCCTGCTGTATGGGCTCGATGTATGGCCCCATAGAATAAACGTACATGACCGCGGTCGCGTAGCCAAAAGACGCAGCCAAGGGTAAGTACCAAAATCGCCGCCACTCATCCATTGCTCCAACCGATCCCGCCATAGATTACCTCTGCTTATTATTCTGCTTGTTTGGGTTTGACCTTGTGATACCCGGAAAGACAACTTATCTATTGGTACAAGATATTATGAGTTCTATAAGCGCCCTGTCTGCGCTATTCTGATACATATAATGTACATCAGTGTTGAGCAATAATAAATTTGCCAGATGGTAACATTCCAGCTGAGCATTGTTAAATCCGTGTAGTGGTGCAGTGATAAACAAACGGAGGGTTGGCGTATTGAAGCAAGGCAAATAGAGTTAGGGAGATAACAGATGACCGAGAAGCTCTTTTCGTTTCATGATGGGAATTATCTGGAGTGCCAGAACGCCTTTCGTGGCAAGAACAACCAGGAATACTACCTGGCTGATTACAAAATCGATGGTGAATCAGATATCGATGTGCAAGCAGATAAGAAGGCGGTGGGCGCCTGTTCAATTATCCGTTTGCGGTCAAAATCTCGGCTCTTCTTCCGCCGTTCATGGTCGCACATACAGCAAGACGCAACGGACGTAACGGTGTTCTGGTTTGTGAAACGCGGTAGCGTATGCGTCACCCATTCCACCGGGGTCAATGTGGCTAACGAAGGTGAATTCGGCATCACCCGTTCCATGTTACCTTTTAGCTTGGAGTGCTGTAGAGATGGAAGTGGTATGCACGAGCTACTTCATGTGGTGGTTCCTTCTCATGTATTTCGCCGATTTATTCCAGCTGATATCTGTAGCGGCTTCAGCACGCCAATGAGGCGTCGCGAATTCAGAATTGCGGAGAGCATGTTTACGGAGCTGCTTGATGATACTGAAGCGCTCACTGAGCGGGTGGAGAAGCTGATGATTGACGGCGCAATGTCCATCATGAGCGAAGGCATCAGACAGTGTGATAACGCCCTGCTTGAGCGTGTTTCCTTATCTCAGAAGCGACGTCAGGAAGTGCTTCGTTATATCGAAATACATTTTTCAGATCCCAACATCAATGCCGAAATGGTTGCACAAGGTTGTGGTATATCACGGCGATACTTGTCTCACCTGTTGCAAACCGGACCAGCGGGGGCATTTGAACGAAAACCTACGGTTTTGACTCCTAGGCTCTCCGCGTAACCGTAGGTTTCCGAATAATTACCCCTCCCCCTCATCTTCAATAAAATACGTACCATTGGGCAACACATGCTTATAGGGCAGTAACGAGATATGGGATAAGGTCTCGTCGTCGATATCCTCCCCCTGCTGCCGGAGCTGCTCAACCACGTCATTTATCTTGATCGTGTTCCAGTACAGAATGGCATTGGATAGAAAGCTGAGGCTGCTGGCCTTATTCATGATTTCCTCATAGTCCCCTGTGGTGAATTCCCCCTGGTCCGCAAAGAATATCCAGCGCGGCAGTTTGTGCCGGTATTCCCCTTTGTTCAGTTGCCGCTGGACAGTTTGGCGCAGTTCTTTGTCAGTCAGGTACCGCAGAATGTATTCGGTC